>CALODV010000012.1:0-1583 GCA_942492065.1 Cloacimonadales bacterium (SeqCode) | reverse complement strand
ACCGGAAGTCATACAGCAAAAACTGATTCCAATGGTCGCTATACTTTATCAAATCTGAATGATGGTACTTATGATGTTCTGATCTCTAAAGAAGGATATATCGATTCCATTTTCTATGCAGTTCAAACTGTTTCAGATCAGAATACTATTCTGGATTGTCAGATCATCAAATATGGTGAGATTACACTTCATATTGAAAATGATGCCGGTGAGAATAACGATTATACAATAACTCTCTCAGGTCAGAATAATTCTTATACCTACTATAATCAAGGGAGTAATACTGTTTTAGACACTATAGAAAATGATTTGTATAATATTGTAATTAGCAAACCTGGATTTGCTGATCACAGTATAGACTCGGTCAATGTCAGCTATTACGGACAGTACTTATATGAGGTTACCCTTAACGAAATTAGAGTAGCCCCTCAGAATCCTGTTTTTGATTCAAACTCAATGATGCTCAGTTGGGATTTCTCTGATTTGAACTCAAGGAGCTTCACCGGATTCAGAATTGATATTAATGCTGGTCAATTTACATTTGATGTTGACTCTACATCATTTTATTTGGGAAATATAATTGATATCAGTCAATCACAATATGAGATATCTATTCAAAGCGTTTATTCATCGGGTTTGAGTTCGCCAATCTACATAACTATTGAACAGGTTCTGGGAAATAACGATGTGAATGAATACACGAATGAATTGTTAGGTAACTACCCTAATCCGTTTAATCCTGAAACATCAATCAGCTTCTCGCTTTCGGAAAAGCAGCAGGTAGAACTGTCTATTTATAACGTTATCGGGCAGAAAGTAAAAACTTTGTGTAGAGGAGAGTTTACAAGAGGTATACATAACGTTAAATGGGATGGGAGAGATAGTAATAACAAAGAATCGGGTGCAGGTGTATATTTCTATAATATCAAATCAGAAAAGCTTAACAGAACAGGGAAAATGGTTTTACTTAAATAAGTCAGAGATTTAAGGATTTAACCAGCTTTCTGTTAGTCAAAGTATTTTCGGATATAATATTAGGCTTATTATACATTTGTCTGCGATCATCAAACATCTGAACAATCTGCGGAAACAGCTCGATCCACCTGCTTTGAACCAACTTCCCTTTTCTGCTGTAGCCTTCAATAAGACTATTGATAATTATCTTGAATGCATCAGAATCAGCAATTTCAGCCCAGAAGAGAAGAAAATGGATAAGGTCAAATTCAGGATAATTGAATCCTGATTCAGCAAAGTCAATAAAATAGTATTCACCCAGAGAGTACATGTAATTCTTAGGATTAGTGTCCTGGTGACACAACGACAAATCTCCTGATTTAACCGAATGAAGCTGAGAAAAATGTTCACCAATTATGTGATAATCAGATCCTTCGCTAATGTGATGCCCCTGGATCATCTCCATAGAGAATGAAAGTTCATCATCTCTATTAATGATTTCGGGAACAAAGGAGAAATGCCTGCCATAGACAAGCATTTCCCTATCATATTCTTCTTTTGTATTAACTGTTTTAACAACTATGAGGTTCTCATAGTCAAAATACATTTCTGATTTCAATATTAATTCT
>CALODV010000011.1:0-3928 GCA_942492065.1 Cloacimonadales bacterium (SeqCode) | reverse complement strand
TTGATTTCATACAAAGCAAATATCTTATCACCAGTTGTAATATTAAACGTTTGGTTTGTAGCATCGTAAGGATTCGTAAGTTCGTTAGTGCCATCTGTATTAACATCTATTAAAGTAAACCCACCATCACTTATAACACTTGTAACTGCATCACCTAAAACAACCTCTTGTACTACACTATCACCATCAACCACAATTTCATTAAACCCATCGACTACCAAGTCTTTGTATGTGTCTCCACCTACTTGGGTAATTGGCTCTTGGGCTGTGATTGGGTTTGATTGTTTTACTCCGTCACGTGTGAGTAATAGGAAAACTTCTGCTGAAGCATCATATTGAAGCTCATTGATCCCATCCATCATTCCTTGTGTCAATTCTGTATCTACTCCGTTAGTTCTCCATCTAACAGGTTTTGCTACTTCGGTATTTAATTTAACTGTAACATTTCCAGTATTTGTATTTAACACTTCTACATTTATTCTCATCTCATCAAATAATGCGAGAGTTCCGTATGAGATAATGTAGTCATTTGTATTCGTTATATCCTTTGTTTTGTAAACTGCTACCATTGGTTCTGCTACTCCAGTTACTACAAGTGTGTCTATCTGAGATTGAAGCGCATTATCTCCACCAATTCTATTCGTAGTTTCTGTTGCAATATCTGCTGCGTTTGTAGCTATATCAGAGGCATTTGTAGCAATGTCTGTATCGTTAGATGATATGTTCGAAGTATTTGTAGCAATATCATCTATATTTGCTTGTATCGCAGCGTCTATCAAATCCGCATTATCATTGTTGTTGTCAATATTGTATTGCTCGCTTGACAACGGCTTTATCAAATTTATGTTGCTCGTATAATTAGGAATAATATACCTCCTTTATGATCCTATTGTTTCCAACTCATCGTGAGTAAATACTATCATCTCTTCGTAAGTATAGTTATCTGATATATAACCATGCGTTTCACTGAGGTAATATTCTCTAATGAGTGTATCTGTTCCGCGTATAACTATGATATATACTCTGTCCGTTCTAAATGATAAAGTTCCATATTTTTTAACTCCGTTTATTTCCGCGAAGAATTTTCCTGTATCATAGCCAATTAAGTGGTAGTCTGAATTTCCAGTATTGCTAAGTTTCAATATCTCACCTGTAAACGATGCATTTTCTTGCACCCATACATGATGGAAAGTTTTGGTAATTGGTATATCAAGTTCGTATGATAAGATTGCACCAGTTCCTAGTTCTAATCCCCAGTTTCCAGTATATAGGAAATTTTCAATATATGAACTACTTCCACCTGTTACCGTACCATTAACTTGTGATATTCCACCCCATTCTGTTAAGACCGATGTTGTGTCTGATTGAACTGTTGCGCTTGGAATTATATCCAAAATCGGAACTGAATAACTTACCGTAAATGAATACAGTGGACTTTCTATTTCTTCATTTTGTTGAGTCTTTAAAAAGCCTTTTATTTTTAGTGAGCTTCCATTTAAGAATCCACTGAAGGTGTGTCTGATATCTCCAGAAAAACTTACTGAACTTCGATCAATTTCAACACCATCACTATCATATAATATATAGTACCATTCTTGTAATGCAACACCTTCTGCTTGAGTGTATGTTCCAACGAACTCATGAGCTTGTGCTGTAACCGGAACCGGTATAGCTATAGAAAGTGTAGCAGTTGTAGAACTACTAAATAAAGTTTCATAAGATAAAACGCTCTCAGAGCCATTCCAATATTCCATAGTCCATTTTAATTCTAGTCCGTTTGCTACTGTTCCACCTGTTACAGTTACACTAAGTGTTTCCCCATTAAATAAGGGAGAACCAAGTGCAGTCTTGGTTGTATCGTATAAAACTGCACTTGTATCATTGTTGTAAATTATTAATCTGTATGAGTCGATTGTTGTTCCATCGACTATACATGTAAAGTCTTGATTTTGTGCCATATCCACAGAAGTGAGTTCTGGCTGTAAAAATGTAGGTTGATAAATTGTATTTGCCATTAATATCCTCCTCCTGTGTTGGCTATTCTATCTAAATCAGCTATAAAGCTATTACTATCCTTCACTCCTGGGAGCGTTAGACTTTGAATTGTTATGCTTTTTCCACCGGATGAAACTGGTGTTTTATTTGACATCATTGATGGATTAAAACTACTCATATCTTTTATGAAGTTGAATAATCCTGCAGCTTGTGAATTGTTTAACACCATCTCAGGACGTGTAGACGTTCCATGCATTGCTGCATCACCAGTGTAGTTATTAAGTCCACCATTTGCATATGCACGTTTACCAGACTCATCAATCCATTCACCCTTTTGATTTCTACTCCACCCAATATCTCCACCGAGCTTGAGGTTTTCGTCAGCTAATCTTTTCTTTTCGGTCTCAGATGCTGCACCCCATTGTGAACTATTCAGTTTCATTTGTTGGATTATCTCATCTTTTTTAGATGTAGGTGTTCCGCCTGGGTCTACTATTGTTGGAGTCGAAGGTGTACCTATTGCTCCGCCACCCATTCTAGACATTTCAGCGTTATAGTTATTAACAAATGTCTGCAAGTTGGATATACGGTCTGCATAATTTGAAGACTCTTCATCCTTGATTTCGTCTAGCCAGAAGTCTATGGTGTTATACATATCTTGATAGTGTCTCTCAGTTGAGCGTTCTTCATCTTCGAATGCTCTATCTACAATAAGTTTTTCTTCTTCGTAGTGTCTACGTGTCTCTTCTCTAGAACGGTCTTGATCAGCTTCTTTTTTAGCCTGTTGTTGTTCAGCTAGAGTTTCTTCAACTTTCGCAATTTCTTCATTTGCCTTTGCAATTTCTGAAGGGTCTGCAACCCATTGCCATCCAGAAGCGGTTAGTACGCGAACATTACGCTCTTTGCCAATATTTGCCAATTTCTCTTGTAATTTGGATAATTCGATTTGAGACTTTTGTATATCGGCGATTTCATCTTCGATGTCACGCTTTTCTTTTAAGGCGTCAGTTTCTGCATCATGTGAATTTAGAATGTCTTCGTAGTATCGATCAGATGCAGTTTGACGGTCTTCGAAATCACGTTCCCATGCTTCTTTGTTGCGATCGATGAGTTCCTTTTCCTCATCCAAGGCTTCCACAATGGTGTCGCGATATTTCTCTACAGCCTTGACATTTTCTGACTCGATTTGAGATGAAAGGTCTTTGAATGATTCGGTTGTTTCGTCTGTGGTCTTTGTGATATCGTCAAAAGTGCCCTCTAACTTGTTGGTAGAAATTGTAATCTCTTCTACTCGCTCTACGAGTGCGCCGATTCCACGACCAAGCTCTGTAAATCGCTTTAACTGACCGGTGGTCAGCGTTTCTTCACCAAGCATAATAATCTTTAGCATTGCATCGAATTCTGCTTGGTAAAGTTCTATACGTTCTAAAACGGATTCTTTGAGTTTTTTAGATTTGTCAATTTCAGCTTGAATGAATGCACGAGCATTTGCTTTACCAGCCTCAGACATGAATTTGTAATCTTTGGTAATTTCTTCTATCTTATCTTGTACTTTAGTGAAAATTGGAATTGCTTGCGACATTGAAGAATTGACTTCATTAGATTTTTCAGCAGTCTTTTCAAGTCTATCTACCCAGTAATCTTGAAGATCATTTCCATCTTGAATTCGTTCGTTTAATATAACAATTGAACCATTCATTATGCCCTGTGCCCATGCTAAATTTTGCATTCGCATAGTGGTCAATTCTATTTTTTCTGAATATTTAGTTACACTATTATTTGCATCTTCTAATTCATTTCTATATAATTCTAGATCACCTTTACCATCTAGTATTTTATTTTGCCATTTTTCCTGTTCAACTTCCGCGTCTTCTAGCTTTTGAGTATACTCATCAATCATCTCTGATAATTGTTCAGTGCTTTTCGCTTCTTC
>CALODV010000010.1:0-4328 GCA_942492065.1 Cloacimonadales bacterium (SeqCode) | reverse complement strand
GGTGGAGACACATACAAAGACTTGGTAGTCGATGGGTTTAATGAAATTGTGGTTGATGGTGATAGTGTAGTACAAGAGGTTGTTTTAGGTGATGCAGTTACAAGTGTTATAAGTGATGGTGGGTTTACTTTAATAGATGTTAATACAGATGGCACTAACGAACTTACGAATCCTTACGATGCTACAAACCAAACGTTTAATATTACAACTGGTGATAAGATATTTGCTTTGTATGAAATCAAAAACACTAGCGTTGGAGATATAAGGGATTATATACAATTAAGATATAGCGATGGTACGTTTGATGAAATAGGAACAGATGTAGTGGGGCAAAGTTTAGTTTATGGTATTATTACCGCAACAAAAACATTACTCGCTAATATAAAATTCAGAGAAGGAAATATAGGTCAAATTGATAGAAAACATCAAATGTTAATTAACCTCACAGCCTTAAACAAGCAATCATACACTCAAGACGAAGCGTTTAAAGCCTATGCATCAAACGGTTATCTTCCAAACGGCATAAACAACGTTAACGGTGATATATCGGTTGTGGGTAAGAATAAGTTATCTACCGAAGATTTATTAGACAATGCAAATGTTGAAATAGTTATACTTAACAAATCTGATTTCAAATTAACAGACGCACAAGCTGTATCAAATGAAGACAGAAAGATATTTGACATTAAATTTTTAGATAATGTTCAATATGTATTTTCTTACTCTGATATAAAAACAGGCTCCAATAATGCTAGAATGAGGGTAACGTATACAGATGGAACACAAGACGATATGCCTGTACCTACAACTGTAGAAACAGAAAGAACATTTACAAGTGATGCTGGCAAAACAATAGACTTTATAAGTTATGGTCTAAGTGTAGGAACGGGAACTACTTCTATAGCTAATTTGATGGCTAGAATATTAGGCACAGATGATACTTTTGAACAACAAAATAAAACAACCATTTCATTACCTCAAAATTTGAAATCATTGCCTAATGGTGTTGTAGATACTTACAATGTTAATACTGGTGAGGTTGTTAGGAATGTAGCACCTATTGATGGTGATGGGTATGCGTTGTTAAGTGGTGATATAACTGAATTGACTACAGGTTTCGTAAATGTAGATGTGGTTAGAATTACAAAGCCGAGTGATTGGTCTGAATATGGAACAGATATCATTGATTTGAACGAGTCTATAACAACTGAGTTTAGTTCGGGATTTGCTGTTAATCCACCTGACCAAACAATTAATATCGGAACTATATATTCTAGGAATACAACTAGTTTCGGTTATGTAGTTGAAAAGGGCACTTACGCAGATTTAGCATCTGCACAAGCCGACTTAACAGGAACTAAATTAATTTACCAACTAGAAACACCAAACCAAGAACAACACGAATCTCAACAATTCCTTTTAACTAAAGGTGGAACTATCGAGCAAACAAGTGCTGTAGTGGGTGAAATCGAGTATACGGTTAATTTGAATCAACCGGCACAAGTGAATAGCAATAGTGAGGCGATTAATAGAGTAGAAATAGAAAGTGACAACAAAGCTCAACAAAATGGTGGACTTACACCATACAGCGTGAATGGAACTAATATCACAGTTGCGCCAGCAAGCGGATTAGAAAGCTTTACAATAAGAATCACTTCCGATATTTCGTCGGCAGGGTATAATATAATCAGAGAGGGAATAAGTAAGCCACTAAATTTCCCAGATGGAACACAATTGACAGAACTTGTATCTGCTATTGGATTTTATAAAATTTATGAGGAAGAGTCGGCTTTTACGTATGCCCCTAATGGTGGGGCGAGAATAAAGAAAATAACACACGAATCACACGTATTCCCTACTACATCAACCTCAGAAGTTGTTTCTATTAGTAATGTAGATAGCACCAAGACAGTCATAAGATTTAAAGGATTTGAGTTGCCAGCGGGTAATTCTGCAATATCGGCAGATCAAAGCAAAAGCTCATTTACATTCGAACTAGCCGCAGATGGAAACTCAGTTACAATACAAAGAGGCTCCACTACATTTGGTTCAGCAGGAACAGTGTATTTCGACATAGTAGAATATGAATTAGTTAGAAATATAACCAGAGGTACTGTCACATCTACAGCATTTCCAATAGTTGAAACATTGGGGTCGGCAATTACTGATATATCAAAAACTGAGTTAATATATGGGTTAAGAACAACGTTGACAACATGGCAACAACATTATGGTATAATATTAAATAGTACTCAATTGGAATTTGGATGGGGAGTATCATCACCGGCTAGAACCATACAGTATGAATTAATAGAATTTTACTAAAACACAGGGAGATTTATTTCTCCCTAATGAAATTATTATTTTATCTTGTTTCTCGGTCTACACAACCGTTGGAAACACTACATAGTTAAAAATAGAGAAAGGAGGTAAATATTGTTTTTGTCAGGAATTTTCTTGGGTACTAGTTTCCTTCAACAAGTTTACTCAATTCCGGAAGCAGTTGTATATGACAAGATCCAAATCTATGGATCGGCGAAAATCGATAAGTGTAGATGCTTAAATGTGAATCTTACAGATGAAGAAGTAGATGCATTGAGATTTCAAGATTCGTATACATGGACGCCACAGACCTTGATGTTAGCCGAGTTCAACAATACATTAGCTGCGGGAAATATTGAAGGTATCACAAATCCAATTACAAATTGGGAAATTTATAGAAAAGAAGAAAATGAAACAACCTTTACATTGTTGAAGAAAGTTGATTTAGATGTTGAATCATTCACTGATCATAGAGCTAGAGCGTATAGAAACTATGACTATAGAGTGTTTGCTGTAAACGATACAGAGATTTCAACACCACTCGATGCACCCACTGTATACACAGATTGGTACCATTGGTCATTAACTGATGAAGATAGTGACACTGTATATCTATTTGATCTTGATTTATCTAGTGGTCAAATAGGAAGAGTTCAAGATATGACATATTATGATTCTTCATTCTCTAAGTATACACCGCAGACATTTGGACAACATGACTTCATTGAGGGTTCAATTAGTGCAACTGGTGGAAGTATTGATTGTAGCGAAGCTGATTCATTGAACTACAGCAGAGAGTATATCGAAACACTTGGAGCATTTATCAACAACAAGAAAAATAAAATACTGAAATCACGTTATGGTGAGACATGGATTGTCTCTACATCGAATTTCACATACAAACATGTTGACGTATTACAGCGTCAATTGGCAACAATTAATTTCACATTTAGACAAGTAGATGATTTATAGGAGGTGAATTATGGCTACACTAACGGTTCGTCAATACCTAGATATATTAGAAAGTGGTGAATCATTCACATACAAAGCCAGAGTATCATTTCTCAGAAATATAGATGAGTCTATCTCAAGTACGATCACTGCAGATATTCTTGATGGAAATCTGACGGTAAATTGGCAAAATGGGACAAGGAGAAGTGTCTCTTTGACCCTAGCCAATATTGATGGCGAATATAATCCCAATCCATATGGGATTTGGGTAAACAGCAAGTTCTTATTAGAGCTTGGCATAGATAGAAATGGCGATGATATATATTTTAAGCATGGAGTGTTTGTCATATCGGAACCACAGCTAGCTTCTGGAAATAGTTCTAGTACGATTACGTTGAATGGAATCGACAAATTTAGCTTACTTGATGGAACGAATGGTGGAAACTTAGATGGGACATATTTGATACCAGTAGGATATGATGTAAATACGGCTATTAAAGACATACTTGATTTATACCTGGATGAGAATTCACAATTTCCAATTGATGCAAAGAGCCCCAAATTACAGGCACTTGATCCATCGATTGATGATACGCCATATACCATGCGTACAGAAAGAGGACGTACATACGGAGATGTAATGCTGGAATTAAATAGTATGGTTTCAAGAAACATGTACTATGATGTCGCTGGACATTTGGTATTCGAGGAGGATTATGATGACTCAATCAAAGGTAGTCTCTACCACTACAAAGATGTGTTGGATACTGGAAAAAATAAAAATATTTATCTTGGTTCGACACTAAATTATAAGTGGAGAGAGTTATATAACAAGGTACAAGTTGTGGGATTTACAGATAGCAATGGCGTAATTTATGATTACACTGCCGTGAATAACAATTCTACGAGTAGAACATCAGTTCAACGTATAGGGGTCAAATTTATATCATTGGATTTCCCTGAGATATACAGTACAGCGTTGGCTCAAATACGTGCAGAATATGAATTAAAGAGACGGAATGCGATGCAATCAACGATTAGTATTACATCAGTTC
>CALODV010000009.1:0-1836 GCA_942492065.1 Cloacimonadales bacterium (SeqCode) | reverse complement strand
GCTACAAGACAGCAGCAGTCTGTCTGCGCATCACTAATCAACATACCGTCATTCCAAAGGTGACAGAGAATAGTAACTGAATAACTAGTAGTAAATGTTGCAGTCCAGGAAGTAGTAGGCCGATGAAACTATCACAACAATCCATAGCCCGCACTAAACAATGCTGATCTACAGCGTCGCTTGCAGTTAACATGTTAGGCACGTGTTGGCCGATGTGTGTTTTTGGACCACATGTTGACTTAAACATGTTGGTTACAACATGTCGTCTGCAACGAAATATGTCGTTTTGCATTTCGTTGGTCTGATAAACATGGCTAGAACTACTTTTAGAGACTTTCCTATTGATCATTTTGACTGCTAGTAGTGAAAACGTACTACAAATCGACACTGACGGCCTTTTGCACCAATCAATCTAAGGCCTAAAGAAAGAGATTCATAAATGTCGATAGTACCGCCTCGGCCAGTGCCGCCCGATCCGCACAGGACTCCATGTATGGCTGAAAAAGCAGCAAGAAGCTTCGCTAGGTGTCGTCCCGACAGGTGGTGCCGCCTAGCGAATCACTTCGAATCAACTTGCCGTTTTGTTTGGCGCCATCACATTCTTTCTATTCGGAATGCCCGGAATTCTATTAAAGTTTCATTGAGTCAGCCTGTGAAAAAGACAATAAAAGACCGAGAAGCATTATGTTACAAATTTGTGCGAAGCTCTGTCTGCAATTCAAGTTTATTGCATTCCAATTTCGCGCTTCATCTTAGTTTCTGATACAACTCCGTTAAAATAGATGTTAAGAACATTGGTCACAAGAATAGAAACAACGGTAGGATTGTTTCTTCAGCTGAAGGACCAAATTGAATAAAAAGCATTAATTTTGTTGACACGAATAATATGTCATAAATACTGAGAATGAGAATACGTTGGAAACGGTTGGTTGTGTCAATGTCAAGGATGATGTTGTTTTTACAGACAATCACGCTTTAAAAGACGAAAGATCAGCACAAATCAGTCTTGAAGATTAAATATGAATCAGGAACTCAAGATAAACCTTGTCGTGAAATTCTTCAATTTATACTGCCTTTTCTTCCAAATTTGCCGAGCACAGCAAATTAGCCGTTAGTATCGTAGTAGTATAAAAACGTTAAAACGTTAAAAACGCATTCATATTTAAAATGAAAAAGTAAAAAAAACGACCCGACGCCGTGAATTATGTCGTCCAAGCATGGGTGAGCTGCAGGGCTGAGGACGGGCTGGTCTCAGCATCACAGGCTGCACATTTTCAATCGTCTCAGTCAATAATGTCTGGCATTCTGATCCTCCTGTAACCTGTAAGTTACTGTGACAGTTGACGACGTTTTAGATTCATTACTCGTACTCAACCAGCTGACGCTTATTGTCTGCACCAACTTGTGCTCAATCACAGACTGAGGCCGACGCCGTAAATTTTTGTAGTAGTCTTTCACATAATCTGAAACAAAGAATTAATATGAAAGTTCAGAAATTCAGACGTTTCTTTATTTTGCGAATTACGATCTTTCGTGAAGTTTCTTCTACTTTTCTTGTTCTTTAATTCATACCAACAGCATGATCGCTATTCAAGGTGTTTGCGTGAACCGCTGTTCTTCTACTGCAAGCAGTGCAAGCGGCCGGCGAGACGTTTAGTTACAATGATGGTTTTAACAATGTAACTAATAATTGAAAGCATTCATCTTACAAATTATAATCATCCATCCCTTTCCAGTATCAATGTTCCAGAGTCAGATAGTTTCATTTATTTATTCATTTAATGTTTTTCAACTGGTAAATAATACTTCTTTTAGATAGATGATCGGTCATTGATG
>CALODV010000008.1:0-1283203 GCA_942492065.1 Cloacimonadales bacterium (SeqCode) | reverse complement strand
AATTCAATGTTGATTTTGATACAGCTTGTGTCGAAGATTTTCCCGATTATTCGGGACTCAATCAGCTTAACTTGCTGAAAAAGTTAGAGTTATAAGCTCCCTGAGCGGAGTCGAAGGGAATATGCTGCGAACAGAAGGAACGACATGAATTACTATTACTTTAAGTTGACTTGCGTTTTTACACAACCTGTAAAACAGCTTTACTTATTGATAGATCTACCCAAAGGAGCCCTGCCAATGAACAGATTGACAATGTTTGATATAAACGGTACATTGATAAAACGCGATTCACGTACTGACCTGCCTTATGAGCATGCGGTAAATCAACTGCTGGACATAACTAACGCCCTTAAGGGAGTTAATACTTCTGCCCGTTCCGATAAGGATGTGCTGATGGAGATTCTGCAGAAGCACGGATATGAGTTCTCCGAGAGCCTATGGGAGAAGTTTCTCATATTGTACAGAGAGCAGTTGGAAGCCTTTAAGGATACGGATGTCTGGCGGGAGAATTCCACAGCTGTGTCATTCGTCAGGTCTCTGCACGAAAAGGACTGCCCAATGGTGCTGATAACCGGAGAACTGAGCATTGGAGCTGAGTATAAGCTGTCCAAGCTGGGGATCTGGGATTGCTTTGCCACAGGCGGATATGGGGAAGATGGGCTTAAACGCTTTGATATAGCTGAAACAGCTCTCAGAAAAGCAAAAGAGCACTATGGGGCAGAGTTTGAGGACATCACGATAATCGGAGATACAATTCTTGATATCAAGACAGCGAGACATCTCGGAGCAAAAGTAATATCTATTACAACCGGTTCTAACACGCGAGAAGAGCTGGCAGAGCATGAGCCGGATATGATAATTGATGGTTTTGAGGAACTGGAAGACAGATTCTGATTGCTGTATTATAATAAACTATATAAAAAAGCTCGGAGATAACAATCCGAGCTATTTATAATTTACGTAACCTGAAACCAGGTTAAAATCTTTCACTATTGGGGTATAAACTATTTCAGTAAAACCATTTTCTTAATAAGCTGTCTGTTTCTGTTTGTCTTTACTTTAATAAGGTAGATTCCGTTAGAAACATTCTTATTATGCTCATCTTTTCCATTCCACTGTACAGATTTCACGATTGAGTTTTCCGGCTGTTCAATAGTTCTGATAAGCTGTCCCTTGATATTGTATATCTTAACATCACCTTTCAGTGACTCGTTTTTATCTTTGGCAGAGAAGGCTATATTCAGGAAATTTGAGCTTCCTGCGGAGAATGGATTCGGGTAAAGACTCAGGTGTGAGGAAGAAATTTCAATTTCATTATCATCCACACTGGTACCGTTCACGTAAACTTTCTGAAAACCTGTTTCCGGGTAAGAAGTAAAGTTGGGCGGAGTACCGTTATCTGCCGCATGAATCCTGTAGAAAAGTGAGTCTGCCTGATTGGGCGGAGTGTCAAAAGTATAGGTCCATGTCGCGGCATCCTGCTGTACAAACTGAGCATACTGGGCTATTCCTACGGTCTTGTACTCAAGCAGAACATTGGACACAAAACCGTCGTCTGAAACGTTCACAGTAAGTGTGTAAGGGAAATCAGAAGCATCAATAACAGTATCTGGGGTATGGCTGACAACCGGGCGCATAATGTCGTTTGTTATGGTAAAAGCAAACGGATCAATGCTGCCCATAATCGGCAGGTTTTCGCTTCTTCCTGACATATCTGCAGCATGTATGTAGTAGTAGATTGTTGTACCAAGGGGATAAGCAGGGATCACAGCTCTGTAGTCATTTTCTTCATACCATGTTAATGGAACAGATTGATACGCTCCGTTGAATGATGTTTTGTAGTACACCAGAAGGGAGTCTGTATGCAGGCTGTATCCGCTGAGCGGTATGATCTCGGCATCAATGTTGATGTCTGATCTGGTGACATCGACTGTTGTCTGTGGTAAATGACCGATGTAGAGCATGTTTTTGTCCGGTACTTCATGAGTTCTGCAGTGAAGTGCATCTGTACTTCTCCAGTTAATTGTTCCGGCGCTGTAGAACCCCTGCACATTATAACCGGGCATAGCCATTCTGTATACTTCTAATGCTAAGGAGTCATTTTGAGTTCCTACTAATGGCACATAGACGTTTTTATTGAGGATCAGCGAGTTTGTGTATGGCTCATCACTATCTGTATTTACTCTGAAAATTCTGTAAGGAGTGCCGTAGCAGGAGAGGGTTGTCTGGAAGAAATTATATGTGTTTTCCAGTTCCTGATACTGGGCGTGAGTTGGGCTGACTGTTCTCAGCAGGATTTTGTCAGGAGCGAGAAATTTTCCCCAGCAGTCAATATGATCGATATAAGTGTTGTTGGGGTCGCTAATGGTAAAGTATCTGGATGTTCCCAGATATGATGCAAGCCTGTTTTTGATTTCCAGCTCAGTCAATGGAGTGTTCTCTGTAAGAACCAGATCAGATGATGCTCCAGTTGAAACACCGTCATTCATATAATTACCGCCTGTATGTATAACATCCATTCCGTACCAGTCAAGAGTATCGGAAGCTGCGAAGAACGGAGGGAAATCATTATCAAGCGGTCTGTAAGTTCTATTGTAGGGGAAATCTACGACAGCTATTTCATTGTTGCTGTCCATAATGAAGAATGGTCCAAAGTCTCTGGTCCAATATGAATTTGTATCGTATATCAAGAATTCGCAATTATTCATGTTAATACCATTATCGATAAACTGAGTTTCAGCAATTTGTCTCGTGCTTTCATTTTCAACGGCAATAATAACATGTGTATCGTTAGCAAGAGCGTTAATGAGTTCCATTGGAATACCCAGCGGATAAGCTATAATTACTGCAGACATCTGTTCAAATTCAGCTACAGGTCTTACCTGTGAGGCAGGAGGTTGAGTCTCATTGAAGTCTCTGCCTATAAGGTATCTGTCTCTTTCCTCTGCTTCTGTCATATGGTGAGGGAAAGTATACTGAGCAAAAATTGCATTGCATAATACAGCAAACATAAACATCGATATAATTTTCTTCATATTATCTCCTGAGTCAAACATAGATATTGTTACATAAATTGAAAAGAGTTTTTTTAACGATTTTGATCTTAGTGTATGAATTACATGTTGATTGACTGAGTATTCAGCATAATAATACTGATTAGAATTTTTTCTGTTGAAAAAATAGTTTTTTGGAACAACTATTGCAATATAGGATAGACAGAAGGGTACTGTAAACACGGGAGCAGAATCTACGAAAAAAGTTTGTTCTCGTTTATAACAAAGTGTGCTATATAATTCGGGTAAATTATAGCGCAGCATTCTGACTCAGTTTCTGAAATTCATCCTCAGGATGTTTTTCAGAGGCTGACAATGTTACTACTCAAACGCAAAAAGCATCCAAAAAGTCTATTTAAAAGCACTATCAATGTTATGTCATCCAAAACTGAACAATACTGGTATATTAAGTATAAACTTTGTGCTGTATACTTTGTGTACATCTATTGACAATTAAATATCGAATATTATCGTGATATTTGCAAAATTAAACTATAGCAATGAATTTACATTTGTCATTAGGTTGATGAGAAGTATAATTAAAACCGAACCAAATATAAGCTGAACTGATAACTATTATTTTCACTTACGGGCATACTGTATTCAGTATATGGAAATCTTATCTAATTAATTCATGATTTTTACCTCCTTGACACCATGCCTTGTATAAATATTTATGAATGGAAACATACAAACAGATTTAAGGATGTAAAATGAAAGCACTTATATTAGCTGAAAAGCCCAGCGTTGGTAAAGAAATCGGACGTGTACTAAACTGCAGAAGCAGGGGAAAAGCCTTCATGGAAGGCAACTCTCATATTGTTACATGGGCTATGGGACATCTTGTTGAGCTTGTAGAGCCTCATTATTATGATGCAAAATATAAAAGCTGGAATCTGGATGATCTGCCTATAATTCCGGATAAGATGAAGCTCCGTGTGATGCGTAAGACTTCACATCAATATAAATCCGTGTCATCTTTGATTAGTCGAAAAGATGTTAACGAAATAATCATTGCCACAGATGCAGGTAGGGAAGGGGAGTTGGTTGCTCGCTGGATTCTTAAACTGAGCGGTAACCGAAAGCCGATTAAAAGGCTGTGGATTTCTTCCCAGACAGATAAAGCTATAAAAGACGGGATGAACAACCTCAAACCGGGATCCGAATATATGGGACTCTTCCGTGCGGCAGAATCCAGAGCTTATGCTGACTGGATAGTAGGGTTGAACATCACCAGAGCTTTAACATGTAAACACGACTCTCAACTTAATGCCGGCAGGGTTCAGACTCCTACATTAGCAATGATGGTGAATAGAGAACTGGAAAGAAAGAATTTTGTCAGTAAAAAGTACTGGAAACTGTTTGCTGATTTGAATGGATTGAGATTCCACAGGGTTAACAGTAAAAACTCAGCAAATTCTTTTGACTGGGAAAACCTAAATGCTGTTAAAAATCAGTGCAAAGAGTCGGGTGAATTCAAAATCACAGAGTTTTCCCAGAAAAAAGTAAGGAAGCAGCCGCCACTGGCATATGATCTTACTGAACTGCAGAGGGACGCTAACAAGCTTTTCGGATTTTCTGCCAAGAAGACCCTTTCCTGTGCTCAGACCCTCTACGAAAGAATGAAGCTGATTACTTACCCCAGAACTGATTCTCGCTGCATAACCGATGACATGGTTGGAACTCTTAAAGAGAGACTGTCGGCTCTGTCCGGTTATTCCAGGACATCTTCAGCAGCTAAAAAACTGCTTACTAATGGATATGAGAAACGAAAGAGCTTTATTAACAATGCGAAAGTGTCTGATCACCATGCCCTGTTGCCTACTGAGACAAAACCTCATTTCTCATCGAACGATAACGACGAAAGAAAGATATATGAACTGATAGCATTCAGATTTCTCGCTGTGTTGTCGGAAGACGCAGTTGTAAGTAAGATAAGCGCATCTGCGGAATGTTCAGGTGAGAGATTCACATTTTCAGATCAGATTGTAATGGAGAGAACATGGATGGATCTGCCTCATCAGGACTCATCTTCGGTTTCCGTCAAAAGGGTAGATTTAAAGCAGGGACAGATAATTAAGGCTGCTCGCATAGACACTTCAGAACATGAGACTGAAGCTCCACCACGTTATACAGAAGCGACTCTGCTGACAGCTATGGAGTTTTGCTCCAAATTCGTGAAAGACCCTAAGCTGAAGGAAAAGTTGAAAGATACCGGATTAGGGACACCGGCGACAAGAGCAGATATTATTGAGAAACTGATTGGAAACCACTATGTCGAACGTGACGGAAAGCAGCTTGTACCTACCGGGAAAGCAAGTGAATTTATCAGAATAGCTCCTCAGGAACTGGTTTCTCCCGATTTGACTGCTGTCTGGGAAAATCAGCTGGAATTGATTGCAAAGAGAAAGATGGACTCCAGGAAATTTCTGGATGAGATAAAACAGAAGACTGTCGAGATTCTCAATAGTGTCAAAAAAAGTGATGTGAAGTTTGTTCCGGATAATCTATCGAAACAGAAATGTCCTGTTTGCGGTAAAAATCTGATGTTTGTACAGAAGCGAAATAAGAAGGTGCTGATTTGTCCTGATGGCCGCTGTGACTACAATGGAGAGAAGCAGCAGGAAGGTATGCGATCCGGCAGAAAGTCGAAGAAGCAGTTTAAGCAGGATAAATTCCTGATAAGTAAGTACGGTAAGCAGAATCAGCAGACAGAAACTCTGGGTGATCTGTTCGGAGATTTATTTGATGAGTAATAATACTCTATCTATACTATCTCTGGAGCAGGCACGGAGACTTGCTATTAACTCACAAATGCTGTATAATAGTATAGAGGCTGATGAAATGAGTACTTTGGAGATGATTAAAGCTCTTGGATACGTTCAGATTGATACTATAAACATAATCAACAGAGCTCACCATCATACTTTGTTTACCAGACTGAAAGGGTACAAACAGGAGTATCTTGATACATTATTGAGCAGGGATAAATCTGTGTTTGAGTTTTTCGGTCATGCTTTGTCTTATCTGCCTATGGAGAATTACAGGTATTACAGCAGACGGATAAGGGAGTTCCCAACAAAATCATGGGAAAAACAATGGCTGAAAGAAGCTGAACCACATATTGATATGGTATTGGGAAGAATAAGAAAAGAAGGGCCGCTTGGGATTAAGAACTTCAGTAAGGTCAGAGGGGATAAACAGGCAATCTGGACATACAGTCCGATAAAGGTAGCTCTGGAGTCACTTGTCTGGCGTGGTGATCTCATGATTGAACGCAGGGATAATTTTCAGAGAATTTATAACCTGACAGAAAGGATAATTCCGGAAAATTTGGATGTTTCAGTTCCGGATGATACTGAGATGGGGATTTTCTTTGTACGTAAAACTTTGTCTACCCATGGAATTCTCAGTGCCAGGGAAATGGAGAAGTTCCTCAATGTAAACGCTAAGAAGATCATTGAAGTCGGGATTGCTCAGTTAATCAGGAGTGGTGAAGTTCTTAAGGTTAAGCTTGAGAATAATGATGGTGAGTTTTACATGCTGGAAAGCAAACTAAAAGACATAGATGTTCCGGTAGCAAATGATGTCCGTATTCTTTCCCCGTTTGATAATCTGATAATTATAAGAGAGCGGATTGAGAGGTTATTCGATTTCTCATACAGGCTTGAGTGTTATGTCCCCGAAAAGAAAAGAGTATATGGCTACTTTGTACTCCCTGTAATATGGAGAGATAAATTTGTCCTGAGAATAGATGTTAAGGCAGATCGGAAAAAGAAACAGCTTGTTGTTAAGAGCATTCATAGAGAGCTCCCAGAGGCTGATAGTCAGGAATTCAAAGAGCTTTTTGAGAAGGAACTGAACAGATTTATGGAGTTTCAGAAATGCGAGGATATTGTCTGGGAGTGTAAAAGACTGTTCTATTAGAACTTACCTAATACTTCACGATTGAACAGAGTCCTTTGGTAATAGTGTAGAGCTAATGGACGTTTTATAAATTGAATGAGGGTAGATGTATGCATTGGTCATGTAGGTAGAAACTGATTTTTTTGCGAGACTTCAACAAAAAAAGGCTGTCGAATGATCAACAGCCATATTTAAATATTGTTCAAGAACCTTATTTTTCTTTTCCAATGAAATTATAGATAAATCCACCCAGTGCTCCTCCAATTATAGGGAACACCCAGAAGAACCAGAGTTGCTTCAGAGCTATACCCTGAGCAAAAACAGCAACACCCATGCTTCTTGCAGGATTAACTGATGTGTTGGTAACAGGAATACTGATGAGGTGAATAAGTGTTAAACCAAGACCGATAGCTATTGGTGCCAGACCTGCAGGAGCTCGTTTGTCTGTAGCACCCATAATTATAAACAGAAACATCATTGTCATAACAACTTCACATATAAGACCGGCGAGCATTGAATATCCGCCCGGAGAATGTTCTGCAAAGCCATTCGAAGCAAAACCACCGGCTGCACTAAAATCAGCAACACCACTGGCTATAAGATAAAGAACTCCTCCACCTAATATACCGCCTATAACCTGTGCAAGAATATAGGGGAGTACGTCTTTACCGGGGAAGCGTTTACCTGCCCATAATCCAATTGTCACAGCAGGATTAAGATGGCATCCTGAAATATGACCAATTGCATAAGCCATTGTTAAGACAGTAAGACCAAATGCCAGGGATACTCCCAGCAGACCAATACCGACACCCGGAAAAGCAGCAGCCAGAACTGCGCTGCCGCAACCACCAAGAACAAGCCAGAAAGTACCAATGATTTCAGCTGTAAATCGTTTAGACATATTCATATTTAATCCTCCCTTGGATTTTTCAAAATTTGGTTACTTAAACTCATAAATGTCAAGATTATAATTTTCCGGAACTAATAATTATGTAAATCGAACTTATTCGAATACTTAACCCTCTGTCTCCATTCTGCGATATTCACCCGTAGATGTTTTCGAAGAAACACATCCAGGATTAGCGTAGATGTTTTCGAAGAAACACATCCAGGATTAGCGTAGATGTTTTCGAAGAAACACATCCAGGATTAGCGTAGATGTTTTCGAAGAAACACATCCAGAATTAGTGTAGATGTTTTCGAAGAAACACACCCGGAATTAACGTAGATGTTTTTACGAAAAGGACTTATTCGGTGTACTTACAGCGAAGACAGAACCACCCCGCCCTTCGGGCACCCCTCCAAGGGATGGGAATTATAGCCTGATGCTGTTTTCTAAATATTTGTACTTCTCTGCTAACCGCGTAAAGGCAACCGGACGGTTGACTCATTGGATGTAGAGCCGATGCACGCATCGGCTATGTTGGTTCAATAATCATTGTTCCGTATGTTTAACCCTCTGTCTCCAGCCTGTCGACATCTCCCCGAAGATGTTTTCGAAGAAAAACATCCAGAATTAGCGTAGATGTTTTTACGAAAAGGACTTATTCGGTGTACTTACAGCGAAGACAGAACCACCCCGCCCTTCGGGCACCTCTCCAAGGGATGGGAATTATAGCCTGCTGCTGTTTTCTAAATATTTGTACTTCTCTACTAACCGCGTAAAGGCAACCGGACGGTTGACTCAAGATGTCTGAACCTCAGGACATTTGATTAATGATTGCATAAACTCTTAAAATGAGTATTATATATTATTTACAAAAATTAATCTTTAAGAAATTATAGATATATTTAGATTACTTTTATCCACATATGATGCAATTTTCATATCAGAGGTAATTAGCGACGCATCTAACTCAATTGCTGTTGACAAAACAAGTTTATCGTGATTCTCTAAATTTTCTATTTTGTCATCAAGCTCGATAAAATGCTCAAATAACTCATCTGAGCATTCTCTAATCTCAAAATAGTCACACATTCTTATTCTGGAAAATATTTCATACTTAATATTTGCCAATATTTCTTCTGAGGTGCAAAACTTATTATAGATTTCAACAAAGCAGATTGATGGAATAGAAATTCTAATATTACCTTCTTTGTTAAAAGCTCTTTCTATCAATGAAATAGCTCTGTCAGAGATGCAACACTTCTCATTAAATATATTCGAAAAATAAGATATTATCGAATTAGTATCCAGCACATATTTACAGAATTTCAAAATATGTACATCCTTTCTGTAATTTCAAGCAAGAGTTCTTCAAGTGTAGAATTCTTACACCTTTCATTTTGAAACATGACATCTAAAAAATCCACATCCATTTCCATGAAACGCAAATTCATCTTTTCAGATAAAAGGAATACTTTTTTAACAAATTGTTTATCCAAGTTTTGCTCTTTATTCATTTTCTCAAGGGACTTTCCAAGTAAGTATTTCATTAGTACAAGTAATGTAACCCAATCCTTGCTGTTCAAAATATTTGACAATAGAAACTCATTATCAACCTCTTGATCATAAATTTCAGAATTCAAGAGCATGTGAATTTCATCTGTAGTCAATGTTACTTTCAATTTTTCCTCATTAACTCATCATGCAAATTTGTAGAATCTAATTCGAGAATGTCACTTTTAGGATCGCTTTCAATATCTGTAGTTTTAATTTTCGTACTCACATAGTCAACATCAATACGATTGCAGTTATCATCATTAGCTGCCTTATCGAGAAGGTTATTCGCATGACGTAAGATGTTCGAAGCATTAAGTTCAGAGATTTCGCATATTCTCTCTATTGATTTACTATCAAATGGAAATAAATCATCATAAATGTCCTCAGTTCGGAACTCTTTGAGGTACCTTTTTATTAAAGAGGATGCTTTATCAAGTGTTAACTTCTTGAATTCAATAATATGATTTGAAGAAAATTCTTGAGTTATCGGTGCTCTTTTGTCCATTCCCGAATCACTCCAAGCTTGTGCTATTAGTCTGTGAACTCCAGCATGAATGACAAGTAAAAAATTATAAAAGCCAATGTTTGAATTGAGATAAAGCCCATCAAATAATGCATTTCTCATCTCCACTGCAAAATCTCTCATTTGTCTTGCACTCTGGAACTCCAAGATCCTCTCAAAATCATCAACAAAAATATATGCACCGTTAAAGTCAGCTGCAAGGAAGAAGTTTACAAGATGAGTATATATGAACTCTAATTTCTCATTTGCTTTTAAATCATTGTAATAATAGTTTACGTCTTTCTGATTAATTGGAGAATAACTATTTGGAATCCCACTAGATCTAAACAAGTTGAAATAAAATGGTAATTTCTGCAAAAACTCATTATCTCTTGCTGTAAAATAAACGTCTCTAAACTCAATATCATTTTCAAAGTACCAGTTCTCTGATAGTAGCTTTTCAATCAAAACAGAATCACTCGTAAATTCATTAAGTGATATATCAGGTTTAAGTTTCATAACCGCTTTTAAATATATTATTGCGATGCATGTATTCAGTATGTTCTGTGAAAAAATTGCCTCGAATATCTTGTCTGTGAACTTCGAAAAAGTTTTTGTCCTTCCTCCGGGTTCAGGGAAAAAGTGTATTGAGAAGCATTTATTCATCTGCTCAGATAAATCAAGACTGAATTCTTTGTTGATTTGTCTTGATAAATTCAAGAGAAATGCTGATTTACCATTTCCTCTGCCAATATATGAAACATCAACCAGATAACCTAGTCTTAAATGAGTTTGATTATTCTGAGAAACTTTAATGAAATTATCCAGTATCTTCTTGTTTTCATCTTCTCTAATTGAATTCTCGTAAATGTCTCCATTCATTCTTATATCAGTATTGTTCTTGCTTATAAATGGCGTTGATGGAAAAGGATTATCTTTCAGGAAAAATTTTTCGTATTTTGACTTTCTAAGAGCAATATTTGTAGCTTTTGGGGCTGTGATAAATTTATTCATAAGTTACCTCTTAACTATATCAATAGCAATTATGTTTTTTAATGAGTTATCAATTTGCACAGGGGGTCTTTTTAAGTACATAGCGCCTGTTTCTTCAGGTAGTCTATCTGATTCAAGGGAAATATTAATCTTTAATTTTCCTGCCAAATTCAGTTTATATACTTTGGATAGAAAAAAGTCAAACTGCCTTTCAGATATTCTTAATTTATAACATAATATTTCTCTTATGTCAAGTAGATTAACATAATAGTTTCTAGTAATACTTCTTTTTATTATGTAAGTCTCATAAAGTTCTTTAACGAACTTATCTTGAATATTTTCCCATCTAGGCTCATATAAAAAAAGCTTGCTTCCAGATGAGTAATGAAATATTTCAGAGAAATTCTTAGAGTTAGACTTCAGAGCAACTATAGAAATAGGAAAGATAATCTTACCAGAAAATTCTGGGAAGAATTCTGTGGCATGTAAAATACCAATTTGCTTTGCACGGTATACCCAAAGTTCAAAGACGTTCAAAGAATATGAGAACTCATAAATAATATTAAGGAAATACGTCAGCCAATAACGTCGTATTCTACCAAGAATTCTATTGTAATTTTTAGGATCAAATTTTTCATGTAGGTCATTAGAAACAAGATTCATATCATTCATGATTTTACATAGTTCTTCATTGGGTTGACTCAAGTCTATGACTCTATTTAAATACTTAAGAATGTCTTTCTCCAATTGCTTCGACAACAGATGCATATAATCAACAATATCTTTGTATGTTGACAATGTTGATCTTTCGATGTTTAGTTTCAATGGAGAGTAACTTGGAAAAATTACTAATCCAGAATTTTTAGTATTAGCGTTATAACAGAAAGTGACAAGCATATTAAACGCATTATACGTTTGTTCCATGAGTCTAAAAATGAACTTATTAAATGAAAAATGACCACTACTAATAAATACTTTTTTGGCCTCAATCCCTTTATTAGTAATCTCCAATATATGTTCTTGTTTTTCTTGCTTCTCTCTAATCAAATTATATTGAACTGCCTCAAAAATAACTTGATCAAAAGTAAATTTATATCTATTTAGTTGTTTCTTTGTAAGATTATCATTTTCGATGATTTTCTTCTTGTATTTTGATTCACCTAAATTAAACTTTTTCTTAAGATTTTTAAATTCTTCAAATGCATCATCTTTTAATGATTTATCTCCAATACATAGCAAAAGAATATAAAAATATTCAAGTAAGTAGAATTTTTTAACTGATGAAAGCTTAGAATAAATCTGCATCAATACCTCAAATCAATTATCTGTAGCATATAATCTTATGTCAACCTCAAAATAATAACGTGAAAAAAATCACGAAAAGCTCTTGACACTTTTTACCCCTTCTTCTAATCGTGATTTATATAACGTTATAAATTCACGATAAGGAGTACTCAATATGAAAAGAGAAATACCTGTAGCGGTCATCAGAAGGATGCCGAAGTATCACAGAGAACTGTTAATACTCGATCAGGCGGGAGAAGATTTCGTCTCAACCCCTAAACTGGCAGCAGCAACCGGCGTGCACGATTCGCAGATCAGAAAAGATATCGGGCTTACCGGACTTCGCGGTGTTCCTAAAAGAGGACACAAAATCAAGGATCTCATTTCAGCTATTGAGACATTCCTTAATTGGAACGATGTTTCCTCAGCATTTCTTATCGGTGTCGGAAACATTGGTAAAGCATTACTCAACTATACTAACTATGAGCAATACGGCTTGAAAATCATCGCAGCATTTGACACTAACCCGGAAGTGGTAGGACAGAAGATCAACGATATTCAGGTTTTTCCTGTCGAGAAACTGGAAAATCTCGTGCAGAGACTGAAAGTTCCTGTCGGTGTTATAACTGTACCTGCAGACGCAGCTCAGGAAACTGCCGACATGCTTGTTAAAAGCGGGATCAAGGGCATCTGGAATTTTGCACCTGTCACTCTTGATCTCCCGGAACACATAATTCTCGAAAACGTCAATCTATACCATGGACTGGGAGTCCTGTCGAAACGTCTGAAAGAAAAGTTAAACCCTTAACACTATTACTTCATGAGAGTCTTACGCTTAAGAAGCATGTAAACTTAACGAGATCTCTTTATGATGGAGGAAGAATGAACAATACAGAAAACATGAATCAGTTTGAAAAAGTTGTTGAAATCGTTGAAAAGTATAATAACGATCCGACAAAATTAATTCCTATAATGCAGGCTATTCAGGAAGAATACAGATACCTGCCACAGGAAATTCTTACATCCGTAGCCGTTATGCTTGGTGTTTCACCTGCAAAAGTATACGGAATAGCTACTTTTTACTCACATTTCTCACTTGAGCCTAAAGGCAAATACATTATTAAAATATGTGATGGAACTGCATGTCATGTAAAAGGATCAGGAGTACTGATCGAGAAAATGAAAGAACATCTTAAACTTGGAGAAGATCAGACAACAACCCCGGATATGCTGTTTACTCTCGAAAGCGTTTCCTGCCTCGGAGCATGCGGACTTGCTCCCGTAGTAGTTATCAATGATGACGTTTACGGACAGGTAACAGCGGCTAAGGGCGTATCACTTATTGATGAAATCAGAACAAAGGAGCAGGATAATGTATAACAAAACACTTGAAAGCATTAAAGAAAGTTATTCATCAGCTACCGGAAACATCAAAAAAAGAATCGTTGTCTGTGCAGGAACAGGTTGTATAGCTAACGGCTCCAGAGGTGTTTACGATGAGTTAGTTAAAGTAATGAATGAACTTGGTGTTGAATCAGTTGTTGATATTACCATGGAAGACTGTCACGACGGTAAAGTTCATCTTTCAGAGAGCGGCTGTCAGGGCTTCTGTCAGGTTGGTCCTCTTGTAACTGTTCTCCCTGATGATATTCTGTATGTTCATGTAAAGAAAGAATCTGCCAGAGATATAATCGAAAAAACAATATTGAACAATGAAATAGTAGAAGAATTATTATACACTAATCCCGTTGATAAAAAGCATTACAAAGGTCACCATGAAATTCCTTTCTACAAGCTTCAGACCAGAAATGTAATTGCTCAGTGCGGTGTAATTGATCCGGGTGATCTTAATGAATACATTGCACAGGACGGATATAAATCAGCAAGAGACGTAATCACGAATTTGACAGAAGAAGAGACTTGTCAGTATATTCTTGATTCAGGTCTTCGCGGACGCGGCGGCGGTGGATTTCATACAGGTAGAAAATGGATGTTCGCACAAAAGAAAGCTGCTGATAAAAAATACATAATCTGTAACGGAGATGAGGGAGACCCGGGTGCATTCATGGACAGATCACTCCTCGAAGGTAATCCTCATTCAGTTCTGGAAGGTATGATGATTGCTGCCAGAGCAATTGGTGCAGACGAAGGCTACATCTACGTAAGAGTTGAGTATCCCCTTGCTGTACAGAGAGTAAGAAGAGCTATCAAAGATGCGGAAGAAAACGGAATACTCGGGAACAACGTATTCGGAACAGATTTTAATTTTAAAATAAATGTAATGGAAGGTGCAGGTGCGTTTGTCTGCGGTGAAGAGACAGCTCTTATCGCGTCAATTGAAGGTCAGAGAGGTATGCCTAAGCCTAAACCGCCTTTTCCGGCCGATAAAGGATTATTTGGTAAACCGACTATCATCAACAACGTCGAAACACTTTCAACTATCCCGCTTATTTTCCTCCAGGGGAATGAAGCTTATACTAAAGTAGGAACAGAAAGCTCTCCTGGAACCAAAACTTTTGCTCTCACCGGACATGTTGCCAACACCGGACTTATTGAAGTACCATTCGGATCAACTGTCAGAGATATTGTATTTAACATTGGTGGCGGAGTAATTGATAACGACGGTAATGTAGACAACTCCCAGTTTAAAGCAGTGCAGATTGGTGGGCCGTCCGGGGGATGCCTTACCGAAGAACACCTTGATGTCCCGCTTGACTTTGATTCTCTGACCTCGATTGGGGCTATGGTTGGCTCCGGCGGACTTGTTGTCATGAATAAAAGCACCTGTATCGTACAGATTGCCAGATTCTTCATGAACTTCACTCAGAACGAAAGCTGTGGAAAATGTGTTCCATGTAGAGAAGGAACAAGCCAGATGCTGAGACTCCTTGACGATATTATTGAAGGAAACGGATCTCTTGAAACTCTGGATCTTCTGGAAAAAACAGCAAAAACAGTGAAAAACGCATCACTCTGCGGACTGGGTAAATCAGCTCCAAGTCCTGTACTCTCAACCCTGAAGTACTTCAGAGAAGAATATGAAAAGCATGTTGTTAAAGGATACTGCCCGACAGGTCAATGTAAAGCGTTAACAGTATATTCTATTGATCCTGAACTCTGTAAAGGCTGTACACTTTGTAAGAGAGCCTGCCCGGTAGATGCTATCACCGGTGATGTAAGACAACCACATATTATAGACCCTGAAAAATGCATTAAATGCGGAGCATGCGTTGCTGCCTGTAAGTTCAATGCAATCAATGGAGGTGCATAATGAAAAAAGAAAGAAAATACATGTTTGTAAACAATAGAAAAGTAGAAATTACCGATGAAAAGAATGTTCTTCAGGTAGCAAGAAACGCCGGTGTAGAAATTCCGACATTCTGTTATCACTCAGAACTCAGTGTTTACGGTGCCTGCCGTCTCTGCCTCGTAGAAATCGAAGGAATGGGAATGGTTGCTTCATGCACAATTACTCCGCAGGAAGGAATGAGAGTTAAAACGCATACTCAGGAAATCAGAGAAACAAGAAAGACTATAATGGAACTGCTTCTGGCGAATCACGATCAGAAATGTACTTCCTGCATTAAAAGCAGTGACTGTAAGCTAAGAGAACTTGCTGACAAAATCGGTGTCGGTGAAAACCATTACAAACACACCAAACCCGAATATGAAATGGATACAATCTCAGACTGTCTCATCCGCGACCCTAACAAATGTGTACTCTGCGGTGACTGTGTGAGATACTGCGAAGAGATTCAGGGAATCGGTGCCATAGACTTTGCCGGCAGAGGTGAAAACGTGATCGTATCACCTGCATTCGGACAGTCAATCGCTCATGTAGACTGTATAAACTGCGGTCAATGTGCTGCTGTATGCCCGACTGGTGCAATCGTACCTAAGGGACAGATTGATGATGTCTGGAATGTAATCAACGATGTTACAAAAACCGTTGTAGCTCAGGTAGCTCCGGCTGTTAGAGTAGCTCTTGGTGAAATGTTCGGGTACAAAGCCGGAGAACTCACAATAGGTGAAATGACAGGCGTTATGAAAATGATGGGATTCAACAAAGTATATGATACATCATTTGCGGCAGACCTGACAACATTGGAAGAAGCTAACGAATTCATCCAGAGAAAACAGAATGGCGGAAAGCTTCCGATATTCACATCATGCTGTCCTGCCTGGGTGAAATATGCTGAGCAGTCACTTCCTGATCTGCTTCCAAATCTTTCATCCTGTAAATCACCTCAGCAGATGTTTGGCTCAGTAGCCAAAGAAGAACTCCCTGAAATGCTGAAAGTAGATAAGAAAGATCTGGTTGTTATTTCAATCATGCCTTGTACAGCTAAAAAATTCGAAGCAAGAAGACCTGAATTCAGTAAAGACGGAGTTAAAGAAGTAGATTATGTCCTTACCACTAAAGAACTGGGACTCATGATAAAAGAAGCAGGCATCATGTTCAATGAAATTAATCCTGAATCAATGGATTTACCTTACGGATTTGCAACAGGTGCAGGTGTTATTTTTGGTAACACTGGCGGTGTAACAGAGTCTGTGCTGAGATATGTCGGTTCATTAACAGACAGCGAAGTATACGCTGATTCTGATTTTGAAGATATTCGCGGATTTGAGGGAGTTAAGGAAACTCAGGTTACTGTCGGTGATCTCAAACTCAAACTTGCGGTTGTTCACGGAATCAAGAACGCTAAGAAACTGACAGACAAGATTCAGGCAGGTGAAGTTGAATATGATATCGTAGAAGTAATGGCTTGCCCGGGCGGATGTATCGGTGGAGCTGGACAACCTGTAACACATAACGAAAAAGTACGTCAGGCACGTGCAAAAGGTATATATCATGCTGACAAGATCATGCAGCTTCATAAACCTGACGACAACCCGTTTATAAAAGAATTGTACACCAGAAAACTCAAAGAACCGGGAAGCAGTGTTGCCCACGACTTACTTCATACAAAATACAAAATGCGTAAAAGAATTCAGACTAACGACATTCAGGTTATGCAGTCTGAAAATCCTGATGCAGTAAAAGTAAGTGTATGTGTAGGAACCGGATGCTTTATCAGAGGATCAAGGAAAGTTCTTACCGACCTTACAAAGCTTGTAGCAAATGATCCGCTGAAAGACAAGGTTAATATCTGTGCAACCTTCTGCAGTGAAAACTGCGATAAGGGCCCAACAGTGACTATCGGAGAAGACAAAGTATACAAAGCAGACGCTGATACGGTAATGACGGTTCTGAGAGAGCGAATTAACGCGCATAGTTAGATATAAAGAAAGATTTGTGATGTAGTTACGGAAGTTTGGTCGCATTGATAGTTATGTGTCGATGTTCATCCAATATCTCCAGTCAATGCGACTTCTTCTTAACATCTAAATCTTACAAGGACATAAGGTGGTTGACATGAAACGTGAACCTGAGATAATTATTTGTATGGGAAGTTCCTGTTTCAGCAGGGGCAATAAAGAGAATCTTGAAATTATAAAAAACTGGCTGTCCCTCCATGATGTTAATGCAGTAGTTAAGCTCCGAGGTACACTATGTACTGATAATTGCAGTACCGGACCCAATATGTGTATCAACGGGCTATGGTTTCAAGTTCCTGATCGTCAGGTTTTATTGTCAAAACTTAAGAACATGCTCAAGGACAGTTAGTAAATAGATAAGGATAGCTTTGCATAACAGCAAAATCAATTAGATTTGAATAGACTTTTCAGATTTAAACCGTATCTTTTACTTATCAGCCTGTAGAATGAATGAGTCAGATTTAAAACAAAGGATTTTAACATGAACAAGATTGATCCTATTTATACAGAAAAAACCGAATGTCAGGATTGTTATAAATGTGTAAGACATTGTCCGGTTAAGGCTATCACCGTAAAGGATGGCAGTGCTGTTGTTGATTCCGAACTGTGTATTTTCTGCGGAAAATGTGTAGAAATCTGTCCTGTTGGAGCAAAAAGGATCAGACTTGATCTGTCACTGGCGAAGCAGCTGTTGAAACAGAAAGATAGAGTATATGTTTCACTGGCACCATCTTATATCACCGAGTACCCTGATATTCATCCTTCTCAGCTTATCCAGGCTATAAAGAAACTTGGCTTCCGGGGCGTTTCTGAAACAGCAATCGGGGCTCAGATTGTAAGTGATGAATGTCTCAGCTATATAGAATCGGAAGGGCGGAAGTTTTACATTTCTTCCGCTTGTCCGGTTACAAACAACCTTATATCCAAGTATTTTCCTGATATCAAAGATAATGTTACTGCTATAATGTCGCCTGTACTGGCTCATTGCACTTTCCTGAAACAACACTTTGGGGATGATATAGGTATAGTCTTCATATCTCCATGTATTGCAAAAAAGCAGGAAGCAGACAATTATCCGGATATGATGGATGTTTCAATCACATTCCGGGACCTTAATCATTGGTTTGAAGAGGAGCAGATTAAGCCTGAGTACTTCAGAGTTGATGAAAGACAAAAGTCTGTACCTTTTGCAGCGGATGATGGGGCGTACTACCCTATAGACGGTGGTATGAGCCGTTCCATGAAGTCAGCAGGTTCTATGGATGATGTTGTTGTAATGACTTTTTCCGGTATCAGAGATATTAATGATGCACTCAAGGATGTTGAAAAACTCCCTGACGGCAAAACATATTTTATAGAAGTTCTTGCCTGCGAAGGCGGATGTGTTAACGGACCGTGTTCTCAGACAAGAGATTCTACGATTGTCAAAAACAGTCAGATTCTAAACAGAGGAAAAGATTCCCGTTCTGAGAGTGCTTCTGTGAAAGAAAGCATAAAAATGGAAATTGAGACTGCCGGTTTGCGTAAGAAGCAGTATACGCTTTCTCAATTGCATGAAGCTCTGTTGAGCGTTGGTAAATACAGCACCAGAGATGAACTTAACTGCGGAGGCTGCGGATATAACTCATGTAAGGAATTTGCGGCAGCCATGATAGACGGTAAAGCAGAGAAAACCATGTGCGTTTCCTATATGAGGAAGCTGGCTACAAAGAAAGCCAATGCCCTGATGCAGGCAATGCCTTCCGGTGTAGTGATTGTTGATAAAGATCTGCGAATTGTTGACTGTAACAAGAAATTTGTAGAGCTTGTCGGTGGTGATGCCGAGTTTGTTTATGAGGCTAACCCCGGACTTGAGGGAGCATATCTCAAAAAACTGATTGAATTCCATGAGCATTTCTCGAACATGTTTAACTCGGACAAAGCTGAGCTCACCATCAACCTGAAAAACAATGATAAATATTTGAATTTGACCTTATTCAATATAGAAGATCAGAGGCTTGTAGGAGGTGTAATTCAGGATATTACAACACCTTATATACAGCGAGATCATGTAATACTTAAAGCGAAAGAAGTTATCCGCAAGAATTTGACTACAGTACAGCAGATAGCATTTCTTCTCGGTGAAAACGCTTCTGAGAGCGAAGTTATGCTGCAGGAGATAATTGATTCCTTCGGCAGTGCTCAGAATCCCGGAAAAGATTCCTGAGGTAAGTCTCATGCAAACATTTATTGAGGTCGGTTACTATCAGCAGAACAAACATAAGCAGGGGACATGCGGCGATGTGTTTCTCACCAAGAAGACGCCTGACAACAGCAGAACAATTACTGTATTGTCGGATGGCCTTGGCAGTGGAGTAAAAGCTAATGTACTGGCTACCCTGACAGCTTCAATGGCATCTAACTATATTATCGGTGATATTGCTCCGGAAAGAGCTGCTGAGATTATAATGGAGACTTTGCCGATCTGTGCTAAAAGGAAGATCGGGTATTCCACGTTTACGATAGTGGATATGCATTCTAACGGGTTAACCAGAATTATTGAGCATGACAATCCTCCCTGTATGATCATTCGAGACGGAGAACTGATGACTTTTGAAAGCCGGGAAGTTTTTCGCAGAATGAAGATGGACTATAATCAGGTTGTCTACAGCAAGTCATTTCAGGCTCAACCGGGAGACAGGATAGTTTTTTTCTCGGATGGAGTAAGTCAATCCGGAATTGGATTTATAAATACACCTTTTGGCTGGGAGCGGGATAAACTGGAGAAGTATGTTCTCTCAATTATTGAGGATGCTCCGGACATTTCCTGTAAGCACCTTAGCGAAAAAATAGTAAAAACAGCTATTCAGTTGGACGGCTCCAGAGCCAGAGACGACATCAGCTGTGCCTGCGTGAGTATAAGAGAGATACGAAAAGCTATTGTGTTTACAGGCCCTCCCTATAAAAAAGAGAGTGATTCAGAGCTTGCCAGAATTGCAGACAGCTTTAAGGGTAGAAAAATAATCTGTGGCGGAACAACCTCCAAGATACTTGCTCGAGAACTTGATCTGGAGATAAATGTTGATCTGGACGATCTGGAACTGGGCTCACACATTCCTCCATGTGCTTATATGGACGGATTTGCTCTGGTAACGGAAGGCACAATAACTCTGACTGAGGCGTACAGAATACTTAAGCTAAGAAAAGAATACTCCAGGCTGAAGAACGCAGCCCAGAGACTGGTAAATGAGCTTCTTAATAGCGATGATATCCGGTTTATCATAGGAACCAAGGTAAACGAGGCTCATCAGGATCCGTCTTTACCGGAAGAACTGGAGATACGTCGCAACCTGATTAAAAAGCTGTGTAAGATTCTGGAGAATAGCTACCTGAAACAGGTTGGATTCAGGTATATTTAGGTTTAAACACCCATTCATTTTCTGCCTTAATTGATTTGTTTCCACAAATCAGAAATCTCTTAATAATTATATGAAATGCTCTGAAATTACATAGTCGATGCGTGCATCGGCTCTACAACTTAATAGAGCTTAGCAATTTCACATCATTCGGAAGGTTTTCAACCATTCCGAAGGTGTTCTATTAAGTCAACCGTCATGTAGTCACTACGTGGTTTGCAGAGTTGCATATGTGAAAGTGAGTTTATACCGATTGAAGATCGGGATAGACTTTCTTTTCTCTTTTTAGTACCCATACAATAGGCGAACTCAAGTCTTTCCAAATTTCGTTTGTAACAACTCAAGTTCCCGCAAAGCTTATTCCATCAATAACATAAATCATGAGAAACAAGGTGCCGATATAAAATTAACAAACTAGTTTCTGTATTCTGATTCATTTTGCAAAAAATCATTTGACAATAACGAGTGTCCCTGATTACTGCTGGATTATCTTGATAGAAGGACACAATGTGCTAGATAAAACATTTAAGGAATATGTATTACCTTTCTGTGTTATCAGCAGTTATATAAATCTAATAAAACTAATCATTACTTTTTTCTAACATAAAAAGGAGGAAACGTGAAATTAAAAAGGTGTGTAATGCTTGGCATAATAATTGTATTAATGGCAGGCTGTGCCAGGACTTTTGTCCCGATAGACAATCAGAAGCATATGGAGTATTACAGGAAATTCGAGAATAATGGCTTTACTGGCGAATATAGCTTTCATGTTCTGGAGTATTCACAAAATAACACTTATGCAAAAAAAGCTTTTAAAAGAGGATTCCAGATTATCAGCGTAAAGCTGACAAACGAAACGGATAGAGTTCTGAACTTAAACAGTGATGTTAATTTCAAACTGAACGATCAGCCTCTGTATCCCTTAAAAGCAGATCAATTCTCATTACACATTAAGCAGTTAGTTTTACCTCATCTGTTATGGACAGGACTGTCTGCAGGAGCTTTTTTTATTGATGAAGATATCAAATTTCTCAGAATACCTGTTGCTCTGATTGGTCCTCTTGTTGCTTTGAATAATATTGTTCAAAGTAATAAAGCTAATGAAAAGCTGGTTGAATATGTCAATGACAACAATCTGCTGAGTAAAACAATCAAGCCGGGGGAGACGCTGGAAGGTGTACTTGTAGTAAAATCTTTTACTCATGGTGAACTGAAAATCGAGCTTATAAAATAGCTTGATGTAGAGATGTATATAACATAATCTATATAAAATACGGAGCAGGCTGAATATAACCTGTTCCGGATTATGTTTTTACAGCATAGCAAGGCATAATTTTGTCTGCTGCAATAGTCATTTCTTCCAATACTCTTTACCGTACCTGTCACGATCAAGCATTCTTTCATCAATCATCTCACGTCTGATTGTACAGAAATCATCGTTGAAATCGGCAATAATGATGTTCACTTCTTTCTCTGTGTACTTTCTGTCAGACTCAAATGCTTTCAGCATTTCTTCCAGAACAATCAGTCTTTTTTTGCGTTGAGTAGGCATTTTCTTCAGTTTACCATACTGGAAGAATGTCTTGATTACCTTAGCTCTGTATTCGTCAAAACGGTCATCTTGAATCTTCTTCTCCAGGTTGTTACCGCTATCCATTATTACCATCTCTTTTAAAGGCTTATCCAGTATTGCTTTATCAAGATTATACACAACATAGTATTGCTCCTTATGAGATGATACCAGTCCGCACTCAACCAGTTTTTTCAGATGGAATGATACTGTAGATGCTGCCAGATCAAGCCGCTCTGATATCTCTTCCACATACATGGGCTTTTCGTACAATGCGTTTATAATGAACAGTCTGGATTTATCTGCCAGAGCTTTCATCAGTTTTATGGATTCCTGTAATTTCATTGTGTACCTCCGTTTCTTGAGTATGAATGTCTGCTGTCCCAATTCTTATTGTAAGTCGGCAGCTCCCTGAACATGCTTTTGAATACTGTCAGTGTTTCGTTTAAAACATCGAGCTTACTTTTTTCCTTAAAGAACTCCGAGTTATTGCTATGTTCTTTATGAAGCTTCATCAGCTCGGTTGATTCTTTTCTTATTCGCGGAGTCCAGCCAAGTACGTGCAGTTTGTAGATCCGCTCACCGACTGTACTTGCTGGTCCTGTTTCTTTGTGCCATTCTTTCCAGAACAAACTGCCTTTTTCATAACGTCTGTCTTCAATTTCTCCATAGTAGGCTCTTGCCGCAGATACTGAGATATTGAGAAATCCGACAATCATGTTAACAATGGCAGATTCTTTAATCTTTGCGAAAACAGCTTCGTCTTTCCTGTTTTCCTCATTCAGCTTGAAAAACTCCGAGTTATACCTGTGTGCTGTTTCAGTCAGGTAGTTCCTGTAGTTTTCAATCACATTATCAATAGTGATCATAGAATTACTCCTTGGATGTTTAATTAGATCGATGTCAAATTAAAATAGTAGAATGGGGGTGTCAATATATTTTTATGAATGTCGAAATAGATAGGGTGGGTTTGCTTGGGTTGATGTAGAAATTATATTACAACAGAACTACTGACAATGCTTTATATTTCATTTTATCTCCCTGTAGTTACCAAAACAAGTTGTCTCCATTTAATGCATCTTCGTTTATGTAGTCAGATAACAATCTATAAGTATTTTCCGGATCTTTCTGGTTGAAGAATACAAAGTATCTTGGTGAACCATTCAACAGATTGCTCCAAAAGCATTGATTTGTCAAATGACTATGTTTTCGTAAAGAAGCAAATAGGTATCCCTTTAAAGCATCATAATGAGCAAACTTAATGTCACTATAATAACAGTGTTTGACTTTCTCGGTAAAGACTCTCGTTCTGATTATTATTCTCCTGTTTGTCAGCACGTACACAGTATTTTTTTTGTGAGTGTAAATTAACCAATAAGTTAAACTTGTTATTCCCCCTGATAATAGAACACTAACAAACCATAATGCTGCCTTCAGGAAGAATGAGTTATCATTAATGGACATAGTATTCTTAATAATTGTGGTCAGGAATATCAGAAAGAAAAAGGAGATAAATATTTCTGTGAATCTGAATATCGGTCCCTGTCTATTACCAACCCAGATGATTTTTTCATCCGTCTCTAGAATTTTTGTGATAGCATTCAGAACTTTTTCCTTAATTTCCGGCTGCTTCTTATTAATTTTTTTAGAGAAAAACATGGATTAACCACCTTTATAGTTTACTAAGCATATCACCACCTTTTAATGCACCTTTCCTTATGTACTTTGACATGATATTGTAAACTTCTTCACTGTTTTCTAAATCCTCGAAGACAAAGTGTTTGGGAGAGCCATTAAAAAGGTTTCTTCTGAATGAATTATTTGTCATAAATACAAGATTCATTTCTGTCGCAAAAATGTATCCTCGCATTAACAACCCAATGCTGTATTTCACATATGAAATGTTGCCATAAAAGCAATATTTTATTTTCTCAGTCAAAACTTTTGTCCGAATTAAGATTCTTTCTGTTGTTAATACATACACTGAATTCTTCTTGTGAGTGTATATGTATTTCAATATAATACAAATTGTAGATCCAACGAAAAAGATGACAATTAAAGTCTTTGAGCTATACCCCAATTTACTTAGTTTAGTTACATCGATTAAAAATGTTACAAAAATAATTGGCGCAATACAGATAATTAAAGAGAAAAGGATATTCATAAAACTAAAAGCCGGTCCCTGTCTATTACCAACCCAGATGATTTTTTCATCATCTGCAAGTATTTTACTAATCTTTTCAAGAACTTCCTCTTTGACTTGTTCCTGTGCTTTTCTTAATCGATCAGTTAAGCCCATTTATAAAAAGCTCCTTCCTGTTTATATTTATGTAGTGCATGATGTGATGTTCGAATTGAGAAAACATTGTGATTGTTTGTCAAGATAAGCTTGAAGAGAAATATAAAAGCTCTCCCATGCGGAAGAGCTGTAAATTAGTTTTAACAAAGTTCATTATTTTAGCAAAATGCATTTATGAACAACTGTTTCATCAGTTGTTCTAAGCTTAAAGAAATACACTCCTGAGCTGACAGGTTCACCGTTTGCATCAGTGCCTTTCCAGACAGTTCTGTATTCTCCTTTATCTCTATGCTCATCGACAAGTGTTGTAATCTTCTGACCCTTAATATTATATACTGTCAGGTTTACATTTGAGGAATGGGGGAGACTGAACTCAATAGATGTTTCAGGATTAAAAGGATTCGGATAATTGGTCAAAACGGTTTTCTCAATAACAGGAGTATCTTCAGGATCGTTTGCTATAAGCGGATTGAACTCATAAGCTCCCATATCTATTACAACTGACGGATCAACATCTCCATCTGTAATCCTGTCATTACCATTTAGATCGTATAACGGTAATGATAGTCCGGTTGTATCAGGGCAGCCTGTATCTATACACGGAGAATCATTTGTTAAACTGTATAACGAAGCAGTAATATTAACAAACCCCGGAACCGCATCTATATTACCTGTACCGATAAAACCATCCTGAATACAGGAATAGCTTACAACTGGATTTCCTGAAATATTGGGTGCAGAGTTCTGCCATATTATGCTGTTAGTAATTTCTACTCCGGAACTTAATGTTGATACAGCACTTTGCTCATTGTTCACAATCGTACAATTTGTGATTTTAGCATTGCAGTTATCTCCCATAAGCATTGTAGCAGGAACAAGGTTACCATTTCCGTAAATGAGACATCCAACAAACTCTGTGGACGTATCATTATCTGAAAAAGCAGCACTGGCATCAAACTCAGCAGAGTTTCTTCTCAAAACACTATTCACCGTTCTGAGTGCAGTATTACCGGTAATAAACATTGCTCCACCTGTATCTGCAAAGCAATGCTCAATGGTGATTCCGTCAAAAACTGAGCTTTGACAATCAGTCATGTATATGGCTCCACCGTTTAATACTGATTGGTTCATACCCATTAAAATATCTGTGATATTGCAGGTTGAGTTTTCTAAGTATAATCCTCCGCCATGCTCAGCAGATCTGTTTTTATAGATATCACCACCATTGATTGTGACAACACTGGAATTTGTTGCATAAATACCGCCTCCACAAAAATTAATGGTGCTGAGGCTATCTGACACAGCATAATTCTCGAATATATTTGCGTCATTGACAGCCAAATTGGATTGATTTACATAGAAAGCACCGCCTTGAGAGGCTGTGTTATCATATATTTCGCAGTTATTTACAATGACATCAGACAGTAAGTCTATCCTCATTGCACCCCCTGTTGAATTTTCTCCATTATCATTACTGCTTATTTCTGAGTCGGTAATTTCGAGATTAGAGAGAGATACGGCTATAGCTCCGTCTCGTAGTGAATAATTGCTGTTAAAGAGAGAGTTATCAACAGTTACATCGGAGTAGTTACGAACGCCTAATGCTGCAGTATTTCCTACTTTTGTACTATTATAGTCAATACCAAGAGCTGAGTTCGAGATGAAACCGCAATAAGAGAAAGCAGCACTGGAACTGTCAACACAGATACCGGCATCTCGCAGAGCCGTATTCTCAAAAATCTCATCTCTGGTGAATGAAGCTGTTGAACCAGCTATTATAGAAACTGCTCCTGAAGATCTGGCTGCATTATGCTGATAGCTGTTTTCTGAGGAATTAAAAGTACCTCCATGGGCAGTTATTGCACCACCTGTTACAGCCTGATTATTATTAAAGCGATTGTTGCAAATATCGGTTGTTGAGTTGACCAGCAGCATCGCTCCACCTGATCCCTGGTTCGTAGTATTAAATATAAACCTGGAATTTGCAATATATACAGTGGATACATCACTGTACAATCCGGAACCTCCATGATTAGTAGCGATGTTTTCAATGAACAAGCCGTCATCCAGGATCAGTACGGAGTTATTAATAAAATATAAACCACCACCTACATTATCGGAAAAATTCTTCTCAAATACTGCTGAATTTATTATCACAGAAGAAGCATCAATGCAAAGGCCGCCTCCGGAACTGGACGCAAAGTTCTGAAGGAATGATACGTTTGACATTTCAATAGATGAATTTGCACTGATGAAAGCACCTGCACCATCTGCTGAGTTATTATTAAAAAACTCAATATCATTCAAACGGGATGAGGAATTACTTATGAACAATCCTCCACCAGAAACTTGAGCATAGTTATATTGGATTTTCAAATGCGAAAGTGTTGGAGATGATCCGACAATTTTTACTCCTCCACCTGAAAGTAATGAATACCCTTTGAATAATGTAAATCCGACCAATACCGCAGTTGAATCTTCACCGTTTTCGAAAGTGGCACAGGTGTTAACTGTTGCGCCTTCGATAAGTGTGTTATCGATGTATGAAGAATCGGCAGTTGTCAGAAATAGAGAACCAACGACAATATTCTTTCCGCTAAAGTTAATTGCTTCTGAATAGATTGCCGGTTGAACCAGAACTGTATCTCCATCTACAGAAGCATCAATCCCAAGTTGAATTGAGGAGTAGTCATTAGGGATGTTTATTATATTGGCAGATAGTATAGATGCAAAAATAAATAATACATAAAACACAAATAATTTTCTCATTGTAATACACCTTATGTGTTTGCAGGAATCCCAACATATTCCTTTGATTCAAGAAATAGAAACTGTTTTACCACGTTAATGCTGCTCGCTTTAAGAATTGAACTTAAATTACTTAATTAACTGTGAGTTGTAAAGAAAAAAAAATAAATTCTGTGAAACAGTTTTATAGTCGATGGATTATTCGTAATTCGCCATAAACCGGGCTTCTCGTCCGTAAAGCTCCTGCAGGCAATCGTTGCACAGGAAATGGGAGAAATGAGCGTCAGAGTGCTTATTAAGGTATGAGAACATCGTTTTCCAGTCTCTGTCATCTTTGCTTTTAACTCTTTTACATCTGGCACAGATTGGATTCATCCCCCTGAGAGACATTATTTCCTCTACATAATCAACAAGTTTCTGTTTTTCATCTCCAAGCTCGCTGTTGACGTATAATAAAGCCAGGTCGCTGTTGATGGAGTCCCTGAACTTTCTGACCAAGCTCTTGTATAGCTCATAGTAGGCATTCTCTTTATTGTCAAGTACACAGATTGTTCAAAATATAGTTTCATCAGGATATGAAATAAGGAAACCGAGGTAAGATATCATATTCAGCTTTAAATCCGGGTTGTTCTTCCACTCTTCGCTTTTCAAAGTATTAGGTACAAGAAGCATATTACGAGAGTTAATAACAGTTTCACAGTATAAGCCTGCTCCCTGAAGATACTCTTTATTTCCGGGAGAGTAAGGATTACCTTTGGTAGCACTGGATAGAAATACTTCCATATCATCATTTTTTAGCCGCATAATCAGCCCGGTGGGAACATTCAGAATTTCAGTCATAATATCAATAATATTCTGCCATTTTTTTAATTACTGCATCGGATATTTTGAGATTGTACTTTGCTCTCATCTTAACTCCCTGAAAAAAGTTGTTATATACTATAACTAAATGCAAAAATAATACAAATTATGTGTAATTGTCGGTATAGTAAGGTTTTAGAGAGAAATAATCAAGTATAATATCTATTGCTCATGTTTCCTTTCAGATGATCCTCTGGGGTACTTATGTCTGATTTTATCGAACCACTTCTGATCACCATAAAGATCATTCATACAGTCGTTGCAAAGACAGTGAGAGAAGTAGGCTTCTGAGTACTTTTCTATATATGACTCAAGTTCTTTCCAGTATCCGTCATCCTCATCCTTGATTTTTCTGCATCTGGCACAGATAGGTATCATACCTCTTAGAATCTTGACCTCATCAATATAGTCAGTCATTCTTTTGTGTTCGTGACCAAGTTCACTGTTTACATAAATCAGTTCCAGATCGGCATTTACAACATTCCTGAATTTTTCCAGCAGTTTAATGAACATGGCTGAATACTCATTCTCCTTATTGTCCAGAACGCAAATAGTACCGAAAGGACTATTATCCGGGAAGTTCAGGGGGAAACCAAGATAGGAGATCATATTCAGCTTTAAATCTGGATTACTCTTCCATTCCTCACTCTTTAATGCATTTGGAACTTTCAGCATTTCAGATGAATTGATAACTCTTTCACAATAAAGCCCGGAGTTCTCAAAATGTTCACTGTCTCCCTGTTTATAAGGATTACCTGAAGTATTACTTGAAACAAAAACCTCTATTTTATTATCTTTCAGTCTCATAATAAGACCTGAAGGTACATTCAGTATGTTTGCAATTATATCTATGATATCCTGCCATTTTTCTAATATTTTATCAGGTATATCTGGACTTTGTACTGAGCTCATATTATCTCCATCAGGAACACTAATTTAAGACAAGATAATTCCAGTTTGTTAAACTGCAAGTTATAATATGTTGTTTCAACTCACATTAAAGCAGCTCTCGAAAAATCGTATATCTGTACTTGAATAGCTTAATTGTTCCCAGACTAATGCTTTCTAAATTATTCCTGTATGCTCAGATTTTATTCTTGACTAACATTGGACTGAAAGCATGTTAAGAAAATCTTATTCTGGAGGATTTCAATGAAAAGAACATTAGTCTTGATTATTCTGTTAATAATTTTACTAAGTGCATGTAATAAGAAGTCGGGTGAGGTTCAACAGCAGCCTGAAAGCAAGAAATACGTTGCGAATTCCACAATTAATTTTAATGAAAAACTACCTCTTAAGGTTAGATTCACTAAGATTATTCCTGAGGAAATCCGAAAAGATGACAAGAAACTTGAAAAGTGTTTCAGCTTCAACAAAAGAATCGATTTCTCTGTAAAAGCATTGAACGACTATGAAGTAGAAATAACCGTGCACTCGGGCAGGAATCTTTCCAGAATAAATACTCTCTATGTCGACAATAATAAGTTATTCAAAATGAGTGATCAGGAACAGGCAGCAATTTCCGTAAAGTTGCTCAGAAATCAGGTGACTGTAATTGAACCTGAATTCGAGAATCTCGGTAAAAGCTCTGTTTTTAAAGCTCTTGTTGAGTTCAAGCAGCAAGTAGCCGTTGAGGATCTGAAAAAGTCTGTTGTAGTGAAATTAGATAATAAGGACTTAAGTTTCACTGTTGGCGATATCACCGGGAAACCAAGGCAATATGTTATAGAGTCTATAGCTTTTAACAAAACAAAGAAGAATCAGATTGTTTCTCTTGAGATAACAGATGAGTATATACCTCTCGAAATTGAGATAAGCAAAGAGTATAATATAGCTTCACTGCATTCCATGCAGGTCCTGAATGTATATACCAAGCTTGTAGAAAGCCGGGGGACAGTAGAAGTTCTGTTTTCTGAGGTACTTGATTTTGACCAGAAGATAGACGGGTATGTGAGCCTTAAGCAGGATAAAAAAGACATTAATGTTACAGTGGTTAAGCAAAGTGACAGAATCATTCTAACCGGTGATCTCTTAAGTGGTAAAGTGTACGAGCTGTTTCTGAAAAAAGGTATCCGTAATAAACATGGAAATATCCTTGAAAAAGATTATAAAGAAAGTGTTGAAATTTCTGATGTCAGCCCACATATGGCATTTGCTGAGAGTTCAAATATTTATACTACAAGAGGAAACAACAAGATTAGAATCAGATCAGTTAATTATAAATCAGTTTTTGTGGAAGTGATAAAAATAGAGGAAGAAAATATTGGACACTTTATACAGGAGGAAGGATTTAAGCCTTATCGTTGGGGTATAAATAATAGCTATTTTTCCAGAAAAACCTTAGAGCAGAAGTTTGAAATAAATTCTAAGAAAAACAAGTGGGTGGAAACGGATCTTGATTTATCAAAAATTGTTGGTGAAAACAAAAAAGGGATGTTTGCCATAAACATCTCAGGAAGAGATAATCTTTCCAGTACCAATCACAATCCTACACAGGATAACGATACAAAGACGATTATTATTACAGACCTGGGTATGACATATAAAAGAGAGTCCGGAGACAAACATAAAGTTATTGTTACAAATCTACTTACGGGAAAACCTGAAGACGGATGTCAGGTTAAAGTTTTCGACAGACAGAACATTGTTCTGGCGAGCGGAGTCTCAAATTCAATGGGGATGTTTGAGTTTAAGCTCGAAGGCAAAGAATATGAGTCGAGTTATGAAAGATATGTCAGGGTGATTACAGCAGAGAATAGAAACTCTGTGTCAGTGCTCTATCCAGATCACATGCAGTGGAATACTTCTACATTCGATGTTGGAGGAGTGGAAGAAAATAAGGCAGGCAACTCGTTTGTCTATACGGAAAGAGGTGTGTACAGACCCGGGGATGAGATTAATTTTTCACTGATTCTGCGATCCGGTGACGGAACATTTCCGACAGATCAACCGGTTAATGTTGAAATATATAATCCCAAAGGTACGAAGAAAGTATCCAAAACTCTTAAGACCGGTAAGGATGGTTTTTACTCATTTGCTTATTCAACTACCAGAGATGATCAGACAGGAACCTGGCTGCTGAAGTATTCATCTGCGGGTATATCCGGAAGTCATTCCTTCAAGGTGGAGACTGTTGTTGCAGAGAGATTAAAGGTTGAGCTCGAAACAAATGATGATGTGATCAGCAAAAATGACAGAACTTTTGCTGTGAAAGTCAACTCACAATATCTTTTCGGTGCCCCTGCCAGTAATCTCAGATATAAGCTTTCTGCAGAAATCTCAAAGATGAGTAAAGAAGTGAAAACACTGCCCGGTTACCTTTTTGATGATGTTACAACCTCATTCAAAAAACAGAACTCCACAATTGGAAAGGGAAAACTGGACAAGGACGGTCATAAGACAGTAAGCTGGAAGATACCTGATTTCAGTAGTGCTTCAACATCACTGGTTGCAAAGCTCACAGGTGAAGTCATTGATAACGGAGGAAGGGCATCAAAAGCTGTAAGTTATGTGGATATTGATCCTTACAAGTATTATGTGGGAGTAAAGCTGGCAGATGATATGCATATAAGAAGAACAAACAAAGTTAAAGTAGTTTTGATAGATGCTGCTGGAAAATTAGTTCCCGGTGAGAACTTGACTCTGAATATTTACAGAAAAAGCAGATACTGGTGGTATGAAAGAGGTAGAACCAACAGGAATTCTTACAAGGCAAACAAAGAAGTATCACTTGTATACTCCAGAAATCTTAAAACCACTACAGAGCCACTGGAAGTAGATGTCGATATAAGCACATGGGGAGAGTATCTGATTGAAGTGACTCATAATATATCCAAAGGTCATACTGCAGCGAGATATTTTTATCCTTACTGGTACGGTTCTAAGAAAAATGGAGCTATGGACGATGGGATTCTTGCTTTGAAAACAGACAAGAAAACTTATAAATCCGGTGAAGAGGTAAGAGTGCAGTTCGATGCACCGGAAAACAGCGTTGTACTCGTTGGACTGGAGTCAAAAGGTAAAATGCTGAAGACCTACTGGGATGCACCTTCTATTAAGAATGGTAAAGGTGAAATAAGCTTCAGGGTAGATGATACAATGATTCCGAACGGCTATTGCACAGTCTCGGTTATTCAGCCGGTGGAAAATGAAAATGATTTGCCAGTCAGAACCTATGGTGTTATACCAATCTCAGTATTTGATGAAAAGACCAGAAACAAAATCACGATTTCATCAGCAAAGAGCTTTAAGTCCAATAAAAAATTCAAGGTTGAATTACAGACAGACAGAAAGCAGAAGTCTCAGGTTACAATTGCTGTAGTAGATGAAGGCCTTCTGTCGCTAACTAACTTCAGATCACCTGATCCGTGGAACTATTTCTACAGGAAGATAATGCATTCCGTGAAGTCTTACGATAATTATGGTTTCGTTTCCGGTATAGCTAAGGGGGATCCGTACAAATCATTCCTTGTGGGTGGTGACCTGGAGGCCAGAGGTGCAGGATTGGCAAAAGACCTGAGAAAACGTAAAGAACTGAACGATCTGCTGGAGCAAAAAGACAGATTCAAACCAGTCTGTATGTTTTCCGGAATTCTGGAGACTGATGAAAATGGACATCTGGTGCATGAGTTTACAATGCCGGAATATATTGGAGCTGTACGTATAATGGCAGTTCTTGTAGACGGAGAATCATATGACTCAGCAGAAAAGACTGTTCCGGTGAAAGAAGACCTGATGGTGAAAGCTACTTTACCGCGTTTTCTCAATATGAACAACAAATTTACTATACCTGTGGAAGTCTTTAAAGATAAGGATATAACGGACATTGACGAAGTGCTTGTTTCTGTTGATGCAGGTGAAAGAATAAAACTTTCGGCTGGAAATAAAAGGTCTGTCAAACTTGATAAAAATGGTCAGGCTGTTGTGAAATTTGATGCTGTATCTGACAGCATAACAGGAAACTCACATGTCACCGTTAAAGCTGTTTCTGGTAAGTACTCTGCAGAATCAAATACAGATATGAGTATTTACTCTCCCAACCCTTCGATTCTGAAATCTGAGAACAAGAAGCTGAAAAAGGGAACATCTGTGGAATTTACGATTCCTGATGATGGTTATTCCGGGTCAATGGAAGCGATTGTTTCTGTCAGTACTCTGGAAAACCTTGATGTTTCCAAAAGAATCAAATGGCTGATAAAGTACCCTTATGGTTGTATTGAGCAGACAACATCATCTGTTTTCCCACAACTCTACCTGAGTGAGTTTGTTAAAACCGACTCTTATAATACTAAGCAGATAGATAGAAATATTAACTCAGCCATTTCCAGACTTAAAAGGTTTCAGGTACCTTCCGGGGGACTGAGCTACTGGCCGGGTAGTCGAAATGCCAGTGGATGGGGAACAATGTATGCCGGACATTTCCTGCTGGAAGCTAAGAAGAGAGGTTATTACGTGCCTCAAGAACTGCTTAATACTGTGATTACCTATCTGCAGAAAGGTACAAGAAGGTTTATTGCTGCTGATAAAAACCATTACAATACTCGTTACCAGGTCATGAAGCTGTATCTACTCACCTTAGCGGAAAAACCTGAAGTTTCATCCATGAATATTATATATGAAAGCTATATGGGACATCTGAACAGAACCTACAAACTCCTGCTTGCAGCTGCTTACAGCAGAATAGGAGATAAAAAGACTTCAGATATTATCCTGACTCGTCTGGACGAAAAAATAGAAATACAGGACAGCAAACACTACTACAGATACAGTTGGGGCAGTGATTTAAGGGATCAGGGGCTTTCTTTACTGGCATTGACAGATCTGGATTCTGATGAAGCTTATGTAATGTTTGATACTATTGCCGGAAAACTTAAGGAAAAGACATGGTATTCTACTCAATCTCTAGGCTATTCACTGACTGCACTTGGAAACTACTATGTCAAAAATGAAGATATGTTTACTGTAGATAAATCCCTTTCATGCTATGTTGAGTTCGCAGACAAATCAAAGAAGAAACTCAAGGTTGAAGGCAGAACAAGTATTATGGATTTATCCGGTCATTTCGGTGAGAAAATAAAAGTGCATTTTGAAGACAGCGAAAAGCTGAAAACTGTTTTTGCCACACTGGACTGGTCCGGAGTTGTCAAAGATGAAAATGTTGAGAATATCAGCGACAGAATGACTATAAAGAGAAAGTGGAAGAACAGCTCCGGTACATATATTAATCCGGGAACAATTCAGCAGGGAGATGTTGTAACCTGTGAAATAACTGTAGGGATTCAGTCAGATTTCTCTAAAGACAATATTGCATTGGTTCAGGCACTTCCGGCAGGCTGGGAAATTGAAAATGAAAGACTGACAGGCAAAAAGTCTAACAGAAGAAAGAACTATGATTATATGGATATCAGAGATGATAAAATTATGTGGTTCTTTGGTTTTGACTACAGGCGTTCTGCCATTAAGACTTTCACCTTCAAGGTCAGAGCTGTAACCTGCGGAGAATTTACACTTCCTCCTACATACGTTGAAGCAATGTATGATAATCGATTTAAGGCAGTATTAAAAGGGATTCCGGTTACAGTAACAGAGAAGAAATGAGATTCTCTCTTAACAAGAAAACGAAAGTACTGATTGCAGTGCTTCTGGCAGTGCTTCTTTTATTTGTTTTCCTGCCGGATGCCTCCGAAATGGGGGAGAAGAGCTACAGCAAAGTAATCTGCGATAAAGAAGGTGGTATTCTCAGAGTCTTCCTGAATGATGATCAGCAGTGGTTTCTGCCACCTGATCAGGGGCTTGTTATTCCTGAGAAGCTATACAAATGTGTAACTGAATACGAAGACCGTTTTTTCAAGTATCACCCGGGGGTCAACCCTGTTGCAATTGTGAATGCTCTGGTCGACAACATAAAGTCTGATAAGATTGTGAGAGGTGGAAGTACTCTTACTATGCAGCTTGTAAGTCTCAGCAATCCCAAACCTCGCTCTTACTGGAACAAGTTTTGTGAAATGCTTCTCGCTATTAAGCTTGAGATTCTGTATTCCAAGCAGGAAATCCTGAGGATGTATCTGGAAAGGGCTCCGTATGGGGGGAATGTAATTGGATTTAAAGCCGCCTGTATGAAATACTACAGAAAGCTTCCGAATGAGCTTTCATGGGGAGAAGCTGCAACACTGGCTGTACTTCCCAATGCACCGGGTCTTATTACTCCCGGTAAAAACCATACATTGCTTGTCAGAAAAAGAAACATCTTGCTGGAACGGCTACATGCAGCAGAAGTGATTGATCAGGGAGAACTGCATATTGCCAGGAATGAACCGGTCCCGGAAGAGTCTGCTGTATTTAATATTAAGGCACCGCATTTCACCCGATTCGTTAAGCAGAATACACCTGATAAAGATGTTGTGAAAACAACGCTGAATTCTCATTTACAGGCTTTAGCTGAAGCCATTGTTAAAGAATATGCAGGTGAACTGAACAACTTGGGGATTCAGAACTGCTCTGCAATAATAACAGAAACTAAAACAGGTAAAATCCGTGCCTGGGTTGGCTCTCAGGATTTCTGGGATTCATCTGTAAACGGACAGGTTGACGGGGTTACTGCTCAACGCTCAACAGGTTCTGTGTTAAAGCCGTTTTTATACGCAGCAGCAATTGATCAGGGTATACTATTACCGGAGACACTGATGAATGATGTGCCTTCATATTACGGAACGTTTTCTCCGGAGAACGCTTCTCATACATTTTCCGGTCTGGTCAGAGCTTCCGAAGCACTTGTCAACTCTCTAAATGTACCTGCAGTCAGACTTTTGAAGAAATACGGTTTGTACAGCTTCTATTCTTTTTTGAAGCGAGCAGGGATCGAAAGTCTTTTCAGATCGGCAGATGATTATGGCTTAACCCTGATTATCGGAGGTTCTGAGATTTCCCTGCTGGAGCTATCAGGATTGTATAACGGTCTGGGTAACTCAGGTGAGTTTAAAAAAGCTGCTTATCTGGAGAATGAGGGAGACGAGCAGAGTGTTAAGCTGCTCAGTAAAGGTGCTTGTTATTTAATCGTTGAGACACTGAAAGACCTGAAGAGAACCGGATCGGACAGATATTGGGATGTTTTTGACGGAAAAAGACAGATTGCCTGGAAAACCGGTACAAGTTATGGTCATAGAGATGCCTGGGCAGCAGGAGTAACACCCAAATGGACTGTTTGTGTCTGGGCAGGTAATTTTACAGGAGAAATGAATCCGCAGATTGTTGGTGCTTCCTCAGCAGGTCCGTTGATGTTCAGACTGTTTGAGCTGCTTGATGAGGATGAAAAAGAATGGTTTGAGACTCCTCTTCAGGATATCGAACCGGTAACGTTATGTGCTGAAACCGGATTTACTGCCGGGGAAAATTGTAAACATACAATAAACGGGTGGAAGCCTGTAAGTGCTCCTCATTTACCGACATGCCCGTACCACAAGAAAATATTCGTGAGTAAAACTAAGGGCTATCAGGTGTGTTCGATGTGCTGGGACAGGGAAGATGTAAAGGATTCAATTGTATTGGAGTATCCTCCCCATGTGATAGAATATCTGGCAGCAAACGGGAGAGAGGTTCCGGTTATTCCTGCCCATAATCCTGATTGTGAAACAAGAAGAGTTACACCTCATCTGGAAATTGTATATCCTGATGCAGGAACCGAGCTGTTTATCCCACGGGATGCATCCGGAAAATACCAGAAGGTTATTCTGAAAGCCGCCCACAATAAACCGGATACGAAGATCTACTGGTATCTAAATGAAAAGTATATATCAACGACAAAGTCAATTCACAATATATCAATAGATATCCAGGAAGGAAAGTACTCGCTAAGTCTGATAGATGAGTATGGCAATGAGACGTCAGTCAGGTTCTCTGTTTCTCGGAATTAAAGGCTGCATGTTTTTTAAAACCACAGAATGAGCGGAAGACACAGAAGGTGAATTGAGGAGATAAACACCTTCGGAATGGTGTGACACACGTTTTAGCCCGTATAAGTTCACAAGAACCCTCTGTCTCGTAAACTCGACATCTCCCTGTGGATATTTTTAACAAATATCCAGGGAGAACAATATTCGAACGAGCCTTAGTAGCTCTGCCCACAAGCGTAGAGACAACCGGATGGTTGACTCAGTTGAACACCTCGTAATGATTGAAGACCTTCTGATTGTGTGACACTTGTTTTAACCCATGAAAGGAAGAATTTTCATAGTGAGCCTGTCGAACTATAGACAATGAGATGTAACCATCGACTCAGATTAAATCGTGACCACCCCGCCTTTCAGGCACCCCTCCATAGGATGGTAATTATGGCTTATTGTTGTTTGGTAAATATAAGATAGGAGCATGAAATAAAAATTAAAAAAAGGTTGACAAAAAAAACTATTTACAAGCGTTAATTCACTTACGTAAGGAAATAGTGAAGGCAATGTATATGGGGTGGAGAACAATCTAAGATAGGATTTCTTTCCTCCAATATACATATTTTGGTGTTAACAGATTAACATTCTCTCTAAGGAGGAAAAATGAAAAAATTACTATTTATAATAACAATTATAATGCTTTCGATAATCTTGAATGGATTTGAAATTATTGAAGAAAAGCAAACAGGTTTTCCTGTTGCAATGTACCCAAAACAAAAGTCGAAAATTTCCTACGACAAACATAATAATAAAATCTATTACATTCAACAGAATGAAGATAAAGAAAAAGGTGTTTACTCCGTAAAAGAGGGTGAGAATATTATGCCTGTGGGAATTCATGGATCAAGAGCCAGAGGTGGGGTGCGTGGTCCATATTCTCTTGCCATTGACAGCAGCAAAGTGTACGTGCGAGGGCAAAGCAGAACAACAGCTTTTAAGACTTCCACAGACGAAATTATTTATTGCATTGATAGTGATGATGTCAATCTGAATGGTAGTTTTGCTATTTATAAAGGAGTACTGTATGGAGCTCATAACTATATAACAGCACATTCTGAGACAATTGAAGATAAAATTGCATTATGTGCACAGATTATCGTTGATGAAGAATATCCTGAAGACAGACTATTGCATCTGGGAAAGAGATTTATGCCTTATTTTAAATATAAAAAGGAACTGAAACTGGATGCGGAAAAGTATCTGAAGAAAGCAGGAGAGGAATACAATCTGGTTTTAGTTGCAGCATGTGAATCTACAGCTTCCCAAGGTATAATGGATGAAGTAGAGTATGCCTTTACAGATGAATATATTATATGTGCCAGTGTCTATGGGACAGAACTCTATGTTTATGATTATGATTTCAATGTTGTAAGTGTGATTAAATTAGATAACTTCCATGAGATCAGACTTGATGAAATTGAGAATAGAGATAAGATGAAGAAACCAGGATTTTTCTCTCGCTTGAATCGACTTATGCTTGATGAAGGAAATGATAAAGTGCTGATTCACTACAGGTCTGGGTATTTTACACAGGAAAAAATCAAATCAGAAAATCTTCTTCTTGTCGTTGATTATAAGACAGGGGAAGTATCAGACTTAATACCAATCAATTTCAGTCCGGTAGCAGTTAATAAAAATACCATTATTGGGGTATCAAATGAAAACAAAAAAACATCGAAGATATATAAGTATAAATTTAAGTACTAAGATATTAGTTGTTCTTCTGCTTTGCATTTCCGGTTGTGTGTTCTTTTCGGTCAAAAGACAAAGCGGAAATGAAAATAATTCTGAAATAAGCAAAATTTTCTCTGAATTAACAAAAGATGATATAATATATGGGACAATCCACGAGCCATATTCTCTGTTCACAGATAAATCTCAGTTAATTAAGTATGAGGATAAAACTTCGGTAAAAAAATTCGGTGATAAGAAATACTATTATCTGGGATTGATAAGCCCCTATGAATGTGGAGGCTGCGATGCGCTTGGGTCCAGGCGCTTTAATAAATTAGCAGAAGATTTTCCGGGACAAGTAGTAATGATCGTTGCAGATTATTACAGAAAAGAAACTGTGAGAGCAATAAAGGACAGTGGATTTAAGAACATTCCTATTTATCTGGATGTAAATGCAGAAATTCTCGAGAATATCAAGAGAATCCATAAGGGGTATGATGACAACTGGCACTTTATAGTTGATTCCGAGGGTAATATAGTGTTTTCTATTGTTCTGACGACTAATGTGTTAAATGGAAAAGAATCAAGAAGAGTATGGAGAATTATAAAGAGCTATCTGGAGCAGTAGGTTCTCATGAATCTGACACTCTTGCCCAGACGCGTAGAGGCAACCGGACGGTGGACTCAGTTGAGCACCTTCGGAATGGTTGAAGACCTTCCGAATGGTGTGAAAATGAAAAATTACTTTAGTGTAGCTCCTTCCATATGGACAAAGACCTTCAGAATGGTGTGACACACGTTTTAACCCATGAAAGGAAGAATTTTCATAGTGAGCCTGTCGAACTATAGACTATGGGATGTAACCATCGACTCAGATTAAATCGTGACCACCCCACCTTTCAGGCACCCCTCCATAGGATGGTAATTATGGCTTACAGTTGGTTGTCCCAAATATCGGAGTGAATCAACTATTATTAGCTGACCAATGCCACCCTAGAGCTGAGACTTCAATATTATATCGTTTACTTCAACATCCAGGTCTTTGGCAATAACGGGACATTTAGCTTTCAGCAGGAAGAATATCGGAGCATCAACTTCCGAGAGTGCTTCAAAATTCCCCTGCCCCTTACTTATAATCATCGGAGCTCTGTTGAATATATCCATAAACTCAGGGCTGCAAAGTGAGAGCAATGTTCCCGGGGCTGTAGATCCTGAAGATATAACTTTGGCAATATCAGACATACCAGCCATTTCAGCCTCATGAAGGGTTGCATCGTTAATTACAGGTTTTTCTTTTACAGCAAAGACTGTTTTCTTGCCCATAGTCTCTATGAGGAGTTTATCGAGAACAGCTTCACCTGAATTGTCTGCAAGATAGAGAATGAACTCAGCTTTATCAAGCTTGTCCCTGAATTTCTCGAAGTCGAAGATTGCAAAATCCTGAGTCAGTTTTTCTTCTATTGCCTGCTCAATATCCATCACTTTTTCCAGACCGTAATCAATGACATTTCCGGCAATAGCAAGACGTACAGCCATCTCAAGCTGATTGTCAGATTCGCTTAGCTTCTGCTTTAACGCAGGATATAATGATTTAACTTTCTCAATGTTCTGCTGTTTAATTGCTTGATACGGATCAGGATTACCTGAAACATCTGCAATAATTTTGTATATGTGATCTGCGATTTCCGGAGGTGTAGACTCCATGGAAACAGTTTGCAGATAGTCCTTAACTAGCAGCATTATTTTGTTATGTATATCAGCATCACTTGTTGCCAGTTTTGCAGTACGTTCAGCCTGTTTTTCAAAGCATTTAAAACATTTCTCGTAGGTTCTCATTATGGAGTCCTTTATTAATATGATAAGTCAATGGAAATAAGCTTATATATTAAGGCAAGGGAAAAGTCAGTTTGCCTTTTATATATTAAGGCAAGGGAAAAGGCAGAAATAGCCCTTTTGTTAAATCCAAACCAAACGGTTTTGCTCAGGTAGTCTCGATGAGATAATTAGGATTAATCTTTCTGGTTTGTGTTAATGAGCCTACCCCATATTCTGTACCATGTCTAAGTTTAGTAAGTTCGAGTTATTCTGTTTGATTCCATTTTCATAAGTCAAGAGATATTCTTTGGGAGACATCATATTAAGAGAACTATGAGGTCTTTCGTTGTTATAACTTTCTCTCCATTCATTTATTACATTTCTTGCATGATTTAGATTTAGAAATTCCGATTGATTAAGACATTCATTTCTGAACTTACCATTTAAACTTTCCACAAAAGCATTTTTCTGTGGTTCTCCCGGAGGGATGAAGCACAGTTTTACATTATGTTTTAGTGAAAATTCAGACATTGCTTTGGATCTGAATTCAGGTCCATTGTCACAGACTATATTTTCCGGTAAATTACGATATTCTTTCAAATTACTTAGTTCTCTATTTAATCTGGATCCTGTAATTGAAGTATCAACAATTTGAAGTACAAGTTCTCTTGAAAAATCATCCATTATATTGAAAATCCTGAAAGGACGTCCCTTTACTGTTCTATCTCCTACAAAATCCATTGACCAACGTTGAGTTGGATACTCGGCAGGAGGTAATGATTCTGATCTATACAAGCGTTTCTTGCGTGGTCGTTTAGGTATTTGCAGATTGTTCTGTCTGTAAATACGTTCTATACGCTTATGGTTTACATTGCCCAGTTCTCTTCTTAATAGAACTGTTAATCTGGGCAAACCATAAGCGACATGCTTCAGAGCAAGCTCCTTCAGTTTAGATAAAATTACTCTGTCAGATGTCTTATCTACAGGTTTATATCTGAACGAACTCCTATGAAAATTTGTTATACGGCAAGATCGTCTTTCACTCATTCCCATCTCTTTAAACTCCCTGACAACTTCTTTACGTTGACAGGGCTTTAGAAGTTTTTTGACAGTACTATCTTTAATGCATCGACTTCAAGATCACGTTCTGCTAAAAGACGCTTTAACCTTCTGTTCTCATCTTCAAGAGACTTTAACCTTTTGCCTCAGTTACTTCCATTCCACCGTATTTGCTCTTCCACTTATAAAATGTCTGCTCGCAAATCTGGTGCTCTCGTATAAGATCTTTTACTTTTCTGCCAGCTTCATGCTCTTTGAGTACTCTTATTTTCTGTTCTTCTGTAAATCTTTTTCGCATCCTTTACTCCTTTGCAAATATTATAAATCATTGCTTTTATATGTCAAAGAATACTAAACTTCAGAATGGTTCAAGTTTAGGGGGAAAGGTCAAAAGTAAGGTGCACCCCATTGTCCAGACCATTATATAATTTGTTTAAGTTTGTTTAAGATACATTTTTAAGTTCCAGATATTCAAAATATACTTCATTTGGTGTTTTGTATTTAAGAGATTGATGTAATCTTTTATTATTAAAGAAGTTGAAGTAATATTCCAGTGCGTTTCGACATTTTCTCATGTTCTCATATTCATTGAGATAGATTTCTTCATACTTTACTGACCTGAACGTCCTTTCAACAATTATGTTATCCAGAGCTCTTCCTTTTCCATTCATACTTATATTGATTTGATTGCTATTTAAAATTTCGGTAAATTCATTACTCGTAAACTGGCTGCCCTGATCGGTATTGAAAATCTCAGGATACCCATATTTGCTGATTGCTTCCTGTAGGGCTTCAATGCAGAAAAATCTATCGAGGGTATTACTAACTTTCCAGCTTAGTATTTTTCTGCTGCACAAATCCACGACTATTACAAGGTACATTCTTCCGGAAGGAAGATTGATATAAGTAATATCTGCTCCCCATACCTGATTAATTCGATTAATATTGATACCATTGAGAAGATAAGGATATTTCTTATGAGCCTTGTTAGGCTTGCTAAGGTTAATTTTGGGATAAACTGCCTTTATATTCATTTCTCTCATAAGCCTTTGTACTTTCTTGTGATTTACAACAACTCCGTCTCTTTGCATACTTTTGGTTATCCTTCTATACCCGTAAAATGGATATTGCAAATACAATTCCTCAATTTTACTCTGAATTCTGCAATCACCAGTACGCTTGGCTTTATTATAGTAAACGGTACTTCTGTTTACATATAGTAGCTTACACTGCCGTCTTATAGATAGTTCTTCATGATCCTTCTCAACTAATCCGGATCTTTCCCGTATATTTGCTTGTACTTTTTTCGCAGGAAATCCTTCTCAACTTGAAGTTGTCCGATCTTTTTATACAAATCATCTGTAGTTTCCTCTCTCTTCTTGTTTTCCTTCTTCCGCTTATCAGAAAATACACTTGAGGCACTCTCTAAAAACTTGGTTTTCCAATTGGTTATCAAATTGGGGTGCACATCGAATTTAGCTCCAAGTTCTACAATACTCATTTCTCCCTTTATTGCTTCAATAGCTACTTTTGCCTTAAATTCAGACGTATAGGACTTTCTCATTATAATACTCCTTAATTTACTCTTTTACTCTGAAAATTTCTCTAAAATAAAAAGGAAAAATTGAAAAGAGAAATTTTCTGAGTTAATAATTTAACGATCAAAAATCCAAACTTAAACACTGGTCTGAATTTCAGGGTGCATTATAATTCTCAGGGAGAATTACAGAAAAAGCTAGAGTTAGATGGTGTAATTATCATGGATGGACGAAAATATGAAACCGATGATAAATTATTTATTTATGGGATTGATACATATGTGTCACATGATATGATATACATTTTTGAAGTAGCAAAATCTGATTTCACATTAATATCAGAATACACACGAAGTTACTCTCAAGGTATTAGCAACCCACGGGTGAATGGCTTCCATTTTGTCGGCAACAACATTTATTGTGCAGTGCCTCTCAATGATGGTTCTGTAGAACTTATGAAATTTAAGATTGAATAAAATGAAGAGATATCAAAAGAAAAGGCTCGGAGGAATCCGAGTCTTTTCTAATATAGTTAAAACGTAAATCAGCGGTAAATTGTTAATTAGTTCTTACTAGTTACTTTACGCTTTATGCTGAAATCAAACTTCCATTTATCAGCAATATCAATAATATCTGCTATTTCTTCTTTGGTGAACTCTATTCTGTTCTTGTTCTTACTGCTGATATAATCTTCAAGTGAACTGAATTCTCTTGAATCTACAAGTTTAAGTAATTCAAGCCCTTCGGCATAATCCTCTCTTTTTAATATCTGCCTTAAAATATTTGAGTTTTTGATTGTACCGATTTCTTTTGCATTTTCCCTGAATAATTGTTTCATCTGTTCATACATTCCTGCAGATGCTAAATTTCCAATTATGTCATTTTTTGTACCTTGAATTAAAAAGCTATCCTGATCATCAATAAAGCTCCATGCTCTGTATACAAGTGTTTCAGCTTTTATCTTTTCCCCTGATAAGTAATACAGACCTGCAATACCCGAAAGTAACTCAGCTCCACGAGAATTCTGTGGTATCTCATCCAGTAGTTTGTCTAATCTCTTAAGCATGGCAACAGCTTCTTCTTTTCTGTCACTATCAATGCAGACCTTTGCCGCAGCTTTGATGATAGTAGCTTGGGCGATTGTGTTTTCAGCTGATTCAATAAGGTTTTCCAGTTCATTGTTCATACTCTTTTCGGTGAAAACTCTTGCCAGATATGATATATATCTGTGATAGTTAAAACTTTTCAATCTGTTATTCATCATCGAATGGACTTTACTGAGTTTACCTATAGCTATTCTGTCGGCAGCTTCATCAGTACTGCAGGAATCAGGTATATCTATGGTTGCATACTGCTTATCAATTTGGTCTGCCCATTCACTATAACCATTCTCGTACATACATTCAATAAGTCTGTATAATGCAAAGTCGTCATTTTTTGAACGTTCAGCAGCATAAAAAAAATCATCTTTTGATGTCATGATTTTATTATCTATTTTGTATTTAGTGATACAGCTTGATGGAAAAGACAGCTCAGTTTCATTTTTAATTTTCTCATAGAGCTCTTCAGCTTTACTAAGCATATTTTGTTGGATAAGTTTCATAACTGCATAAGAATATATTCTGTCAGCAGGATTTTCATTTGGTGCCCCCATTAATGACATCAGGTTTTTTGAATGTGGTTTTATGCTTTCTGCGATTTCAACAGCTTTTTTATAATTCCCAATATCCAAATAGCTTTGTGCCAGTTTTACCTGCGATTCATCAATATTATGATCTACAAGAGCTCCATAAGCAAATCTTTTTAAGCTGCCTTTAATGTCCTTTTCTTTGACGAATATCTTCTGTTCGTTGATCTCACCGTTTATGCTCAGCTCAATAAATTCATAGAACCTGTCTGATAATTTATTCATGTTATTCTTGTGATAATTTTCCGCAATCTTACAAACTGCCTTTACCCAGGTATTATGCTCAGCGGCACATTTAGAGTCTATTAAGAGAGTAGTCAGAACAGCTTTTCGGTAATCACTGCTTATAAGATAACCTTCTAACAGATCAGCTAATGGAAAAGCTCCAACACCACTTGAATTATCCAAGGCAGTACTAAATTCTTTTCTGTATGTCTCAGATGTATCTGATTCTTCAACAAATGCAATTATTGCATCATTGCTTAAGTCGGAAGTATAAGGTCTGAACTTATATGAATTGTAAATGGCATCAAGGGGATTTTTGTAAGGATCAAATTCTATTTGGGCTTTCTCGTTGTTCAGATGATTGCTCAGTGCCTGTATCTGAGATCTGTACAAGGATGAGTCAGCAAGCACATAGCTTCTCATAAGCTCATTTTTGGCGATCAGTTCAATATTTTCCATCTCCGGAATGTTTTCAATATCATTGATAAAGCTTTCTAATGATTCTATCAGAGAAGGATGGTTTTCCTTGCTGCCTGCACAACTTGAGATTAAGAGAATTACAATTAATAATAATGCGTATATACTAAATCTCCTCATAACATCTCCTTCTATGCTTCTCGTTTAGGAATCAGAAAGAAAATTCCTGATATCAGTATTGGTATCGGTAGAACTGAGTAGAATGTTATTCCCCATAAGAACAGGTTCAGTCGGGATGTTTTGAACTCCAGGAAATGAACCAGAGCTGCGATGTCCGGGAACAGGTACATAATGAATATGCCCAATGCAATAAAAAGTACTCCGCTTATTCTAGGAAACTTAAAAGAAACAAGCTCAATCAGGAATAATATACCGAATATTGTTGTGTAAATCATTGCATCTGCAAATGAGTTGCTGGAAATCAGAAACAATGCGAACCAAAACGACAGCACTATACCGGAAACTATTCTGGCTGCTTTTGCTGAGCTGTATGCACTAAATGTGTTGAAGATAAACTTTGTCATAAGGGGTACTATAAGTAATACCTGAAATTCAGCAGGAGGTTTTTCTCCGAATCTTATGTATTTGGCAATCATTATCAAGACTACCAGTATGAGGAAAGTGTGAAAACCAATGTGACTGCTGAATCGGCTGAAATGCAGCTGAAGTTCGTCAATCTCTCTCTGTTTGGTTAACTCGAATACAAGCGGCAGGATGATGATGGCTGAGGCTGATACTGTCAGTAATATGATTTTAGCTGATGCAGAATCAACAAAACCTGTGCAGATTGATGCTATGATAAGCAGTAAAAGCCAGATACTCCCTAAAAAACTATACTTTTGTTTAAACATGTTATTCATTTTCTCCTCCATTTAACTCTGATTCATCAAGCTGAAATAGATCTTCCACCTTACAATTCAAAACGTGGGCAAGACGTAATGCCAGCTTCACAGACGGATTGAACTTGCCTTTCTCTATATAGGCAATAGTCTGACGGGTGGCATCCACCTTGTCTCCCAGACCCTGCTGGGTAAGTTCCCCGTTGATGAATCTATGATACTTAACGTTGTTTTTCATCGTTTCTCCTTATTTGAATCAAAATGTAAATAATACTTAACATTGTGTCAAGAATAAATTACAATATGGAAGGTATTAGTTGCAGGGGAGATTACTAAGGAGATTGGTAGCAGGAGTGGTAAGATAAACGAAATAAGGTGTTTACGGAAACAGTCTTACATGCTGATATCTGGACTAAATTTTCTTAGAATTGTTATGAATATAGATGCGGTAGTATATGTAATATGATGCAGAGGGTTAAGTTTGTCAGTAAAACAAGGGGAAATCCAATCTAATGGCTGACTTAAATGGGCTAAATCTATTATCTTCTGATATTGTCCTTTACAGGATTTCATCAGAGTCCAGAATAATTGTTACTGGACCATCATTTACAAGGCTGACTTCCATATGAGCACCGAAGACACCTGTTTCCAGTCTCAGACCGGTACGTAAAAGAATATCAATCACTTCTTCATAAATATCTTCTGCTACATCAGGTTTTGCAGCCTGCATGAAGTCCGGTCTGCGTCCCTTTTTACATCCGGCATAAAGTGTAAACTGAGATACAATAAGGAGTTCCCCGCCAATATCAACTACAGACTGGTTCATTGGCTTTTTATCATCAGGGAATATCCTTAAATCTACTATTTTCTTACAGAATTTTTCAAGATCAACATCTACATCGGAATGTGTTACTCCAAGAAGGACCAGAAGTCCACTACCGATATCACCGACAATTTCTCCATCTACTTCGACAGAAGCTTGTTTAACTCTTTGTATTACTGCTTTCACTTGTATTATCCTTATATGTTTTGCATCTTGTTTTTAAACAACAGTTTTCACAAACAGGTTTTGTACGGCAATTATCCTTTGCCAGATTGACTATCATTGCGTGGTAGTTATTATATAATTTCGGTTCAGGGTTTATTTCCTGCATGAAATAGGTCTGCAGGTCATTATATTTTATTGATTTATTGCAGAAACCCAGACGGGAGAATATTCTTTTTGTATAGGCATCTATCACGAAGAAGGGTATATCAAAAGCATAAAGCAGGATTGAGTCTGCTGTTTCCTGACCTATTCCCTTCACTGACAGCAGTTTCTTTCTGAATTCGCTATTGTTCAATTGCATTACATCATTTTGCAGGAAGAACTCAGCCGTATTCTTCAAATATCCGGTTTTCTGAGTGAAGAAGCCGCTTGGTTTAATTAACTCGGCTATAGTGTTATGATCAGCAGAGTATATTTCCTGAAGTGACAGAAGGTTTTTGTCCTGAAGGTTATGAATTGCTTTTTCTACCTGTGTCCAGGAAGTGTTCTGAGTAAGGATAGCTCCGATGATGACTTCATCTCTTGAGTTTCCTGGCCACCAGTTCAGGTTCCCATAATGCTCAATCAGCCTCTCATATATTTCTGTCAGAAACATATAATCAGTTTAATGTTTGTTATTTAAGTGAATGATGTTAGTGTTATCAGTCAGAATGATATGCGCCCAATGTATTTCATTGATAAAGAAGTTTCCTGTAACGACATCACCAACTCTGTATTCCTGAGTAGCCTGATTTTTTTCCAGATAAACTATGGAATTATCCTTTTCCACGCTGATACCTGTAATGGTGTAACCCTGAAAATCATTTACAAAGTTCACCTGAAGCAGTTTTTCATTAGTTGATAGAAGTTCAGGATTAACATTTACTGCAGTGTTACCTGTGATTTCTTGATGAACCGGTTGTTTTATCTTTGGTTTGGAACTTCTGAGTTTTGGAACAACACCGATAAGAAGTACAACTGTTATGACGACAACAGAAAGACTGATGATAATCCATTTTATCGAATTATTCATTTTCTCGAATTTATTGATAAGGTTGAATGAATATTTTCCCATAATGATTACCTTATGAATAGTCCGTATGCTGCAGAATAACCGGTGAGATTGGTCGTTGATGAGTCTGAAAACGGATCGAAAACCATGACTTTTTTACTAAGCTCATCACTGAGCATTGTAATGTAATGACTGGAGTTCATAGCTCCACCGGATACAAAAACCTGATCAATGGAATCGAATTCTTCCAGATCCTGAATGTCTTCACATACTTTTGAGAAGAATTTGGACAGGAAAAAGATAGGGGTTTCAGGTAAAATTACTCTTGATTCTTCTCGCATGAGGTTTTCAGCAACAGCAAGAGTTACATTGTTCCTTTTGCTGATTTTTTCCCAGACATTAAGCAGAGAAACAGGAAGTATCTTCAGTGAAATTATTTTTTGATATTTCATCGTGATGAGAGTAGTTTTGGAAGATCCAAAGTCAATCAGCAGGTTTGTACTATCAGAGAACTCAGTCATATTATCCAGAGCATTAGCAAGACATAAAGCATCAAACTCAACTCCTTCAACATGAACACCAAGCTGATTTATGATCTCAAGCAGGTTCTCAAACGGGCTGACCTGGTAGTTGAACAACAGAACTTCACCTGTCTTGGAGGCTTTGTCATAGTTAATAATCTGGTAATTCGATTCTGAATCAGCACCTTTGATTTTGTCCATGTAGAACTCACATATGTACTTCAGTTTTTTCATGTTACCGGCATCTATTGTTTTAAGATAAATGTCTGAGTACAGGCTGTTAAAAGTGAAGTAATATTTTGTTTTAGGATGCAGAGTTTCAATCTCAGCCATAAGTATTTCCAGTATGGACTCGATGTTGATTCTGTAGAATTCAACAGGATCGAATTTAAGGTGTCCAACGTTTTCCAGAAGTTCATTTCGGAAAGCTATTGTTCTGAACTCATCTATTGAGATATTTTTCTTGCTTTTCGTACCTGATAAAATCTTAATTCTTGAAAAACCAATGTCAATAGCAGCAATTTTTGTCATTTATTCCTACTTCTTAGTATTTTGCTGAATTTATTGCACTCTGCCAAAATATGTCAAGGAATATTGATTGATACATACTCTCAGGTTTGGACATGCTATCCTTTTGCTTAATATAGTTTATGAGTTTGAGATGAAAAAATTAAACAATTCAATTACTGAATTGATGCAACTGCTGATAGGATTACGTCTCAAAATTTTGCTGTTTACCATATAAAGGAACTTATACATGTCTCTGTTAGATTGTCCCTTAACAGGCACTCTTCTTAACTCAAGTGGTTTCACGAGAGTATTTGGCTCAGATTTTGTAGTGAATCCGTACTTGTAGCCCAGAGATTCCGCTTTTTCAAGTACAAATGAGTTATAACTACCAAAGGGATAGCATATCAAATCAACCTTGCTTCCTGTCATTTCTTCAAGAATTCTTTTTGATGCTTTCATCTCAAAATTGAGATTTTCTGGATTGACACTGTCCAGATGGACATGATTCATCATGTGAGATCCAATCTCAATACAATTCGAGTGCATTTCCTTAATTTCTGATTCCGTTAGCATATTTGTTTTTACCTGATTAGTACCACCTGGATTCACTTCTTTTTTGTTTATAAGCTCGACGATAGGAAAAACAATCGCACTGAAGTTGTGTTTCTTCAAAAAAGGATATGCATACTTATAAATTGATGAACAACCATCATCAAAAGTAATCATCACAGTTGGCGATTTCATTTCTTTATTCCCTAATTCATTCGTGTTCATGACATTTATTTTGTACTTCTCCAATATGTGCATCTGATAAGAAAAATGCTCCGGTTTCACATAGAGACCTTTTATTAATTTCTTATTGTCATTTGATTTTGGAGCACGTTTCACGTAATGATACATAAATATATGTAGGTTTGGAAGCTTCAGCTGTTGCTCTGGCTTTATGACTCTTTCAAGTTTATCTGTTGATGTGCTGACAGTGAATCTCATACATAATTTTTCATATCCATTAATACCCAATGCTTTTGATAATTCAGGTTTCTCTATCAACATTCTTACTGCTGATGATATTGAAGCTTCAGGATTTTCGTTTCTTGGTAAAAGTATTCCAGTACCCATATGGTCAATTATTTCTCGGGCAGCAGTATCTTCGAAAGCTATACATGCTTTCTTGTGCTTCATAGCTTCCAGAAGAACAAATCCGAAACCTTCAGACCTCGAAGGCAACAGAAAAACATTACATGCTTCAATATATTTATCGACATTTTCCACAAAACCAGTAAATTCAATGTTTCTTGATAAACCCATGTCGGCAGCTAACGTCTTCAGTTGCTCTTCCTGCTTACCATTTCCAACAATTAACATTTTCGTGTACGGAAAAATGCTTACAATATTGACCATACTTCTTATTGCAATATCTACGCCTTTCTCACTTGAAAGTCTGGCAATTACTGCGATTGTAAACTCTCTTAAAACTGTTTTCTTACACAAAGTACTTTTAACACCATCATTGGAAACAAAATGTTTTGCTTTCATTTTACAACCTTTTAGATTATTATTCCGTTGTGTATGATTACTCCGGGATAGAGTCCTGAGCATTTAAGAGAATTTCGCATAGCAATATAAGTTGCTTGTGAGTTCAGAACAACATCGGTCACATATTTCTTAAGGTATTTTGTACTTGATTTACTGACACATTTTTGAATACCTCGTCTGAATATAACTTTTTGAACTCCTCTGGACTTTGCAATCCTGGAACAGATTTTTAATTCTTTTGTTCCGTTAAGTATAACTGCAGATGGCTTCAACTCTTTAAAAATTTTATTCACCATAAGCAGAGTTGCAGGATTCCAGAGTGAAGGCTTATCAATTGAGTAGACCTGAATATTTTGTGCTCTGGCTTTCTGCTCCAACTTAGAATTTCTTGATGCCAGCAATGTGGCATTTAGACCTTTGGCAATCATTTGCATACAGTTTAAAAGGTGCCAGTATTCTCCACCACCCCATCCTTGAGAAAAATTTATGAACAATATCGATTGCTGTGCTGTTTCTGTTGTATTCATTTTAATACTCCTGACAATGTTTAATCAATAATACCTTATTTTTACTAATAGTCTTAAAAAAATCAATGAAGGGGCATTAATAAAGTTTGAATGGTTATGATTTGGTAATGAATTGATTTTTTTTTTAACTGGTTAATTTCTTGAGTATTATTGGCCTAAGGAGGGAAAATGGTGCTGAAAGCCTATACAAACGAAGTATTGAATCCGGCACAAGACTCGAAATAAATGAGTAAAGTTGTTGATGTATTTATCATGATGTTAATTATAATGAACTTATTGACAGTTATTCTTGGAACAGTGAAGAGTATTGATCGATCCTGTGGTTACTATTTCAGAAAGTTTGAAATTTTCTCTATTGTTATGTTTACAATTGAATATATATTAAGACTTTGGACTGCTGATGAAAATGGCAGCAAGTATCACAGTTTGTCCGGAAGACTGAAATATATTTTTTCACTATCTGCAATAATTGATATCCTGGCTATATTACCTTTTTATCTACCTGTATTGATAAAAGTTGATCTTCGTATGTTGAGAATTCTAAGATTATTCAGAATGTTCAGAGTTCTTAAAATGGAGCGCTACATAGAGTCTTTAACAATATTCAGTATAGTTCTCAGAAATAAAAAAGAACAACTGATAATGACTGCAGCAACAATGCTTGTTATTTTGATTATTGCTTCATCTGTATTATTTATTGTGGAGAATCAAGCACAACCTCAAGCATATAGCAGTATCCCTGCTTGTATGTGGTGGGGAGTGGCAGCTCTAACATCAGTAGGATATGGTGATGTGTATCCGGTAACAACTATTGGTAAGATAATAGGATCCATTATTGCTTCGTTGGGAATAGGTATGTATGCTTTACCTGCCGCTATTCTGGCGTCAGGTTTTAATGAAGCCATAGAAGAGTACTCATGTCGCAGTAAATCCAGCGTAATAAGAATTCTTGAGAAGATTTCCGTATTGACAGATGGAGAAAAAAAAGAAATTATAAGTGCCTTGGAAAAAGATAGTTGCAATACTCAGTGACTTTGGTTATCATATAATACTGAGGAGAGAAGTATGAGAATTGAAGCTGCTAAACCCGAAGAATATATCAAAAAAATTCCAGCCGAAAGAAAAGATGCCTTCAATAAGCTCAGACAGGTTATTCGTGAGAATCTTCCTGAGGGGTTCAATGAAGCCATTAACTACGGTATGATCGGTTATGTTGTGCCTTTAAGCGAATACCCGGAAGGGTATCTGAATAATCCAGATCAGCCTCTACCATTTATAAGTATTGCCAATCAGAAAAACTTTATAGGGTTCTATCACATGGGAATGTACATGGGAGACAAACTCTATGACTGGTTCAAAGAAGAATACAGCAAGACCACTAAGTACAAAGTGGATATGGGGAAGAGCTGTCTCCGGCTCAAAAGAATGAACGAGATACCCTATGAACTCATTGGGGAAGTTTGCCGCGTTCTTACTGCCGATGAATGGGTTGACATCTATAAAGAAAGCAGGAAATAGCTATTTCTTATAAATGCCTTTCTTTTTCATTAACTCAACATATAGTTCATCAACTTGTCTTACCATATTGTACAGACAGAAATCAGGGTTTATTCTTTTGAATCCTTTTTCCCCCATTTGTATTCTTAGTTTTTCATCCTTTATCAGTATCGCTAATTTTTCAGCCATTAGATCAGGTTTTGCAGGTGGAACAACAAAGCCGTTGACTTCATCATCAATAATCTCAGGAGCACCATTAACTCTCGTTGCTACAACAGGTAATTTTGCAGCCATTGCTTGAGAAAATACCCTTGGCAGACCTTCCCACAGAGAAGATAGACAGAAAATATCCATTACTGAAGTCATATCAGGAATGTCTCTTCGCAGACCGGCGAGAGTGACACAGTCTGTTAAGTTATTGGATTTTATATAACTGAGTACTTCTTCTCTTAATGGACCATCACCAACAAACAAAAAGTGGATATTATCAAAAGTTTTTCTTAAAATTGAAGCAGACTCAAAGAAGTCTATAGGAGCTTTCTGGTCACTCATTCGTGAAACTGTACCTATTACTATTCTATCTTCTGGTATTTTCAGTTCTTGCTTAATATCCTCAACAGTTCTTGTGGGGTTTGAATATAAGTCTATATCTATGGAGCTATGTATTGTAATGTATTTTTCTCTTGATCCTATTTTTTCTTTTAAGCCTTTCTCAATATCAAAGTCTGTAACAGTGATCATTTTATCCGTAAATTTTTCCGCAAATTTTTCAAGAGCAACGTACATTTTTTTTGTTCTTTCAGACATTCTGTCATGAAATGACCAGCCATGGACTGTGTGAACAATAATAGGAACACCTGCAAGTTTTGCTGCAACTCTGTGAATGATTCCTGCTTTGGAACTGTGCGTATGGATTATCTGATATTTTTCTTTTTTAAGAAATGAATAAAACTTAATGAAATGTGATAAATCTTTAAGTGGATTGATTTCCCTTACAAGATCCTTGAATGTTAAAACATTTACTTTTCCCTTGATTGCTTCGGTCAATAATGAACCTTCCGGTCCTGCTTGTGGACCACTTACAACATCAACATTGTATCTTGATTTATCAAGTAGCATTGCTGTGTAAATTGTATTTTCCTGAGCTCCACCGATTACTAATCTTGTAATAGTGTGCAAAACTTTTATTTTTTTCATAAGTTAGTTATCCTGATGTAGAATTTTTCTAGTTCATCAACCATTTTTCGGATTGTAAACTGTGTAGTAACAAAATTGTATGCATTTTCAGTATATTTGGATGTTTTTAAAGGGGTTTCTACTATCTCAAGCAGAATTTTAGAAAATGCATGTTTGTCGAAAGCCGTGACAAGTATTCCTCTATCTGATCCCACAATTTCTGATACTGCACAAGTATCATATGCAATAACAGGAACATTCATATACATAGCTTCAATAATCGATATTCCAAAAGATTCATAAAATGTTGGAAGTACAAAAATATCCATCAATCTCAGATAATCAGAGGTATTAGTTACATTTCCCGGGAATACTATGTTTGAATCAATATTCATCTGAGAAGCCAGCTGAATAACAGATTCTCTCATTGTCCCATCACCAACAAGAACAAAGTAAAGATCGGGTTTAACTGCTATACATTTCCTGATTATTTCCAGGAATTCAACGTGTCCTCTTTCTTTTTTAAATGATGCGATATAGCCTATTACTTTTGCCTTTTCAGGGATATCAAAAGTCTGTTTTAATTGCTGGCAAGATATTCCAGTACTCTTCTTCTCGAAACTTTTGAAGTCAACTCCAAGATAAATCAATTCAGTTCTTTCTTTTCTTGAGTATTTATGCTTAATAAGAAATTTTTTTGTGAATTCAGAATTTGCAATATACCAGTCATTAAAAATTCTAGAAGTTATTCTGTTAAAAAAATGAAAGAAATTCCTTTTGTAAACAACACTATGCTGAGTAGTGATATACAGCGATTTTGTGAATGGTTTACATAATCTCGAATATATACCGGCAATGGGTAAGTGCGTATGTACAATCTGGGGATTATAATGTTTTATGTACTTTAAAAGTTTAGGGTAAATAGAAACATCGTATCTGTTTTTGCAGTTTAAACAAACATATCTAATATTCACAGTTGAATTAACAAATTCGTATTCCAGCTTGTCTCCATGCCAGAATGTAATTACTGAAAACTCAAACAACTCTTGGTTGTATGTTTTGCAGATATCTAATAGTGACTTCTCTGCACCACCTATGTGCAAGTCCTGAATTACATGCAGAACTCTAATTTTCATCTATTCCCCTATTTTAAGTCTTAAGTACTTTTTTATTTGATGTATCCACAAAGTAAAGGAAAATTATCAAGAATAATCAGAATTGCATGAAATAAAAAAAAGCAGAGATAAGGAGAGCTCTCTGCTTTAGTTTTTTTTCAGTTTCTTATTGCATTATTAACATATATTTTTGAATCAGGAAAGTATCAATCTTCACTCTTGTACTAACGATTTTTGTTAACTAATTATAACTTGAATGTTAAAACTTATAAAGAATGCTGATTTATTACAAATGACAATACTTTTGAAATACATATAGACAAAGAACTTCAACTTATTCTTTTGTGTTTATCGAAAAATCATATTTTGAGCTTTGCATTATTTTGATATTCAGAATTATTATGCATCGTTCACAGATGGAGAAAATATGAGTGACAGAGTTAAAGGATTGTTATTCGCCTTTATAGCATTGTTTTCCTGGGGGATACACGGACCCGCAGGCAGATATCTGGCTTTGCAGGGTGTGGATATGTATTTTGTTACTGGCTTCAGATTCTGGATAGGGACAATTGTGTTTGGTTTGTTTCTGCTGGCAAAGAAAGAGATGAAAATTAACTGGAAAAGCAATGCAAAACTGACTATCTTTATTTCTCTGATTGGGCTTACAGGAAATTCAATTATATATCATATGGCGTTGAAATACCTTCCGGGAACCTTAGTTATGATTCTGGAAAACCTGTCTCCTATATTCGTATTTATGATGAGCTTTGCAATTTACAAGATTGCTCCGGCAAGAAAAGAAATATTCTCATTCCTCACAGCGTTTGCAGGATTGATCTTGATTGTTTACGGTAAAGGGAATCTTGATTTGTCCTCGGATAAATATCTGGTTGGAGTCATACTCGGAGCAGCAACAGGAATAACATTTGGATTCTATACGTTCTTCTCATCTGTTCTGGTTAAAGCAGTGCAGGGGGATCCGGTTGGAGTAATTCGTTTCCTGTTCAAGATATTCGTCATTTCATCTATTACGATGATGCCATTCATATTTACCTCAGGACAAAAACCATACACACCTCTACAATGGTTCTGGCTCATTGAAATGGGTGTTTTCCAGAGCGGTTTATCATATTTGTTCTGGAACTACGCAATGAAATATCTGCCGGTAAATCTGACATCTATTCTATTTGTCTTCACTATTCTGTTTACCACAATAAACGAGTATCTTTTCCTTAATCTGCAGCTAAATACAAATCTGGTTGTTGGCGGACTGCTTATAATTGCAGCCGGCTATCTTATAACACATAGGACAAAGAAAGCATCAAAGACTAAAGTAGTCTGAAACTAAGGTGATTCAATTTTTCAGCAATAATGTGCTGTGTTTTCCCGGTAGAACCAGCAAGTGATTACCCAGTGGACTCCTTAGGAGTTCATTCACAGCATTTTCAGGTATCGAAACTTCAATCTGAGTTCTGCATAAATCCGGCTTTTGCAGGTGACGGATAACTTTTCCTTCAAAACAACTTACTTTATCCAGGTTTTTTCCACCAAGTCTTAAGATAGTCACTTCCTGGAAATTTAGATTACCCTGTATGCCTACTGCACAGGAAGATTCGAAATGAGATCGGTAGACAATATCGCTCAAATACTGCAGGGGAGCAGTGCAGTGAGCCAGAATAATTGATCCGGTTTCACTGTTAATAACAGATGGATTTGCCATCCATGGAATCTTACCTGTAAGTTCCTTTGCCCACAGTATTCCGATAATGCTTGGTATATCGCCTTCGCAGCCTGCAGGTATATTTTCACTGTTGAGTCTGGCAAGGGCGTAGCAGGCTGTCGTTTTGAGTTCTTTTACAAGATCAAAACAGCGAATAGTGATTGCATCCAGCTTTTCAGAGTTGATAAGTGATTTTAACACGTAATAAACAGCTTCAGCGCTTAGCTTATCGTTTTCTTCTGGTTCTTCATATTTATCTGAGAACATATTCAGAGAATGGTTTTTGATCTTGCGGTTTTCTGCATCCACAGCTTTTATGAAATCTGTCAGTGATATCTCTACAATATCAGCTCCCCATTGTCTTTTGACGATGTCCGCAGAGTGAGAGCTGGCAATAAGCCAGTCGGAAGGTTTGCCAATAACTCCGATTCTCTTTCCGTAAAGCGGTTGTTTATCTACAATGATTTCTCTCAGTTCTTCTGCGGCATTTGCCGATTCCAGATCGATTATACGTGAATCAATATCATTCTGCTGCAGCCAGGCTGATATTTCCAGAGCTGCCGGAAGGGAATTATTGCTGCGGTGTGTGAGTAAGTAAACGGTATTACTTACAGCTGTGCTGTTCAGGAAGTCTATGACGAGATTCTCTGTTCCTCCTGAGAGTATGAGAAGCGCATCAGGAGTATCTGTTTCGGTGAAAGTAATATCTTTTTCAGACATTATAGCTGAGAGGGCAGAGGTGATTCTGCGATTCTGTTCCTTCTGGGTAAACTCGGAGTAGAAGGATTTAATGTTTATATTCATTTGGGTGTCCTTGATATTTTTCATAAGTTGTTGCAAATTGCATTAAAACTGTAAAGCATAAAAAAAAGGAAGTCAAAAGACTTCCTTTAAAATGGTGGGCGTTAAGGGACTTGAACCCCTGACAGCCTGCTTGTAAGGCAGGTGCTCTCCCAACTGAGCTAAACGCCCGAATCTATGTTCTATTTTTTAATGATCTATGGTGGGTGTTAAGGGACTTGAACCCCTGACAGCCTGCTTGTAAGGCAGGTGCTCTCCCAACTGAGCTAAACACCCATTTAAAAATGGTCGGGGTGAGAGGATTCGAACCTCCGACACCTGGTTCCCAAAACCAGTGCGCTAACCGGACTGCGCTACACCCCGTAGCATTTAGTCAAGCCTCATTGCTGAAGCACTCTGACAACAAATAAAACCGACGTTTCTGTGTCAATATTTATTTCAACTTTTTTTAGAAAGTTGTTCCGAACTGGAAGTGAGGTTCCCATGAATGATCCTCAAAGTTGCGTGCAAAGTCAAATCCGATAAGACCTAATGGTGTCTTAATTCTTACGCCTGCACCAGCGCCTTTTTTTAGCTCCCAGAGATTAAATTCTTCGAAGTTGTTATAACTGTTACCAGAATCGAAGAAAAGAAGACCTATGATGGTTTCCGGAGCTATAGGGAATGCATACTCTGTAGAGAAGAGTATTTCTCTTATACCGCCGTCCTGTGGACCTATGGATCTGTCTGCGTAGCCTCTGATACCGTCAGAACCTGTTCCGCCAAGATAGAATCTTTCTTCTGGCGGTACTTCATCTGAGCTGCCGAAAGCTGTTGCATAACCGAGTCTCAGTTTAGATCTCAATACCAGTTTCCAGAATGTAGGTACATACCATCTGAACTCACCGATAGTTTTGTAATAGTCAAAATTTCCCTGAAGCGGACCACCGGCAATTTCATTATAAAGTGTAAACTGAGTTCCTCCGGTAGCGAAGAAATAGTTATCTCTGCTGTCTCTGGAGAATGTTACGCTTACAGAACTGTTGTGCTGGGTTCCTTTCTCAGTTAATTCCAGAAGATATGAGGAAGCATCATCGTCTTCGTCCTGAAGTTCATATTTCTTGGATGTAAGAGAGTAGGATAATATCAGTTTTGAGAAATTCAGAGATTCCAGGTGTTTACCAACACGAACAGATCCACCGCTTGTAAGAACATTATAATTGAATGAATCCCATTCTTTCTGAGTATGGTGAAGGCTTAAGCCTCCAAGAATATTCGTATCATATATGTATGGATTAGTGAAGTCCAGTTCAAAATCCTGGGTTGAACCTCCAAACTCCCATGAAAAGCTGGATGTCCAGGCATTTCCAAGCAGATTGTTCTGAGAAAGGCTCAGCATACCCACAAAACTGTCCTGACTGTTATATCCAATCCCACCGTTAGCTGTTCCTGAAGGTTTGTCATTTACGTGGATTGTGAGATCAATATCTCCGTTGGAATTAATTGGCTCAGGTGTATGATACAGATCGGCTTCAAAGAAACCGAGATTGTAAATGTTTCTCAGGGTTTGTATAACTTTTGACTGTTTGTAGTATTCTCCGGGAGAAATAGCTATTTGACGTCTTATGACCTTCTCTTTTGTTTTATTGTTTCCAACTATATGGATTTTATGTATTTTTGCTCTTGTGTTCTCATTCACTTCAATAATAATATTGATGAAATCTCCGTTTTTCTCAATGATATGATCAAAACTGGAGTAGATATATCCATCTTCATAATACATTTCGGACAGACTCTGTAATTCTCTGTCAAACTGTCCAAGATTGAATATATCGCCTTTCTCGAATGTAAAGTTCTTCATTAATACATCGGTGATAAATCTTTCATTACCAGTAATATCAAGCTTCCCGAATTTGAACTGCTGACCTTCAAACAGGTTAATTTCGATAAGCATGTCTTTATCTTTAATTTCTTTATTATGTGAGATTATTCTGGCATCTATAAAGCCTTTTTCATTGTAATATGAAATAATCTTTTCTAAATCTGTGTTAAATTCTTCTTCATCGAATTTTCCACTTCTGAAAAGACTGGATTTTTTAGTTTTCATTTTTTTAAGAAGTTCTTTAGCTGTAACTAATTTATTGCCATTTATGTTAATTTTCTTAATTTTTACTTTCTGGCCTTCAATAACCTGAAGTTCAATGTTCACAGTATTATCGTCATTATTTTGAACGTCAAATTCTACTTCAGAATAGTGATAACTAAGATCTTGATAGTGTTTCTTGATTTCTTTAACTATCTCAGCTTTGAGGAAAGGAGACCAGTATGCTCCTTCAACAAACCCTGCTTCGTTTTCAACTTTGTCTTTAGAATAGCGCTTGTTCCCTTTAACCTTAGTTTTCTTAATAACCGGATATTCTTTGACTGATATGATAATACCAATACCTAAATCTGTTTCCTCAGCACTGATATTAATATTATCAAAAACACCAAGCTGATAAAGGTTTCTTATTGATTTTGATATTTCATTCTGATCTATAAATTCACCGACCTTAAACGTCAGAACTGACCTGATAAGATCCTCATCTATAACAGATGTTCCCTGAATTTTAATTTCAGATATTACATTCGAGCCTGCAGCAAAAACAATATTGCTCAGGCTAAGAAAAATTAGAATTAAGACAATTAACTTATTCATGGATCCCCCGTGGAATTATTCATGTCATGAATTTTCAATAATTCATTAAAGTAAAGCATTTTTTAGCTGTTTCGCAATATTCAGTTATTTATATAGGCAATATAGCAGGTTTTAAATACTGTATTAGCTTCTGATATTAATAGTTATTAAGCAAATCAGCTGTCTATTCCTTAACGAAGTAGTACATTTATAGTTACACAAAACTTGTAAGCAAGGTTAAAATATGTCAGAGTTTGTCTGTTCAGAATTAGTAATAATGAAACTGCATTCAATTTGCTTTCTGTTTGTAATAATGCTATGATAATAAAATTGATTAAGTGTCAAATAATGGTAGACATTATAATATGCTGCAAAATAGGAGTATAGAGATATTTCACTAAATGTTGTTAAATTTTTATGGCTGACAATGTAAATTCTTATTGACAACTTGACATGTCCCTTCATTATTAACCTAATATTAAACGAATGGAGATATTATGAGAGGTTCAGGTGATCGTTTACGTGTTTTAAGGATTAAAAGTGGTCTTTCTCAACATGCATTAAGCAGTGAAGTTCAAATATCCAGACCTACTCTGTCAGCTTATGAAAATGGCAGCAAAATCAGCAAAAGAAACGCTCAGAAGCTTGCCGAATTCTTTGACGTTGAAGAGTCTTATTTTTACAAATCACCTGTTGAGGAACTTGATGACGAAAAGACAAAGTTCTATGAAAGAATCATTGATAATAAGGATGCAATAATAGCAGAAAAAGATAAGATTATCAAACTGCAGGATATCCTTATTGATGAATTACGACGCAATCGTTAAGGTGTGACTACTACTAATTAATTACTTAAGAAATTTGAACAAAGGCTGTTAGTATTCTGACAGCCTTTTTTTGCTGCCTGATAGTTTTAAAATAATTAATAATATTGCTCTTTTTATCTACACCCTTGCTTTTAAATTTTTGCAAGGGGAAATGAAATTTCAAGATATTTCTTGACCGATTTTTATATTAACATTGTAAATATTCAGAACGATGTGAAAAAAAAATGGAGACTCAAAATGGGAATTGCCGAACGAAAGCAGAAAGAAAAGAAAGAACTAAAAAGAAAGATACTTAATGCAGCCAGAGAATTGTTCTCAACTGAAGGATTTAATAACGTTTCCATGCGTAATATAGCACTGAAGATTGAATATTCTCCCACGACAATATACAACTATTTTGCAAATAAAAGCGAGATTCTGCAACACCTTATACAAGATCACTATATTAACATCCTTGAAAAGGGAGAAGAACTTCAGGCAGATTCAGCTCAACCTGTGGAAAGCAGGATCAAAGCTTATCTTAACATGTATGTTAACGAACACCTTAGCAATCCGGAACACCTCCGGTTACTTGCCGGGCAGTATACAGATTTCAATCCGGGACCAGTTGAGAATTTAAAGGGATTCAGGGGATATCAGTTAATGAAGCAGTTTGTAAGGATGGGGGTGGAAGAAGGTTTGTTCAAAGATCAGGATTTCGACTCTGCAGCTCAGTTTCTGTGGTCAACTGTATTTGGTTTGAGCAGTCTGCTTGTCCTTAGACCTTCCTTCCCGTGGCAGGAAAATATCGTTGAGTCTACTTTGAACTATGCAGTTAATTCTTTGAAGTAGTTTTGTCATCTTAATTTATTAAACCACGAAAAACAGGAAAAACTCGAAAAATATTAGCTGAAACTCTAAACGACGCTTAGCATCGCTAAATCACCTCTTCATTGTTGTCAGAAATCAAGTTGTTTCTGGAGTTATTTCTTTCAGAAAAACTCTACGTGGTGCAGATCAATTTCGGTATCAATCAAGAGCATGGGTAACAATAATCATTGTTTCGTCTTATGAACCCTCTGTCTCGTAAACTCGACATCTCCCTAATTGAGGGAGAACATCGTGTTTGCAGGATTTGAGCAGTTCTGCCCATCCGCGTAGAGACAAACGGACGTTTGTCTGAGTTTTGCATACAAGTATATCGGCTAAAAACTATACTCTGAGACTCAAGATGTTGTGTCTCTACAACATCCAAAAGCGCAGCATTTTACCGAATCCTTTCTTCGATGTCAAAGTTAAGTAATCTCTTACATTTTTCTCCACGGCAGTTTTACTTTGAAATCCAGAGTTATTCCCACCATAATTATATGCTCATGGAATTCTATAACATGTTTACCTTTATAATGTTCATCTGCATACAGATATTTGTAGAAACCGTACAAACCAAGTTTCCAGAAAATGGTGTAAGACGCTCCTGCTTCAATATTGTAGAACATATCCGTAATGATTTCTCCCGGATGATCTTCTCCGCGGGGGACATCCATACCTCCGGCTCCTCCTCCGGCATATAACCTCAGCTTTCTGTTTTTGAGGAGACGTTTTGAGTAGAACACGTTAAATCCGCCCATTCCTCTAATCTCATAGTTATGGGTAGGGTCCGGTGAATTTGTGTAGTACTCTCCAAACCAGCACAAACTGAGAGGGAATTCGCTGTATTTGACTTCCAGTGCAAGCTGTCCACCCCCAAGCTGATTCAGGTCAGAACGTTTATCGGCGTATCCGCCCTGTGCATTTCGCAGTGAGAATTCCAGATAAGTTTTGGTGCTGTCTATGGAATCTGCGATCAAATATACACTTGATATGCTGTAAATCATGAACAGACATAATCTGAAACGGTTCATACTACCTCCAATCCTGATCAGTCTACAGAAAGTACTTATATTATATTTTCGATAATTATTGACAACATGTCCAGATTTTCTTCTTATTATTCAAAACAACACAGGAGAAACAATGAAACATATATTGTTAATAATTTCAATACTTGCCTCTACAATGATGCTGAACGCAATAGACAGAATGAAGGTTTCTGTTTTTTACAAAGAACGTAAACCATCGCTGCGGGTGCTTGAGAAAGTTAAGCCTATTATGGAAGCCTTTGCAGAAAAGTATGAGGTTAGATATTATAACATCGAAGATGAAAAGAATGCTGATTTGATCAAGGAACTGGGACTTCCCGGAACACATTTTCCTTTTGCAGTGATTGTAGAAGGTAAGTTCACTGCGAAAATCGGTGATGAAGTCGTTTCATTCATTGAATTCCCTAAGTTCATGCATGGAATTGGCAGACATGAAGGAAACTGGTCACTGGAACAGCTTAAGTTTGTTCTGGAAGGTGAGACGGCTTTTCTGGAGAAAAACATTCTTCCGGAGCACGATGACGATCATGACGATGAAGATGAGAAATAGTGAGAGCTTTGCAAAGAAAATCTTAAATTTAGTAAACTTATATTTTTGAAGAAAACATCTTTTAACAATACAGCAGAGGTGATATATGGAAGAGCATAAAGAAGAAGTAAAAGTAAAACGTATTAACGGGTATCTGCACAGATTTACTCCGGTTTTCGATAAAGCCGGCAAGCTCCTGAGTTACGCAGTTTCCCCGGTAATGGTCGAGTTCAGACCACGCGATCTTATGCAGGTGATTGTGGGAGCATCTATTCTGGCGGTTCCTGTTACATTCACGGAAGAAGCCTGGAAGCTGGGGGAGAACCTGCCAATGCTGAATGTTGTGCTGTTGAGTATTCTCTCCGTTCTGTTTATCGGGATGTTCGTCTATTTCAATTTCTACAGGTATATGCTGAAGAATCACGTGTTTGAGTATGCAAAGCGTGTTTTCTCAATATATTTCTTTTCACTGCTTGTTGTAGGGATTCTGCTGACAATAATTCAGAAATGTCCATGGCAGACTGATCTGCCTGTTGCAATAAAGCGAATTCTGATCATTACATTCCCTTCTTCAATGAGTGCAGCAGTCAGCGATACAATAAAATAGCAGGATTACTATCTGAAGTGCCACGGGTAAGTTGTCAGCCAGCTGCTCCAGTCTTTCTGAAGTGAGTCAGGATCTGTTCCTACTGCCTTGAGGAGGTCTTCATCCTTCAGCGTTTTGACAGTTCTGACAATAAGGTCTCTGCCCATAATCTGTTCAAGATACATGACTATCGTCCAGCCAAATGTATAGCGGAGCAATCGGTTAGAGAGAATCTCGCTGATTGAAGGAATATTGCCTGATTCAAGAGCATCCGATACCGGTTCGCAGAACTCAAACTGACTTTTGTACTGCCATTGATCGGATAGATAAACAGCCAGACCTTCACTCCACCAGCCTGGAGAAATTTCCATGTCAGGAGTGAGATACTCTTCAAACACATGGGTCAGCTCGTGCTTGATCATTCTTTCGAATTCATCATGCTTAAAGGTATAGGCACAATGATTTTCGTAGGATGAGGGTGACATGAAGACAATATCTGTTTTTTGTGGCTGGGCTACACGCCGCGGATCTGACGGTCTTTCAATCGGTACATGCAGCAGATCTGCAACAAACCGATCAAACTCATCCCGATTTGGTACCAGAATGATGCGAATCTCCGGTATATCCTCCTCGAGTGTGAAGTAGTCTTTTAACTCGGAGTAAGCTCGCAGAGCTTTTGCAAGTGTAAGCTCTGCATATTGAGAGTCTTGCTCAGAGAAATACATGGTGATATTTGTATCTGACATTTTCCGGTAGTTTTTGAACATTGATAATCCTTCTAAAATCAAGGAATAGGATTTATTAACAAGAACGTCAACAAACAATTTTTTATTTACAGAACACTAACTAACAGGAATTTTGAAGAAAACATAAAGGAATGAAGATTTGAAAATATTTATTACAGGTGCATCGGGGTCGGGAACAACCACTCTGGGTAAGATACTGGCTCATAAACTCAGTATTCCGCAATATGACAATGACGATATCTTCTGGGAGCAGACAGAGACACCTTTTACAGTGAAAAGACCTGAGGAAGACAGAAAAAAGATTTTGCAGGAGATAATAGGATGGGAGCAAAGCTGGATTTTTTCCGGGTCTGCTTTAAAATGGGGTGAATTAATTCTCCAGAACGCTGATCTGGTGGTTCGGTTGTTCTGTGACACTGAGACACGCATAGCACGATTGAAGCTCAGGGAGTCACAGAGATTTGGTGAAAGGATTTTACCGGGTGGGGATATGCATGAGAATCATGTTAAGTTTATTGAGTGGGCAGAAAAATATGATACCGGCGGTTTGAACATGAGAAGCAGGCAGTCGGAAGAAATCTGGATGCGTAATGCAGGCTGCAGGGTTCTGGAGTTAGTTAATGTTGATTCTGAAGAAACTGCTAAATCAGTTGTAAGTTTCCTTAATAAACAAAAAGCCTGTCAATGACAGGCTTGATATAATGTTTATAAGTAATTATTTTACTTCAAAAACGATGTCAGAAGCATTTTCGATATTATCGGAAATCGGACATCTACTGTCGATTTCTGCAACGAAAGCTTTCTTTTCGTCTTCAGTCATATCAGCATCAACTTCAACGATAACTTTGATATTCTGGAATCCTGCTCTTTCGCTGTCACATTTACCCATAAGTACTTCTGGGTTGAGTCCGCCGATAACTTCTACATCTATTCCACGTACATCGAGTCTTTTTTGTTTTGCAATAATTTTACCGATTGTCACAATGCATCCTGCTAATGCAAAAAAGAAATATTCTAAAGGAGTTGCACCTGTATCTTCTCCCATTGGAGCCGGTTGATCAATTTTCATCTCAAAGTTTCTTGCTTTGAGATTTACCTGCATGTTTTCGCCCCATGAACCTTGAATTTTAACGTTCTTTAAAGCCATTCTTAATCTCCTGTATTTTAGTATTTACTAACCATAAGTTTGGGGCTTGCTAATCCTGTCTACATAAATCCTGAGAAAATATTGCTATAGTAAAAGATTAAAACTCAAGAGGAATAGATAAGTAAAGTGTATTAAAAGAAATAGCAGTTATTCAATATAATAGAATTAAATATGGAAAAACATATAAAATATGTAAGTATGATTATGAATAAGCTTAGTTTCATTTAGGAAGATTAAAATGCAGCTCCCTAATTATTTGACACCTTTGAAATCATCTATATCATCTATTCTGAGGAGAACATAGTTATCAACAAGTTCTGTTGTTATCAGAAATTTAATTCTTCTTTTACTGGAAGAAACTAAATCAGGATATGCTGGCACTTCAATAAGAGACTTACCTGTTTTCAGAGTGTCTGATATGGCGTTTCTTATAGCACATGATTTGCAATGAATAGTACCACCACAGCCTTCTTGCATTTTGGAAAACTTACATTCGAACACATCGCCTGCTAGTCTGCCTTCGATATCTTTGTTTGTCTTCTGTAGAAATTCGAGGCTGGCTTGATTTCCCGCTCCCACTTTTACTTCTTCTGTGATAAGGAAAACAGGCTTTTCAAATTTGTTCAGGTAATCTCTTAGGGGCTGCCCTCTGAACGATAACATTTTCGTCATGCATGAACTGCATATACCATGTGAAATAGGACCTAATTTATTACCGGTTGCTTCATCTTTTTTAATTAAAACATTACACCATGCACAGACTGTTTTCATGATTACTCCTTAACATTTGCTTTTCGAATTATACAGAAAACTTAGTCCAAAAACAGAGAAAGCCAATACTAAATTGAGTGCAGATTATTATCAGTGAAAATAAGTTCACTCAAAGCTTGACAAGAATTCTTTGATATTTATATTATATATATGAACAACAAAACTTAATGGCAAGGAGGTAACTATGCCAGCTGGAGACAGAACAGGACCTGATGGACAAGGTCCAATGACAGGAAGAAGGATGGGATATTGTACTAATGACGAAGCAGACGGTATATTCCCAGTATTTGGAAGAGGCAGAGGTAGAGGTATGGGACGCGGATTACGTTCTGCAGGACGAGGAATGGGAAGATTCTTTGGAGCATTTCGTAGTATAGGTAATCAAGTGTCAGGGCAGGAAAACCTCGAAGAAGAAGTTAGTTTTCTTAAATCCAGACTCAAAGATCTGGAAGACTATCTGGTAAAATCAAAAGACAAAAAGTAGATTCTTACTCATATTAAGACCCCAAAAAAACGAAGCCTGCTGGATTTCCAACAGGCTTTGCAGTATAATTTACTATATTGTTTTCAGAAACAGATCCATGTTTTGCTTTCTCATAGAATCCATTAACTCATCATACAAGTTATTATGCTTAGACATCGTAGCAGCAATAGTTTTTACTGCTTTGAGGTGATATTCCGGTTTCTCTTCAGGTGAAAGAATCAGAAACAGCAGATTAACAGGTTCCTTATCTTTTTCGTTCCAGTACATCTTATTCTTAAGCAGACCGCAGGCTATAAATGGTCTCTGTATAGCAGGAATACGGCAATGGGGGATAGCTATCCCGTTACCGATCGCGGTAGATCCGAGTTTTTCCCTTTCAGCAATTGAGAAAGTGATTTCGGATGTTTCATGGATGATTCCCTGTTTAACCATTATTTGAGCCATTTCGAACACAGCTTCTTCCTGAGTAGTTGCCATCATATCAAAAACTCTGTCCTCAATCAGGACTTCCATTGAGTATTCATCGTCTGGAATTCTTGACTTGAGAGCTTCAGCCTGACCTACCGTCCATGTTTTCCACTTAATGAGTGTTTTTTCAGATAGGTAAGCACCACCAAGTTCGAATATGACAAGTGCAGGAATAATTGTATTGAATATTTCAAATCCACCTTTATCAGCCAGAAGGGTTGCCACAAGAATCGTTTCAACTGCAGCCATACCGGCCTGCGGAAGCATTAACTTTGGCAATGCTGCCACGATTTTTGAATCCTGACCTGTTAGTCTTGCACCTAGCCAGTTACCGGCAATTTTACCGGTAGATCTGAGGATAATATACCCCAGGGCGAATAGTAATGTATTGCCTGTAAAAGATTCAAGCCTGACACTTGCTCCGATTATAGCGAAGAACATCAGGTTGAAAATAGGCATAACATTTTCTATTTTCAGTGATTCAAATATAGCATTGTGATGAAAATTAGAAATAAGAAATCCGGCAACAACGGAAGTAATAAGGAACGGAAGCTGGAAGTGAATAGATATGGATATACCTAAGGCAATAACACCAACCATAATCAATAGAATTTCAACTGATGGAGTTGGATGTTCAGATAAAACCGTGGAAAGAAATGATTTTCCTTCTTCACCGTATTTACTGTCTTCGTCTTCCACAACGCGTTCTCTAACGGTAAGTTTGAATACCAGAAATATAATAAATCCTATCAGTGAGGCCAGAAATAACTCTTTCCCGACATGTAGGGACAAGTGGGCTACTGAAAGATGTTCACCATTTTTCTTTGCAACAGCTATTCCCAGAAATACTGAGAAGAATATTACTTCCATTATATCATCAAGCACAACTATGTTTGCGAGTATGTTTTTCAAAGATCCGGTTATCTTCAGTTTTGACATGAGTACGAATGTCAGAGCAGGGGCTGTGGCAATACCGATTGATCCGAGAATCAAGGCGTTAATCCACTCAAATTTAAATACAAACTTGAATCCCAGTGCAAGCAGCAGGAATGTAAGTAAACCTTGAATAAGGCATATAATTACTGCTTTGATGCCGACTTGACGCAGTCTGTCTCTGTGAAGTTCCTCTCCAAGAGAGAAAGCAATCATACCAAGAAACAGGAAAACAAAAAAGTGATAGCTTTCCAGTATCTGGCTGTATTCTGAAAATTCGGAATTATAAAAATGATAGATAGGTTTCAGAATCTCAAATCTATGTAAATATTGATATTTCTCCAGAACTCTGTGAATCAGTTCCAGGAAGTGAGGTCCGACAATTATTCCCCCGAATATCTGTCCGATCACTTCACCGATTTTAGCTTTTCTTGCCAATAAACCGAAAACATAAGCTGAGAGTATCAATAAACCAAGCTCAAGAATCTGAAGTTTCATGTGCTGTAAGCTCATTTTTCCTCTTGAATCATGTTTACAAACCAAAATAACTCAAAACCAGAATAGAAAAACTTGACTAAAACGTGCAAGCAAAATCTTTTACAGAAGTTTGACAGAGATTAGCCAAAGTATGCAATTTAATCTCTGAATGACACTCTGAATTTTGACGGATTTCGAAAGAGCGTTATGGAAAATATTTCTATCAGCAGTTTTCGGGCTTCTTCAGAGCCAAAGAATGTACTTTCTGAGGTAGTTTGTCAGCTGACTTGATAGTGATCAGGATTCATAAATGATTTTTAAGATTGAATTTTAAAATATTTGTCATTGTTCTGAGTTAAAATAACGGAGGAACGTAATGTTCAACACAGGCTCAACAGGCTTTATGCTTGTGGCTACCAGTTTAGTAATGCTGATGACCCCCGGATTGGCATTCTTCTATGGAGGTTTAACCTCAAAACGTAACATTCTTGGTATTATGATTCAAAGTTTCGTATCCCTTGGTATTACAACAATACTTTGGTATGCTGTAGGTTATTCACTTTGTTTCAGTGGAGCCGGTCCAATTATCGGTAACCTTGACAAAGCCTTCCTGAATGGTGTAACAGCAATGTCTCCATTTGGTGAAGGACTTATTCCTGAATTCGTATTTATCGCTTATCAAATGATGTTTGCCATTATTACTCCGGCACTCATAACCGGTGCATTTACCGGACGTGTATCTTTCAAAGCTTACATTCTTTTCTTAATATTATGGCAGCTATTCGTGTATTATCCATTCGTCCACATGATCTGGGGCGGGGGTATTCTTGCTCAATGGGGAGTCAGAGACTTCGCAGGCGGTATTGTAGTACACGTCACAGCAGGTTTTGCTGCACTCGCATCGGTACTGTTCGTAGGGGAAAGGAAGAACAAAAACGCTAAACCCAACAGTATTCCGCTTGTAGCAATCGGAACCGGTCTTCTCTGGTTTGGTTGGTATGGATTCAATGCTGGGAGTGAGCTTCAAGTTGACCATATTACTGCTCAAGCTTTCCTTAATACTGACGTTGCTGCATCATTTGCAACAATTGCCTGGTTGATAATTGAGTGGAAGAAAGAAAGAAAACCTAAATTTGTCGGTCTTATGACCGGTGCTGTTGCAGGTCTTGCCACTATTACTCCTGCTGCCGGTTTTGTTCCTGTATGGGCTGCAGCTATAATCGGTCTTGTTGCCGGTATCGGTTGTTACTACGCAGTTGCTCTTAAAAACAAGCTTAAATGGGATGATGCTCTCGATGTATGGGGAGTTCATGGAATCGGTGGATTCATCGGTACTATTCTTCTCGGTGTTTTCGCTAGTGCAAAACTTAATCCTGCCGGTGCCGACGGTATAATTTATGGTGGAACCAACTTCTTCTTATTACAACTCGGTTCAGCTGTAGGTGCTGCAATCTATGCCTACCTGTTCACATACGCTATGTTATGGATAATCAACAAAATCACTGTAGTAAGAGTTTCAGATGAACATGAAACAACAGGACTTGATAAAGCACTTCATGATGAAGATGCTTATTCATAGATAACAACTTCGCAAACCTTAATAACTCATATACAGGCTGTCGATTATTCGATAGCCTTTTTTAAATCCTCTAATTGATGTATTTTCTGTAAAGTGAACTAAAACAATTGCCCAAGAATATGAGTAATAATATAAAACTTGACATAACTCTTTGAAACGTTATTATAAAACTATAATTATAAATGGTATTTTATAAGGGTAATTAACATCAAATCGGAGGATTTATGAAAAGATTGATAGTATGTTGTGATGGGACATGGAATACTCCATCACAAGAAGATAATGGACAGATTGCCCCAACTAACGTATATAAAATATACAGAGCAATTCAGAACGAGGATGATCAGGGAATAAGGCAGGAAAAATATTATCACACCGGCGTTGGAACTGAAGGCAATCATGTCAGTAAAATACTGAATGGTGCTTTTGCCGGTGATCTTGGCAATCATATTCAGTCGGCATACTACTGGATGGGCAGCAACTATCAAACCGGAGATGAGATATATTGCTTTGGTTTCAGCAGGGGAGCATTTACAGTAAGAAGCCTGGCAGGTATGATGAATATGGTTGGACTCCTTGATTTAAGTAAAATCACAGGAAATCCTGACGAAGAATACAAAAAGAAGTGGGATTTAATTAAAAAGGCTTATGCTGCCTACAGAGATGGCAGTTCAGCTCAAGATCATTTTAAAAGCAGGTATCAGCAGATGTTGTTTGATACTGTCTCTCCGGTTAAGATTAAATTTCTTGGAGTATGGGACACAGTAGGAGCCGCCGGTATTCCTGATGAAGCTGAATTGCTTAACTTCTTCTTTGATGACAAAAGCCAATGGAAGTTCCATGACAACAATCTTGGTTTGAATGTTTTAACTGGTAGACATGCTATGGCTCTGGATGAGATCAGGTCAAGCTTCACAGTTTGTCGATGGTTAAACAGAACAGACGGAACTTCAGGGTGCCATCCTGATGCTAGAGAAGTATGGTTCAGCGGATGTCACTCAGATGTGGGTGGAGGTTATGCAGAAACTCAGCTTTCTGATATTGCTTTAACATGGATGATTGATGAAGCAAGGCAGAAAGGAATAGGTATCCGGGATGTTACTGATCAGCTTAAGATGGATGCAGCAGGTGAGATTCATAATTCATACAAAGGTGTATTTGCAGCTCTGAAATCCAGACCGCGTAATATTCCATTTATTGATGCTTCTTCAGGACAGTGTTTGCATGAGTCGGTATTGAAAAGGGTAGAAGCAGATCTTTTGCTGTATCCGCCATACTGGCAGAATAAACATATAGATATTGATGAGTCTGTCTCAATTAATGTATATGCAAAAGACAAGTGGAACTATTGCGAATTGTATATGTTTGAAAATGAAGAGTATACATTCTCAGCTGAAGGAGAGTGGGTAGACAAAAAATCGGTATGCAGCTGGACAGGCACTCAGCATGACAGACATCTGGATTTTGGGGATGTAGTAAGATCAGCCGGAACACTCTGGGGAAAGTTTGAAGGATTGTTCAAGAAGAAGAATAAGGCTGTTGATTTCTGGGGAACCAAAAGATATGAAAAGGCAGACTGGTTTGTATGTGTCGGGGCAATTGCCAATGACAGAGGAATTAGTATGGCTGTTGCCAATGATGGAACTCCGGTACCTCACACCTATATTGATCTGCCAAAGTATAAAACAAATTCATATAAGGTGAAAAATTCGGGTCAATTTTATGCTTTTGCCAACGATGCCTGGAATTTTTATGGAAACAATAAAGGCTCTGTTAGACTCACAATAACCAGAGTTAAATAACCCCACAAAAAAAAGGCTGGGTCGTTTGACTCAGCCTTTGAAAATTTATATAATTGTTTTATTGTGCAAACATTTTACCTGTAGTGTATCCGTCAACAGCACTACTGATAATTCCGCCGGCATATCCGGCACCTTCTCCTACAGGATAAAGATTGGAACAGGATATAGATGCTCTGGTAGCAGGATCTCTGACAATTCTCACAGGAGAGGAGGTTCTTGTCTCAGGGGCGTGCAGGATTCCCTCATTTATAAATCCTTTTACTCTTCTCTCAAAGCTTCTCAAAGATGATTTAATAGCCTTAGTCAGAACGGGACTGTAGATATTCTGTAAGTCTCTTTTATAGACACCGGGTTTATAGCTGGATCGTATTTTACTCTTCTTAGCAATATTAAGAAAGCTGTTCATGGTTTGTACGGGGGCATAATATGGATTAGAACTGCTGTAACATTTTTTCTCAACCTCTCTCTGGAATTCCATGCCGGCAAATAGTTTTGTGCCGTAATCTGATTCGTTAACTGTAACGACTAGAGCGCTATTTGCAAATCGATTGTCTCTCAGGCTATAGCTCATCCCGTTTAGGACAACAGTTTCTTTTTCCGAAGCAGAAGCAACGATGAATCCTCCGGGGCACATACAAAAGCTATATACACCTTTCTGTGTGGACTCGGTTTTGTATTTATGAGTCAGCTTATAAGTAGCAGGTCCAAGTATGTCGAGAGGAGCATCTTTTCCGTAAAAAGAGTCATTAATAAAGTCTTGTGGGTGTTCCATACGAAAACCCACGGCGAATGGTTTGTTATGGATTACAACATTGTTGTCTTCCAGCATCAGGAACGTATCCCGGGCGGCATTACCAATTCCGAGAACTACATGCTCGGGGGTAAATAATTCGTTATTAATTACAATTGACTCTATTTTTCCATTGCTGGTGTTAATTTCCTGAAGTTGAGAACTCCATTTGAATTCGCAGCCTTTTCTGATAAGGTGATTCCTGATATTAATAATAACTTTTCTGATAACATCAGATCCGATATGGGGGAGAGCTTCATAGCTGATGCTGCTGTCTGCCCCAAACTCTATTAACAGCCTGAAAACCTCATCCGAGACTGTGTCGCGGTTTCTCGCAGTGAGTTTACCGTCTGAAAACGTTCCTGCACCTCCTTCCCCGAACTGTACGTTGCTGTTTTCATCCAGTTTACCGTTTTTCCAGAACCGGGCAATTTTCTCTACTCTGCGCTCTATTGTTTCTCCACGATCAATAATGACTGGTTTAAGTCCATTCTCTACCATAGCAAGTGCTGTGAAAAGTCCGGCAGGTCCTGCCCCAACGATAACAGGGCATTCATAAGTGTGAACTGTAGGAATGAATACGGAAATTTCCTCGTCGTACTCTGTGGCGAACTTGTATTTAGACAAATCGGAATCAGTTGTGACCAGCAGTGTAAAGTTAAACATGATATTGCTTTTTTTACGTGCATCAATTGATCTTCTGAGGATTTCTATATCGCTTATTGAAGCTTTGGGGATTCTGGTATTAGCGCAGATGTGCTCAGTCAGGTTGTATTCGTGACTAACCGGGACAAGGATGTTTCTTACAATGTATTTTTTCATAAATCGGTGTTTATACTGCCTTTCAGTAAATTGAGCCCATAGCATAATTTGTAATATTGATGTAATGAACAGGAATTATGCAGAGTTCTCTAAATAATTATAGAATAAAAAAAAGCTGTCGACAATGTCAACAGCAATTTAAAATTTATGGTGGCAGGACCCAGACTTGAACTGGGGACACAAGGCTTTTCAGGCCTCTGCTCTACCAACTGAGCTATCCCGCCGTTTGTTATCATCAAAGAACTGAAGGCACTTTCTGAAAGCAGAGTTTGCTTGTCAAGAACAAATTTAAATTATTTTTGCGAAAAACTAACGATAATGAAGCTATATGCAGGTTTCAGGGGAGGTTAGGGGGGGGACATACTGGGAAAAGTGTTTCCTCGATTTCAATATAATATCATTTCCAGAATTTAATATTTTGCACTCAAAGTTGTATATGATTGATATTCGTAATTAAGTAGCAAAAATAATATACAGTTTAGACTTCTCGCTGAGACAAACGGCCGTTTGTCTCTACGATTCCGGCAGAACTGTTTAGTATTTATGTGATGTGTAGAGTATAGCTCTGGTGTATTCCAATTTAATACTTGAATAGCACTACGCGTTGCATGCAACGTATATTCAATTTTAAAGAAAGCCAATTCCCTATAAAAACCAGAGGCAGATTTTCATCTGCCTTTAGTTCGCCTACATATAGATAATAAAATATCTACAGCCAGAAACTTTTTGTACATTGTACGTGTGAAAATACCAGAGTAGGGCATTTTATATATATGACAAGATATTTCTATTTAGGTTCGGATATCTGTTTATAAATCTTAGTCAAATCGAGAGATAAAGATTTCTTACGCTTAGCGTATCCCTTAGGATACAGATAACCATTACCAGTGGATTTAGTCTGATTAATATCTTCGGGTTTCAAAATTCTAACAATTTCACCAAATCTTACACTTTTGATTTTCATATAATTCTTCTTGTCCAGATAAAAGTAAAATACAGGAAAGTGTGGTTGTTTGTTGCTGTCGCAATATGTAAGATGCAGCCGATGCGTGTTTTCCTCTTTTGGGGATATGGAGTATGTCCAGTCAATTATCCTTGCCATATCCATTACAGGGCATTCTGTATGTTCAAAATATTTATGCATCTTGCTTAAGTCTCTGTCCTTCTGGCTGATAAGTTTGATGAAATTTCTGATGTTTTCTATCTGCTGAAATGTAAGTATATTGGTTGTTTTAGTATGCCCCTTTGATTTCAGGATTGCAGCTTCCAGATTCTTCTTCATCATAGCAACCTGTCTTTTGGCTGTTCCCTCAGGGATCTTTCTGGCTTTTGCAATATCCTTAATTTTTCTATATTTAATATACATCTTGTAAGTACGAAAATCTTCTACAGATAACAGCGTTTTAGCAACATCCTCAGATATTACTTCGTTTTCTTCGGAATTTGCTTCAAAATCATCTGTGATAGCTTCCACATCTTTGATATCTATTTCTTTTTTCTTGATCCTGATTAAATTTATTGCATTTGTTTTTACACACTGCAGTAAATAACTTTTGTGATTCTCAATATCTTCTTCTTTAACATACATTTTCAGTAAGGAGTTCTGGACGATATCTTGAGCATCATGCTCATTTTTTATAATTTTCAGAGCATATCTATAGGCATATCTGCGTAATTCTAAATATTGCATATCTGTCATGGATTGGTCCTTCATTTTTTTTCATTCACAGCAAAGGTTTGAAGATGAAACAGTTGTTGTCAATAATAAAAAAAGACCGGTAAAACCGGTCTTTACAGATCACTCCCAAAATTATACATAAAAAACAGTTCTACATGTCAATACCAGAATAGCATATACTAAAACTCAGTATTGAAGTAAAACCGAGGCAGACGGAGTCCGCCTCCTAGTTTTCTCACACCACACACTTAATTTATCTAATACCATCTTTTTACATAGGAACCAGCCATTTAGTAAACCGGTAATCCCTGCCTTTAATTTCATGTTAACTGTTAATTTATTCAACAGGCTCAAAAAAAACATATGTAATACCATCGTATTCGAATAGAACACCATCATCACAGTCTTGAATCTCAAGAACTTCTGCACCGTCCGGAATAGCATTTCCCGGCCATACTGTGTAACCATATATAGGTCCTGGTTGACCAAGTTCTGCAAAGATACTTATGGAGATGCTTAATATTATTAGAATAAGTATTGCTGTTCTCAAACTAAACTCCTTGATTACATTATTTATTAATATAACGAAATTAGGAGAAAGATATTTGGATAACGTTAGATAAGGATAACTGGGGTAAGGAATTAACTTAGTTGTCTATCTCTGTGTATTATATCCTGTGCATTCAATGGAATAACATTAGTAACAGAGTTTTTTTGTAAATCAGTAATTTTAAGATTATTCAATGGAACTATTTTAGGAGTGTAAAAAACTTGATAAACTTTTATTCCGTTTCTGGAAGTAATGTCGAAGTAGATGAATACAGCATTTATTTGATCGTCAGGGTCAAGAAAAACCATAAATATTCGGTTTTTATCATCTTTTCTTGAGTAGTTCCAATCAAGAAACTTTTTGATTGTGATATCAGGAATTGTTTTGCAGTTTTCAAAATATTTAAACATTTTAGATGTGTTAGAACCGTTTTTTATAATCTGCTTTATGAGTTTTCTGATATTATCTGCCTGTTGGAAAGAAAGCAGGGCTGTTGAGGATATTGTACCGTTTTCCTTCAGGATTGCAGATTTAAGATTAGCACGCATGCGATTGACATGGGTTAAAGCTGTACCATAGGGAATTTTTCTGACTTTAGCGATTTTTTTAACTTGCTTATATTTAATATACATTTTGTAAGTACGAAAGTCCACAATATTAAGAAGCTTTTTTGCTTTTGATTCAGTAATTTCCTCAAGGCTGCTTTCTTCTTCAACTGCATTGGTTGCTTGAATGGTAAATTCACCAAGTTTAAGTTCCCTCTTCTGTCTTCTGAAAAGGTCAACTGCACTGGTTTTTACACATTTCAGAAGATAATACTTTGGACTTTCAAGAGCATCTTCACGCATCAGCATCTTCAACATGGCGTTCTGTACAATGTCCTGAGCATCAGCTTCATTCTTTACAATGCTGAAAGCATACTTGAAAGCTTCACCACTAAGTATTGAATATTGTGTGTCAGTCATAGTCCTCAATTTCCTATATTAAGTTTACAATATTAACTAAATGCGCATGCTATATTTAGAGTGTAAATTATTTCAGATTTATAAGTATTGTCAATTTATAATATAAGGAATTTTTGTAAATCTCAGTTACTAAAATAACTCAGGACTAAGAGTATTTTCTGATTGATACAATTTTTGCCGGAGTCAACAGACAGAATATGAATATTTGAGGCTCTGATTGTTGGGCGTTTAAAGGATTCAAGTGAGAAATCATTTCAGTCGAGATATTTGAAAACAGTAAAAAATATCTTTTGTATATTTTGCATCATCCATTATATTATCTATGTAAATCGAGACGGAGGTTATGATGAATACACTGCTTGCTAAGAGAATTTTCAGTATTTATGAAATCCTTTTAAACAAATTTCGTCGAATTGATGAAGCATTTTTAATTATTCCGGAATTATACTATCGTAACACTACATGTGTAGATCACAAAGAACTAATCAAGTGGCTTGAGCTTCTCGAAGAGGAAGGTTTCATCGAAGTTAAAACACGATTTACTGCAGAAATGCCTGAGGGTTTTTCTGATACTATCAAAATTGAGCCCGAGGAAATGAAAGGACACTACGACAAGAACAAAACATATATCGATAATGCTTTTGTTTCATCCAACTCATTTCTTGTAAATATTTTCGAAATTCAATTTACTCTGATAGGAATCTCATATTTTGAAGATATGAGAGAAGTTTCGAAGAATTTATAGTTAATTAATTTTTTCCAGCCTTTCCATTCTTCGGAGAGGCTGGTTTATTTTATCAATACACTTTTTACAACTTGAGAGTCGCTTTCTGTTTTCAGCACAATTAAATATATCCCGGATGAACCCTGTCTCAGTGAATTATCTGTACCATCCCACTGGAATATATGTTTGCCTGCTTTTTTGAAACCATTGAACAAGGTTTTTACTTTTTGTCCCTTCATGTTATGAATGCTGACATTACAGAACTCCTTCTCAGGAAGTGTAAGTTCAATATTGGTAGATGGATTGAATGGATTTGGGAAGTTCCTTAACTCAATTTCAGGTCTTAAAATACTCTCATCGTCTATACTTAAAAACTCAGAAATGTCCTGATAAAATATATCGAACGTTCCATATCTTGTTGATGCAAATGCAATCATTGATCCATCATCAGACCAGTCCGGGTGGGAATCATAACTACTGCTGTATATGATTTTACTCTCTGATTCCGTGTATAAATCTTTCAACCAGATATCTGTGGGACCGTCTCTATCAGAGGCAAAGGCTATATATCTACCATTCGGAGAAAACTTTCCTCTATCATCATGTGCCGGATTGTCTGTAATCTGTTCAGGAGTGCCGGAACCATCAGAGTTCATTATCCATAAATCAGGATTTCCTGATCTGCTCGATGTAAAGAGAATTTTTTCGCCACCAGGAGACCATGATGGATGCCAGTTTTCTTCATTGTCAGCAATTAATGTCGAAACACTTCCCGAATCGACATCAACAAGCATAATATCATCGTACCTCATGAATGCTATTTTAGATCCATCCGGTGACCATGAGGGATGAAATGCACCAACACTGTTATAATGTGTTAGCTGTGTACTGGAGCTGTCAGAGAAATCGTAAATCCAAAGATTTCCCTGAGTGTCAACCCTCGCGTCAAATACAAGCTTAGTTCCATCCGGTGACCAGCAAAAAGCGAAATCTCCGGGTATATCTATTTCCAGTGTAATCCGCTGAGACGTGTTGTCAACGCTGAGAATCTCAATCTCCTTATATTCATCATACCTTCTTGTAAAGCCGATCTGTTGATTTCCTGTACCCGGTCGCCAGCAAGGGTGATAATCTTCTGATGAATCACTATTAATCCGAATTGGACTACTGTTAAGACCGGAATATACACAAAATGATGCAATTAATAATATAAGAATTACCATTTTCTTTCTCATTAGTATCTCCAATAAATCATTATTTCTACAATATAAATGCAGAACAATCAATACGTTTCATAAAATTTTACTATTAGTATACTAAATTTAGATATGGTATACTTAAATGGCAAGTTTTTTATTGTGAAGAACCAACAGAAAGCATTTTGTTAAGGTAACTTAAGATTCAATTTCACTTGTTCTGAAGTTTTATTGCAAAAATAGAATAAAGTTACACTGAAAAAATTTACAACATATTTTCATCACTCACCCTTTTGCTATTTTTTTTGGTTGAGGAATTGAGAGATTCAAAACCAGTATGTATAATATCATTTTCAATTTGATGATAGACTAAAAGGTCTAAATTAAGTATCAAATGCCGTAGTATACTTCGAAGACAATATTGAGAGAGACTTTGATTTGCATTTGCAATCACTTACAGATGAAGAAACTGATGAACATATAAAGGGTATTGTTAAACACAGTTTGTTTTAATATTGACTAGCATTAGTCAAAATAAATAAAAGGAGATATCATGGTTATTGTAAAAGAACCCGTAGTAGTTTTGACTTCAGCATGCTGTAGAAATCAAAGCTCACCGAAAAACGGTATTATCGATATTGTCGATACAGGTTCAACTACTACAACACCAAATGTTAAGTAGTGTGAATTGATTATTAAGGTTGGCTTTTAAAGCCAACCTTTTGGAGAAATATGTTAAAAATCAGGAATGTAAAAAAAGACTTTAATGTGCTCAACAGATCTGAAGGGTTGAGCGGTATAATTAAGGATATGCTGAAACCATCTTACAAGACAGTAAGAGCATTACAGGATATCAATATTGAAATAAGCAGAGGTGATCAAATCTGTTTTGTCGGCAGAAATGGAGCTGGAAAGTCAACTCTGATAAAATTGATCAGCTCAATAATCAGACCTACATCCGGTGAGATACTTATCGATGGGAAGTCAATATTCAAAAACTCTAATTTTTACAAAAAGAAGATAGGTGTTTTCTTTGGTAACAGGTCTCAGTTATCATTTGAGCTTGCACTTAGAGAATCATTAGTGCTCCAGGGAAGTATATATGGAATGGGGAAGATTGATATTATCAAAAGGATTTCTTATCTTCAGAACTTGCTTGAACTGAAAGAGATTATCGCAAAACCTGTTAGGGAAATGTCATTGGGTCAAAGAATCAGGTCAGAGATTGCACTTACTCTCATGCATTCTCCGGAGATTCTCCTGCTTGATGAGCCTACAATAGGACTAGATCTTGAGTATAAGGATATGTTTTATCAGATCATTAAAAACTCAATAAAGAGTCAGAACCTGACTCTCATATTAACCTCTCATGATATTAATGATATCAGAGAGCTAGCTGATAGGCTGATCATCCTTGATTCAGGGAAAATAATGTATAATGGTAAGAAGGATGATTTTTTCAGAGACTACAGAATAAGTCAAAAAGTGGTTATTGAGTTCAACAATTCAGTGTGCAAATCAGAAGTTGTTGAAGAATTGGAAAAAAAAGAGATAGAGCAAGTGAACAAATATACAATATCAGTTAATATTCAGTCTAATAGAGAATTTGTCCAAATTCTGGAGAAAATTAGTAAATTTGGAGTTCATGAAGCTAAAATTATCGAAGATGATATGTACAGCGTTCTGCTTAGATATTATAAAGGTGAAATGAGTAAATGAGATTGTTTCTTGCATACCTGAATATAAGATTGAAAGCGATACTGCTATATAAACACTCTATTTATATATCTATTCTTACATCAGCAGTTCTTTTTATTATGCAGAGATCATTCTGGACTTATGTGGGAGAAAACTCAGCATTGAATTTCAATTTTACATATTATTTTGTATCTCTATTAATAATTTCTCCATTTATCAGCTCTGAAATTGACAGGGATATTCAGGGAAAATATATGAATGGCACTCTTTCGATTAACCTTTTGAAACCAGTTAGTATTTTCACTCAATACTTAAATGGTGAAATTGCAGGAATATTTCTATCATTCATATTCAGAATCATTCCATTAATTATTGTTATTATGTGCTTTATAGATATTGGTTTCCTTCTTTCCGTAAATATCTTTCATCTATTGATTTCGCTTGTTATGTCATTTTTTATGACATGGTCACTAAGCTTTATTACTGGTATGAGCGTTGTTTATTTTAACAAGAATGAAGGATTTATCCAGCTTAAAAAAATACTTTTTTCTTTATTCTCTGGATCGATGATTCCACTTGATGTATTACCAGATTCAATTAGACCAGCTTTCATGCTTAATCCATTCAGATGTATTGTCGATATACCTGTCAGGATAATGATGAACAATCCGGATAAGTCTATATCCGATCTACTAACATTTCAATTTATCTGGACAGCAGTTTTTGCAGGACTATTTATTGTTGTGTACAAATCAACTATCAGGAAAATAAATATATCAGGTGGATGATGAACTATTTTTTCAATTTGATTAATCAGGAATTAAAAAAAGTATTTTCATTTGGAGGAGATTCCGCATTGTGGACTCTGACTTCAATATTCAGAACTCTTCTGCATATTTTTGCGGTTTTTGTCGCATTCAGTCAAATCGTTAATATTCAAGGTTACACAAAATATGATTATATTTTGATATATTCTTTGTACTCGATTGCAGAATCTCTTTTCTATATGTTCTTTTCATGGACATTATGGTTTTCCAGCGGATATGTTGTATCAGGGAGACTCCAGAGCATTTTGACTAAACCTGTTAACTATATAGCTTATCTAACAGGTACTAATTTTGCAATATCAGAGTTTTTTTCTTTAATTGTGGGTTTTGTCACATTTCTAACAGCAGCCATGTTGTGCAGAATTTCAATTTTTAAAATGATATCTCTCTTGATACTGGTTATTCCCGCTGTTTTATGTGTTTCAGGTTTCTTTCTTATCATTGCTTCTTTGGCAGTAAAAGTTTTTAAACTTGAAAGCGCATTCAGTTCCTTGATCTCAATGATGGATTTCGGGCAATACCCAACTGGAATATACCCAAAATTTTTGAGATTTATACTGAGTTTTGTTTTTCCGGTCAGCCTGATTGCATTCGTGCCTGCTGAAATTGTGCTGAAATCAAATTTCAACATAAATTATGCAATCAGCTATGCTATAAGTGTACTAATATTTGTTTTTAGTTACGTAGTTTTCAATAAAGCACTATTAAAATTCGAAGGAACAGGTAATTAAATGAAATTTTTGTGGATTGTGTTAGTATTTTCTGTCATATTAACTGGTTGCGGAGACAATAATCATACTAATGTGACAATCTCTGAAATGACTGAAGTCAAGTATTCAGATGATATTTATCTGCATAGAATCAGACACTTGTATGATAATAGATTCCTCTTGAAGAGTTTTACTTCACCGTTCGTGAACATTGCGGAATTAAATGGAGACTCATTTGAGATAATTCAATCCTTCTGTCAAAAAGGTAATGGAGAAGGTGAAATGAACAATTTGTACCTAACGTATTACAATGATGGAAACCTTCATCTTTTTTCCGATGTAGATAGCAAGAGGTACTTAAAGTATTATTTGGTTGGTGATATCTTTGTTCTTAAAGATCACCTTATTCAGGACAAGAGCACAAGAATGATTCGTTTTGCAGGAAAAACTATCAGGGCTGTTTATGGGGATTCAGAGACTCCATACAAGTTTCGAGTGGATGAGACTGACAGCATGTTTTATAAGAAAACTGATTACTCAGAAAGCTTCTGGATCAATGAGATTTCAAATTCGTGCTATTTACGATCCGATAATAGCAGGTTTTACGCTATGTTTGGTGTTACCGGGAAACTGCTGTGTTACGATAATGAACTGAATCTTATTGATGAACTGGAGTTAGCAGACGAGATGGAGCTTGACTATGAATATGGGGCATTCATAGATACTAATGGAAAGTATGTTATTAACATGGCTTTTGACAGGTTCTGTACATTGGGGAATGGCATTCTCATGCTCTACAGAGGTCTTGAAAAGGAAACCATGACAGATATTTTCTACTATGATATAAATCGCAAAAAGCTGATTGCAAAAACACAGATTCCGTATTATGCTGATTTTATCGAAAGAGCAGGTGACAAGTTCTTCTTCTGCGATGGTGACAGAGCTTATCAGTTCTCTGTTGCTGTTGATGGAGAATAAATGCTCTTTTTAAACAATACTCAAGAAGTTCTGATTTCTTACTATTTGTAACGCTTATTTATTGGTAGATACTGAGTTAGTTATTATTATAACCAGTATTGAAATGAGTCTTTTTTCAGGTTGCTCCTGACGGAGCTATGTATGCGGACGATTGTCTCATAAAGTCAGTCGTTACATGCAAAGACTCTACAACAATTTGAAACATGATTCGGAGGATTTACGGATTAAATTATTATTTAGAGGGATGCTCTTGTAAATTAAAAACGTCCGTCGTAATGGTGGACATACCAAACCTGAAATTGTGAAAAAATATATAAAAAAACTCTCTATATGAGTATTGACACCGCCAAAGCACTATAATTATTTGCCATTCCCTTACCACGACTTGAATATATAACCTTCATTTCCGAGGATATCGAGAATTTCGGTAGTACGTGATTTCAGGTACATATCATTACTGAAGTGGATGTCGGGTTTTATGTCGGTAGTAATATCATCGCCGGTCCAGATAGTTTTGACATCAACATTGTTGATAATAGTCTCGAGCATTCTCTGTTCATTCAGGGTGAACTCAAGAGCTGTTACAATAAGAATAAGACCTGCATTGAGCATTATATTGGCAACCTCGGTAAATCTTCTGATAATTTCCTGTCTGCTGTCAGCATCACGTTCTTTCAGGTCAGAACTTAAACCATACAGCACACTTCCCATCCCCAGATAATAGACGAATTTTCCTTTTTCAAAAAGTTGTTTCTCCAGATTACGTGCAAGAGATTTACGCCCTGTCTTTCCTTCACCTGTAACCATAATCAATAGCGGTTTCTGATTGTATCGCTCTGAGCGTTCTGCCAGATTGATATTACTGTGTATCCACTTGGACTCACGTATTCTGACATTGTCACGCATTATCTGCTGTTCATCTGATATTGCTTCTCTGATAATACCACCACCGGAAATCTCGTAGTCATCAATCAGGACAAAACGGGATGTATCAGGTAATCTGTTATCCGTATCAAAAGCAATTGGAGTTTTGCAGGCAATTACACATTCGCAGACCTCGTGGTTCTCCAGGTGTTTCCTGTCTGAGATTATATTCAAGTCAGAGCTGTTCAGTATTTTGTTGAAACTCTCTATCTTGCAGGGAACTTTTGCGGTTCCCACTTTCATCATATACTCTTTGTTAAGAACAAGATTATTCCTGCTGAGCCAGAATAGACTGACTAACAGCTTACCAGATACTTCAGGAGGTGTTTCATTCTGCAGGGCAGCAATTTCTCCCCGGGTAATAAATATCTGTTCTTCCAGAGTAAACCCGCAGTGATCGCCAACTGATTTTGCAGTAGTCTCTACTTCAGGGAAACTCTCTATGGAGCTGACTTTACTGCGCTTCAAAGACGGATAGAATACTACTTCATCACAGGTTTTGATTGAGCCCGATTTGATTGAACCGGCAACAATCCTTCTGCTATCACCTTCAGCAGTGAATTTATATACATCCTGCACAGGCATCCTGAACGGCAGGTCAGATGATGAGCTGGCAGACTCGAACGAATCCAGTACACTCAGCACATGGCTTTCATTCTCGCTGTATTGGTTCTTGACTGCGTCAGTTATTCCGGAACCGGTTAATCCACTGACTGGTATGAAAGCTTTCGGTTTTATACCCAGATTTTTGAGAAACTCTGTGAATTCTGATTTAATTCCCTCGAAGACATCCTCAGACCAGTTCACCAGATCCATTTTATTAACCAGAACTGCAATCTGCTTTATTCCAAGCAGAGAAAGCATGTAGGCATGTCGTCTGGAGTTTTCTCTTATGCCTTCGGAGCTGTCTATAACCAGTAATGCTGCTTCAGCCTGAGAAGCACCGGTTACCATGTTCTTGAGGAATTCTATATGACCGGGAGCATCGAAAATAATATATTTGCGTTTAGCTGATTTGAAGAATACACGGGCAGAATCAATTGTTATTCCCTGAGCCTGTTCGTCTTTCAATGCATCTAACAGGAAGGCGTACTCGAAAGGTCGGGAGTTGTTGTGGCAAAACAGTTTCACCTGATCCAGCTTTCCTTCCGGCAACGAATCGGTATCCGCAAGCAAACGTCCTATAATGGTTGATTTTCCATGGTCGACATGTCCGGCAATTACTATCTTCATTGTTTCCATCATCAGCTCCCTTACATATACCCGTTCTTTCTGAGGGTTTCCAGTCCGCCATCTTCTTTATCCTGAGCTCTGCCGGAGCGTTCACCGATGTTGGCAAGCTGTCCTGATTCCAGTTCCTCGATAATCTCTGCATTGCTGGAAGCAGTTGAGTCAATAGGGAAGGTGCAGGTTCCGCAGCCTAAGGATCGGTATCTCTTACCGTCTCCCTGATCATAATACAGCGAAACCATGGGGATGTTCTCATGTTCAATGTATCTCCAGATGTCCAGCTCTGTCCAGTCCAGAAGCGGATGAATTCTTACATGAGTTCCCGGAGCAAAGTCAGTCTTGAAATAGCTCCAGAATTCAGGCGGCTGGCTGGCAATTTCCCAGTCATTATCATAATTACGGGCTGAGAAGTATCGTTCTTTAGAGCGAGAACCTTCTTCATCTGCTCTGATGCCAACGATTACTCCTTGAAAAGCATATCTGTTCTCATCGTTAACGTAACAGTCTTTATCATGATCGAAAATCTGTCTGCGCCAGTAGCCGTTCAATGTATTCTTCAATGCTTCCGATTTAAGGTTTTTACAGCAGGTAAGCCTGTCTGTGTTGCCGTCCGGATAGGTTTCCTTATCTGCGAGTGCTTTGGTGTTGCTGCCAACGACCATCTTCAGTTTCCATTTTCTGACAAGATCATCACGATATCTGATCATCTCGGGAATCTTGTAATTCGTATCAATATGAATCAGTGGAAACGGAACATGCCCGAAAAAGGCTTTTCTGGTAAGCCAGAGCAGGACAGTGCTGTCTTTGCCAATTGACCAGAGCATCCCCATGTTTTTGAAGCAGGCATATGCTTCTCGGATTATCTGAATACTGTTGCTTTCAAGTTTTTGCAGATCGTTCATATTAAACCTCTTGAGACCAGGCAGTTAATAATTTCGGCTGTAGAATCTTCGATAGAATTGATTTCAGTATTGATGATAAGTTCCGGATTCAGTGGTGGTTCGTAGGGACTGTCTATTCCTGTGAAATGTTTGATTTCTCCATTTCTGGCTTTCTTATAAAGTCCTTTTACATCCCTGCTTTCACACACACTGAGATTGGTTGACAAATGAATTTCTATAAAGTTTGTGCACATTGCTCTTATGTCATCTCTGGTTTCCCTGAAAGGAGAAATTAATGATACAACAACAGCTACATTGTTTTTTTCGAGAAGGTGGGCTATAAAACCCACCCTCTGTATATGTTTTTTTCTTTCTTCTTCAGTAAATCCCGTACCCGGGAACTTTTCTCTGATCACATCTCCATCAAGATGCTCAACTGGAGTTTTACCTTCCAGAACAGAGATAACAGACCTTGCAAGTGTAGTCTTTCCTGCTCCCGAAAGTCCTGTAAACCAGAGTACAAATCCAGCCATACTAGATTGAAAGCGGTAAAGATACTTTGTTACCTGTTTTTGCTGACAGGTAGATTGCCTGGATTATCTCAAGTGATTTTCTTCCGTCACGACCGTCCGTGTTTGCTTCTGCTTTACCACGAAGTGTTTCCACAACATTCTTGTGATATGGCAGGTGTCCGAGACCATAGATATTTGGCGGCTGATAATTGCTTTCATGAACAATTCTGTCATCATCATCATAATCTTCGAATTCCCACTTCTCAATTTTATTTACAGCAATTCCACCAACTTTTACTGTACCTTTTTCTCCGAGGATTGTCAGAGATCCCTCAAAGTTCTTAGGGTAAGTCAACATAGTTACATTGAGTGTACCTATTGCACCGTTGCGGAACTTAAGGATTGCAGAACCGGTGTCTTCACCCTCAATATGTCTGTCGAGAGTTGCGGTTTCTGCGAGAACATGGTCCACATGCCCGATCAGCCAGTGCATCTTATCAACATAGTGGCTTGCTTGATTCATGAATGCTCCACCATCAAATTCCCATGTTCCTCTCCATTTTGCCAGATCGTAATAGCTCTGTGGTCTTTGCCAGAAGACATTACACTGAGCCATATAGATTCTGCCGAATCTTCCTTTATCTATCGCACGTTTAAGGAGCTGGATTGTTGTGTTGAGTCTGTTCTGTTTAACAACAAACAGTCTTACACCGTTTTTGTCGCAGGCTTTTACCAGAGCGTCAGCTTCATCAAGCTTTATTGCCATTGGTTTTTCCGTTACAACATTTATCTTTCTGTTTGCTGCTTCGATACCCATTTCCGGGTGCATTCCACTAGGGGTACAGATGATTACACAATCAGGTTTTTCTGTTTCAAGCATTTCAATGTAGTCCTGATAGAAATTGGGAATATTGTATTTCTGAGCAGCTTCTTCTGCTCTTTCAACGATTATGTCTGCGCAAGCTGTAATGTCAGCTCCCTCAATCTGCTGGAAAGATTCGAAATGATTTTTAGATATTCTTCCGCATCCGATCAGATTAAATTTTAATTCTTTCATTTTTACCTCTATTGAATTATCGTTAATATTTAAAATTATTTTACTTCTTTTTTATTGCAGATTCAACATTATCAACAACAGAATTATATACAAGAATATTCTGATTTTCGGAATCTACAAGAAATAGTCTTTTGAATGAATCAATATGAATCATGCTGATATTTTTATTAATGCTATAACGGTTGTACATCAAGCCATCAGATGTAGTAACGTCTAAATAACTGAGAGCAGGTTGTCCGTCTTTATGTTCTTTATAGCCGGCAGTCAGGTAAAAAATTACACCTTCATCAGATACTGCAACACTTTTTGTGACAACATCAACTTCATAAATGTTTTTTTCTTTTTGACCTGATTTAGCAGGTTTGTATGGTAAAGGTCTTACTACTCTGTAAGATAGAACACCATCTTTGAAAACATCAGACAATGTTGAAGCTATATATGAGTTAACTGCAATATTGTTACTTGTGGAAGTCACTGAACATTTCAACAGATAGTTTTCCTCAGTTATCAGTTCAGGCATAAATTCCCCAAAAGACTTAATATGCTTCATGTTTGAATCGTATTCATGGAAATAGTATTCCTGAGCTTCACTAAAGCTTTCTAAACTGCTTGAAGATACAAGAATATTATTCATATATGATTCTAATCTACCTAAAACAATTTCAGTTTTAATTGTTCTTAAGTATTTGCCTTCAGTGTTCAGGATGGATATTCTCTGATTACCTCCATCATATATAAATATCTCATTATTTTCAGTTATTGTCATGCTTTCAGGAAACAGCAACTCTCCAGGACCTTTACCTTGAGAACAGAATTGTTTTTCAAAGTCTCCATTTTTTGAGTATTTGAATAAACTGCATTTATCTCCATCAAGAATGTAAATATTACCATCAGAATCAACATCTAAATCAACAATTCTAGAAAAAAAAATTTCGTGTTCTTCACTATCTGATATGATAGTTTCAGGTTCATAATTGAAATCAACAATATCGCAGTTTTTATTCTCTATGATATCTACACCGTCAATATTTCTAGAAACTGACGTTTTGCAGGAAACAATCTGCAATATAAAAGTTATAAATAAATACAATAAATATTTTTTTTTCATTAGAACTCCAAAAACTGTTCTATAATGTTACATTTGAATTCTTAAGAGTATTAACTATAATTCCGGCAGCATTGCCGTTACCGAACTCATTAACTTGTTTATAATCAGTAATTTCTGAATAAATCGCTGCAAGTATTCTTTCTTCATCTGCACTTGTTATGGTGTTCCAGTTGTTGTGCAGAGTGTCAACCCATTCTGTTTCATCACGCATTGTTATACACTGCTTCTGCATAAAGTAAGCTTCTTTCTGAAGACCACCGGAGTCTGTAAGAACTTTTTCACAGTCATTGAGCAGTTTTATCATTTCCAGATAGCTCACAGGAGGAATAATTACAATGTTATCTCCGTTCAAACCCATCTCGTTAACAATCTTACGAGTTCTGGGGTGAAGTGGGAGAACAACAGGATGTTTCAGTTGCTCAAAAGCTGAAAAGATAGATTTCATTCTCTCAGGATTGTCTGTGTTCTGTGGTCTGTGAACGGTTGCAAGATAGAATTTTTCAGGTATGCCTTCCACAGAGTGAGAGTCAGGATTGTTTTTCAGAAACTCTTTATAAAAAAGGATTGAATCATACATGACATCTCCGGAGAAAACAGTTTTTTCTTCCAGTCCTTCTTTTGCCGACTGCATGATTGATTTCTTTGTAGCAGTGAATAACAAACTTGATGCATGATCAGTAGTGATTCTGTTAATTTCCTCAGGCATTTTCCTGTTGAACGATCTGAGACATGCTTCCACATGGGCAACAGGTATGTGAAGTTTAACTGCAGCGAGTGCTCCGGCTATTGTTGAGTTTGTGTCTCCATAAACAAGAACCCAGTCCGGTTTCTCTTGCAGAAGTACTTCTTCTATTTTCATCAGCATTTTAGCTGTTTGAGCTCCATGAGTTCCGGAACCAACTTCAAGATTGTACTTCGGCTGCGGAATCTGCAGTTCTTCAAAAAACACATCTGACATGTTTTTATCGTAATGCTGCCCGGTATGCACCAGAATTTCTTCTACATCATCGTGTTTGCCAATTTCTCTTGTGACGGTTGCCGCTTTTATAAATTGGGGTCTTGCCCCTATAATACTTACGATTTTCATTAACTTACTCCGAAGTTTTACTTAGTGCTTGATCTATTCTCTCGAGATTCTTGAGGGCAATTTCGTAATCAGGATGAAGCTTGAGGCATTCATCAACATATTTCTTAGCCTTCTCAAGTTTATTATTTTCAAAGTTAATTGATGCCAGATTATTCAGTACTCTGACATCCTGTTTATTTCTTTCAAGAAGCTCTTCGTACATTTTCTCCGCAATATCTGTCTTTTTAGTAACCTGATTGATAAATGCAAGATTGTACTTAGCTTCATAAACAGATGGTTCCAGTATCAGAGCTGCTTCGAACCATTCTGCCGCAGCTTCGAATCTGTTATGGAACAGCTGATACATACCCTGATAGTAGTTCAGATCGGGTGAATCAGGATAGACATCGAGATATTTCTTCAGCATATCAAAGGTTGTACTGAGATCCTGAGTCTGTAAAAGCATGGCAATCTGTTTGCAGATTGTTGTCTCATCATGATACAGGTTTGGTGGACCAAAGATTCTGCTCCTGACTTTCCATTCTCCGTTCCTGTGAACCACAAACAGGGTCAACTCGAAAGCTTTATTAATCTCATAGTGTACCAGAGCAGAGTTATTGTCTTTGGTTGTTGCCGATGTCAGTATATCACGTGATCTAATCCTGTCTTGATGTTTGCACAGTAATAAGTGTTTTTTTATGTTTTCAACTGGAATATCGTCTTTATAGTAATCAAGCAGTTTAACAGCTTCGTCCCAGCTATTCTCAATTGACAGGTCCAGAAATCTGTTAGCAACAGTTTCATGATTTATAAGTATCGGTGTGTATCTTGCTGCGAGTTTTAACTTTTTGTATAAGTATTTAACCGGGAAGAAATCCGGGAAGTTCACAGAGTTAAGGTACTTCTGCAGTTCCTCTTTCTTTTCTGGATCGTCTGCCATCAGAATTGGAACCTGATTATCAAAAACTTCCTGTTCAGACATCATCCATTTAGTCATGCTTTCTTTAATCAGCGAGATATATTCTGAAAATGACTCTGTTTGAGCTTTGAACTGGAACATTCCCTTCTTTTCGTATTCCTGTAATGCGTATCGACAGTTCTCGGAGCATCTAATGTCTATTCTCAGCTTATTACAGCAGCTCCAGCATATATCTTTACCAAGTCTAAGGCAGAATCTGCTGCCTTTGTTGTCCCTGCATTTAACACAACGATCATTCTTAAATAGTTTCTTGAAGTTCAGCATTAATATCCTTTCAATCTATGTTCCGGGTTTAGACGTCTATCTCTTCCATTACCGGGGGAACTCTTCTTTTGAATGCAGAGTTTTTCACGAGAGATTTAACTTTCAGGATATCATCATGAGAGAATCCTGAGTCCATTAACTCTGTGATAGTTGTGTCAATTTCAAAAATCCTGTAAAGGAGTTCATCAAGGGTTTTGTATGTTATTCCGAGTTCGCCTTCGTCAGTCTGGTCATCCCAGAGGTCGGCAGTTGGTTTTTTATCGATAATAACTTCCGGTACTCCTAACAGTCTGCTCATTTCCCATACTTCTGTTTTGTAGATGTGTCCGAGAGGTTCGAAGGCACATGCACCGTCACCGTATTGTGTGAAATAACCGATTAAAAGCTCTGTTTTATTACCGGTACCCAGGACTAATCCGTTGTACTTTGAGGAATAATCATAGAGTACGCACATTCTTTCTCTGGCTTTTCTGTTACCGATTCTGAGTCTGTCAGCATCTTTTTCGTAGTTATCGAAATATGCATCGACCATTGGAGAAATATCGATTGTTGTGGTTTCGATTCCAAGATGGTCTGCAATAAGTTTTGCGTGATTAAGACTGTCCGGGTGACTTGTTTTATATGGAAGCATAATGCCTATTACGTTTTCTTTGCCAATAGCATTAACAGCAAGAGTGGCTGAAAGTGAGGAATCTATTCCACCGGAAAGACCAATGATTATCTTTTCTTTTCCGGCATTTTCCAATTGCTTCTTGATGAAATTCTGTATCTTTACCGATTCAGCTTGAAGGTCTCTGTTTCTCATGGTATCTCCTGAATGTAAATAATTATTGTCAGCAAAATACTTTAACATACTTTGGTCAAACATATTTGCTTGTGATCTAATGCATCTATTGGTTGCATCAAATGCAATAAATCGTGTAAAATTCTATATTGTAAAAAAAACTTGTGCATGATATTTGTAAACAAAAATTTGTCATAAGATATTGAATATAAACTGTAATGCTGTATTTTGAAGAAAGGTTGACTATGCAGATTAACGAATTGATTAATTCCTATTCCGATTTCATCAAGAATAAATTCGGAAGAAAAGTGTATAAAGCAGGCTTAAGTACCGGGCTTATATGTCCACATCGAGTAAATAACTCAGGCTGTATTTACTGCAATCCTTCTACCTTCGTAGGGGAGAATCAGGCATCTGAGTCTGATATACTGCAGCAATTCAGGAAATCTGCTGAAAGAATAAGAGATATGTTTGGGGATGTTGGTTTACTGGCTTATTTTCAGGATGAAACCTCTCTAGCTGGTTCCCCCGAGCTTTTGATCAGCACATTCAAAGATATTCTGGAGCTTGATGAATGTCTGGGACTGATCATCTCAACACGACCTGATTATATACCGGAGTCAGTTCTGGAGTTCCTCAGCAGGCAGGAGAAATTTGTATCTGTGGAGTTCGGTCTGCAGTCAATACACGACAAAAGCCTGAGTTTCCTTAATAGGGGGCATTCTTTTGCAGATTTTGAAAAAGCTCTGGAGATTACCTCAAAGTATATCAACCATATCGGAGTTCATCTGATACTTGGAATACCGGGAGAGACTGAACAAGATATAATTAATACAATTGATTACGTGTCTAATTCTAAAGTTATATCTGAAGTTAAATTCCATAATATGGTTGCTTATGAGGGAACAAGGCTGTCCGGGATCTATGAAGAGGCAAAGGATCAGATTCCAGATTATGAAGAGTATATTGTGCTGTTGGGCAAAGTTATTGCAAGGCTTAATCCTGATCTTGTGATTTCAAGATTGTTTACATCGCATGTTGCAGATAGTGCGAAAGTACTGAATCCATTCCCGGGGCATAAGACTCAGTGGATGGAAAAGTTGAGAAAGCATTTACTGGCAGAGGGAATCAAGCAGGGGAAAGATTTTCAAGTTTAGGCCACGGAAAGAAGAAATATTTTTAGGTGAAGCCCTTGCGCATGGTCAGCGAAGCAGACCCGTAGATGTTTTCGAAGAAATACATCCGGAGAAACCGCAATGGTGGACAAAGACATGGGATGATAGTAAAGAAAGACAATAAATCCTTTATAAAGCATAATGATTTTAATCCAAATGTAGTTTCTGGTTAGCCAGGAGAACATGTAGGATATTGTGGAAAACACATGTCATTACGATAAATGGCACCGTCCCCTAAAGTGTGTCTGATTTGACAAGAAATAGAAAAGAACCTCCAATAGTAAAAAAAGATCCAAAAGGAGGTTCTTATGAAATTGACAACAAGTCAATTGAGTCTTGTGTTGGACACTGCAATTGTCGAACACGGATTAAACAAAGTATTGGAAACAATACTAAACTGTCTGATGAAATTAGAGCGGACAGAATTTTTACGTCAAACAATATCTTCAAAAAACAAAGGGAATGGTTATAGAATAGGTAAAGCTATCGGCTTGGGAGCGGAGATAAAGCTCCAAATACCAAGAGATAGACTCGGTCAATTCTATCCAATATTGCTCACATTAATCAGAAACCAGGAAGAAGAACTTCATCAGCTTGCTTTTACTTTATATTCAAAGGGTCTTTCAGTACGAGATGTAAGTGATGTTTTTGATAAATTGTATGGTTCGAAGTATTCCAAGTCAAGTGTAAGTAGAATAAATCAAAGCTTTGTTAAAGAAATGGAATTATGGCGAAACAGACAATTAGATGCTAGCTACCCGTTGATTATGGTAGATGCAATACACACCAGAATACGCAGATCATCTAAGGTAGAAGTAGAAGCAATTTATACAGTTATGGGATTACGTAGTGATATGAGCAGGGATATATTAGCCATAGAAAGCATCCCACAAGAGAGTGCAACTGGCTGGGAATCATTATTCACAAGCTTAAAAGATCGAGGATTAGAATCTGTCAATTTAGTAATTGCTGATGGTTTAACGGGACTTGAACAAAGTATTGCAAACGTTTTTCCTGGTGCAGCGTTCCAGAAATGTGTAACTCATTTAAAACGTAATATATTAAACAAAACAAGGTACTCGGACAGGGCTGAAATAGCTGCTGATTTGAAACTTATTTTTGTTACTAATGACTCAGGATATAAACTATCAAATGCGATCGAGAACTTTGAAAACTTCATTACAAAATGGATGAAAACATATCCCTTCATAAGAAGATATAGAAATCGATCAGACTTAATTTACTATTTTACATATTTGAATTATGACTACAGAATAAGAAGTATGATCTATACAACCAACTGGATAGAAAACCTGAATAAACAGTTCAGAAGAGTTTTAAAAATAAGAAACTCAATGCCTTCTGATGAGTCTGCTTTGCTTCTTATTAGTAAAATAGCAATGGATAAAGTAGAAAAATATTTACAATATCCACTGCATTCCTTTAAATTTGACGATAATATTATGAAATAAATTAAAAATATAGATGAGGTTCTAGACACACTTATTAGGACAGTCCCCGATAAATCACAACAACTCAAGTTTAGCAAGGTTTAGACGAAACCCACTAAATAGCACGAAAGAAAAAGCCAGTAAACATGTTTCTGGCTTGATGTATATAAATCTTAGATTAGCCTGTAAGAAACGAACATTCCTCACCAAAAAAAGTATTAACAAAATGTTTTAGAGGTATAATATTATGACTGGCAAGATATTCTCTGAAACAGTCGACACACTTGGCATTCCAAGAATCTTTTGCGGCAACTTTTTCAATATCTTCCAATGTATTGCAATCTTAATAAAGTTCAAAGCACGAGAGACACATATATTCCTCAAAAAAATCAATGCATACATGAACAATATCAATAGGAATATCCTTATTTAAAGCTTGTTCTACATGCTTGCACAAGGAAATTGCAACGGTTTTGCCATGTTTTGAGCACTTTGTTGGAGGCATATTTATCTCCTTCTCTCTTGTTTTACCTTGTTGGATTCATTTTTAACTTTATGATTTTATCTAATACTTCTGTAACAGGATATACTTCATGTTTAAAGGGGTATTTCTCAGGATTTGATATACTATATGGATGGTCAAATTGTCCGTAGCACATATCCCCATGGATTCTCACAAAACTTGTACAATCCTCAAACGGTACGAAAATTGTTTCTTTTGGATATTCAGTAAAACTGATAAGTCTTCCTTTAATTTTATTCTTTCCAGACATTTTTTTAAGGGCTATAATTAATGTATCCCCGGGAACAATCTCTTTTATTTTCCGCTGAGTTTTTAATTTGTTTCCTAAGAAGAAATAGTGATCAAGTAGTCTATATTCTTTATCTGTGTATAGGAGCTCAGTGTCATAAAAGAACATTTTCTCCCCAGAGAAGAAATGTTCTGACAACCGTAAAGGAAAGAGGCTATCTGCCGGAATCAAGTAATTACTTGACTTAGCGGAACTTAGTATCCTGTTGAGTCTATCTCTTGAATAATTGCTACTGAATTTACTATTGAACTTTCTATTTTTATATCCCAAGTTCGTAATGTAAGGGATGTTAACATACTTATCGTCAGAATGCTTATACTGGAAATTTTCAGGAATACCTAATGAATCCTGAACATGCTTTATGTACGAAGTTTTATGGACTACCATTATAATATCTGCTTCAGAAACTGCATCATAAAAAGATCCTACCTCATCACGTGGACTTAAATATATAAAGATAAGTAATAGACTGAGTATAATGATAACTAAAATTGTATTAATCACTTTTATCATTTCTAATCCTCTTTAACATAGATTTTATTTCCTTAAACTTATAACGGTCTGGGAGAATTCTGCAATGTAAGTAACTATATCCATTAGTATAAGATAGCAAATAACTGTATTCTCCTTTAACAATAAAACTACCTTCATAATGTAGTTCATAATGATCTTCTTTAGAATCATTAAGTGAAATTGTTACCTCCAGATCAGGAAAATGGTAACTGAAAGTATTCCAATTATATTTTTGTGCTCCAATAAAAGCAATGAGTGTGTCCCCAATACTGTAATCAGTATAAATTTTGTGGTTTTTCTCAATCGAAATCCCAAGTAATGAATCAATATCTGACTCCCAGATCTCTTCTTCTTTCCTTAGCGAATCCCAATATGCTTCTGATAAATCTACTATGTCAGGTAAATCATAATCCTTGTACTTATTTCCTTCAAGGGCTTGTTCCCATAAATATATGTATGGTGAGTTAATATCCCCATAAATTATTTCAAGAACTTTTGCCTTTTTAATATTAAACTCCTCTTTATTTTCAACTTTTACAACAACGATTGCATCTGCATCTCTCCAGTAGTCCATAAAACCTCTGGGGATAGCCAACATAGAACTGCTTATCACCGTTAATGCCAGAAATAATAAAATCTTGTTTATCATATTTTATCCTACTTTTATTTAAGCAAAATCTCAGAAATATTTTGTCAATAATTTCCTGGAATTTATATAGACTAATAACTTTCTATTCACACAATCACGAAAACAAAGGTACACACAAATAGTTTTATCAAGTTCACCATTGCGGATGCTTTCATCCATGCACAAGGGCTTAACCGGAGCAATTTTTTTTTCGTGTATTTAGGGGTTTTAATCATTCCGAGTCGAACGGCCGTTCGTCTCTATGCGATTACTCCCCGTAACTCCACTTTACACCAACGGCTTAACAGCAATAGTTGACGGGCTTCTTCTGCCAATACACGGACCGTCCTTAACCTCAAATCCCGCTGTTGCCATTGCTCTTCTGACTCTCTTTGAACAACTGTAGGTCGCCAGTTCTCCACCCGGTTTCATAATCCTGATCATTTCCTTGAAAACATCTTCTGTCCACATATCAGGGTGTTTCTGGGGTGAAAACGGATCGAAAAAGACTCGATCAAACGTGTCGTGTGTGAGTTCATGCATTACTTCCAATGCATCATCAATAATCAGATGGATAACATTATTTTTTGCATCACTGACAGTGTTGTTCTCGGGCAGTTGACGCAGATATTTATAGGTCTCTTCCAGTTCTTCGGGTACATCTATTTTCTTTGATTCATCAATAATTTCTTCATCAATTTCCAGAGCCGTTATTTTAAGATTACTGTATGAGGACATAGCTGCTGCGGAATTATACCCTAATCCATAGCAAAAGTCCAGGATAGTCATTCCATCTGTTACATTGAGCGGTTTGACGTATTTCTCGAACGCTTCTTCAACAGCTCCTGTAGTAGAGTGGTATGTTTCTTCAAATTCTTCATTGTAGAACGTAACAGATTTATCTTCGGTAATTATTTTTCTCATTCGGTTCCTTTCTTCACAATACGGAATCCCGTAAAGTTATTGTTAGATGCGGGATTTAGCCCCCCCCTGTAATATGTCATCATTTTTCTTGCTTCAAAGCACCAGGCTCCTCCCCGCACAGAACGCATTCCGGTTGTACCGTTGTAAAGCGGATTCACCTTCGGAATAGACTGGTAGTACTCGGCATCATAGTAGTCCAGACACCACTCAAGAATATTTCCGGACATTTCGTACAATCCAAGTTTATTTGGCTTGAATGATTTAACCGGAACAAGTGAATGCCAGCGGTTATCATTCTGGTCAACCAGATAGTTAGCTTTGCTTCTATCAATCTTCCCCTCAAAACTGAATGGACGGGGGAGACCTCTGTCTCTTGCCGCAAATTCCCACTCCGCTTCGGTGGGCAGTCGGCAGTCACACCAGTCACAATAGGCTTTTGCTCCGTACCAGGTAACTTCTATTACCGGGAAATCACCATAAGGCAGTTTAGGCTGATAACGGTCTGTCTTCTCAATCAGGCAATACCGGCTATTGATATTCAGCCAGTTGTATCTACCCGATCTATGTGTACCCATTGCATTGAGGAAATCGCAGAACTGCTGATTAGTGACAGGTACATCACTCATGTGGAATGTTGAAATCATTATATCTTTGACCGGTAAAGCTATACTCAGTGATTTATCAACAAAATCGCCTATTTTAAAGCTTCCGCCTTTGACCTCAACAAAATTTAGAGCGTTGTCACGAGTCAGTTTTTTGAGCATTTCCTTTTCGAGCTTGATCCATTTTACTGAAGAATCTCTTGTCTGCAATTTCTTTGCAATATGGTAAATCGGCTCGAACTCATTGTGCTTTCTATAGACAGCGATCTTCTTTTTCAACTGCTTGAACTCATCTTTAGATATAGCTTCAACCGGCTCCGGTGTCGGTTCCTGTTCGGCTTCAGATTGATCTTCTTCCTCTTTTAGTTCAGCTTCTATAGCATCTTTCTCAGGCTTTTCATCCTCTTGCCGTTCTGGTGTTTCATCAGCTTTATCTATAGGGATTTCTTTTGGTTTATTCTTCTTTTTAACCAGATATCTTCTTTGTTCCAATAGAATTCTTACAAGTTTAAATGCATAATAGATAATTATCAGAAGCGATACTATAAATACAAAGATAATCAGTTTTTCTTTGAGTCCTGCATATTGCTCTATAATGCGTTCTTTTCTGAGTTTACCGCTATTTCCTGTTGAATCATTACTGAAAGTCTGACTGGTCCTTTCAGGGTAATGGATAGTGTATCCCTGATTTTTATCTCCAAGATTCAGGTTCTTAAGATTTCTTGCATTTCTCAGGTCGATATATGGCAGAATACTGTTATTGATATTGAAGTATTCCAGATTATTGAGAGAGCTGAACAGACTTTTGTTGGAAATTCTGCTGTTGTTGATGTTCAGGAACTTCATACTGTCAGGGAATTCCGAATTTGTAGAATCGGTTCCGGAACAGATAATTGTGTTATTCAGTGATAAAGCTTTCACTCGTTTCAGCTTTTTGAGGACAGGGCAGCTTATTGTCATATCATTCAGCTGCATCACGATGATATTGTCTGACAGGCTGTCTGCTGTTAGAGAATCTTTTATAGAAATACTTATCTGCCTGTTGCGCAGCCGATTTATAATCAGATTACTCAGCGGAATGTTGAATTCATACACTGAGAGGCTGTTAAGGGAATCCAGATCTTCTTCTCTGTTGATAGCTGCACCGAACAGTTTATTATTCAGAATAATTCTTCCATTGCTTATGTCAAACATCAGGGAATCCTGATTATCATAGATGAAACTGAACTCCTTAAGGTCATTACCTTCTTTTCTCTTCAGTGTAATCAAGTCACCAGGTTTAACAGAGATTATTCCATCTCCTGATGTCTGTTTCCGGTTATTCACATCTATAGAGTAGCCTTCAGCACTGACCTGTATTTTCCTTATCGGATTGACCAGCATCTCCATTGATTCTACAAATGGTTTTAATAAAAGAAGATTAAGTAGAATCAGAAATGCAATTGTGTAGATATAGTATTTTGTATGATCGGATTCGTCTTCATTTTCAGGTGGATTTACCTTATGGGGAAGCTCAGATTTCATGGCTTCATTATCAGGGGGGCTCGATTCAAAATCCTTGAGGATATCAGAAAAGCTATTGTAACGGTCTTCCGGTTTCAGATAGAGGCATTTCTTTAAAATTTTGTCAATTTTACTGCCTGAATTTCTTATTTCCAACGGCATAGTATAGTCAACACTTACTGTGTTCAGCTTGAAAGGATGCTTTCCATGGAAAAGTCTGAAGCATGTGACTCCAAAGGAAAAAATATCGCTGGCATCAGATAGCTTATTGCTCTCCAGAACTTCCGGAGCAGTGTACTCAAATGTACCTTCTTTTCTGCTGTAATCAATTGACTGTTTACTTCTGGCACTGCTGAAATCTATAAGCCCGATAGAGTTATCATTTTTTACAAGGATGTTATCAGGGTTTATATCACAATGCAGGATGTTCATGCTGTTAACATAAATAAGTGTTTTCAAAAGACTGAGGAATATTCTGTTTTTGTCTTTGTCAGACAGGTCATATTGGGTTAATCTGCTCGCAAGGGTTTTGCCTTTAATCAGATTTGTAACAATGTATGGTTTTTCAGCTCTGATATTGAAGTCATTGACTTTGGGGATATTATCATGTTTGAGAGACCGGAGTAGTTTGATTTCTTCCTGAACTTGTTCTGGATGAAGAATGTCTGTGTTATAAAATAGTTTCAGGGCTTTGTCTGACTTGTCATTGAGGTCACGAACCCGGAATACTTCGGCAAAGTTACCTGATCCGATTGAAGCTACAATGCTATAGCGGAAATCGATAATCTGGTCATTCTCAGCAAAAGGAGAAACTTCGGAATCAGATTTCGTGTTACTATTCTGTTCCGGAATTTCCCCTTTGTTATTCCAGCGCTGAGTTCCTGACATTGATTATATCAAAGTCTCCTTTTTATTTAAAATTTATTTTATTTCCCATGGTTTTTTCAGATAGTAATCCAGTACTATCTTCTTTTTACCATTTATTTCTTCCGGTATGTTTTTATCGAGCTTATCCAGAACAAGAAAGCTTTTGAACTCTACATCTGTTTTTTCTGCGACTTCAGACAGAATATCAACTCCTGCTCTAACTACTTCAGCATCAGTGAATTCCATAAGGTTTGCATTTGATATAAACTCTGTTATTTTCAGGTGAGATGTATTCTCAAGCATGAACTTCATGTCTGTTACGCCTTTAACGTCTGATGTAAAAGGTCTGTTTGTATTAACAACATGATGCATCTCGTAACCTCTATTCTTTATTTCTTTAACAAATCTTCCCAGAGTTCTGCAGCCGGCAGGGTCTCCACCAACATCAAGAATCACATTCTTTTCTTTGTTTTCAATTGCTCCCCTGATTCTTGGAGAAATCATAGGAAGGTCAGCAAATCTGTATTCGCCTTCCGGGCTGATAACATCAATACCAAGGTCAGTGAAAGCTTCAGTTACATCTCTTGATCTGAAGTAAGGGTTAACAACATCCATATCAACAAGTACTACATTATCATGATCTTTATTCATATTATAAGCCAGATTTATTGCATACTCACTTTTACCGCTTCCATAAGCACCTATTACAATTATGAGTTTTCCATTCATTATATTTTTCTACCTTTCATTTATTACCGGAGTAGATCGTGTAAAATCAGCCCAGCAATAAATAATATCTTATTTTTAGTGAATAGCAAGTATTGATATGTACAATCTTATCTGCTATTCGTATTGTCGGTCATGACAAGAGGATACTATTTGATAAGCACCATTTTTTTAGTGAGAACTGATTGATTGTCAGTTATTATTTTGTAAAAATAGACTCCGGTTCCAACATCTTTTCCATTGTTATCTCTACCATTCCAGACAACTTGACCTGAATTTTGCCTCATCCGGACATTATCAAATGAGTATATTTTCTGACCTTTTATGTTGTATATAGCTATATCAGCTTTTTTTGCATCCTTTATGGAAAAACTGATTGTAGTTCTGGGATTAAAAGGATTCGGGTAGTTTGCTGCATCCATATCTGTTACTTTTTCTAAAGTATTTTCATCATTATCTACACCGCCTCCAGTTACAGAATACAGAACTATACCTGCAGCTCCTGCAATCCATCCTTTTTCATGGTCGTAGCAATATATATCCAGGAGGTTACTCAGAGTACCGCTTGGTTGTGAATACCAACTTTCTCCTCCATTTCCTGTTCTGTAGATAATTCCATTATTACCTGCAACCCATCCGTTGTCAGAATCAGCAAATTCTATTGTTCTTAATTCTTCCGTATTTCCTGTAACGACTCTTTCATTCCAAGTTACCCCACCATCTTCGGTATAACGCAGATTTGTTCCAGTGATGATATATCCATAATCAGCAGTTATAAAATGGAGGTCGTGTATATCGTATCCATCAGCTCCAATATCAAGGGTAGTCCAGTTCTGTCCACCATCTGTTGTTTTAAGAACAGTAGACAATCTACCTCCCATATATCCAACCTGGCTGTCTACAAACTGTACAACATTCAAATGTACAAAATTACCTATATCTCTCTGTGTCCATGTAGAACCACCATCTGTTGTTTCAAGGATTTTACCAATGTTAAGGCAGGCAATTCCATGATTATCATCGAGAAAATCCACAGAATTCACATAGCCTTCTGCGTCATTCGTCATTTCATTCCAGGTTGTACCGCCATCTTCAGTCTTTATTACAACAGCTTCTCCACCCAGTCCACCAAAGTAGAATCCGGTTAAATCATTCATAAAGTAAACGCTTCTAAGATATCTGTTAGTTGAGTTAGTTGTATTAACATCAAGTCCTGTCCAATGTTCTCCACCATCTGTGGATTTAAAAGCACTGGTTACAGCACCGGCTTGACCACAGGCATAACCCACAGTTTCAGTGGGGAAGTAAACAGATTCGAAGTCGATACCAGCATCGTAGTTGTTCGATATCAGCCATCCGTCAATTCCGGGACCATCTTCCATTGTCAATGTTACATCATCAAGATATAAATAAGCCTGATCTTCGGAATCACACTGTATACCAATGTAAAATACATTTCCTTGATAAGGAGTAAGGTTAAAAACATATTCAGTCCAGATTTCCGGGACTACAGACGCTCCTCCAATCATTTCTGTGAAATCAGCAATATCGTTTGAAGCAGTTGAAATCTTGACTTTGAAAGATTCAGGCAGGTTGTGGGAAGCTGATTTAGCCCATAGTTTAAGCTCAAGAGTTCTGTTGTATGGAATGCTAAGTTGTGGACTTATAAGCCAGTCATCGTTCTGGTCTCTATTGTATTCAACCTGTGCTCCCCAGGCACCATTATGAACAGCATCTGCATCAGAAGAACGTTCCCATTCTTTGCCGTCTCCATCGTTATCTACAACAGTCCAGTTCTCTAAACTGTTTTCAAAATTAAGATTTATCAAAGTCTCTGCATTTAGACAGAAAATTATCATTAACATTAAAGAAAAAATAAAATACTTCATCACCAGCTCCTATATAGATTATTTTACTTAATTAAAGATTATTGTCCGAGTATGTCAATGATTATATGTGTTAATATTGTGTTCTTAAAGAATTGACGCATTACACATCAATTAATAGAGATATTTTATCTCTAATTATTTCCTTTCTTAAATGGGACTATTCAATGTCTTTAATAATAATTAATATCTTGTCCCGATTATCTTCCGCTGTCTGTATTCTTTCATCGTTGAGGACTATTTCTACGTAGTTTTTTGTCTTGAGAGAATCAAAAACAAAATTGTTTTTTTCAGGATTGAAGAAGATAAAGACTGAATCTGTCTGCCGCCCAATATTAAGAGATGTTGCCATATTAAGCTCTGTGAAAAGCCCTTTTGTACTGGAGGAAAAATCTGCAGTATTGTTTTCGGTTGCAAGTTTCTGTTTAATACTGCTCTCCGGAAATCCAAATCCATGAATTTCGCTCTTAATGTACAAAGAATCAAGCACGTTGAGTTCTATTGTACCGTTATCAATAGTGAATACGAGCTTCTCAATGTTTTTTCCTGCGGAGAAATGTCTGTCCTTGTAATAGGGGATACTGGTAAGATAAAAGGCAATTAATCCGCCAAGCATCAGGCTCAAAATGATTATTGGGGTTTTTCTTACTTTAAATGCTGATTCCGACACATAATATATGTCTTTTGACATCCCCAATGAGTAGTAGAGTATCAGACACGTTATATATACGAAAGCTCCAGCCCACAGGACATCACTGGCGAAGTGTCCTCCTCCGGCCATTCTGGCTATCCCTATAAGAGTTCCGTATACCATGGCAAATATGAACCAGAAAACAGCAGCTTTTCTGTTGGTTTTACGATAGAGAAAAAATAGCACAAAGAAATAGAATCCCATGGAAGCATGTCCGCATGGAAATGATTTACCTTTTCCTGTTACACCTTTCTCCCATAGTTCAATATATTCATATTTACCGTTGAATTCCTGAATATTACGCGGACGTATCCTGCCCCAGTGATCCTTGAATCCGGCATTTACAATTACACCCGGAGCAATAATCATAACTAATAGAATGAAAGCTCCTATTTTACGATATTTAAGATATTTACTCTTTGTAAAAGATAATATAAGCAGAACGATCCCTGATACAGCCAACATTAAACCGGGGATTGTACCGACTTTGTACAAAAGTCTCCAAGGCTGACTGTCTTTCATAAACCAGCCGTCAGAGCTGTTATAAAAAGGTTTCTGAAGTTGAATGTCCCAATCTGAACTGATGAACAGTGCAGATATGGCAGTCATAATAATTAAAAACAATGATATTTCAAGAATTAGTTTCTTCATTTTATCTCCGATTCAAATATCAATCAGGGACAATTTTAGACAATTATTTTGTTCAGATTTCTAAAAAAAGACATTTCATACAAAAAAAGATTGCAAAAAGAAATTGATTTAAGGATTCTCGACAAAAAAAAAGAACAGGAATATTGTATGAAGAGAATGACTATTGTTTTATTTATGTTTATTGTATTTGGATTTAACCTTATTTATGCAGAAATTATCAATGATCAGGAAATTATTCTGATCGAGGATATGCTGAGCAAAAGAGACCTGAATCTTAACGACTTGAATTTCCTCAAAGACTGGGGCAGTGATACAGAGTTCAAGCTCCCCATAGTGTTAAAAGTATTGGCTGATCCATTATATTATGCAGAATTTGCTGATTCCGTAAGAACAATACTTAAAACAAGTAGTCATGAAGACATAAACAAGCTTGCTCTGTCAATTCTGGCTGAAAACAGTAAAAATGATAATGATTATATTGATCATTACCGAAAGCTCTTCAAGGCGACAGTAAAAAACAAGAAAAAGAAGTTACCTGAGTTTCTGGAAGCCTGTATGCCGGATATTCATGAAACACATAAAAAAGCCTGGAAAAGTGTATCTGATGCCGAGAGAGACACACTTACTGCTTATGCACTTAGTATGTATGGAGAAACAGAGGATAGTCTTAAAATTAATGCTATACTGGAGAAGCTGAGTCTAAATCAAATTGAAGGAATCTCAACTGAAGATACAATAATCCCCATTATCAAAAAAATCAATTTTGAAGCGCTTCTTAAAGCTGGATTCAGACTTAAAGCCGTTGCAGAAGTAGTTATAGAAGAATACAAAGACGACGAGATGAAGCTCAGGAAGCCAATTGTCAGGAAAACAGATTATGGTAAGATTGTGATAGGCTCAACCAATGATGATGTATATACGGATGATTGCTGCATTATCGTAGATTTTGCCGGCAATGATACTTATGAATGTAATATCAGCTCAACATTCGGATCACCTTTAAGTATGATTATTGACTTTAAGGGTGATGATGTTTATCGTAATCATGATATGGCGACCATGCTTTCTGCAATAGGTGGAGTGAGTGTTTTCAGTGACCTTGAAGGGGATGATTATTACAATATTAGCGATATGTCTTTCTCCTCTGTGTTCGGATATTTCTATGCTGAAGACCATGCAGGAAATGATACTTACAAAACCGGTTATCACAGTCTGGGAGCAGCAACTTTCGGCATGGGAGTCCATGTGGACAGATCAGGAAATGATATGTACAATACTACTCAATACGGAGAAGGTTATGCAGGGCCTCTTGGAGTCGGTATTTTGGCAGATCTGGAAGGCAGCGACATATATTTTGCAGGTGGAAAATACATGCATAAACCTCTTGCACCCTATGACAGCCGCAGTATGGGGCAAGGCTTCAGCTTTGGTTTCCGCGGTAAAATGGGTGGAGGTGTAGGTATATTGTTCGATCATACAGGTAACGATCGTTACATGGGGGGTGTGTATTCTCAGGCGGGAGCATACTGGTATGCTTTGGGAATGCTGCTGGATGATGCCGGAAATGACTTCTATAACTCTGTTTACTACCCTCAGGGCAGCGGAATTCACCTTGCTGCAGGTTTTCTGTTTGATGGTGATGGAGAAGACCACTATCATTCCAAGCATGGACCGGGACAGGGAGCAGGCCACGATTACGGTGTCGGTTTCTTAATCGATCATGCAGGAAACGATTCGTATTCAGTGGAGGGTGGAAACGGTTTGGGGCTTACAAATTCCGTTGGTGTTTTTATTGATAGATCAGGTGATGATAAATATCAGATGCAGAAAAAGGAAAACTACGGATATGCAAATACGGCGAGAAGTGCCGGCGGTATTGGTATTTTTATGGATACCGGTGGTAATGATTTGTATCCTGTTCCTGCTGACAGCACAAGAAACGCTGTTGGAGAAAACTCACGCTGGATAACTGATATGTACGGTTTTGGTATTGATACAATGATGGTTGAAGTGCCTACTAAAATGGAAGAAGAATCTGAGGAAATGGCTGCAGAAGTAGACTCAACCGCATCTATTGATGTGATTTTCGGAATTGCATCAGAGTGGGGAGTAGGGAACAATAAAGAAAGAGTAGAGAAAGCTCTCAGTATTCTTTTCAAAAGAGATGAAGAAGCTGCTGAATACATATTTAACAACAGAATGAACACTAAATCAGGCCTTGTACTGCGTGCAATTGGCAGATTCCTGAAAGAAAGCGATGCCCTGAATTCATATTTTCCAAAGGGTCTGGAACTGACAGACTCCACTTCCGTAAAAAATACTATAAGATTTATAGCTCAGAAAAAAGATTCAACTTATGTAAGCCGAATTAAGGGCTTTATTGATAACAAGCAATACGTTGCTACCTGCCTGAGTGCTCTTGGTTCGCTCCATTCTGATGAGACTGTTGAAATCCTCAGGAGTTTTACAACTGATAGCTCGGAGAAGCTGAGATTTATCACTGCCGGGTCACTGAAAGCTTTGAAAACAGATGAAACAGATGAGATTCTTTTCACTATGGAAAATGATGAGTCATATCTTGTAAAATCAATGATAAGACTATATAAAAAGCATCAGGAAAAAAAGAAGTAATTGTATTTTCAAATATACTTCAGGCTCATGAAATAATATGCTTAGGTAAACAATGAAATATATACTGTACCTTATTATTGTTCTGGTGGTTGGGGTTATATTCTTTACACTTACGGTGTTTGGTGTAAGAACTCTATATAAGCGAACCATGACAAAACAGGCAGCAAAGAACTATCAGAAGTATCTGGATAATTCTGAAATGGAAAATGGAAAACGTTTTCTCTCCAGGGATAGTCTGCTTGTAGTGTATTATATGACTTCTCTGGAAAAACATAGTATCGGAAAAGAATGGCAGAATTCTTCACCTATGATTCAGGATATTTTTTATAGCCCTGATTCACTTAAGATGATAGCTTTCGGCATTCTTAAAGATATTGATAAAGAAGGTATTTCCATTCCAAACAATCGAATAAGAGTATTTGCCGGAATTAGAAAGTCGAAAAGAGAGATATGGAAGGTTCATAGAATCACGAACTTGGCTGAAGACACTGAGATGCAAGAAGAAGCCCATCTCAAGACAGGTGATGTTACGAGGAAGCTCAAATATAAGTATTTCACTTACAATATTAGAAAATCATCTGTCAAAGTCTACAATGATAAACTTAAATTTGCCGGAAAAGTCAGAAAAAAAACAGATGATTACAGAATTATATCCTACCAATATTGTCTTCCCGATCCTCGATTTTGGGATGACCTGACATTTATCGAAGATAATAAATTGAAAGGACTCTATGACTTTCAGGTCATGAAAACAGATGGGAGATATCAAGAAATCCATCAGAACTGGTTTGTTGTTCCTGATTCGATCAGGGTGATGTATGAATAAGTCCTAAAAAAAATTTCTGAAATATAAAAGGACTATCTTGAAAAGCAAGACAGTCCTTTATTTATTTGTGTCGGTTTAGGGATTTTAATTTCGGATTGATTTAACGAAATAGAATTTTCTCGTTCCCGGTGATGAATCTGTCCAGCTATTGGTGTTGAGGTTATCTGCTTCCAGAGTCCATTGTTCTGCAGGAAGTTCCGGATCAGTAGAAGAATATACCTGATAACCTGAACCGGAAACGATATCCCAGCTGATTTCCGTATTACCTGAGTTATAAACGATTTGTACGTTTTCAGGTGCTACAGGAGAACCAAGTTCCTGGTCATGGTTCTGGTTTGTATAAGGTAGTAGACTCACTTTTCCAAACGATGAATCCTCATAGAAATCGTATATATTTTCATCTATAAGGGAGAGAGTATTATTCCCCCAGTAAATGTATTTTGCAGATCTGTTTACAGTACTTTCATTGTAAAAGTTGTAGTCCGCATTGTTAAATATATCATTCCAGTCACTCAGCTGACTTCCGAATGTTATAACACTGTTACTGGACGCATAAATTCCATTGTGTGTGTTATCCTGAACTTTGCAGTTTATCATACTGAGATTTGCATTATAGCCTGCTTTTATCCCATGATAAGAATTTCTGATTATGCAGTCTCTGAGCTCTACTCTGGATCTTGAAACTGCAAGCTGGCTGTATTCTTCAAACGGACTATAAGTCTGATTTACACCACCGTATTCCAGGATTGTATGGTTCACTCTTGATGTATCATCTGCATTGTAGAAGTACAGACAACCCCAATGGCCTACAGCTGGAGATGTATTAGATGTAGTAAAGAGAATAGGCTCTGTTTCTGTTCCGTTAGCAAATAACTTTCCTTCAATTTTGAGGGTACTGAGACCGCTGAACTGAATTTCCACTCCGGGATCGATGTTCAATGTATGACCATCATATATAGCGAAGCCTCCGGTCATTCGGTAAGGAACACCATTGTTTTTCCATGTGTCGCTGTAGCAATTCACCGGACCAACTTCAAAAAAGTCTTCTGTATTGTCGTGTATGTTCATATTGGAGTATTTACCGATTAAGTTGGCGTATGTATAAGCAGGAGAACCCGTGAATCCGGTTATTTCGCAATTATCAAAGGTAGCTGCAGATGAGTTGCTCATAGTATTTACTCCTCGTCCTCCACCGTTTTTTATCAGAGTGTTGGTAAAATGAGCTGATGCTCCGGATGCGAGTCTTACTCCGTCTGCTGCGGAGTTTCTGATAGTACAGTTAGATATAATCGGTACATTAGTTCCACTGCGAATGGCAATATTGGACCGTTCATCCCAATAAGTTCCATAAGTATCTTTTCCCCCTCCGCTGACATCAACATATTGCAGTTCAGAACCTGCATCAGGATTATCAAAAATCAGTCCAAACCACTGTCCGGCATAATTGTCTTTAGCCCTGAATATAATTGAATCTGTGACTGTTCCAACTGCATTTAAAGCACCCTGAACGATTATTGATGTGTTGTCTCCATAGAATGTTGTACCAGGATCGACAGTCATTGTATGTCCGTCAGATACAGTTGTTGTTCCACTAAGAAAATAGTCTATACCAAAGTTTTGGACTGTGCCTGTTGTTATATTGCCTGAATTAACTTTGAAAGAATTCTCTGTATTGTTTGAAGTACTTATATTATTCATCATGTAAAGGTGTCTGGGGTAGATTTCTCCCAGATAGCTAATGTTGCTTGAGAAAGTGACAGTGTCCAATGAAAAATCTGGTGTAGGATTCGATGAATGAATACACGATTGCTGGCAGCCGGTTATATTGACATTGTTTAATGTGAAATCAGTAGCCCCAGAGAGTTTTATGCCGTATCTTGAACTTGGTCCTACGGTTGAATTAGTAATAGTTGTTTGTCCTGAGTTATAAAAATACAGAACTGCCTGTTCATCGAAATAAGTACCATAAGAGTTTCTGCCACCGTTTTCTATTGTACAGTAATCCATGATACTTCCCGTGTCAGAATGAGAAAAATCTATGCCATACCAACCGTCTGGATTACCGGATATGGAACTGAAGACAATGGGTTCTGTAGGGGAACCATCTGCTATAAGCAGACCCTCAACGTTCAGCATATTATCGGCCAGATATGTTACAAGGGGTTCTATCGCTAACACTTCTCCATCAACTATTCTTACAGCTCCCTCAACTTGATAAGGTAATCCAAAGTAGGATAGAGTTCCGGAAGTTACATCACTTCCTTTCAGATTGATAAAGTTATTGGTAAGGTTAGAGAATGAAAGATTGAACATTCTGACTGCGTTTTTGAAGTAAACCTGCAGAGGATAATCTCCAATTGTGTCGAAGCTGGTGTTGGAAATCACATAGTACGAATACGAGTTATCTGAGTATATTCCGTAAGAAACAATATCACTTAGTGTACAGTTATCTACTATTATTCTTGCATTACTTCTGGCCTTTATTCCCATGCCGGCACTGTGTGAAAAATCTGAGTTAGTGACGTAAGCATGATTATTGTTACCTGAGTTTGAGTACATTGCCAGTAAACATCGCTCATGAGATGGATTACTATATACATCCTGACCACCATAAGAAAAATTACAATAATCGAAGAGACATTCTGCATCAATCTTATAAAGATAAATACTTGTCCAGTTTCCTGCAGACGGTGTAGAGGATGCGGATGTAAATGTTATTTCGTTTCCAGGTTGTCCAATCGCCACTATAGAGCCGTTGACGGTCATCCCGGACTGAGAGTTAAATTTCATTGTTACTCCCGGTTCGATAGTCAAGGTATCGTTGTCAGCTACATAGATCATACTTCCAACATGGTATTCCAGACTTAAATTTCTTCTAAGAGTAGATGTGACGAAACTCCCTGACTCAAGTAATACCGCATCTATATCATTACTTGTAAAAGTATTTCCTGTTATGTTTTCAATTACAACCGGTGCATTTCCTGATATGCTGTAACTTGCATTATTTGAAAAAACAGAGTTTGTTATGTTTGGAGATGAATAAGAGTTAAAGCTAATCCCTTTAGAACCGGAATTGTCTATCAGCGCATGATCAAATGTTACATCATCATCACAACTGAGAATTTCAACAGCTTGGCCGCTGGAACCTGCATATTTAACATGACAGTAATTCAAGATGCAGTTGCCGTCAACAGAGGAAAATTCCAATCCTTCCCATCTTCCTTCTACTTCAGGATTAGAAGTAAAAACAACGGGATTTGCTGCTGTACCGTTTGCAAAAAGCTGTCCTTCAACTCGGAATTTATGATCTCCATTAAATACAAATTCATTACCTTCATCAATAGTAGTAATAATCCCATTATTAACAGTTATATCACCATTAACAAGGATTTTTGCATATTGTCTTCGTATTGCTCCCTGATCAATAGAGCCTCCGCGAACGGCAATATATGGATTGGGGCAGCTATTATAACCGTTAACATAATAGTCTGCAAGAGGTTTGACATGAGATTCTATAAGGTTACCCGTTATTGATCCGAATGAGAGATCATATAAATCAGGGTCAGAAGCATCATCTGTTACTTTTATGCCGATTGAGCCACTGTAAGATAATGTGGAATTTCTAATTGTTACACGGTCTTGACAGTTATTGATCTCTATCATAGCTGTGCTTGAACCACCATATTTGATATCGCAGTTATCCATAAGACAGTCTGCATCAACTGAAGAAAATCTGATTTTGTCCCAATCTCCAGGAGAATGGAAAGTCTGATTATAATAGTCAAATATAATTTGTCCACCTGTCCCGTCTGCGATCAGGCATCCATTAACAAGTATGGAGTAGTTCCCATAAAAGTAAACAACCGAGCCGGGGTTGATAGTCAATGTTACACCATCATTGATTGTTAAGTCACCCATAATATGGTGGGGACCAGATTGGGCTGTCCATGTTTCATTGCTTGAGATAGTCCCGTTGTGCGTAGAATAAGCACAAAGCGAAAGGGTAAAAATGAGAAATAAAGTAAGAATAGTATATTTCATAGGCACCTCAGTTTTCTTTTTAAAATGATACATGTATCAACTTTGTCAATAATTTTAAAATATTTCTGTACTCATTTTCAATTATAATAGATTATTTTGTATGTGGATAGCAGTAAACTTTAAGCAAATGCGTATGGTTCTGTGTAAATTCACCAATAATAACTTGCCAAAATTTTAATAATATGTTTTTTTTACAAAAAATTATAATAGCGTTATAGGTTAATTAGCTGTTTCAGAATTATGTGAAATAACAACTATCTGTAAGCGTTATCTATATAAAATTGAAAAGGTCGAAAATGTTAAAAAAAATATCAATTCTCTTTGTATGTATTTTATTGTTTCTTACTGCCTGTGGAGATCAGTATAGAACTTTCTATAAGAAAGGGCAGGAATTATTTGAAAATGGTAAGTACCGAGAAGCATTGGCAATGTTTGAAAAAGGACATAAAAAAGCTCCGAACAAACTCATTTTTCAAAAGAGGATTGCTCAATGTTACTATGAACTGGATGAGTTGAATAAAGCTCAGGAACTGCTTAAAGATTACGTTAAGCAGAATGCAAGTGATCCTGAGGCTTACAACCTGATAGGTAAAACATTCCCCGTATCTGATTATAATGCTATCAATTATTTTCAGAAAGCTCTGGAAATAGACCCTTACTATATGGAATCTTTCAGGAACATGGGATTATACTATGCTGTTTCCAAAAAATACGACCTGGCAATTGAGAACCTGAAAAAAGCTCATGATATAGAACCCCAGAATATAGATCTTTATTTTGACCTGGCAAAAACATATTATAGCTTCAAAAGAGAAAGCTTCGGTAATGAATTTATAAAAAAGGCATTGAGAAAGTTTCCTCAGGAACCCGGGATAGTCGACAGAATAGAAAAAACATATAAACGCTATCATGATGATATAGAAACAGATAAGTTTATTAATAGTCTGGAAATTGTAGAAATTGACTCTTTAAACACAAAAAAGATTAAAGATATTCTGGAATAGTCGATAATAGAATAAGCTTATGCAAAAATATATTTGGTTATGAAAAGTGCTCCGTTTGTAACGGAGCTTTTTCTTTTCATAACTAATAACTACTTCTTAGATATTATTTCCTGAGATTTTCTCGAATGTTCTACCAAACTCATTCTCTTCCTGATCAATCTGCTTTGCTTTTGCAATAGCTTGCTCTCTGGTTAAATCAGGATTATCTTCCATAATAATATCAATTCTTGAGGAAATTCCATATGTAAGTTTGTAATATCTCGTTCTTGCTTTCTCAAGCTCAGACTGAGAAAATCTTATCTCTCCAAAATCAATCCTGATATCATCTATTTCAGGTAAGTTATACTTTTTACAGTCCTTTGTCAGGAGAATCAACAATTTTATAAGGTCTTTAAGCGGTCTTACAAAATAGTCTCTTTCAGATTTGTTACGTTCTACAATCTCATATTTAGATAGTGCCAGCTCATATCCTGAAGTCGCAGATTGTCCTGTGATTATAGACTTTGAAAGCCCTAAGGATAATCCCAGCTGCTCAATTCTGTTCAGAATACAGCTATCCAGCTCTGTGAGATTTTCATCAGGTCTTATGTATTTGGCATCACCGAGAGGCTGTTCATTCTCAGGCAAGGGTATGTTCATTGCAAAGGTTCTGCCTAGTTTGATCTCCTGCTCTTCCGGTACGCCCCGATTGATCCTTTGAGGTATATTGTATGCTTCTGCCATCGACATATCGGTTCGTTTTAAATCGATTATAATGTTCTTTTCTACGATCGGGTTTAAACCGTCATACCAAAAAGAGTCAACAGGTAGATAATTACGGAACATTATTACGGGGAAAATTTCAGGATTATTCCATTTCATTAACTGTCTGACATTGAAAGGATTGCCTGAATCATCAATCATGCAGGAAAATTTACCTTCTCTGGTCCAGAAGTGATACTCATGAATAGGATTAGGACTTGCAGTATTAGTGAGGATTCCTGTCTGGTAGAAAAAAGCTTCGGCTTTAGTAGGATCTTCACTGTTCTGCTTAACAAAGGCTTTTTCCGGAGTTACTATATCCAGCTCTATTCTATTGTCTCTTATTTGCGGTATTACTGCTATGTCAAAAACAAGTTTTGACAGCTTTTCGACTTCCTTCATTGTGACATGAAAGTTTATATCATCCAGCAGTTGATTAAGCATTTTTTGAGACTGTTCAGACTCAGTATTCTGACTCGATTTGATTGTGACATTGACTTTCTCCTTGAATATCAGTGATATTGAATCAATCATTCTACTTGTAATGTTATCGTGCTCCACATATTTACAAAGCTCATTACTTTCCTGGGGATTAACCAGAGAGCTGATCTCTGACTTTATATAGGAACTGCAGTCGTCTCTGTAGTAGTCCAGATACTTCTGCATCCTGGTTCGTCGTTCCATATCACTATTCCATTTTGCCCTTACAAGTGATTCTCTTATTAAATCCATTGTCCCTCCATTTATTAAGATGTCTGCCAGCTGATTTTACCTTTTTTACATAAGTAGCTGGCTAAGTATCGTGTTTCGTCTTGAGTATGATCTGAAATGTTATCTTTTTCAGGTTCCTCACTGATTATATTACCTTCTTTGTCTACAGGATAGTGGTAACTGCCGCAGTCTTTCAAAAATCTTTCATTATATCTCGGATCAATAAATAAATGCCTGTCTCCGGATGCATCCAAAATCATTGATCTGACTGTAAGAACTGATTTTTGAATGGACGTACTTACAATTTTGATGTTAAGTTTGATCTTACCTTTGAAATGTGTCCTCATTATATCTAAATTACTTTTACCACTACTTTCTTGTCTTCTCTGTTTGCATTCGGGTCCAACAACAACAACCGAATCTTTGATAGAAAAAGGTAGTTTATATGTACGATTGTTATGGATAATTTCATTTCCTTCCAATAGGGAGCAGTATTTATCAGGTTTCATGAAGGACTCAACAACTTCATATAATCTGTACAATATATTTTTGGTCCTGTCATATTGCCAGCAGGCAATGGACATTGGGTGAACCCAGCCGAAATCTATCGATATATAGTTATCCAGATTATCAAGGTGTCCACAATATTTCAGGTTACCTCCTTCTATATAATTACCATCAAAATCCTGAGGAAAGTGGTAATCCGGATAAACGAGATGGGTATTCAGAGGCTTCCACATGCCGTTAAGGTAGATATCTGCAATGTTTTTATCTACAGAACTCAGCATATTCTGCAGGTAGTTCCCGGGAATGTTCTGGGTGTTGTTTTTTAAAGATGAGTATATCATCTTTGAATTTTTAACTTTGGTCGCCGGATTTCTGAACTTACTGTGTGTCCAGTGTCTTTCTGCTGTTTCTGGTGGGTTCATTACCATAATGCATTTGTTACAGGACTGTCCTTCAGACATTTTCTCAATAATTGTCTGAGTTTGCCTGGAGCGTATTTTATCAAAAGCTATTTCAGATATCTCCTGACCTTCATCTATCAGAACATCTGAATACTCTGCAGAAAGCCATTTATTCACTCTGGTTGTGTCGAGATCACCAAAAACACAGACAGATCCGTTGGGAAATGTGATCTGAGGTCTGGGTGTTGTTACAACCTTGAAGTCTGTCTTTTCTGTCAGCTTAAAAAACTCTGTAAGTATCTCGAGAAACTTTAGGAAAGTTGTTTCCTTAAGGGAGGACATTTCTTTACGTCCGATGAACTGACGAATACCCGGGTACTTTTTCATTCTGAGAATAGCGAACAGACACAATCCAAAGGATTTTCCACTTCGCCATGTTCCGGAATCAACTACTATATCATAGCTCATGATTGAATTGAAGAAAACTATCTGATTCCGGTTGAGCTCAATAACATTGTCGTAAATAGAACTATCGTCTTTAGATTGATTTTCCATGTAAATCCCTTATCTGCATTGTGTTAATCCAGTTACTATTAGATTTCTCCTCAGTGATATAGTAGGATAATATGTTTTTTCTGGTGGATATTAACTGATTAAGTATTGCGGAAGCTGTCTTTAGATCCAGTTCATTGATTGAGTACATTTCTTCCAGGGATTCCAATAGAATGTCAACAACATTCAGATCTCTATTCTGCAGTGCTTTAATGCTTGATTTATCAACAGATTTCTTTCTACTCTTTTTTTTTGCAGCAGTTTTAGATTGTGGATATATATTAGTTACTTGTTTCTTTAAATTACTTGCCATTTTTTGCCCTCTTAGATAAACATGTAATTGATAAAGGAGTATATACGATAAATGATTGAAATTATAGCGTTAATTCTACTTATTGTTTATAGTTATATCTGGTATTTCCACCCACACATATTGAGGAAACACGAGAATAAGATGACCTATGCTGCATTAATAATTACAATTGTGACAATTATTGCAACAATAATGGTTATTGCAAATTTAGCAATTGGGGGGCTAACTCACAGAGTTCTACCATTTATTGATTAAGTCTCGACTCCTCAAATGGAAATTGGATTAAGCGACTTTTATTACCCGGAATCTGTTTGAATATCGCTATACATTTTTTTCTGTAACTTCTTTTCAGTTTGAGTCCTCTGATTGTAGAACCAACCATTTCTTCATCAAAATAATATATGTATAAGGTATCTACTTCTGATGAATACTGAGTTGCTGAGAACTTTTCGATTTCAGACCAGGTCATACTATCATTCTGAAAATCTTTTACATAGAAAGAATATGCTTTTGCTACTTTACCATCAGGATATGTTGCAGTATTATTTGATAATGTCTTGAATCTGCTGCATCCTGCAAGAAAAAATACAAGAACCAATAAAATTATAACAGTCATTCTCTTCATTGTTACTCCAAAGAGTTAGATTGATTGAAAATTTGATAATCTATTTTTACGATGTTTTTTATTTATAGGTCTTAAGGTTTTTTATATCTTCAAGTGTTTTTTCCGCTGGTTTATAACCAAAATCATTTGCAGAAATCTTAAGGTATTTTCTTCCTTTTTTGTAAAGGCTTTTCGCTGTGAAATCATTATCTGAATTAATTGAAGCTTTAATGTAATATAAACCGGCTAGATAGTATCCTTCACCTGTTTCATGTAAATCAAGTGAGTTTTCCATCTGCTCAGCGGCTTCTTTCCAATCGTAGCTCTTTGCAAGATCTTTTGCATATGTCATGTATTGACGATAGTTTTTGTTACCTTTTGTTCGACTACCAGTAGACGACGCTGCAGCACAGCTGAAAAGAAGGATGCTCATTAATGTAATAACAAATATTTTCATGGATTTCATAATTACCTCATACTTAAATTATGTCTTAACAAGGTTTTTGTCAATCAAAAAATATTGACATTCTCTTTTTTTGTGTAAAAAATTTATTAACACTTTTTGATTCATGAGCAAAAGTTTCTTTACTCAACATTATTGTATCTTTCAGACTCATCGAAGACAATGAAAGTAGTGAAATAACTTTGTGCATAGTATTTCATGCGTTACATCTCTTGAATATTCCTTCAACTATGGAAGTTCGTGTTTTTATTCATTGTAAAAACAATTCTGGCAATGTTCAGCATTATACTCTTAAGTACTGTTTTACAAAATTGGAGTTCATGTAGTTTATCTGTTTGCTTAATTCATCAATTTTGTTTTCCAGGTTAACAAACTTCAATTCCAGAGTTTCTCTGCTGATGTATTTTCCTTCAAAATGTATCTGATTATTCTGACAATTTTTGTGTATTGTCTTCAACTCGCTATTAGATATTTTGTGCAACTCGGCATGCTCTCTGATCTTTTCCGCATTACGCTTTATCATAGCAGAATGTCTGGAAAATGATATAACTATGTTTACCAGAGTTCCTGAAAGAGATAGAATTACTGCTATCGTTTTCCATTCAATTATCATTAGTCCTCCTACATATGGATTAAATACTGAGAATCAGCTGTCGGGTAGATTAATGTAGTTCTCAGATACAAGTTTGATGTACCCGCAATCAAAAGCAGGATACGGAATTTCTGATTCTGCTCCGGCAAATGGTTGGTATTGTTCTACCAGAAATACTTCTTCCCAGGGAGCTGCGTCTCCATCATTATGCATTCGAATTTTCAGGGCTGTATTATTGCGCAATGACAGGAATATTGCCATGTCATTGGTGTTCATGTTGAATATGGTGAGATCTATATGCATTCTCCCGTGCTCAGGGTTCTGTGAAAGATCGTGAGACCACATTTTACCGGTTATTACCGATTTATGTAAAATTCTTTCCTTGTTCCATGAGTAGCTATAAGTACAATCCATCAGATTGAGATCCCATTCCAGCGAAAAACTTCCGCCATAAAGTATCACAGGTGATTTTTTCCCCCAGAAAGCCATTTCAAATACCTCCTTGATAGTTGTTAAGCCTGACTTTAGTGATATTGTTAATAATATCATCCTCTTTAAGTATGTAACTGCTCAGATGTTCTTCGTTATAGCTGTGAGAATAATCAGTTTCTTTTTTTTTCCCAGTGTACAATGTATTAAGCTTAATTGTTAACTGCTCTTCAACTGGTGGAGAAACAGTAGCAAAATGATTATTGTAGCTTCCATGAATTCCAAGGTTAAAATGATCCGGAAGTGAAACCTTTTTGAAGCTGTTCTTAAGCATTTCATCAGAAGGAAGTTCATAAAATTCCTCTGTCAGTGTATCAGACCAGTCAATGACATCGTCCCAGCAGTTTTGAGATGATGCTAACCTGGTGCACTGAAGAAAATGACTTGAAGGACCTTCAGATATTGTTGTTTCATAAGTTTTTCTATTGTCTTCAGGAAACATAATGTTATCATTATTGATATCCTCATAGATAAAATGGGAGTTGGAAATTCTTGTTGTGATTCTCATTGTATTTAATAAAGCTCTGAAAATGGAGAGAACATTTACCTGACATTCTCCCTCTTTATTCTTACCAATGCATTTCAATACGTACAGGTTAAAAGCGATTTCCCTGTAATTGATACTGGTTGAATCCTGTTTAAGATATGATGTTCCATTATTCAGTTCAGATGTATCAAGATCAATGATATAGTCAAGTTCAAGCACACCGTGAAGCATTTTTAACAGGTATATCAAGGACATCCAACAATAATCGGGGTTAAACGGATCATGGAAATACTCTGTTATATGATAATTGCCGGTAAAGAGTACGGGATCGACTGTATTCCACCAATCATATCGGAGCTCAGTAAATGATGTTGTGCTATGTATGATATTTCTGAAGTATATATCTGACAAGTCACCATACACATCTTCCAGTGCAATTTCATTGAGATTGTATTCCACTGATTTTATAGATTTAACTCGATATATATAGTGAATGTTTCCCGTAAGTATATCCTGTATGCTTATGATATCATCAATTTGAAGATTTGCATTATTTCTCATGGTAACAGCTGTTCTTTGAATCAGAGGAATATGATACTCGTCTGCTCTATACCTCAGTTTGGAAATGCTCACAGAATAATCAGAGATATCTATACTTTCAGACCAGAATGCTGCAGGAGCAATGTTGTAAAGGGATGCATTCTTGTTTCCAAAATGATCTTTAATCACATAATCCGGAACGTTCAAGTAGTTTTTTCGAAAGATTAACTTAACATACTCATTAGTAATAGAATCAAAGTACTGAAATGCAAATATGACGCCGTTGAAAAAGCCAGAAGCAGATGCATTTGATTGTCTTTCGGCACCAATGTAGAATATAGAGTTTCCGAAAGATGTAGTAGAAACAGAACAAGTATGCTTATACCTTAGGTTGTTCCACTTATCTTTAATCAAACATGTGAACTCACTATTAGATACAAAGGATTCAATATTGTAAGTATCATCATAATGAAGTGCAAAATCAGAAATAAGATATTCATTACCTGCTATTTCCAGTTGCAGATTGTAACAATCCGCAGTATTGATTATCTTTAATCCGTAATACATTCCACCCCAGAGGTATTGTTCGGCTGCTCCTTCATTATTGTGCTTGAAACGAACTTTAACCGGAATAGCTAGAAGGCTGTCGGAAAATCTTCCATTGGGATTGACATAGCAGTTTCCATCGAACTTACCTCCAATACCTCCGTTCTCATGTAGGATAATCTGCCATTTATGCATTGTAACCCCCTCGAATCATCTTATTTCTGGTAATATCATGATTGATTACGGCGGTTTCTGAATCTACATGATCATTAACAACATTCACACTCAAATTTTTGCGAACCAGATTCATATTGATTGTCTTTAGTAGACTTGCAACTTTTTCTAAGCCTGCACTAATGCTTCCGCTAGACCCTGAATTGAGATCATTTAGCAGCTCTTTATTCGATCTGGTAGCTTGTGCATTTACTACGTATTCACCGTGTGAGAGAAATGCGGGGATCGAATCCGAGACAGATGAACCGACTCCCGATACATAACCGCCTTGAGAAAACATCATTGCCCGTTGAGTCGCCTTTATCCCAGCCACAGCACCCAGGGAATTAGTCCCACCAGTTGCCAATGATGTCAGAATTGCAGGTTTTTTCATAGCTCTTTCTATGATAATCCCCGATGCTATTGACTGAACGGCTGCCTGCATCAGAGTTTTAACAACAGCTTTAAGCAATGATTTTGCCAGATCTTTCAGTGAATCTTTAACGAGTTGATTAGCCTTTTTCCAGGACATATCCTTATCAATCATCAAATCTATAGCTTTGGAATACATTTTCTCAACTGATGCCATTGATCTCTGGAAAAGTGCATATTCAAACTGGTGTTCCTGAATCCACAGTTCCTTTCTCCACTCAATATATTCCAGATCCTTTTCTTTGCGGATTTGAACCATGTTATCCAGATTCTGCAGCTCAAGTGAATTCCCTGATGAACTGAACGATCCAGGCTGGAATCCCCCGGGTTTATCACTATCAATTCTTGTTTTGGCTGATTGAACATGCGTTTTCGTTATTTCTTTGTTAGCTTCTACCAGCTTTTTAATAACGGAATCAATATTATTTTCCAGTTTGTTGAGATTTTTTCTTCCGGTATCTGTTTTTACATCTACATTTAATTTTATATTTTGCATTTACCCTCCACTCTTATCACCCTGCCTTGTCGGCTTCATCCTTAATTTGCTGCATAATCTGCAGTCCTGATAAACTCAGTTCAAAGAACCAGACCGGTTGATTGTTCAGTGTTTTGCCCCATGGCAGAAAAATAATATCCTTTTGTTTAAGAAATATGAATTTGATTATTCTCATAAGATTTTCAGGAATTCTGGGGTATCCTGAATGTCTGCTGCATAATGCAAAGTTCTCACAGGTTTTGCAGAATGTTATTTCACCCGGTTCCTCAAAAAGAAGTCTTTCTGCGTCATTATTCAGTACTAAGAATCTGATAGCTGATTTGAGTTTTTTTTTAGCATTTCTCTATGTGTTTTGTATTCTTCTTCAAATTCCAAAATAGTCCTGTCAATAGCCTCTATTATATCATCATTAAGCATGTTGACATTGTCTATTGTGACCTCTCTGTCAAAAATCCAGCCTTCCGAACTTATCCTGTGTTTTTTTCCATGGAGTTCACCACCAAGAGAAAGTACAATTCTGGCTAGCCTGAGATGCTCCGGTTGAATATTTTTGTAGACGGGTTCACCCTCAATAATACTGATTTCTCCGAGATATGTCTGAAGCATATCCTGATCCAAAGGTCTCAATGCTCTAATATCTGCAATCTTAGTGTTGCCATAGTATACTGGTTTAATGAAGAATGCTCCATGATCTGCAAAACAATTTTTCATTTCTATGCTCATGTGTCCTCCTATACCATGATGACTTTAATCATTGGGTTTGATTCTGTAGCACATAATGTTGTTTTAGCGGAGAATTGGAATATCTGCTTTTCAGGATCGGAAGGATTTATTTCCAGTATTTTGCAGTAGAAGTCAAGTTTCCAGGAATCAGTACCATTTGAAATTGTGAAAGTATTGAAAAATGGAGAATCCTTGAGTATACTCTGTTCCATCCAACCTTCTTCATTGATGATATAGTTAGATGAAAATTCGAATTCCCCACTTGAGCTGCTGATCAACTCACATTGCTTGAGGAACGAATTCTGGTATAGTAGTTCATCATTCACAAATCCGCTGGAAATACTCATTGAGAACTTATTGAACGTGCTGTATTCAGACATCTCAAGAAGTGCAATGGAATCGGTTTTGCCCCAGACAAAAGGTGTTGCCGGTGTGTAGTTCAAAAGAACAAACTCACTGAATCTGTCTTTTGTGCAGTCAATTTCCGACTCAAACAATTGTCCCCTGAACACTGCTTCGAATTCGATAGTTTTACCGTTATCACCTGAAATTTTCAGTGTCTCCAGTACGCACCCACGTATAATGTTAGCTTTTTTATCATTCAGAAAATACTGATGAATTTCATAAGATAGCGGTACATTTGAATTCTGATGCTCGTAAGGAAATGATGTCTTCCCTGTATAAGCTTCCAGGAGAACTGCATGATCAGGTGATAGATCTCCTTTTATCGTAACAGTCACATTCTTTCTTCCGCCAAGTTTTTCCGAATGTTTCTGCTCAACACTATTTGTTTTAGCACTGATTTCTATTACTTCTGTTTCCGGTTTGATTGACATGGAATTACAAAGAACTCTGTAATTATCAATGTAATTGCCTGCCAGTTTCCCATAACTGTTTTCACTAAAAATATGGATTCTGTATGAATTCCCATACCGTATTCCGTTCATTGTTAACTCCTGTTGTTTTGTTCTATCTCTATTTTATATTCGGCTTTTTTGATTAAGAAATGATTATACTCGGAACTCCCTGGCAGTGGTATTTTTTGGACTGTATTGATTTTCATCAATGTCGGCGGATGTAAGAAATCCTTATGCTGCAGACTATTCAGGATTATCTCATTAATCATACCCAGAACCTTGTGGAAGTCAAATTTCATAGATTTTTTAGCAATCAGCCAGATGCATAGTTCAGCAGCAAAAGATACTCTATATCCGGGTTTTTCTACGAACTCAGAGATTGTACTGATATCTGCCAATATTGCCGGGATGCTCAGATCATGATTTGTCTTGATCCCATCCTCTGAAAAGATGAATATCGGTAACCCTGTCTCCATGAGAATTTCTGATAAACGTGTGTTGATTTCGTTGATTATGCTGAACATTATTCTACCTGATTATCGTGCTGTAGGCTGTGTTTGCAAGATAGAGTTTTTCTGTTACTGAATCTTTAGTATATATCAACTTTTCCACACTTTCCTTGAAATCTCTCCCGTAGATATATCCAAACTTCTCAGACTTTTCTTTGTAGATGCTGTTGCCTGATCCCGTGTACATATCTGAAAAGATGAGTTCTAACGCTTTCACTGTAACAATATATACGGCATTCTCCGGATTAGTAATATTGGAAAAGTCAAAACCGCTTTCAATATCACAGCTCCTGATGATTTCATCTTCCATAAATGCTATGCTTATCTGTGTTTTAGCATTCAGTTTTTCCTCATCCAGAACCGATAACTCATTCTCAAGCATCAGGACACGCTGACTCACGAGAGTCTTTAATTCGCTCCAATTCACTTTTTCCTCCTGTCAGTGAAAGGTTCGGACAGCAGACATCCACCATCCGAACCTAAATTCTGCTATACGCTTACATGAACAAAAGCATCAATTTTTGCAGCGCTCATATTGGTTGATGACTGATAGTTGAGACAAATATAAGGTTTGTTTAAAGCGAAATCTTCGGGAACAGTAAAAGAAGCTATTTTCTCTCCCTGCCTGAATGAAACATCACCAGCTCCTGCTTCATGATGGATAATCTTCATATCAAGCGAGTCTGTCCAGCCGGAAAGAGCAGGATTGAATGGGGAAGAGGTGTTAGTCTTATGCTGATCATCACAAACATGTACGGAGATAGCAAACTCAGCTGCATCTGCAATTGTAATGTCTGTAGCAGCATAGATCTGGACTTCAGCTATACTGTTCTGGTTACCCACAAATACAGCATTCTCGGACATAACATTACCGTTGTTCGGCAGGTTCTGGCTGTTACTGAGTATCATCAAATTGTCTATTGTTTTTCCTGTTTTCATTATTCTCCCCCTATACAGTCTCGTTAGATGTGATGTTTTCTTCCAGTACCAGCGGAATACCATTCCAGAGTTCAATGGATGTTGAGTAGTTCCTGTCAGATGGAGCAGTCTGCATCTTAGAGTTCTTAAGTTCCCAGAGAAGTCGTCTTGATGCACGATTAAGATAGATGAACGTATCGTTGGCTGAACCGTTTACAAGATCGATAAGCTGATCAATCTGACCTGAAGTTGGCTTCTTGCTTTCAGCTTCGCAGATCTCAGAAATCATACCGGTGCATTTCTTGTCTGCTACCAGAAGACCAAGGTAAGATTCATACAAGGCCTGATAAACAGGTTTCATGGAACCTGTTGCGGCATCGGACGGCAGCATGACCGGATTTCCGTTGTTCATAGGTTTGATTGTAATTAACTGCCCCCTGGAAAAAGCCTGTTCATTATATAAGCCCGAGCATACACCTTTTTTCCATCTGACAACGAGAATGGAAGTGGAGTTTCCTGTTGAACCTCCTAGTTTGATCTCGTTACCAAATTGCTGTGCATACTGACGCAATCCTTTGAAACCGTCTTCTGACCCCACATGATCGGTTCCATAAATGAATTGCTTGGCAGCAGTCTGACCCAGTCCCTCAACGAAAGCAGGTAACTCATCTGCAAAGTACTTCTTCACTCCACCCGGATAGGCTTCGCAGATAGCTTTGTCTTCCTGCTGAATATCTGTCAGGATTTTCAGATCAATCTGCTTAACCTCTTCGTTAGTTGAATGAGGTGTAATTGAGCCGTTTACATTTCTGAATCCACCTGAAGGAAGTTCAGTTTTAACCTTGTACTTGTGGAATAAGCCGTGACTTGCTTTCTGGAATGGCATGGTTCTAAGTAGTCCTGACTCGTTAACGAGAGAATCGATGATTGATTTCTGATCAGGTAATGAATGCGCTGCTGCAAGTTTGATTAATGTTGCCTGTTGCATATTTGCTCTCCTTTTGTATTAGTTGTCAAAGATGTTGAAAATCTCTGCAAAACTTGTTTTCTGGTTGCTCTTGAATGGAATTGCCCGTTTGCTGTCTGAATGATTAAAAACACTTGATTGTTTCTTGCTGCGGTTTTCTAAAACACCGAACACTTCTGCTTCAATGTACGGCTTCAACTTATCTAGATTGTTCTTCAACTGTGCCGGGGTCAGATTTTTCCCGTTTTCAGAAAAAGTAAACTCGTCTGCTCGGTTCTGCAGAAAGGCAAAGTCTGTGCTGTACTCATCATCCTTGAAGTACTTAACATACTTGTTCCATTCCTGCTCACGATATCCTGCAACTTCGCTTTCTAAAAGGTCAATTCTGGATTGTTCTGCTGAATATGTGCTTCCGGCTTCTTCATTTGATTGTGAATTATTTTGATTCTCCTCATTTGCTGCGTTACTATAGTCTTCATGTGTCATATAGCCACCTCCTGCATAAAATAATTATCATCATTGTCATTTGAATTTGTAGAAGTTATTTACTCTTACACCCTGTTGATTGGTTATTCGATAGTGCTCACTGTTTAATGAAACATTCGAGGAGACAGAAAACATATTTCATATAATTTGTCAAGTAAAAATATAAAATATCAAAAATATACTTAATATAAAATAACTCTGATTAAGATATGTTAATTGATGTTATAAGAAGTGAATATGGATTCTTGATATATAGATTATGTGAATGACAGACTGTGTTGGAAAGCAAGTTATTTTAGGTTTTCCCGATAAAGTCGGGAAATGGATTATGCTTTGGAAAAAAAGAAACGACAAAAATCAGTTTTCAACACGCTGTGAGCTGATCCGGAGGATATAAGTCTTGTTTTAAGCATCAATCACATAAATCCTTGACTCTCTCCTTCAGTCTGCACAGATAAGGTATGGAAAAAATCATAACTATCAAATGCCCTGACTGTAAACAGAAACTCTTTCGCTACAGGAAAGTGGGGAAGGGCTCACTAATCCGTATGTATTACTCCTGTATCCGGAAAAGCTACTGCATAGAGGACAACAATGATGTCCTTTGTCCAAGCTGTGGTCATCGCATTGGCGTGAAGGAATCTAACTATATCCGTTTCATGGGGAAACTGAGGGTGGATTGATTCCCCCTAAAAATACCTTTTCCGGCTGCTAAGCAGCATCAGGTTTTTAAGTTCTGTTTCATTCTCAGCTTTAATCCACTTATTCTGGAAGTCTTCTTCATAGACCAGAGAGGCTATAGAAGCAATGTTTCTCAGGTGAACAACCCTTTTGTCTTTTGTTCCACCCAGTACAAACACAGCTTTTACGCTGTTTTCGTTCTCAGTGAATTTAATACCCTGTTTGTTTCTGATTATCAGCAGGAAACATTTTTCTGTTCCATCAATAACAATGTGGGGGATTGCCAGAAATTCTGATATGGCAAAATTTGTTTCTTTCTGTGCTCCCATGTATTTATCAAGCAGGTCTTTGGAATCCATTTGAGTTAACTCTACAAGTTGATTCATGATAGACTTCAGCATATATTCGTAATCTCCGCGATTCTCCATATCAATGATTTCAGCAGACTTTATCAGTTCATCAAAACTATCCTGTTCAATACTGTCCCTGTTGATGACAACATCCCTGAGTTCATCTTCGAGAAGATTGTCTGTCAGCTTATTGTCAACAAATCGTTTCATCAGATGCAGAAAGGCATATTCCTTGTTCTTGGCTTTTCTTCCATAGGCAAAATAGATACCTATGCTGATAGCGAGTAGGGATAAACTTATTTCTACAGCCTGCATCCCGATATCGGCAATTATCAGCAGAAATGAGATAATTGTAATAATCTGCAGCCAGGGATAAAAAGGTGATTTAAAGCTTGGCTTATAGTTTGTGATTCTGCTTTCTCTAAAGATTATCACAGCTATATTCGTCAGTACATACGATGTGAGTACAACCGTTGAAGCGGCTTTTACAAGCATTTCGAGGGGCAGCAGGAGTGAAACATATATGAAGACACCTGTCAGGATAATTGCTATAGACGGAGTTTTGAACTTCTTGTTGATTTTCGAGATCGCACTCGGAAGAAGGTGCTCCCTGCTGAGAGCCAACGGGTATCTGGAAGCAGCCATAATTCCGGCATTGGCAGTTGTAACAAAAGCTATGAGTGAGGCTATGCTGATAGCCCAGAATCCCGGGCTTCCCATGAATACTCTGGCAGAATCAGCAACAGGTGTGAGAGATCCACTGAACTCTTTGGCCGGAAGTGTACCTGTTATGATATAAGTTATTATAGTATAAATGATAGTTACTACAGTGATTGAGGAGATAATTCCCAGCGGAATATTCCTCTTTGGGTTATTTATTTCCTCGGAAACGTTTACAACCTGGAGTAGACCGCCATAGGCTATAAAGACGAAACCAGCAGTGATAACGATAGTATTAAAACCTGTTGACAGCACATTTGTTATACGGGAAGTATCAACATTAGGCATCCCAAAAGAGATATATGCCAGCATTAGAGCCAGTAATCCTGCAACAAGTATATTCTGAAAGGCTACAGCTTCCTTGACTCCGAATATGTTAATGATAACAAAGATTGTGCATAAAACCAGACCGGATATTAAGGGACTGATACCCCAGAACAGGAACACAATTTCAGATATACCGAAGATTGCAAATGCACTTTTTAGTGAGAGAGTAAACCAACCGAGAAATCCGGAAATTGTCCCCAGCAACGGACCGAATGTTTTATTGATGAAATAGAAATCTCCACCGGATTTAGGCATGGCTGTTGCCAGTTCAATAACACTTAATACACCTGCCAGAGCAAGAATACCTGCCAGCAGGTAAGTGAGGAAAATTGCAGGACCAGCCATAGTGAACGCCAGTCCCGGAAGAATGAAAATACCGGAGCTGATCATTGCTCCTGTAGCAATACTGAAAACACCGAAGAAATTTATATCTTTTTTAAGTTCCATCTTAACACCTTCTAACTATTGGTTGCTGCCTTTAATAGAGTCAACAAAGGCAATCATGTAATAATTTAACAATGTGCCTATAAGTAAAATATGAAAATATATGGAATGAGGGCAAGTTTTTTGTTTTTATGGGAATCTAATCGTGTACAGGTCCCTTGAAAAGATAGTCTAACTACACTCCCTTTCTAAGTATATTTAAAGATCATTCCATTGGTATTAAATCTCTGATTACCAAGGAGGAGTGAGGGGGGGAAGTTAACTCAGATTGAATTGGTAGAAACTCTCTCTTATCATAGCCTGCAAATAAAAGTGTTGTTAAAATAGCTTCTTTTATTGATGACCAATCTCTAATTTCGTGAGAATTACAAAAAAAGCAATGAGTTTTTGGTCTCATTGCTATTGATGATAATTGATTTATTAACCCAAACAGTCTGATTTATTATCTGTCTTGTCTGTGTTCACTCCTAACTGTCTGCAGGAGCTTCGGTTTTCTTAGTAATCGGAATATCTCCCAGAATTAATTGTGGAGAAATACCTTTATCTGTAAGGATGATTTTCGAGTTATTCACCAGAGAATTCTCGGTGATTTCGTATCGTTTCAGTTCCTGTGCATTTCCTATAAATGATTTGTTAATCAATTCATAAGATTTTGCCTTTCCTTCAGCTTCCAGAATTGCAGCCTGTTTTTTACCTTCGGCAACTTTTACAAGAGCTCTTCTGGTTCCGTCAGCTTCAATTTCCTTTGCAGAAGCAAAATCAATAGCTGCAGTTTTTTTATTTTCACCCTTAATTACGTTGTTCATTGTTTCCTGAACATCGTGCGGTGGTAAGATTTCTTTCAGCTCAACTCTTACAACTTGAACACCCCAGGCATCGCTTTCATGATCCAGAATCAACTGCAGTTTCTTGTTCAACTCATTTCTCTTGCTGTTTACATCTTCAAAAATTAACTCGCCGATTACGTTTCTTGCTGTTGTTTTAGCAAGCATGACAATTTCGGAGTGAAAGTCGTTTACGTTATATTGAGATTTTTTAACGGATTCTTCGTCAGCTCTTACTCTGTAATATATGACCAGATCTACCTGAGCATTCATTCTATTTTTAGTAATTATCTCCTGAGGCTCTATATCTGCCATAATTTCTGTTACATTCACTTTGAACATTTTTTGTATACCGGGAAATATCCAGTGAAATCCGGGTAACGAAAATCTTGAATAGCGTCCAAGGGTCTCAATTAAAGCTCTTTCGGTTGGACGAACAATTTTAGCACCCATTACAAAAACAAATAGAAATGCTATGATTGAAATAAATACATAAAACATAGTTTCTCCTTTATTAAGAATTGGACAACATTTGACATATTCAATGTTTCTTGTCAATGTTTGTAAAGATAGTCTAACTACACTCCCTTTTTTAAGTATATTTAAAGATCATTCCATTGGTATTTAATCTCTGATTACCTAGGAGGAGAAGGGGGCAAAGTTAACTCAGATTGAATTGGTAGAAACTCTCTCTCATCATAGCCTGAAAATAAAAGGTGTTGGTAAAATAGCTTCTTATATTATTCCTATATCGAATTTTGTATCATTTCTCTGTATTTATCAGAGGTCTCTTTCAGGATTTCATGGCTGCCGCGTTCAACTATTCTTCCGTTCTCCATAATGTTTATGTAGTCGCACTTCTTGATTGTGTTCAATCTGTGGGCTATTACCAGCACCATTACATTATCAGGTAAATTGCTGAGCGTCTCGGTAAATTTCATCTCACTGATAGAGTCAATATTTGATGTCGCTTCGTCCAGTATCAGCAGATCAGGTTTCTTGAACAAAGCCCGGGCAATAGCAATCCGCTGCTTCTGACCCACAGACAGATTCCCGCCGTTATTGTCTATGACAGTATGTTCCTTATCAGGCAGAGACTCCACAAATTCTTTAATAGCCGCCTGTTCCAGAACTTTCTCAAATTCATGCTGATTAAACGATCTGGCACCAAAGGTTATATTGTTCAGGATAGTATCGTTAATCAGTATCGGCTCCTGCTCAACAAGTGCAACCTTGCACCTTAAACCTTTGAGTGAGTTCGCAGAAATTTCGTAGTCATTAACAATATACTTGCCGGAACTGGATTCCAGTAATCCCATTAAAATGCGGATAAATGTAGTTTTGCCGCAGCCGGATTCACCGATCAGAGCGATTTTCTCCGATCTGTTAATTTCAATAGAGAAATCCTTCAGCAGAGGTTCATCATCATAACTGAAATGGATGTTTTCACATCTTAATCGTTTTATCCCATCTATTCGTTCGTCTTTCTCTTTAACTTCTTCCGGTAAATGCAAAATCTCGTTAATTCTGGAAATAGCTACAACAGCCTGCTGAAACTGTATGTTAGAGTTTGACAGCTTGTCAATAGGGGAGAAGATATAGCCTGTTAAAGCTTCGAAAGCGAATAAATCTCCGATAGTCATCTTGCTTTGCATCACCAGAAATACACCGTACCCGATAATAATCAGAGGGAACAGTCCATATATGAATCCTATCACCAGATTACTCCAGCTGATCAGTTTTGTCATATTGTAGGCTGTTCTGAACTCTTCCTTCAAGAACCTGAAATAGTGATAAACAGGATATAACGGTTTTCCGAACAGACGACATAATATGTTAATGTTCAGAGAGTTATCAAGTTGCTGAGTTGTCCTGGCGTAAGCTTCATAAACAAGTCCGGCCTGTTTTCTTACTAGCCTCGAAAAATAGATATTTGTTAACACATAAGCCGGAATAATCAGCATGGCAACAATCGCCAGACGAACATTAATGAAAAAGAGGAATACCGAGCTGATTAATACTGTCAGAAGGCTTTCAATCACGGTGATCACTCCGTTTGCCAGAACAGATCTCAACTGTTCGGTGTCATTATTAACTCTGGAGAAGATATAGCCGTTATCAAATGTCTCAAGGGTTCTGAATGTAACCTTACTGAGTTTCTTCAGCAGTTTCCTCTTGATGTTTACGATAATTGAGTTATTGATCTTGAACATTACTCTTGTCTGAAAAAAAGCTGTGATCATGATCGTAATTAGTATGAACAGACTCAGACTGAGATACCTGAACAGAAGGACAATGTCCTTTTCAGGTAATGCATCATCGATAATGAACTTTGTTATTAAAGGGGCGGGTAATATCAGTAATGTGCTCACCAGCATCAAAAAGAAACATAAAACTACTCCTTTTATGCTTCCCTTTAAATGCTGGTAAAGAAATTTCAGGCTGCTTTTAAGATTCATAGTGTTCTTTCATTCTGTTTTTCAGTCTATTGTACAGGGTCTCTGTATTAAACTGATAACACTCACACCGGTGTTCGCATGATGAACAGTCCGGGCATTTGACTTCCGGTAAATTGTTGAATAAGTTATCGTCTTTCAAATCATAAATAACCTCTTCAATAGTATCAATAAGGTATAAATCTAGAAGAATTGTTCTTATGCTTTCATCTGAAAAATCCTGTTTCTTCAAAAGCAGGTATTGTCTTGCACATGTGAAATATTCAGCATCCGGAGCAGTATCCAGATCGATGTCTGCTAACAGCTTTTCCATATTCTCAAATGCTGCTGCATAGTCTTTCAGCTTGATGTTTATCAGGCACAACAGGTAGGCTAGAGATATATCTTTCATCATTGATTTATGAGTAAACTCAATCGGCAAATAATCAGCCAGTGAAGAAATAAGGCTCTTGTCTATCTTTCTTGCTCTGTCAAATTTTATATCTATCAGGAAGTCTCTCAACTCAGAGTCAGTTAGATTCTTGATATTTCTGTAATAATCAAGTTTATTTATGTTGAGTTTTTCTTTTATGAAATCATTGGTATTATATACATCAATTTCAGATAATCCAGGTACAATTATATGGATGGTCGGGAATCCCATGAATGATGTCTCTCTTATGAGAATTTCGTAGCCCAGCTCTTCAATCAACTTGATCAGATAAGCTTTTTTCTCTTTACTGTCTGCAAAAGGAGCATCTGCAAAATCTTCACAGAATGACTCAGAATTATTGCAGAAGAAGGACATTGGTAGGATTCCATTTCCCCAGACAACAATCTGTTCATAACCTTTTTCCAGCTCATCTCTTGAAATTTCTCTATTCAATGACAATAGTTTGGAGTCACGTTTGATATTCTTTAGCATTCTGCCTTGAAAAGCCTCGGTAAGTGTTCTTTCCAGAGCATAAGCAATTACGGGTTCTGCCCCAAAGCATGGAATGTATCCACCTGTATTTCTATCAAACACAACTATGCCGATTACCGGAAGACCTTTGTTTAAAGAGCAGTCTTTTACGATAACCCTGTAGCGTCCGCTCTGCTCAATCTCTTCGATTATTTTATATTGATCAGGATACTTCTGTTTTATAATCTCGTTCGGGATTGTGCTGGCTTTTGCGTTATTGATACATATTTCTCTGATAGCATACCTTTCCAGTATTTCTGATAAAGACTGAACAATAGCTTCATCAATTGTGTTTCCGCTTGCCATGCCATTGCTTTTGTAATACTTAACAATATAGGTTGGGAGCTGAACAGTTCGATCCTTCGAAATATTTTTGAAGTGCAGCAGAGTAATGTCATCTTTGCAAGATGTCAGGCTGTTCTCAAACAGATCTGAGAGTTTGCCATAATCTCCAACCAAGTTAACATCACTGAAACAGGCATCCAGTATGCAGCTATTCTTATCAGCTGTGGATTCATGATAGTCGTATTTAAAAGGCAGATCATTATTAGAAGATAAATAATCAACTTTGAATGATGCAAAGTTCTGTATTCTCTCAATCATTTCACCATATGCACTCGCCAGAGCATATTCATAAGTTGTACCTTTACCGTTTGAATATATATTCGTGTTGACAACTCTCAGTGAACAGGAGAATATATCAGTGATATCATTCAACCAGTGATCTTCGATCACAGTAATATCATTTTTAAAGAAAATTTCTCGTATTTTGTTTACTGTCTCCATCGGGGAGCATTCTTTATAGTTTTTTTTCATATTTTTTTCCAATTCTTATATTTATGAGAGAGAATCCTCTCAATCATTGTGTTAAAATACTTCAGGAAAGCTTTCACCGCTGTGGATTTAAAAATTGTCAGAGGAATGTGACATTGAGCGGTATACTTTGATAAAAAACTCCTTTTATGTATATAGTGAGACTGTTGTATTGATTTGTGACTGAATTTGAAGAAAATAATTAGAATGAAATGGTATAAAGCGTTATTATCAAATAAAAGAGAGAGCAAATAACTCTCTCAATAAATTCTAATTTGATTTTCTACAGTAGCACTGAAGAAGCAATGATGGGCATAAGTTGATACAATCCATTGGCATCCTTCTTGTGTCATCATCATTTCTTAGAATATCACCTTTTCTGATTAACTTCATGGTTTCCTCCCTTTTTTATTTATCCCAAGGATATTATTACATTTTCAGTAGTAATTAATTACATAATTATGCACGGTTTGATGTATTTATGATAAGATTTGTCATGCAGAAATATGTGAGATAGCCGATAATCCAACTCCATCCTTACATATAAATACTGACCACTTTTTGAGATGCTTTACATTATAAAACTTCAAAGAGACAGCTTAGATGAAATATAGTCAAAATAAGAGAGAGCTGTGCTCTCTCTTATAAATGCTAATTTGATTTCTTGCAAGTGCATGCAAGATATAAAGCAGGACATGGATTTCCACATTCCATAAGCATTCTTCTGGTTGGTGGATCATCTCTGAGTACTTCGCCTCTTTTGATTAATTTCATGGTTTCCTCCTTTTTTTATTTATCCCAAAGGATATTCGTAATTAATTGCATATGCTTTATCCATTCTTTAGATAAATCACATATAATGCACCTGTACAGCATTGTTTTTCGTATGTTATGGAATTTCCTCACAACCCGCACAAAATTATAGCAAAGTCTGATGTGAAATCACTGTATCATTTTTGTGTTAACTCAATAAATTCCATAACTCTATTAGTAAGATCAGCAAAGTGTATTGCTTTTAAAATCTAATATGATCTCTTTATTTCTTCTTGATTCATACAATACGTCAGGATATTTCATTTAGGTAAAGGTCGTTGATCAGTTCTTCTTCAGTAGCCAATCTTGAAAGATGAATAGGGCATGGCTCTTCTCCGGTAGCATTTGTAGCCTGATAACTTTTGACCTTGCATCCGCCTTTACAAGCCGGTAAAAACTTACATTTTAAGCAGTTTATCTTCTGATAGAAGAAATCACCTGCAAAATTGATATAGTTGGTATTGCTAAAAATTTCTTCATACTTATCAATTGTTCCAACTCCATATTTGATGAAATCTTCATCAGAAAAATCAGAATAATCACAGATGAAAATCCTGCCATCAGCTGAGATAGTATAGCTGTCATAGGAAGCACACGTGTTGCAAGAAGATACTGATTTAAAAATCAGAGCTAATTCCCCCCCAATATCAAATCCTTCATCAATAGCATAGTTTCTTAGTTGATCAAGATAAATATCAGGATTAACTTCTACACCGGCGTCGAAGATAGGAACAAAAATGGGTGTAATTCTTTTCCTCAAAGAAGTCGGGAATTCGGACAGAATTCTCTTTACATCGTCGAATGTTGACTTATCGTTTATGTGAACTCTGAGAGTCATAGAATTACCAAGTTCAATGAATCTTTTTGCGTTGTTTATTATTGGTGTGTATGTATCTGTGATTACGGGAGATTTATGAGTTCTTGAAGAACTGTGCTTCTCCATGTAACCATCAATTGAAATCATTGCTCTGTGGCAGTTAAAACTATCAAGATGACTGATGTTCTCATCTGTAAGCAGGTATCCATTTGTAATTATCATGCTGCTGTATGAGAAATCAAATTCCTTCTGGAGTTCATTAAGCTTATCATAAAAAAAAATCAATTGTTTCATTCCTACTAATGGCTCTCCACCGTATAGATCAATATCTATTTTCCTAAGATATTTATTAGCGGTAAATCTGGATTTTATGAATTCAATTGTTTTATATATAATCTCATCAGTCATGAAAATATTGTCACCGTTTTCTCTCTCAAAACAATAGTGACAATTGAAATTACATGATAGAGTTGGTAAAATTGTCAGTTTGAGCACTTCATTGAACATATATTTTTTATTGTGTTCCAGAACTAGTCTGTTGATTTCATTAATGCTTGAATCAATAATAAATCCATTGCTTTTAAGAAGATCTATTTCGTCCACAGTGAAGTTGTCTTCTATGTTATTCTTATCATTTATTTTTGCTTTATACTCCCCGTTTATATTTATCAATCCGTTAGAGGAGTAATTATATAGTAAATATTCATTATCCTGACTGTTTAAATTCACTGTTGTATTGAACTTACTGTATTTGTATCCCATAAAAAATAACCTACTTTTTCTTTTTTTCGAAGTAAACAATGACGCCGTCAACTTCAACGACAATCACATCATCCAGTATAACGACAAGCCTGTAATTCTTTCCTCGCTGTGTATTGTTTAACACTTGGTCGACAGCCTGAGGAGTTTCCATCATATTGACAAGCTCAGTCTGACTCACACAGCACAGATTAAAAACTATTGACAACATTAGAATTGCAATAAATTTTCGCATAAAAAAAATCTCCTTTTTTTATTATTAGTGTATCAATCTGGAGGATTTGTGATGGAATTTGAAGAAAAAAAAATAAAAAAACTTATGAATAAAAGTTTTTTATATCTCTTATCTTTGACAGCTAACTATGATTTATCGAGGGAAATATCTTCTATTGCTTTGTATCAATTGTGTTTGAACTATGAATCAGTAAGAAATCCTGATGCCTGGATTATTAAAGTAAGTTCCAATCTATTCAAAAAAAATTACAAAAAATATCTCAGGGAAGAGGAAATCATTGAGAGAAAAAAGGAGCTGGTCGATTGCGGTACAGATGATACGATAACAAGCTTTAACCAGATCTGTGAGTATCTGGAGAACGATGAACTGAGTTTTTTACTTAAATACTTCTCAAAAAGTGCCAGATCAGAGTTAATTCAAGAATATGATATGTCCAATAATTCTATCCGAAAAAAAGTCTCAATACTGAAAAAGAAAATTAAGGCTAAATATAACATGGATAAAGGTTACCATTATGGAAATGATCTGATACTGCCGGAAATCAATCAGAGCATAACTTCATTTCTCAGATCACTAAAAAAAGCATTGGATGAAAGAAATATAAAGATGATGAAGAACTATCTGGCTTACGTAAATGAAGAGGAAATTGAGTTGTTAAAAAGTATATCTGTGGTCAAAAAGTATGATTTTAGAATTGTCAATGACAAGCGCTACAGTATATTTCTGGTATATCAGGATGATGCAGAGGACTACTTATGCATTGAAATAGTTTTCTCTATTCAGAATAAGCATCTCAGAGTTCTGTCTATAAAAGATTATTACTCAACAGGAAAAGTAATAAAATGCGAAAAAACTGTCAGTAAAATCAGTTCCATTCTTTGTGAAGCCCCTCGAGCCAGAGATGGTAGAAAAAATATAAGGATAGACGAGATTGTAGGTTCATGAGAGAAGTTGTGAATGGCAAATTATGTAAATCACCTTTGTAGAATAGATTATGATACATGTACTATATCTGCAGATTAATATGTATTAACAAGGCTATCACTGTGGAGTCAGAGGTCAGCATCTTCATTTCTGACATAGCATTTCTCAGGTTTTCATTAGTTGGGTTGGGAATGGATTTAACTGTTATTACTCTTATCTTTTCTGTTTTATGATACTGAGTAACCTTGCGAACTTTATGAACTCACTTCTCAGAAGATTTCCATTTTTCAAATTGTAAGCCTCCTGTTCCTTGACCAAGTTTACTGCAATGTTGATGTAGGCCAAGGGATTATGTTTTCTCGTTGTTCTCCTCGTATGAAGTATAAAATAACTGATAAATAGCATATATTTTTACTAAGTTTGATGTCTGTTCATTAACATTCAAAAACAAAATATTTTGCAATGTACTGCTTCTCATCTATGGTTATTACATCAGAACAGATACTTAAGCTATGGGCAGGAAGTAGTTCAACACTTCTTTCCGACTTCTGAACTGTCTGTACAGAACTCTTAAGAATAAAATCTTTCCCAGAAATTCGGATAATAGAAAAATCTAACATTCTGGAACCCTCATTTACAGCATAAAAAAGACCACATTTTAATCAAAAATAATAATGCCAGAAAATATTTGTAAAATAACGATTTAGCTTATATTGTTTTCATGGTGAAATCAAATTTATGCCAGTTTGTAACAAAATTTCTTGTTAGAAAGATACACGTAAAAAATTTATGTCTCACCTGATAAACATTCTGCACAAGATTTGTATTCATGGTCATTAATATCAAGGAGTAACGATGAAAAAACTTGGTCGACATCTTATAGTCGAACTTTATGGTTGCGATGAGCAGATTCTTAACGACAAAGAAAGAATCCGTGAAGCGATGATTGTTGCGGCAGAAAAATGCGGAGCAACAATAGTTGGTATAGTTTTCCACAAATTTGCACCCCAGGGGGTGAGTGGAGCAATAGTAATTGCTGAGTCACATTTCACAATTCATACCTGGCCTGAACTAGGCTATGCAGCTATGGACTTTTTTACGTGCGGAGATAACGTAAGTCCTATGAAAGCTTTTAAGATGTTGAAAGATATATTCCATGCAGACAAAGAAGTAGTTAAAGAACTGGATCGCGGAATATTAAGTGAAGTCAAATCGACTAAGAAAAAAAATAAATAAGAGGTAAATACTATGTTTCTTTTTGATAAAAGTCCGGATATATTTTTTATATGCTCAGGTTCCAGCGAAGGTAATTCACAATTAACATCCTTTGACGGAGCGTTGTTAGCATCAGGTATTGGTAACACAAATCTTATTAAATTAAGCAGCATCCTTCCTCCTCAATGCAGAGAAGTTTCACCTTTAGACTTAACTCCCGGGTCATTTATTCCTATTGCTTACGCTGCGAAAAGCTCGGAAACAAAGAATGAGGTTATTAGTGCTGCAGTTGCTATTGCAATCCCGGATGACAGAGACCTTAATGGCGTAATAATGGAGTACTCTAATTCTCAGCCATTAGAATATGTTGAAGCAAGAGTAAGAAGAATGGCTTCAGAAGCCATGGCTATGAGAGGGATTGAAGAGTTTTCCGTGAGAAGTGAAGGTATTGAGACAACAGTAAAAGATTGTGCTACAGTTTTTGCAGGTGTAGTCCTGAACTATAAAGAAATTGCCGGAGATTATGATGTGGTTCATCGAGAATTTTGATAATAAAGCATCATTGGGAATTAAAGTTAAAGATAAAATATTTGAAGAACAAAGTAAATTTCAGTTAGTCGAGATTTATGAAACTGAGTTTTTTGGTAAACTCCTGACTCTGGATGGGCTTGTTATGCTTTCTGAAAAAGATGAGTTCGTATATCATGAAATGATAGTCCATGTACCAATGTGTTCTCATCCAAATCCAGAAAGAGTGTTAATTATTGGTGGTGGAGACGGTGGTGCTGTTAGAGAAACCTTGAAGTATGAAAGTGTCAAAGAAGTTGTATTATGCGAAATAGATGAGTTGGTCGTGAAAGCTTGTAAAGACTTTATGCCCTCTGTTTCAGGTAGTCTTGATGATGACAGAGTAAAAGTGGTTTTCGAAGATGGATTCAAATATCTGGACAGGTATGACGGCTATTTTGATGTCATTCTGACTGACTCAAGTGATCCTGTGGGCCCCGGTGTTGAACTATTTAAAAGAAAGTACTTTGAGCTGATCAGGAAGGCTCTAAAGTCAGACGGTATTGCTGTTTCTCAGTCTGAGTCTCCCTGGTATTATGAAGATGTTATGAAAGATCACTACAAAGAGATTTCATCTGTGTTCGATATTACTAAATCCTATTCAGCTTTTATTCCTCTATATCCATCCGGTTTCTGGACTTTTGCCTACATGTCCAATGTCCATGATCCTATGGATTACGATGTTGAACGAGCAGTGCATATAGCAGAATCATGCAAATACTACAATGAAGACCTGCATTCGGGATGTTTTGCCATTCCAAATTTCCTAAAAAGAATTACAGGGACAGAATAATGAATCACAGAACTGAAATAGCCAGGTTTATAGAATCAAAAGATAATATTAATGAGTCTGATATTATTTTGATTGGTGTACCTTATGATTGTACATCTTCATTCAGAGCAGGTTCCCGTTTTGCTATGAGAGAAATACGTAACTATGCCTGGGAAGGTATTGAAGATTTCTCTTTTCACTTTGGACTTGGCTTGGATCAAGTACAATTTACTGATATTGGAGATTTACCGGTTATGGTGGGAAATCCTGCATCAATGGTTGAGAACGTTAAAGAAGAAATATCTGCAATTTTGGACTGTAACAAGCGTTTACTGACGGTTGGTGGTGAACATCTTATAACTTATCCGGTGTATTTGTCACATAGAGAAAAATATGAGAACATAACAGTTATTCAGTTAGATGCACATGCTGATTTACGAGACGGTTATGCCGGTGATTCTCTTAGTCATGCTTCTGTGATGAAGTTATGTCTGGATTCAGGTTTGAACAAGCTTATACAATGGGGGATACGGTCTGGGACGAGAGAGGAATACCTACTGCGAAAGCAAGATAATAGAATTTACCCTGTAGATGATGTTGCTGAATTAGACGATATCATTAACGAAGGGGACAATATATATCTGACTATAGATGTAGATTTCTTTGATCCCGGATATTTTTCAGGAACAGGAACTCCTGAACCCGGTGGAAAAGGCTATAATGATTTTCTGAGCTTTCTGGACAAACTGATTGAGAGAAAAGTCAATCTTATCGGAGCAGATGTTGTAGAATTAGCTCCGGAGATTGACACTACCAAAGTCTCAACAATATTTGCAGCCAAGATATTAAGAGAATTACTGTTAACAATGAACATTTTATCAATTTCATAGACTGTTATCCTGTTCGCAAAATCGGAATAAATCATAGTTATTGAATTATATCTCTTTACCTGTGAAGTAACTCTAAAGTGATATCCCTATTGTAACAGAAGTTTCGCTAAAATTAACGGAAAGCGATTCTTCGATTTATAATAAAAATTTTCCTGGTTTGGTTAGGAGTTAAATAGTATATCGGATTTTGAATACACTTACTTTTTAGAATTATAGTTCTTTATTTAGATACATTTTCTGAATATCTGTATCTGAAAAATGTTCTCCATCAAATACATTCTTTTACCGTCTTCACTTCTTTACCATTTTGAAGGCATAAATACAGCTCTCACGATTCCCTTATACTGTGTATCAAGTCAAGCTTATCAGGTTTTTGGGATCTTTTAGTGCTAAATTTACATTATCAAAGACTCGATTTTCTCTACCTTTTCAATATATATAATTTTAAATCTAAAGGGTTTTGTAGTAAATGCACATAATATTCTAATATTTCGATTGTATTTTGTGAAAACTCAGATATAGATTCAGCTTCTTTGAACATAATAATTATCCTTTTCTAAGGCAGTTCTATATACACAGAAGAATAGGTCAGACTCAGCAGAGAAAGTAGCTAACCCTTCATATTCTTTATTGTATTTCGATGAACATTAAGAAATCTGGCTGCTTTACTTACATTGTTATCACAGATACTTAAAACTGTTTCAATCAGTTCGTCTTTAATTTCTCTTAAATCTTTTCCTTCATGCGGTAAACTTGTAATAAAGTAATTCTCATCTTGATCGTAAGGTTTATTTGAGTAAGTTGATGTAATTTGAAGATGCTTTGGTTTAATCTCCTTATCATTGTACAACAATGTAATTCTATCGATTTCGTTTTCCAACTCTCTCACATTACCTGGCCAATAGTACTGTTCAAGTAATTTTGCAGCAGAGACGGATATTGTAAGAAATTCTTTCTTCCTGAGTTTGGCAAACTTCCTGATAAACATATTGGCTAATGGTAGTATATCTTCAACTCTGTTCCTAAGCGGAAGAATAGATATTCTACCGGTGTTCAACCTGAAATACAGATCCTGTCTGAACTGGTTCTTCTGCATTTCAGATTTCAGGTCTCTATTGGTGGCACATATTATCCTGACATCAATTTTCTTTGCTCTTTTAGCCCCAATTCTGAAAATTTCTTTCTGTTGAATTACTCTTAGTAACTTTGCCTGATGTTCCAGGGGTAACTCACCTATCTCATCCAGAAAAATTGTTCCTTCATTTGCCAGCTCGAATTTTCCAGCCATTCCTCCTTGTTTAGCTCCGGTAAAAGCACCTGTAACATAACCGAAAAGTTCACTTTCAAACAATGAAGCAGATATTGCAGCACAGTTAAGTATGATGAAAGGTCTTCTGCTTCTGTTCCTACCATAATGTATTAAGCGTGCAACAATTTCCTTCCCTGTACCAGTTTCACCTTCAATTAGTACTGGAACAGATCTATCCTCATGAAGTAGTTCAGCATATTTTACAACATCCTGCATTGATTTTGAGAAAACCCCAAATAGTCCAATACCTGTTACCTCCGAATATGCTGTTTGAAGATTGTTAAGCTTCTTCTCCAATATAGATTTTGATTTCAAGAGCATGCTCTGTTCTTGCATGTGTTCTTCTTTCTCTTTCTCCATTTTCTCTTGAATGTACATAATCTTTGAGTTAATGTTCTTTCGGTATGTCTCATGAAGGGAATCGGAGTATTCTTTGAAACACTCTAACGCTTTATCAGTTTTTCCTTGTTTCAAATACATTTCGTACAGCAGGTAGTAGCACACTTTGTAGCTTTCAAGATATCTTTTACCTTCTGCTATAGCTATTACTTTTTTTAAGTTCTCTTCACTAGTAGAGTAATCTTCTTTTATCAGACTCAGTTTTGCCTTCATACAATAGTATGAACTAAGAAGGATTTTACTGTTGTCATTGATTGTGTTTTCGTAAAATTTTTCAGCACTTTTACCGGCATTTTCATAGTCACCAGCCCTTAGATAAGTATTATAGAAATTGCTGTAGATTCTTGCGATAACATCTTTATCATCTCTATTTTGCTTTTTCTTTTCTGTAATAATCAATAGTGCTTTGGATAGTGTATCAATTGCTTCCTGTGTGCGATTCTGCATCCAGTAAAACTGCCCCAGGTTGTTCAGCGTGTCGCAGCTATCAGGATGATATTCTAATGATTTATTGAAGTATTTTAACCCACTCTCAAAATTACCATTAACTGTATATATTGAGCCTAATGTTTTATAAACTGATGACAGTAAGTACTGATTGTCCTCTTTCTTGCAATAATCTAAGGCACTTTCCATCAATTCTATTGATTTGTGATATTGAAGTAAATATGCTTCCTGCCTGGCTAAACACTGCATGCCAATGACAACAGCAATATACCAATTATTCCTCCTCCCAAATTCTATCAACTTATCACACAGTATATAAGAATTTCTATAATCAAAATCAAAAAAACTTTTATTTATATCTTCTCTGTACTTTTTTAGTTGCACTTTTAAGGTCTTTGAAGCATTCGAATGTTCTAAAACTAAATCTAACATGTTAACTCCTTTTATGTAACTAATCTTAAATGATCTTGTGCAGTCGATCAATTTGTATAAAAATTGTGCAATATAGCAATTTGTGTCTATATATTTTTTGTACATCTCCGAGAAGTCAAGTAAAGATAATATCTTTTCAAAATGTTTAAGTTACTAACATACAAGTAATTAATGCGATATCGAAAGACTCTGTTGAATTGGTATGGACATTGCATCAAGTATCAACATGAATAGGAGGAAGAATGAAAACAAAACTATTACTATTACTTTTACTGTACACAATTTGTCATTGTATATTTGGTGATGGAGTTCAGCCAATTGGAAACGGTACTGATTCTGACCCATATTTGATTGCATCACTGGATAATTTATTGTGGTTAAGCACAAACTCAAACTGCTGGGATTGTCATTTTAAACAGATAGCTGATATTGATGCGGCAGATACACAGAATTGGAATCAAGGTGAAGGTTTCAGTCCGATAGGTGTATCATGGACTCAGGATTTTCAGGGTATTTATGATGGCAATGGTTTTATCATTTCGAATTTATACATTAATCAACCGAATACATGGGATGATATTGGTTTCTTTGGAACAACTGAAAACTCATTAATTAAAAATCTTGGATTGATTAATGTAAATATTGCTGGGGCATATAATGTGGGGGGGATTGTCGGGTTCAATGCTACAAACTCTATTATCAAGAACTGTTATTCAACCGGTAGTGTTTCCGGAATTGGTGAAGTGGGTGGTATTGCAGGATATCAGTATGAGAATTCTCAAATTATAAACTGCTACAGTACATCCTCAATTACAGGAACTAACAATCCGGGAGGAATTGTGGGGGTTGATCATGCATCTCAGACGATTAATTCTTTTTGGGACATAAACGTAAGTGGGATTAGTGTGAGTGGAGGAGGAACCGGCAAGTCAACAACTGAAATGAAGACGATAAGTACTTTTACCGATACTTCTACGCCCGGGTTATCAAGTCCATGGGATTTTGTGAATAACCCCTATGACGATACTAACAATGAGGAAATATGGAATATCGAACCTGCAACTAATGGTGGGTATCCCTATATATGTCTGCAAGACACTGTAACAGAATATGTGTGTGATTTTAATGTTTCGACTAACCTGTGCTTTGTTGATTCACTAATTTCATTCGCGAACCTGTCAACAGGTGATTTTACTCAATTCTTGTGGGATTTCGAGAATGATGGAGTAATAGACTCATATGATACCGATCCTCAAATAGCCTATAATTGTGCTGGGATTATTGATGTAAGTCTTAAAGCTGAAACTGATAGTATGGAAATTGTTGAGCTTAAGGAGAATTACATTACTGTATTGGAATATTCACCACAGCAGTCAGAAATAATATTAGATGGATCTGAGGATATCAGTTTCTTCTTTAACAGTGGCATTGCTGACGATGATTTACATTATCAATGGTACATCAATGGAGTTGAACAAGTAGATACTACTAAAAGCCTTCAAGTATCATTTGATGGAAATAGTGTTACCATAATAGAAGGCGTTGCATGTTCGGGTAACGATCAGATATCGAAAATATGGAGAATTGAAGTTAATGTAGCATCAGAGGAGAGCATGGAACACGACATTGAACTTAATTTAGATATCTCTCCTAATCCTTTCAATCCATCTACCAATATTATGTTCAGCTTATCTGAAAGAAGTTATGTGGATGTAATAATATATAATATTAGAGGTCAAGAAGTCAGGAATTTACATAATGGCATTATGAATAAGGGTAAGCATTCTTTAGTTTGGGATGGGATGGATAAAAATTCTAAGAATGCAGCATCAGGAATATATTTTATTGTTCTGAGTAAGAACAATGAAACTCAGCAAGTAAGAAAATGTGTAATGATAAAGTAGAGGAATTAATATGAAAAATTTTATGCTGATTATTGTCATACAGGTATTGTTTAGTTATATGTATAGTGATGGAATCCAGCCCCAAGGGCAAGGAAACTCATCTCAGCCTTATGAGATTGAGACTTTGGATAATTTACTCTGGGTCAGCACAAACAGCAGTTGCTGGAATTGTCACTTTATCCAGGTTTCTGATATTGATGCGTTTAGTACACGCAACTGGAACCAGGGGAAAGGATTCAGTTCAATTGGATCAGATGAGAATAACTATTTTCAGGGATTCTATAACGGTAATGGATTTGTGATTGAAAATTTATATATCAACAGGACATTTGATGGTGATTTCTATTGGAATATTGGATTGTTTGGTTATATAAATGGGGCAGTAATTGAGAATGTAAGCTTAAAAAACGTAGATATAAGCGGTGATCATGATATTGGTGGATTTGTTGGATTAGCCATTAACTCATCAATAATCAGAAATTGTTTCTGTAGTGGTGAAATTTATGGTTGGAGTGCTGTCGGTGGAATTGCCGGTTGTCAGTTTGGTAATAGTCAAATTGTAAATTGTTATAGTACTGCTCAAATTACAGGGAACAATATACTGGGAGGAATAGTTGGTTTTGATCAAAACTCTCAGACAATTGATTCATTTTGGGATGTCGATGTAAGCGGAATTAGTACCAGTTCTGGAGGAACAGGAAAGTCTACAGTTGAAATGAAAACGATAAGTACTTTTACCGATACTTCTACGCCCGGGTTATCAAGTCCATGGGATTTTTTAAACAATCCTTATAATGACACTTCAGATAATGATATATGGCATATCGACCCAATAATAAATGATGGTTATCCGTATATTTGCCTGCAGGATACTGTTACTGTAAGTGTTTGCGATTTCAGTGTATCATCTAACCTCTGCTGGGTCGATTCAACAGTTCATTTTCAGAATCTGTCGATCGGTAGTTATATTCAATATGTATGGGATTTCGAAAATGATGGGATTATAGACTCATACGATACAAACCCTCAGACAATATATCAAATTGCAGGAACGTATGATGTTAGACTAACAGCAGAGACCATTAGTGACGAGACAATTAAGCTTAAAGAAAATTTTATTACAGCTTTAGAATTTTCACCATCGCAATCAGTAATAACAATGGAATCTTATGATGATATTGAGTTTTCAATTTATGGAGGGGGAGATAATAGTGAGATAACATATCAATGGTATATAAATGGTATAGCTCAGTCTGCTACAGCAGATACTTTTACATTCTCATATAACGATAACAGTACATTTGAAGTTGAATGTGCAATCTACCTTGATGACAGCCATTTATCTAAAACATGGATTGTTGAATCAACTATAGAAAACAATGAGAATGATGTTTATTATGCCAATGACATAACTGTGAACATTGCTCCGAATCCATTCAATCCAAGTACTGTAATAAGTTTTGACTTGGTAAGTAGTTGTAATATTATATTGAGTGTTTACAACTTAAAGGGTCAGATCGTAAAAAGACTCCATGAAGGGGAGTTATCTGAAGGGAAACATTCCATAAACTGGAACGGTAAAGATGAAAATAATCGAGTGGCATCTTCCGGTATTTATTATATTATGTTAAAACGAGCAGGAGAAAAACAAATAGTAAAAAAATGTATTCTCCTTAAGTAATTGCTAATTAACTTTGATCTGGAATTTCTGATCTTGATTCAGGATTGTGTGCAAGCCTGAGTTGATAATTTGCTAAATTGAAATCTATAATCTAAATCTACATAAAATGGCAGGAAATTTTACTAAATTGACTGTCATTTTCTTTTTTTTCATGAAGTGTTATTGTTGATCTATCTGCAAAATGATGATATTAATTAAATTAATGTTCTGCTTCTCATGCCTTTAGGAGTAAAATCATATAGAATAGTCCAGACTTACTAAACTTAAGCTTGGCACAGAAAATGAAGTAGGCTCAGTTTAAAGAAACTTCTTAAGCATGCCTTCAATTTTTTTGAGAGTATAAGGCTTATTAAGTACATCTAAAAAACCCAGCGCTTTATATTCCGCAATAGCAGAATCTCCCGAGTAGCCACTAGAAACTAAGACTTTAGCATTACTGTTAACTTCTAACATTTTTTTAAGAGTTTCTTTTCCGCCCATTCCACCTGGAATAGTCAAATCCATTATTATCAAATCGAAAGGATTTTGCTGTTCAATAGATTCCTTGTACATTGCTATTGCCTGTTCTCCATTAAAACACTTCTCACAATCATAACCTAAATGGGTTATAAATCGAAATAATAACTTGCAAATAGCCTCTTCATCATCCATAATAAGTATTCGTTTAGATTTATTTACTTGCAAAATATTTGAACCTGGTTGATCCGTATTTTCCCTTGTTTCGACATTAGATGCTCCAGAGGCAGGTAAATAGATCGTAAAAACGGATCCTTTCCCTAACTCTGAATCTACTTTAACAGTTCCTCTATGCTTTTTAATAATTGAATAAACTGTTGCTAAACCAAGACCATTCCCTGTTTCTTTCGTCGTAAAATATGGATCAAATATTCTGTTTAGATTTTCTTTCGAGATTCCTTTACCTTTATCCTTGATGGTTATTTTGAGATATTCTCCAGATTCTAAATTTATAACTTCATTTTCACCTATAGAACACTTATTTATTGAAACATAAAAATGGCTGCCAACAGAAGAAGCTTGTATAGCATTAATAGATAAATTAGAAAAAACCTGTTGCATCTGACCCTCGTCGACCTTCGCCCAATGTACTTCATCGGTAAAATCGAATACAGGTTTTAGTTGGCTTCCAGACAAATCAAAAGAAATTGTTTCTTTCAGTAAATTTGTTATATTCACTTCTTTTTTAATTGGAGATCCACCTTTTGAAAAAGTAAGAAGCTGGTTGGACAATTTTTTTGCACGACTTATTGAACTTTCAATATCTGTTAACATCTCGTAATTTGCTTCACTATTATATTTCAATGTCTTCATTAGAGAGACATTACCATATATCACTGTTAAGATATTATTAAAATCATGAGCAATTCCTCCTGCCAGAGTTCCAATGCTGCGTAATTTTTCCATTTTAATTAATTCATTCTCTGCCTTTTTTCTTGCAGTAATATCCAGAATGATACCATTGCCAAACTCAATCTTATCAGGGTCATCTTCATAAGGAATTCCGTTTGATCTAATTTCAAACCATCTCAATCCCTTGTCAGGATGGTTGTAACGAATCTCCATACTTAGTTTGAATGGCGGCTCCATTCCTTTTTCATTTGCCTTTTTCATAGCAGGAAGATCTTCAGGATGAACAAAAGAGAACCATCTTTCAAAATTACTTTGATGCTCTTCCTGAATGCCTAATACTTCAGTAAATGATGGGCTTACCTGAACTACTTCAAATTCTCCTGTTTCACGATTAAAACGATGCCTATAAATCACATACCCGGCAGGATTTTCTACTAAAGATCTTAAGTCTCTTTCTTTTCTTTTGATCTCTTCTTCAGCTATTTTGCGTTCAGTAATATCGTAGTTTGTTCCGTACATACGTACTGGCTTTCCATTATCATTGCTAATTACTACTCCATCGGCTTTCAACCAGCGAATTGTTCCATCAGCCCATAGTACACGGAACTCAATATTGTAATCTTTTTCACCCCTCAATGCTGCCATGCAATGCTCTGCTGCAGTTTCTCTATCTTCTGGATGTATACAATTTCTCCAATATTCTAAACTGATGAGTTCTGGAGGTTCAGTGATTCCGTACATCTGAAAAATTCGATCATCCCAAATCATTTTGTTACTTATAATATCCCAATCCCAAATACCAATACCGGCAGATTTAGTTGCTAATAATAGCCTTCGTTCACTTTCTGTCAATGCATGTTCTGCTTTTTTTCGATCGGTTATATCAAACAGAGCTCCTATTGCCTGAAGCAGTTTTCCTTTTTCATCTCTAAGGAAAGATTTAACAATTAAAGTCATCCATTTACAATCATCATCAACTGATTTAATTCGAACATCTAAGATAAACTTGTTGAATTCAGGATTAATAGTCATTGCATCTGACATCTCCAGAACTTTTACTAAATCCTCCTGGAAAATAATATCTGCCACATTATTTATGCTAATTTCAGAATTGTTATTCATCAATGTATTAAAATAGTTTTTATAAAATTGATTAGTCCAGATATTTTTCTGCATTTCATAGTCGTAAATGTATAACATTGTAGGTGTTGTTTCCGCGATTTTATCAGCAAATAATTGAGTTTCATGCAATTTTTCCAATGCTTTTTTTCTTTCTGTAATATCTACTACGCTTCCTATGAAATAAAGCGGTTCATTGTTTATATCACGTATAAGGTTTGCATCTACAATTCCCAATACAGTATGACCATTTTTATGAATGAAAGCTTTTTCCATTTGGTAGTGTTCTATTTCACCTGCTCGTAGTTTTCGCTGTCTGAGTAAATTTTCAGGAAGAGAGTCAATTTGAGTAATATCTTTCAGATGTTTTCCTATTAATTCTGATTCATCATAACCTAACATCTGACAATATGAAGGATTGGCTTGCATAATTCTGAAATCTAATGAAACAAAAGCGATGCCGATTTTCATGTGATCATATACTCTTCTGAATTTCTGCTCACTTAAGGACAATTCATCTTCTGCTTTTTTCTTATCGGTTATATCTCTCCATGATGATATTGAGTATTGTATTTTACCATCCTCATCTCTGATAGATTTGGCATCTAAAATGACGTATATCTGCTCACCATTTTTTTTCTTGATTATCAGTTCTCTGTTTTTTACAACTCCTTTTTTTAAAAACTGCTGAAATGAATTATGAGCATCTTCCATGCAGCTCTCATGATAAATCTTGAATATTTCTGATCCAATTATTTCATTCCTGCTGTAACCTGTTTTATTGAGTAGGGTTTCATTGCACATAAGAATTGTTGCTTCTTCAGGGGAAAATGAAACATACATATCCGGTGATTCATTATATAGAAGTCGGAACTTCTTTTCGCTTTCGGCAAGTTCTAAACGTGTAGCTTCACGAGCTGTAACATCATCATAAATTGCAACAATTTCTCCGCTGGGTAATCGGAATACTCTGTTCTCGTAGTAATTGGCAAAGTTATCATCCACATAAACTTTTGCTGGAAAATAGGTAGATTCTCCTGATTCCCAAACCTTTCTGAAAATATCTATTAATCCGTATTCATCAATATTTGGCCGGATGTCTTTAAGACTTTTCCCAATAACTTCCTCTTTGCACTTATTTTCATGTTCCAAGGCAAATTGATTAAAATCCTGGATTATGTAATCACTTCCTGTTTTGCCTTCATTAACAACTTTATAAATTGCAACTCCGCTGTTAACAGTGTCAACCAGTTCTCTATAGCGTTCTTCACTTACCTTTAATTTTTCCTTTGATAATGTCAACTCTGTAATATCAACATGAGTACCTACAAATCTAACTGCTTCTCCTTCATTGTTGAATAGTGCAGCGGCTCTTGAAAGAATATCGACCCAATGCCCGTCTTTATGCTTCATTTTGAATTTCATTACAAATCGATCTATTTCCTTATTTATAACTTTTCTCTGCATTTCCCAAGATTTTTTAACGTCGTCTGGTGCTGTCAAATTCTCCCAGATAGAGAAATCATTTGGAAGCTCATGATCCTGATAACCAATTAATTTTTTCCACCCCGGAGAATAATAAATCTCGTTTGTTACCAGATTCCAATCAAACAGTCCATCACTCGAAGCATTCATTGCAATTTGAAACCTTTCTTCACTTGCTTTCAGCTTATCTTCAGCTTGTTTTCTGGCTGTTATATCAGTCATTGAACCAACAATTGATGTAACTTTACCATCTTTTACTACAGGAGATTCCCTTACCTCAACTAGTATTCTATCTCCATTCTTTTTTAGCATCTCTAATTCATATGCAGGTTGACGTACCCCTGTTTCTAATGCTCGTTGTGTATATTCAATTGCTTTTTCGTTGATAGGATTGTCTGTTATAAAATCAGACCAATGTTTAAAAACTTCTTCGGAATTGTATCCTAAAAATTTTTCAATTTGTGGACTGATAAAACTTAGAACTCCCTCTTTTGAATGGATATAAAATAGATTAGTACTGTTTTCTATGATATTTTTTAGTTTCTCTTCACTTTGCTTTATTTTATTCTCTATTTCTTTCTCAATCGTAATATTTTCTGCAGTAGCCACTAAACCTAAAATTTTACCATTGCTGTTTATTAATGGTTGTTTATTTGTTCTCCAGACCACTTTTTTACCGTCTTTGTTGATGAACTCTTCCTCATATCCATTTTTGGGTTGGCCGGTTGTAATTTCTTGTTTATCATCTAAACAGTATTTTTCTGCATCAAATTTCCAAATCAGATCGTTGTCGGTTTTTCCAATAATATCTTCAGGTTTTTCTAATCCGGCGTCTTGTGCAAAAGCTTTATTACAGCCAAGATAAACCGAATTCAGATCTTTCCAGAAAATCCTGGTAGTAGCTGAATTGATAATCAACTCAATGAAATTTTTCTGCTGTTTCAGTTCATCAGCTGCTCTTACTTTATCTGTGATATCTTGAGTTATTCCAATAGCATTAGTTGCACTACCATTCTCATCGAATATCACCTCTGCTTTTTCTCTTACCCACTTCACCTTTCCATCTACAATAATCCTGTGCTCAATATCATAAGGAGCTCCATTCATCGCAGAGTTCCATTGTTGATTGACAAATTCTTGATCATCAGGGTGAACTAAATCAAAGAAATCAGCAACTCTTATAAATTTTCCCGGTTCAATGCCGAAATTCCTGTAATTCTGTTCAGTCCATTCCAAAACATCATTTACAATATCCAGTGTCCACGTGCCTATCAATCCCATTTCCTGCGAAGCTGCAAGTCTCTTCTGATTTTCTTTTAAAGCTTCTTCATCTTGTTTGCTCTGAGTTATATCTTTATGATTTCCAATTAAATATAATGCTTTACCGTTGTTATCTCTTTTAACAACTTTAGCTGTTGCCTGTATCCATTTATAGGAACCATCTTTCGTTATCATTCGAAATTCATTTTCATATTTATCAGTTTGTTTTTCCAGAAAGTTCTCTGCAGTTTTAATAGCATGATCTTTGTCGTCCGGATGAATCAAATTAGCCCAATTTACAAAATTGGCATCAAATTCATTTGGTCTGTAACCTAGCATTCTATAGTATTTTGGACTGAATGATAAAGCACCTGTCTTAAAATTCCATGTCCATATACCATCGGTTGTTGCATCCAATGTATTTTTAAGTTCAAGTTCAGTATTTTTCCTATATGTTATATCAAAGAGGGCACCTATTGTTTGAAGAAGATGTCCTTTTTCATCTCTTTTGAAACTGCTGACAAATAGATTCATCCATCTCCAGTCATCATCAATTGATTTGACCCTAATATCTAGATTGTACTTATTGAAATTACTGTTATTTGTCATTAACAGGTTAAGGTTAACTATAGCTCTGGAATCATCCGGATGAATAATATCGGAAAGGGAATCAAAGTGCATATCCGGAGAATCTTTAACTAAATCTCTAAAATAGAGTTTATGGGCATCATTGACCCAGATATTCTCTCCTTTCTCTGTATCATAAATATAAAGCATTGCGGGTGTAGTCTCTGCAATTTTTTCAGCAAACAGTTTTGATTCTTTTTCAAGAGTTTTATCAATCCAGCTGCAAACAACATTCTGAAGTATTCCATCCTTATCCAGTAATGGGTAAAGGATCACATCTATCCAAAGAATTTTCTTAACATGAAAACCAGCATTATGGGCATATTCGGAGTTCCATTCCATCTCAAAGCGTACTGTTTTCAAGTCTCTGAAAACTGAATTAATGAATGAATCTTTGTTCTGTTTTTTTAGATTTTCATCTTCAAAAATATTATATTTTCCAATAAGTTGTTCGTCAGTTACATTCAGTTTACTTTTCAAAGCTTCATTAGAATGCAAAATTGTTCCTTGTTTATCAGAAATCCACATTGGTAAAGGGCTTTTTTCCATAACAGTTCTAAATTTTTCTTCACTTTGTGTTAACCGGGAAGATTCCAATGTAAATTGCTGATTAGCTGCTTTTAACTGCTGTTCAATTGCAAGTAATTGCTGATTATAAGCTCTTAACTGCTGTTCACTGGCATAAAGATGTTGATTTGATGTTTCTAAAGACTTATTCTTTTCCGTTAAGTTGTATTGTAGTTTTTTGAGAACCGAAACATCCTGAAAATTGATAATGAATATATCATCTTTTATTGGATATGTTCTAACACTTAGAGTTTTATCATATACCTCAAAATATTCTTCATATTCTTTTGCAACCTGTTTATCAACAACTTCTCCATAAATATTTAGAAGCCTATGCAAAGCTTTATCATCTAAAAGCTCTGATGCTTTGACATTGACTAAATTTGAAATATCAAATCCTGTATGTATAGAAGTAGATTTGTTAGCTTGCAGATGGATGAAATCAATTTTGTTATTCTCACTATCTCTGAGAATTTTACAAATCACGATACCTGAAGGGGAATTCTCAAACAGCTTTCTATAATTTTCTTCATGTTCCATCAGCTCCTGATTAATCAGCCTGAGTTGTTGCTCTTTGGCTTCAAGCTGCTGATTAGAAGCTGTCAATTGTTGTTCACTTGCCTGAAGCTGCTGATTAGTTGCTCTTAACTGTTGTTCAATTGCAACTAATTGCTGATTATAAGCTCTTAACTGCTGTTCACTGGCCTGGAGTTGCTGGTTAGATGCTTTCAGTTCTTGCTCATTCGTTAATAATTTATGATAAGCTGCCTGCAATTCATCCTTTTTTATTAATCTCTCAATTGCACTGCCTAAAATTACTGCTATTGAGTTTATCAAATTTCTCTCTTCTTTAAGAAACGGTCCCTCGTCCAGTTCCGGTTTCTCTTCGAGATAATAAACCTCAATAACTCCTATTTTCTCACCATCTATTATGATATCTGTATATTGCTTCCATTCTGTTTCTAAGAAATTTTTTGATACATAATTCTTCCCTTCAAATATTATCCTGGATACAGTAATGTCAGGGTAATGCCATCCTTGTGGAATCTCTTTCACAGATAATTCTATCACTTCATCTATTTTATTGTAATTCTGGATAATAGAACCAATTTTATATAAACAGTTTATTTCTTTTAGTCTTTCAGTTAGATCATGATTCTTTTTCTTTAGTTCTTTCTCTCTTTTCTCTAATTGTTGTTCTATTGTTTCAGTGACCATAATTATTTATCCTTATTCTCTTGTAAATGCCAACTATGTAGTAATGTGAACTCTGAATCCCCTTCAGAGTATGAAACCTCTCCTTTTCCTACATCAAAGCGAACTGAACGCCTTAAGAATCCTCCTAAAGCAGTTGCAGAGATTTCAATTTTTGAATTGTATAGTATTTCTAAAAGTGAATTGATGATACAATCGCATATTACGTCATCCACTTTTTTCAGGACATTTCCAGCTCCAATCAAACATACCTGAATTTTTGAATAATCATTATTCTTTACCTCTAATAACTGCAATAATTTCTGTATTGCATTTTCGGCATATTTTGATTTTAAGATTTCTTTGGCGGGAGCTATCCCCGGCAACATGATATGAGCTAATCCACCGATATGTTTTTCGAAATTAATAGCAGGAACGACAATACAAGAGCCGATACCATTTGATATCAGAGTGTTATTCCTATATCCTTTCTTAACTTCTCCAGTAGATATGTTGATTATTTTATTCATACTCACTCATTGTGCAAGACTAATCTGTAGATTATTTATATAATAAGTTAGTCTAATGATAAGAGATTGCTTATTTGCAGCAAAAAATTACATTAGAGTTAATTATATCTCAAAAATGTAAAATCAATCATATTATTCTTCCACTTTGTTTCATAACAAAATATACTATTATCTGAACTATCTGTATAGTTTTTTTTATTTAAATAAATTGTTAGTCTGAGTTTCGAATATCACAAGTTGTGAGAGTTATGAAAGATTTGAATAGAATTAATAATTGTTTCTCCCTGATATTTATACCGGCAAATAGAAAAGACCGATAGGAAATAATATGAAATGCTTCTTAGAAAAAGCTCTGCCGGATCCTGTCTTTAAGTATTTCTCGAACTTGAATGCAATATCTTTCTCTTTAAACGCAAAATAACTAACTACTTCCCATGGTTTGTGCCTCGAAGTCGGTTTAACTTCTCCATTGTTGTGCTTAGTTAGTCTTTTTTTCAAGTCTGCTGTACACCCGATATAGCTCTTGTCGGGAAAATCAATACTCGTTAGAATATAGACATAATGAAATGGCATCATCACTCCCATAGCATCAAGCATTTTTTTAAAATTTCTTAGTCCATCTCCGTTGAAACTATGACGGACAGACTTCGATTTATACATTAAGTTAGGTCTTACACTCTAAGGAAATTTTCCTGTCGGTTCACCAGACGTAGCTTTAGCGAAGTCTGGTGGAGGTGGCGGGAATCGAACCCGCGTCCAAAGATATACCAGAAACTGAATCTACATGTTTAGGCATTTCAAATCTTATGCATGATCAGGAAGTGCTCAAACTGAGTCATGCACCAGCCCCAAAATCTTAGTTGCGTGCAAGAGGCAGGACACGCAAAGCGGCTCTGGAAACATCGCTCGTTGTAAGACCCAAAGCAAATCTTACAGGAGCGTAGCTACGTTATTATGCAGCTAAAGCGTAATTTTCGTTTGCATTTAATTTAGGTATCACCGTGATTAACGGGTAGGTAATCTCCCCGACATGCATCAGCAACCAATTCTATCCCTGTCGAAACCAGTCACCCCCATATAACATGTTATTATGCGGTTGGTACGAAGAATTTATGCCGTTAAGTCAAATTATTGTCCTTTGTATTTCGCGCAACTTATTTTTACAGCAATTTCTGCTCATGCCCTTATTATAACATAATTGATTTACAAAATCAGACAGGTTTCTAAAAAAGATCTGAGGAAAAATGGAAACTATTAAATTCAAACTTAATGAAGAAACGATCGAAATCTTGCTTGAAAAGAAAAAGATAAAACGCCTTTATCTCAAAGTTAAGAAAGACGGTACAATTCTGATCAGTGCTCCCGCAAATGCGAGTATGGACTATATTATGGATTTTCTTGATTCAAGAAAGAACTGGCTGAAAGAGAAGCTGCAGCATGTGACCTGTATCAAAGATAAAAACAGAAAGGTGTATTTTCTCGGAGAGACAATCGATCACACTTACACTTACTCTTCAGGGTATAGTGTTTTATTTCGGGATAAGATTCTGATGTTTACTGGTCCGAAATGGGATGACGAGATATTCGAATACCTGAAAACTGCCTGGTACAAGCAGCAGGCAAGAAGGATACTCCCGGAAATAGCGAGAGAAGTAGCTATGAAATACAATTTTCCTCAGGATGTTGTCTTTAACGTCAGGAAAATGAAATCCCGCCTGGGAACCTGCTATTCAAACAGAAGGATGATCAACCTCAATTCTGAGCTGATTAAAATGGAAATCCCTGTCATAGAATTCATCATCTTACACGAGCTGTGTCACATCAAGCATACTAATCATGGGAAAGGCTTCTATGACTTACTGACGCAACTGATGCCTGACTGGCAGGAGCGGAAGAAAAGAATATTCTGAGCTAGTTAGTCAGTTCCTGGGCAATGATAAGAGAGTTACCGTCCGGATCTCTCAATGAACATGATTTGATATTACCTGCAGTATTAATCTCCTCAATAACTGTTCCACCTGCAATAACAGCAGCCTGGTAAGATTTTATAATGTTCTCCACAAAGAAGCTGAGCTGAATATTATTTTCGTCAGCGGATATACCTGCAACATCCTTAGGACAGAGTATTATGTTAATATCACCAATTGCCGAGCCATATATGAAGTCGCTGCCCAGATTGTACTCTTCAAACTCTATATCGAAAACCCTGCTGTAAAAATCCAGGCATTCCTCAACATTATCTATTGCTATGGTTATTTGAAAGATTGAATTGCTCATATATACTCCTGAAGTTTTTCTCGTAAGATTTACAATGAGTTTGTTTTTGTCAAAATATTTCTAACTTGACATAAATAACGACTTGCTGCTATGTAAAGACATGATCGGAGGAAATATGAAAAGAAAAGTGTTTCTAATTTTGTTTATTGCAGCAGTACTAACACTGACTGCTATTCCCAAGAAAGTTTTGTACGACAAAATATTGAAAGAAAAAGAGCTTCAGGTTGAAGTGCTGAGAACTTCCTGCTATGAACAGAAAGTTGTTTCGCTGCACCGAACAACCGCAGATTCATTGTACAAACAAGTGAAAATCCTGAAAGACAAAAATAAAGATGATGATCTCAGGAAGCTTCTGGAAAAACTCTTTATTCTTTATCGCGTGGCTCTTTCTAAACATGATTTTGAAAATAGTGAACAGCGAATTATTAACCAGACACAATCATTATCCATTGCTAAAGAACAGCTTCAGTATGCTATGCAGCGTCTGCAATACCTCAGAAAGGAGATTGCGAATGAAAAGAAATAAACTTATTCTGTTACTCTTGCTGCTGCCTGTTCTGGCAATCGCAGCCAGCTATGAAGATGAAATGCTGTCACTTAAAACCGGTAAGGAAAGACTGGAAGAATCTTATAGAGTCTACTTAAAGTCAGGCGCAACTCGTGAAGTAGACTTGTATGCTCTTGCACTTGCCAGAATTGAAACTGTAATGAACCTGCCTGAAAAGGACTTTGGCACAGCAGATTTTCAGGATGAGATTGATGTGACATTATACCTTATTGAAGCTGCGAATCTGCAGATGACTTCTGCCAAGAACTACAGTCTGGTCATGGATTTGCGTATTGAAAGCGAAGACACATACCGTCGCATCAGTAAAATCCAGAAAGAAATCAATGAGCTGGAAAAAATGGTTGCTCAACTTCGTGAAGAAAGACTGATGAGGGAGATGGAAGCCCGTCTCAGTAAGCTCCAGAGTGAGCTTATCAGTGTGCGTTCCACAGCAAAAGGTACAATAATTTCCATGTCCGATATCCTGTTCAGCACCGGGAAGTCCGATCTGACAACTGACCTGAAAATCAGTCTTGCCCGTATTTCAGGTATTCTGTCATTCTATTCTGATTTTGATATTATTGTTGAAGGTCACACCGACAACCAGGGAAGCAAAAAACTTAACGACAAGCTCTCTCTTGACAGAGCTAAAAGCGTTAAATCCTTCCTTATTGATATGGGAGTAGAAAAACCTCGTCTCACAGCAAAAGGGCTTGGCTTCAGTGCTCCTGTTGCGTCAAATGACACAAAAGCCGGCAGAGCAAAAAACAGACGTGTAGACCTGATTATTGTAGATAAACATAACAAATAGTATTTTCATTACTTTTATAGTATACGAAAGACTGCAGTGCAACGCTGTGGTCTTTTTTTATCAATAATTATCTGTACAGGTTATCTATTGATGTCTTAAATCAAACCAAAGAACCGTTCAAAAAATGCTTTCAATTTATCCAGTACTGTACGTTTTTTTTCAGCATGATTATTTGTTTTGCTGAACCTTGATACTGGTGGAAGTACTTTAGTTATTGCAGTTCCAGTCTCAGGTATGACGCCATCTCTGAATGCATTTTCAATGAATACTTTTGTTTCATCTGCATTAAGATTTTCGGTAGTTATAATTAAATCAAGTTCTTCAACTTTCTTCTTAGCAATATACTCAACCCACTCAGTATCAATTTGTGAGTTTACGGAAACTGAATCAACAAATTGTTCAATAAGATCTTTTTTATTTCTGAGACTTGGACTAGAGTCAACTGCACGCTCTATTGCAGCTTTGATATCAGTGTCTTCTTCGGAGCCCTTACTTCTTATGTATTTTTCAACCAACATCAGGATATAATCTACATTAATTTCAACTTGCTTAATAAGCTCAATCTCGAAAACAATATCATCATTTATAAACTCTTTATCAACCTCAGCCTTGTTTCTAAATTCTTCAGCCAAATGCAAATATAAACTCTGATATTCTTGAAACTCCCTGTCGCTGAGTATCTCATTACCTGCAAAGTCATCAAATGAAGTAAGAATATTCTTGAGTCTTAAGATAGAGCTAAAGAGCCTTATAAACTCCTTTTGAGCTTGCTCACCTATCAAAGGTATATTTATAGGTACTTTCATTAATAATGTTTCAATTTTCTTTTCATATTCTTTGTAGTATTCAGAATATGGTTTCAATAAAATAATACCTTTAGCATCTTTGTTCCCAAAAATTCCAAGAGCTTCATTTGTTTCTTCTTCCAGGTTTCTGAATGATACAATATTACCATATGTTTTCACTGAGTTGAGTATTCTGTTTGTTCGTGAAAAAGCTTGTATTAACCCATGAACTCTCAGGTTCTTATCTACCCAAAGAGTATTTAAGGTTGTTGCATCAAACCCGGTTAGAAACATACCAACTACAATAACGATATCCAGCTCTCTATTTTTTATCCGTAGTGATAAATCTTTATAATAGTTCTGAAATTTTTCTGAAGACGTGTCATAACTTGTGTTAAACATCTTATTGTAATCTTTTATTGCTGCATCAAGAAAATCTCTTGAGCTTTTATCTAATCCTTCAGTTTCGAATTCTTCTTCACATATTAAACCATCAGGTTCATCTTCATTAGCGGAATAACTATAAATTAAGCCGACTTTTAGTCTTTGAGCAAAAGGCAAGTCCTTTTGTTGATTATTGAACTCAGCATAATAACGTTTTGCTGCTTTAATTGAAGCTGTTGCAAATAATGAGTTAAATCCCATTTTTCTTATTATTGCTCTATCTGCTTCTATCTTGTTTTTACTTGTAATAACTTCTGTTACATTTGTGACTACTGAATGACGGTAATTTTTAGATTGTTTCGTTTTCTGAGCAAAATGTTCCCTTATATAACCAACAATATCAGTAATACGTTTAGGGTCAAGAAGTGCTTTCTCTGTGTCAATAGCTGAAACTTTTTTGTTGCTATCTTTCTTAGGATCCTTAATTGTATTAATATAATCAATCCTGAAGGGCAGTACATTTTTATCAGTTATTGCATTCACAATAGTATAAGTATGTAATTTTTTACCAAAAGCCTGTTCTGTTGTTCTTCTTAATGGATTTCCACTCTTACCTGCATTAGCAGCAAAGATAGGTGTTCCGGTAAACCCAAACAAATGGTAGTTTTTGAATGACTTTGTTATTTCAGCATGCATATCACCAAACTGACTACGATGGCATTCGTCAAATATTACTACAACATGAGCATCAAATACAGGATGTTTCTTTTCTTTTACAACGAACCTACTCAATTTTTGAATCGTAGTTATAATGATTTTTGCATTGGAATCTTCCAATTGACGCTTTAGAACTGCAGTTGATGTATTCGAATTAGCGGCTCCTTTTTCGAACCGTTCATATTCACGCATTGTCTGGTAATCTAAATCTTTGCGATCGACAACAAATAATATTTTATCAACAGTAGGAAAATCTTTTGCAAGTTGTGCAGATTTAAAACTTGTTAATGTTTTTCCACTTCCGGTTGTGTGCCAGATATATCCACCTGACATATTTGTCCCATGCCATTTGTTATTTACTGCGATATCAATACGTTGTAAAATCTGTTCTGTAGCTGCAATTTGATAAGGACGCATTACCAGAAGCTTTCTGTCTACATCAAATACACAATAACGAGTTAAGATGTTTAGTATAGTATGCTTAGCAAAAAAAGTCTTTGTGAAACCATACAAATCTGTAATAGGTTTATTAGTGGCATCTGCCCACCAACTGGTAAAAGCAAAACTATTAGATGTTTTTCTTCTTGTTCTCTTTTTCTTTTGTTCTGCTAAATGACTGTCTCTAACGGTATTGCTATAATACTTTGTCAAAGTTCCATTGCTTATGACAAAAAGCTGTATGTATTGGAATAATCCGGAACCAGCCCAGAAGCTGTCTCTTTGGTATCTGTTTATCTGATTGAATGCTTCCCTTATGTTTGCTCCACGACGTTTAAGCTCTATATGTACCATCGGCAATCCGTTCACTAAAATTGTTACATCATAACGATTGGTTCTTTTGCCTTCTGCTTCATATTGGTTAATTACCTGTAAGTTATTGTCATGAATGTTCTTTTTATTAATCAAATAGATGTTTTTTGTCGTATTATCGTCTCGCTTCAGAATTTGGATATAATCTTCCTGAATCCTTGCTGTTTTCTCAATTATGCCATCGTTAGAATTTGATATGCAAGAACTGAAAAATGACTCCATTCTTTATCTGAAAATGTTATATTATTCAGCTTCTCAAGTTGTTTTCGGAGATTATCAATCAGATCAGTTTCCGTTTTTATTGGTAAATACTCATAAGCCTGTTTCCGGAGTTGTTCTATAAACTCCCTTTCAAGCATGTTCTCTGTCTGGTATCCTGTTTCTTTGACTTCACTTGCAGAATATTCTGCTACTACGGTACTTTCATCTGAAACTACAACAGGTTTAAAGTTATAATGTGCAAACTCCTCACTCATACACGCTCCTTAAAAGTTAATAATTTATCTCTATAATACTCATATTGTTTTCTTCTTGCTTTTATCTCTGCCGGTAAACCGGTTGTAATATCATTCACTAAAGCATCAAACTTATCGAGAATAGTTACAATTCTCTCTTGTTCAGAAAGTGGTGGGATAGGTATTTTGATTTTATTCAATATAGCTTGAGTTAAACTTGGACGTCCAGATCCTGTGTCAAACTTCATTAGATTAATATTTGTCATGTAATAATATAAGAATTTGGGTATCATTTGAAACTTGTCAATTTCAGTGTAATAAATAGTATCGACATTCCAGAATGGTTCCTCTAAGTAATATATATTTGTGATACTACCTTTTCTAGGTATGAGAACTGTTGGTTTATCATATACAGACTTATTAACATACCCAATAATTCCACCTGTCCCGTAAACAGGAATACTCCCATTATCTAATTTCTTCCAGTCTTTTCCATTCTTAATTTTAGCGATGCACTGTAACGTCTTCCACTCCACATCATCCCCAAAGGTTAACAATTCGTCTCGATAATATTCATACTGTTTTTTTCTTTTTTCCAGCTCCGCTTCCAGCTCCGCTTCCAGCTCCGCTTCCAGCTCCGCTTCCAGCTTAGTAAATTTATCCATTATTGAGACTATCTCCTGTTGGATCTCAAGCGGAGGGATGGGGATTTTGAGTTTGTGTAATCGACTTCCCTTAATTCCTTTTACAGTTGCCCCTGTGGCTTTTCTTAATAATTCAAGTTGAAACTCATTACCTAACAAATAGTACTTCATGAAAGAATTGCTAAGAAGCTTACTATTGCTTCTATATTTTATTACTCTCTGAGCTAAAGCTATATTTTGCCTATCCACTTGTGCAACAAACCCCAAAGGAGCTTCTGTTGTAATCAGCACATCACCAACTTCTGGATATCCACGACGCATGATTATGTCGTAATCATCTTTTGAAACATATTCCCGAGAGGTATTATAATCAATAAAACCTTTTCGAATATTTTTTGCAGTAACCAAAAAGACACCTTCGTTGGTTTTCTTTGGTGTCTTTCCTCTATAATCAACATATTCACATACTTCCCCCAACGTCTTATATTCCACACCATTCGGGCATAGTTTTTCAATCAATTTATCTATTTTATTCATACTGTTTTCCTTCAAATTCTTCAATCTCTTTTTGAATCTCTTTTATTAGTACTTCTTCGCTTGGGAGATACAATTTATATTGGCTTGCAAAAATAGTATTGTTATTTTCGGGTAGCGAGTATTTCACAACGGCGTTGTTTTTATCGGTGCAAAGTAAAATACCAATGGTAGGATTTTCATCAGGCAGTTTCTCGGTTCTATCAAAATAATTAACATATAACTGTAATTGCCCCAAATCTTGGTGAGATAGTTTGTGCGTTTTGAGTTCAAGAACAACAAAGCATTTCAATAGGCGGTTATAAAAAACCAGATCAATAAAAAAATCATCTCCATCGAGGTGGATTCTTTTTTGACGAGCCGCAAAAGTGAAGCCGTTACCAAGTTCAAGAATAAAATTTTGCAGTTGGTTTATCATTGCTTGCTCCATATCTTTTTCATAATAAGCTGCTTGTGGTTTTAAGCCCAAGAATTCAAGATACATAGGGTCTTTAATAATATCTGTTGCTTTAACAACATTTTCTTCACCTTTTGCAACAGCAAGCACTCTTTCTTTATCGCTACTCAACAATAATCGTTCGTACAATTGACTGTTAATTTGTCGTTCTAATTGCCTAGATGACCAATTATTTTTTGCAGTTTCAATTTCATAAAATTCTCTTTTACCATTATTCTCAAGCGGTAAAAGGAGTTTGTAATGAGTCCAGTTCAATTGTGTCCGCAGTGCGGACGCATTTGGAAATTCTCTATAAAATTGACGACATCTCTCTAATTGTCTTACGGAAAAACTCGTTCCATAGTCAGGTTGCAATTCTTTTGCTAAATTTTTGATTAAAAAAGCTCCATATTCAGCTCGTTCTTTTCCATTTTGTTCTTCCTCAATAATTGTTTTACCGATACTCCAATACATTATAACTCTTTCATAATTTATTGCATTAACAGAATTATTTTGGGCTTTAGAGATGATACTTTTAATATTATCTAAGAAAGCTGAAGTTAACCTTACTTTATTCATTCCTTTGCTCCTCCAGGACTATTCGGTTTCAATGATTTCGCAATCCAGTTCGATTATTTTAGAAAATTCTTCTTCATTGGGAATATTTTCAGCAATTTCTTTGATGGATGAAGTTTTATCAAAGTTATCTTGAAAGTTTTCATAATTATGATAGAGATTTGTTTTTTCTTCTAAGATGCTTCTGCTCCATGCTTCTTCTTTTGTTTTTCGGAGATAAAATTCTCGTTGTTTTTTGTCTTTTATTTTACTGAAAATCAAGGAGATGTGTCCCCAATGTAATTTGGCCACAAGCTGTGGCGGAATTGAATTTGCCATAATTTCTTCATAGATAAATTTCATTCTTTGGAGATTTCTTTCTGAAAACCCTTTTATCCCTGGGAATTCAGCTTGTAAGTCGGTGGAGAGTTGTTTGATGACAGAAGAGCCCCATCCTGTTTTAGTTTTTTCGGAGATGGTTTTTCCGATATCGAGATATGCCAGAATCATTTCGGAGTTTACCGTACTGTAGCTATTGTATTGAGCTTGTAAAATTCTTTCTTTCAGGTTGATATAGGTCTTGAGATAATCTTGATCGCTTAGCTTATGTATCATTGTTTGACCCTTTTCTTTCTACTTTTAGTTTTGGCTTTTTTTTCAAGAGAGCTAATAGTTTTAAGGTATTCTTTTTCTACAGATTCAAGTGTTTTTGCCTTATATAATTTATATTCTTTTTTTGCTTTTGTTTTTGCATTAGATGAGGAAACAGAACCAGCACTATTTAACACTTTACGCCCGGTAGATGAAAGTATATTGTCCAGCTCTTTAACATAATCAGCCATTGTCATTTCCCGTTCTTCAATAGCATTTAACTCGGCTAAATCAAAGTATGCCGAAACAAGATTATTTAAGACACGTAACTCTTGTAAACTTAGATAATTTTTGGCAACCATAGCTTCGGCTTGTGTTGGTTGTTCACCTTTAAAACTGGTTAAACCTGCAAAAGGTTTATTGCTATCTGTCCTTAAATAAATAACTTCACTTGCTGTATTACCGTGGGCAGCATAGTGCAATTTGTTTTGCACTATTTTAAAAAACGTAATGCTTTCCTCATGGTTTGGGTTGTAATCAATTGCCGTTGCATAAAGTTCTAAAACTTGCCTGTACATTACCTTTTCGCTACTTCTTATATCGCGTATTCTATCAAGTAAATCTTTCCAATAATTACTACCACCTAAATTTTTTAAGCGATCATCATCCATTGTATAGCCTTTAATAATATACTCTTTTAATCTTAATGTTGCCCATTGCCTGAATCTTGTTCCCTGAATTGATTTAACCCTGTAACCAACAGATATTATGACATCTAAATTGTAATAGTTTGTAGGCTTTGTAGAAAAATCGGAAATTCCGATTTTTCTTATAGTATCTTCTTTCAGAAGTTCTTTTTCTTTATAAATATTTAGTATATGCTCATTTATGGTTGATCTTCCTCTTGAAAATAATTCAGCCATCTGGTCTATAGTTAACCAGACATTCTCATCTTCTATGCGTACTGATATATCAGGCTGTCCATCAGCGTTTTTATAAATAATGATGTCATTCATTTCTTTAGCCATCTTATTTGCCCTCTAAATCAGCAACAATATCATCAATTTGGGATCTTAACTCAGATTGTCTAAGAACGATTTCTGCAATTTCTGCGTTTAACTCTTCAATGTTAATTTCTTCTCTTTCATCTTTTTGCTCTACATAGGAAGAAACAGCGATATTGTAATCATTTTCAGCGATTTTTTCATTGGAAATCAATTGGGAAAAGTGTTCGCTATTTTCTCTTTTTATGAAAGCATTAAGGATTTTTTTGCGATTCTCTTCAGTTAATTTATTCTTGTTGCCTCCTCTAATAAACTCAGCTGAAGCATCTATAAACAGAGTACTATTATCGTGTTTAGATTTCTTTAGTACAATAATACAAGTAGCTATAGAAGTACCAAAGAAGAGATCCGGTGGAAGTTGGATAACTGTATCAATATAGTTATTATCAATAAGATATTTCCTGATTTTCATTTCGGCACCACCACGATAAAGAACACCCGGAAACTCAACAATTGCAGCAGTACCGTTTACTGCGAGCCAGCTCAGCATATGCATGGTAAAAGCAAGGTCTGCTTTACTTTTGGGAGCAAGAACACCGGCAGGAGCAAATCTTGGATCATTAATGAGCAGAGGATTGTCTTTTCCTTCCCATTTTATGGAATACGGAGGATTGGAAACAATTGCTTCAAAAGGTTCATCATCCCAATGAGTCGGAGCAGTAAGTGTATTTCCGTGTGCAATATCAAATTTCTCATAGTTAATATCATGAAGAAACATATTGATTCGACAAAGGTTATAAGTAGTGAGATTGATTTCCTGACCGAAGAAACCTTGTCTGACATTCTCTTTGCCAAGTACTTTGGCAAACTTGAGCAAAAGCGAACCTGAACCGCAAGCCGGATCATAAACCTTATTTACTTCGGTTTTTCCAACAACGGTTATTTCTGCTAATAATTCTGAAACTTCTTGAGGTGTAAAGAATTCTCCTCCGGATTTTCCGGCAGATGAAGCGTACATTGTCATAAGAAATTCGTAGGCATCGCCGAAAAGATCAATTTTATTTTCCGTAAAATCTCCACTTTTGTGCAGCGGAAGGTCTCCAATAGCATTTAGTAATTTCACGAGCTGTTCATTTCGTTTAACAACCGTTGCTCCAAGTTTGTTACTGTTAACATCAAGATCGTCGAAAAGTCCTTTCAGATCATCTTCACTATCGTAACCTAAAGCTGATCCTTCTATGTCTTTGAAAACTCTTGATAGTGTTTCATTTAGATTCTGGTCATTCTTTGCGTTTTCTCTAACATTTACGAAAAGATCTGAAGGGAGGATATAAAACCCTTTTTCCTTAATGGTTTCTTCTCTACCGCATTCAGCATCTTTATCACTTAAAGTAGCATAGTCAAAATCGGGAGTTCCTGCTTTTCGTTCCAGATCGTTAAGATAATTTGTTAAGTTTTCGGAGATAAATCGATAAAACAGCATCCCCAGGACATAACTTTTAAAATCCCATCCATCAACGCTTCCACGTAAATCGTTTGCAATTCTCCAAATTGTTTTATGTAACTCAGCTCTTTCAGTTTCTCTATTACTACTCATTCTGACTCCAATATATAATGAAATTTGTGCTAGGTGTATTAATAACAGTTTTGTATACCTCACACTTCAATATTTTATAAAAATTAATTTCCATCTCATAACAATATTAAGTCAAGGAAAATATCCGAGGGGTTCAGCAAGTAAAAAAGGCTGCAGCGCAAACTACAGCCTGTATGTATAATTGTTTTTTTGTTTAGAAGTGGTATGTTAATCCGAAGTGTAGAGCTGTCTCCGCAAGACTGCTGGTTGAATCGTCATACTCATTAGCAATAACGCTGGTATCAACATTGTCTTCTTTCTCCAGATTTATCTCGAATGCTAAGTCTAATTCAAATTTTTCGTTAATTTTGTAACCTGATCCAAGTGTAACATGATGCTCCACAATTGCCGGGAAGATAGGTATCAGGGTTTCTGCCGGAACAGGATTGCTCGCATAGTTGTAGCCGGCTCTTAATGCAACTTTATCGTTCATGTGATACTCTGTGCCAAGTGCAATTACAACCTGATTCTCCCATTCTAACGGCATTTCGAGATTAACATCTTTAGAGCCCATCATTGTGTTAATATTTGCGTTGCTTCCATCTGTGAATTTCATAGAGAACTTATCCATGGCATCTTCCCAGCTGATGTATTTGACATCCATTCCAAGAAGCAGTTTATCAGTAGCCATGAAGGCTACTCCAAATCCTATTTCCTGTGGCCAGGACATCTCAACTTCTACATCATAATCAGAAACCATGCCAAGCTGCATATTAATACCCATGCCGGCAAGCTGAGTCATTACTCCCTGTCGAGCTGTATCAAGATCAGCACCCTGCTGCATTGCTCCGCCTACCATTCTTTCAAATGCCTGCCCAAACTGAGAGTCCATATCCATACTGGCTTCTCCTTCAAATGTAAGTGTTGAAGGCATTGTATAGGAGAATCCGAAAGATACTTTGTCACTCATCTTGTAGGAGAGTCCCATTGTTCCGCCAAATCCAATTGCAGTTACAGCATCTCCCATATCAGCATAAGCAGTTACTTCTTCATAACCAAGTCCACCGGCAGTTGGGTCTGCGGCAAACATCTGACCGAAAGTCATACCTGTTCCCGGAGCAGCAACACCTTCCATTTTCATTGGATCAATAGAGTAAGGCATTTTCATTTCCAGCATAGCATAGCCGAAACTTGGAGCTAAACCAATTGCCAGTTGATCATTGAAGTTGTAGGAAATACTCGGGATAAACTTAATGTATCCGATTTTTGAATGATATTCCAGATCAGTCATAAGAGCGTCGTTCTGTGTGGTTGGATCAGTATCATACTGTCTGAATACATCGTGAGTTATATCTTTGTAGGTTGCTCCCATTCCACCCTGAGAGTACATCCCAAAACCGAAAGTAAGCTTATCACTCAGCTTTTGTCCGTAAGCAACATTTGGCAGCATGAAAACAGCACTTTCAGCTTCCTTGTCATTCATGTCATTCTTAAATTTTACTGCAGGGAAGAGAAGTCCGGTTCCAAGCTTAAGCTGTTTTCCCTCAATTCTGCTGATTCCTGCCGGGTTAGTATTTATAGAGTTCACATCACCTGTAAGACCAAGGCTTATACCGCCCATAGCGGAAGAGCGTGGTCCGTATCCAATCATATTCATACCATTTGTAGAGTATAAAGATATTGTGAGTATGATTAACATACTTAGTATTGTAAGTTTTTTCATATTTACCTTTCCTATGTTTTATTTTACATAAAGTATAGTAAAATAATGAGAAAAAGCAAGTAAGTAATTAGTTGCTATGTAAGAAACAGTGTGAAGATAACTTTACAATGAAAATCTGTTCAAGAAATGGAGATATGAACATTTGGATAGTAATAAGATATCTTTGATGTATATTTCTAATGAGGAAATTAATCTGATTGAAAGGTTTGTATTATTAAACAAGTATCTTCTCACATATTTCTTGAAGTATTTCTTTCTTATCAACATAGTTCATCTTCTGGTCAATACAGACGAGATTTAACAGAAGTGTATGAAGATCAGGACTTACTTCTGCAATGTCAACTTGAAAGCGCTTAAGCGGGGGCATAAACAGTTTTCTGTGAGATGCATAGAAAGCTTTGGCAATATGCTCAAGTATATCCTGAAGTGAAAATGCAAAATGATAGCTATTCTTGAATCCCCAGTCTGCTATGAATTCAATCCTGAGATAATTCAGGGAATCCTTGACAATCTCCTGTGCTAACTCAGGAGGGTAAAAACCAACATTTTCTTTGAGATTGAAGAAAATTCTCTCAGGATCGTGAACAGGATCTGTTTCCACAAGCTTATGCTGAATAAATGATTGCCATTTCAATAGCGTTTCTTTGGAGCTGAACAGATTACTTGCAGTCTTCTTATACCAATCTTCATTATAGATACAGAAGCAAACTTCCTTGTCTTCGTACTTGAAATGAGGTACTTCATGGAAGTATTTTTCAAACTCAAACATTGCTTTCAATTTCGATTCAACTTGCTGAATTGCATTATCAGAATCAACAATAATTACGAAATCAATATCGGAAGTATCGGTCTGTCTGTTGACAGCATAACTTCCATTTAGGGCAATAGCTTTTATGCAGCTTTCAATAAGTGATAAATCTACTAATATGTTTTTTAATTTTTTTATAATATTCATGAGACTATCTCATTTGATAATTGTGATTCTGTCAACAATCATATCTTTTTATGTATGCCGCATAATAACACATTCCCGGAAGAATATTTCTTGCTAAAAAGTATTACTTGAGATTTGATGCTTTTACTATGATTAAAGTATTATTCGATGTAAAACAGCTTTATTACTGGGCTATGATGAAGCCGATCTATGACAGACTCTCTGAAGATGATAATTATCAGCTTGCAATAAGAGTGGGGGAGAACCACACAAGATTTCTCGGTATTTTCCTTGTCTCAGATAAGAAGAAGATAGAAACTCAGCTCAGGCAGGCTGGATATAATGTCTCCAATAACACTGTCGGCTATGATTTTGTATTTTGCGGAGATACCCTGAAGAATCCTGAAGAATACGGAAAAGCGATTCTCTGTCATGTGGATCATTCTATCAGTATCAAAAGTCAAAGGTACAGAAGTCTTGCAAGACAGAGCAATGTACGCTATCTGCGTTTTGTGGAAGGCCGGTACAGAATTGATATGTTCAAGAAAATGGGACTGAGTGATAATATCGAACTGCATGTTGTAGGCACTCCCAAGCTGGATGCCTATTTCACAGGGGAATACTCTAACCGGGATTTTCTGCTCAATCTTGGACTGGATCCGACTAAAAAGACTGTATTGTATGGTCCTTCATATAAACCGACATCGATTTTCGATCTTGGTAAGCAAATTACTTCAAAAAGCCTCACAGATAAATATAATGTCATCATCAAACTGCACCCATACAGCTGGGCAGGAAAATATGCTTCCCATAAGCAGCACAAGTATATTCAGAAATGCGTTAAAGCGAATCCAAATGTTGTTCTTGTTCCCAAATCTGATCACAATATCGTACCTTATCTGTTTGCGGCAGATACACTAATCAGTGATGCATCCGGTGTTATCAATGAGTTTCTTGTACTGGAAAAATGCGGTGTTATTTTCGATAAAGGATTCAGCGAGATTTCTCATTCCGATGGAGAACCGGTACTTGTAGAGAATCTTCAAGAATGGCTTGCAGATATTTTTGTATACATCAATAAAGCTGAGCAACTCGAATCAGCAATAGAGACGGCAATTAATCCCGACAATGCAAGAAAGAAAAAGCTTCTGGATAAAAAGAACTATCTCTGCAATCTGACAGATGGCAAGGCAACAGATAGAATCAAAGCGATATTAGAAGAAAAGGTTAGGAATAGATGATAAAACTCATACCTTACTCAACCCTGAAACTCAGAACTCGATATTCCGAGAATGATGTCCTCTATAAACTTGGGCAGATTCTTGAGCCAAAGAACTATTTCAGATATTTCTGGACGTTGAAGTTTATGGAAATTGAGATGAAATACGAAGGCTCGATGCAGAACAATAGATTCAAAATGAACAGGATTACTCCCAATAACAAGTCTTTTGTTACTGTGTTTGAAGGTATGGTGAACCAGAGAAAAGCTCAGACAGATGTCTCCATAACAGTAAGGCCCAGCATAATGACTCTCATACATGTGATAATAGGAACTCTTATCTTTTCTTTGTTTTCTATCGGATATCTGGTAGGGATGATAAATGTACCTGTTGAACCTGAGTTTCTGGTGTGGGTAATTCCCTTTCTGTTGTATTCAATTTACATGATGTATTATAACTATGAATACTACAAATCAAGGAACTTTCTTTCTCAGTACTTGAATGCTGTAATACATGAGTAAAAAAGGCTGCCAGAGACAGCCCATAAATTCTGATTGTTTTATTCCGATAAATCAACTACCATTATGTCATCACCATCATCTTCAATAATGAAATATCCGTCACCAGCCAAATCTTCAAGAATAACTGCGGTGGTCCAGTCAACATCTGTTCTGCTTACAACCTTATAATCAATTCCATCTTGTAAGACATTGCGTATTTCAGTTTCATACTTAGGGCACTCATTAATTAATTCACTCATTGTAATGGCTGAAAGGAAGACCGGTAACAGCAATAACATTAAAAATAGTTTTTTCATACTTTCTCCTTGTTATTTATATTAGAGTATTTAACTCCTTTAGAATTCTTTCGGCATGACCTTTTGCTCGCACGTTATGCCAGTGTTTAACAACCATTCCTGCTTGATCGATCAGTATTGTGGATCGTATTACACCTTCATACTCTTTACCGTAGTTTTTCTTTAAGCCCCAGGCTTTGTATGCCTTCATTACAACAATATCCGTATCGGAGAACAAATCTACTCCCAACTCCTGCTTTGCAATAAAGTTCTGGTGTGATTTTATACTGTCTTTGCTTACACCGGCAAGTTTAACTCCCAGTTTATCAAACTCATCTTTCAGACATGTGAAATCTTTGGATTCCAGAGTACACCCCGGAGTGTTATCCTTAGGATAGAAATAAAGCAGCAGATAGCTGCCTTCGTAGTCTTTCAGTGATACATCTATATTGTCCTGATTCTTTAATGTGAAATCAGGGGCTTTTTCACCTTTATGGAATAATTCAGACATGTTAAAATCTCCTTATTAAATGAAATATATTTTTTCCAAAATGTTAATATTCTTCTGAAGACGGTCAACTTTAATTTCTATCATCCTGTAGAAAAGTAATAAGTCATGGGAGTGATATAAAGGTTACAAAGAAGATTCGATGATATTCTCTTTAATATTCAGGATGTCAAATATATTCTCTCTTCAAACTCACTTTGCATGTTGCGAGTCAAGTCCATATTTTTACAATATCCCGGGATGGAATCTACGCTTTCTGCTTAACTATTTTCCTGAGTGTTTTGTACATCTCATTTATCTCATGATTTTTCTTTGTGTATATATTCCTGTATTCTTTCAGTAGCTCAAGAGCTTTTTTATCATCCTTCCTATATTCTGAAAGGAACTTCGCGTAGGAGAGGTAGAAATTGTCAGCTATACTAAAATTTTCTTTATGTAGTTCTATATAGTTATAGTAGTTTTCGTAGATTTTTGCTGCTTTGTTAACTTCTCCTATTTTACAAAAAGCCTCTGCAAACAGAACATCTTTCTTATCTGGGCAATATTTAGGTTCATAACTGGAATTTGCATACTTGATCATAACTTTGTATAGCATTTGTTTATGTGTCTCATCATCAAAGCATCCGTCCAAATCTATCAATCCAATTCTAATGAAATCAAAGAAGTTCTGATCAAGGTGGTTGTGAACCATTAAGCTAAAATCTTTTGTAATTGAAACAATAATCCTTCTTACTATTTGAAAAGCTTTCTCTGGTTTGTTACTTTTTATGACTGAATCAATATAGTATTCTAAATATGAAACATCTGAATCATCAAAAACAGAATAATTCGATGATAATTTATTTTCAAAATGTTTTTCTATTAAATCAGCTACATCACCATCGACTCCTTCTTTAATACAGTACCTCAAAAAGGTTTCTGGTGTTATACCAGGACCATGATATGCGATGTCTTTCTTGTAATATTTCTTGTAACTGAAAGGCAACTTAAATGGGAATAAGATAACTTTAAGCGTATTATGCAGAAATCTTTGATTTCCCTTAAAATTTGGTGAATTTCTAACAAAAAAAACACTTGCATTTCTTATTACCTGATTGTGACTAAGAGTAATTCTATCCTTTTCTAAGTCTGGTACATCAAAGTCTTCTTTAATATCTACCACCAGAGCATCCATTTCATCAATCTGACTTGTGAATGAATAATACCTGATAAGATTTTCTTGTGGATATTCAAAACGCGATGAAAATTCTTCCAATAGTAATCTGCTATGACCTTTCTCATTAACCTCATAGTAAGCATATGCAGAGTCTGGGTCAGATTCGTAATATGCCATTTCCAAGTACTTCTGGGCATTTTCATAATCGTGAACACTGCTGTATATCCTCCCTAAATCTTGAAGAGCATACTTAAACCTCGGGTATATTTCAAGGGATTTCTTCAAATTACTTTCAGTTTGCAAAAAATCTGTTTCAAGTTCGAAAAAGTAATGTGCTTTAAAATAAGGTATGTAATAGGAGTCAGGAAGAAGCTTTTCAAAAGTATTCAGTATTTCTAATAAATCATAAGGATCACTGTATTTGCAGAAGTCAGCAGCAGTATGTACGAGTACTTTCTCAAAATTATCATTTTCTCTAATCACTTGCTTAATTAAACTAAGATCATTAGCACTCAGTATTTTTAAGGTTTTCAAAAGATATTCATTTTGATTACCAATCTCAAAACTATCTCCCCATCCATTTCTGACTTTGCTACCTGACTCTACTATATTGTAATTGATGTCATTTATACTTAGTAGTATTTCAATTGCTTTTTTGTAGTCACCTTTTTCAGCATAATACAATGCGATTATTGGCTCATTTCCATTAAACAAATTATTAGCTAGACAATATTCAATAAGATTGCTCCATGCATCTTTAGACTCTAATTTATAGGTTTTCCATGGAAGTTTTGTGCTCAAATAATCAATGTCTTCCGAGTTCATTTCAGAAATATCGCATCTTGTAAGGAATTCAACAAATTCATTGTAATGTTTAACTGATTTTTCATTGTCATAAAAAGTTGAAGCAAAAAGGAATTTATCATCCAAACTCACACTTGCACTATAAATGTAACTTTTTGCAACAGAATCAGCCATTTCCGGATTATTCAAACCATATTTGTAAACTGAATATATGAAGTACCCCCAAAAAAAGTCGCTACTATCTGATCTTACGGAATTGATAATATCTAAGATTTCAGTATCGTTTAACTTGAATCTGTTAAATGTAAAATCTAATAGGTTTCCTGTTTCATTTACAGCCCATATCTCATATGGTTCCTTGTAAACATAATATGGTCGTTCCCATCTTTCACAGCTCTCCAGAGTATTATATATCTTAACAATATCCTTATTGTCTTTAAGCAGTTTCTTCAAATAGTAGTCTTTTCCATAATAATTAGAAGTAAGAAGATTATAATACTTCATTCTCTCAGAATAATACGCGTAGAGAACATGTTTTTCAAGATTGTCATTTTCAAATGTTTTTCTGAACTCTTTAAGACAATTATGCAATCCGGTTTTACTTTCTGAGTAAACTGCATTTTCGAAGATCAAGGCCTGTACCTGTATGTTGTTAGGGAAATTTATTTGAGCTTGTTTAAGGGTTGCTTTGACTTCCGATTTTCTGCCAATTGCTGCATAAAAATCAGCAATCTCTAAGTATTTCTCAACCGAAAGTGTGTCAGACTTGAGTAGTTTGTTGTATTCTGTTATATGTTCGTGAATTATATCTTCTATTACTTCATTAGCTGAAAACAAACAGGAAAATAAAAATGTAAATACTATCAGAAAAAAAATTGTTCTCACACTGGTTTTTGCTGAATTAGTAGTTTTTGGAATAAACTGTTTCAATGGATATGCTCCTCAAGGTTTATGAAGAGAAGTAGAAAATGTGGACAATGAATGTCAAGCATAATGTTGAAATTGGTTTTTTAGCAAAAGAATACAACGGAATAAGCTAGATAGGTATAGATGAACTGTGAATTTATAATCCGGGTGAAAAGTCTTTGCGCGGACTTGAGTTGTTAAAACGAAGTTTGGAGTGACTTGAGTTCGATTATTAGAATCGTCTAAATCCCCTACTTATTGTTCAATCTACGCATTGGCATAGTCAATGCACTCCCAAAATTGCGCCTAGAACCAATCAACTTTAAAAAAAGCCTGCTGAACTTCAGCAGTACATTTAACGTACAATTTTTAGAATAGGTAAGTTGATGAATCCCGGCAATCCCGGTCTTCATCGAAATTTAGAAAAGCTATCAACTAATAGAAAAAAGCCTGCTGAACTTCAGCAGTACATTTAGCGTACAATTTTTAGAGTAGGTAAGTTGATGAATCCCGGCAATCCCGGTCTTCATCGAAATTTTATAAAAGCCATCAACTAATAGAAAAAAGCCTGCTGAACTTCAGCAGTACATTTAACGTACAATTTTAGAGTAGGTAAGTTGATGAATCCCGGCAATCCCGGTCTTCATCGAAATTTAATAAAAACTATCAACTAATAGAAAAAAGCCTGCTGAACTTCAGCAGTACATTTAACATACAATTTTAGAGTAGGTAAGTTGATGAATCCCGGCAATCCCGGTCTTCATCGAAATTTTATAAAAGCCATCAATTAATATAAAAAAGCCTGCTGAAGTTCAGCAGTACATTTAACGTACAATTTTAGAGTAGGTAAGTTGATGAATCCCGGCAATCCCGGTCTTCATCGAAATTTTATAAAAGCCATCAACTAATAGAAAAAAGCCTGCTGAACTTCAGCAGTACATTTAACGTACAATTTTAGAGTAGGTAAGTTGATGAATCCCGGCAATCCCGGTCTTCATCGAAATTTAATAAAAACTATCAACTAATAGAAAAAAGCCTGCTGAACTTCAGCAGTACATTTAACATACAATTTTAGAGTAGGTAAGTTGATGAATCCCGGCAATCCCGGTCTTCATCGAAATTTTATAAAAGCCATCAATTAATATAAAAAAGCCTGCTGAAGTTCAGCAGTACATTTAACGTACAATTTTAGAGTAGGTAAGTTGATGAATCCCGGCAATCCCGGTCTTCATCGAAATTTAGAAAAGCTATCAACTAATAGAAAAAAGCCTGCTGAACTTCAGCAGGCTTCACTATGGTTACGACATTATTTCAATAGTACAACTTTTTTCATTGAATGTTCAGTTTGTGTAGTTAACCTAACGAAATAAACTCCACTTGCGACATTTAGACCATTAGAGTCTGTCCCATTCCAGACAATATTATATGTTTCCTGCTTCGGTATTTCATCATACAAAGTTGTTACTCGCTGTCCTTTCAGATTATATATTGATATATTCACCTGCTGATCCGCATCTTTTTTGCTGAGCGACACTTGTATTGTTGTTTTGGGATTGAATGGATTGGGGTAGTTAGATATTAAGGAGCGGGATAAATTATTTATCTTGTTTTCATCTTCGATTTCAGTGATATCAACATGATTGCCTCTTCCTCCGAAAGCACCCATGTCGTTCCTTGTGGTTCCCATTGCCGGGTATAAAGCGTATCCGGGATTCTCCGGATCTTCATTATCGTTATAACCAGTGGCTGGATCTCCCGCATCAACCGATGGGGAAGATGGACTCAAACTCCAATCTGAGTCCTGTGCTGAGATATCAGGTCCATGTCCGGATGTTGGTCCCTCGAACACAGGATCTGCATCAATATTACCTGTGCCTCCACTGTAACCGCTTATATTAGAATAAGAAACATCTACATTTGATCCTGTAATCTGCATAACAGAGGTGGAAAACACAATATTGTTCTTGAAAACAACATTATCTGCATCAATCAGAACAGACACATTATCAAGTCCAAGATTATGCGAAATTGTATTGTTTACAGCCGAGAACAGAGAGTCTCCTATAACTGAAATACTTCCTGCTGTTAAACCGGAGTTATTCACAATTATTGAGTTCTCTAATGTAACATTGGAGCTTCTGATACCAATGCCGCCGGCATTATCTTCTGACGTGTTGTTATTTATGATACTGTTTTTGATGCTTACAGAATCAGAGTTGAATATCTCAATACCGCCTGCTAATAGACCGGTATTATTATTATGTACCCAGACTCCATCAATTTCTGCATTTGAAGTTGTGAGGTATATACCGCTGAGTGTTGCATTGCGAACTTCAACGTTTTTTATAATATTGTTATACTGAGAATTAACCAGTTTCAAACCTTTCCAGTTTGTGGTTGAATGCATGACTACCGGGTTTTCAAGAGTACCGTCAATAACCAACTCTCCAAAAGCTGTCATTTTTTTGCCGGTATTAAATCTTACTTCAACTCCAGGTTCTATTATCAGTTCTCCATAATCCGGGACTACCGTATCAAGTGTAATGACATAAGGAGAGTATTCGGCCTTCCATACCCCGGTTACGTTACCGCCTACATTAGATGCATCGGTCACGAAAACAGCTCTCTGCTTTACAATACTGACAGTGTCTTCACCATCACTGATGTACAAAGCTACATCGTACACATCAGGTGAGTCGTAGAGGAACTGTGGATTTTCTTCATAACTGTCGATTATACCGTCATTCTGGAAATCCCACATCCACTCGGTTACTCTTTCTTCCGGCTGTGAAAGATTTTCAAAAGTTGCAAGGAAGCTGGCAGGACCGACTTGACTTGCTACATTGAAGTCAGCTCGTAAATCTGTTACTATAGTCTGCTGAGCCTGAAGAATCTCATTTGTCGAATCATTCTGAATAAAGACAACTGCCCTGAAATCATCAATATTGATATTCGGATCAAGTCTGAAATCATGATAGTACGTCTGTGTTTGTCCTGATGTGACAAGATCAAACTGCTGACTGCCTGAATTCTGAAGTACAAGTGATGAATAATTTGAGTTATCTCTGTTTGTCAGTAGAAAATACATTGAATTTCCTGCTGAAACATCGCTTTCAAGCGATATATGAGCTGCAGCTCTAAGAGTATCATCATGGATTTCCAGATCCATCTGAATTTCAATAGGGGATTGCAGGTTACTCAATTGAGTAAATATATTATTGTAATTATCAACAACATAATCTTCACCTTGATAGTCCATTAAACCATTAAACCAGGCATGAGGTATAAGGCTGACGTTATACATGTTAATTCTATCCGTAATACCGGGAGACTGAGGGTCAGATGTCTGCCAGATAATCGGCACGATATTGCTGTTTTGATCAGCGATTTGAATCAACGCAGACCGCGCTGATGAATAGTCCCCTCCGCAGCTGGAACATGTTTCAGTGAATAACTCACCGAGAACATTTCTCGGTACAGCAGTCAAAGATAATGCTACCACGGAGATGAGACTCAAGAGCAGATATTTTACTCTCAAATTATCTCCTTAAATTTATGTTTATTTTTGTTTTACAACTAATTCCATATTATTACGTTTAAACTATTATGAATAATATAAATGATAAAGTAATTAATGCAAATTGTAATAATTACAAAAGATGTAAATGTTTGTAGATCAGTCAAATAAAAATTCAAAAAACTTGATAATGACAAATATATGTTAACAATGGGTCTATAAAGAAAAGAAGCTGCCGAGTATTTATCATAGTTGACAGCTTCTCAATAATTTACTTAATCAGAATCATCTTCTTGCACTGCCTACTTGTTAAAGACTGCAGGATATAGAAATAAGTACCGGATGAAATTGGCTTACTGTTGTTGTTAGTACCATCCCAGGTTACTTGATGGATACCTGAATTAAATATTGGGAATGATTTAACGGTTTGCCCCTTTACATTCATTATTGTCAGTGTGGCAGATTCATTTTCCTTCACGCTGAACTCGATTGTAGTTTCCGGATTGAATGGATTCGGATAAGCATCATGGAGCAGGGTTGTCTGGGGTAGTTCAGGAATAATTTCTCCATCTGATTTAGAGGTTGTTACGGAGATACTTCTGTGAAGGATTGAGTTGCCATCCAAAGACAAGCTTTCAAGCCAATAGTAGTATGTCTTGTTCATTTCAATGTCATTGTCATCGAATGAGTATGAACCACCTGATGAAGAGTTTACGGCTGCAATAACCCAGGGATTAATTGTGGTCGATGCACTAAACTCAGTATTTTCAGATCTGAAAATATTAAAGCCATTGTTATCAGTTTCTGAACTGGTTTCCCAGCTTATTGTTACTTTGCTGTCTCTAAATGCTCCGGTAAAGGAAGAAAGTTCAACAGGTAGAGGATTGTCACCTGTTCCTGCCGGAACAAAATCAGAAAAGCTGCTGAGTCCCTGTACGGTGATGTACGGATTATTATACAGCAATGAAGCATTGTGAGGTGCAAGTGTTACATCTTGCCATTCTCCTGATGAATTATCTCGCTTAAGTATTTTTAATGTATTGAAACTCTCGATTCCGGAAACTCCGGTAAGATCAAAAGTAATGTTGTAGTTTCCGACATTTCCTGCGGATGAGAATACCTGCCAGTATGTATCTGCTGATATTGTCTGAACTCCAGCCGGCAGAGATCCTGCGACTGAAGGAGTATGTCCGAACATGGATACTGTAATATCAGTAGCCGCATGGTTTGTGGTAAACTGAAACTCTGTATTAGCTCCGGGAAGCTGCTGTAAAGACTGATCGTTATCCGGGACACTAGTGTTAGCAATTGTAGATGTTAGTGAATAGGAATAAACAGCTCCGGAGTATGGCTGATCTCCTTCATCCTGAGTTGCACCTACAAGAGCTTTATCGCCTGATATCGCTGCTCCCCATCCAAAATTATCATATTCACCAATTTGAGATCCAAACAACTGCTGCACTTCATTCCAAGTTGTACCGCTTCTCTCAAACACATAAGCGCTTCCGGCATAGTCAGCAACTTCACTATTGGCATATTGACCTACTAAGGCTTTATCTCCCGATAATGAAATTGAAAACCCGAATGATCCCTCAATAGATCCGTTGGATGGATGCAGCTTTCCTTCTTCAGAATAAGTTGTGGTTCCCCTATGGAATGTATAAACAACTCCTTCCATACCATTGTAGTATGTTCCACCTACAAGAGTGTATACTCCCTGCATTGTAACAGATTTACCAAAAGTATCAGCAGCCAGCATTCCTGTTCCTGTGATAATCTGAAGCTGTGACCAGGTTGAACTTACTCGTTGGTATACATAAGCCTTATTAAGGTGCTCGGTTGTTACGGTACAATAGTCACCACTTATTGCAACTGCCTTACCAATGTAGCTGTATTCGGATGCATCACTGGCGGTCAGCTTGCTCTGCTCTGTCCAGAAAGTACCTGATCTGTGAAAAATGTATGCTGCACCGGTATCATCCATTCCATTATGATCATGCTGTTGAGCTCCGGCAATAACATAATCACCACTAATGTCGACAGTTCTTCCGAAGTAGTCGTAAGGTTGAACTGAAGACGGGTAAAGTATTGCCTGATAACTCCAGGAAGTTCCGGACCTGTGGTATACATAAGCTGCTCCGCTTAGTTCACCATTTGATCTGTAACCTGCGCATCCTGCAACAATACAATCTCCTGATATTGCTACCGACTCACCGAAATTAAGGCCATAGCCCGGATTTGGTAGTGTGAGTTTATTCTGTTGTGTCCATTGAGAACCATCCCAGTGATATACGAACACAGCTCCAATAGCGTTTCCGGTACCGTTTTCTGAATACGGAGCACCAACAACAGCATAATCTCCATCAATGTCAATACAATAGCCATAGTTACTGTACTCTGTACTATATGGGTCTTGTCCTGTAATAATTGAAATTTCTGACATATTTGAAATTGAGTTTAATGAAATCAGCATGGAAATAAGAACTAAAAAAACAGTTATTCTCATAAATTCTCCTTCTTCTATTAAGTGGTTTGTCTGTAAAAAACTGACATCGTTAATTCAGAAAATCAGTTCATTAACAAAATTATAACAAGAAAAAGAAGATTGTCCACAAAAAAATGAATGATAATCAATAAAATGTTTAATGGTAATTATTGTGATTATACCATAAATTGAAATACTGTAGAGAAAGAAACTTTATAGTGAATAAATGAAATCTTCATCTGTTTACGATGTTTACACAATAAACATATTTGTTTACCTACGATGCAGATTCAGAATTAAGAATCTATTGTTTGATTGGTGAAATATAGATTTCTCCATCTGTGAGTACAATGATATAACCTTCAAGGATGAACACTTGAGACCCCTTTCCCTTTACAGTATAAGGGTCGAAACCAGGTATTTCTCCATCGAAACCTGCGTCAATAAGACCTTTATCAATCAGTACCTGTATGATTTCTTCTAAAGTTAAAGGACGATCATCGCCTTTGCTGCCTTTAAATTCAGCAAATTTGCCTTTGTTTCCTTTATTACTTACTTTGCTTGTAAGAAATGGAAACGCAAAACTATTAAATACTAAACAGGACAAAAAAAGGATAACAAGAATTTTCTTTTTCATTTAATTCTCCAATAAAAATAATCAGTACAAAAAGTATTGCAATATTCGTACCAAAAAAATATATACCTTTGATAGTCGAAAATCTATGAGAAATTTGCAACAAGTGAACTATATAATCTGTTCTCAATGTTTCCTTATCTACTTCGGTAATAGAGTATATAACTGAAATCTGATTAATTAATATCTTTTAACAATTTAGCCAAAGCTTTTTGCTTTTCTGCATTCAGCTTATATATACCGGATTTTGTAGATTCAATACTTCTTAGAAACTCCTCTTTGTCAATAACTTTTAAATGAGTTGTAGGAAGTTTTGTGATTGCTTTTATCTTTATCCTGTTCAGCTTGTTTATGATAAAGTCTATCTGGCAATTTTCAATTTCCTGAGATTTGTTCTCAAATGTAATATATAGGACATTTATGTCTCTTTTTAAGTGGATGTTCCATGCCCTGATATTGTCAATGCCAAGATTAAATGAGTCACCCTCGTACTGCTCAAAGTATCTAACATGTTTCTTCATATCTTCGCTATTTGAGATTGTAGGAAGAATTTTAAGCATTTCTCTGCATGAGCGCGCTTCCTTGTATGTCAGAAGATTTATACCGGTAACAATTTGCTTATCTCTGTTGTATGCTGCTACAAGGTTCTGTTTCATTCTCTGAACCTTTGCGGCTGTACTGGAATATTTCTTTTTGGCTGCTGTTGCGTATGCTTTAACAGTCTTGTATTTAAGCATCATTTTATATACTCTGAAATCCGATGCGGATATCAAGGACTTTACATGTTCAGTATCAAGGTCCGGTAATTCCTCATCATCCTGTTCCTGAGCTGGTGTCTCGTATACAAGTTTTTCCTCAGTTAATTGAATTGTTTTCGATTTTTTCTTAATTACAGATAGAGACTGGTTTCTTACAACAGTTGTAATCCAGGCTGAAGGATTTTCAATTTCCTTCTCCATCATCATCAGCTTTAACAGTGCTTCCTGAGCAACATCTTCAGCATCATCGCTGTTTTTTATTATCTTAAATGCCATCCTCACAGCACTGTCTCTCAACTGCATATATTGTTGCTCTGTCATTTTGAAATCCTACGAATATTTTTTGCAATAAAAAAGTATCATTTCATTTCTGTAAATATTTTTTTTGAAAACTTATATCTTGTTATAACCAAAAATGAAATTAAATGCGAAAAAAAGAAAATTCAAATTTCTAACAAATCTGGAAAAAAACTTTACTCAATTCATGTACTCAATTATTTATTACTCATAAATTAAGAATTAAATTAATCGTAGGAGGTAGGCTTGAATAAAGGAATACTAACTATTGCTCTGATACTGTTATCAACGGCTCTGATATCTTTTGATATTGAAGAAGGGCGTAAAAAGAAGTACTTTGATAATGGTAATCTGAAAAGAGTTTTTCTGGATGAACCTGTTGTAGTTGATGGAATTGAACTGTATCAATGGTGCCATTTTCACGAGAATGGAAAAGTAAGTAGCTATGATTTAGCAAAAGATACTAAAATTTATAATGTTTTAGTCCCCACTAATTCCAGAGTATTCAGAAACGAGAAAGGTCAAGTTACTCATCTCTATCTTTGGGAAGATTTAAATATAAACGGATATCCCTGCGATGGTGGAAAGGCAAAATCATCAACGTCATTTTATCCCAATGGTAAACTCAAAACTATTTTCTTATACGAGCCTTGCATTATTAATGGTATAGAATGTGACCCCGGTGGATTGTCTCCTGTCAGATTTTATGAAGATGGTCCGCTAAAAAGTCTTGTCACCGGTAAGACAATCTTTTATCGCGGTAAAAAATACAAGAAATATACTGAAATGAAGTTTGATAAGAACGGAGATGTTATTGCTTCCGGACGTCCGGGTTTTTTTGCTCGTTTATGGATGAGACATATTGCCTATGGTACAATTAAACTCATTTTTGGTGAGAAATACTGAATTGATGCCCATTATAATAATCGATATTGAAAACTGACTAGATCAAATGAAGTCTTAAACACATTATTATCTCATATTACTATGCAAATTAAAAGTGACGACTTGAAATAATATACAAATATTCGTTTAGAAGGAAAATGATGAATCAAAAAGATGAGCAAATTAAACAATTAATGCAAGATGTATTTCTGAGTTGGGATGTAATCGAAGAAAATGCAGATACTGGTGAAGTTATAAGAAGTCCGAAATCACGGAAGCAGGTTGAAGAATCTGAGAAACTTCTGAATAAAGCAAGATCACTGGACCCTGATGACGAAGATTTAAAAGCAAGACTTACTGTATTGCTCAATGCTGTAAATTTTCAGAAGAAAAGGCTATATGTTGGGAAAAACTGGGTGAGGTATGGTCTGATAGCTTATGCTCTCCTCTTGTATATTATTCCTTTTTTTGTAAACCCAGATGTTAGTATGAAATCACCGAAAGATTGGTATAAAAAAGAAATTGCATCTGTGTATCGCAAAGTACATTTCTATGAACAAGAAATTAATAATGTTAAGAAAGGTAGTAGAAAATATAGCAAATTTAGTGAACAAGAAAAACAGGATAAGATTATTGAGCTTCAAGGGAAACTTGAGCCATTAAGTACAAAATACAACGAAATGAATAACTTCACCGATAAAGAGATAGAAGAAATGTCTATTGATCGTAACAAAAGTAGAAAATTACCTCAGCTTATAATTGGCTTAGTGTTTTTAATGACAGGGTTATTGTACAAAAGAGCTCATATGGTACCAACCTACTTAATTGAAAAGAGAAAAAGAAAGAAAGCCGGTAACTGGTCTGCTTTCGAACTTTTTCTTCGGATTGTATTATAGGATTAATGATCTAATGATAAATAATCAACCTATTGGTTGGGATGTAAAGACAACCTTCAGCAGTGGTAGAAGTGAGAATTCATTTGTACTGAATCCCATGATAGCTGTTGGATTGGCTTTTAAGATTGGAGTTCCGACCTCTGTTATTATGTATATATTTGTGCTATCTCCATTTATTGTATTTAATGCATTCCTCAGAAACTATGTGTTTTATAAATAAGGAATTACTTATGAAGTATATGATATTGATTCTTATAATTGTGCTTTCAGCGTGTACTACTGCTGTTAATGAAAATGCAATTATAAATGATCTTGATGTTCAACTTGACGCGATTGCTGAAAATATCATCAATACATTACAAAACGAAAATCAGGCTGCTGCAATAACTGAGTTTACTGATGTGAAAGGAAATATCTCAGAATTAGGTATGTTTATTGCAGAAGAACTTACAACAAAACTGTATAAAAAAAGTAAATTGGAGATTGTTGAAAGGCAGATGCTTAAGAAGATCTTGAAAGAACAGAATCTTGGACTTAGTGGATTTATTGATGAGCAGACTGCCGTCTCAATAGGTAATATTCTTGGAGCTGATGCTATTATTACCGGAACAATAACTGTTGTTGGCAAGTACATAAGAATTAACGCCAGAGTAATTTCAACAAAATCTGGAAAGGTGCTTTCAGCAGCTTCTGCTTCAGTGATTAAGGATAATGACTTACTTTGTATGTTGGGAGCAGCTGTTAGTACGACAGAACAGCTGCAGAAAAAAGAAAACTATTTTAAGGAAATTGAAAGAAACGATCTTAAGATAAAGCTTTTACAGGCTGAAGTCAAAGATAGAACACTCTATTGTGATTTTGAAATCACAAATCTGGGAAAGGATGATATTCTATTCGAAGTTACTTATGGGTGGCAGTACAATACTAAAGTATTTGATCAGAACAGTAATGAGGTTATCATATCCTCGGTAAAATTCGGAAACAACACCACTAAAATAAAAGGGCTCAGTCAGTACGATTGTGCGTCTAAGAAGATTATTGCAGGATGTTCTGCTGAAATGACACTTGTGTTTGAAAAAGTTGATCCGGAAATTAACAAAATCCTGCTCCTGCAAATTTTGAGTGGAAACACTAAAGAAAAGTACGAGTTCAGAAACATTCCTGTGTCATTGAAATAATTTTGTCCACTTTGATCGAAAATGAGGAAATTGCAAATATGAAACGAAAAATTTTATAATAACAACAAAATTGTTGACATTGCAAAATGATTTGATATTCTTTCAATATGAAAAAAGTTAATATAGACAAAGTATACAAAACCCTGGAAACAGATTTCGTAAAAGTAGCTGCTCCTGTTGTTGATTTGATTCAGATTCAGACACAGGATCCGTTCAAAGTTCTGATTGCAACAATTCTCAGTGCCAGAACTAAGGATCAGACTACTGCCGAGGTATGCGAAAGACTGTTCAAAAAAATCAATACTTATAAAGATTTTAATGACTATTCGGAAGAACAGATCAGGGAATTGATTTTCCCTATTGGCTTTTACAAAAATAAAGCATCTTACCTGAAAAAACTGCCAGATGTACTGGATGAACTTTATGATGGAGTAATACCGGATACTGTAGATGAGCTGGTTGAGCTTCCGGGAGTTGGGAGGAAGACAGCCAATCTTGTTGTTGCTGTTGCCTTCCAAAAACCTGCTGTGTGCGTTGACATTCATGTTCACAGAATAATGAACAGGCTTGGTTATATAAAAACTAAGACACCTCTTGAGTCTGAAATGGCTCTGAGAAAAAAAATGCCGGAGAAATACTGGGTAAAGTTCAACTCCTTCTTCGTGTCATACGGCCAGAGACTTTGTAAGCCAATTAACCCAGAGTGTAATCGTTGTATAATTTATGATCAATGCAACAGGATTGATGTAAAAACTAAACACGCTAAGAAATGAAAACAATAAACGAGGAATTATGAGAATCATATCATGGAATGTTAACGGACTCAGAGCCGTTATAAAAAAGAACTTTCTGGATTATATAAAAGAGGAATCACCCGACATACTCTGCCTTCAGGAGACAAAGCTTCAGGAAGAACAGATCCCTGAAGAAGTGTTCGCAATTGAAGGATACCATAAATATTGGAGTTACGCAGAAAAAAAAGGCTATTCAGGTGTTGCTGTTTTCACTAAGGAACAACCTCTCTCGGTGAGTAACAGTATTGAAGAAGATCGTTTTGACAGTGAAGGACGGATTTTGAGACTCGAATATAAGGACTTCATACTGTATAATATATATTTCCCAAATGGGCAGATGAGCGAAGAACGCCTTCAGTACAAAATGGATTTCTATGATCAGTTTTTGAAAGTTGTTAAGAAACTGGATGACGAAGGTAAAAATGTGATAGTTTGCGGTGATTACAATACTGCCCATAAAGAAATTGATTTGAAGAATCCAAAAGCAAATAAAGACAGGTCAGGATTTTTGCCAATAGAGCGTGAATGGATTGATAAATATATCGAAAATGGTTTTGTTGATACATTCAGGGAGTTTGATTTGTCTCCGGGACAGTATTCATGGTGGTCTTACAGATTTAAAGCAAGAGAGAAGAACGCAGGCTGGAGAATTGACTATTTCTTCGTGAATGAAAGATTCAAAAGTGCTGTTAAAGATGCATTTATTCAGCAGGAAGTGTTAGGCTCAGACCACTGTCCCATTGGAATAGAAATATAACATAAATTACAATTATTGTGCTGAGTGCTGCACTTTTTATAATTAAATCTACTTTTGAAAAGCCTGTTTTTATGACAGGCTTTTCGTGCTTATGACTTATTTTCATGATTTCCAGAGCTGCTCTAAAAGAATATTATCATTTAGATTGTTTTTTGACACTTGACATTTTTATTTACAATAGAGAAAGATTAATCAAACAAATTATTGGTGGAATTTTGAGCAAAGATGCAGCACTTATTTTGTCAGCACAAGGAAGAAAGACATTCTCTCTTGAGCAACAGAAATTACTTGAACAGCACTACGAGGTTGATTTTCGTCAGAACACAAAAGAACTATCTGATGATGAACTTATAGATATTGCCAGCGGATATAGATATCTTGGTATAACAAGAAGACCTGTAAAAGACTTTCATAGAGGGATTATTGATAAACTCTACGAATTAAAAGGAATCGCTATATTCAGTACGGGGTATGAGTGGGTAGACGTTGATTATCTGCGATCTAAAGGGATTGTTCTAAGTTATCTGCCTGAATATGCTAAAATCACTGTTGCAGAACACACTCTGTCCCTGATTCTGATGATGGGAAGAAGGCTTCATCTAATCAGGGATAAAATGAAAAATCATATTCCCGGATATGTATCAGTGAGAGGATGGGATATATCGGGCAAAACAATCGGAATCATTGGAATGGGTAGAATCGGAAAAACAATTGCATTTATGCTGAGTGCTTTCAATTGCAAGCTCATTTTCCATGATATTGCTGTCAGGCATTCGGAGTCAGCAGAATATGTAAAAAAATCTGACCTTCTGCAGCAGTCAGATATAATTATTATAATAGCATCAGCCAGACGGAACAATCCTGTAATCATTGGAGATAGTGAGTTATTTAAGGTAAAAAACTCTGCAGTAATCGTGAACACAGCCAGACCACAGCTTGTGGACAATAATGCTATCGCGAAAGCTTTGCTTGAGAAACGACTTTCAGGTTACGCTGTTGATGATTCCTTTATTACTGAAGTGAATCTGGATAAGCTGGATTATGGCAGAATTATTGAGACTGGACATACAGCATGGTATTCAACAGAAGCTATTGAAAGGGGAGTTCGACAGTGGACTGATAATCTTCTGGCATTAAATACAGATAATCCAATAAACATGGTATTAAAAAATGACTGATTTCAGAAAGCTTGAGCGCTTTTTCATTATATTTATTTTTGCAGCATCACTTTTTTTTATTACATTGCTTGTTCTGGCAAAGTATCCCCGCTGGTGGGAATATGTTATCTTTGAGAGAACTCCCATGACCTGGTTTGAATCAATTTTGCTGTTTTCCTGTTTTATTACAGCAGCAGCTTGTGCCGGTGCCAATTATCTCTTAAAAGAAAAGAAAAAGCTGATAGTATGGAGTGTCATCTCTTCGGGATTTCTTTGCCTGACATTAGATGAACGTTTTGCGATCCACGAAAGGCTAAGGGATAAACTCCTTGCGCCTGCTGATATTGATATTCCAATATTCTTCTGGACTTCACCGGGGGATTATCTTCTGATAATCCTATTTATAGTATCAGCATTTATGTTCCCTCTTATCATAAGAATGATAAAAGCAAGAAAGGGAGCATTGCTATTCTTCATCGCAGCAATATCTTTTACGGGAATCGCTATACTGTTGGATTCTTTTGATGTTCACAATTGCAGCATGCCCTTTCAGCGAGCAGAGCAATTTGTTGAAGAAATTCTGGAAACCCTCGGTATGCTGTCATTTCTCTCAACCTTTTTTCTGATGCTCATAACCTATATGGAAAAAATGACCGTAAAACTCAATAAGAGTTCTCTTTGATATAGTCTTTATTTGATTTGAACAGAAACCTTAGAAGATAAACAAGTTGCGTTACGGCAATAATCAGTTTCATAAACTGCAAATTCTTGTTTGGATGCTTTGCATAAGGGTGTTCTTTGAAGTCTATTCTCTTGACATTATGATATTCAAGTGTATCTGACAGCTTAAAGTTGCTTTTCTTAATAATTTCAGAAATATATTCGGAAGGAATCCTGTAAGCTGATACGGCAGCTCCAATAGATGATTTAGAATTGATCTTTCTTATGTATCTTGCCAGCTTGATATCCTGAAGCAGAGTCAATACAACAGCAAGATAAATACAAAGATTATTATTAAGAAAGACGTACCTGCTTCTCTTCTGCCTCGAAAAACTGATTCATAAAACTCAAACATATTTAAACCTTATCCATAACTGTACGAGCATTATCAAGATTCATAAATCCAGATGCCTGTATATTCTTTTACTACTCCAGCCTCTACGAACTCAAGTTGTTCTGCAAAGCTTTGACCAAAGAAGAATCCTGTAACGCGTTTAGCTTCCTCATTGGAAGAGAATCTATAGTCAGTTCTCAGGATATGCCTGATAAAACCATGGTTTTCCAGATATTCGAATAGCATTTTCATATTTGGAGATGTTGGTTCCGGGTTTTCCCTGTTTGTTCCGAGAGTTTCAATGATTATAATTTTTCCTTTTGGTTTGAGCAGTTTTCTGCATTCAGATAGCATTTTTTCTATTGTTTGATTGAGTTTATCCTCATTGTCATTCACAACATGACCAAAGCTCCATCCTTCAATTACAATATCCGCCTGCATGCTTAAAGATGATATTTCTGTATTATCACATATGCCAAAACTTATCTTATCGCTATATTGTTCCAGATTCACTCTTGCCTTGTCCAGCATGTGAGCAGAGTTATCATATAGCTGTATTGTTTTAGCTGAATCTGCATAAATATATGTCAATCTACCGGTTCCTGCTCCAAGCTCTATAACCGTTTTACCTGAGAAGTCGATATTACTTAATAGAAAATTACTCAGGTTACTACGAAAATCCTCATTATTAACCAACTCATCGTATTCAACAGCGTAATGTTTGTATATTTCTCTTCTGGAAGGCATGAGTCCTCACTAATTATTTTTTCGTATCTTATTCATTGTAGATTATATGTCAAGGATAGAACCGGATTTAACCGTACTCATATTATTTGAAATGCATAAACTTTGATCTAATTATATGACGTACAACAACGTTCTACAAATCGAATAAATCCGATTTTCATCAAATATGATTCCATCTATTTAGTGACTATTAAGCAATAACATATTGATTATTCTTGACATGTAACATATAATGATTAACTTTGAGGTACTAAAATAAAATGAGAGGTGAAAACATGATCAGAACAGAAAGATTACGCAAATAATTAAAGGCTGATCTTACAAAACAAACTTAAATTAGGGTCAGTCTGTTCGAAATCAGATATGGCTGGTCCTGTAATATAAATTTTATACCCGGACTTAGTTCGGGTTTTTTTGTGGGTTTGGTCAGATTTCGAGCAAAGGAAATAAGGAGGAAGAATGTCAGAAAAAAAGTATAATAATGATGCAGTAGTTGTAAGTGTCATGATTAAAGGCTCAGATGAAAAAGTATTTAGTGAATCACTCGTAGAGATTGTTCGACTTGCTGATACAGCAGAAATAAACGTAATTGAAAAGATTGTCCAGAAGCGTTCCTCTCCCGACTCCGCAACATATGTGGGTAAGGGGATTCTGGAACAGATAAGAGATGAATATGAAGAGGTTGAGTTAGTTATTTTCGACTGCGACTTATCTCCGTCTCAATCCAGAAACGTCGCGAAAATGCTTGATAAAATTGTGATAGACAGGACGGAAATCATTCTCAGTATTTTTAATGATCATGCCAAGTCCAGAGAAGCCCGGCTTCAGGTGAGACTTGCTGAACTTAACTATCAGCTGCCGAGGCTCAGAAATCTCTGGAGTCATTTCAGAAAGCAGAGAGTTGCTGCGAGAAGTAAAGGTTCCGGACAAGCTGCCAGAGGTATGGGGGAGACTCAGATTGAGGTTGACCGCAGGAATCTTCGTCTGGAGATTAAGCGAATCAATAGGATGCTGGAAAAGATAATGATCCAGAAGAACACACAGGTGCAGAGACGTAACAATACTAAGAAGATTTGTCTTGTAGGTTATACTAATGCCGGGAAATCAACTCTGTTTAACACGCTCACATCAGCTGGAGTTCTTTCTGAGGATAAACTGTTTGCCACTCTGGATTCAACGGCAAGATCAATTGTTATCGGACGTGGCAACGAAGTTGTAATCTCAGATACCGTTGGTTTCATTTCCAGATTACCTCACCACCTTGTAGCATCGTTCAGAGCAACTCTGAAAGATGTTCTTGATGCAGATCTGCTTGTCCATGTGATAGATTTTGCCAGCCCATATTGTGCTCATCAGATAAAAGAGGTGGAGAATGTTCTCAGTCAGATTGGAGCTGATGAGAAACCTACGCTGAAAGTCTACAACAAAATGGATGCAGTTTCATCGTATGTGGTTGAAAAGGAATCTGTAATGATTTCCGCGAAATATAGCATGAATATAGATGTTCTGTTGGAGAGAATAGATGAGACTATTCACACAATTGGACGTTATGAGCTCTTTATTCCTCATGAAGATGCCGGAAGCCTTTCCAGCTTGCATGAACTGGGAAAGGTGATCAGTCTGGACTATGTTGAGGATGGTGTAAAGGTTGTTTCGGAAATTAACAGAGAAGACTTCTATCACTTCGAGAGATTTGTACTGGAGAAGTAGTTTTACTAACAGATAATAAAAATAACAGACCGCTGAGTTATCGGTGGTCTGTTTGTATGTTAATCTTTGTGCTTTATATAACGTTTTAAATCCTCTGCCAGGATTGGTGAGAATTTTTCAGCTCCTTCTTCATTCAAATGTAAAACATCGTAAAAGTACTCAGGCTTTTTAAGATAATTGTATTCACCATTATTATAGTCAAGAATGGGTATATTCATTTCTTTTCTGTTACGAGTGAATTTTTCAGGATAATCATTTTTATCTATAGTAAATATTGGAGCATCAACAAAAATCAAATTAATGTTATGCTCTTTACATTTTTTCATTGTAAGAATGAATTCATCAATTATTTCTTCTTTGTAAATATGTGGGGTGGTCACAGTGTCTGGCACTTCTTGATTAAGCTTGCCAATTATAGGGGCGTAACCTTTGCTTTTCATAACATCTCGAGCTAAGAACTTCTCTTTTAGAATATAAAAAAGTTTTGAATTATACTTCAGTGATCTTAATACTAGATACATTCTATTCTTCTTACTCAGCTTCAGGAGTCTTTCCTTAATTATTGGGTGATCATAAATGACAGACAACTTGTCAAAGCCTGAATCTATCTCAACATTACAAGAAGATCTTCTGACAGTCATGACAAGGTTTTCAGGAGTGTATCCCCTATCAATCATATACATTAAAGCACTATTTTGTGAATAGATACTTATACCGTTCAGCCCGGAGTTAAAGACAGATACATCCAAAACTTTTTCAAGTGTGTCTGGTATTAATTGCTTGTAGATTCTTGAATTGCCATGGAGAAGCAGGTCAGCTTTATAATCAATTGCAGCAAAGTATTTCCCACAGTATTTTCCATTACGAGCTGAAAGCGCCATACTGTTCAGAGGTATTGATACCAGATGATCAATTAGAAATATAATAAAAACCAGAAATAAAATACTGATAACAAGTTTGATTTTAGAATTGGAAGTAAATGAATTGTGAATCATTTAATACTCCTAAGAAAATAATTGAAAATATACCTGAAATGTAGCATAACCATCTAAAAAGTTTAGTTCTTTTTTTAAAGAACTCATCTAATCCCTCGAGTTTGATTATCGTATCTACTACTATTAGAATCAAGATACCCAGGATGTAGTAGACCCATAATCTGGATCTGGACCAGAATGGAGCTGCTAAATGAAAATTGAAAATTTTATGAATTATTAAGAAAGCATCACTGACTGTTTGAGCTCTAAAGAAAATTAACCCAAGGCAGAGCATAGAAAAGGTAATTAATCCTCGAAGAGGTGTTATAAGCATCATTAAAGAGTGTTTCTTCATAAATTTTGTGATTTTTTTCCGCTTTTTCTTAACAAGTATATCAAAGCATAGGTATATCCCCTGGATTAATCCCCAGATCACAAAAGTCCAGTTTGCTCCATGCCATAATCCGCTGATTGTGAAAGTCAGCAGAGTGACAAGCAGGATACGCCATAAAACAGGATTTCTCTCTACCAGTGGATAGTATACATAATCCCTGAACCATGTTGTTAAAGATATATGATTCCTTTTCCAGTACTCTGTTACATTTGTACTGAAGTAAGGTGTCTTGAAGTTGTCCATTAAGTTGAAACCCATTGTTTTCGAAGTTCCGATTGCGATGTCAGAATATCCTGAAAAATCACAGTAAATTTGAATCGAGAAAAAAAGTGTGGCAATAATTAGACTTAGTGAATTATGATTATCAACATTGGAATAGACCGGTTCCACATAGGTTGCGAGTCTGTCAGCAATTACTATTTTCTTTATCAACCCCCAGAGAATAAGTCTAAATCCGCTGATAGTTCTGTAAACATCAAAAGTTTTTTTAATACTGAATTGCGGTAGTAGATGGGAGGCTCGTTCAATGGGTCCTGCAACAAGTTGTGGAAAGAAGCTTACAAACGCAAAAAAATCAATAATGTTGTTTGTCGGTTCAAAATCCCTTTTGTAGATGTCAATTGTATAACTCAGAGTTTGGAAGGTATAGAAGCTTATTCCAACCGGTAATATAATATTGAGTCGACTATACTGAAGCTCTTTGCCAAAAAAGGTAAAAGCAGAGCAGAAGCTTTCGATAAAGAAGTTTGAGTACTTAAAGTAGAACAGTATACCAAGATTGGCTGTTAAACTCATCAAGAGAAGTAGACGCCTCTTTCTCTTTCCAGATGCTGTATAAAGAATCTTACCAATATAAAAATCTATAAATGAACTGATAACTATTAAAATTAGAAATCTCCAGTCCCACCAACCGTAGAACACATAGCTGGCAACTACAAGAAATGCATTTCTCACTTTTATGCTATGTCTCTCAGCAAGAAACCAGTAAAATAGAAATACTATCGGAAAGAAGATTAGGAAATCAATGGAGTTAAATAACATAATACATCCCCTAATGTATTTTTTTTTTGAGCTCCTAATTGCTCATTTCAAGAAATAATTGTAATTGTGCTTGATATAGTGCAGAATCAGAAATGCTGTTGTAAGATGAGTGATAATCCTTTTGTATTCAGTATCATTATACATCCCCCAATGTATTTTTTTTGAGCCCCTAATTGCTCAACTCAAGAAATAATTATTCATCTTCTTTTGTCAAACATTATCTCGAAAAGTTAGATAGTTGAAAATTATCTTTTTTCCTCTAAAGCTTAATATAATCTTAATAGTTCTCTTAACTTGTATCTGGGACTGTCCTAATAAGTGTGTCTAGAACCTCATCTATATTTTTAATTTATTTCATAATATTATCGTCAAATTTAAAGGAATGCAGTGGATATTGTAAATATTTTTCTACTTTATCCATTGCTATTTTACTAATAAGAAGCAAAGCAGACTCATCAGAAGGCATTGAGTTTCTTATTTTTAAAACTCTTCTGAACTGTTTATTCAGGTTTTCTATCCAGTTGGTTGTATAGATCATACTTCTTATTCTGTAGTCATAATTCAAATATGTAAAATAGTAAATTAAGTCTGATCGATTTCTATATCTTCTTATGAAGGGATATGTTTTCATCCATTTTGTAATGAAGTTTTCAAAGTTCTCGATCGCATTTGATAGTTTATATCCTGAGTCATTAGTAACAAAAATAAGTTTCAAATCAGCAGCTATTTCAGCCCTGTCCGAGTACCTTGTTTTGTTTAATATATTACGTTTTAAATGAGTTACACATTTCTGGAACGCTGCACCAGGAAAAACGTTTGCAATACTTTGTTCAAGTCCCGTTAAACCATCAGCAATTACTAAATTGACAGATTCTAATCCTCGATCTTTTAAGCTTGTGAATAATGATTCCCAGCCAGTTGCACTCTCTTGTGGGATGCTTTCTATGGCTAATATATCCCTGCTCATATCACTACGTAATCCCATAACTGTATAAATTGCTTCTACTTCTACCTTAGATGATCTGCGTATTCTGGTGTGTATTGCATCTACCATAATCAACGGGTAGCTAGCATCTAATTGTCTGTTTCGCCATAATTCCATTTCTTTAACAAAGCTTTGATTTATTCTACTTACACTTGACTTGGAATACTTCGAACCATACAATTTATCAAAAACATCACTTACATCTCGTACTGAAAGACCCTTTGAATATAAAGTAAAAGCAAGCTGATGAAGTTCTTCTTCCTGGTTTCTGATTAATGTGAGCAATATTGGATAGAATTGACCGAGTCTATCTCTTGGTATTTGGAGCTTTATCTCCGCTCCCAAGCCGATAGCTTTACCTATTCTATAACCATTCCCTTTGTTTTTTGAAGATATTGTTTGACGTAAAAATTCTGTCCGCTCTAATTTCATCAGACAGTTTAGTATTGTTTCCAATACTTTGTTTAATCCGTGTTCGACAATTGCAGTGTCCAACACAAGACTCAATTGACTTGTTGTCAATTTCATAAGAACCTCCTTTTGGATCTTTTTTTACTATTGGAGGTTCTTTTCTATTTCTTGTCAAATCAGACACACTTTAGGGGACGGTGCCTTGTATCTATTATTGAGTTCACATTACTCATGCTTTAGAAATTATGTTAGATATGAGATTATACAAAAACAGGCCATCACAACATGACAGCCTGTATATAAAATGCTAGTAGTTTTTACGAATAAATCACCGGGATTTTGTCTCCGAGACAAACTCCGAGTCCCCTGGCAGTTTGAATAATATTTGAGTCAGGATCAATAAAATTATATTTCTTGATAGCTTTTTTAAGCGGTACAGCAACAATGTTCGGATGTTTGTAGGCTACCATTTTACCAAAATCTCTCTGGAGTACAAGCTCAAAGGCTTTTACACCAAACTGAGTAGCCAGAACACGGTCAAAGGCACATGGAGTACCGCCACGCTGCAGGTGTCCAAGAATGGAAACTCTTGTTGACGCCTGAAGTCCTGCTTCCTTGAGCTCGGCATTCAGCCTGTTGGCTGCTCCCTTCAGTATAAGGTTATGATATCCGACTTCTTTGCTTTCAACATAAGAGTGGTCTCCTCCTATTGATTTTGCACCTTCGGCAATCACAATATTACAGAAACCTACACCACTGTCGTATCTTCTGCGGATTACTTCCAGTACTACATCGATATCATACGGTACTTCCGGAATCAGACAGATTTCTGCTCCCCCGGCAATTGCGGCGTATATAGCTATCCATCCGGCTGATCTGCCCATCACTTCCAGAATCATTGTTCTGTTATGACTTTCGGCTGTGGAAACCAGTTTATCAACTGCATCTGAAGCAATTTCAACGGCAGTCTGGAAACCAAATGTAAAGTCGGTAGATTGCAGGTCATTATCTATAGTCTTTGGCACACCAATGATATTACAGCCTTTTTCGTAGAGTATCTGCGAAATTCTCTGAGAACCGTCACCACCAATGTTTATCACGGCGTCAAAATTATGCACCTGTAGTTTACGAACAAGCTCGTCAGTTCTGTCGATCTCACTCCAGGAACCGTCACTGTTTTTCACAGGCCAGTGAAGTGGACCGCCTTTGTTGGTTGTGCGGATTATGGTTCCACCCTTAACATGGATACCGCTGACAGCTTCCAGATTAAGATCAACCAGATTCATGGGCTCGGTTAGAAAACCGTTAAACGCTTCTACAGAACCTATAATTTCCCAATCTCTTTCCAGAGATGCTCTTTTAACAATAGCCCTTATAACGGCATTCAATCCGGGGCAGTCACCACCGCCTGTGAGAACCAGAACTCTTTTTTTCATTTATGACCTCGCATATATTTTGTGTTTAATATAGTATAAGAGATTTTATAGACGTATTTATAATCTATGGTATCAGCAGAAAGTGTCAATTATAAAATGGTTTGAAATTAGTTTATTCTTCTTCGTTGGAAGGCAGATTCTCTGCGTAAAACAGGAATCGGTTTTTTCCTGCCTGTTTCGCTCTGTACATAGCGAGGTCAGCATTATTAATCAGATTTATAACATTATCTGTATCGTCCGGATAAATACTGATTCCAAGACTTGCAGATACATGAATGTCCTGCTTCTGAATCTCGTAATTTTCTGAAATGTCATTGATGATACGTTTGGCTATGTGTTGAGTATTAATACGTTTTTTAACGTCAGGGAGGATTATGGCAAACTCGTCCCCTCCGAGTCTGGCAACAGTATCAACCTTACGAACAGCGCTTTTAAGGCGTTCGGCAACATGTTTAAGCAGAATATCACCAACGTTATGTCCGTATGTATCGTTAACAGCCTTGAATCCGTCCAGGTCGATAAACATCACTGCTGTTTTGGTCTTGAAACGGTTTGTCTGTGCTATAGCCTGATGCAGCCTGTCCTGAAACAATACTCTGTTAGGAATCCCTGTAATAGCATCATGATGAGCAATATGAAGAAGTTCCGTTTCCAATTCTTTACGTTCATGAATGTTAACCTGTGTTCCCACGATACGAATAGCCTCCCCATCAGAATTCCATACAGCCTGTGCTCTGTAAGCAAACCACATATATTCTTCGATCTTGGATTTTAATCGGATTTCTATGTAGAAGCTGGCAACCTTTCTGCTGAGGTATTTTTCAAGCTCATCCTTGAATTTTGCAAGATCGTCCTCATGCAAAAGACTGAAAAAATCAGCTTTAGTATTGATAATGTCATCATCATCATATGCCAGAGCATCTTTCCAGTGAGTGGAAAAGAACATTTCGTCTGTTCTCAGGTTTAGGTCCCAGATACCTTCATTTGTTGACTGCATGATGATCTTCCAACGCTCTTCAAGGGCATCAAGTTCAGTAGAAGTCTCTTCATACTGGGTTTTCAACTGGTCTCTTTCCATTCTCAGCTTTTCTTCAGATGCTTTCAGTCTGAGCATGGATTTTATCTGAGCAATCAGTTCAGCTATATGTACTGGTTTGTTAAGGAAAGTGTCCGCACCCGCTTCAAGCGTTTTAATCTTCAGCTTGCTCTGGGTGTTCATACCGGTAATAATGATGATAGGAACATATTGCGTTGCAGGATTTGCCCTCATCGCGACACAAAGCTCTAATCCTGATTTGTCCGGTAGAATCAAATCAAGGAGTATCAGAGAAGGTTTTTGAGTCAATGCAAGTTCAAGACCTAAAGTTCCTGTAGCTGCGGTAATAACTTCAATTTCAGGTAAATATTCGCTTATAATATCACTGAATGTTTCAAGTATAAAGCGATCATCGTCTATAATAAGTATTCTTTCCATAACTTTTCACTAGTTTTTTCTTAAATATACTGAATATACAATGTTTGTGTCAAGTTTATTATTCCTGATGAAGATTTGGTGAATGTAAAATACGGATAATTTTCATTAGTTATATTAAGTTGGTGATTTGCCTATATGTTTACAGATCACAATGTTAATCTACTATGTTAATGAATTGTAATATGCAAATCACATAAATGAATTGATCTCAAAAAAAAACCGGGGTGCTCAAATCATGTCTAAACACCTAAAATAACTCAAGCCGTTATCAGCAGTCAATCAGAGTAGTTTTATGATATATAAGGCTTGACACTTTTAATATATGTTACTCATTGTTTAAATCATTGTTTCTATAGGAGTACAAATGACAGAAAATTCCAGAAGACATGTGTATGGTAAATCCGCTGAACCTGTTATTCAATTACTGGAACTGCAATTAACAGGTTATGTTGAGGCCCATCTCTCCAATCCCGATAATCTGAGGTTACTCGCTGGACAATACAGAACCAATAAATATAGCGATGGAGAAGGGAAGAACTTTTTACTTTATGAGAAACTGAAAGTACTTGTGCTCCGTGGAATGGATGAAGGACTGTTTGCTGAAATGAACATTGATTCTGCAGTGCAGTTTCTTTGGACGTCTGTTTTTGGACTGAGCTGTATGCTGGTTTTAAGACCTGCTTTTCCGTGGCAGGACGATATAATTGAATCATCCATTGCCTCAATAATAAATTCTCTGCTAATAAATGAAAAAATACCAGTGGAGGCCCAGTGAATTTCAAAAAGATAATTTTCTTCCTGTCGTTTATTCTGATATATCTGATATTCAAAGAAGCAGTAATACTTATATCTGCCTCTTTCGGGATTAACGAATATTTCGGTTATGCAGTTGTAATTATTATCTCAGGATTTGTTCTCTGGTTTGGAATTATTCCTCTCCTGAAATTGCTGAGATATAAGGCTGTTTTCTCTCCTGTAAGACATGAAAACCTTTTTGAGGAAAGTCTGATCAAACGTCTGGAGCATCTTAAAACAAATGAGAAACTGGTTGAAGTAAGTATAGATAAAGATCTGGACAATAAAGAAATATATGCCGTATATATCTCGTCATTGCATAAGCATGCCGAGAAGATCAGAAATAAATATGTCTCACGTTTATTTATGAGCACTGCTGTCTCACAGAATGGATTTCTTGATGCTATTCTGATTTTCTCTGCCAGTGTTAATCTTGTAAGAGAAATCTTTAAACTGTATAACGGCAGGGTAAGTAACAGAGATATACTTGTGATATTCAAGAAAATATATTATTCTATTGCCATAGGTGGCTCAGAGGGAGTAGAAATCGCAGCTAATGAAATTTACTCAAAGCTTGCCAATGAAGGAATCAGAAAGATACCGTTTCTGAATATGATTACCGGCTCTCTATGCGATGGCTTTGTCAACGCTGCTCTTTTGACTCGTGTAGCTCTGATAACCGAAAACTATTGCAGCAGGATATATATAGACAGAGATAGAGATTTGTATCCGTCTCCGGCTTTCATCGTTAAAACTACCAAGCATATTGTGACCGGCAGCATGGATATGTTCAGAAAAGATGAAGAAAATGAACACAGTGTGAAATCAGTATTTACAAAGTTCAAAAGCCTTTTGAAAAGCAAAGATGATTAGTAGTCTGACGAACGAGAAACAGGAATTAATCTTGCATTGCAATTATTAAAAAACTTAGAGGATATATGAAAACAGTCGTGTCTATAATTTTGATTGTATTGGGAATACTCGGGATATTTCTGATTATTGCCAATTCTCTCGCTGAAGATGTGGAAGAGGTTGAAGTTGTAGAGATTAAAAAGCCTGATTCCGGCTCTGTCAGGGGATTTGTACGATATGGTCTTGGAAAGGGACATCCTCTTGAAGGTGTTCAGGTAAAGTTCGGTGATATGAGTATGGTTACAAAATCTGATGGTTTTTACAGCTTTAGTGATCTGCCTGATATGGAAGAACGTCTGTACTACTTCAAAGATGACTACTATCATATTCCGGAAGATGTTACAATACATGGTGATACTGTAGTTGTTAACATATCAATGTTTTCAGAGAAATATATACGCGACATAACAGGATTTGTGAAGAATTATGATAATGGAATGCCGATTTCCGGAGCAGAAGTTGTGCTTGAGACAGAAACAACTGTTACGGATAAAGAAGGTAAGTTCGAGTTCAGCAAAGTACCTTTCAGTAGGTACAGGATAGTTGTAAATCATAAGGACTTTCATTCCTATGATACAACAGGAGTTGTCGTTAACAACAGCTATGAGAATGTGACATGTTCCCTGAAACCGGGGAAGTCCTTTATAAAATCTATTGATGCCAGGACTTATCAGTTGGCGGAGGAGAACTTCCACTGGACATTGGAAATAAAGGCTAATGTATTTGATTATGTAGGAATAAAGTATGTATTTTGTACCGGTACTTTTGCTGGAAACGGTGAAGATTATAAGCTGTATTGTGACCTTGTTGGCAAAGGTATTTATTCGCTGGTTTATAAAGGCGGGAGAAGGTACAAACCTGGTTTCCTTCATGTTGTTGATGATGAAGGATTTGAGACTATAGAAGAAATCTTTTACGATAATTAATCATTCAGTGATAAATCTGCAATCAATTTATGTCGAAAACTTTCTGAATAATCTTGATGATATTGCAAACAATTTACTGGACATTTTTAACATAAATTTCCGATAGTCACTTCTGAGGATAATATGAGTAAAAAAATATTCTGGCTTGCCGGAGAGAAATCCGGAGACATTCATGCGGCAGGAGCAATTGCAGCCTGCAACAAAGCTATTTATGGTGTAAAACACATTGGAGTAGGTGGTCCGGCTATGCAGAAACAGGGACTTAAACCATTGTTTCAGTTCGATCGCTTTCAAGTGATGGGTTTTCTGGAAGTCGTTAAGCATCTGGCATTTTTCCGGAATGTTGAAAAAAGAATACTCAATGAATTTAAGACTAATCCTCCTGACTTGGCGGTAATGGTTGATTATCCCGGTTTAAACATGAGAATAGCCAAAATGGCAGAAGAACATGATATACCGGTACTCTGGTATATATGTCCGCAGTTCTGGGCATGGAAATTCAAACGAATCTATAAACTTAGAGATTATACCCGTCATATTGCCTGTATTCTCCCGTTTGAAGAGGAAATACTGCATCGGCACAGACTGAATGCTACTTATGTAGGTCACCCTATAGCTGAAGAAATTAACTTTAAAACAACCAGAGAAGAATTTGCAGAAAAATACGGGATAAACAATGATAAACAATGGATCGGATTTTTCCCCGGTTCCCGCGAAATGGAAATCCGAAGACTGCTTCCTGTCCATCTCGAAGCGATAAAAAACATGCCTCAGTCTAATTTTGAGTTTCTCATTTCAAAGGCGGACTCTGTGAACTCAGATTTGTTTTACAGCATAATCAAAGAATCAGGATTGGAGAATTTCCATATTATACGGCAGGATAATTATGATATGATGAAGCATTGTGATTTTCTGACTATTACATCCGGTACAGCTACTATCGAAGCCGCTTTTATCGGCACTCCATCACTGATTACTTACAAGGCAAACAGATTGTCATATGAAATAGGAAAGAGGATCATTCGAATCGATAAAATTGGACTTCCCAATATCATTATGGAACAGATGGTTTTTCCCGAGTTGATTCAGGATGATGCCAACGGCAGGAAAATAGCTGATACTATTATGCTGCATCTCAGTAAAAAAGATTTACTTGATGAAACCAGAACTCAACTGAAAGAGCTTCATAATCTGCTTGGTGACAGAAAAGCTTCTGAGAGTGTGTCGGATATTGCCGGGAAACTCCTTAAAAACAGAATGTGGATACCGGAGTCAGATGTATAAAGTCGGATTGTTCTTCGTTAAGTATCTCGGGGCTATGCTCGTAAGATTTATGGGATTGTTCTGGAGATATGAAATAATCAATGAAGACCATAGACAACCGGTGCTTTATCTTTTCTGGCACAGGAATATACTGCCGCTATTATACCACAGAAGAGGTTGTGGTGTAGGTGTTATGATTTCATCCTCCAAAGATGGTGATTATGTGGCTGAACCTGCAAAAGTTCTTGGCTTCACACCAATACGAGGATCGATCACCAGAGGCGGTGCTAAAGCAGCCAGAGAAATGATACGATTTGCCAGAAAAAAAAGCATCTGTATTGTTCCTGACGGTCCGAAGGGTCCTGCCTGTAAAATCAAGACCGGCGCAGGAATAGTATCTTTACTGTCAGGTCTGTCGATTGTTCCTGCAGTTGTACATGTAGACAGAGAATGGGTGTTCAACTCATGGGATAAATTCCGTCTGCCAAAACCATTTGCCAGAATCTATATAGAGTATTTAAAAGAGTACAAAATTGAGGATAAGAAAAAAATATCAGAAGTGTTGACAGAAATTGAAGCAGATATGAGCAAGACATTAGAAAAATATACTACAAAATAATATATACGAGGTAATTATGCAATTATCAGATCGAGCTATGAATATTCAGGCATCTCCAATCAGAAAACTGATGCCTTTTGCTAACAAAGCTAAACAGGATGGAGTACACATCTATCATCTTAACATCGGACAACCGGACATTCATACTGCACCTGAAATTATGAATGCTTTCAGGAACTACGATCAGAAAGTTCTGGCGTACGGTCCATCAGATGGTTTACCTGAATATAAAAAGTCTCTCGTTAAATACTATAAAGCGAATGAGATTGAAGTTGAAGATAAGGATATTATTGTTACCGTAGCTGGTTCAGAAGCAATTATTTTTGCTCTTATGGCAATCTGTAATGAAGGTGACGAAGTTATCATCCCTGAACCATTTTATGCTAACTATAACGGTTTTGCAACTATGGCTGGTGTGACAGTTGTACCGCTTACAACACACGCTGTTGACGGCTTTGAACTTCCATCCAGTGACAGTATCAAAGAGCTTATCACAGAAAGAACCAGAGCTATAATTATCTGCAATCCGGGAAATCCAACCGGAGCTGTTTATACAGAAGAACAGCTGATGAGACTGGAAAAGATAGCCAAAGACTACGGTCTTTATGTTATTTCCGATGAAGTATACAGAGAATATGTATATGACGGAATGAAACACAAAAGTATCCTCAGTCTGCCTGATTTTGATGATCATGCAATCATGATTGACAGTATCTCCAAAAGATACAGTGCCTGCGGTGCCAGAATCGGTTGTCTTGTAAGCAGAAACGAAAAACTGATGGGCAGTATACTCAGATTTGCTCAGGCAAGACTTTGCCCTCCTACTCTTGAACAGCTTGCTGCTAACGAAGCTGCTAAACTCGGTGAAGAGTACTTCAAGGAAATTCATGCTGAGTGGGACAAAAGAAGAAATATTGTATTTGCTGAACTTGAGAAAAACGAAGATATAATCTGCGTTAAACCAAGAGGCGCTTTCTATGTTATTGCTAAGCTTCCTATTAAAGATTCAGATCACTTTGCGCAATGGCTTCTTGAAGAGTACAGACATGAAAACGAAACTGTAATGGTAGCTCCATGTGCAGGTTTTTATGCTACTCCGGGACTCGGTAAAGATGAGATTCGTATTGCTTACGCGTTGAACGAACATGACCTGAGAAAGGGTATGCATATCTTTATGAATGCTCTGGCAGAATATAGAAAAAACTTTGAATAGAACTTTTTGAAAGCCCTGCGAAAGCGGGGCTTTTTTTTGAGGGATAACTATGAATATGAGGTGGATTGCCTGTTTGTTGCTGATTGTGCTTTTGTTAGGTTGTTCGGATAAAGATACTGACACTATATCGCTTACTCCTGTGGATTCTCTTGAATCAGGTGAACAGTCAGAATTTGCTTTGTCCTATATCATGGATATGGATATCGCTGACAATAAACTGTATATTGCTGATTTTGAGTTAATGTCCTGTCACTCTTTTAATACTGATGATCTCAGCTATGTATCAACTATCGGAACAATGGGGAAAGGTCCCGGAGAGCTTCTGATGCCTGCAGATATAGCTGTGTTTGAAGATAGAGTTCTGGTAGAGGAGTTCGGGAATAACAGGATTCAGGAGTTTGATAAGAATGGCAACAGTCTTTCGGTATTTAAGGATTTTTCTCCTACACTCGTGACTAACAGCATGCAGGTGCATGACGGACAGATCTACTTCCTGCAGAGGGTTTTCAATAAGGAAGACACCTGGCTTTTTGGTTTCGAAAAAGGGGAAGCAATTCCTGTCGCAGACTTAAGCAGTTTATCGGATGAAGCTTGTGAAGAGTACAAATCTAAAGGGAATATCCTGATTGATTATACAATCATCAACAACATGGTATACATGAGTTTCAGTAAGTACAACGAATTCTATCAGGTAGATTTGTCTTCCGTAGACAGAAAACTTGTTTCAATACCGGATTTCAACATTCCTGTCGGATACGTTTCCGTTACTATCTGTAAAGCCGACGATGATTTGCTTATAATGCTTTACAATGACAATGGCGGAAAAATAACAACTGCAGATGGACAGGAATTCAATGATTTTGCCTGTGATACAATAATCCGTTGTACAACTGAAGGGAAATTACTGACAGCTTATAGGATACCACGCAGAACATACCTTTCTATGGCTTATGAAAAAGGTTATCTCTTTATCTCGGAACTTGAGGACGCAATTGTCTATAAGTTCAAGCTTTCAGCGGATTGATTATTTTCAGGGTTGAATTGTTTCCTTGACAGGAATCTTCGTATAGTGTTGACTTCTGCTAATTAATATCGGGAGCATAAATGTATGTGTAAACTAGCTCTATTTGCGTTAAAAAAACAAATGAACAGATTTTCTTGACAAATTTATAAGTTCGCTCGCTAAATTACGAAAAGATATAGGAGGACAAATGAAATTATCTGATTTACCTCTGGAGAATATTCGTGAATTTACTTATAAACACGGTAGAGATAATGATTCTTGGGTATTGATTTGTAGAAGTATTAGACATTCTATTACTAACAAGATTAATGCATTGCCAATTTTCGTGGTAAAAGATGGAAATTTTGTAAATGTGAATTCTCATGAAAATACGATCAAATATAATGCAAGAATAAGAGAAATGAATGGCGATTTTGGGTTCGTTACTCTTGATGAAAAATTTGCGAAGTATGAGTTATTTAAAGTTAATTCTTTCCAAGAAAATGCTAATGTATACGATGAACCTGAATTACCTTACTTTGTGCACGGAAACAATACTGAAAAAATTTCTACACAGATAATTGAAATTTATGATGGAATTTTTGATTTGGATACGGATTATTTCATACCGAATAGTAAAGTAATATCAATATTGCTGAAGAATTTCTATGATTCAGGGAAAACACATTTTTTTTATGTTAAGCAGAATGATTTAGTTTATGGACCTTTCAAAATAAATTACATCACAGGTGAATTAGTAAAATTATCCGCTCTTAGCTACGAACAGGAAGATACTATATATCAGTGGGATTGGGGTAGAATTTCAGAGGAAAAGTACTTAATGATTGACTTTGAAGATGAATATGGCACTTCCATTCAAAGAATATTTTCAAGTTGTTGGCTACCCGTTAATAATGCGGAGAAAATTACTTTTGTCTCTGAAGATAATCTACTGAACTGGCTTAAAAGAAGAATTGATTTTAGCAAGAATTATAGCAAAAATGATTATATTACATTCAGAAAAATAGTAGACAATTTCAGCAAACTTGATGTTGAGTTAAATGAGAAGCACATACACAGAAGGATATTGGATATTCTTAACTCTAGTGACAATAATTTTGATGAGAATATGAATTTTGTTGAGAATGTTGAAAAATCAAGGGGTTACAAGATTCAAATTGAAAATCTTCAGTCTGAGATAAGCAGCTTCGAAAGTAATAAAAGGCAGATTGAGGATAACATTGGGGAACTTAAAAACCAACAAGCAGAGATGTTGAGTGAGATTGAACTTCTTGAACAACAGATTAATGAGAAGAAGCAAACAAAAGAAGATCTACAGAAACAAAAGTTTACAGATATAGTGAGTGAAAATAATGAGCTTAAGCAGCTTATAGAAAAGAATGCTGATATAAAAGAAGAATATGAGAAGATAGAAAAATACAGGGACCTAAAAAAGATTGAATCAGATATTGATGCAAAGAAGCTAAAAAGGAAACATATTGAGGATGAGATTAGAGAATTGGAAGATACAATTGATAAACTATCAAATGAGTTTATTGATAAACAGAAAAAAGCCCATGATAAACTCGGTGAGCTCGTGAAGGCAAAAATTCACTTTGATTTTATTAGTGGAAGAGATTTATCTCAGCCAGAAAAGCATGACGAAAGTCTGTCAGAAAATGTAAAAGTGGCTTCTTTTATGAGTTTAAATAAAGAAGATTTTATCTCACATGAGAAGTTCCTACTTAGTAAGGTTGATGAGTCTTTGAAAAAAGTAAACAGAAGGTTTGATAAAGATTTCTTGGCAAATATATTAATATCTTTGTTTCAGAACACTTTCACTATTTTTGCTGGGGCTCCCGGTACAGGTAAAACTTCACTAGCACGTATAATATCAAATATTTTTGCAAAAGATAAGAAAAAGCAGGTTGAGGTTTCAGTCTCAAAGGGTTGGACATCATATAAGGATTTTATTGGTTTTTACAATCCACTTAGCAAAGAGTTCGTTCCAGCAAATCAAGCAATGTATGACCTTTTGGTAAAAACAGATATGGAAAGTAGATCATTAAGCTACTTTAAACAAAACATGGGGTATGTTGTCTTGGACGAAGCTAATCTAAGTCCTATAGAGCATTATTGGTCGTTATTTTATAACTTAACGGATACGAAAGCAAGAAAAAATTCGTTCCTTACTTTAGATTTAGGTAAAAAGGAGTTCCAATATCCTAATAATATACGTTTTATAGGTACAATAAACATTGATCATACAACTGAAGAGCTTTCTCCAAGGATTATAGACAGAGCTAATATTATAAGGGTTCCTTTTTCGAACAACACGGTTAATTATGTATTTGATTCTAATGAAGAAATAACTCCAATTGATTTTACTTTTGAGGATGCAATTAAATTATTTAATTTAAGAGACTTTGAAGTGTCATCTCATCAAGATTCCGATTTAGATAGAGAACAATATAAAACTCTCAGGGGAGAGTATGAAAATGTAAAAGAACACCTTCGAAAACTTCAAGTTTCAATTAGTCCGAGAATTGATATAGCTTTTATTGATTACACTATAACTTCATTGAAATTTATGTCACCCTTTAAAGCATTTGATTTTTTTATTGCACAACGACTCTTGCCTAAGATTAGCCTACAAGGTGAAGCCTACCAATCAGGACTAGAGTCTTTTCTTGCCTACCTAATAAATATTTTTAGAGAAAAAGGAATTGAAAATAGTGAATCTGTATCTATTTTGAGAGCTATAATCGATAAAGGGAAACAGGTATCATATTTCAATAACTATAATTATTTCTTATTGTATTAATTATGTTAGTGCTTGTAATTAGAGATTTTTCTGGGAAAATTATATCAAAATTTAATGATAGGTATAATTTAATTGAAACACACGAATATTTATTCGAGATATTAGATGAAGGTAATAAATTAGATGGTCAACTTGTGATTGATACAGGTATAAAGGAAAATGGAGATCCAAAATCAATTGAATTGAATTATAAAACAAAACCATTTTTAAATTGCCTTGGGATTTTTTCTCTTTCTTACAATGGAGAAGAAGTTAGTATTGTAAATGTTGTTACGAAGAAAATGAATAGCTATGAAGCTGAATTATTATTTCAATATGTATATGATAATGCTCAAGAGTTAATAAATACTTTTCTTAATAAACAAAGACGATTTGGTAGTTTTCTAAGTGATGTAACCAATCTCCATTTATTGAGTTTTATATCTGTAATTACAGATTTAGTATCAGTTCTATTAAAGAACTATCATTCTATATCATCTAAACCAATATTTAAGCTAAACAAGAGGATTGCAACAAGTAATTTTGGGAAAGTTAAAATATCTCCTAAGTCAATTGAATGGATATTGCATAATATTGATGAATTGTATATTAGTAATATTAATGTAGCTGTTCCTGATAGTTTCAAAATTGGTCATTTTTATGCTACTCTGAACTCCATAGAATCTGAGGTTAATGATATCAACACTGATGTTTATGAGAATAGAATAATAATGGGGGCAATTGATTTACTTAGAAGTAAGATTTCACAGATTGAGGAGAATTTACTACAAAAATTGAAGAGTAAAAGTGAATACCAAGATTATGCTAGCTTTGACTCTTTGAAAAAAATTGTACTTAGAACCGAGATCAATGCAATTGAAAGAATAAAGAATACATTTTATACTGTATCAAATTACTATAAAAATACATTTCCTGATGTTGTTCCAACTATGCAAATACCTAAACTTAGTCATAATTTCTTAAGACAGAAAGCATATTTTGATGTTTTCCAGAAAATATGCTTGTTACACAAATCAAAATTAGCCTTTTCGGGGCTTAATATTGTTCTTGGTATTAAAAACCTTGATGAGCTGTATGAATTGTATAGTTTCTTTTTAATTGTAAACGAGTTCAGGAATTTACTTGGAGATCCACTTGAGATTAATCATAATAGAAATGGTAAAATAGAAAATGTACTCTTCCAAGATGAAGGGAAATTATTTAGGATATATTATCAACATAATATTCTACCCTATGATAGCCTTTGTGTTAATAACGGTTGTAAAATTTTCGTGAACTCTTCCACAAGTGAATATTTAACCCCCGATATAATGATAGAAAAAATCGAGGATAAAACCTATTCTTACTCAATTCTTGATGCAAAATATAGTTCTCGTATGTGGTTAAAAGGTTCAAAGAAAACTATTTGTAACAAAGCATTAAGTGTTATCGGAAAGTACTATTTTTCCGTAGCTTTCTACTTAGATAAATACAAAAGGGTAGATCATTTATACTTACTTTTTCCTGATAGAGGAGATATAATTTATTATACCTCGGAGAATAAAAAAAATTACTTTCCAGTAATAGGAGCAATTCCATGTATTCCTGGCAATGATTCTTCTCTAAGAGATACAATACAACATTTATGTTTCCACTGGAAATGATTAAGCAAATCTGTGCTCTTAAACTCCATAAGGAATACAGAAAAGTTTATTCTCCTCGTAATAAGGAGATTAACAAGCTGTACAGGGAGTTAAAGAAAAAATGTAATCAACACCTGCGACGTACAATGGAGATCTAATGAAAAAAGAAATAATATTCCGCCTTGGAAAGAATATAACAAACTTTGTAAAACGTAAGCCGGGATTCATTCTGGTAAATCTTCTTCTTAACTATCAGTGTACACAGCGCTGTCTGCAATGCAGTATCCCTGATAAAGCTGATGAAAACACTATCATGAGTCTGGATAACTTCAAACTGATCGTAGACAAGCTGGTTGAGCATGGAACGCAGGGTATCACGCTTTCCGGGGGAGAACCGGCTCTCAACCCGCACATAAATGAAATGATCGAGTATGTCAGTTCTAAGAATCTGCTTAGAACCCAGCTGTTGACAAATCTCTATCTGCCTGACAGTATTCTCGTCCCGATTCTCGAAACATGCTTCCAACATGGAATCCCCATTCAAACCTCTTTTGACGGATTAGGTGAGACTGCAGATATTATCCGCGGAGCAAAGGATGTCGAAAAGACTGTGACCGCGAACATTCATAAGATCAACAGAATGAACGCCGGGACTGAGAATAAGATTCAGACAAGGATCAGTCTGGTTGTCAGCAAAATGAATTTAGATCAGGTTCCGCAGATACTGGAAAAGCTGGATGAGTTCGGTTGGAAAGCTTATACAGACATTTATCGCTGGTCTTCCGAAAGCCATAATGAGGACGAGAAGATGAAGATAGAGCTTGATGATAAGTTCTCAAAGGCTATAGAGCAGCTTAAAAACTCTGATAGTATTCTTACTCCTGACTGGCTTCTGAATGGTTACGAAAACTATTTCCGCAATGAAGCTCCCAAGATGTGTCCTTACATTGAATCTCCTACGTTCGGTTCTAAGTTTTTCATCCATCCACAGGGTGAAGTATCCGTATGTATCGGCAATAGTATTGGTAATGTTCTGGAAAGTACACCGGCAGAGTTAACATCTTCACAAACATGGGCAGGCTTCAGGGACAAGTTCGAGAAATGCTCCGGTTGCTGGAATACATGTTATACACCGTTTTATTTTCCGATTCGTTATATCTCTAAAGAGCATATTAAGCAATATATGAAGATTCTGGATAGGGAGTAATAAGAAAGGTCGAAAAATAGAGAAATCATGCTTTCCTTGTTATTCAGTGTCATTCCGTGGGGCGTATCAGAAAGTCAGGGAAAAGCTTTGTAGAGACACAATATCTTGTGTCTCAGAAGTGACCCTAACAAAACCTTTATGGATTTCTCCGGATGTGTTCCTTCGGAAACATCTAATGGACTTCAACCACTCCAAAGGACTTTGTCCATTTGCATGGTGTTTGTCTACTCAATTATTCCTTTCGTGTTATTCCGCGGTTTAAGACAAGGAAGTTAAATAGATTTATGCGATTCTAATAAGCGATCTCAAGTCCGAGTAAAACATATAAATATTTGCCAGCACCAGTAATCCATAATTCCCATCCTTTGGAGGGGTGCCTGAAAGGCGGGGTGGTTTCTGACTTGGTTAAGCTTGCACCTATACAATTAATCAATTCATCTTAATAGCTTTAACCGGGCAGATGCTCTGGCAGAATCCGCACTGAATACAATTCTCGTTAAATACAGGCAACAGCTTTTCACCTGTGCTTAGTCCATGATGCAGACATGTTTTGATACATTTTCCACAGCGGATGCATTTATCAGCATCTATGCTCATTCCGGGGCGCTGCATAACTGCTTTGTTTGATTTCTTTGAGTACAATCCCACAATCTCATTTACATCTGCATAACCGTTTTTATCAAGCCAGTCAGACATTTCTTTAGCTATTCTCGCATAAGCGGAATGCCCTTCTTCAATAACAATACTGCATACCTGCACGGCAGATGCTCCGGCCATCATCATTTTAATAGCTTCCAGTCCTGAGTATATTCCACCAACACCTATTATCGGCTTATCAGTATTCAGAGAAATCTCATGCACAATCTGCAGGGCAATTGGGAAGATGGCTCTACCGGATACATATCCGTAACCATGTTCAGAACCCATTAATGGACGAAGAGTTACAGGATCGAAATCCAGCCCCGGACCAACACTATTGATTGCTATAAAGCCATCCACATACGACTCAATAGCTTTCACAAAAGCTGGAATGTCCGGAAATCCCGGTGATACCTTCACCAGAACAGGCAGTGAAACAGATTCCTTCAAAGCCTTTGCGTTTTCTACTACGGTAGTATAGTCTTTTCCTACATAGTGGACGGAGAACTCAATAGCATCAACATAACCGGTTTTCTCCACGAGAGGTCCCAGAAAACTGAGTTCCTCAGCGTTATAACCTATGCTTGCCATAAGGAACTGACCTGTGGATTTAGCCAATTCATACTCTTTATCCAGATATTGCTGATATGGATATTCAGACCATAATTCAGCGTTCATCAAAGTTTCTTTATTTACTCTTTTAATATTCGGGTAGGGAATTTTGGCTGGTTCAACAGATATTGTTTTCATAACCAGTCCACCTGCACCACCTCTTGATGCTGCTATCAGCATTTCTCCATCCACACAATTAGGTCCGGCAGCAGGCATAATTGGATTTTTAAGTTCATGTCCCCATAATCTGCATTTTAATTCAGCCATTTTGTCTCCCCGAAAAGTTTATTTTGTTAATTGAAATGTACTGAGAATAAGTGAATACAAACTAAGCTGTACATCTGCTAATGGATTATAAGCAAGTTCATAATCTTTGTATTCTATTGCGTACACGATTTTTTTATTATACAGGTAAAAAGTTCTTTTAATGAATTTAACATCAGGAGTGTTAACAACAATAGCTTTATAAGGTCCTACAGTCGTATCACTTATATAATTGTTGGAAATATTGCCATTAACATCAACCGGAAGGGTTGGTGGATTCAGCAAACGTCTTGTCTGCTGCCATTTAGTGCTGTAGTAATTCTTTATCCACCTGTTAAGCCCTTTAACATCCTTATTGTTATATGTTCTTATAACAAGGTCGAAGGATGATACGCGTTTTCCTTCAATAGTGATCTGGGCACCTTCTATATGGAGTTCATCCCTGGCATCTGTATTTTCCAGTTCAGTTCTGACTCTCGCAGATACCGGATAAGAAATCTGGTATCCGTTTCCGTTATATAAACGAAGTGAATCCGATTGAAATGTAGACATAGCAGGTCCGCATCCCCAGAGAACAAAGCAGATAACTATCAGGAGTTTTGCTTTATGAAATCTAATGTACTGCATATAAGGTTCCTTGTAACAGTAAATCTATATTCTGATGTCGATCTGAAGTCGGTTATGGGAGTTATGAGATTTTTCAATTCTTTTTCAATATCCTCAGTTGTGAGCTGTTCAACACCCTTTTCTTTTATAATTTCTTCCAGAGAAGCAAGTCTTATCGGATAACTGTTAACACTTCCGGCTGCAGCGCTGATCTTCCCACCTTTTAAGATAGCAATGTTAACTTTTGCTATTGTAAGGGAAGATCTGTTGCCAACTTTATAATAGAAAAGCTCTGAATCTTTGAACTTGTCAGGAATAATAATTTCAGTAATTACTTCGTTGTTTTCCATAACGTTGGTTTTGTAATCTGTGAAAAAGTCAGATAGAGGAACGACTCTGGAGCCTTTTACGGAACTCAGAACAAGTTCAGCATCAAGAACAAGAAGGATCGGGATTGTGTCAGCGGTAGGTGATCCATTAGCAATATTACCTGTTAGTGTAGCAATGTTTCTTATTTGTGCTGATGCAAAGTCCTGAAGTGCTATCTTCAAAAAAGGAAGACTTTCCATTACAACGGGAGAGTCAAGTAACTCTGTAATTGTATTTAAAGCTCCAATTCTGATATAACCGTTCTTATTAGTGATGTTCCTTAAAGAAGAAATCCCCTGAATAAAATATATATCAGAATCTGGTGGAAGCTGATTTCTGGAAATGTTCAGACTGATATCCGTTCCACCTGCAACAAACCAAGGCTTTGTTTCTGAGTTTATCAACGTAAGTAATTCCGTAAGGTCAGTGATGATATGTGTCTTGTAATTCATTGTTCTTCCTTACTTCTGGCAATATGTATTTATTGAATCTACAACAGATTGAATGATTTTGTCATACCCGGTACAGCGACAGATATTACCGGCTAGTGCTCTTTTAATGTTATCTTTCTGAGTATCACCACCTGAGATAATGTATGCATATGTTGTCATGAGAAAGCCGGGGAAGCAAAAACCGCACTGAACAGCATTGTTATTATGGAATGCTTCAATAATAATCTTACCTAATTCCGATTCTCTTATGCCTTCCAGAGTTAGTACCTCTGTGCTTTCCAATTGTCCGGCTCTCAATATGCAGCTGGTAACAGGTTTTCCGTTAAGCAGAATTGTGCAGGCTCCGCATTCTCCTTCGCCACAGCCTTCTTTCAGTGATTTCAGATCAAACTCTTCTCTGAGAAGATCCAGTACTCGTTTTAAAGGATCAACTTCCATTTTAGTTTTATTACCATTCAGCTTGAATTTAATAAAGATTTTATTTTTTTTCATTTTTACTCCATTCATCGAAAATCAGTTCAGGGAGGAGAGGAATTTCATCAAGTGTTATTCCTGCAGCATGTTTCAGGGCATTTCTTACTGCAGGAGCTGGGTAGTTCATAGGGATTTCCCCAAGTCCTTTAGCTGTTTCACAATCCGTGTTCACAAATTTGATGTGAATATCCGGAGCATCCTGAATGATTGGTACAACATAATTAGACAGTCCTGAAGTTTTTCCTGCACCGGGTTTATAAGTAATTTCAGTTGTTCCATAGCCTATTCCCTGAACAACTGCACCGGCTACCTGACCTTCTGCAATAGACGGATTCACTACTTTTCCTATATCCAGCACATTCCATATTTTATCGACTTTCACCATGAACAGGTCAGGATCATAAGAAATCTCAACAGCGCAGGCAGCCCAGGAATAATCCCTGTAGCCGATTCCTTTGTATGTTTCCTCATCAAAAACAACATTCGGATCGGGTGTAAATTTACCGTTGAATTCAACCGGAAGTTCTATTTCTGTCTCAAAATATGTCTCAGGATCACCAATTTGTTTTCTGATGTCTTTTGCCAGATCGAACAGAATTTTTCCCACAACATATATTGTTCTGGAAGCAACTGTAGGACCGGAGTTAGGGGTTTTACTTGTATCTGGGGTTCTGACAATAACCTTATCAACAGGATACTGCAGACCTTCGGCAACTCGCTGAGCAAGAGTTGTACTGCAGCCCTGTCCCATATCTACATTGGAAACAAAAACTTCAACAGTCTTATTTTTCATAAGAGTTATTTTCACTTCAGAAGCAAGTACTTTCTCTCCGTTACCTGTGTAACCACCACCATGATAAGTGAGTGACAGTCCTATACCTTTCTTGATTTTATGGGCTTTATTCCAGGCATTAAATTCTTTATACTTATTTCTGAAATCAGATTCTTTCAACAGTTCATTCCAGCATTCGTAGAGTGGGGAAGTGTCAAGCATCTGAGTTGATGGAAGCTTGTCATTATTGGTCAGTAAATTCAGTTCTCTGAATTCATCCGGTGCAGCATTCAGCAATGCCGCCAGGTCTTCAATATGGCTTTCTATGGCAAATATTGCCTGGGGGGCACCAAATCCTCTGAATGCTCCGTTAGGTGGTGTATTAGATCTGAACAATCTGCCCATGATATAGACATCATCACAGGCATAAACCCCGGTAGCATGCAATACACCACGGGAGAGGACAACCGGAGATAAAGTCTGGAAACAACCCGCATCAAGTCTGTAATCTATAGACATCTTCTTGATTTTTTTTGTATCAGGATCAACATACGATTCAATCTCAACTCTGGCAGGATGCCGCTTAGTGGTTATTATCATATCCTGATTTCTATCCAGAATTATTTTAACCGGACAATTTGATTTATAGCTGAGTAATGCTGCGAATCCGGCAATATTATTTGGGAAATCTTCTTTCCCGCCAAATGCACCGCCAACACCTTCTGCAACTTCAACTATAACCTTGGAGACAGCATCTCCCATAATCTGCTCTACCGCTTCTTTTACGAAATACGGACATTGCATAGAGCCCAGAATATTCATTGTTCCGCTGGCTTTGTGATAGTTAGCAATCATTCCTTGAGTTTCCAGATAAGCCTGCTCCTGATGTGGAGTATAGTAGGTCTTTTTAAGATGAATCCAGGAGTCATCTATCTCATGTTTCTTTCCATGATCTATTTCTATGGCTCTGCCAAACGCATTTGCTTCATTTTCAAGACACTTTTTGTAATTTGTACAGGCGAGTTCTTTCTGGTATTTTTCGTACACAATCTTTGTGTCACGAATGAACTCCTGAAGCATCTGCTTATCTGCATGAGCTACGCAAAGTATAGGTTGTCCCATATATCGGACTTCTCCGTCGCTGAGAAAAACACTATCCGATACCGGTTCCGGTACTATATTCAGCCCCGGAATATCACTTGCTGAGCAGATAATGAAATCGCTCGGGTTGAACTTATCCGGGTATTGTATTTTAATTATCTTTCCCTTGTGAATTGTTGAGCAGATTATTGCTCCATGCAGCATGGCAGGGAAAGTGTAGTCATCTACATATTTCGTTTTACCTTCGAGTTTTCTTATTCCATCTACTCTGAGAATACTACTCATTTATACCTTCTTTTTGTTGATTTAGAAATCTCTGCATTGTCTTTATATCTTTCAGGCCGCTACCTGTTAATAATATAACGTTAATCCCTGAATTGTCATATATTTCGCTGAATCTCTTGAAACCCGCATAGGAAGTCGCTCCCGCCGGTTCACTGAACAGTCCTGTTTTACTGCATAATTCGGACGAAGCTTTCAATATTTCAGGATCAGAGACTAATACCGTTCTGCAATTGTATCTGCTTATATAATCCCTTGCCATATAGAAGTTTCTTGGTATGGCAACTGATATGGAATCTGCAGCGGTTGTACATTCTTCAGAAATAAATTTATCTGTACAGAGATTATTTATTAGATTACTGCTCTGCTTTGACTGCACAGCAATGATTTCCGGAAACTTGCTGATGACTCCACATTTTACCAGATCTTCAAATCCCTTGAAAACACCGGATATAATTACGCCATCACCTACCGGCACAAAGACTCTGTCTATGGATTCAAGCTCATTTGCCAGTTCAAACGCAGAAGTTTTTTTGCCTTCCACTGTAAGAGGATTGTAGCCCGTATTTCTGTTAAAACAATCGGTCTCTTCTGAATACTTAAGGCTTTCGTCAAAAGCCTGGTCGTATGTTCCTTTTACTCTGACCAGTTCAGCACCATACAGCTGAATCTGAGTTAATTTGGCCTCCGGTGCAGATGCCGGTACGAAAACAATGGCTTTCTGGTTCTGGTTAGCACAAATTCCTGCTATGGACGATCCGGCATTACCGGTCGATGCAGCCACAATCGAATCAATTCCCTGCTCTTTGGCGAAGGCAGAAACTAACGCAGATGCTCTGTCTTTATATGAGAATGTAGGATTCTGTGAATCATCCTTCGCGTAGAGTTTGCAATTACCGTCTGATAATCCGAGATTAGTCGAAATATCATACAAAGGTGTGTCTCCGACATTAAGTGCTGGGAAACTTGCTAATGATTCTATCGGCAGCAGATCCAGAAGCAGATCATCATTAATATTATGATGCTTTTCAATTATTTCCGAATACTTGTATTCCATTTTCAGATAACCTTTGGGAGGTTCATCAGAGCGGGATTCATAGCAATCCGGACATGTATACATGAACTTAATATTATGAAAACTTTTGCCGCAATTAATACATCTAAAAAAATATTTTTCCATGCTAATATTCTAAAAAATATACGTATGTAGTCAAATGTTTTCTTTAAGGAATTTGATTGTATGTAATAGTTTAGAAAAATGGATAGAAAAGAATCGGGTTCAGCGGCTTCCAGTTTTTATCGTAAAGTCCGTAGTGAAGGTGATTTCCGGTTGATCGGCCTGTTGTTCCAATCTCTCCGATAATATCACCCTGCTTAACCCTGTCTCCTTGTTCGGAAATCCGCTTGCTCATGTGATAATATACAGAATAACCACCATCGTCATGCTGCAGTACTACAACATTTCCTGAGACATCATTGAACGTGGAGGTTGTGACAATACCTGACTTCACTGCATAGATAGGATCACCTTCTGCACCTGGAATATCAATCCCATAGTGAAAGTCCAGATCCTTCAGGCGTTCATTCCAGTCTCGTAATACAGGATTAGGTCTCCATCCATAATAAGAAGAAATGTTTATTCTATCTGTTGGCCAGATATAATCAGACTGTGCTTCATCATTCATTCGTGTAAACAATGTATAAGAAACCACAGACTGTTCAGCATAATAGTAATCATAGAGTACACATAGGTAATTACTGATGATGACTTGATTACCTGTTTCGTTTGTTAAAGAGCTTAAGATAGATAATGCTTTGTCTCTTTCACGTGTGAAGAAATATCCAAGAGCCAGGTTGTTACTCAACAGAAGATTGTCAGGGTACATTCTTATTCCATCTTCAGCAGTTCCTACAGCCTTATTATATTGTTTCTTTGCCAGGTAAATACCGGATTTTAAAACCAGGATCAACTCAAGATCATTTGTAGGTGGATGAAGCAGGAGATCTAAACATTTATCCATTTGATTCGTATTATATAGAAATACAGCATAATTTGTGAAGGCTGTTACATCTTTAGAGTCAAGATATATAGCTGCATTGAACAGAGAATCCGCTTTGTGATTATCCCCTGATGCACTGCTTGCAAGTGCAAGATTGTTATAGAATGCAGAACGCTGGATATCAATCCCCAGATTATTCATCTTTTTGATGTATTTATTAACAGAGCTCAGCCCCCTGGAATTCTTCCCAGTACTATAAGAACTGAAGAATTGTTTTCCGGTATTCCTTCTGTTGTACAACTCTGCAGCTTTTGCTTTGTTTTTATCACTGTATCGGTATTCTTTGTAATATCCTGAAACCTTATTAACATAATGCTTTGCATAATTTGGAATACTGTCTTTTACATTACCTGTTCCTGAAAGATATGCGGCAATTGCCTTCTGCAGGTTAGTTCTTTTTTTCTTGTCCTTTTTATAATGCTGCAGCAGAAAACTGATATGACGAGCCGATGCATATATGTTCTTACCCGGATGGAATCTCTCGTCTTGGTTGTGGTCTTTTATCTCAGGTTCTTTTACATAGTTTTCCGGTGGTACTTTTAAACCAAGTGCTTTTGCTGTTGCCGGCATTAACTGTACAAGCCCGACAGCACCTGCAGATGAAACTGCGTCTGCCCTGAAAGCACTTTCCTGATGCATGAAGGCAAGGAGCAGACCCGGATCCATATTGAATTTTCTTGCAACACTGTTAACATAGCTGAGGAAATCTTTCTGGGATTCCTTTGTAGTAATCTGTGTTTTTACTGACAATAAAGCATTTTCGATGTTTTTTTTCCAGAAACTCTCACCTTTTTTCAGGTATTTCATTGTGGAGTCGGGTTGACCTGTCATATAAAACGAATGAGCAAGCACTTCATAAAGGTTTGTATAATCGGAGTCTTTCTTTAATTCTTTCTTCAGTAGAGGAATAGCGCTTTGATAGTCGCCTGAATTATAAACAGCCAGAGCATACTCGTATGTTTCGGTTTCATCACGTGGAACTGAAACACAGCCTAGAATCAGAGACATAACAGTCATGAGAACAAGTTTCCTTACCATGACTTTCTCCTGTTCATTTCCAGTTTCATCATGTTCAGGTTATCGTCCAGAATAACAAGTTTTTTATGCTCCTCTTCGAGAGATATCTTCAGGTGTTCCAGCTTTCTGTTTATAATTTTAAGCATGTTTTCTGCTTCTATATAGGCTGCAGAACCTTCTTTCGATGTATTTTCAACTTCAGAATAGGTCACTTTTTGAGTCAGATACTCCTCAAATTCGTCACTCAGGAAATTTATCTTTTCCTCAGTGGTTCGTTTTTCAAAGTTTTGCAGCTCGTATTCAGCTTTTAAACTGTCAACAGGCACTAGAGATATCTTATCCTGGAAGCTCTTTTGATCAGTAATTACAGTATCCGGGAAATCTTTCAGTAATGTTTTCTGTTTAACCAGATTATATATTTTGAATGCATATTCTGATCCTGCCCCCAGTTCAATGCTATTAATAAAAGTATCATAAGACTTCTGATAATTACCTGACTGAAAATCTATAACAGCCTTGTTAAACATATAGATGTGAGATGTTGAATCAATTTTAATTGCCTGGGTCAGTAGTCTGTCTGCTTTGTCAAGATTGTTTTCTGCAACAGCCTCAATCGCTTTGATATTAAGCATGCTCGGCGTGTTCAATGTATTACCCGGAGTATGCTTTTTCATAGCATTAATATCTTTAAGCTGTAAGTTCCAGTAAGCCTGAGTAATTTTTAACTCAGCAAGGTTGGTTGTTAAAAGTGTATTAAGCAGCTCGTCAACATTTGCCTTATCCTTCTCTGAGACCGTAATATCAGAAGCTGATGGTACTTTTACCGGAATCTTTATCTTCTGTCCCACCTTTATTCTGGATGGATCTGCAATATTGTTATACTCAGATATTGCTGCCACATTATCTTTGTAATGATCCAGAGCATTTACAGGTAGATTCCTGCTGATCTGTGTAAGATTATCTCCGGGTTTAACAACAATTACAACATTCTTCTGTGTTGTTTCACTTAGCTGCTGATCTATCACCAGTCCGTACTTGTTTAGCGCATTTCCTGAAACAGGATATAGAGGAGCCGCAAAAACAATCGGAGGAGTATACTTGCCAAAACTGTAAATATATTCTGCAGACTGTCTGTACTGCTTCTCTTCAGGATCTTTAAGAACTGAGCCTTCGAGTTTAATTAAACTGTTTTCCAAGTTGAGTGAAATGGTTAGCCCTGCAGTCAAATTATCTTTCAAGTTATTCTTTAAATCAGACTGTGCAAATAATGAAATACCAATATTTTTAATAAAGTCAATATCAACTCTGAGTTTTTCTTCTACATCATATGAAAGAGATGTTCTCAAGTCAGGATTGAGATAGTATGAAAGGTTTGAGTTCACATATGTTTTCTGATCACTATCGTGTTTTTGTAGATACAGGTAACCGGAATATCTCAGGTTGCCGGTGAATTTGATTTGAATACCGGGAAGTAATGATATAATGTTAGTCTTGTCATCAATATTTCGTGAAAGTTCCAGACCTGCTCCAAGGTGGAATACGGGGTTAATTCTTTTTCCCCAGCTTATTCCGGCAGTGTACAGATCGAAGTCGTCTGCTTTCTGCATTTCTGCAAGGAACTTTGTATTACCATAAAGTCTGGAAGGGTGAAGATAAATCACCCTTCCTGATTGTTCAAATGTATCGTACTCTGAATTTACTAATCTTAACCCTATTGTCTTGTTGTATATTTCAGAGTTGAAAGCAGGGTTATCATCCCATTTAAAGAACAGTTCTTCCGCATTCAGAAAACTGAAACAACTGAGGACAAACAGGGAAATGATCAGTCTACAGATTTTCATTTATAGCTTTACGAAGCTCATCCGCTTTCTTTGCTGCAGTTTCTGCAAAGTCCACAGATGAATCTGCAAAGATTATTCCTCGTGAAGAGTTAATAACAAATCTCGCATCATTTTTCGATGCAGCGGCTTTCTGACATACAAGTTCCAGATTACCTCCCTGTGCGCCTATTCCGGGAATGAGGAATATGGTTTCAGGCATAAGAGATCTTACTTTTTCAAGTTGTTCAGAGTTTGTTCCACCGACAACAGCTCCAAGGTCTTTCTTTCCACCAATAGCAGCAGCGATTTTAGTATACAGCTCGTTAGGCATAAGATAGTCTTTTGCTCCCGGATTTGATGTGAGACAGAGGAGGAATTTCATCTTTCCTTCAAAGCTTTCTATGGACTTATCAACATCTTCTCCCATAAGCGGATTGACTGTCAGAGCATCTGCTTTAACCTGTTCAAAAGCGAACTTACCATATTGGAACATTGTATTGCCTATATCACCGAACTTAGCATCCAGGATAACAGGGATATCAGATGGGATATATGCAAATGTTTCGAATAAGGCATCAAGACCTATCTTTCCTGCTGAAAGGTAAAATGCAAGGTTAGGCTTGTAAGATACAACAAAGTCTTTAGTTGCATCAATTATAGCTTTGTTGAATGTCAATATAGGGTTTTTCTCGTTCTTAACAGCTTCAGGAAGTTTAGTAATATCGGAATCCAGTCCGACACATACATAGGAAGCATTTTTAACACGTGATTTATTGTATTTTTCGAAAAATGTCATAAATATTAGTCCTTTTTCTTTTTAACCATGATTCTTACTGAATCTTCTCCGTCAGTTTCATCAAAACACACTTTGATTATTTCTTCTGCCGATGTAGGGATGTTCTTTCCAACATAATTAGCTTTAATCGGAAGCTCTCTGTGACCTCTGTCTACAAGAACACACAGTTGAATCTTCTGTGGACGTCCGAAGTCAAGTATTGCATCAAAAGCTGCTCTTACTGTTCTGCCAGTGTAAAGTACGTCATCAACCAGAATAATGTTTTTTCCTTCGATATCAAAGCCAATGTCTGATCCTTTGATTACAGGCTGGTGTGATATGGTGGAAAGATCATCACGGTAAAGAGTAATATCAAGTACACCGACAGGTATGTCTATGTTTTCAATCTGGCTTAAATAAGAAGCAATTCTGTTTGCCATAGGTACACCGCGTGAACGGATTCCTACCAGATAGAGGTTTTCGTGATTTCTGTTCTGTTCGAGAAGTTCATGAGCCATTCTTTTTAACGCTCTGTTGATTGATTCCTGATCCATTATATATTTTTTTTCTTCCATGTAAATCTCCGGTTAAATGTTAACTTCTTATTCCTGATACTTTTCCAATGACATTTTCCAGTCTGATATCATTTTTGTCAAAGTATCTTGTCAGTGAGTCTATTATTGATATTGTGGCTTCCGGGTTAACAAAGTTCGCTGTTCCTACTGCAATTGCACTTGCTCCGGCATAGAAAAACTCCATTGCATCCTGCCAATTGAATATTCCACCCATAGCCAGTATAGGGATATTCACAGCTTTATGAACTCTGTATACATTCTGAAGGGCAACAGGTTTTATTGCGATACCTGAATAGCCGGCAATACCTCTTGCAATTCTGGTTTTACCTGTTTCCCAGTCTATTGCCATGCCAAGAAGTGTGTTAATCAGTGCAAGACTGTCAGCTCCGCCTTCTTCAGCAGCTTTGGCAATTTCCATGATATTTGTGACATTTGGAGTAAGTTTTATTATAAGTTCTTTGTCTGTTCTCTCTGATAGTTCTTTAGTAAGTTTATGTACCACTTCCGGATCAGTACCGAAAGCTATTCCTTCGTTTTCAACATTTGGACAGGATACATTAACTTCATAACCTTTAATTACATCTGATGATTCCATTTCCTCAATCATTTTACAGAACTCATCCGTTGTTGATCCTGAAAAACTGACAAGCAAAGGAGATTCAATCTTTTCGTATTCAGGAAGTACATCCCTCATAAAGCCTTTCAATCCGGGATTCTGCAGACCTATTGAGTTCAAGAGTCCTGCTTCGGTTTCATACAACCTTGGTGTTGGATTACCTGCTTTTGGTTCCATTGTGATTGTTTTGGTAACGATCGCACCAAGCCTGTTCAGATCTATCAGATCACTGAATTCCTTCCCGAATGTTCCGGAAGCAACGGTTACAGGATTGTCCATATGGAGTTTACCGAGTTTAGTCTTAATCATCCCATACCACCTTTGAAGCATCGAAGATAGGTCCGTCTTTACAAACTGTCTTGAACACTGCTTCATCACCATCTTTAATTGTAACAACACAGCCATAGCAGACACCAATTCCGCAAGCCATATATTCTTCAAGAGATACATAGAAAGGAATACCGGAATCTTTAAGCAGATTGTAGCAGTTTTTCATCATAATGTCAGGTCCGCAGCAGTATATAACGTCCGGTTTGCCCACTTTGAGAGCTTCTTCGATCAGTTCCGTAACAAATCCTTTATGTCCGATAGATCCGTCATCAGTGGCTATCATATCGGCATCAAAGATGTCTTCTTCTGATCTGCCGCCATGAATCCACTGCACGCTGTTGTTTTTGGAAAGCTCATTTTCAAGGTAGTAAAGAGGTGCATAACCTATTCCGCCACTGATAAGAAGAACATTCTTGTCTTCAACTATCGGGAATGAGTTGCCGAGCGGTCCCATAATCTCAAGTTCTGTTCCTTCTTCCAGAGTGGAAAGATAGTCAGTTCCGCCACCGATTGCCTTAATCATGAATCTGATAATAAAGGGATTAGCATCATAAACACTGATAGGTATTTTCAATGCATATTCATCGTCAGGCAGTCTCAGCTCGAAGAACTGTCCCGGGAGGATTTGACCGAACTCTTTGTTCCTCTGAACAGTTAAGATGAAGTAACTGTCATTGAGAACCTGATTCTCAGTTATTTTGCAGATGAAGTTTTTTACGCCTGCCATGTTATCTTTCCATCACAGATTGTTGTTTCCACCAGACCTTTCATCGGTGTATCAATAAACGGAGTGTTATATGATTTTGAGAGCATATTGTCTTTTGTGAGAAGTGTTTCAGCTTCAGTATTAAGTATGGTGATATCTGCAGTTTTACCTTCCTTAATCTCGCCTGAATTAAGTTTGAGGAACTTAGCCGGAGATACAGCCATTTTATCAATAAGTGTTTCAAAACTGATAATGTTTTGAGTTACCAGTCTATCATAAAGAATTGAAAATGCGTGTTCGAAGCCAACTATACCGAATGGTGCGATATTGTATTCTCTTTCTTTCTCGAAATCAGAGTGAGGAGCATGGTCTGTAGCTATTGCATCAATTGTGCCATCAATAAGACCTTTTATGCAGGCAAGTCTGTCCTTTTCGGTTCTCAATGGTGGTTTCATCTTGGTGTTAGTATCGAATGTTTCTGTAGCTTCCTCGTTAAGAACCAGGTGGTGTGGTGTAACTTCTGTAGTTATGTTCAATCCGTTCTTTTTAGCTTCTCTGACCATCTGAATTGATTTTGCTGTTGATATATGCGCAATATGGAGATGGCATTTTGATTTCTCAGCAAACATTATATCCCTGGAAATCATGATTTCTTCAGCGAGAGCAGGGATCCCGCCAAGTCCGAGTTTTGTGGACATCTTACCTGCATTGATCTGACCTTTTCCAGCAAGATTATAATCTTCCGGATGAGTAATAACCGGGATATCGAATGCTGATACATATTTCATAGCGTTGAACTTGAGCTTTGCGTTCTGAACACATTTACCATCATCGCTGACAGCCACAATCCCACCTTCCAGCATAGTTGCAACTTCTGCAATTTCTTTACCTTCGGATTTTTTTGTAAGGGCTCCTATAACTCCAACCTTACAGGAACCGAGGTCGTGAGCTTTTCTGCGAATATACTCTACAGTTGCAATGTTATCTACAACAGGATCAGTGTTTGGCATGGCACAGATTGTGGTAAATCCACCCTTTGCTGCGGATTTTGTTCCCGTTACAATGTCTTCTTTGTAGGTTTGTCCCGGATCTCTCAAATGAGCATGGAGATCAACGAATCCCGGTGACACAAATTTACCGGCAGCATCGATAACTTTTTCAGCTTCCTGTTCAATGCAGTCTTCTACAGCTTTGATTTTATCGTTTTCTATCAGTACGTCTTTCTTTACAAATTTACCATCTATGAATACGTTTCCGTTTTTTATTAATATAGTCATTTTTCACCTCCTGATTATAACTTTCCACCAAGCATTAAGAACAGCAGAGCCATACGCACGGCAACACCGTTTGCCACCTGTTCAATAATAACCGAGTTAGAACTGTCTGCGATTTCCGGAAGAATCTCAATACCGCGATTCATTGGTCCCGGGTGCATGATAAGAGCGTCTTTTTTCGCCCATTTAACTGATTCTTTGGAGAGGATATAGTTCTTTGTGTACTCTTCCAGACTTGGGAACAGACCGTCAGCCTGTCTTTCCATCTGCATTCTGAGCCCCATTACAACGTCTGCATCTTTGAGAGCTGTTTTAAGATCGTATTCAACTTTACAACCGTAGATTTCTGGAAGGAACCCCGGAACGAGTGTTCTTGGTCCGCAGACTGTTACTTCCGCACCGAGTGTTTTCATACCAATAAGGTTGGAACGTACAACACGGCTGTGAGCAATGTCACCCACTATTGTTACTTTCATACCTTTGAGCGGTCCGCGTTTTTCCCAGATTGAGAAGATATCCAGCAAAGCCTGAGTAGGATGAGCATGACGTCCGTCACCACCATTAAGAATTGGTTTACCGGAGTACTTGTTTACAAGCTGAGGTGAACCGGGGTAGCTGTGGCGGATTATGTAAAGGTCGATACCCATTGCGTTAAGTGTATATATAGTATCCTGAAGTGATTCGCCTTTTGATAATGAAGATGTTTTAGCAGAGAAGCTGACAACGTCTGCACTGAGACGGTTTGCTGCGAGTTCGAATGACATCAGGGTTCTTGTTGAGTTTTCGAAGAAGAGCGTACATACTGTTTTACCTTTGAGTGTAGGCAGTTTTTTGTAGTCTCTTAAGTTGATGGATTTCATCACCTTGGATGCTTCCATGATTGAGTAGATTTCATCGGCATTATATGTATCCAGATCGAACATGCTGCGACCCAGAAAATTATGTTTAGTTGGCATTTTTTCTCCTTTTCTTTTGAAATATTTTGGGATTTGCAAGGTATATCCGAATTATGAAATAGATATTAAATAAATGAATTGCATAATTGGATTAAGAAGAGTTTCTACTCAATAGTATTCTGTCTGTGGCATTCCACCTCCTTTTTGCCTCTCTGGACAATTTAAAGGACTGTTATTTTTTATTAATTCGGCTAAGTAACTGTACTGTTACCGAATATGATTTTAGACTTAATTGATACTTAAATATGACGGTCGCAGGAATTGTCAAGGTTAAAATTCGGGAGGGTATAAACTCCGTAAAAATTCTCTACTTTTGATAAGTTAAGCCCTGTAGTTACAGGGCTATGAGGAATTATCAGAATCATCAATTTCTTGAATTAACTTAAAGATTCTGTTTCCTTCTTTATTCTTTTCCAGAAAAGCATTATACCCTTTGGATGCCTGATCTATTAATTCATTATAAAAAACTACTCTAATATTTTTAACAGCTAAAGATCTTTCCCCTTCATCCCTTTCCTCGGCAGATTGCCAATTAGTTAGCTGCTTACCAATAATGCAAACAATTTCTATTGGCTCTTGTGTTTTTCCTGAATTATCAAGAATCTTTCTTAGAGCCTTCTTGTATTTATCAACTTGCCTTTCCATATCATATGAACTAATGGCTCTACCAGCTCTTTTGAGCTCAATTATTACATGCTTTCCAGCGTATGTTTTGTATTTAATGTCTACTCTTCCCTTTTTCTCTTCCTCTGAAAGATTTGCATTAATCATTTCGAATTCATCGGTTACCCGTTTTTCCATAAATGCATTAGAATCAGCTCTTTCCCAACTTGGATCTAACAACCATAAATGTGTGTATAAGTGTGTTTGCAAAATCTTTTCTTTCTCATTATCATTGACTTTTTTCTGAAGAGACTCAATAACTTCTATTCTACTCATTACAATTTGTCTGTACCAAGTCGCTTCAATGTCATCAATATTTTTAAAAATTTCAATGAATTCCTGAAAACTGGATCCTTCAAGTGAATCCAGAGTGTCTAGGTTCTCTTTTATACTGAGATTCTCAAAAGCCAGGATTGCATGTTTGAGTAGACTCTTTCTATCTTTCGGTGAATCAATGGTGAGTCTATTAATTTTTCCGAATAGTGATTTTGCTTTCTTCTTACTGTCTGAACCAAGATTATTGTACCAGTCCTTCACTGCTGGTATTTCAATGGCCTTTTCAGTTCCTGAATCATTTCTAAGTTGTGTCCACTTACCTTGTATGGACTTCAATTCTCTTTTAATGAAATCTTTTAATTCCATATAACGCTCATCATCTTCTCTTATTTGCTGTCTGCTACTTGTAGCTATATCTTCCTTCCCGTCTTCATCAAGGAAATCTGCATGTATTTCTCCAAATAAGAATGATGAATATACTCCAGATTCATTGAATTGAATTAATATATCTTCCTGGGCAACTTTGTTTCTAACTAAGATGACAATTCTATTCAAATTATCTCCTGTCTCACTGTCGTTTAAAGTACCAGATTTTTCACAAGTCGCTATCCAACCTCTAACTGGAAATTGATTTTGATAAGTATGAAAATCTCTTGGTTCACTATGTTTACAATTCTTGCATTGCTGTCTGTAATAATTATTTTGATCATCATATGTCCAAAGAAATTCAACTTTGTGAAAATAATCTCTATCCGTAGCTTGCACTAGTTCATTATTGATGTATATGTTAAACTCATGACCACTTCCTGTGAAGCTGAATCTACGAGCTAATCTTCTTTTTAAATGCTTGGCTGTTTGCTTAAATGATTTTCTTAAACTACTAATAATAATTCTTGTTCCGCAAGTCAAATCTTGTGGAAAATGATCTAATTTCGCAGGATTATAGGTGCTTTCTTTATTTTCGATACATTTTTTAACATTACATAAGTTCATTTCAAAACCATGTTTTTCTCCACTTCTAATTGAGAATACTTGTATGATTTCTGCAATCGAAAACAGCGATAGTTTTCCGATACCTTTACGTCCCATAACAGGTCTTTTGTGTTTTTCTGAAAGTCCATTAAAGTGTTCTCTACGTGCATAGCCTACCATTAAGAACTTCTCATTAGCATCTTTTACAGTCATACCATTACCATCATCAGTAATTACAATCTCCTCATTATGTTCCTTGATTTCAATATAGACATTGTCTGCATCTGCATCCCAAGCATTTGCTATGACTTCAGATAATACCGCAGGGACATTACTGTATAGGTTTATTCCTAAATGATTTAGGATATTTAGGTTTAAGGTCATTTCATAGTTTTGGCTCATTCACATCCTCCATATGTTTGTTTATACTTTCTCCTATCACTTCGCCCAACCTAACAGGAACAGCATTTCCTATTAAGCAACCAATTTTCCTTCTGTTAATTGCTTCAGGATTTCTTGCAAATTTATAGTGTCTTGGAAAACCTTGTAGAATTGCTCCTTCTCTCAAAGAAATTGCTCTATCTTGCTCAGGATGTCCAAATCGGCCGTTACCATAGCCATAAAATTGAGTTGTCATTGTAGGTGCAGGGTTATTCCATCCCATACGACCGTAGACACTTGGGTATGTTTTTCCCGTTTTCTTCTTGTGGCAATCTACCAATAATTCTTCCGGCCAATCTCTCCATGTTCCATTCTGTTTTGATGCTTTTATCCTTTTAAGATTAATTTCTGATAATGCTGAACTACTATGAAGTGGGTCAATACTATCAATTTCACCTGATTTTAACGGAGGCATGTCTCCAATTGCATCTTTCACAGTGGAATATTTACTATTGCAATCCACAGGATTCAGAAGCTTGATTTCTCCTAAAAGGGATGCTAACAATACTAATCTTCTTCTTTTCTGGGGAAGACCATATTCATAGCAGTTTACAATTTTATAGTCTACTGAGTAACTTAATTTTTTAAGAGATTTTATAAAATCCTGGAATACATCATGGTAAATCAATCCTGGAACATTTTCCATGGTAACAATTTCTGGTTTAACTTCAGATATAAGTCTTGAGAAATGCTTCAAAAGCCACCATCTTTTATCATCAGAAGCAGCTTTCTGATTGTAAGTCGAAAAAGTCTGGCAAGGGGCACAACCGGCCAAAATTCTATAATCAGCATTACCATATGCTTGTGATAAATGGATATCAGTTACGTTTTCAACTGATTCTAAAAGAAAATCGGCATCATTGTTATGCTTGTAAGGGAATTCACAATATGGGTCAATATCTATTCCTAATGCAACATTGATTCCAGAATTCTTCAACCCATGTGTAAGACCTCCTGCACCACAGAATAAATCAATAGCTTTTATATTATATTTAATATGACTTCTCACGACAAATCCTCTAAATGTATTATGTAAAAAAATAAATTTCTTATTAAATCATGTCAATAAACATTTTTTATAGCTAGCATTTGTAGCAGTATACTTAGTACTTTGATATTTTAATAATGACACATCATAATCATTTCTTCACTGCATTTCCCTTGACAAGTAACAACAACCCACAAACAAATCAATCATGTGCTATTATGATAATCTTATAATTCAAAAAATGGACTGAGGTATGTGTGCATTCTGGAGTGACTTGATCAGAGACAGACTTTTTGCTGTTATCTTCATTGGTGGTGGTTTTCTCGCCTGCAGGATTATAATTGGCTACATGAAAGACAAGAAGGCTGAGTTATCGACTCTGATTTCTGTTTCTTTTATTCTTGGGATTGTTTTCCTGGTTGCTCTTCAGCTATCGTACATAATTTGCGTTTTCAAAAGACTATTCAGTTTTAATGATAAATTAGTGTATGTTGCATGTATTGCAGCGCTTGCCTTATTTATTATGCGTGGATTAGCTTTTTCTCTTCGTCACTTTAATATCTCCGGGAAATGGAGGAAGTAACGGGAAATATGTAACTTGACAAATTGATATTGCATTTTATCAATATTCTGAAAATAACTAGATATGGATAAAAAAACTTGACACAAGTTAATAGTTTTTTTTATGTGTAATAACTTACGTAAGGATTAATTTATAGGCATTGTATATGGGTGGAGAATATTATTGCAACTATAAATTCATTTTCTACTCATAAGCAAATAGTTTTTTAACCTTTTAAACTAATCAGGGAGTGTAGAAATGAAAAAACTACTACTTGCACTTTTACTCTGCATTACATTTGGAATTCTTCTGGCAGATTCAGGAGAAATAGTACATATAGAATGCAGTATCAATCGAGAAACAGAATCATGTAATCTTAAAGTGGTAACAACTGAAGGTAATTATGAAGTCAATGGCTACAATTATATCAGGGACTGGACAGATGAAGAAAGAGAAGATCTTGAAGGAATGAAGTTTGTTGATGGACATTATAACATTATGGAAGTATATTACGAATGTGATAGACCCGGGACTGGATGCTTCACTCAAGTTGATATCTTGTTTGATAGTCACGAGTGGTTGAGGGATCAAGCTGGTTTATAAAATTAAAACGGAGGGGACAATTGTCCCCTCTAACATAAATGGAGATTTATAATGAACAAAAACATATTCCCATTATTAGTTACAATCTTTCTAATATGCGGATGCTCGCATAATACATGTCTCGTACCCCAGAAATGCACAGAAATAATGGAGTCATCTCAGATTGTATCACTACCGACTGCTTACATACCTGAGTCTGATGCAATATTACTGGTAACAATTCCTGATGGGATTTTTCAGGGGGAAGATAAAATCGAGTACTCCAGAGACATTTATACTCTCAGTCGAAAAGACAATAAATTAACTGAAATAGAAGCAGAAAATGGACGTACAAAGAATAGTCTGGCACTACCTGTGCACCTTGTTGTTAACAAGGATACATTATTTTTCAATGATATTCGAACTCACAGAGTCTCGGCAATGAGGTTGGACGGTAACAGATTGAAGAATATCTATTCAATTAATGTTAAAAGAAAATTAAAAGAAAACGCTTTCAATATAATAGATAACAAGCTCTATACCTCAAAATCCACCGAAGGCTCAAAGCTTCAAAAATCTATGTCAGTCTATGATATAGTAAGAGATACTTTATTCGAAGATTCAAAAGAATTAGAAACCTATAATCATTATATTGACTTTATAAAGTATAGAAATCATACTAATGTTTTTTATAAATTGTATTTGAAGAAATTCCCTGATGCCACGCAGCCAATATTAGATATGATGGAATCAATAACAAGTGAAAATGCCTATTTTGATGTATTTACTTTTAAATTCAAAAATAAGATATTAGCAGTTAATTCTTACGGAACTGAAATTTTTGAGATTAGAGGGAAATCCGAGAGAAAAATCTCAGATATTAATCTGTGTTGGAAGCTTAGGAAAGCAGATAAGGAGATTATTGAAAATAACAGATTCAAAATAGGTCCCGGTCTTACATATTCACAAGTGCAGCGAGTGTTCAGTGATGAGTCTGAAAATCTGATAATGCTTTATTACAAACGCAAAAAGAATATAATTGAGGCATCGGGAGATTCTAATGATTACTTAATTATTAAAAATATATCTCAAACCGGTGAAAAAAGCGAAGTGCAGCTTCCTATTGACTTCTTTCCTATTTACTATCATCAAGATGATAAAATGTTTTATGGGTTCAGGAGTGAAAACGGTAAAATCTACTATGTTGAATATAAGTTAGAGGTATAAATGCGTTTTAATTTAATATTTATGTTTTTAATATTTACTATTTTGATCAATGCGGTTGAAAAAGAAACTGATCTGGAACTGATGGACTACGATTATACATGCCTGAATGATTCAATATTGTTTAAATATCCACTTACTGATGTGAAAGAAAACAAGATTGCTGCTGATGATCCTGTTTATGATTCTAAGAATCCAATGCTATTTTGTATTGTAACCCCATATTCATGTTCTTCCTGCAACGAGAGTATATACCCTCTAATAAATGAATTTACAGAAATTGACTCAGCAAGAACATGTTTCATTTTGGAAAATCACTATTTCCGTGACACCTATGAAAGATTGGAAAGAATTAAACCTTCTCTTGAAAAGAGTACCAGAATTCTTTTTGATACTGAAGGGAGAAATGCAGAACTCCTGAAGCTTGAAGATACAAAGAATAACTTCTTCTTTGTCGTCACAAAGAAAAGTAAAATCATTAAGGTTATTGGCTTTGCTGATCATATTGAATATAATAAATCAATTAGTGTTTATCTAAAAGAAATATATATGTATTGGTCAGTAGATTGATATCCCTAATCACATGTTTACTCTACAATAACTGATATTAACTGAAATGTCTAAAACAATATCTTCGCGCCGACATAGAATATTGCTGCATCAACTATTGCATGGCTGATGCACCCGGGAACAATCGACTGGCTTTTGTGGTAATGTACAGCCCAGATGATCCCTGCCAGAAATATACAGCCTGACCAGAACAGGGCAGATGTGAGCTCCAGGTAAAACCTCAGAACAAAATAGTGGTGAATAGTAAACATAACTGCTGAGGTGATAACAGCTATTACAGAGGGAAACAGCCTGCCCAGCGATCTGATAAGAAAGAACCTCCAGACGAACTCCTCCAATAACGAGTTCAGAAACACCCAGTAAACAAACCCCAGAACAAAAACACCTGTGCTTTTTACACCTATATGTGACAGCTTTTCCGAGATTACTGCATTATCCGCAAAGGCATTACCAAACAAGCTGTAAGCTGCAATAATAAATATAGAAATTACGATTCCACTACCAACACCGTACAAAACATGCCTCATGGACACAGATTTTCTAATATACTTGTGTCTCTCAATATATTTCAACCAGATCACAGGGATAACGAGTATGGATAAACGGCAAAATCCATAGATAGTACTCCCAACCGTAGAATCCGGAAACCAGTACATAGCTGCAAGCGTACCCACAGTGGGTAGAATCAGTATAATCAATATGGGGAACAGGTTACTCTTTTTATTCATATAACTTATTGTTAGGGGAGTAGGTAAGATGTCAATGAATTTGGTGGATAATGATATACACCTACTGTGGGTGTAATCCAAGAGAATTCGTGATATACTAATGAAGCTACAAGCTAAGATCTGATTATTAAACCCTCTCTACCTCCCTGAAAATAATACTGCCAGATCCGGTATCGAAAAAAAATATCTTGGACTTATGTCGACATATTGTTGCCTGATTGCTATCATTTGAAATCAACAATAGTTAATGATTTGGCTTATAGAAACAAAATTCTTAACGGATTCTGACATTGAAGGAATATTTATTGATTTGTATAATTTCATTGTCTGATGAAGTATTGCTCAGTAAAATTTTATTAGTTTGACAATTATTTTTCAATAATATACAAATTTAACTAAGAAATATTCACAGAAGGAGAAATTATGAGGAAACTACTAGTATTGTTTTTTTTTATTTTCATGATAATACAATGTTGGGCTACAATTTCAGATTCTTTAATTTGGATTAAATCAATAGATAATCCAATTATGACTTGCTCTGGAGGATGGGAAGAGTATGTTATAGGTACATACTGTTTAAAAGACAATAATGATTACAAACTTTATTATACAGCTATGCAGCCTAATGTAATGGAAGTGGGATTGATGACTTCTGCTGATTTCATTAATTGGACTAGATCAACCCCAAATCCTGTTATTCCAAGAGGTCAACAGGCTTGGTCATCTTTTAGGACAAAGATTTATTCCGTAATTAAGAGAGATACAACGTACTATGCTTTCTATTATGGAGATAATCAAAACTTGTATGCCATAGGGTCTATGGGAGTGGCGACATCAACAGATGGTGTCAATTGGACTCAACATGTTAACAATCCCGTAATTAACTCTAATACTCAGTTTCAGAGTGGTGGTATAAGTTATTTAAGTGTTATTTATAAGGATAGTTTATTCTATTCATACTATACAAATGAGGGAACAAGATATATTGAGGCATCCTCAGATGGCGAGATTTGGAACATTATAAATACAAGAACTGACAGTATTTCTATTAAAATGGGTTCTATAAGATATAGTAATGGGCTTTACTATGGACTTATCAGTCATGCTTTAAACTCATTCACTCTTTATACTTCATACGATGGACTAAATTGGACAGAGAATAAAATGTATTCATTACAGCCATTTCAACAATGGCAATATTCAAGTTTTGAGGATAGACAAGTAGGTTTTTCTCTACTCATTGATGATGAAAATGATGAAATCAGTGTCTTTTTTAACTCATGTCCAGGTCGATGGGGACAATATAGAGTCGGAGTGGCTACTGCAGAAAATCTTTTAAATGATGGTTCCTGTGCAGATTATGTCTCTCCTTATGATATGGAAGAAGACATTGCGATAGACGCTCCACTAACATGGAATGCTATGGCAGGTGTAACTTCTTACAAGCTGTATCTCGGAACAACTCCGGAAAACTATGATCTGCTTAACGGACAAATTGTTACAAGTACAAGCTTCAACTATAACTTTAACTACAGCACTGCTTATTTCTGGAAGGTAACAGCAGATAATGGACTGGACAACTATCTAGGATGTCCTGAATGGTCTTTTACAACTGTGGAAAATCCTGTAAGAAACCTGAACTACGAAGAAGATTTCGAATCCGGTACAATGCCTCTATACATGGCAATTACCGAGCAGAACAATGGTATAGTGGAAATAGTTCCTGATGAGCAGGATGCTTCTAACTACTGCCTTAAATCATCAAATTTAAATGCATCTCAGACACAAAACACTGTAGAAATAGATTTTGCTCCATATACAGGTAGCGGTCAAGTCGATCTGGATTTCCGATACAGGGTTGTTAACAATGTTCCTGCATTAATTGATTTGAGTGCTTATATTCTTGTGGGGCAGACACAGAGCCGTATTTTCAATATCGGAAGCTCTATGGACTGGACTGATGTATCACGTCAGCTTGATCAGTATGATCTCACTAACGGATTCAAACTTAAATTCGAGATGATAACTTTTATGCCTCGTCCTCTGCAGAAGATCTTCCTTGATGATATTTCTGTCACAGTTATTCCTCAGATTAATCCAGATTTCTCTAACCTGGAGCATTCATTCGACAACACAATGATTAATACATCATCAACTGCCATGCAGTTCAGTGTTACAGGAGCGGATTTGACAGATAATCTTGTGATAACAATGCCTGACGGATTTGAATCTGCAATTGCCGGTGGGGATTTCCAGACACAGCCTCTCAGTATTGCTCCAAATCCTGATGGAACTATAACTGCTTCAATAGCAATAAGATTTTCTCCTGTGAATGAAGGCAATCACCAGGGGGATATGCTGATAACTACTGCTAACGCAAGTCCCGAATCCTATTCGCTAACTGGTCTTGCATTGGGTACACCTACTCTGAATTTCAGCAGTAATTTCGACGGGGACTTTGGCAGACAGATAATCGGGACATCCAGCGTAGCCAGAACATATAATATTTCCGGCAGTAATTTTACCGGATTCCTTATGATCAATGCCCCGTCAGGATACGATCTTCAACTGGTATCAGCAACATCTGACAGAAGTATGCTAAATAGACATTCAGTCGAAAAAAGTAATGTAAGTACTTCAAATGGAACTAATACTGAATCAGTATTATCAAGAAGTGAGAACACGCTGTTAAGCAGCAGAAATAATTATAGCGTAAACATGTCTCTGACAGATATTGGTGAACAGTCAGCTATCAATGCAGTGAATGACAGATCTACATCGTTAGCTCTGGTTCCTGATGCTCAGGGAAACATAGCTCTGACCGGGATCAGCGTAACATTCACTCCTTCCGATACAACTTCTTACGATGGCTTTATTACACATTACTCAGACAACTATCCTACAGAGACTGTTCAGCTTTCCGGAACAGGTGTCCCAGTACCGATGCTTGAAGTACCATATTGTGTAAAACCATTTACATCCGAGCTGAGCAATGAGAAAATAATTTCTGTTGATATCTCCGGGTCTAAATTACTCTCAGATATTACAATAAGCTCAACCTCAAATGATTTCTCATTATCAGGTCAGTATGACGGAACATATTCACAGTCTTTAACAGTCAGTCCTTCCAATGAAATGTTAGATGAAACATTCTACTTGAAGTACAATGCCCTGACACAGGGAATAATCGAGGAATCGATTACATTCACAGGATTGGGAGTAAATGAATCACTTAATCTGCTTGGACATGCTCATGTTTCCGGAGCACCTGTATTCAGATATGTCAGCATATCGGAAGAAAGCGTTATCAATGGTGACCCGATCTTTGTCTGGGAAGTTGAAGATGAGCAGTCTGTTATAGAATACGAATGGCAGATTTCAGCCAGTCCGATATTTGATCAGTATGTACTGTCCAATGTAACTACAGATACTTTTTATAATCTGGCGTTTAATCTGACAGGTACTTACTATGCCAGAATCAAAGCAGTCAATACAGCAGGAGAATCCTGGTCAGAAACTGTGCAGTGTAATTTCTCAAGAGATGCAGATAACTCAGCTGGTGCTGTAGATGTGGTATTTAACAGTATTACAGGTGAGCCTGCCTTTTCCGTGGAGGTTCTTTCCTGGAGTGCTAATCCTGGCGAAATTACCAGTGTAATCTCTGAGTCAGCTGTACATCCTGAAATACCTTCCGGTTATGAAAACTATGTTGTAGAAAGAGTAGTAAGCTGCTATCCGCACAATAATAATGGCAGTATCTATACTAATATTGAATTACACTATACAGATGCTGAAGTGTTTGGTCTGGAAGAGGAAATGCTTCACTTGTACAGGTATCAGGATGGTACCTGGACAAGACTTGACAGTACTTTCTTCTATATCGACACACAGAATAATGTAGCAACAGCACAATATGTTACTACTCATTCAGACTGGATTCTTTATGATGAGTCAAATGGGCAGCTGCCGCAGGATTCCAAAATATATACAAACCTTAAACTGATTCTGCAAGGGCCTTATGATAACAGTTCCGGCATGATGAGAACCGACCTGAACAGCTATTTACCGCTTGCTTCTCCTTATGGTGATCTGACAGCAGAGAGCATTCCTGCTGAAGCTGTAGACTGGATATATGTTGAACTGCGCACATCAGATGCAGGGGCAACTATTACGGGTAAATCAATACTGCTACACAACGATGGATATGCATACAGCATAGATGGTTCTATACCGTCATTCGATATTCCTCTCAGTTCTTACTATATTGTTATCAGACACAGAAACCACCTCGACATTATGAGTGAAGGCTCTCATTTCTTCAGCGAGAATGCCTTTACTGGTATTGAGTATGATTTTACCCAGAGCGGAAACACCTTTACTACAGGTTTAAATGATGCCGGTGTTATAGCAGTAGATACGGGATTATACGCCATGGCAGCCGGAGATATTGTTGAAGACGGTACAATTGTATCTTCAGATAATACACAATGGGAAACAGCATTCTCTGCAGGTGTCTCAGACGGATACCATTTGGAAGATATAGACATGGATGGAGCTGTGCTTTCCAGTGATAATACTCTGTGGGCAGCTAACTTCCAGAATGGTCAGGCTGACTCTCAAGTACCTGGCAACACTGAGACTTCAACTGTTATCAGGATTCATAGCAGAGACATGCAGCCACATGTAAGAGACTTGCGGGTTCAGAAGATGAAAAGCGTACTCAAAGGGAAATAGATTAGATAGATAAATAGTTATACAAAAAAAACAGGCTGTTGAATTCACAACAGCCTGTTTTCTAATATGTGGTAAAATCGAGTTTTATGGTTTTACGAATGTTCCTGCAAACAGGATAGTATCTGTTTCATCATCCACGATAAGATAAATAAAAGGTTTGTCAGCTTTAAACTGTTTTGCCATACTGATTGTTCTGGCAACTGCTGCTGTTGCTCCGGCTGCCTCTGTACCTTCTTCGTTAACTTCGATAAATGTCTTATGGATAATATCATCAATTACAAGCTGTTCTTTCTTTGTTATCTTTGTAAAATCAGCTTTGGATGAGAAAATATTAGAGTAACCAAGTTCTGATAATTGATTCTTCAGGGAATATTTCACAGTGTTGGAAAACCTTGGAATCTGAACTCTGGTTTTCTTACTTTTCATTTCACTTTTCTTAGCGTAAAGCTCTTCCAGAGTAGTATCCTTGAGAAGTTCGTCAAATGTACGCAGAGAGCCGTCACCTTTATCTTTCGGGAGAATAATCAGCATACTTGATTTCTCATTTATGTATGGGAGACTGACCATCTGCACCAATTTATCTTCGTAGTAGTTATATTTTGACTCATCAGCCATCATATCTACCTGCTCAGCATTTTTCATCGGCATGTATGATCTGAAATCTTTTTTGCGAGTTTCTGCAGGATCGAATTTTGTTTTCCACTGTCCCTTGAAATATACTGCATTGGTTAATACAAATCTGGTTGTAGGAGTTACGGAACTTGGCTTAAGCAAATCCTTAATCTTATCCATAGTCTTTTCTTCAACCCATTTGTTGATATCAAGTCTTGCTGACTCATATTTGTTCTGGAAATCCACATGATGAATCTCAGATTTATAGTATTTTTTCATTACTCTTCTGAAACCCCAGCGTGGTTTAATAGTATTATCAAGCCAGATTGAGTTCGCTGCCATTATTTTGAATTCTTCAGAGCTGTTTGCTTTGAGATCTGAATCAAGTTTTCTCAGTGATTTGTAAGGTTTTTTGGTATTCAGTTCCATTGCTTCAGCCATTGCTTTCTTTGTAGATTTACCAGCTCCCGAATGAAGCATGGAAAGTACTGAAGTAATGCTGTAAGGTGCAATAAAGCTGTTTTCTTCTTCACTCATAACTTCTTTGAGAAGCTTGAATGATAGTTCGTTGTTTACTTTTGAAATTTCATTTGCTTCTGCCTGCAGAAATGACATAGCCAGAAGACAGATGATAGAAAAAATAAATAGTTTCCTCATATAATAATCCTTTCAAGATGAATTTTTGGTAATTTATAAACATTAACCTGAAAATTGAAGAAATGCTTCATTATGCTCAGGTTAAATGAATTTTCTTAACATTAAGTATATTCTGTTTTTCGTCAATAAATTTGCTGTAAAGAGATAGATAAATGTCAGCAGAACAGACAATGCTAAAGAATATATTAGTGAAAAATCTTTTATGAAATAGAATCCCGCAATTAATAGCATTATTGCTGATCCGTTAATTAACAACTTGCTGATAAATATTTTATAGCTTAGTTTCAGGAGTCTGAATATAATATATCCGTATGTCAGGTGAGATATGAATGTTGCAGCTACATAACCAATCAGTGAGGCTTTGAATCCAAAATGACTTCCGGCGAACACACCGATAATAATTGTCAGTAAAGTAAAAATACGCCAGTAAAGCTCATACTGTGCTTTTTCCATAATAACCGGGATTGAACTGATTGGGTTCACAAAAAGTAACGTAGCGGAGTTAAGCGCGAGTATTACCATCACCGGTAAGGCTTCTGCCCATTTATCTCCAAGAATAAACGGTATGACCTTAACCAGGAAAAAGACGAACCATGCTAATAATGCCCAGAAAATGCCTGTTACTGCAAAAAGGTAGTTGTTTATTCCTCTGTTTCTTTCTTCTTCCGTCATCTGGCTGAAGGATGGGAAAAATACATTCTTGATAGCTGTGGTTATGAATGATACCGGAGTTTTGATCATTTTCCCTGCCAGACCAAAGACTCCAATCTCTGCAACTGAGAATGCATGCCCAAGATAAATAATCATGAAATTATTACAGACAAACCCGATTATGTGAGTTATTGTTGTTACTCTGAGGAATTTCCGATCTTTCTTTTTATCGACATCTTCGGGTATGGTTTTTATAGCTAACGACTTCTTGATTTTTGATACTATACTGGATTTTCTATTTGTAAGAAGCAATATTACTTCAAACAAATCTCCTGCCAGAAAACACAGAAAAAGGAGCCAGTAGCTCGCTTTGAAGCGGAAAGAAATCAATATCAGGGTTGAATACAGAATAACATTGAAGGTTTCGAATAGAGAAAACTGCTTGAACATCAGTTTCTTCTGCAGATATGTCTTTGCTATCTTTCTTATTGAGTATAGAAACACAAATATCGCAAAATACCGGAAAATCTCTATAAACCGATCATCTTTCATGTATATGGACACAGGTACTGCTGAAAAGAAGAATAGGACTGAAAAAACAGCTGACACTGCCAGCGTTGTTTTAGCCAGTCTCGAAAAATAGAATTCTTCTGCTTTTTTTCGAATGACATAAAGGTATTCAGTGCTCAGAGTTGCTACCATAACTGTAAATGTAATAGCCCTGATGAACACTTCAAACAGTCCCAGATCATCCTTATCCAGACAGCGAGCGATATACAGAGACAGTATTGCAACGCCACTGCGTCTGATTACTGACAAGGTTAAATTCCACTTGATTGATGATATTACTTTCTTCATAATTATTCCGAAACACAGAATATAAACACTATTTCGATAGTCTATACTTTTTTGATTAATTATTTCTGTTTTACTTATGTCTATACGTTGTTTGAAGATTATAAACTATAAAAAGTTATTGTTTCAAGTCAGTCCGGCCAAGATTGTATCTGTTTATTCTAATACCCTGTTCTGAATAGATTTCTTGCCCCTTTAATGCCGCATTTCTGATATTTATTATACGCCTGGGCTGCTCTTTCCAGAATCTGCTCGTCAGTTTCTTCTAACAGCCATCCATCTATTGCCCATTTCAGAGTGTAAGCTTCCGGAGCCATGAGATGTGTAGTCCAGAGCAGTGGTTTCGCACCGGTTTTCTCAATGTATTTCTTAAAGAAGTTTTTACTTGCACATGCCAGAATAATTGCTTCCTGTTGTTCGCTTCTTGCAGAAAGAGAATCTTCAATTTCAAATTCCATAAGTCCATCATGTCCTACAAAAGCAATCAGATCGGATTTACCACCAAACCTGAGTTTAAGAGAGTCTATCGCGATATCTACCGTAAAATTATCACTTGCAGATAACAGAAAATCAGTGATTGCCTGTTTGATTTCTGCACCGGTATATGCATCTGCCAACAAATAAGCATTATGAAGTTTATGTTTAAAAATAACTCTCTGGATAACAATGCTGTCAGGAGTATTTATCGTTTTAACAAGTTTCCACTCCTTACTGTTTTTGAAATAGGTTTTCACTCCTCCGGATAGTCCCCAGTAGAGATTATTGTCTGCATCTTTACCGTTTCCCATAAATGCAGGAACTTTATGGATGCCCTGATGAATGTTATCACAAAGAGCCACAATTACATGAACTGTTTCTAACTTCTCATTTGAGAGTAATGGGATTCCTATAAGCAATATCATGAAAGAAATGATATTCTTTTTCATACAAACGACTCCTGAATATTTGATCAAGTTATAATATTACCTTGAATATATGTCAATAAAAGAAAAGGCAGCCTTAAAGACTGCCTGTTATATATGTCGATTTATATTAAAATTCCTCAACAATATCATCGTAATTGAATCTGAATCCTCTTGGATAAAGTTCTTTTGATTTATCATGATAGCCCATTGTTATTACCATAACAACATGTTCATCTTCTTTCAGATTGAACTTTTCTTTTATACCGTCAAAGTCAATCCCGCTCATTGGGTGAGTATCTACACCTTTAGCTTTTGCAGTATACATGATAGACATGGCAAGAAGTCCTGCGTTGCTCTCAGCAAACTTTATCTTTCTTTCCTCACTTGAACCATAAAGGTAATTAGCAGCGTCTTTAGCTCCCTGCACTGTCTTCTCATTCGTAATTTTCAGCATCTCTGCCCAGGTTCTGCTTTCATCTCTGAACCCGTATCGGTCTCCCACTATTATGAGACTCACAGGTGCATCCAGAACTTTTGGTTGTTGGTTGGACAGCTCAAAAAGGTCTTTCTTTGCCTGATCTGATTTTACAGCTATTACTTTCCAGGGCTGAAGATTGAAAGCTGAAGGAGCAAGGACAGCTGTATCTATAATTTCTCTCAATAACTGGTCATCTAAGGATTTTGATTTATCAAAGAAGTTTACTGATCTTCTTTCGTTAATAACGTCTATATATTTCATTTTAAACTCCTGTTAGTTAATTATTTCAATGTAATTAAATTAGATTATCAAATATAATATATGTTAACTTGAAGAAATACAATAATTATTTTTTTTTGCAAAAGTTTTTTAAAATATTTGTCTATTCAGTGAATAGTATTACTTTTTTATTATAGCTCTTAAAATTACCGATGAGGGGGATTACATGAAAATTCATATATTATTCTTTGTTATGTTTTTAGTCCTATTGGGGTGCAGCGAAGACAAAGAGGTTACAAAATTGTCTCCTGTTCGTATCGGAGTGCAGAATAACACTGCTTCAGCCTTGATTTTTATTGCTGCTCATAATGGATTCTATAAAAGCAATGGATTAGATGCTGAGATTATTCCGTATCCTTCCGGTAAAATAGCACTTCAGAACATGTTAGATGGAAATGTCGATTTAGCTGTCTCAAGTGATATTCCTGTTACGGTAAACGCTGTTCAGAATGAGAAATTCAGAATTCTGTCAACAATATCCAAGACGACTCAGGGAGCATGGATAATCGCAAGAGCAGATCGTGGCATTTCTGAACCTTCAAATCTATCAGGAAAAACAATTGGCACTCAATCAAATTCTGCGGTTCACTATTTTTTAAGGCTTTTTGCAAAGAAGTATGGATTAACTGATAAGTTCACTCTAAAGCTTATTCCGGCAGTGAATCTGGTAGATTCTCTTGAAGCTGGTGTCATAGATGCTTTCTCTATGAGAAATCCCTTTATTAAGGAAGCAAAAAATCGCTTGAAGGATATGACAATTGAGTTCAAGGAAAAGGATTTATACATTCAAAATTTCCTTCTGGTAGGGAATCTTGAGTTCGTAGAGAATAATCAAGATATATTAAAAAAGGTTATGAAATCAATATTGGCGGCAGAGACTTTAACAATAAGTAATCGGGAGAATGCTATGAAAGCTCTTAGTACTTATTGGGAAAACAATAGAAACGACGAGGTTGCTGAAAGCTGGGGCAAATATGATTTCGAAATTTCATTGAGTCAGCAACTGATAAGCTTGATCGAAGATGAATTTCAGTTTGCAGAAGAAACTGGAGCATCGGCTAATACTGATAATGTGAACATATTTGATTATATTTATTCTGTTCCTCTTCAGGAAACAGCACCAACCAAAGTTTCTATATACAGGTAATTACAATGAGTATCAGAACAAAGGTATTATTTTTTACAGCTATCTTCATTATTCTCTTTGTTTCGAGTTTAATTCTGTTAATTGCTCTCAACGATAGGAATTCTGATACAATACAGAAAAGAAGATATGTTAATGATGTTCTATATAGAATTTTTGAGATTAATATTTTATCAAAGGATTTAATACTTAAAAATAATGAAAGATCAATGCAGCAATGGGAAATCAGTTATAATAATCTCCAGAATGCAATTGATGCAGCTCATGCAATTGGTCTGGATGATCCTTCTTATCAAGTTATACATGAAAGAGTTATTGATAAAAGCAACGTTCTTTATGAGTATTACAGATCCTTCAGAAAGAATAATTTAAGTGATGAAATGAAACTGATAGTTTTGAAAAATATGGATCTCACTTCTTTAGAAATGACAAGCGAAATAAAACAATGTAAGGATTTAGTGATTAAAAAAGAGGAAAGAGAGCTAAGAATATACAACTATGGAATGCTGACTATATTTGCATCTAATATTGCTTTATTGCTATGGCTGATAATTTTTTATCTTTCCAATATAAGTAAACCATTAAGTAGCTTAAATAAAGATATTGAGAAAATCAAAGATGGTAATCTGGATCATGTTGCTAAAGTTCATCGCAAAGATGAAATAGGTGCAGTAGCTACAGCTTTCAATGAGCTTAAGTTGCATTTAGCTGAAGCTCATGCTGTGACCAAAAAACACAACATATTGTTAGAGAAAGAAATAGGTGATAGAATAGCAGAAATTCAAAAAGCCAGTACTGATTTATCTATGCAGAAAGAAACTTTTGAAGCACTTTTAAATGGTATTGATGATGCAATATATGTTGCTGATCCGGAGACTTTCGAACTAATTTATTTTAACAAGACAGCAGAGAAAAACTGGGGTGAAGGACAGATTGGTAAAAAATGTTATAAAGTTTTACAAGGCAGAGATCAGCCATGTCCTTTCTGTACAAATTATATTATATTTGGAGATAAACTCGGTGCAACTCACTACTGGGAGTTTAAGAATGAAGTTAATGAACATTGGTATCGGTGTGCTGATAAAGCAATCAAATGGCTTGATGGCCGTATGGTAAGATTCGAGTTAGCTGCTGATATTAATGAATTAAAGCAAGCTAGACTTGATTTGGAAGTTTCTAACAAGGAACTTGAACAGTTTGCCTATGTTGCATCTCATGATCTTCAAGAACCCCTGAGAAAAATCAACAGTTTCTCTGAGCTATTCGCCAGAAAGTTTTCTAATCTGGTTGATGAAAACGGTGAAAGGTATCTGTTTTATATTACTGATGGTACTAAACGTATGCAGCGTCTTATCTCAGACTTACTTACTTTGTCCAGAATAAATACTCAAGGCAGTGAGTTCCAAAAAGTGGATACCCATAAAGTATTAACTCAAATTTCAGAGTTATACAATGACAAATTAAATGAAATGGATGGGCAAATAACATTCAGTGATTTACCTGTAGTTTATGGAGATGAGGGACAGATAACTCAGTTGTTCCAGAATCTCATCGGAAATTCATTAAAGTTCAGAAGAACCGATGTAAAACCCAAAGTTGAAATTACATTTGAAGCAAATAATAAAGAGTGGATCTTTTATGTAAAAGATAATGGGATAGGAATTAACAGTGACTATTTTGAGAGAGTATTTGTTATTTTTCAAAGACTTCACAGTAAAGAAAAATTTTCAGGAACAGGCATTGGTCTGGCAATATGCAAGCAGATTGTTAACAGACATGGTGGCAGAATCGGTATTGAATCTGAAGAGGGAAATGGTTCTACTTTCAGATTCAGTATAGCAAAACCAAGATATTAAGGAGTAATAATATGAATCAATTCGAACTTGATATTCTTCTTGTTGAAGATGATCCGGCAGACATTGAACTAACAAGAGAGATGCTTATTGAATCTAAGTTGAAGCTTAATCTGAATGAAGTCCATGATGGAGTGGAAGCGATGGAATACTTAAGAAAAGAAGGTAAATACAAAGATGTTCAAACTCCTGATTTGGTAATGCTGGATTTAAATATGCCACGAAAGGATGGAAGGGAGACTTTAGAGGAGATTAAATCAGACGAGGAACTTAAGAAAATTCCGGTTGTGGTCCTTACCACTTCAGCTTCCAATAATGACATTGTAAAGAGTTACACTTCAGGGGCTAATTGCTATATTACTAAACCTGTAGGACTGGACCAATTTAGAAAAGTAGTGGATGCTATAGAGTGTTTCTGGTTTACAATTGTAAAACTCCCTGGTAAAGCTTAGTGGAGCTGTTATGAAGGACAGGTTTATAAAAATTCTTTATATTGAAGACGATCCTACTGAAGTTTTTCTTGTTAAAGAATTGCTTAATGAAATAAAATATCTGGATTTTGACTTAAAAACGGAAAGTGACTTAAAGAGCGGATTGTATAGCCTGAAGAATAATAATTATGATATTGTTCTTCTTGATATGGGATTACCCGACAGTACCGGGGAAAGTACTGTTCACAGTATTATAGATAATTGTTCAGATACAGCCATTATTGTTTTAACCGGTCTGGATGACTTTAAAACCTCATTGGAAATTCTGGATTGTGGGGTTCAAGATTATCTTGTCAAAGGTCAGTACAGTCCGGAATTACTCTATAAATCAATTGTTTATGCCATAGAAAGGAAAAACTTTGAGAAAAAACTTCTGGCCAGTAGTGAGAAGACCCTTAAATATCTGAATATTGTTGCTGAAATAGTGATGACAATAGATTTTGAAGGCCATATCATGCAGATCAACAATACCGGGTGTAAACTATTAGGGCATAATGAAAATGAAGTTATTGGCAAAAATTGGTTCAAAGAATTTATGCATGAAGATGACAAGAGTGATTTTATCGCTTATACAAAAGAGATATTTGAGTCCTCTGAAAATCAGATTTTTTTCAATGAGAGTACAATTGTAACTGCAAAAGGAAACAACAGGATTATTTCATGGAGAAATAAACTAATTGTTGATAAAGCAAAAGGTTTCAGAGGAGTTTTATGCTCAGGTCAGGATGTAACAGAAAAGAAGAGTGTTGAGGAACAATTATATCAGAGTCAGAAGCTTGAAAGTATTGGTCGATTGGCTGGTGGAATCGCTCATGATTTTAATAATCTTTTATCGGTAATATTGGGTTACTCAGAGATCGCTATGCTCAGTCTATCCAAAGAAGACAGACTCTATAACGATATACAGGAAATCAGCACAGCAGCTGAGCGCTCAAAAAAGATAACAAGACAACTGCTTACATTCGCCAGAAAGGATATCAGCTCTCCAAGAAAGATAAATGTGACAGACCATATCAAGGGTATGCACAAAATGATAAAATGTCTTATTGGGGAAGATATTGATCTTACTATAAAAGATGACTGCACTAAGTGCAATATTTATATTGATCCCTCTCATCTTGATCAAATCATAATGAATCTCAGTGTGAATGCAAGAGATGCAATCAAGGGAGTGGGCGGTGTCACTATTACTGTTAATAATGTTGAAGAGTGTCGAAGTCCAGGCGGAATAGGGGATCTTGAAAAACTCATACAGATTAGGTTCACTGATAGCGGTTGCGGAATGAGTGAAGATGTCGTGAAGAAGGTCTTCGAACCATTTTTTACTACCAAGAAAATTGGTCAGGGAACAGGACTGGGATTATCAACAGTATATGGAATTGTAAAACAGAACAAGGGATTTATAAGAATTGAGTCAAAAGAAAATTATGGAACTACATTCATAATATGTTTTCCTCAGACTGAAGATACATCCGGGAGAATTGGTAATAATGACCCAAAACATGAGTTCCATGTAGATAATGTGAACATTCTTCTTGTTGAGGATGACGCAAAAGTGATCAAAATGGTCAGCAGAATGCTTGAACTTCTGGGATTTAATATTCATGCGTGCACTTCTCCTAAACAGGCTTTAAAAGCTGCAATATCAGGTAAAATTAAAGTCGATCTTCTGATTACCGATGTGATTATGCCCGATATAAATGGGCGGGACTTGGCTTTGCAGGTCAGTCAGAGATATCCAGATGTGAAAATTCTTTTTATGTCAGGTTATTCAGAAGATGTTATACTGGAGAGAACGCATTTTGCCGAAAACTTGAACTACATTCATAAACCTTTTACTCAGGTAGAACTTGTTGAAAAATTGAAGTTACTGCTGTAAATACACAGATAAAACTTGACCATTATAAGGACATTATCAGTCTCGCTGAATACAAAAGAGCCCTTTGCGTAATTAAGGTATTTGACTCTATTTTTTTAGAATTTATCGGATTCAGAATCAAAATGAGCTTCTCTTAAAAAGCCTTATTGATGAAATAAAAAAATTTCATTGTTACTTTAGCTGTTTGATTTTGCTGTTATGCAAAGCTCTCAAAGAGAGGATTTTCTGATGAGACTGAGAGATTATATATTTGATGTTATTCCTAAAGGGATAACTTATGAACGAGCAAGAAAAGGAATAGGGAAACCTGCAAATCCACTGACAATAACGTTTTCAGTAACTGCCGCCTGTAGAAGTTTATGCAAGACTTGTAATATTGGCCGTGTTTATCTGGAAAATCCTGATATTGCCAAAAAAGACTTGTCCATCGAAGAAGTGGAGAATGTCTTTAAATCTCTTGGTCCGATATATTTCTTTAATGTCTCCGGTGGAGAACCTTTCATGAGAATGGATCTTGCCGAAATTCTCAGACTTGCATTTATCTATCTCAAGCCCAAACTCATCAGCATACCTACTAATTCGCTTGCCCCAAAATCGATTGAAAAAACTACTCTGAAGATTCTGGAATATATGGATACCTATCTTCCGAAGCATGTACCATTGAGTATAAAACCATCAATTGATGGTGTGGGGGAAGTACATGATTTTATCAGAGGCATAAAAGGTAATTTTGTTAAGCTTGAAGAGACTATAGACAGACTGCTGGCAATCAGGAAGAAAAATCCACGACTGCATGTCGATCTGGGCTCTGTATTGTCCAATTACAATATCAATCATATTGATGATCTGGAAAAGTGGGTGCATAAACGCGGAATAGAGTCTTATCGTCATGAAATAGCTGAACAACGAGTAGAGTTTCATAATATAGGGGACCCAATAACTCCATCAGCGAAAGTTTATACTCAATTAACCAGAAAGTTCTCAGATGAGATAATCAAGAATATCAAGGGTAAAGCCTTTCATACAAAAATTACCGAATCTATCAGACTGGCTTATTACGATGTTGCCTGCAAAATACTTGAATTCAAGAAACAGGTTACACCTTGCTATGGCGGTACAGCAAATATCCATCTGAATTACGATGGTGAAATGTGGCCATGCTGTATTCTGGGTGGCGACCAGTCCATGGGAAATGTCAGAGATTGGGATTATGATGTACAGGCTTTGCTCGGCTCAAAAAAAGCCAAAGCTGTAATCAAATACATTGCTGATGGTAATTGTGCCTGTCCACTCGCCAGTCAATGGCTCAACAATGTTCTCCTGACACCGGAACATATGCTGAACGTATTTAAATACCTGTTGATAAAGTTTCCGTTTTCTCAGTTTCATAAACCATATTCAGACGGATCAAGGATTGTTCCTGAGACTATTGTGCAGTCGAAAGCAGGAAAGCTTAGTAAACCGAGAAAACTTACTGATGATGATCTTAATACAGATGAGAAAGACTTCACCGAAGCAAAATCTGTGGAGATTGATAAGCCTTTCAGAGTGATCAGTAAAACTGATATTTCAGAAAAGAGTTATGTTCTGCGCATAGATAGACATGGACTTGATTTTATTCCGGGACAATATTTTATAATCGGTAGAAAAGAATCAGATACTGCCCGTGAATATACAGTGTATTCTTCCAAAAATGATGATTATCTGGAATTCATGATAACCAGGATTAAAGATGGTATTGTTTCTAATGATCTTGCAAACTGCAAACCCGGAGAAGAGCTGCAGGTAGAAGGACCGTTGGGGTACTTTGAGCTGGAAACCAACCCCGATTTCAGAGGAAAGCATGTATTTATTGCTACAGGCTCCGGTATTGCTCCGTTCAGATCGATAGTATTGAGTAATCCCGATTTGAACTATGAGATAATACATGGTGCCAGACTGCTGCAGGATTGCTACCACAAGGAAGACTATTCGGAGGATAGATATATCTCCTGTATTACTCGTGAAGAATCGGGAGACTTTAAAGGACGGGTAACTGACTATTTGAAGCAGAATCCTGTTGATCCCGAAGATATGTTCTACATCTGCGGTAACACGGAAATGCTATATGAAGTATATGATATTCTTATTTCTCAGGGAGTTGTCAGAGAGTCGGTAAGGGTAGAAGTATTTTATTAGCAAATAGTTAATGTTATGATAAATATTCCGTTGAATTACAACTTTCTTGACAGAACGTTTTGTTTACCTCCACTTAGTTTTCGGAGATGTGATGAAATTGTTTACAAGCAAAAATATATTCGACATGTTTATGTTTCTTGGTGCTCTTTGTGCAGTTGTTTCCTGCATTTTTTTAATACTGAACTTTATTGAAGGGCTCAACATCAAGAAAATGCATAATTTTCTGTTGGAATACTTTATCGCATATGAGAATAATGACGTTGACATTGATAAGTATTTCGATTTTCCCATTAAGAAATTCCACAGTTTAGACAATGTAACCAGGGATATGTTAGTGAAGGATATTAAAGGCTTTTGCGCTTTATGGCCACGTCGGAATTTTCTGTCCTATTAGATAATGTGAAACCTAAGAATAAAATTATTAATGATGAGAAATACTACTATTTCTGTTTCAATATAGATTTTGAAGTAAAAAATTCCATAAAGCTGAGAAACAGGGAAAAAGAGATGTGAAATTGTGTTAAGGAAGGTCAATGGAGAGTATAGGATTTCAGAAATATATGAGATTAACTCTTTCCCTGAATCTCTCAATGAAATATATCTGAAAAAAAGAAATTAATATTATTGCTCTTTCTTAGTTCATGCAATGATAGAATTCATTAGATTTTCCTGATTTATATCAGATCTTTCTTACATCAAACACATATATTGAACCGGAAATAACCAGTAGTATGTTTGATTTAATATCATATAGAATACTGCAGGACTCGTCTGGTATATATTCGGGGAAATGATATTCCATAACAACATTTCCTGAATCGTCATAGCCTGTGAGAATATTGGTTAATCCATTTTCATCTGCAAGTTCTTCCCACCCGGTAATTGACATGGTTACCAGCATATTCAAATCATCGATATATTCAATATCTTTATAGGTGGATAATCCCCAGATCTTTCTGTCATTTCTGAATACTTTGAATTCCGGTACAGGTAGTTTTGTTTTACTCATTTCTGCAGAAGCAAAAGATTTTACGTATTTTCTATCAGTAAATTTATGTATGGAAAAATCCGGGTATTTCCGTACGAGATAGATATTACCATGTACATCAAACTCTGTAATAGTATTATTTGCCATAAGAACAGACAGATTGTTATTAGATGTGGCTTCGATATTGACCAGAGATTCAAATGTTTTATCCGTTTCATTATAAATACAGCCAAGTTCAGTACTCATGACCCCGTCGTATGTATTGATGGCAATTACGGAACCGAATAAACTGAGTTTTGCAGGGCGGAATTCAGTTTTGATTGTCTCAATAGAGTTGAACTCGTTATCATACACGTTGATTCTGTTGTTATTACCGTCAGATATGAAGATTTTATTGTCTTTGGTTTGCATATCCATAACAAAGGAGATTTCTCCCGGTCCTTTACCGCATTGCAGAAAGAATTCATCTATTGGGGTCATGTCATTACTAAGTTCAGACAGCTCGAATGATACAACAGATTTTTCATATGCAGAGTACAGATATAGCCTGTTATCCAGTATAAATCCGCTTCGGAAGTATGTGCTCTCTTTAAGTCCATCAATAAAGCAGGAATCTATCTTTGTCACCATTTTAATTTGATATTCTATATTTGTTTCGGATATTTCAGTATCTGTTTGGTTGAAGTCTAAAGAAATCGGTTCTGAATATATTAATAAAACTATTAACATCATGACACTCGTTACTAATGTTTTCATAATTCCTCCATGACTGACAACAGATAATAAGAAATCAAAAGTCAACAAATATTTTTTTGTATGTGGGAAATCTCATTTACTTGTAATCTCGAAATTATGTAAGAATATTGTTAAGTATTTAACAAAGAATTAAAGGACATAATTTCTCTTGACACAAGATGTAATATTAAAAAATTTCAAGCAAATAAATATGGGAGACATTGTTATGTTAAAAAAAAAGCATGCTTTTCTTTTAGGAGTTATATTATGTTTCAGCATTCTTAGTGCTGTTAACGGTGGGAGAACTGAATTAACACTGCCATGGATTCAGAACTTCGATACTTGGCCCATTCAAGGTTGGGTTGAAGGCGGCAGTAGAAGATGGGATCAGTACAATGATCAATCAATATATTGTAGATTTCAGTCATGGTCTTCAGGTACTGCAGAACTGTCTACACCAATTTTAGATATTCCCGATGTACCTGCCGTTGTTCTGGAATTTGACTGGTCTCACCAATACCATCCGGCATTTCCGAATGATGAGTTCAAAATCTTAATCTCAGATGATCAAGGAAATAATTGGAATACTGTTCTGGATTTGAAAGGTGTTGATTTTCACTCTAATGATGGAGCAACAATGAATTATCCTGGCTCTTATGCTCATCGAATGGTAGATATCAGCCAATATGCAGATGAATCAATTATAATCAAGTTCCTTGGAACATCTGGGAACGGAACAATCTTTTGTCTCGATAATCTGGAAATAAAAGCAATAACTGCATTACCGTCACAAGTAGTAAATGTATCCCCTGCCGATAATTCCCTGGATATTAGACCATTCGGAGAGATTGTATGGGAGAGACCTGATGATTCCTGCAATATCATTCTTTCTTTGGGAACAGATAATCCACCATCAAATGTAGTTGATGGATTACTACTGGAAACTACATCTCGTTTCAGGTACCATAATCTTCTTCCTGATACTGATTATTATGTAAAAATCGTCAGTCAGAATCCTGTTGGAGCATGTCAGAACAATCAGATTTATACTTTCAGAACAAGTACAGAAGTTGCAGAAACATTGCCGGCAGAGTATAACTTTGACAATGGAATACCGCAGAACTGGACAAATGAAATTGAACTGGACAATGAAGAGTGGATAATCAGGACTGCTATGTATTATGGTGCTGATCAGGATCATACAACGGGAAATGGTCTCTTTCTTGCATTTGATGATTCCGGAAGGTATGAAAAAGCAGAAATCTATACGAGTGCATTTGATCTGACAAACGCAAATGCACCGCAATTGAGTTTCTGGTATGAAATTGGTAACAGTAGTTATGTTTCTGAACTTGAAATACAAATCTATGATGGAAATGACTGGTTTGCAATTCCTCAAAGATGGTCCGCAGTATACAACTGGACTGAAGCTGTAGTCGATCTCAGCCAGTTTTCAGGTGTGATTTTGATGAAGATTGTTGCATATGGCTCAATAATGAATTCTTCAGATGTTTGTCTGGATGATTTTAGAGTTTTTGATACTGCTGTCATACCTGAATGTGTACAGATCGTAACTCCTTCAGACATGGAACAAGGCATGCCTATAAATGGAACGCTGAAGTGGCAGACTCTTTCAGATATTTCTGAGTACCATTTGTATATTGGTACTTCAAGTGATAATTATGATATCGTTAATGATCAAGTCATTGTAGGGTCCGAATATACTTATTATAATTTTACCCCGGGTAGTACATATTATTGGAAAGTTTTACCTGGTAATGATATAGGGGTGAATGATTCATGCCCTGAACGTGAGTTTTCAGTTTCTAACACAGCAGTTATTAATTGTCCATGGTCAGAATACATTTCTGTTTCTCTTCCACAGGACTGGATAAATGATAACAGTAACGAGTATAACGATTTTGTTGTGACTTCCGGTGCGATGCAAAATGGAGCCACAGGAGACCATACAACCGGGAGCGGATACTATCTTTCATTTCAGGATGTTTATGTTTCTGGCTCAATGTGTGATTCATCTTCCATTTCTACAAACATTTTCGACGTATCGAATTTGACTAACCCAATGTTAAATTTCTATTATTGGATTGGTACATTGGAAAATGCTGATCATTCCCAATCAGAGTTGGAAATAAAAGTGTGCAATGGATCTGATGTGTTCAATGCTCCAATTGTACTACAATACAATCCTGAATGGTCTCAGGCAAGTATTGATTTAGCCGGTATGGGAGATAGCCTGTCTTTTATTTTTAAGGCTAAAGGTTCATTTTCAAGATATAGTGATGTATGTCTTGATGATTTCTCTATTACTGATAACACAATACTACCTGATCCTACAGCTCTTATAAGCCCAGTTAATCTGGCTACCCACATTTCAAAAACAACAACATTATCTTGGCAGGTTAGCCCTGGAGCAAGTTTCTACAAACTTTTTCTTGGTTCAGAATCAGGAGTTTATAATATAGTTAATGGTTATATTACTTCATCTAACTCCTATGATTGCTATCCTCTAAATGATTATACGGATTACTTCTGGAAAGTAGTAGCTTGCAATTCCGTTGGCGAATCTGATGAAACCAGTGAATGGACTTTCAAGACTGAAACTGGCCCTGTTATTGATACATTCCCCTGGCAGGAGGATTTTTCTTCATGGCCACTCACGAACTGGTCATTAAGTGGAGACAGAAGCTGGTATTATGACAGCGATGGATTCATTGTCTGCAGGTTCTGGGGATGGTCATCCGGAACAGCTAGCCTGCATCTTCCTGACTTATCAATACCCAATGGTGCGACAACTTCAATTAGTTTCAACTGGTCTCACGAGTATGACCCTGATGATCCTGATGATGTAGGAATGCTTCAGATATCTCTTGATGGTAATTCCTGGGCAGATCTATGGTATTTAACAGGGGCAGATTTCGAATCCAACGATGGCTCTAGTTCGATGGACCCCGGATCGTACGTTACTGAGACTATTTCCCTGGATGAGTTTGCCGGTCAGACAGTCCAATTGAAATTTACAGGTATTTCTGGATGGGGTAAAGCTTTCTTCTTGGATAATATCCAAATAAATACTATTGACTTGCCGAAAGTAAAATTAAAAACTAAGGTTATCCTGGAAGGACCTTACAATCCTGAGACAGGTTTAATGAATACCGATCTTGCAACTAACAACTTTATACCTCTGACTTCTCCATATATTGATGCTGTTTCTGTCGAATCATTACCTTTAGATGTTGTCGACTGGGTTTTCATCGAACTCAGACATACACCAAATGGTCCGACTGTTGACAGTTCATCAGGTTTACTGCTCAACAATGGTATGATCGTTGATCATAGATACTCGACTGATCAGGCATTAAACTATATTGAAATGAAAGATAGTTTTGAAGGTGATTTCTATGTTGTTGTAAGACATCGAAACCACATAGATATAATTTCATCGGTTCCACATAGTCTTACAAGTTCAGAGAACACAACACCTATTGTTGATTTAGTAAATAGCCCGGGAAATGTATACACAGAATCACTATCTGCTGTTACAGAAGTTTCTCAAGGAGTTTATGCAATGAATATGGGGGATATTGATAAAGATGGTTCAATATTGTCAAATGACTTTTTCACATGGGTAATAGCCTTCGATGGAGGAACTTCAGATGGTTACATTGATGCAGACGTTGATATGAATGGATCATTGCTATCCAATGATAACACATTATGGTTATATAAATTCTCAAACAATACTCTGGATTGTCAAGTTCCATAGTATTTGGTTAAAACTTCTGAATAGCATGTGTTTAATGTTATTAAAAGGCTGTTGATTTCGTCACAGCCTTTTCTTTTATATCAAAATACTGGTAAGCTAAACATTGAGGCAAAATAATCTCTATTTTTTGACCGGATTGTCTGGGGCTCAGGGAGATAATAATACCACTAAGTGAAAATAATCTCAAAGAAGAAAAAAACAATATTGACAGCTTATATTAATCAGAGTATTTTATATTAACATAAGTACTGAATTTATAACAATAAAAAAGTTGATCTATAAAATGAAGGGAAACAAAAGTATAACGTTAAATGTAAACTTGTTGACACTGTCATTCAGGAATGAACTGGAAAAGAAATTCAGGAATTTCTATTTTGAGAACTCTATTGTTTTTGTTAGAATTTCGACGTTGATAGGGATTGTTTTTTTTGCAGCCTTCTTCTTTCTGGATGCATCAGTGTATTCTCATTTAAAGAAAAGCCTGTTTATCATCCGGTTCGGAGTTGTTTGTCCGGTATTACTGATTAGCTTTGCACTTTCGTTTACCAATATATTTAGGAAATGGTGGCAGTGCATCGTAACTATATCAATTTTGGTCGCTGGTGTTGGGATTGTAGTAATAGCCAACGTAACAGGCAATTCTCAAATGGTAGACTATTTTCCGGGAATTGTCATTGTCATTTTATATAGTTACCTTTTTATCAAATTGAGATTTATCTGGGCATCAGTTAGCGGATGGCTTATTGTTGCAATCTACATCATAACAAACCTACTTTTACAAAAAAGTCCCGATTTTATTGTAACTTCCCATAGCTTTATTCTTATAAGTGTTAATCTTCTTGGAATGTTCGGCAGTTATTATCTGGAGTACTTTACCCGGAAAAACTTCTTTCTAGGTTTACTTCTGGCAGAGGAACAAGAAAAAGTGATAGATATTAACAAGGAGTTAGAGCAACGGGTACTTGCAAGATCTTCTGAGTTAAAAAAAGAAATAGAAGATCACAAAAAAACTCTGGAAAAAGAAAAGGAGTATCTTAGAAAGAGCAACTTGCTTGCCGAAACAGCAATCAGATTAGTCGGGTTCTCTCGTGAAGACAATATATATGCCTATATAGGAGAACAGGTTAGGGATTTTATTGATAAGGATTGCTATGTAATTGTAAGTTCATTAATTGCTGAAGATAATGTATTGAAGACAGAAGCAATAGTTGGTCTGGGGGATTCATTCAAGAAAATGACAGAACTTTTAGGATTCAATCCCCTGGGAAGAACTTTTGATGCAACCCCAATGAAACAACAGAATTACAAAGATGACAAATTTCATCTGTTTGACGGTGGACTGTATGAAATATTTCTCCAATCTGTTCCAAAGCTATTATGTAAGACTATCGAGAAAGTATTTGGCCTGGGGAAGATCTATGCTATCAAGCTCAAGAGAGATTCAGAAATTTTCGGATCCTTAGTTATCATTCTGAAGGATAAGAATGAAGAAGTGAAAGATATCTCTCTTATCGAAACTTTCTTAAGACAGGCAGCCATAGCAATTCAGAAACAACAGATTGAAGAAAAGCTGATTGTTTCCGAAGAGAGATTCAAAAAGTTATCTAATTTGACTTTTGAAGGTATTTTAATCCACAAAGATGGGGTGATTATTGATGCTAATGAATCGCTTCAAAGAATGCTGGATTTTGATATTGAAGATGTAGTCGGAAAAAACATGATTAAAGAATGTGTTCTGCCGGAATTTCATGAACTGATCTATATTAACATGCAGAAGGAAGAAGTATTACCCTATGAAATAATAATGAAAAAGAGTGACGGGACGCTTTTACCTGTGGAACTCGAAACCAGAGAGATTGAGGGGACAGTAACAAATTTCAGAGTTACTGCTATACGAGATATAACAGAAAGAAAAGAAGCAGAAAGAAATCTCAGGGAAAGTGAGAAGAAGCATAGAAATATCATTGAGACAACTTCTGAAGGCTACGTCTTTGTAAATAATGAATCTGTAATTAATGATGTTAATATGGCACTTTGCAAAATCTTGAGCTGCTCTGAGAATGATGTTTTAGGAAGAAGCATCTATGAGTTTGTGGACGATGATGTCAAGTCTAACTTGAATGAGCTTATTAATACAGAAAAACAGTTTCACCATAAGATATTTGAGTCTAGTCTGACTAATTCCAATGGTGATTATGTCCCAACCATTATCAGTGCGTCAGCTATGTTTGATGAGAGTGGAAGAAAACTCGGTTTTTTTGCTTTTATAACTGATATTTCTGAACGTCGCAGGATTGAAAATGAACTCAAAAAAGTCGAAAACCTTAAGAGTATTGGAACATTAGCAGGGGGAATTGCTCATGATTTCAATAATATTTTGACCGGAATATATGGTAATATCTCACTTCTACAGCAAAACTTGAATTTGAATGATAATCAGAAAGAAATAATAAATAATGTTCAGAATTCAATGTATCGAGCTAAGAAATTAACTGGTCAACTTTTGACTTTCTCCAAGGGGGGGAATCCTGTGAAAGAGAGTGTTGCATTAAAAGATGTTGTTATTGATCTGGTGAAATTTGATTTATCAGGAAGTAATGTTAAACCTGTCTTTGATATTGATGATGATCTTATGCGAGTAGAGGTAGATAGAGGGCAGATACAGCAAGTGTTCTCAAATCTCACAATAAATGCAGATCAGGCGACTCCTGATGGAGGAAAACTTTATGTTTCTGCAAAAAATGTGACTCTGGATGATGACGAAATTAAGGAACTTGAAGCAGGAAAATATATTCTTGTTACTTTCAGGGATGAAGGCAGAGGAATAGAAAAGGAAAATCTGGAGCGTATCTTTGAGCCTTATTTCACAACCAAGGAGACAGGCAACGGATTGGGACTGGCTGTTGCGTATTCGATTATCAAAAAACATAAAGGGCATGTTCTTATTGAGTCCGAATTTGGGAGAGGTACAATGTTCAAAATATATTTGCCGGCTGTTGAACTGAATCAGAATACAGATGAGATACCTGAGGATAAAGCATCAGAAACTGAAAAGTCTGTTAACAAAAAAGTACTTATCATGGACGATGAGTTTATGATTCGTAAGGTAGCTTCAAAAATGTTAGATGTTCTTGGTTTCGAAAATAAAGCTGTATGTGATGGAGAAGAAGCTATAGAAGAGTATAGTCGTTCAATCGAAACCGGTCAACCATATGATGTTATAATTATGGATCTGACAATACCGGGAGGAATGGGTGGAGTAGAAGCTGTGAAACACATTCTCAAGATAAACGAGAAGGCAAAAGTCGTAGTTTCCAGCGGATATTCAAGTGATTCTACAATTTCTGACTTCAAAAAACAAGGATTTTCAATGCGAATGGAAAAACCCTACACCCTTGATTCACTGGAGAAAATTCTTGAAAGTCTATAATATACATGTATATATGATTAACTAATATCTTTCCTTTTTATTTAACTCTATATAATAATAACTCTTGACTACATTAAGCCCGAAGAAACCTGTTTCCTCAAAAGGAATAAATACATGAGAAAAGGTACAAAAGATTTAACTCAGGGAAATATACTCAAAGCTCTTGTTAGCCTTTCTATACCTATTGTGGGAACATCTTTTGTTCAGATGGCATATAACCTTATTGACTTGATATGGATTGGAAGGCTGGGCAGTAATGCTGTTGCTGCTGTCGGAACTGTGGGTTTTTACACCTGGCTCGGTTTTGGTGTGATACTGATAACAAAAGTTGGAGCAGAAGTCGGAGTCTCACAGTCAGCAGGAAGAAAGAAACTTGCAGAAGAAAAAGAGTTTGCACGGAATTCTCTGCAGTTTAATATAACGACTTCTTTGATATACGCAGCAATGATGCTCCTGTTCTCAGGATTCCTTATTTCTGTATTTAACATTAAAGACAATACAGTTGTGGTTATGGCAATTAAATATATGAAGATTATTGCTTTTGGTATACCGTTTTTCTTCATAAATCCAGTGTTTTCCGGAATTATGAACGGTAGGGGAGACAGCCGCACACCATTTCTGATAAATGCAGCCGGTCTTGCCATAAATATCTTACTGGACCCTTTATTGATTTTCGGGTATGGAATTGTTCCGGCTCTCGGTGTAAGAGGGGCTGCAATAGCAACAGTTTTCTCACAATTCAGTGCTACCATGATTTTTGTCTGGATATTTTTTGTTAAGCATCGAGTTTACAAGACGTTCTCACTATTCAGAAAACCGGATTTGAGTTACTTTAAACGTATAGGGTCTGTTGGTAGTCCAATAGGACTGCAATCAGCCATGTTTACAATATTTGCCATGATTCTTGCAAGACTTATTGCGAAATGGGGTGCGGTTCCTATTGCTGCCCAGAAAATCGGATCACAGATCGAAGCTATTTCATGGATGACTGCCAGTGGATTCTCTTCAGCAATGTCGGCTTTTGTGGGACAAAACTTTGGGGCAGATAAATGGGATAGGATTAAGCGTGGGTACTGGACAGGTATGGGGACGATTTCCATGCTTGGTGTTATTGCGACAGTCCTTTTTGTTATCTTCCCTGAACCTATTTTCCGTTTCTTTATTGAAGACCCGGAAACTATTAGATGCGGGGCGGTGTATCTGAGGATACTTGGATATTCTCAGATTTTCATGAGTCTTGAAATAGCCTCTACAGGAGCATACAATGGACTTGGTAAAACAATTCCACCATCTGTAATTACAATCTTCTTTACAGGTCTTAGAATCCCTGCAGCTTATATTTTATCTTCAGAAGATATTCTTGGTTTGAATGGAATCTGGTGGTCAATTAGTATGACTACTGTACTCAAAGGTACTATTCTGCTGCTTTTCTTCAGTGTCTATCTGAAACAGCATCCTGATAAATGCCCTGATAACTGGATTAAACAGTTTATTTTCAGGCAGGAATGCAAGGCTTTACGAGACAAAAGATCCATCACCGGTAAATAGTAAAATCTAACTCCTGACTACTTTGTTACAATACATTTTTTTCGCAGGAAATCATGAATTATCAAGTAATATGATGTGAAAGCTTTAAACTAAAGTATTATAAACTTACGATGATGAAAGTTGATTAACAATTTCTGCATAACAGACTAAAGGAGTTGAGAATGAGATATTTAAACATACTTAAATCAAAGGGATCAAACTTTTTCTTAACAATAATGCTATTTGCTTCAGTTTCTCTTTCTGCCCAAACCGGATTAATTAACCGGAACTGCGAGTATTCGGACTATACAGAGAACTGTTATGTTTATCCGAATCCATTCAGTTCCTCAACTAATATATCCTTTGATCTCAGGCAAGAAAGCGATGTTACTATAGAAGTTTACAATATAAGCGGTAGTAGGATTAAGTCTATTGTCAGCAATAAAATATATCCTCCCGGAATTCACTCCGTAACCTTGAATGCGAATAACCTGATTAGTGGAACCTATATTGTTATGGTAAAAACATCTACTGAACAGCATTTAGTAAAAACTGTTCTATTGAAATAGTCTCATAACCCTCATGAGAAATAATTGCCAGTAAACAGGGATTCTCAGGTCAGACTCCATCTGATAAAAGCCTGTAGACTTCCCTACAGGCTTTTCTTTTACTATTTACTACAACTGCTTCAGTATTTCTTCCACAGCTTTTACAATCAAATTGTGAGCAGGATAGAATGACTGATAAGGCTGAGAACTGTATGAAAAGTTAACCAGGTCCTTCAGCTTGATTTTGTATTGGACAGCCATGGTAATCTGATCGACTTTATCAGCAACCGGAACTCCACTGACAACTTGACCCCCTACCAGAGTCTGAGTATTTTTGTCAGCAATCAGTTTTACCTTAACTTTTTTGGCAAAAGGCATGATTGGGAATGCTGTAGTGAACTCTGCGTATCCTGTAACAATATCAAATTGTGACTCAGCGTTTTTACCTGTAAATCCGGTGCTGCCTACATAATATGTTTCAACTTTTGTAGCTGCTCCATTATAAAATCCGGGGTACTCTTCGTTTCCTCCAGAAAGATTCTTTGCCAGAACTCGCCCCATTGGTACAGCATTTGTAGCCAGTTTCCCGGAAGTAATTTTTCCTGTAATACCACTTGTAAATTGACAGCAGTCTCCTACTGCATAAACATCAGATATATTTGTTTCCATTCTGTTGTTAACTATAATACCGTCTTTGCCTATATTGAGTTCGGTTTCTTCAAACATTTCCACAGTAGGTTTCATACCAACTGCAAAAACCACCATACTCCTAAGTGAAGACTTATCTTCGATACTGCAATCGTCAATGTCATTCAAGTGTATCACCTGATTGTTGTCCAGTAGTACGTGTTCGGTATATTCATCACCTTCCAACTTAACGACTTTACTTTTCAAATGAAGATTGACACCTGATTTTACAAGATCTTCCTGGGCTTCTTCAATCATTTCATAATCAATCATATTGGGTAGGATATGATCAGCCATATCAATCAGATGAGTGTCTATTTTCCGTGAATTCAATGCCTGAGCAAGCTCTATTCCTATTGCTCCCGCTCCAACGACAACAGCTTTGGCTACTCCTTTGTCAGCAAGATCAATGATTTTGCTCAAATCCTTTTCTGTTTTGAATGTCATTACTCCTTTCAAATCTGAACCGGGAACGGAGGGAAGTACAGGTGTTGCACCGGTAGCAATTACTAGTTTGTCATAGCTGAATTTTCTGCCGGATGCAGTTAAAACACTCTTCTCAGCAAAGTTAGTGTTAACAACAGCATCTCTGATTAACTCTGAGCCTGTTTCTGTGACGATAATGTCTTTTTTCAGTGTCTTTTCAAAAGGGAGCAGTCCTTCAATTGCATACGGCATTGCACAATAAATCATGGAATGATCCTCCGGTCTGATGATTCCGATATCCTTTTTGCCCCTGAGATTTTTCGCAATTGTAATCGCTGCAGGTCCACCACCAATAATAAGCAGTTCAAAATGCTTTTCCATAATATCTCCTCTATGTTTTATAATAATATAATCATTACAATGCATTCTAAGTGAAACTAAGATCATAGAGGATGTGTTTTCTGACAAGAAAAAAATCATAAAAGTATGAAAAGTATGTTAGGGAAAAATTGAAACATTGATACATTTCCATGTTTACTAATTCATTGATGAGAGAAAAATCTAAAAGAAATTGACCTTTAAGCTCTAATAAGAGATTATAACAGTGTTAATTGAACATAGACATATACGAGGTTTTATGATTAAAGATGTAAGTTACAAATTAGAACATGATCAGGATAGTCTTGTTAGAGAACTGACTGAAATCCTTGAGCTACCCGTTGTTAAAGTTAAGTATCATCTAGAGGAGGATCCTGTAAGACATTTTCTTGAGTTTTACATCAGTGAAGATCCTTTAGGTAGGATTGAGTATGCTGAATTTAACAGACTTGAATCCCGAAAAGATGCTGTTTCAAGATCGTCAGTATGGAGATTCGATACATGGGATAAATACATTCGGGATAATACCGATTTATTTTCAAGGCTGATAAAGCGAAAATTAGTTATCAATGAATTTACAATTGAAGCAGGCAATATTCATGAATTAATCTGCTGGGAACCTCAGAAAGATAATGTAATTATGAAGCGGAATATGCTATCGAAAGTAGAAATTAGATATTGTGATGAAAAATGGTTAGTAAAAATAGATAATGAATGAGTTTTCAACATTTAAAAAAGGATAAACTTGAATAAAGTGCTTGACTGCATTCTTAAATAATAAGTTAGTGACATTCAAAAAGAGGAATACTATGAAAGAATGTCCAATATGTCATCAACATACACTCTTGAGTGAGTTAAATTCAGACAGGTTTACCAAGGAAATAAAAGGAATCTGTCTTAATTGTGGGCGCTTCAGTATTACTGAGTCCTTTATGGATGCAGCAAGGGAAGCCGGTGTATATAACTCCAGTATTTCTATTATTGCCAAAAAGGAATCATTGAACAGCAGTGAAGCTACAAGAATCGCTTCTTTATCAGATTTCAGGAAACTGGCGGATAAGTATAAAATCAAGATTTCTTACAGACGAGGGCAAGAACGCTAAAACCTCTTTACTATGACCTCTAAATCTGAGATCTTCCTGAAAAAATCAGGGCAGGATTTGTTAACTGACTTTGTTTCAGAAAGTGTCAGATAGGGAAAGACTGTCTTCAATATTGAAAAACTCATTACAACTCTGTGATCATTAAATGTATCAATTTCAAATGACATAGGTACATTCTTAAGTGGGTAAATAACTAATTGGTTTCCATCAAATTTACAAGAAAATCCTGCATTCAGAAAGTTATGTGTGATGGCATTAATTCTGTCAGATTCTTTATGCACTAAATGACTGATTCCTGTGATTGTTGTTGGACGATCTGCGAATAATGCAAGTATAGCCAGAGTTAGAACCTGATCGGGCATGTTGCTCATATCCACTTTGATTCCATGTAGCTGATTCTTTCGTACAATTGTTTTTCCTGAACTCTCTAAAACATCTGCACCCATTTTCTCCAGCAAATTGAAGAATTCAAAATCACTCTGATTCTTGTCAATACCTGCTATTTCAATACCAGTTTCACTCAATGCACCCAATGAAGCAAAGTAACAGGCTGATGACATATCTCCTGGAATAGTAATGGATGCTGGGAAATGGTATTGCTGGTTATTACTTAACTGTAAAACATTGTTTTGTTCAAAGATTTCGATACCATATTGTTTCATCATTTTTATTGTCAGATCGATATAATTTCTGCTCACCTGATCTTCATGAATTATTATTTCAGATGGAGTCGAAAAATAGGGTGCAGAAAGAAGAATACTGCTTATAAATTGACTGCTTATTTTGTGGTCAATTTCTATATTCTTACCTGATAGTTTTGTTCCCTTTACTTCTATGTTGTTTAAGTTAACCTCAATGTTTCCGGACATCGCTTTTACCGCATCATACAGAATACCGGAAGGTCTTGTAGAAAGTTGATCCGACATTGTGATAGTAGACTTTAATCCCGGATAATTAGCTAGTCTCGTTATGAGAAATCTGTATGCAGATGCAGAGTTCTTGATAAACAGATTAATGTTGTCTGATGATAATCCGATATAGTCAATTTTTACATTTGAACTATTCTTAGTGAATTTGTATCCAAGTTTTACCATCGTGTCTTCAAATGTCAGAATATCCTCTGCATCAGAGTAGTTTTTAAGTTCAACAGAAGCATGAGAATAGCTTATCATAGTAAGCAATCTTTGAATCACTGATTTTGATCCATTTAGTTGAATACACTTCTGTTTGTTTTCAAGGAATATTGATTTATTCATACAAACCTCATTAATTTGCTTTACAGACTACAAACATGTGCTATCCATTGACAAGATAAATTTCGTCATAATGTGAATATCTTCGGAAAGGATGGATATGGAAGCTATTGAAAAAATCTTTGATATAATGAGATACGGTGCCGAAAACTACCATAAATTGATGCGTAACAAAGTAAACAGAATATTGATGGTCTCGTCTGTTTACGATGCTTTTACGTTTGAGAAAGATGGGAAATTATCTGATCGTCTGTATGGAGAATTCAGAAAACTGGACTTATCATCGAATCCGGAGTTCGTGAATGTATCTACTGCTGCTCAGGCAATTGACGCTATAAAACACGAGAGTTTTGATCTTGTAATCACTCTTCTCAGAATAGGTAGTATGTCTGTGTTCGATTTTTCTAAGAAAGTGAAACAGATTGCTCCAGACCTGAGTTTAGTTCTTCTCCTGAATATACCGTCGGATGTTACGATTGTGGAAAGAAACAGGAACCAGATGAGTGCAATTGATGAAGTTTATCTCTGGAATGGAGATATAAATCTTTTTCTGGCAATAATAAAACAAATTGAAGACAGACTTAATTTCGAGAATGACTTCAGCATCTGTGATATCCCTATGATCTTGCTTGTTGAAGACAGTATAGCATATTACTCAAAGTTTCTACCTTTGCTATATTCAGAGATAATGCAGCAGACTCAGAGGTTGATTAAAAGTGAGTTGGACGATCTTCAGAAAAGATATCATATGAAAGCACGGGCAAAAGTCTTGATGGTGCATAATTATGAAGATGCTGTCTCTATTTTCGAGAAATATAAGAAGCAATTATTTTTGGTAATCTCTGATGTGAGATATCCCAAGTCCGGTGAAATATGTAAAGATGCAGGACTACAGCTTATCCGCAAAGTAAAAGACATGGGGCTTGATATTCCATGTATCTTGCAGTCATCAGAGGAAAACAACAGAAGTCTGGCATCAGAACTGTCTGTTTCCTTTCTTAATAAACATTCTCAGACTTTATTGATTGATCTGAGATTTGTGCTGGTTGAGTATCTTGGCTATGGAGATTTTGTATTCAGGAATTATCATCGGGAAGAATGCCAGCGTGCAGGGAAAATCAGTGATTTCATAAGTATTCTAAATGAAGTTAATGATGAATGTATTCGATATCATGCGGAACGAAATCATTTCTCCAGATGGTTCACTGCACACGGATTTCTTCAGATGGCTCAGGAGCTGAAGAAGAAAAGACTATCCGATTTCTCATGTATGGAAGAAGTAAGAGTATACTTGAAAGATATATACTCAAATGTTTATAGAAGTAGATTTCGCGGAAAAGTGATTCAATACGATGAAAAGAATATATCCAGAAAGAATCAGGTGATGCTGCTTACAGAAGGATCATTTGGAGGTAAAGGACGAGGTATAACCTTTTTGAACGCTCTTGTTGCAGCTGTCAGAAGAGAATCAGATGTTCATGATTTTGAGATAGTCATTCCTTCTACATATATAATAGGAACGGATGGCATGGTGGAGTTCACTCAGAAGAACGGATATCCGGATATGGATGACGAGATTGAGAAAGAAAAATATTTTACCAATAGTGAATTACCGGATGTTTTAAACGACCGGTTGTATGCGATTGTTGAAAGAATACATAATCCACTGGTAGTAAGATCATCAGGTCTACTGGAAGATACACTCTCTATCCCAGTTTCCGGATTATATGAAACTGTTTTCGTTAGTAACTCCAATAAGGATATTCGTGTAAGATTTGAGGAACTGAAACAGGCTGTGAGAAAAGTATATCATTCTTTGTACAGAAAAGATGCACAGGATTTTCTCAGAACTGTAAACTACTTGATGCAGAACGAAAGTATGGCTGTAATAATTCAGGAGGCTGCAGGAAGCGGAAAGTGCGGGTACTATTTTCCTGATGTTTCAGGAATTCTCAGGTCGCCATTTTATGAGCAGACCCAAACACCATCAGTGTCTTTATGTCAGGGATTCGGGACAGCTTTTGAAAGCCAGCAGGCTTTTCATTCGTGTATTTCTGACTCGGGTAGAGCTGATAGCTGCAAATTGAAATTTTCTCCTGATTATACTGCATCACAGAGATTGATTAGTGTAGTTAATACTAAAGATCATTGTATTGAAGAAAATGACATTTATGAGTTCTTTCGAGGACTAAAAGATTCCGGACAATGTAGTGGTATCAGTGAAGTATATAAGAGAATTGAAGAAGTATATGATGACCTGATAGGCACGATGACACTTTATTCGGGATTGATTGAGAATTTCCTTCAAACCTCGGTTGAAATTGAATTCTCTTTAGAGCTTGCTAATGATCCAAACAAAAGGAATAAAATCTATCTTCTTCAGATTAAACCTTTCAGCAGAATACAGCACAAATTGAATGATTTCAGTATGAAGAATTATGATATTAAACCGGATATTTTAATAACTAATTGCTATGGTCATGGTATAATTGATAATATCAATACTATAGTACTGCATAAAATAATTCCTGAAAATGTTGAAGAAGCTTGGATGCTGGTGGAAGAACTTGCAGAGATTAACAGTGAAATGAAGAAGATAGACGAAGAGTATATTTTTATTGGGATTGGGAAGTGGGGTGGACGCTTAAAAGACCGGAGTATACCTGCAAATGCTCTGAATATTAGTCATGCAAGAGTGTTTATAAATATTTTGGAAGAAGTAGACAGTTCATTTTATTTTACTCATTTTTTTTATAACCTGAATGTTTTGGATACTGTTTACATGCAGACCGTACCTCAACCCAGAAAAGATGTTATTAACATTGAAAAAATTAAAGAAAATTCCTATACTGATGAACTGAAATTTTTTGATATAATCAGAATCAGTGGTGAACCAAGAATTATCATGAATGGCAGAGACAGTACATTTAAGTTTTATTCAAATTTGAGTTAACATCAATTTCTTTACTGTTTTTGTTTAACAATTCAGAAAGAATTTTGCTAAGCTCATCCTTCTGGAATGGTTTATTAACTAATGAGAAGTTTCCTATGTTCCTCATAAGTTTTAAAGTATGTTCGTTAATGTAACCTGTAAGTATAATGACACTTATTTCCTGGTCAATATCTCTGATATGTTTAAATGCTTCTTTTCCATCCATTATCGGCATGGTCATGTCAAGTATAATTATGTCGATAGACTCCCTCTTCTGTTTGAAAACATTAATTGCCTCAGCTCCATTTTTAGTTGTAATCACCTTGTAACCAAGATATTCCAAGATTTTCTGCAGTGTAATTCTCACAATCTCTTCATCATCTGCCAGTAATATTGTACCTTGTCCTCTGGTGGATTCTGAGCAATTCTCTTTCTCTTCTTCCATGCACTCATATATGGGAAGCAGTATTTTGAATGTAGTTCCAACACCATGGTCACTCTCTACTTTTATAAATCCATTGTGCTCCTTTATAATTCCATATGCTGCAGATAATCCAAGTCCGGTTCCTTCACCCTCTTTCTTCGTTGTAAAAAAAGGCTCGAATATTCTTTTAAGGTTTTCAGGGTGAATGCCGCAACCATCATCTTCAATATTTAGTTCAATGTATCTTCCGGATTTGACAAGATCGGATATTTCATTGACTTCCTCTGCCTTGTAGCTGACATTTCTGGTTGAGAATTTTAACGTTCCATCTGTAGTCATTGCATGACTTGCATTTATTCCCATATTAAGTATTACATTTTGCAGCTGAGAGCTGTCACAGTACAACAGAGACGAATCAGCTGAGAAGTCAGCTAGAATATTTATCTTCTTGTTTACACTTCTTTCAAGAAGGGTTTTAGTTTGGTTCAGCAGCTCGTGTAAATCAATGGTCTTGAGTTCCTTTTTACTCTTTCGACTGAACAATAATAGTTTGGATGTCAGGTCAGCTGCTCTAAGGGAAGTCTGAAATATAATATCCAGAAATTCTTTAGCATCTTTACTGAACTCATCTGTATCTCTTATAACTTCTACAGCTCCCATGATTCCGGTTAGAAGATTGTTAAAGTCGTGGGCTATGCCTCCCGAGAGCTGTCCCAGAGATTCCATCTTTCTGGCATGTCTTAACTCATTCTCTATATTTAATTTTTCTGTTATATCTTCAGACATGAGTATAAATCCATTTATAATCCCACGGTTTTGTACCGGGAAGGAACGGATGAGTTTTGTGACTTCTTTATCTGCCTGTTTTCTATGAATCAGCTCCTCATGAGGCTTTCCATCGGTAAGAGTCAGGATACCGGGACAATTATCGCAAACACAGTCCTGGCAAGTACCAAAGAAGTGATGACATTTTCTACCTATGAAGAAGGATTCTTCGCACTTATAGCTTCTCTGCAGCTGTGAGTTAACCATCTGAATAGTAAAATTTGAGTCTACATAGAATAGTTCGAAGCTGATGCTGTCGAAAAGGTTTCTATGCATGTTCTGGATTCTTCTAAGCTCATCATCTCTACTAATATCATTGACTATACGCATAACGACTTCCGGTAAAAGATCAAGGAAATTAGAATCTTTGACAATATAATCCCTTGCTCCAAGCTTCATCATTTCCACTGCAATTTTTTCATCTCCTCTTCCCGTAGCACATAAAAAGGGAGGAATCATTCTGTGCTTGTCTCTTAGTTCAATAATCAGTTCTCTTCCATTCATATCAGGCAGACTATAGTCCAGAATCAATAGATCAGGTTTAACGTGATCCAAATTTACAATTACTTCCATGGCATTGTACCAATTGATTACTCTGTGCCCTTTACTCTCCAGAATATCCTTCTGAAGAAAGCCCAAGCCAACATCATCTTCTATGACAGCTATTTTCATGATACTTCCTATTTATACTTTGATTACTTGTATGAACAAACCAAGTCGGCTGAGTGTGTTTACAAACTCGTTAAAATCTATAGGTTTAGTTATATAGCAGCTGCACCCTAATTCATAACAATTTTCTACTTCACGAGGATCATCTGTAGTGGTTAATATCATAACTGGAATCTTCTTAAGCTTATTGTCCATCTTCATGCTTTTCAGCACTTCTACTCCGGACATTCTTGGCATATTAATATCCAAAAGAACAAGATAGTTTTTACCATTTATTCCATCTGAATCTCTTGAATCTGTAAGAAAGTCCCAAAGAGATTGCCCATCTTTAAATCTTGTAATAGTGTTATAAATTCCCGCTCTCTCTAATGTCTCCCTGATCAAGAGAGCATGCCCGTCATCATCCTCGGCAATAAGTATTCTCAGCTCACTCATTATTACTCCTTACTCAAAATATGTTTTTCTGAGTGATACAATCACTTCAGTTCCTTTATTTATCTCTGATTTGATATTTACCTGCCCTTTGAGCTTTTCCGAAATGCGTTTAACAATACTTAAACCAAGTCCTTCACCCTCTACTTCGGGAAATGTTCCCACTCTATAAAATACATTCCAGATACGCTCAATGTTTCTCTTTTTTATACCAACTCCATTATCCAAAATATGATAATTAAAGAAAAATCCTTCGTCTTTTGCAGATATCTTTATTTTTAGATTTTCATCCCTCTTTCTGTACTTTATACAATTTGATATTAGGTTGGAAAATAGCTGATTCAGGAGATTTTTATCTCCGAAGCATTCAGGTAAATCATCAATTGTTACTTTTATTTTGTTTTTTTCTATTTCAAAATTATAACTATTTATAGTGGATTGCACTAATTTATTCATGTTAATTCTTTCAATAGCAACCGGAGCTCGTCCTGTTCTGGATATCTTCAGTAATCCTTTTATAAGAATATCCATCTTTTTAACATTGTTGAAAATAAAGTTCATGGATTGCGGTATTTGCACGGAAGATAAATCATGGAAGTCCTCATTACCGAACAGCTCCGGGCATGTAGTGTTAACCATTTCGGTAACTTTATAAGTGTGACGGCTTATTCTGTCGGTAAATCCCTGTATATTCACTAAAGGAGATCTTAGATCATGGGATGCCACATAAAGATAGTTTTCAAGCTCTTTATTCTTTTCTTTAATCACAGCTTCAGTTTTTTTCTTCTCTGTAATATCTAACCTTGTTCCACATACTCTTGCAGGTTTATCATCATTGGAAACGCTCAATAGTTTGCCTCTGTCCATTACCCAGATCCATTTGCCGGACTTGTGTTTTAAACGTAACTCACATTCAAACATATCGCTTAAGCCATTTATGTGATTGTTGAAATTTTGACTAACATTTTCCAGGTCATCCGGATGAATCAAGCTTTTCCAGAATGCAGGGTTGTTATCAACTTCATCGATTTTGTAACCTGCCATTTCGGCATATCTTTCATTAATAACAAATGTACCTCTGGAAATATCCATATCCCAGCTTCCCAAATCTGCTCCTTTTAAGGTCAGATCAAGTCTATTCGTACTTTCTTTAATTAATAGTTCTGATAATTTCCGGTCAGAAATGTCACTTACTAATTCTACAATATACTCTATTTCACCTTTATCATCAAAAATTGGAAGAATTCTTTCATCAATCCATAGGTTATTTCCAATATTTACTTCTTCCTGAATTGGTTTCTTTGACTCAAGTACTTTTCCTACTTTGCATTCAGAACAAATTGAGTCCCTATTTCTATACGTTTTATAACATTTGGTTCCTGATTTTCTTTTAACTGCAGGAACATTGAAAACTCCGTTCCAGTTACTGAAAATAATATTCATTTCTTTGTCATGGAGGGATACAAGGTCAGGTACGGTTTTTAGCACCTTATCAAATCTTTCTTCATTTTTTCTGATGGTTTCGTGAAGTTTGTAATCCTGAGTTACATCCCTGAAAACCAAAACAACTCCATTAATGTCTCCATTCTTGCTTCTTATTGGAGCTGCAGAATCGGCAATCTGAAACTCATCTCCGTTTCTTGATTTCAATAAAGTGTGATTTGCTATGCCAACAATTTTACCTTCCTTCAAGACTTTTTCTACCGGGCTGTCAGCAGGTTCTCCTGTAAGCGCATTATAAATTTTGTATACATCTGTAAGAGATTTTCCTTTTGCTTCATCAGTAATCCAGCCTGTCAATAATTCAGCTATGGGGTTTATTCTGTCTATTCTGCCTTGAGAGTCAGTTGTGATGACAGCATCTCCTATTGAATTAAGTGTAGTACTAAGCTTGTCAGCCATAACAATAAACTTTGTTTTATCTTTGCTTAGCTTTTCAATAAGAAGTGCTATAATAATACTACCAATAAAAATTATAAAGAAGCTCATTATTCGTAAAACCATATGATGAAGATCATATTTTACAAGAAATAGATTTACAAAATGGATTTTGTCATTATTAAACCAGAAAAAAACCATCAATACATCCAGAATCCATGCAAAAACCGCAACACTAACTCCACCAAAAAGAGTGTTGAGAGATGCTTTGGTTGAAAATAATTTATTAAAGCAGGTAATTTCTCTCATCAGTTCTGAATGAGCAAGTACAAAGAGACAAGTGATTATTATCAGAAATGAAAGAATCAAAATTAAGTTCCCGGAGTAGATTCTATGATGATGGTCGGAATGCTTCCAGTTCTCAATTATCCTGTTAAAATTATCAGAGTTTTTACTATCATCATTAACCATAAACTGATTGATGGTTTCAATAATTTTTTCCCCGGAATTTTTTCCGGAAACGATGTACATCTCGAAGGGATGATAAACTAATGAGGAATTTATTTCCTGGCTGAATTTATAGTTTAAATTCTGCAAAAGGAGATTATCACCAATTCCTCCATCGAACTCCTTTTTAATAATGCCATCAAACATATCTTGGAAGCTTTCAACTTCGATCAGATTGAATTCTATCTTGAATCTTTCAGCAAATTCAATGAAATGATTCTTAAACATTGATTTTTTTACATAAGCGATTGTTTTACCATCAACATCCATTATTGATTCAATTGTATCATCTTTTCCTGAAAAAACTGTACCCCAACTGGATATAACAGGAATAGTTGAGAAGTTCAATAAACTATCTCTCTGGGGAGTATAAGCGAGGGGCACCATAACATCGGCTTCTCCAGAAACAACTTTAGCTAAAGCCTCTGAGAATGGCATTGATTCATAAATTAAGTCCCAATTTAGATTTTCAGCTGCTTCAGTAATCAGATCTTTGGCTAATCCCTGCACATCCCCATTTCTATCAGTGAATATGATAGGCTTTTTTTCAAAAAAGACAACTTTGACAGTTTTTGTTGATAAAAGTGCTGCAATGGATATGATTAGAGTTATAAAAACGATTTTTTTCAACTCAGTCTCCCTTCAAAGAGTGGTGAATATATAATATAATAAAATATGGCAGTGCCAGAACTATAGTGCCGATACTATGTGCCATAGCCCACTTGGACCAGCCTGCAAGAATTTCCTCCGAGTTGATTAAACCGAGAATATATTTAGAGAATATACCTCCTGTGGCAGTGAGTACAGGCATTAGTACACACGATAGGATGAATAGAATAATAATATGCTTGTGCAGCTTTAGTTTTTCTGAGGATTCATAAAACCTCAGGAGTTTTGCTGAAATAATCGGTCCAAATGAATTCATGACAGATATCATCAGAGCAAGCACAAAGCCACTGGACAATGAAATATAGTTTGATACTATAGCAGCTGATGCAATACCTGGAAATACTCTCCATCCATTATAATAGCTTGCAATAAATGCAACAGAAGCTGCTGGCCAAAATGGCATAGGTAAAACTCCTACATGATGAAATATCATGTAATTAATATGAGAAATGCTCCAGTAGAGAGCAAAAACATATAAGTTAACTCTCAAAACTTTTAACATAATAATCCTCCCCGGACATATTCTGCATCATGAAATTAAACTAACTAAAATTATAACATTGTCAAAACATATTTTGTAACAAAAGACACTTTTTTTTATAATTTAAATTCATTTCTTTACTAATTAATTATACGGGGAAATATGACAACGGAGTGAATATGGAATTTTTATATCAGAAAGAAAGAAAATACTTCGGACAAATTGCCGGAGGTATGGAGTCTCTGGGAATACGTGAGCTTGTAAGTCTCGGTGCAGATGATGTTAAAGCCGGGTACAGAGGAGTTTACTTTAAAGCAAATCAATATACTTTATATAAAGTTGTGCTTACATCAAGACTGTTTTCCAGAGTACTTATCCCGTTGAATAAATTTGATTGTCATTCAACGAAGTATCTTTATACAAAATCCAAAGAAATCCCCTGGGATACTTTTTTCAGTGTAAAAAATTCATTCAGGATTTTTTCGACAGTGTCAAACAGTAAAATTAAGCATTCAAAGTATGCATCTCTTGTAATGAAAGATGCTATTGTTGATTATTTTCGAGATAAATATGGAGAAAGACCATCAGTGGATACAATTAATCCTGATGTGACTTTCAATCTTCACATTGAAAAAAACTTTGCAATAATCAGTATTGATGCAAGTGGTGATTCCATGCATAAAAGAGGTTACAGAATTAAATCTGTTAATGCTCCTATGCAGGAAACACTAGCTGCTGCTTTGATTGATCTTTCAGGATGGGATGGCTCAACAAAACTATATGACCCATTCTGTGGTTCTGGAACTATTTTATGTGAGGGAATTCTGAAGTACTGTAATATACCCGCTTCATACAATAAAGTAAAGTTTGGATTTCGTTTTTTACCTGATTTTAATATGGATATATATGATAAAGTACTAAAAGAGATAAATTCCGAGACCAGAGATTTACCTGATGGTCTTGTGTCAGGTTCGGATATCAGTACTATGGCTGTAGAAGCTGCAAAGACTAACATTGCCGATCTTGAGTACGAACTGGACATTATCAGAAGTCCATTTCAGAAACTTGGAACTTTTACTGATACTACATTTGTAACTAATCCACCTTACGGGAAAAGATTAAGTGACGTAAGTAAGGTTAGAGAAATGCTCAAGGAGTTTGGTGATTTTCTTAAAAACAATTGCAAAGGTTGTGAAGCCTATATATATCTGGGAGATGTCAAACTTGTTAAATCACTTGGTCTGAAACCAACATGGAAGAAGCCTTTGGTGAATGGATCTTTAGATGGTAGACTTGTTAAGCTGGAGCTATATTAGAAATAGAACCAATTCAGAACTTAGGTAATTATTGCTGTTTTTTTGAGTAACTGTCAAGATTGTATAAAGAATGTGTTATATTTAATTACTTGACTGTTATAAATTTAATCAGAACTTTGAAATCGTAAAAAAATCAAAATAAATGGAGGAATAATGATCCGTAAGTCAATAATTGATCGGGTGATTAATCAAGCCTTATCGAATGGTGCTGATTTTGCTGAAATCTTTGCAGAAAACACTTATTCATCGACACTTAACATGAACAAGAGTGTCATCAAGCAAAGCATTGTTGGAAATGATTACGGTGCCGGTCTTAGAGTATTTTATGGTAATAGTGCAATATATGCTTATACCAATGACCTGAGTGAGGATTCTCTGATGAAAGTAGCAGGAGCGATTAGTAAAGCACAAAGTTCTGATACTGTCATTAAACCAGTTGAAGTTGAGAAAAAGGATGTGAGTTCAATTCATAAGTATCTTGTAAAGAATGATGATGTTTCAAAAGAAGAGAAAATTGATATTCTTACAAGAGCTGATAAAGCTGCAAGAAGTTATAATTCGTTAATTACCGAAGTAGACATTAGAATGATGGAAAGAATGCAGAGAGTTTTAATAGCGAACAGTGAAGGTCTTCTAAAAGAAGATGAGAGATATTATTCAAGGTTGTATACAACAGCAATTGCCGAAAAAAATGGTGAAAAGCAAACAGGTACAGACGGTCCCGGATCATTACAGGGTTTCGAGTTCTTCAGAAATCTTGATGTTGATTCCGTAGGTATAGAAGCTGCAAGAATCGCTGTCACAATGATAAATGCTGATTATGCTCCTGGTGGAACTTTTCCGGTTATAATAGATAATGGTTTTGGTGGAGTAATTTTCCATGAAGCTTGCGGTCACGCTTTGGAAACAACTTCTGTTGCTAAAGGAGCTTCAGTTTTTGCGGATAAATTAAACCAGAAAATAGCTCATGAAGCAGTGACAGCAATTGATGATGGGACAATGCCCAATACATGGGGTTCAATAGCAATTGATGATGAAGGAACTCCTACTCAGAAAACAGTTCTTATAGAAAATGGTATCTTAAAATCATTTATGATAGATAAACTTGGTGGAAGAAAAATTGGAATGACTTCCACAGGATCAGGAAGACGTCAGTCATATAAGTTTGCTCCGACTTCCAGAATGAGAAATACCTTCCTCGCGCCGGGAAAATATAAACTGGAAGATCTTATAGCAACTGTTGATTTTGGTATTTATGCAAAAAAAATGGGCGGTGGATCTGTTATGCCCGGTACAGGAAACTATAATTTCTCAGTTGCAGAAGGTTATATCATAAGAAATGGAAAGATCATGGAACCTGTCAGGGGAGCTACCTTAATAGGAAATGGAGCTGAAACTCTTCATAAAATAAGCATGGTTGCGGATAATCTGGCATTAGCACCCGGCATGTGCGGCTCAGTTAGTGGCAGCGTTCCCACAACTGTTGGTCAACCGGCTATAAGAGTAGACGAGATAATCGTTGGTGGAAGAAAGGAGCAATAAGATGAGTGATGAAAAACGATATCAGGAAAAATTTGAACTTATCAAAAAATACGCTGAAGGCAGAGTTGATGACATAGAAGTTGTCTTGAGCACTGATCAGACTTTTTCCACTAGAGTACATAAGCAGAAAACTGAATCTTTCGATTATTCCGACAGTAAAGGAATAGGACTCAGAATCAAGAAAGATGGAAAAACCGGATACTCTTATACCGAAAACTTCAATGATGAAGTCATCAAGGGTATGATAGACGAGGCTGTTGCAAATTCCAAAATTCTTAGCTCAGATGATGAAGAGTTTATTGAAAATTTCGATCACGAAGATAAGGATTTGAAAATATATAATCCTGATCTCAACAATATACCAATAGAGAAGAAAATTGAACTTCTCAAAGCTCTTGAAGAGAAAATATACAGTTTGGATAAAAGAGTTATCAATGTACCATATTGCGGTTATAGTGATGGCTCATCAAGCTTCAGAATATTTAACTCCAAAGGAATGGATAAATCTTACTCCAGTAACAATGTTGTAATGTATGCCGGAGCACTTGCCGAAGAAAACGGTGAAAAGAGATCAGCAATGGATTTCGTTATCACCAGAGATTTTGGTGATGTTAACCCAGATAAAATAGCTGAACAGGCTGTACAGAAAACAATCGATCTGTTAAATTCAAAGCCGCTTGAGAAGGGGCAATATCCTGTGGTTTTCAAGAATTCAGCAGCAGCTTCATTACTTGGTACTTTCATTGGTATATTCTCGTCAAGAGAAGTTCAGGAAGGCCGTTCTCTCCTGAATGGTAAAATGAATCAGAAGATAGCCGGTGACAATGTTACCCTTATTGACGACGGTCTTTATGTTAATGGTAATTCTTCAAAACCTTTTGATGGTGAAGGATACCCATCACAAACAACAGTACTTATGGAAAATGGTGTTCTTAACAATTTCCTTTATAATACAATAACTGCCAGAAAAGACGGTGTAAAATCAACCGGTAATGCCAGCAGATTTTACAAAGGTGAAATTGGCGTCGGAACAACTAATATTATACTCAAACCGGGTACAGATAAAAGAGAGTCTTTACTCGGTAGTTCTAACCGAGTAATAGAGATCGTATCTCTTCAGGGACTGCATTCAGGAGCAAACCCAATCTCAGGAGATTTTTCACTGTCAGCCGAGGGTTATCTCTATGAAAACGGCGTGAGACAGCATTCATTGAAAAGCTTTATCGTCTCAGGAAACTTCTTTGACGTAATGAAAAAAATAGATGGTTTTGCTGATGATTTTGAGTTCAGTATGAGCTCTATCGGTACAGCTTCCATTCTAGTTAATGGCTTAGCTGTGAGCGGATAGTCTAAAAATACACTTTATCTATAAAGGCTGCATTTTTTTGCGGCCTTTTTCTATTTCAAAAAATTATCTTTGATATTTTTTTTAATTCAATGCTAATCAGTCCAACTATGTCTTGATGACAATAGTATTCAGTAAGAAACGTGAATCGAATATTTAAATTGCATTTAAAGGTATCTGCTGAAATACAGATGTTGAACTTATAAATACAAAGATAAATATATGTCAAAAAAAAGAATACACCTGATTAACAACACAAATATATTGGAAAAAAAGCTTTACATTGAATTAACTATAAGTTCTTTTTGAATCTGATTCGGGAGCATTTTTCACAGGGTGTGAGTTTCTTAACCCTTCTATTATCACTTAGTTTTATTAATAAAGCACATTATTTCTTAACCAGTCTATTTGTTAGTACCCAGCAAAGTATATACCGGAAAAATCAAAGTATCATTTAATTGACAAAAAACAAATATATTTAAGTCTGCATGTAAAAAATGGCGGAGGTTCCATGATTCCTGTTATAGATTTACATGCAGATTCTTTTTCTAAGCGCATGGCTTACGACAGACATAACATTTTCGATAAATGCTACATCAAAATAAAAAACAACTTCTACAGTCTGGAAAGCTCATTTCATATCAATGATGAAGCTGTTAAACAGGGGAACCTGCGTGTTCAGACGCAATCGCTTTATATAGATGATGCAGAAATGCAGTATCCGCTCAAAGCCGGAATGATGATGATTCAGAAGATGCTGAAGTTTGTACAGGATCATGATGAGTATATAATCATTCGGAATCAGGCAGATCTTGATCGATGCCTAAACGGTGAGAAATACGGCATTCAGATCTCTATTGAAGGTCTGGAAGTACTCGAAAATAACCTTGATCTGCTCGATATTTTCCATGAGCTTGGGGTAAGGATTATTGCACCTACCTGGAACAGAGTACTCCCGTATATGATGCCTGTTGGTTATGATGGAGGTTTACTTAAAAAAGGTAAAAGACTGATTGAGAAGATGAATAACTGGAACTGCATTATAGATGTTTCTCATATGTCAGAAGGAAGCTTTTTCGATGTGGAAAAGGAGTTCAAGGGGATTATGATAGCATCTCACTCCAATCCGAAAACACTTAACTCTCACCAGAGAAATCTGACTGACGACCAGATCAAGGTAATCAAAGAACGTGGGGGAGTGATGGGTATAAACTTGGCAGCAGCATTTATAGAACCGATTGATAAAAACTCTGATAATGGTCTGGAATGGATTTACGGGATTGTCGATTATGTATGCTCAAATTTCAGCGAGGATCTCATTGCATTTGGCTGTGACTTTGATGGAATAATGTCTTTACCTCCCGGAATAAAAGATTGTAGTTTCTTCTCGGAACTCAATTCATATCTATCCGAAAAAGGAGTCAGCAAAGATATTCTGGAAAAGCTCTATTACAAAAATGCTGAGCGTGTACTAAGAACCGTTTTACCTGAGTAAAACTAATTGTTTAAAAGAAAAAAAGTGGAATTCTTGACATCAATTACGATGTTACAATTGTAAATCAAATAGAGAGCTCTGCATAATTATAAAATAGAGTCAACTATCCCAATTATGCATAGGGCTAAAAAAAAATATTCGAATAAATATGGAGGAATGATGATATATAGAAAATCAATAGATGGAAAACTGGAAGTTTCACCTTTAGGTTTCGGAGCAATGCGATTGCCATTAAATAGTGATGAATCAAAAGATATAAATGAAGATAAAGCCATAAGCATGATTCGCTCTGCAATTGATAACGGAATAAACTACGTTGATACTGCCTACGATTATCATCAGCAGCAAAGTGAGCGTCTGGTTAACAAAGCCCTGCAGGATGGTTACAGAGAAAAAGTCTTATTGGCTGATAAACTCCCTATGTGGCATATCAAAGAGAAAACAGACATGGAGCGTATTTTTAACGAGCAATTGGAAAAACTCGGTACAGACAGGATTGATCTTTATATGCTGCATGCCATGAATGCAAAGTACTGGCAGCTTGTTAAAGACTTTGATATTATGAGCTGGATGGAACAGAAAAAGAAAGACGGCAAGATTGGACAGATCGGTTTTTCATTTCACGATTCTTTTAACTCCTTCAAAATGATTGTTGATGAATATGATAAATGGGATTTTTGTCAGATTCAGTATAATCTGATGGATGAAGACTATCAAGCTGGAAAAGCAGGTCTCAAATATGCTTATGAAAGGGGAATAAATGTTGTTGTAATGGAGCCGCTCAGAGGTGGAGATATTGTTAAGAACATCCCGGATCAGGTTAAAGAAGTCTATGATACTGCAGAGAATAAAAGATCATACGCAGGGTGGGCATTGCAATGGCTGTGGGACCAGCCGGAAGTCTGGCTTGTCCTCAGCGGTATGAGTAAGCAAGAAGAAGTGGATGAGGATGTAAAGCTCGCAGCTGAATCCGAAGTAAACAAATTCTCTGAAGCAGATAAGTCCATAATAAAAAAAGTTCAGGATAAGTACAGAAACATGCAGTTTACAAGATGTACCGGATGTAACTATTGCAAGAGTTGTCCGGAAGGAATAAACATTCCTCAGCAGTTAAAGCTTCTTGATGAATATTCTATGTATCACAATGATGCGAAAGTAAAATTCCACATGATGTTTGTTAAATTCGAAGAACGAGCAATTCACTGTACAGCTTGTGGACATTGTGTTGAGCTTTGTCCTCAGCAGATAGATATTCCTTCACACTTAAAGAAATACTCAGAAATGTACAAAAACTATGGTTTGCCAATGGAAAAGCCTGAGGTTAAGAAATAATGAATATTCTTGCTATTGATACTTCATCTATGTCCGGAAGTGTAGCCGTTGGCAGTTACGAAAAACTGATTTATCTGTCGTATCTTGACCTCAAGTCTACACACTCCGAAAGGCTGATGCCGCAGATTGATTCATCCTTGAAAGCTTCGGGATTGTCTATTAAAGATATTGACTGTATAGCCGTAGTTACGGGCCCCGGTTCTTTTACCGGGCTGAGGATTGGACTGGCTACAGCAAAAGGGTTGTGTGTTGCCAGAAAAATCCCTTTCGTTGCAGTAAGATCACTTGATGTTCTGGCATTTCAGGTTGTCGGTGTAGAAAAAAATATTATCTCATGTATAGATGCTCGAATGGGTGAAATTTATGCTGCTGTATACGATAAAAAAATGAATTATATCATTGAACCTGATAATTATAAACCTGAGACTTTTATTGAAATGTGCAGAGAACTTGATGATACATTCTATGCTGTTGGTTCCGGATTAGCGATGTTAAAAGATGAGCTGAAACTTGTGGAAGGTGCAATGCACCAGAATATAATCATGGCATCATCGCTGATAAGTTACATGAAACATAAAGGGCTTCAACCTGAATATAATCCTGATTTTATTGCAGCAATTGAACCTGAATATATGCGAAAGTCACAAGCGGAGTTGAACCTTAAGAAGAAGTAGATTCAAGGGCTACAAGAATTTTATCTGGAATATCATGATGTGTTAAACGATTTTCAAACATCGTTTTCATTGTTGCAGATATTCTTTGTCCCTTCTTGGCAAGCAATACTCCTCGCTTAGTTCTGACATCATCTTCCAACGTCATTCCTGCTATCAATTTCCTTACTGGTACCATTGCAGTTTGTTTTGACTTTCTGGGAGGAGGAATTTTCTGGATGAGATTGAGAAGTACGGGATGATAGTTTTCTTTATGCTTTACAAGCTCTTTGCATGCTTCCGTATATGCAAAATTCTTTGATAGGTGAACTACAAAATCGGATGATATTTTTAGAATGTAGCCTCCAATTAATTCCGGAGTAGTAATATCATCAATGCTGCTATATTTCTTATCATACTTAAGCTGCTGATTTGCAATGATATCTGCAACAATGCTCATTCTGGGGATCTGTGTTATGAGTCGGTGACCTGTTGCAGGGATGCTGTTCAGCATTTTTATTTCCTGCTCAGACATTTTTTTATTAAGAAAGAATTTCTCAAGTATTTCAGAAGGAACAGTAACACTGCCAATCTGAGACAGTAATGCAGCTACTTCATATTGCCAGGCATCAGGGAGTTTTAGCTCATGAACAAGTTTTTCAACAAAGTACTTTATTCTGTTTGTTCTGCTGAAAGCAACCGGATTAATCAGTGCCATTATATCGGTCATTACATTTATCGTTGACTGAAATGTACTTTCCAGAAGTTCTTTTTCCGCCTTAACTTTATCGTATTCTTCAATACTTTGTTTTATGACTGATATTATATCTTCCGTTTTTGATGGTTTTTTTAGAAATTTAAATATGTGTCCTTGATTTACTGCTTTCACAGCAATTTCCATGTCAGAATTTCCGGTTAGAACAACTCTAACAGAATCGGGATATTCATTTTGCACTCGCCTGAGAAAAATAAGACCATTCATTACAGGCATTGTCATATCTGATACAACGACTTCAATCGGGCTTTGCATCGAAAGGACCTTTAAGCCCTCAAGCGCTCCTTCTGCAGTGAGGATGTCAAACTCACCCCAGAGATCTCTTCTAAGTCCTTTAAGAATATTTGGATCATCGTCTACGAATAGTACTTTTCTGTTCTCAAAATCCATTCTAAACCCCTAATTACAAGATCTTATCTCGACTTAGTATTTCTTTCATATTTTGGGAAATCTGTTTCCATTCCGGTAAGTGTTTGAACAGATCAAGTTTATTCAGGTAGCCCTTATTGAAATCATCTGAATTCTCCAGATCATCTGCTTCACAATAACTGAGCATATTAGCCATGTAAACCGCAGTTGTAACTGGGTGATCTTCACAAAGGGACTGATGAGGATTGTGGTGATATCTTATTGCCTCACAAATGTTTTTATCCAATCCCCACCTTGTTACCAGATAAGAGCCAATATCAGCATGAGTATATCCGAAGATTTCCTTTTCTTTTACCAAAAGTGAGTGTTCTCCATCTTTACTTAAATTGAATATCTTAATATACTCGTCTCGTTTGTGTTTAATTAGAAGAAGTTTTCCTATATCGTGAAGCATGCCGGCAATTGAACAGCTATTGATTTTCTGCAAATCATCTGTGATGCTCTTTACAATAGCTTTTGATAACATACTTACTAAGAAACTATGTTCATAAAGATTCATAATGCCAAAATCTCTTACATCTTTATTAGTAAAAGTGTTAAACATGTTCTCTGTGAGTAATAAAGATTGTAAAGTCTCCAGTCCAAGGTGTGATACAGCCATCTCAATATTATTAATTTTTACCGAATGTCCGAAGAAAGCAGAGTTAACAATTTGAATGACTTTAGCAGAAATACCAATATCTTTTTTAATCAGAGCTGCAATTTTCCTGATTGAGTAATTATCGCTTCTGATGTTCCTTTCGATTTCAACATAGATTTCGGGAAGAGTTGGTAATTTTCTGGTAATATTACCAATTTCTCTGAGAGATTCTTCCGGAACATTCTCTATTGTCAGTTTGGTATTTGTGATTGCACTTTTCAGAGTTTCAGGTTTACACGGTTTTGCAATAAACTGGTCAGCAGAATAAACAGTCTGCAAAATCATCTCCTTATCAGAATATCCGGATAAAATAATCCTGATTGTACCAGGGGAGATGCCTTTAATTATGTCCAGAAGTTCAGCTCCATTTATTTCCGGCATACGCATATCGCTTACTACAACATCTATAAATTCTTCTTTAACTCTTTTAATAACATCAAAACCACTTTCATAAAACTCCATATCCCAATCGTCCATATCAAAGAATAATCGTTTTGTAGATTCAAGCATAGTCAGATCATCATCAACAAAAATGACTTTTAAGTTTCTTTCCAAGTTAAGCATCGTCGCCCCCCTTTAATTTTTCTTTTAATTTCACTGTATGATCCAGACGATTCTCCGATCCTTCGATATATAGCTGTATATGAAATCTTGTACCCTCACCACTTACTGATTCAAAGGAAATATCCCCTTTATGTTTCTCAATAATTGTCTGGTAGGCAATTGATAGTCCTTGACCTGTTCCTTTTCCAACCTCTTTAGTTGTAAAGAAAGGTTCGTAAATTCTGTGCTGAATCTGTTCAGGAATACCTGTACCGTTATCTTCTATTATTATATGAACAGAGTCCTGGTCTGAATATGTCTTGATTACTATCAATCCACTTCTGTAGATATTAGAATCAACTTTATCTTTAATTGCGTGAGATGCATTTACAATTAAGTTGAGCAGAACCTGTTTAATATCTCCAATTACACATTTGACTCTTGGAATATCTTTATCAAGTTCTGTTTCCATATCAGCAACATATTTCCACTCATTTTTAGAAATAATAATTGTACTTTCTATGGCAGAGTTAATGTCCTCCAGCTCCTGCTGCTCTGAACCCATATATGAGAAGTTTTTCATTGCCTGCACAATTTTTGCAACACGATCCACTCCTTCCAGCGTTTCGTTTATTGCTTGTGGAACTTCTTCTTGCATGAAACTAAGTTTAACTTTTTTATCTAAGCGATCATACATCGAAATGATTTCAGAGCAGGTATCTTGATCATCATTTTCTTTAACCACCTGATGATATGCATCCATTAGTTTAAAAATCTTAATCATTGCTTTTTTGACAAAACCCACATTATTGCCGATGAACTGGATAGGGGTATTAATCTCATGAGCAATTCCGGCTGCTAATGTACCTATGGATTCCAGTCTGAGTGCCTGATTCAGCTGTTGCTCGAGAAGAGTCTTATCAGACTGGTATTTTTTCCTTTTGGTGATATCTTCTTTCATTGCAAGAAAATTTATTATTCTGTTATTATCATCTTTTACAGGTGAAATTACAACATCTTCCCAGAATTCCTCACCATTTTTCTTAATGTTCAGCAGTTCTCCTTTCCATACTTTACCACTCATAATTGTCTCCCAGAGATCGGTGTAAACTTCTCTGGGGGTTTTTCCTGACTGCAGAACTTTAGGGCTTTTTCCAACAACATCTTTTGCAGAGTAGCCGGAAACTGAACAGAATTTTGGATTTACATACTCAATGATACCTTTGGCATCAGTTATCAAAACAGATACCGGACTCTGCTCAATACCGGTACTTAGTTTTTTCAACTCATCCTGAATTCTTCTTTTGGCTGTTACATCTCGGATTGTGGCTTGCAAAAGAACTTTATCATCATGTATAACTTTACTCAACATCAGAGTGGCAAAAAAAGTCTTACCTCCGTGTTTTATCATCTGAAGGTCAAAATAGATACTTCCAAATTTGAGAGTATAAGCAATCATTTCTTTTACTAATTTTTCGGAATTCTCTCCGGAAGGCTGTTCTTTCGGAGTCATCTCCAGAAGTGTCTTATTAACTATTTCAGATTCATCAGTTGCATTAAAAACAGCGTGAGCAGATGGATTTGCTTCTATAATTTTATATTTCTTTGGTGAAATGATAATCAGAGGATCTTGAGAATAATTGAAAAAGTCCTCGTATTTTCTTTTAGCATTGGCAACATCAGTATTATCTGCGGCAATTAATCCAAGTTCCTTCCCAATTCTAAACGCTTTTATCTGAACACTGACATTACCTCTGTATGGGTGATTGTACTCCTTTTCTACCTTAAAAGGAATACCTGTCTTAAGAACCTCCCGATAACTTTCCAACAGGTCGTAATCTAACCTTTCATCGGAAAATATATGGCCTTTGTACTCATTGTTGGTAAACTTGGTATGTGGATTCAAAAGGTCTATTTCGCTCTTATTGCAAAGAACATAATGAAGATTATTGTCAAAAATTGCAAAAGCATCCGGTGAGTTTCTCAAAAATGTTTCAAAACGTTCAACAGTACTTAGATTTTCCAGTTCCATTTTTTTTCTTTCAACAATATCTTTAGCTATTTTCAGAAGAGCTCTTTTTCCCTGATAGGAAAATAGTGTCGTATTTATTTCAACAGGTATCAATTTACCAAACTTTGTAAGTAGCTCGTACTCTTTTACTTCATTAATTGTGTTAATATTATCCCAGTAATATCCATCAGAGTTGGAACTTCCATCATCTGAATCTTTTATAAGCTCTTCAAAATTCATAGCAAGAAGCTCATCTCTGGAGTACCAAAGAATTTCACTTGTACTGGTATTAACATCAAGTATTGTACCATCAGAATCCACGATGAAAAGCATATCTGTCATAGAGTGATACAAATCCTTGAAAGACTCCGATAAATAAGCCATTGAACTATGGGAATCCTTTGTATTAATTGGTAAGTTAGACGCATATTTTTGACATCTATTTATTGCCTTCAGTTCGGATACAATATCTATTTCATTCATCGATAGTTCTATGTACTCATAGGGTAGATCATCCAGGAGCGGTTGATTAAGAGTTTTATGCTCAGGATTGAAAATGAGGACATAAATGCAGGAGTTAGCATTGAGATTTGTGTTGCTGTGAATCAGGAAATATTCATTCTCAAAGCTATCGGTATCGGTTATAATGATCTCAAAATCATTGTTGAACCTTTCTGATTTCAGTTTGCAGTGCTCAAAAACATATATGTCCGGTAAGTAGGTTTTAATGATTTCTTTCACTTCTGCTGTTTTTACTTCATCCAGAATAACTAATATTTTCTTCATATCATTTTCACTTGCTATTTGAGTTAAAAACTTTGTACAATGCTTCTGATAAATTTACTATGGATACAGGTTTTCTAATAACCTCAGAAATTTTTAAGTCATTTACATCTGAATCGCGAATTTTCTCTTCATTGCCTGTTAGAATTATTATAGGGGTTTTATTGTCTGATTCTCTAAATTTTCTTGTGAACTCAATCCCGTTTAAATAAGGCATCATGTAATCGGATACAATCATGCTGAATATCTTTTCTTCTTTGCTTATTATGCGTATAGCCTCTTCACTGTCCTGAGCTTCTGTTACATCATATCCCATGAAGGTTAGTGTTCTGATCAAGGCTTTAGTCACTGATTTATCATCATCAATGACAAGAATACGCTCTCCATTACCTTTAAAGAAATGCTCATCTTCCGTATCAGTTAGTTCTTCATTTTCAGAATCTATTACCGGAAGATATATACTGAAAGTAGTACCTTTATTTATAACACTGGAAACAAAGATTTCTCCACTATGATTGTTAATAATTCTTTTAGCTACGGATAGACCAAGACCGGTACCCTTTCCCGCTTCTTTGGTTGTGTAAAAGGGTTCGAATATCTTTTCCAGGTTTTCTTTCTCTATACCTTTACCGGTATCACTGATAGTTATTAAATTGTAGGATCCTGATTTTAAACCCGGAAAGTTTTCTGTTTCTTTTTCCGATAATTCTACTTTTCTCAAGTATAATTCGATAGAACCGTTTTCCCCTTCCATAGCATGAAAAGCATTAGTGCATAGATTAATCAGAGTCTGATGGATTTTGATTGTGTCAGCATGAATCGGTCCGCAATTATTCTCATAGTTAAAATTGATTTCGATATTTGAGTCAATTGAAGGTCTTATCAGCTCAATAACGTCCTGAATCACAGGTTTCAATTTTATAATTTGCTTCTCATCTTCGGACTTACGACTGAAAGTCATTAGCTGCGAGACAAGTTTTTTACCTTTGAATGCAGCCTTATCGATTTCGGTTAAATCTTTATGAATGTGACTTCCTGGCTCAAGATGATATCGAGCCAACTCTGAATATGCCATTATTGGTGTTAACACATTATTAAAATCATGAGCAATACCACCTGTCAGAACGCCTATAGTCTCGAGCTTTTGAGATCTTTGAATTTGTTTTTCCATTGCAAGATGCTCTTGGCGGTACTCAATCATATCGGACACATCCTCCACGATTCCATCAAGATATTCATCTTCATTCTTCACTGTAAAAACTGCAGAAAGTTTTACCCATAATTTCCGATTACTGTAAGAGTTTATCTTCAGTTCAATCGAATCTATACCATTACTTGATCTAAAATGATTTTTTAAATCAAGTTTTTTTCCGTCTTCAATAAAATAGCTGCTGAAATTTTTTTTATTTAGATCAGTTATTGAATTGTGACCAAGTAAATCAAGCATTCTCTTATTAGCATACACTAATTTTTCACTTGGCTCAAGTTTTACTCTGAAGATTCCCACGGGTATTTTATCAATGAAACTGCTTATCGAATCTGTTTCCTTTACCTTGTTATCATCTGCTGCCAAACGGTACAATATACTTGCCAGCGATACGGTAGAGATATGCTTATCTATAATTTCATCATAAACTACAAGTTTTTCAGGGCTCAGACTATCTTCAAATGCTTTTAAAAGTATTATTGTCACACCTGCATTTCTGAGACGATCAATTTTATCTCCGGGAATCTGATGATCACTTGTTACAATTATTGTACCTGCAATTAAATCAAAACTATTGTATTCTGAAGTCTCAGTAATAGTTTTGAACTGATTATGTTTATTTAAGAACTTCAGAGCTTCTTCAATTTTTAACTTAAAATCGTAACAATTCTCAAGAATAATATCTGTCATAATCCCACATTTTCCTTTATCAAATATTCAATTTTATATAAAATACTATCATTTAACGTGCAAAACAAATGAAATATTTTTTTTAGAAAATTCATTAACTAAAGATAAGTTGTATAACATCAATGTGACCTGCTGAAAACAATTTAGAGTATACCTAAAAGGCTATTAAATAATGATGTATGAAAATTGTGAGGAATTAAGAAAAAACACAGCTTTAATCAACCGGGAATATGTTTTACCCATACAAATGAATAAAGCTGTGTAAAGTTACTATTTAATGAGTGTAATCTTATGACTAACAAATTGCCTTTGGGTCTTCAGTCTAACGAAATAGACACCGGATGAAACACTTGCATCATGTTCATTTTTTCCATTCCAGACCAGGTTATGAGTGCCTTTAGATGTATGATCAGAGAATAGTGTTTTCACATGCTGACCCTTAAGGTTGTATATTTCTACCAAAGCTTGTCCGTCCTTCTCGATGCTGAAACTGATATTAATTTCAGGATTGAAGGGATTGGGATATGCTTCAATCTGATTTTTGATAAATTCAGGAGATACTTCACCAACTCCAAGCGTAACTAATTCTGCTGTGAACGAAAAAGCTGTTTCATCTGTACCGTCACTTGTTTCAGAAACTATCATAACTATTTTGCTGCATATAAGTGAGTCTGTTCCCTCAATATGGGCTGAAACATTAATCTCCGTTATCCCCGAACCATCCGGTTCAAACGCCAATACTTCTATGGGGGAATCATCCTGAAATCTTATGAACTGAATATGGTGATTATCTGTTGCAGGAGTATTGAAGAACATCACCTTCAGATCATTATCGAGATTAGTAAACTCGAAATAGTTTACTCCCCAGTTTTTGACAGTACCCGAATAGCCATTTACAGGATATGTATTGAATTCTGAAGTGGTTGAAATCTGATACATTCCTGATCCGATTGGATATGTTTCGTAACTGTATTTACCGTCATCAAAGTTCTGATCATTAATGTAGTTTGCAATAAGCCATGAGTTATATACTTCTTCAACTGTGCCCGGATTTTGGTAGCCCGAAGCAGTTAATGCGTCTCTTAAGCCATCAATACTGTTGTCTTGTTCACTTACAAGATGCTCTATAATTCTCCCGTCTTGATTGTAATGCTCATAAAGGTATCTCATGAACAAAAATGTTTGAGGATAATCAGCTCCGGCTTCCCACAGAGTAAGATTGTTATCAGGGGCCATTATATAAGGCATCATCCATCCGGTACTGATCCAGCCATTTACATCCTGCGCTAAAGCTGAGAGACCTTCATTTACCCAGGTATCTTCATCATTATCATAGTTGTGATGAATAAGGTGTTGGAATTCGTGAGCAAGAGTAGAGAAACAATAGCTGCTGTTTACTCCTGACTGGTGTGGATTATCGTCTATGTACAGTACTTCCATATGATTGCTATTTGGACTGTTCATTAAATCCATAGGGGAGAAGTAGCCATTGATATCATCATTATCTATATCATGAACCAGTATATTGACTTTTCCATTTGCATCAATGTCAGATGGTGTACCAAACAATGCCGTATTAATATCATATATACCAGCCTGTGGATCTGTTGAAGTAGAATCTTCGAAAACTCTTCTCAACAAGTCTGCATCAGTCTGATTCACACTGTTCTGCCAGATAGCATCGTCTACATAGACATTACAGTGCATTCCTGCAGCTCTTTTTGTTGCTGTCAATGTTGTATAGTTATTGTTATTATAGCTGTATACATTGAAATTTCTCTGCTCATTCGCAATTTCTTCAGACAATGTATACGAGTATGTCAATTGATTATCGTTTGTATTAACAACATCAAAAACAATATAGTCTACAGAATCGGAATTAGAGACAAGTATACTTCCGGTCTGGGAGTTTACTATTCCCTGTTCAGTTGTGTATGTACCGTCTACCATTTTCTTTATAATAGCAACATCAATATTTTCACTGGCAGTAATTGTGAAAAGAATATCATCATCTGTAACAGGCTTTATGTAGTTACAAGACCATGCTTCAATTGTAGATGTATTAGCCCCGGGTAGACTGTTATGTATAAAAGTGCAGTCAAACTCCGGTAAATCAATTTCCTGATAGTCATTCGTGAAATTTGCAATTGTCCAGTTAGCAAAAACAGCATTCACTGGAATTGTATAACCTCTGTCAATCAGAACTTGCTGAATACCTGCCATACTGTTCTGTTGTTCCTGAACAATATCATGCATAATAGAAGGACCGCCAAAGTTTTCAGCCAGATAGTCCATGAAAAGATAGGTCTGAACATAATCACTGAAATGCTGATCCCATGAAGTCAGACTGTTATCCGCGTCATGATGGAAATCCGCTATAGGATCTGGCATCCCGAACAAGTGCATTGCATACTCAGCAACTCCTTCATCTACCCAAGTGTCTTCATCACTGTCTGCTCCCCAGTGAATGAGATGCTGGAGCTCATGAGACAGCACCGAGATTCGGATATGTGCAGAAGGATCAAGTGGGTGACATGTCATGTAAATCATTTCACACTCATTTGATCTTTGATTATACATTTGAGCTTGTGCGTCTGTCATCTGATTATATACACTAAAATATCCATCGAAAGATGAGCCGTTGAAATTTTGCAGAGCAGAGTAGAAAACTATGAGTTTAGGATCGTTATCATGGACATCAGGAATCTGCCCGAAATGAAGTGTATCCATTTCAACAGCTCCATATATTGTGTCTCTCAATGTTTTTTCCTCAAGATAGACCATTATTGAATCAACATCTGTCTGATCCATGTGTACATTCCATTCAGAATCAGCAACAAAAAGATAGCAATGATCACCAACAGCTCTACATGTAGCAGGAGACAAAACATTAGTTGGCGGCATAACCGACAGGTTCCACTTCCAGAACGATTCAGTGTCTCCTATCTGATAAGGAACTCTTTCATTACGTGAGGATGTCGTAATTTCACCCCTGTCTGCAAGATCTTGATATTGCCGTAATCCATCATCCAGCATTTGTTTAAGTACCTGAGGATGGTTGGGGATCGCGTTAATGCAAGCAATGACAAGCGTAATCATTACTATTAAAAGTTTAGTTTTTTTCATTCATGCTCCTTATGTTTAAAAGATAATGTAGATATATCTTTATGGTTGATAGTATTCAGCATTTCGTTAAGAACTTCTATTTCTGCATTTTTGAACTTTAAACTCATCTTAAGCATGTATTCTACCTGGAGAGGAAGGTTTCCGGGGGAGTGCAGCTGTCCTGTCAATTTGTCAACCTCTGCATTTATATTCGCGATTCTCTCGTTTAAAGCTTTAAGGAAGTCATCTCTTGATATTATATTATCTATATAATTTAAGGCAATCCAGAATTCATTACGAGTTTTCTTGTATGTTATTAATGATTTCCTTACCAGATCAGTGAAATATTGATAGCCTTCTTCGGAAAGCTGGTAAACGGTTCTGGAAGGGTTCTTATCACCCTCAATTTTAATTCCTGCGATATAACCTTTCTTCTCCAACTTGTTCAAAGATTTGTATACAGAAGGAATTTTTATTCCGGAATGATTATGCATTCCTTGTTCCCTAATTGTTTTACTTAACTCATATCCATGCGAGGGCTTCTTGTTGAGCTCTCCAAGGATTATCATATCTGATAACGACATTGAACCTCCTGTTCCTGTTATTCATCAAAACATAATAACCATTCAAGTATTGTCAAGTATAATAGTGGAAAAGTGAATAGGTGGTTCGTATTATTTGTTTGTTTTTTATAAAAAAGTCTTTTAAAAGATTTTCGAAAATGTTAGTTTTTTTGCTCCGGAGTCTATTAGTTTGAAACCGGATTTTTTTAGAACTTTTATAGAAACAGTGTTTGCTATATCGACTATCCCCAGAACTTCCTTAAGATTAAATTGCTGTTTTGCAATTGCAAGCATTGATCTAACTGCATCAGTAGCAAAACCTTGGTGTTTATGTGAATCTCTGATAGCATATCCAATCTCGATACCGAACTTAACAGGACTTAATCCTACATGCCCAATAATTTTTTCTGTAGCTTTCTCTATTACACCAAGAACATAAGCTTTATCGATTATATCTTTGCTTTCATATTGAGAAATCAGGAAATCAATTACTTGTCCGGCTCTCTCTTTTGTTTCATAATGTTGGTCTGGAAGAAATCTCATCAAATCCTTTTCTTTACTCATAAGATAGATTTCTTCCAAATCAGTTTTATGAAGTTTCCTGAGGTATATTCTGTTGTTATCATTTTTGCTTATCATATCTAACCTCAAAAAAAAGGGGACAGTAAAAACTATCCCCTCTTTTATTATTTATTAATATTACTTAAGTAATATCATTTTCTTAACATCTGAATGGGTAGGAGTTTTTACTTTATAGAAGTAAGTTCCTGAACCTACAGCTTTATTTTCAGAATCAACACCATTCCATTTCACTGAATTCACACCTGATTCAAATACTTCTTCGTTGATCAATCTGGTTACTTTTTCACCTTTGATGTTATATACATCAATAGTTACAGATTGTTTTTCAGGAAGATTGAACTGGATTGTAGTTTCAGGGTTAAATGGATTAGGGTAATTACTGATTTCGAATTTTTCTACATTATTAACATCTTCATCATTAGGAAGACGTGAGCTGTCATTTACAAGAGCTTTTGTATAACCGAATGATCTTCTGATTTCGCCTTGTGAATTGTGTCCTTCAACATAAATTCTGAATTTGTAAGCACCTTCAAGTGCAGTATTTGTATATTGAACTTCGTAATGGTTCTCTGTAGTATTTACAAGATCAATATAGTCAATTGACTCATCCGGTCTGACTATTTCAGCATAGATATTATCTACAGAATAATCTTCTCCGTGTACATCTCTTAAAACTGCAGTAATATCAAGGGCATCGCCAGGTTGAGGTTCAGCTTGTGCAAAGTGAAGTTTACCTGTTAAGTCAGATGATGCATGAGCGAACAACTCATAATCTACATTATTTACTTTTACAACAGAATTTCCTAAAATACGAACAGTCCACGCACCGGGCATTGGATTTTTAACAGTGTAATTCAAGTTTGTATCTGTAACTCTTGGAGCATGAGTAAGAAGTGTGGCTTTATCATATTGAATGCTTCCGTCCGGAGCAATCAATTCGAATGAAAGACCTGCTCTATCATCCATCCAATTAAGGACAAAAGTAACATCTTTAAGATATGAATCTACATATACTGTGTGTTCAGGTAGAGTTCTTGTATCATCGTTATTATTTATATTGGCAGCAAAATGAGCAATTCTTGTTGCTGCCGGACCGCGCATAGCTATGTTGATATCCTGCATTATGTTAACAAGATTTTCTGTACTTGCATCATGGTAAACACCTTGGAAATTCTGTGCAATAGCTTGCATTAACGCAAACATTGTTGTGTTAGTTCCCATTGTTATTGTATGAATCTTAAGATATGGTGCCCATGCTTGTCCACCAATCCAGTTGAGTATAGTACCATTGAAAGGAGGGTTAGGATTTAATGCTGGTGCTGCATTTTCTAAACCATCAGAGAAAAGTACAACGTGAATTGTATCAACAATTTCCTGTGGATTATTCACAGCTTCGAATAAAGCTGCTGCAGGTGTAGGATCTGAATGATTAAGGCACTGGTTGAGTCCTTCTATTAAACCATCTCCGGGACCGGAGAATCCTGCAGGATTTCCCATAGCAGATAAAGCACTGTTTGCACCGTTAAGCGGACTGTTTGATCCATCGTAATCATAAAGTTCCATTTCGAAGAGTGTTGTAGGCCATTCTCGGAACTTTGTTACTGAAAGCTGGAATCCGGGATCGAAAAGATTAATATAACTTCCGGCAGCATTGATCAGAATGCCAGCTTTATTATCATACATCATACTTTCTGAATTGTCACAAACAAGCGCGGCTATAGGACCTTTAACCCAGATATACCATTCGTCCGGATCAGCCGGATCCCATTTCAGGTTGGTCTGTGTTGCAAGAACCTGATTAACAGTTAATTGGGGGTCAATTTCCATTGTAAGTTCAACATCATAAAATCCGCAATCTGTATATATATAGAAAGGATTTTCTACAGTATCAGTGTCTCCGGTACCGAAATCCCAGTTCCAGGTAACAAGATCAGCTGGTGGAAGCCAGGAATCCAGTCCGTTATCAATCCACGGTCTCCATGTGTAATAATCTGTGAAATTAACTTCGAAGTTTACCATACCAACAGAGTCGACTATATCCGGATCGGAAAAGTCGGTAGTTGCGTGGAAATCAACAAGGAATATTGATACAGAGTCATATACTGTAACTGTATCTGGACCGTCAGGGTGATTATAAATTGCCTGAAAAATATTATAGTATGGACCAGGATCATTATAAGTAAATTGCGGGTTTTGTACATTCGAGTCAATTGTTAAATCTCCATTCTGATAATCCAGATCCCAGTTCCATGCATCAGGAGTAGGTACTGAAACATCAGTGAAGTGTACTAATTGAGGAGCGAATCCCCATAAAATATCTTTTGTAAAATCTACATCATAAACCCGGATATAGCTTACGTCAGGATCATTGATATCCCATTTGACAAGTTCATCTTGAATAAGATAAGTATTGACTGTAAGGTTTTCATCAATAGTAATTTCCAAAGAAACATCATAGTATCCGCCGGTATCGTATGTATGAACCGGATGCTGATCGGTAGATGTATTGCCGTCACCAAAGTCCCATGCAAATGAAACAGGGTCAGGTGGCAGATTGTTCTGGAAGTCATCAAAAGTTCTGTCTGCAAACTGAACTGCAAAAGGAATAGCTCCTACAGTGTCACCATTTGCTGTTAGTGCATCAAACTTAATCTCGTATACAACAATAGTATCGAGTTGAGTATTTTGAACAACTCCTAAGATAGTGTTAAAAGATGCGGTAAGTGATACAACATGTACACCTGCCTCATCAAAAGAGTGTGTTGGGTTTTGCACCTGTGAGTCAATTGTACCGTCGTTATCAAAATCCCAGTCCCAGGCAATAGGATTAGCATTCGATTGATCGGTAAAATTAACAACTTGAGGTTTAAACCCATAATGGATGTCAGCAGTAAATTCTGCATCAGTCTGAGCGAACAGAGCTGTGCCGAACAGTACTACCAGAAAGAATGTTATAAACTTTCTCATGTTAGCCTCTCATGTATTAATTAATATATTACTTTAAGCATAGAATTCCTACAATGGATTTTACTCCACTTTCAGAAAAAGATAATAACTTATCAAAGACAATATACTATAAAAGTATAGAGAGGGGGGAGAAATTTAACTAAAATCTAATCACTGTTTAATATATGTCAAGAAAAAAAGAAATTATATTTCTTGTCCCGTACAAGAAGTATAGATATTTTATTGTTATGAAAAAAATTAGACAGAAAACTACAGTCATTTTGCTGCTGATTGTTTATTCCTGTATATTGCACACTCAGCAGATTCAGCATAGAATCAGGATTGTATGTGATGATTGGAAACCGTATCAGTTCTCTGAACAAGGCGTAACTCTCGGCTATAGCTATGAGGTTATTCTATATGTTACGAATAATCTTAATACTGAAATACAGTCTATAGACATGCTGCCATGGAAAAGAGCTGTTGAAATGATTAAAAACAATAAGACTGATGCTTTGTTTTCTGCAAACTATACAAATGATAGAGCTATTTATGCTTATTACCCTGAAGAACCTTTGATTATCTCACCGTGGGTTATTTGGACACATGCTGATTCTATTGATAAATTCTCTGATTTAAGTGATCTGAGAGGGAAGGCAATTGGAATTGTACGCGGGTATAGTTATACTGAAGAGTTTAACTCATATATTGAAAAATACTGTATAGTAGAAGAGACTACTTACGATAAACAGAACTTTATGAAGCTTGAAGATGGGAGATTAGATTATATAGTTGCAGAGTATGGCAATGGTTCAGCTCTTCTTAAAGAATTAGGCTTTAATAATATTTTTCCCTGGCTGGACAATCCCATAAAAACTGATGGACTATATATAATATTTAATAAGAGAACAGTATCTCCAGAATTTACCAAGAAGTTTTCTGATAAAACAAAAGAGTTCAAGAAAACTGAGCAGTTTCGAGGCTTACTGAGAAAGTACTTTGGGAGTAATTATAACTTTATACAGCCTTAAACCAGTTCTGCATTTGTTATTCTCTGTAAAGCCCCAGTGTCTCTGTTTACATGAATTACTTCTACACCTGCTTCATCAAACATGTCAAGACTCATGTTATCTGGGTATGTTTCAGCTACAAATACTTTAGTGATTTCTGCGTTGATTATCATTTTTGTACATATTATACAAGGCTGAGTTGTACAATATAAAACTGAACCATTAATTTGAGTTCCATTTACTGCCGCTTGAATTATTGCATTCTGCTCAGCATGGATACCTCTGCATAATTCATGATTCTGCCCGGAAGGAACATTCAGTTGTTTTCTTAAACAGCCTGTTATCGAACAATGTGCAACTCTCTTAGGAGCTCCATTGTATCCTGTAGATATGATCTGGTTATTCTTAACAAGAACAGCTCCTACTTTTCTTCTGGTACATGTTGCCCTTTGGGACACCAGATAAGCCATCTCAATAAAATACTTTTGCCAGTTAGGTCTATCCATGATTACTCCTTTGATTATGTTAGAGAATGGAATTCATTAATGAATGTCAAGCAAGAAATACCGGTTGTATGAATATTATATATTTTTTTGTTGTCATAAATAAACTTATAAAGAAAACTAAATCAACTCCTGAAAATAATAATTTGTTTTTGGAACATTTTATGCCTAAAAATAAATTGTCGCTTTTAAGAGAAATAGGTTAAAATTGGAGTCATCTTGAGAATTTTGCTATTGTTTATTATTTTTACAGTTTCGCTTGATTTAATATCTGATTATCAGCTTGAATTAAGACAAAACTATTATCCTTTTGTGGAGGATTGTAACTTCTTATTCTTTGTTGATGTTGATAGTGATGAATATGATGATATTATTACAGTTTATGATCATGAAGTTGTCTGGATAAAGAATGATAATGGTGAGCAGTATCTGGAAAGTCACGTTTTAATCACTACTGATAATGTTGTTGATAATGCTTACGTATGTGAATCTCCTTTGAATGAAGACCTATGCTTATTCCTGATTTCAGGACTTGAGATCAGGATGTATAAACTCCAGTCAAATCAGCTTGTTTTGCTAAATATTCATATATTACCGGATACACATATTATATCTGAAGTATATATCCTTAGAGAGTCTGAAGAGGGATTGTTTACTAATTGTGTTGTCGAAGAAAATATGATTTGGACTTACCTCTCAAATAATAATGATCAAATAATTCAAATTGATTCATTAGGCTTTTCTGACAGCATTTTCAGTAGTGTTATAGTTAATTTAGATGATGATAACGATAATGAAATCGTTTACAGCAGTAGTAACGGACTTTTTATAGGAGATCTTGCGGATAGTATTTATGTAGAAGAATCACTTATTTCCGATAGCACCCTGTTTGAATCCATAACAGTTGAAGATATTAGCAATGACGGTGTAAAAGAAATCATTGCTTTGAAAAACGGTGAAGTGTTTCTCTACTCGTCAACAAATGGTGAAACCTACCAGTTTTCCGGTAAAATCTTTCAGGAATATGAGTTTGTGAATAAATTGTTTGTTGTTGATTTTATTGGTGATGATGCAGACGATATCGCAATCATACAATCCGACTCAGTTCTGACTTTTATTGAAAACAACAATAATTTTTATGTTGAGAGCTCAAGGATTGTGTTGGAAGATCAGGAAGCATTCCGGTGCTTTGCTGATATGAATAATGATAACAAACAGAATCCTGTTCTTTCAGATTTTGATGGAGCCTTTCTTCAATATCTGTCAATTGTTGGTTCTGGAGAAACTGACAGAGTCTTCTGTGCGGGAAGCAGATTTGACATGACAAAGATTCTTTATCAGCCTCAGAATCATGATGTCTATTTCCTTCATTCAGGCAGGGTGATCATTGCAGACATAACAGACTCCGTACTGGATTTCAACTTGAAACCATTTACCAGTACAGATATAGTTGATTTCTCTGTTTCGGATCTTGATGACAATGGCACCAATGACTTAGTTGCTTTACTACCGACAGATAATCACCATTTATCATTAGTTGTAGAATATGATGATGATAGATTGGGTTTAGTAAGGGACGATATTGTGGTTGCAAGCTCAGCTTCAGTTAAAGTTTCTACTTGTGACATAGATAGTGATAACCTTATGGATATTGTGTTATATAATTCGGATAGTGAATATATATCAGTTTTTTATAATATTAACGGTGAGTTTATGGGAGACAGAGAGGTGATAATCACAGGCAGTGCCTCAGATAAGTTCTCTTTTGCTGATGTTGACGGGAATGGGCTGAAGGATATAGTTTATTACTCATCCGGGGCTTCACAAAGCAGTTCAATGAATGTATGTTTTAACAATGATGGCATAAGTTTTTCCGATCCGGTTCTGATTGATTATTTTCTACAGTTTCAAGATATGCATATCGAAGATTACAATAATGATTCAATAAAAGATCTGCTTGTTCTCAGGAACAGACGCTTGTACTTGAGATACGGAGATAGATCTGAAAATGGTTTTCAGGAGTTCGATAATTTCATTTCTGTCTCAGATGGTTTTCTAAATCAATTAAATACTGATTATAACGATGATACTTTCCCTGATATATTTAATACAACTGCGACAGACGGATATATTAGTATTTCAGTACTGGAAAATAATAACTACGCAGCATCCTGGGATGATTATGAGATTTCAGATATGGATTTTTCAAATGAACAGGAATTAGTCTGTACATCAGGCAGTCCATTTGACTTTTGTGTCTTTGACAGTGCTGACGGCAGTATTTCAGCAGGTATTATCAGTGAGTTCACCGAATCAATGGGTGTTGAGGTTTTAAGCGATATCAGTGCAGCATGTTATCCGAATCCATTCAATCCTGAAACAACAATTTCATATACTATCAAAAAAGATTGCACTGTCGAGATTAATGTATATAATATTAAGGGACAAAGGATAAAAACTTTGCTTGACAGTTTTAAAGCTAAAGGTAAACATTCGTTAATCTGGGACGGAACAGACGAAAATGAACATCGAGTATCAAGCGGTATTTATTTTTATAAAATTTCTACAAACAGGAGTACTTTAAACGGTAAAATGATATTAATTAAATAATTATTTACCAGTAGATATGTTGGGTATTTGCTGGCATTGGAGGAAAAATGAGGACTTTTTTTGTGTTTATGGCGATTATGTGTACAGTTCTTGTACTGAGTAGTGTTTCTAATTTTGATGATCCTGTTTTACTTAAATCTGCTGTAGCGGATATTAACACAAGAGCATTTACTTTCTTTGATTTTAATGGTGATAACATGCAGGATATTATTACTTTTCAAGACGGTGTTTTTTACTCATTGGAAAATCAGAATGGTCTATTCAGAAACAAAACTCAGATTTATGATCCTGGTCTATCCGATATTGCTGCTGATGATTATTTCCAGTTCTGGATAGAAGATCTTAATTCTGATGGAATTCCCGAACTGATTTTTCGTGATTTCACAGATATTGTAGTTGTACGATCTTCAAATACGGGATATTCAGTAGAAACTATTGATGTCGGTTATGATTCAGTTTATAAGATTGCTGCAGGTGATATGAATAACAATGGAGAAAAGGAAATATTTTTATATGGAAATGATTTCAAATTGGCTGTAAGAGATAATTCAAACAATACATATTCAATAACTTCCATTACAACTGATGTACCAATTATCTTCACCGATTATTTCTGTTCATTTTCCTTGAAAGATATCAATAATGATGGGTGTCTTGATTTGTTTACTGGAAACTCTGTTCAGAACAAAGTAGGGTGGTATGAATTTGATACAGCAACTTTATCTGTAATTCAGTTTCATGATGTTTATGATGCTAACGGTTTTGTAAGTTTCAAACATGAAGATTTTAATTCAGATGGTTTATGGGATGTAGCTTATTATGATGGAAACTCGAATGAGGTAAAAATAGCACTGAATGATAACAACCAGAGTTTCAGTTCTCAGCAGACGGTATATGCGGCAAATGAATTTATTCACCAAATAGTTATTAGTGATATGAATGACGACGGTAACTATGACTTTCTTATGCAGTGTAATGATGGATTTGATGTGTTAATCTACTCAAACGGGGTCTACCAGTTACAACAGGATAGACTCAAAATGTGGGCTTCTCACTTTGTAGATGTTGATGGTGATGGTTGCCTTGATTTAGTTTCCGATGGAATTGCATATTGCAGGAATGGAGAATATACTGCCGGGAATTATTCTAATTTCAGTTTTGCCGGTAACATGCGAAGTGAAGTATTAGATGTACAGGGAGATGGGTTCAATGATCTAATCTTAGCAGATAGAGGTAACATCTCCATTATCAATAACTCTGATACCGGACTTGATGATTTCAGCTCTGCATTTCTTGGCTGGGATTTAATTATTGATTGGGATGCAGCTGATTTAGATAATAATGGTCAGATGGATTATATAGTATCGCACTCTATAACCCTTCCTTGGTCTGCCAATAATTGTAGATTATCAATTTATATGAATAATGATAACAATGCAGTTAATTCACACATATTTACGGGAAATGTCTGGCTGCATACAGATTTTGCTGACCTTGATAATGACAATGACCTGGATATCATTATAAAAAACAGAGAAACCGAAAGGTTATCAGTTTTCGAGAATACTAACAACTCTTTTGATCTAACAGCTCCTGTCGAGATTCCGTTCGATGTTGCTGATTATGAATTCGGAGATATGAATTTTGATGGACTTGTTGATATTGTCAGCTACAATAATCTTTCTTATGCAGATGAGTATGAGACGAAAGTGATTGTTAATAGTGGAAATTTGTCATTCAGTGAAATATTCACAATAATATCTGAGAGTTCAAAGATTGATCACATAGAACTGGAAGATTTTAACTCAGATGAAGTAACTGATTTGATGTATGGAACCTATACTAACAATTATGGTGTTCAGGAAACATTAATCTATGGAGATGGTTCACTTGACAGGCTTTCAAACGGACCTAGGGAAACTCTGTTTGAAAGAGATCGTCAATGGAGAACTGAGCCTTTATCTCCAAACTATTATATTACAGATGTAGATGGTGATCGGGATCTTGACTGTGTTATAGGTGTTGTGGATCAGGAACGCTGGGTATATTATGTAACAATCGCAATCAATGAAGGATACGCAAAATGGACGACTTACAATATAGACAGCCTTGGTTTTGAGCTTTCAAACTTCTTTGTCGGAGATATTGATAATGATGGACTCGATGATATAGTATTCGAGAATGATGGTGATGGAAGCTTAATGGTCATGTATAATAATAATACATTGATTCCAAATTCTGATACAGATATTCCTGAATATACGACAAGACTCCTTGGCAATTACCCAAATCCGTTCAATCCTGAAACAAAAATCACTTACTCTTTGGCGAATGCAGGTAATGCTGAACTTTCAATTTACAATATTAAGGGACAGAGAATAAAAACTCTGGTGAATGATCATGTAGAAGCAGGTGAGCATTCCATAATCTGGAATGGTAAAGATAATAATAATTCTGATGTTTCCAGTGGTGTGTATTTTTACAGACTGAAAACAGCAGATGGTGTTCAAAACAGAAAAATGTTATTATTGAAATAAAAAATATTATTAGAGAGCTTTGCATGGTTCATATGACTTGAGTTGTTGCAAAGCTCTCAACCCGGTACGTTGGGGTGCCAAAATCTTTTTGTTGGAGGAAAAGATGAAAAAGATTTATCTGATTGCAGTAATTTTGATTGTTTTAATTTCTACTATAAATGGGGATGTTGGTTTTTCTGATGAGAATTTCGCTTTTGGACATCTAACAGCAGCCTTTGGCTTTGCAGATATCGACGGAGACTCAGATAATGATATGCTTACTGTTTCGAATGGTGATTTATACTGGGTTGAAAATATAGATGCTTTTGCAACTACAGATTTGATACATCCAATAGGTCCTGGAATTAACTTTGCAAACAAGATTATAACAAGGGATATAGAAAGTGATGGTGATATTGATGTTCTCGCATTTTGCTCAACTGATAATGAATTTAAGATATATAAAAATACCGGTGATGGGACTTTTGATAATCCAATTTCGATAACAACAAACTCAAACGAAGTCAGGGAAATGGTTGTTGAAGATTTTGACCTCGATGGTTTATCTGAATACCTGATATTCAATGATCATTCAATATCCGTATATCAAATTGATTTAAGTACAGGCTCGTATGTTTCTGATTCTTTACATTGGTCTTATGTCTATAATGTATTGAAGGTTGAAGATATTGATGCGGATGGATACAAGGATGTAATATTTTATGACAGTAATCATACGTATAGAGTTATTAAATATAACTCATCCTCCGGATTGTTCAATTCGCCTGTTGCTTTAAACTTTGTACCTGAAACACCCAATGGTTACAATATCGAATTTTGTGAACTTAACAATGATAATATCCCTGAGTTGATTGCATATGATTATAGTACCGAAACCATTAACTGCTATGTTTATAATCAAAATCTGGGTTATGTTCTTTCTGAAAATCTGCAAATTCCGCTGTCCGGATGTAGTATTGAGGGAGTTTGCGATTTTAATTGTGATGGAAGTGAAGAACTTATTGTTGCCAATAATTCCACTTTAGAGGTTTACGAGTTCGGAAATAATTATGCTAATCTGATTACACACTTTGAATATTTGGATTTTTCACATAATATGTTTGTGGCTCAAAATGTATTTTTTACAGATGTAAATAATGATGGAAATAAGGATATTGTCTTCAGGGATGGTTTAATCACATATTTTGAAAACAATTCATTCTCAGACTTGGATGCTATATATCTCAATTTATTTTATGCCCAACTTAAAATGTTTGATTTAAATTCTGATGGAATTGATGATATAGATTATATTATGGGTAATTATCATGTTCCTCTGATTAGCGACGGGAATGGTAGTCTTAATCCCACAGATATTGAAACAGGGGCACATTTTTATATCAAATATGAAATTGGATCTTTTGATGACAATCCTGATCCTGATTATGTCGTTGCTTATCAGCAGTCAAATTTAGTAGTAGCTATGAACAGTCTTTACGATACTACTTATGTTTTAGATACCAATGTTGACATACTGGGAGGAGACTTTTTACTTCGGGATGTCGATGGTGATACTGATTTAGATATTATAGGGATAACAAATACAAATACAATATATTGTTACGAGAATGTGAACGGAGTGTTTTCTGACTCCAACAAATATCTGGTTGTGAATGCTTATCCTGTTGTTGGAGTTTTTGACTTGAATAATGATGGACTATTTGATATTATTCAGAATGACTCAGGTACAATCAGGTTTCGCGAAAATCAAGGAGACTTCAATTTTGATTTGGGTGGTAGTAATCTATATGGGTATATTACTATTGACGGACAAAATGGGTGCTCTAAGGTTGAAGGAACTGACCTTAATGGTGATGGTTTCACTGATCTTATTCTGCATGGTTTAGAAAACAACACGGTAAATTATCTTATAAATTCAGATGATGGTTTATTCAGTAACTCTAATAGTGTTGTTCTTGATGAACTTTATTCCAGTTATGGAAAAGTACTGATTGAAGATTTGGACGGTGATTCTGATGCTGAAATAATATTCCTGAGGAATAACTATAATACAGGTAGCTATGAAGTTGTTGTCAGTGATTACAACTCTGCAAATAACAGGATGGAAGAAGTATATTCAATCAATATTTCCGGATACTCATATTTGCTTGGAATGGCAGATTTTAATGGTGATGGATTAAGAGATATTGTTATCAATTACGCTTGGAGCAGTGATGGTATTAGTGTAATACTTAACGAGTCCATGATAACTCCTAATGGAGATAACGAGATTAGCTTTACATCTGCAAAATTACTTTCCAATTACCCGAACCCGTTCAATCCTGAAACAAAGATAAATTATTCACTGGCTAAAGCCGGCAATGCGAAACTTACAATATATAATATAAAGGGACAGAGAATAAAAACTCTGGTTAATGATCATGTTGAAGCAGGTGAGCATTCCATAATCTGGAATGGTAAAAATGAAAAAGGTTCTGATGTTGCCAGTGGAGTATATCTCTATAGGCTGAATACAGCAGATGGTGTTCAAAACAAAAAAATGTTACTTTTGAAATAATGATTTAGAGAGCTTTGTATGATTCATATACATTGAGTTTTTGCAAAGCTCTCAACTGATACGTTGGGGTATTGGTACAAAACGGAGGAAAAATGAGACTATTTCTTACTTCTTTAATGGTTGTAAGTGTTATTTGTTCAGCTTGGGCTGTTAGATTTCGTGATCCTGAAACACTTGTTCAATCAAGTAGTACTTACGAGGACTGTTACCGGATAATTGATGATATTGATTATGATGGTGATCTTGATTATATAACCTGTGAAGCAAACGGGCCTGTCTGGGTCGAAGACACAGATGGGGATGGAACTCCCGATATGGAGCATGACATTGGAAATTTCAGCTACTGGATCGAGTCAATTGAATTTGTAGATATGAATAATGATGGGTTCAAGGATATTGCCGTTACTGTGCTGGTGGATGAGAACTTCTATATATTTGAGAACGATGGAGCAGGAAATTTCACCCTCGAAACATATCATGCCCGTGACTACAAATCAGATAACGCTATGTATTATGACTTTAACAATGATGGGATTAAAGATGCTTATATTTCGGGATGCGGAAGCGCAAGATTTCTGACCAGATCATCCGTTATTGATACATTCCGGGTGGATATGTTACCTTATGTCATTAGCGGTCGCAGGGAGAGAATGTTTAATGATTATTCATATCTTGCAGATTTTAATAATGACGGATTTATGGATGTTATAGGAATACACAAGTGGTCAGACAGCTTAATGTGGTATGAGTTTGATCCTACTGCAGATACTTTTGTTAATGGAAACTTTATCAATAATATCAATAGTAGAGATGTCTACAGAATTGCTGATGCTGACAATGATGGAGATACAGACGTTTTCTTTTATGATTCAGGTATGCAGGCTCTGTATGTGCTGGAAAATGATGTAAATCATGATTTTACACAAAGAACTACGATTTCAGACAATCTGATTAACTTAAAGCATCTTGTTGTTGAAGATCTGAACAATGACGGTCTTGTTGATGTTATTCTTCATCATGGTTTTAACCATTTAAAAATATATTTGAATAGTGCAACGGGTTTTTCCCTCAGCAACGAAATTGAGCTTACTGCTAACGGTTTGGGTGTAAAGGATGTAAATAATGATGGTGCACCGGATATTGTTGTTGAAATCAGTTATAAAGAATACCTTAGTTTGATCAATACCAATGGAACATTCAGTTATCAGAATTCGATACTTGATGGATTGACCAGGGTCAGATCTGTTGAGTTTTTCGAGCACAATGACAGCCAGAAAATGATAATTGACGGTGGAGCATACATTGTTGAAGCAAACAATAATAATGGTGATTGGATTCCTGAAAATGTACCTTTGTTCTGTGGTGGTAATATCTCTTCATTTGACTGCATGGACATTGATCAGAATGGACAGCTTGATTATGCAATTGCTGAAGAATATTATCTTGAAAATGGAGACTATGCTGATATCTGCAGAATCCTTGTTTACGTGAATAATACTTTTCAGACAGAATTATATGTATCTACCGAGAGTTACAATTCTATCGATGACCTAGAATTTACGGATATTGATAATGATGGAGATTTTGATATTGCATGTAATGTAAATGTACAGTTTGATAGATCTGTCAGGATTTTTGAAAATGATAATGGTTTTGTACAAAACTCGCACATAGCATGTGATATGCAAACTTATCATCAAGTATTTACTGATTTTGACGGGGATTCCGATCAGGATTTGATTTTCTCAGATGTGAACGGTGATATTTTTGCTGCAATTAATTATGGAGCATTTAACTTTGCAAACCCGACAATGATCGTTGACAATGCAAGCCGTCGATTCTTATATGAAGATCTGGATGATGATGGACTTAGAGATATTATCACTTATAATACATGGCAGGACTCTGCTCTTTATGTTTATCTGGCAACCTCATTCGATACTTTCTCTTCTATTCCTATTGTATTGGCATCTCCAGGTGTGATCGAAAATATGGTTTTAGATGATCTGGATTCAGATGGTAATAAAGATCTGGTTTATTCTGTCTATGCCGGCAGCAGAGTAGAGGTTCATGCATTACTGAACCATGGAGTTCTGTCAAACTGGAATGACATGTTCATCGCTGAAGTTGAAGCCGAGTACTTTTTTAATTTTGATATGTACGATCTGAATAATGATGGACTCAATGATATATTTTGGTACAGTACAGGAATTAACAGTATTGACGTACTATATAATGATAGTGTGATTATCCCTAATACAGAATCTGATATTTCTGTATTTACAACACAACTTCATGGCAACTACCCAAATCCGTTCAATCCTGAAACAAAAATCAGTTATTCAATGGCGAATTCAGGTAATGCTGAACTTTCAATTTACAATATAAAAGGGCAGAGGGTGAAAACTCTGATTAACGATCATGTCGAAGCGGGAGAGCATTCCATAATCTGGAATGGTAAAGATAATAGTGATTCTGATGTTTCCACCGGTGTATATTTCTACAGACTGAAAACAGCAGATGGTGTTCAAAATAAAAAAATGTTACTTTTGAAATAGGAAAAATGAGAGAGCTTTGTTTAAAAAGCAAAGCTCTATGACTGATACGTTGGGGTATTGGTACAAAACGGAGGAAAAATGAGACTTTATTTTGTTTTGAGTGTTTTAGTAATGGTTTCCTGCATAGGAGCCGTTGATTTCAATGTTCCGGTCGAAATTGCTAACAGTGGCCAAAACTACTTTGATCAGAACGGATTTATTGATGATGTAAATTCGGATGGCAGTCCGGATGCAATTTTTTATGATGATAATGGGCCATACTGGGCTGAGGACACAGATGGTGATGGATTTCCTGATACAAAACATCATGTTGGTTATTTTACCCAAAGATTGTTTTCATTAGACTATGTTGATATGAATAATGATGGAGCAAATGATATTATAGCTTCTTTTGAGACTGATTATAATCTGTATATATTTTATAGTGATGGATATGGTAACTTCAGTATAAATGATATGGATGTACTGGTAACAAATATATACAAGGATGGTCTTATTCTCATTCATGATTTTAATCAGGATGGTATTCAGGATATTTATACATCTGATTATGAATCTATAAAGTATTTCTCAAAATCTCAAGCCTGGTCTCCATTTAATCTGACTGAAATTGAATCTAGTGCTTATAATTACGAGTATGACAGATACAGGTCTCTTGTAGATATAAATAACGATGGGTTTATGGATGTAGTTGGATTTGCAAGTTATAATGAACCTTACGGCTGGGAGGAATTTGATCCGGGTACAAATAGTTTTATATATCACTCACTACCAATGGTCATGAGATCATGTATGAATGGTTTAATTTCAATCGATGGAAATGCTGACGGTTTAACAGATCTTTTGATGTATTCCGATAGTCTGAATGCATATGTATTATATGAAAATGATGCAAATCAGAGTTTTTCTAATACATCAATTCTGATAAGTAGTATTGGAGAAGCATTTGAAATATACAAATGTGATTTAAATACAGACGGGCTTGAGGATCTGGTTGTTTTAAATAGTGGAAGAAGAGCAAACATTTATTTTAATAGTGGTAATGGATTCAATCATACTATAGAACTGTATGGGACAGGATTGAGCCTCTGGTTCAAAGATTTTGATGGTGACGGGTACAATGATATTGTTACTGAATGTGAATCAGATGTTTTCAACGTCTTCCATAATAGCAACGGAAGTTTCAGCAATGATGATGTAAGAATCAGTTCATTCAAAAACACAGACAGACTATCAATAAGAGAATCGGATAACCTTACTTTTATTTCTTGCAGTCATTTTTATAATCTGAACTCTCTGATGTTGGATGATGGTGTTGCAGTTATTTCTAACGTTAAGAAATCAACTGTATTTGAGATAATAGAATCAGATTGTGCGGATATTGATGGGAATGGACAACTTGACTACGCGTATACAACTTACTCTGATGATGGAAATTATGTTCGAACCCTGATTTTGTCCCTGAACGGTCAAAACGTTATACTTGATAATGATAATTATCGTGGTGGATGTGAATTAATGTTTGCGGATCTGGATGATGACGGAGATATTGATTTAGTTGATTTCGGCTATGAATATACTCATTTTTACAATTATGTAAATGGATCATTAATTGATTCTGTTGTTATCGATACAGATAATTTAGCATTTGTCACTTGGGGAAGTAAAAGTAAATATATTGATATGGATAATGATGGCATCAAGGATATTGTATATACAGGAAGTAATGATCAACTTTTCTGGATCAAGAATAATGGTTCTTTCAACTTTGGAGAATCTGAGCTGCTAACAACAATTAGTTCAGAAATTAGTTCAGATATAATTGATTTTACTGATCTAAATCTGGATGGACGCATTGATATGCTTGTAAGAGATGATTTTGCCTTAAATCATCTGCTTGTTCGTTACGGAGAAGGTAATGACTATAATTTCAGTTTCAGTCAGACTGCAGATACATTGTCGTTCCCCGGAGATATTAATGAACTTGAACTGGGAGACTATAATAATGACGGTGTTGATGATGTTGCTGTAAATTGTTTTTATCATTCTCATGTACATGAGACCAGTATCAGTGTAGCAGTAAACCCTGTAATTGATAATAATTGGGAAGTTGTTAATTTGCTGAATATATCAGATACCCATATTAGAATGGCTGGTGCAGATCTTGACGGAAATGGAACCGATGATATAGCTTATGTAGATAATAGCACCGGCGAGATCAAAGTACTCTATAATAATCTGCTTACAGGAATCAATGATAAAAATGAATTATCATTCTGTAAAACTCAACTCATGGACAACTACCCAAATCCGTTCAACCCGGAAACAAAAATCACTTACTCTCTTGCAAAAGAAGGCAATACTGAGCTTACAATCTATAACATAAAAGGTCAGAAAGTAAAAACTTTGATGAATGATCATGTAGATGCAGGGGAACACTCAGTAATCTGGAACGGTAAAGACCAGAATGGAGCGGATGTTTCCAGCGGTGTATATTTCTACAGAGTGAAAACAGCAGATGGTGTACAAAATAGAAAAATGTTACTTTTGAAATAATGTATTTATTGTGATAAATAGTAAAAAGACAGCTTCAGCTGTCTTTTTTTTTGTTGACATACATTTTACTTTATGATAAAAGATGTTAACTAATGATTAATCAATCAAGGTTACAAACTAAGCAACTGATTAAAAGTGTGCTGATTTTTTCTGTGAAAAAACTAATAATTGCTTTTCATGGTAAATAATTACTGAATGTAGTTAATTTTTTAATGTTTACTTTTTCCCAAAAAATGAATATATTATTTTCTAAAACCAAGGAGAAAGATATGTACATAAGAAAGTTCTTTAAACCGAAATTGATTAATGGTGTTTACTATGTTGTTGCATTACTGACAAAAAATGATTTTTCCAAAACTGATCTTCAAGGAAACAATCAGCCGGAGTTTGTCACCGTAACTGGTATTGGAGTTACGATCAGAAAAGCAAAGACAAATCTGATGGCAAAACTCAAGGACGCAGTTTAATACTATCATAACAATCATCAGGAGACAAAATGTTAACAAGAAAATTCTTTTCCTCTATCATAAGCGGAAACATCGAAAGAATGAAAGAATTACTAAAAAGTGGTGTGAATATCAATACTCAATCAGAAAATGGTGAAAAAGCCTTACCTGTTGCTGCGTACCATGGACAAATCGACGTTATAAAATTTCTCGTTGAAAATGGGGCAGATGTAAATGCAAAAAATGAACATGACGGTTTAACTGCTCTTCATGAAGCTATAAGAAGAGGGAATTCAGAAATTGTTGAATACCTTATAAGTAACGGAGCAAACATAAACTCAGAAAGTTCATATGGTAAAAATCCATTGTATGAGGCGTTAGTTGCCGGTTATACCGAGATTGTGGAGTATTTGGTAAATAAGGGTGCTCACAAAGCAAAAACTATTTATGATAAAGAATATGCATTACACAAGTCATCTCTTAACGGGTATCTTGAGATTGTAAAATCTCTGGTAGACGAAGACAATGATCTTGTAATGAACTCACCACAGACTGCGGACCATTCAACTCCTCTGCATGTTTCAGCAAGGAATGGGCATAAGGATATAGTGGAATATCTCATTGCAAAAGGTGCTAACATTAACGCAATTAACAAGTATGGGAATACTCCGCTACATGAGGCTGCTCGCAATGGACACTTTGAGATTGTTCGCATATTGATCAATAACAAGGCAGATGTAAACATTAAGAACAAGGAGTTCATGAATGCTTTACACACTGCTGCGAGGAATGATAACCTGAACATTGTTGATTATCTGGCTGAAAATGGTTCTCTGCTGACATAACTGAGTAAAGTTTTTCTAAATAAAGATGAGAGAGGTAAAGAAATGTTAAGTAAAAAACTGGTTACACTATTAGTTTTATTATTTGTAGCAACCTATGCAATTGCGGTCGATAAGATTGTGTTTTACACACAGGACTTCTCACCATTCAGCTTCAAGTTTAATGGTGAAGTAAGCGGTCCTTATGTAGACGTTATTAAACTTGTATGTAAAGAAATTGGTGTAGAAGCTGAATTTGGGCTTTTTGAATGGGGTGAAGCTATTGAAAAAGCTAAAAATGGAGAAGCTCATGCTTTGTTTGTTATGGGCCGAAACAAGAGCAGAGAATCATGGTTGTATTTTAGTCATCCAATTAATGAGACGGAATATGGATTCTTTGTGAAGGATACAGACAACCTGGAATATAACAATCCCAAGCAGCTTCTTGATTACAAGATTGCAGTTTATGGTCCGTCTAACACCGAGAAAAGTCTCAGAAAAATCGCTGATATTGAAAAATCGATTAAGATTGATGTATACCCTCTGGATGAAGCTGCCTTCCAGCAGTTATCTCTAAATGATGCTCAGGCTGTTTTTTCTAACACCGATGTAGGCAATCACCTTATACGCAGGCTGAAGCTTACAAATGTAAGATATGCCGGTCATTCAAAAAAACTCAACTATTATATCGGATTCCTTAAAGCCAATATTGATAAAGCAACTTTCGACAAATTCAACAATAAACTGAAAGAGTTAACCGATTCAGGCAAGATAAAAGAAATTCTTGATATGTATAACCTCAAACCGGCGAACTAGAATCAATTGACTCTTCAGGAGGCTTCCTTAATTGGAAGCCTTTTTTTATGAGTAGATTTTATTAAGATTACTCAGTCTACTTCTTATATCTTCCATAAAAACTTCTTCTGAAACAGAAGGATTTCTGGTTTCGATCAGCCAGATATCGCAGGGTCTTTTTTCACATAGACCGCAAGATGAAATTTTTTTATCTTCTGCACACTGATAAATTGGACACACGGATTTACCAATAAATTCAACCCACGACACTTTACCGTTGAGTTTATTACAGCCTTTGCAGGATTTTCCAAATGAACAGCAATCAGTTTTGCATATAACTCCACAAACAGAAATCATATAATCTCCATAAAATTATCTTGACTAGAAGGAAAGTATATGTCATAAAATTAGTCAAGTACAACAAAGATGATTTATTGTAGAGATGAATTTCAATAATAAAAAATGCCTGCTTACTTTAACACAAGGCTTGGTGGGTTAGTGTTACTATGTAAACAGGCTTTCTTTCAATTGGAGTTATTTATAGTATTTTAATAATACTTTCATTTATATCCGGAATCATTCGTCTTTGGATTTATTTTTATCTCTGCAGATTCCGGATTTTCAAGATCAATATTTATTACAATTGCCTCATTCATTAGTGATGCTCCCTGCATACAAATAGTTTTATTTAGACGTTCCGTCCAACAACCGGTTATAGTCGTAGACTCATGAACATGTCCATGCAGAGAAAGAAACGGTTTTTTATCAATTATAAAATCTTTTATTGCTATACTGCCGACGTGTACATCCAAAGGGACACCATTAAAGAGTTTTCCATCTAATGCAGCACGGTCTAATTTAGTTTGATACGGTGGTGAGTGGAACAGGCAGATCAGTGATTCTTTATTCTTGTTCTCAAAAAGTAATTCCAGATCTTTCTTAATTGTATAGTATCTCAAATCATGAAAACTAACTGCTTCTGATCTGTATCCTTCTTCAGGTGAAACACAGCCTACGTCAACAAAAGCTGAAACATCATATTTCTCCCAGTCTTTGTTGGGGAATGGTGTTGGAGGCACATAAGAATAACCAAATATTGTATATTGACCAAACCTGCAGAAACGTCCATTGACATTAGTTAGCAGTTTGCGATCTTCAAGCTTTCTAAGTGAAGAAACAGCTTGTTTGCCATCATCATTACCGGGGATAACGAAAATCTCGGGATAGTGCTGGTTAAGCTCCAGCTTAAGTGCTTCAAGTTTATCAGTAAGATATCCGCTGTAGAAATCCCCAGGAGATTCCTTCTGAGTCTGATTACATGATAAGCTTGTCAGATCACCACTGATAAATACGACAGCCGGTATTTCTGTTCTTATAGTGTCGAACAGAAATTCGTACTTGTGTACCTTACAGTGAAGATCACTTGTGAACAAAGCTTTCATCATTATCTAATCTCCAGTTTTCTGGCAGCATCTGTGACGGCATTTATTTTTACAGCAAAACTTGATTTATTTTCAATATCTTCATCAGTAACATAGTGAATATCAAGAAGTCCCCCGGTTTTATAACCTGTTTTAAGGTAATTAATATGATCAAGGCACATACTCCATGCATTGAACCAAATTCCGAGCTTTTCCTTTTGATCGTCAGTTCCGACAAAGTGAACAAGCAAATCTATATCACTAGATGGTCCGGAACTTGCATTTTTCACAGAGCCAAAAATGTAAAGGTTTTTTACGCCAAATTGTTCGGATTCCAATTGAGAAGCTATATACTCTGCAATTTCCATGCGCCAATACCAGTGATTTTCATCAATAATATCAGAGGTGTTATACAGGTAGGATGTGTTGTCTTGAAGGTTCTCAGGCTTCTTTATAAATGCAAGAGCCTCTTCAAGTTCTGAATTCATTACAATGTTTAGAATATTTCCACCAGTTTCAGCCTGAACATCGATAACTTTTACTACATCAGACAAATCTTTGTATTCCGGAAGCATTTTTACTAAAATATTTTCTGCACAATTAAAAAAACTATAATTGAAAATGATTTCTTTCTTATCTGGATAGAGTGGTATATATCTGATCTGTGCCTCAACAAGATCCTGAAAGAAATGAGTTCCGAATGATAGGTCTGGTAGATAACGTCCTTTTTCTTTTGCAATCTCAATTAAAACAGCAGTTTTGTTTATATCAGAATATGTTACATTGACACCAAGTTTAATGTCGCCTTTGGAACCCCATCTTCCTGGACCAAGCAGAATGAATTTTTTCTTCGGTAGTAGAAGGTTCAACTTACCTATACAGCGTCCGACTTTCTTCAAATCATCTATTCGACGTAAATCAGAGTATTTTTCAGGATCAACATAAACAATGTGAGTGATTTCAGGAATTCTTCCATTAGAAATATATTTGTTTGCAGAGAAAAGTATATCTTTCTTTGGTATATCTTTCGGTATTGGAAGTGGCTCATCATGAATAGAGAAAGTCTGGGGTCTGCATTGAAGTAAATATATATCATCATTTACTACTGCGAATTCAATGTCAACCGGAGTTCCCATTTTTGTGTTCAGTATCTGAAGAATAGTGTTCATTCTTTTAAGGAAGTTAGTGTTATTGATCAGATTATTTCCTGTTACTATAATCTGTTCACTATCGAAATCAATTGTGAATCCTGATTTCTCATACAGATTTCCATCGCTGTACACGGAGAACAGTTTTTGGAACATTGGGAAATCATCTTTGCATTCTTTTACTACATCAGAAATAGGAAGTGTTTCAAAAGAGTTTGATTCCAGATTTATTAAATCAATATATCTTGGACAGTATCTGAGGAATTCATCCGTTGAAGCATTAACTCTTATTCCGGGTTTACCTGGTGAAGCCAGAATACAATAATCACTGCTAAGACGGTCTACAGCCCTTGTTCCAAGTCCCGGAACCAACCTTATAAGCCCGTCATTCCGCTCAATTCGTGATGACCAGCGAAACTCGTTGTTTGAAAAGGCGACTCCGGCGAAGGCGGGAAGAAAATATTTGCCCGTTTTTACTCCTACGACTTCCTGTATAAGAATTGCCATTTCTTCCTGAAAATCTATAAATCCGTGTTCCTTACGATACTCAATAGGGTCTGGCCCGACAATTGATGCGTATACTTCTGCAATAGCGTCTTTTAAAGCTGCAAGCCTTTCTTCCTTTGTTCCCTGGTTAGCTAGGAAGAGGCTCTTGTATTTACCGGAGAATGCAGCTCCAAAACTATCTTCCAGGAGAGATGAACTGCGTACTATCACAGGTTTATTACCTAAGGAGTCCAAAATGTGAGACAGACCCTTCGAAATTTCGTGAGGAAAACTTGAGTTTTTGAAAATTTGAACAATATTGCTGTATTCAGCCCGTACCTGCTCAATATCTTTGTATTTTTGTTCAACCATCTCTTCCAGATTGTTGAAATGAAGAAAACTTAGCATTGCATCGGAAGCTATATACCATGTCTCAGGAGTTTTTACGCTTTTATGAAACTCAGGATCTGTTTCTCTTTTAATTATATTGTTAGCGAAGTAAAGTCCTGTGCTTTTTCCACCAAGTTTACCATGAGAATTTGTTGGATAAACAGTGTGTTGTAGAACTTCATTGAAATCAGGAAGTTCTATATAGTTTTTCGCAATGTTAACAAATTTGAGATGACTCGTGAAAAGTCTCTGTATAAGTAGAACTTTGACGTTCATGTATGAATATGGTGAAAGTTTACTTTCATCCAACTCTAGATTTATATACCTTGTTATTGCATCCTGAATCCCATAAAGCGGGGTATGCTTATTCTTCAAAGCAGCTATTAAAAAACTGAGTTTATCTTCCTGAATCCATCTGTTCACATTAATCATCAGATCTTCATCCGATAAGTTCTGTTCAGCAAGCTCGAAAAGCTTTGTACTTTGAGCTATGGAAGCCTGAAACTCATTTTTTTTGGATGGAGTGTTTATCTCCTGAAACACTTCAGGATTTGTCAACTCGGGATTTTTACCAAGCACAGAATAAATATCAACCTGATCAGAAAGACCTGTCTGGAACATAAGATTAAGGATCTTTCTGGCAATCTTAATGTAAAGTCTTACATCTGTGTTCTTAAGCATGTTAACAACTATTTTCCACTCACTGCGGTTGATAACTTCTTCTTTTTCTGCTTTAGCTCCGGACTTTATTGATCTTACTGCAAGGTAAGATGCAAGCATGCTGGCAATAGTATTAAGCAGTGAATATTCTTCCAGTAGAAAAGGCTTTTCTCTATGCTGATCTGGAACTTCCTTGTAGTAAATTCTTATCTCACCATAATGCACATTGTTCTTATGTAATGGTGAAGACTGAACATATTCCGTAGCTTTGTCTTTAGATGTTTTATATATATTATTAAGATACTCAATTTCTCCAAAGCATTGTTCAGGGAACTGCCAACCTAATGGTAATATCTGAAGTAATGATTTGAATATTTCATCATAAGTTAAATCAAAATTTGTCAGAATGTTTTCAACATCATGTATGCAGTTAAGTTCTTTCTGTCTTTCAGTTAACTCATAAATAATATGTCTTGAGTCTTTGTTATGTATCATTTAAGTATAACCCCTCTGTTACTTCTGCCATCAACCAGAATTCTCAGATTTCTTTCCAGTCTCACATGGCGAACATAACGAGTTTCATTAACAACTTTTTGGGTTTGAATCCATGTCCAATCCAATTTCTTGGAATGCTCATTATTGACTGAGAAATAGAAAACATTATGAGCTGTCATATTGTGAAAGAAATGAGCACCCTGGCTGAAATCAGGCTTCATTGTAGGTAACACAGTTTCAACAATAGCTTGAGCTCTGGAGATCTGAGACCAGTTTACCGGGATTCCGCACCACTTATCAGATGTTCCCCAGCGACCAAAACCAATTAGCAGATATCTTCCACCATCTCTGAAGTTATAGTTCAATTCGGAGATATCAGATGCAATCTGTTCAGTCTCAGAAATATTGAATGCTTCAGGTTTTATATAGATTATATCTTTTAGTGTTGTGCAGGTACCATTACCCATAACTTTATCAGAACTGAGAATAGTATCTTTATCGCTGAACATTTCAACTGGAACATCGATAAGATCGTGTGAGATATTGATTGGTCTCAACTGGAGAAGACTGAAAAATGCTTTGTTGCCTGATTTCTGTTTCTGAGACACAGCAAACTCTATCTCTACTTTATCACCTGTATCCTTTTCACACATATCCATTACTTGTTTTACTATTTTATTCAATGGCATTATCTCATCTTTTAGTATGGGCGAGAAATCCATTACAGGGGAACACATGTCCATCACACCGGGAACAAGCATATCATTTCTGTAGTCATAAGAGCAGCAGACATAATTCAGTTTACCACGGACATCTTTATCGAATATCGATTTTTTTATCATGTATTCATCCTGAGATATAGGATTGAAATTATTAGTTGCCTGAAGATTTATAGACCAGAATTTTTTCTGTGTATTATTCAGCATGTCCTTAATTCCATTAAAGGGTTGAGGTGTTTGCGGACATGTGGGGCAGTAACTCCAGCAGGTTGAACCATCCACTATTGTTTTACCCATTCCGTAGGCAAGAGCAGCAAATCCCGAATCAGGTTTTATCGCCTCTGATGGATAGAAATTATATGATTTAAGTACACCGGATAATAGTGGGTGATAATATTCACCATAATGATCTCCTGTGACACCCTGAACAATAACTGCCATTTTTTCCTGTTTGATGTCATAACCTGTCGATTTGAAATACTCTTTTGACTGTTTGAAAAATAATGAAGCGTACACGAACTTGACTGCATCCACAAAAGACTTAAATCTTACTGATTTTTCAAACTGGTTATTTGCAATCATTTTTGTCTCATAAACACCTGCAAAAGGTTCATTCAAAGAGTCCTCGCATATACTTGATGATCTGACAGCTAAAGGATCACTTATAGAGTCTATTACTTCATATAGCTCTCCGGTAAACAAAGGTCCGATAGATGAATTAACAAAAGATAGAGCTATTTCTTCATCTGAAGAATCTGATAGAGCAATTTCATAAAGATCATTGTTAGCCATGAACTGGTCGAAAACATCACTGAGGATTACGAACATATCAGGAATATCAACTCTCATTCCATCTATTTCACGCTCAGGGAGATTCTTATCAAGAATCTTATTTAGTCGTATGAGACCGGAAGCTTTTCCACCCGGTAACCCACTTCCAATATATCTTATTTTGTCCGGTTTGGACTCTGTATATGTGTCCAGTAAGCTGGAAGATAAGTCGTACATTATATCCATCCTCTTGCTCTGGATGTTCTTACTACACGATCTATTGATATCATGTACGCTGCATCCCGCATGTATAGGTTTTTGTTTCTTGCCAGAGTTGATACTTTGTGATATGCAGATGTGAGTTTATAGTCAAGCTTCCCCAACACTTCGTCCTTACTCCAGAAGTAGTTCATATTACATTGTACCTGTTCAAAGTAACTGCAAGTCACTCCTCCGGCATTACAGAGAAAGTCCGGTATAAGGAATATTCCTCTTTCATGGAGAATTTTGTCCGCTTTGGGATTTGTAGGTCCGTTAGCTCCTTCTGCTATTATTTTTACCCTGTTATGTATAAGACTGGCATTCATCTCGGTAATCTGGTTCTCCAATGCAGAAGGTATTAAAATATCACACTCTATTTCCAGCCATTTATCACCTGGCATGACAGTGTAACCTGCATCTTTTGCTCTGCTTTTGTCTATTCCACCAAAATGATCTGTTATTTTCTGTAGTTCTGTTAATATAATTCCATCTTTTTTGTAAAAAGCATATGATTTCTGGTCGTCTTGATCCCAGGATGATACACAAAGAACTGTTCCACCCATTTGATTAAAAAGCTTAATTGCATGCTGGGCAACGTTTCCAAATCCCTGGAATGAAGCAGTTGTTTCCCCTGGTCTAATATTCATTTGCTTAAGCGCTTCACGAATATTGAATATAACTCCGTAACCTGTAGCTTCAGTTCTACCAAGTGATCCTCCCATGCCAACAGGTTTACCTGTTATCATACCCGGATATTTTTTCCCGGACATTGTTTCGTATTCGTCAAGCATCCAGACCATGTGCTGTCCGTTTGTCATAATATCTGTTGCTGGAACATCTCTTAATGGTCCGATATTTTGCCCAAGTTGTCGAACATAACCTCTGCAAATCTGTTCCTGCTCCCTTAAAGATAAATTATGAGGGTCGCAAATGACTCCACCCTTTCCACCTCCAAGCGGAATGTCTACAACAGAAGTTTTCCATGTCATCCACATTGCTAATGCTCTGACAGTGTCTGCGGTTTCCTGAGGATGAAATCTTATTCCGCCTTTGGCTGGACCAAGAGCATCGTTATGTTGGATTCTGAATCCCCTGAATATACGTGAAGTTCCATCGTCCATTTTGACAGGAATATTGAAGTGAAATTCTCTCATCGGATTTCGAAGTAAATCTCGGGCAGCACGATTCAGATTTAGCTTATCAGCTATTGAATCAAACTGTTCCTGAGCCATTGCATAAGCGTTGAACGAATAACTCATAATTCATCTCCAGGTAATTTTACACCTGATAAAGCAATCTCTTTGCCATTCAAGAAGATTAGATATTCTGTAAGTTGTACTTAGATCACAAATATTAGCAAATAAACACTTTAGATGTGAAACTAATACCTTGATACAATATTAGAACAGATAATTGTAAATATTCAGAAGTGTCAGTATGAGTAATTCATCCTCATTGGGGAAAAATTACTCATATTGTTTAAGTTTGTTGTGTAGGGTCTTTCTATCTATTTTTAGAATATCTGCTGCTTTAGATTTATTATTGTCTACATATTCGAGAACATTCAGAATATGTTCTTTCTCTACCTCTTTTAGTGGCTTACTGATGTCGTACTGGGACTCTTGTCTGGTTTTCATGAGATCTGGAAGATCAGATAGTTTGATACACTCTCCATCATTCATAATGATGAGTCTATGGATTAGGTTTTCCAGCTCTCTTACATTTCCTGGCCAAATATACTTACTGAATACTTCTAAGACATCGTCGTTGAACTCTGGTACAGGTTTAGAAAACTCTCTTGAGAACTTTGTACTGAAATAGTTTGTAAGAAGCAGAATGTCATCACCCCTTTCTCTGAGGGGAGGAACACTTACTGTCAGTACGTTCAGTCTGTAGAATAAGTCCTGTCTGAATCTGTTCAGTTCTACAAGTTCATATAAATCTTTATTGGAGGCAACAAGTATTCTGACATCGACTTTTTCTGAGATATTAGAACCAATTCTGTATACTTCCTTTTCCTGTATTACTCGAAGAAGCTTTATCTGCATCAATGAGCTTGTTTCAGATATTTCATCCAGAAAGATCGTACCTCGGTCAGCACTCTGGAAAAAACCTTCTCTATCAGAATTTGCATTTGTAAAAGCCCCTTTTTTATACCCGAATAGTTCGCTTTCGAGTAAGGTTTCCGGGATTGCTCCACAGTTGATAGGTACGAAATGCTCAGCTGATCTCTGTCCTCCATAATGAATTGCTCTGGCTATAAGCTCTTTTCCGGTACCGCTTTCTCCCGTAATGAGTACAGTACTGTCAATGTTTGAAGCTTTCTCAATCGTCTTGAAAACTTCCTGCATCTTTTTCGATTTTCCAATTATTCCAAACCTGGCTTCATAGTCATTATTGGTTGATTTACTAAGCGATTTCCTTAACTCAGCTTTCTCAAGGGTTTTCTTCACCGCAAGATGAAGCTCTACATCTGTAAAAGGTTTTGTCAGATAATCATCCGCACCAAGTTTAACAGCGTCAACAGCCGTATTTATTGTCGGATAGCCTGTTAATACAATGACTTCAGTATTTTTATGATTCTCCTTAACATACCTTATAACATCCAGACCACTCACATCCGGCATCATCAGATCAGTGATAATAAGGTCTGGTTTTTCTTTCTGAAGGAGTTCTTTGGCTGTATTGAAGTTGTTTGCTGTAAAAGCATTGTATCCATGTTTTCTCAAGTTTCTTTTTATAATGTCGCGAGTTACTGCATTGTCATCCAGTATTACTATTATTTTACTATTCATAAGCTTTTATCCCAGGTAATGATACTATAAATTCAGTCCCGACTTTTTCTTTACTGCTGACACTTATTTCTCCATTATGTGAGTAGATTATCCCGTGCACAACAGATAGTCCTAAACCGGTTCCTTCATTTACTTTTTTGGTCGTGAAGAATGGATTAAAAATTTTATCAATGATTTCTTCCGGGATTCCAGAACCAGTGTCTTCGCACTTAAGGTAAACATTGAAGTCGTCAAAGTAAGTTGAAATCGTAATTTTACCGCCATCCTTCATTGCCTGCATTGCATTCACAATCAGGTTTATAAGTACCTGATGAATTTGAGAAGAGTCTGCAGAGATTATTGGAATATTATCTGTGAGATGCAGCTCAATATTGATCCCTTCTTTATTACAGCGCGATTCCAGAAAGAATTGAGCATTTTTAACAGCATCATTTAAATTCAGTTTACTGTGTGAGCTCGGCATTTGTCTGGCAAAAAGCATCAGTTTCTTAACTACTTCACGAGCATGAAGAGAGGCAGAGATGATATTTTCCAGATCACTTAGCGCTTCATTATTAAGACTCGGATTTTTCTCCATTAATTGGGCTAATCCCAGAATCCCTGCAAGTGGTTCGTTGATTTCGTGGGCAATACCTGCAGAAAGCTGACCTAATGTTGCCAGTCTGTCAGCATGAAGTAATTGCTGCTCAAGCTGCTTTCGTTCTTCTTCTATGATTCTTCGTTTCAGAATGTTCTTCAGCTCTTGGGCAATTGTTGATATCAGTACTTCCTCTTCTTTCAGGAATGGCTCATTCAAACGGTTACTGAAACTTTCAGAAAGAAATACTTCGATCGTTCCTGAATTATTTTTATCAATAAGAATATCAGATTTCAGGAACAGGCTTGTTTCTTCAAAAGGTTCGGATATATATATGTTTTCGTTAAAAGTTATTCTGGAATAAGTATGTGCAGGGAACTGCCATGCAGGAGGCAGAAGTTTGACAATTCTTTTTAGCAGCTTATCTGTGCTTTGATCTACCTGTTTGGCAATTTTGTTGATCTGATGCAAACATGAAAGTTCTTTTACTCTCTCTCCCAGTTGAAACTGACGGTAGTGATATGTGAAAATCAGATGAAGGATATCTTTTATCTCTGAAATAATTTCGAATGTATTTTCTTGTTGATCTGATAGGGTAAAACTAATTATTCCGACTTGATTTTGTCTGTTATCTTCAATAATAAGGTTATGCTCAAACTTATTACTATTGTGAGCAGTGATTTTGTTTAGGGCTGCATCCGATTGATCCTCTTCAATAACATAACTGTCTGACAGGCATTGATCACAGTTAAACGCTGATTTAAAAATCATACCATCAATGGTAAATACTGTTGATGCCTTAACAAGTTTAAAATTCACTGATATTGATTGCATAGCCTTATCAAGAAAGCTGATATGATCATTTTCAATTTTGGACAAGTCTATCAGTAGTCTGATTGCCTCATGAACTTTTTCAAACATTTTCACCTCAGTAAAGAGGTTCAGTCTGGCATATAAAATGTCAATGAAATAAATATGTTAAAGAAGCTCAGGACTAATTGTTGGTAATATTAATTGATAAAATGTGGAGCGGGATAGGGGGATCCCGCTCCGATAATCTTGCACTCGGAGTTTAGGGTACTGTAAATTACAGGGGGGTAATCTACATTATTTTCATTAGGGGTAATTATAATCCGGTGCAGATTATGTATGAAACTAACTTTGAAACAAGAGTAGGATTCAGGGGAAAACCCTTTCTCATTCAGCATTGATAACTTATCTTTGCATGATACCGGGTAGTAAAATGCAGATTTAGGGGTATAGGGGTATTTCGTAACCAATGCTTTATGTTTCAAGTTACTTTTAAACGCTGAGGGGATAGAGCAGGAGTAGGGGACTCCTGCTCTATGAAACATGCGTTCAGCTATTGGGGTATTGTAAATTACAGGGGGGTAATTTACCTTATTTTCATTAGGGGTATAATTAAGCTGAAGCATATAATTTCCTATTTTAGTAATAAAACTTTGTGTTTCAAAGTTTTGCTTGATGTTTTAAGGATCGTGAAGTAAACACCTGAAGCAACCGGTTTGTTACTGTTATTAGTACCATTCCATACTACTTCGTGTTGTCCTGAGGTCTGATAACCGTTAACGAGTGTTTTTACTTTTTGTCCCTTAAGGTTATATATTGATATTTCGACTCTATCATCTATATTTAGTGAATAATTTATTGTTGTTTCTGGGTTGAAAGGATTTGGATAGTTGCCAAGAGCTATGTTCTCGTATTTATTAACAGGATCATTCGTTGCAATAGTCGCCATATCAAAGCTTACAAATGAGTCCATTCCATAATGAGTAAACTCTACCAACTGTTCTTCATATCCGTCCATTTCTACAATAATAGTATATGAATTTCCATCCCTAGCACCTTCAAATGAGAATCTTCCGTCAACATCTGAAGTTGTAACTACTAAAGTATTGTCATCGGAATCTTTGAGAGTTATCTGAGCTATTTGAGGGTTAGTTCTGTCGCCTGTGTCAAGAAGACCGAAGATTTCAGGGAAAACAGGGTCAAAGTTTGAATTATAATCCGGAACACCAAAATCGATACCTGTTACATCCTGAGAATCACCAACGGTAATAAGCTGAGCTGTTTCGATATCCTGTGTATCATCATAGAATTCTCGATAATAATTGATGTATAATGAATCTGTGTTCCAGAATTCAATATTTCTGACATGACATACAGCCATATAGTTTCCGGCAGGAACGTTGATTGTGTATTGTCCGTTCACATCAGTCATTGCTGTTAAGAATGGATTGTGGAAACCACCATTTTCAGGAATTAAATGTACTACAGCATTATTAACAGGATTACTTGTATCGTCAGATATTACTGTTCCTGAAATTGAAGAATTGATAACCATATCATCACCAATCAGTCTTATATCAAAACGAGTATCTCCATGAACAAATACTCTGCCATTAAATGGAATGTATCCGTCTTCTCTAACAGTTACTATGTACGGCTCATCATTTACAACTTGAGATGTCTGATAGAATCCTCTATTATCCGTGTAAAGTGTTTCTGGATCGCAATCCAGAAATTCACAGTAAATCTCAACTTCTGCATTTATAATCGGATTTCTGTTTCTATCCATTACTCTTCCACTTAATTGAGGGTTGTCTATCTGGGTTATTCTCACGGGGAAGTTCATATGTCTTGTTTGGTAAACCGGGACTGTCTGACAGGTAAGTACTATACCGTTGAGAGTCAGAAGTGCTTCATAATTTCCGGCTATCATGCCATTAATTATAAACTGTCCCTGATAATCTGTGACAGCAGAATATGTATTTCTGGTGTTTAAATAGTCAACTTCTGTAAGCGTGACAGTAACACCATCAACAGGCATTCCGGTTCTGACATTAAACACCATTCCAGAGAATGTTATATCTCCACCTGTGAAAGGTTGCAATGTAATACTGAGATTTGTGTCCTCAGCGAGCATTACTTCTTCCATATAGACGTTATATGCTGTGTCAGTAATGGAGATGAAGTACCTACCTGCTTCAAGTGAATCAACAGAGAATTGACCTGCAGCATCTGTTAAAACAACAGAATCCTGATTCCATGGACTGCGGTGTGAAATTATAACTTCAATTCCTTGTAATGGTTGATTTGTCTCAAAGTCAATTACGTCTCCTGATAAAGTATATGTATCAGTTATAATAGTGTCAGTATATACAACAGTAATTAATGTGTCACTGTCTACTATGAAGCTTGCATCAGGGTTAACCATAGGTCCATGATTTCCTATATAAAGGCTGTAAGGCTGTGGAATAATACCCGTAAGTACTGATGTGCCGTTGTTGTCAGTTACACCACTGTAACCAATATCCATTAATTGACCAGCCATGAAAAAATTGGTTCCCTGTACAGGTGCGTTATTATCATCTACAATATTTATTGTCACAGTATAAGTTTCATCACCATTATTAGAGAATACTGCAGTAAACTGAGTGTTACCGTTGACATCTATAACCGCATCAGGTACCTGCATTGGATTGCGTGGTCCGAGATATACATTATAAGATTGTGTCACAACATCATTGAAATGAACCACTCCGTTGTTATTAGTCTGTTCTGCATACATTACACCCATGAGGTTCCCTGCAATTATTACAGGAAGGTGGGGAACAGGATTACCATTTTCATCTACAATTGTTCCAACAACATGGTTGTTTGTGTCAGAAGGTGTATGGTATAATGTAAGATTCAGATCCTGATCCACTGTAATATGGTAAGCCGGTGGCATAAAGTTTGGATTACCGAGATAAATATCATATTCCTGAGAAATCACTTCAGAAAAACTGAAAGCTCCATTAGCGTCTGTTACAGCTGTGTAAGCTATCTCCAGAAGGCTTCCACCGAGAATAATGTTAAGGTTGGGAACAGGCTGATTGTTCAGGCTGTCTATTACAACACCACTAACAGAGTATGTTGTCACGTTATTCATAGTACTAAGCGCTATATCAACTGACATATCACCGTTTACGGTATAGTTCTGGTTGAAAAGCAGATAGTCGCCGTGTGAAACTTCAAGCATTACATTTGAGCCATCATTGATGTTGTAAAATATGAAGTTTCCACTCGCATCTGTGGTTGTGGATTCCGGTCTGTTACCGGTACCTGTTGAGTCATCTGGCATTGTGAAACAGATAACATTTGCATTTGCTACATCAGAACCATCTTCGGCAGATGTAACATGGCCGCTGAATGTCACTGCATTCATGATGCCGCTCAACATCATGAAAACAACTGCAGCCAGTAAGAACTTAATTTGTTTCGTTCTCATAGTTTCTCCTTTGCTCTTTGTATTGATCAATTTTAAGGTCATTTTCATTCCCTTATTTCAGTAATAACATTTTTCTGATTCTGGATTCGGTCTCAGTCTTAAGCTGATAGAAGTAAACTCCGGATGCCACAGGTTGGTTACTGTCTGACACTCCGCTCCATTTGACTCTATGAATCCCTTTAGTATTGAATTCAGGATCGAAGGAATACACTTTCTGACCCTTAATATTGTAAATTATAACTTCTACATTTGAATCTTTATCTATAGAATACTCTATTGTTGTTTCAGGATTGAATGGATTAGGATAACAACCTAGAGTAATCGCATCATTTTTGACATTTACATCATCATTGGAAATTTGAGTGCTTCCAATATATAAGTCACTTGAACAATTACCGAATATCTGGAAAGGCTGACTTTCACTGTTGTAACTGAATTTGGTGACTTTTTGAGTGTAATTTCCTGATCTCAGATTGTTAATACGGTATTCACCGTTTTCTCCTGTTATTGAGAATCCTACAGGAACATCATTGTCATTATAGAGTATAACAGATGCTTCTGAAAGAGGAGCTCTTCCGTCCTGTTCCATTACAGATCCTGATACTGAAAATGCTCCTTCGTTTGTAGTAGGTGTTATTACTACATCGATATTTTCTACATCACCTGATGCTAAAACTGTCTGAGCATTTTCCCATGTATCTGAATTGGGGAAGAATGTTGGTGGAGCATCACTCGAAATAACATACACATAGTAATTATCTGACGGTAGATTTCTTAAAACGAATTGACCTGAAGTTCCAACACCTGCAGTTCTTAACCAATCTTCTTCTTCATCGCTTGATACGGCAATTGCCATTGTCGGGAATGTTGGTGGATCAGGTAAATCGGGACGGATAGATATCGTTCCTGAAATGGAATTTCCATATGTCTGAACCGGTGACATTTCAAATGTATAAGTCTGATCGTTATTTATTGTTACGATATTACCATTGTTGTCTGATCTTTGAAAATCATCCTTTTCAACAGATAGTGTATATCTTCCTTTAATAATATTATCTATTACAGCTGATCCGTTTTCATCAGTTACAATACTGTAATTAATAGAAGAATTCAGTGATACAAGGTTTACTTCCACATTGGAAAGTGGATTTGACGCATCATCCTGAACGTTACATGTTAAAGTATTATATTCGATATCAGGCAGATTTATGCTGATATTATCGACTGTCTGTCCACCTCTTACAATAATTCTGCTGAACATAAGAGTGTCATTATGATGATAGAAGTTACCGGCAGGAGTAAATCTTGATAAAACCTTAAGTCGGTATACTCCGTCTCTTATACTAGTAAATGCAAATGAGGGATTCACAGTATTTACTATAGTAGTATAAGGAGGAAGGATATGTGAATGAAGGAACTCAAGCCTTACATCAAAGTCGATACTAAGACCAGAAGCATTTGCCGGAGGATTAATAGTACCTGAGATCGAATTATCTCCAATCAGATTAATTGCATGCAGAACAAAGTCAAACTGAGTGAAGTTAATATCCATTTCGTCAAAAATGAAGATTCCTGCATTTTCAAAATCATTAACCGAGTCTTCGTTTATCCCGATGAATTGTTCCATAAACTGGAAGTTAATGATATCCTGTGCTACTATAATACCTTCAGTTCCGGGAGTAATCTGTATTGAATAATTACCGTTCTGATCTGTTATATCATAAGCCAATATGTACTCATCAATATTTATACCATTACTGTAAATACTGTCTAACATGGCAACCGTGAAAAGTGAATCACCAATATATGCAACCCTGATCCCTGGTATGCCGTCAGTCTGATTATCTGTGATCACTATACCTGACACACTTGCTGAAAAGCAAGATAAAGCCAAAGCTGTGAGAATCAGTACAAATATTAACTTTTTCATCGATACTCCTTATTAATCATAACAAGCCATTTTTTTTCAATTTGTATATTGCAAGTCTCTTTCCAATAAGTATAACGTGAAGATGTTTATAATGTAACATACTGATAATTAACAAGATAAAAATGTTAATATCTTAGGGCTGCTAAAAGAATGCAGGAATAATATGTAACAAAAAAGATACATCAAGAACATAATTATTAATAAAAATAGAAAAATATTTAATAATCTGCTGATATATAAGACTAAAGGAATTGTGTAACAAAAACAAAACACATGTATCAAGAATGTTTCATTATTCTATATATCTGATTTCTCGGCATCCCCGACAGCTTACCTGCCTGAGAAATATTCCCATCTGTGGTTTTTAATAACTTCTCTATATATATTTTATCCAGTCTATGAGTTATTTTCTTCTTATAGTTAAGGAAATCAGACCATTTTTCAGGCATCTCATCAACAATGTTAAAGTTATTGTTCTTTTTCATATCAAGAAACTGTTCTTCGGAAATAACATCTGCCTGACACAGGATAGAGGCTTTTTCAATTTCATTCTGCAGTTCCCTGACATTTCCTTCCCATTCTCTGTTCTGCAGCATTGAAACAGCATCAGTTGAAATCCCTTTGATAGATTTCCCGAACTTATCATTATTAAGCTTAATGAAATGGTGAATTAAAAGAGGGATATCATCCTTCCTCTCTCTCAGTGGGGGGATTTCTATCTCGAACACTTTCAGCCTGAAAAGAAGATCCTGCCTGAACTCATTCGAACTGACCATTTCTTCCAGCTTTCTGTTCGTTGCGGAAATTATTCTAACTGAAACCGGTTTGGGCTTCACATCTCCAACAGGTGTAAATTCCCGTTCCTGAATTACCCGTAGTAGTTTAGCCTGTAACTGAAACGGCATATCTCCGATTTCATCGAGAAAGAGGGTTCCATTATTAGCCAGTTCAAGTTTACCCATTTTATTTTGCACAGCTCCGGTGAATGCTCCTTTTACATAACCGAAAAGTTCGCTCTCAAGCAGATTTTCCGGAATTGCTGCACAGTTTACTGCAACAAACGGGGCAGACTTAGTGTAATCCTTATGCAATGCTCTGGCAATAAGTTCTTTACCCGAACCTGTTTCCCCGGTGATAAGTACATTTACATTATGTTTCGCCACAACATTCATCAGAGAAAATACTTTCTGCATTTTTCTGCTTGTCCCGATGATTTCATTATACTGATTTGCTGTACTGAAGTTTGCCGATGAAAGGACAGGATTATTAATATCATCTAGAAGCTGGTTCTTCTCCATGATGGACTCACAGAGCATCAGGAATGTTTCCAGCATCTTCTTATCTTCATCACTGAATGTTTTATCAGCCTGTGCATCTGAATATATTACACCCTTAGTCACCTTATTGATTATTACCGGATAGCATATAGCAGTTCTCAACCCTAATCCGAAAATACTGGAATGAAGATCAAAGGGTGTATCCTCCTGAAGATTGAAATAATACATCATCTTCTTTTCCTGTACTGTCTCCATCAGGATTGTTTTACTGACTTTCATGTTCTCTTTTGGCAGAATATCCATCTGATCATTGATGCAGAGTTCTGTTACAAATTCCCCTTTCTTATAAGCAAAAAATATTGCTCTTTCCAGATTTCCCACATTAAGTATGCTTTTAAGAGTTTCCATAGCTATTGACTCAAAGTCATTCTGGGTTTGTATGCTGGAAAATGCATCCCAAAATACATCATTATCATGTGATTTGCTGACTTCATGTTTTTTAATCTGCTGCAAAGGATAGAAGTTGTTATAACCTGAAAATTCTGTAATGTAGTTATCTAATTTGCTTCCCTTATCAATCAATCCAAGCATTTTCATATGATATGAAATATGTAAAAACTGAAAAATGTCATCATTAGCTGCAAAATGTCGCAATGATGTAAGTATTTTATCATCGTTTTTGTTTTCAATACCAGTTATAATCTCATTGTAATGGTCATCATGCAGTAAAAATCTGATTCTGTTTACATTGGCAATATTCAGAGCTCTTAACGAATAGAAATAGAACTCTATGAGTAGCTCACTTGAGGCTGTTGTGTTAATTCTTTCAATGTTTTTTTCAGCTATATCCTTATATGTTAATGGGTCTCTGAAACTTTGCCAGAGCAATATTTTAGACAGCATAAAGTCTGCCGCATCTCTATCCTGCTCATTAAACTCTGCTTCAATTAATTCATTCACCATAACCTGAATATCTGTCAACTGTCCGTTAGAAATCATAGCAGTTAGCAATATTGATTCACAATAGTTCTGAATAGTTTTATTTCTTTCCTGAATGGCAATCTTCAGAGACTTTTTTGCCAGTTGTATACACTTACTCCATAAACCACTGGAGAGACTGATCTCAGATAAATTATAATATGCAACCATTTTATATATTATTTGCCTTTTATGATCATTGAGAAGATCACATAACTCAATCACTTTATACAAATGGTACTGCGCTTTTTTATAATTCTTATTATTGGTATAGAAAGCACCCAGATTGTTGGAAATTCTGATCTGCAATTTTACATTTCCTGTTTTCTGAAAGATCTCAGTCGCAATGCCATATTCTTTTTCAGCTTCATTCCATAGTTGAAGGTCTTGTAAAATAATTGCCTTATCCAGCGCAACTGTTCCTTTTTCATCTCCATCAAGCTTTTGACTCAGATTGTTATATATTTCCAGAGCTTCTTTTTTGTATCCGGCTTTACCTACCGTTGTGGCGCAAAGCTTTCCCAGTCTGTAGTCATCAAAGGCCTCGTTTGATATATCTTTAATCTTCTTGTAGGAGTAGTAGATACTATGGTACATTTTTCTATTTAAAAGGACTTTAAAATGCTCGAAAGTTGTTTCTTTTGCCATATCCATATTGCCCAGTTTCAGAAAATAAATTGATTTCAATAAATCAGCATTCCAATCTGAAAACGCAGTGCTTAAACGATCCATATCATCTTCCGACAATCCCGTTGCATCCGCAATAGTAATTATTGGCTTTAATGAGTTGTCTGCTATGCTGATAGTTGAATTGTCCATCATGAATTTTAATAACACAATCCAATTATCCCATAGTTTCTGGAAAAATTGTAGAGGAATAGATAGATCAAGAAACTTTGATATTCTCAGGAAGCTTTCAACATATTCAGTAAGTTCTTCCGATACACTTTTTGCAGGACAGAGGATTTTTTTAGCTGAAAGTGGTTTTATGTTTATAAGTTCTTTCAGATCAACTTCAGACTTTAATCGTGCGAAAATATTCTTCAATTCGGCAGGCTCAACAAATGATGCTTCACTGATTGAATCTGAAATTATGAGAGTAACAGTGTTTTCACTTTTGAAAAGCGGCATAAAATAATCAGAAATTTCATTCTTAGTGATTAAAATCAGTTTATACTCAGAGGAAACAAGGCTATCAATCAAAGATTGCTCATCTATATCTTCCAAGCCCGGACGTTCTCTCAATCTTGACATAAACAATTCAGTGTTGTAGGTAAACAGTTCTTCATCAATCACTGCAACTTTATTGTTCTCTGAGATTTCTTTGGTGATAAACAAACTGGTGATAATATCCGGTTCATCCTCTGCTGTTACGGTAAGTTTACGATTTCTCTTCAAGATTGCCAGCGCTTTCTGGTGACAGGTGAATACGTAGGATTTAAGCAGATTGAAACTGCTTTCTCCGATATCATAACCGGCTTTTTCTGCCATACTCAGGAAAAGGGAAATAGCCGAAGGCCGGTTGTCAGGCGTATAGTCTGTCAGCTCGGTAATAACAGGATTTGAAATAAACCTGTTCCTCGCTCCATTCCATCTGGTATTATCAGCCAGAATGTTCTGATATTCGGCAGGTTCGAAATTATCGGCAAAATGTTTAAGTGTATCTGTATAATATAATACCAGACCCAGTGAAAAAACATCTGATGCTTGCGTGTTAATCTGTTTCTTCAGCTTTTCCGGTGAGGAATAGGAAATTGATCCGCGAATGCGTTTATCCCAGAAGTTATTCAGGGTTGCCAGACCGAAGTCAATGAACACAGGAATGTCGTTACGGATTATGATATTGTCGGGCTTTATATCGTTGAGGCAGATTCCGAAGGAGTGGATTTCCGAGAGTACCTCGCAGAGCCTGACCTGCAGCATGGCTTTTTTATCCGGATTCTCCTTCAGATAATCCTCTATGGATGATCCCTCGATATACTCCTGGATAATACCGGGATACTCGTCTTTGATGATCTCGACAGCATCCGGAACATGGGCGGAGTTAATCATTTTGAGAAACAGAAATTCTCTTTCAGCTTCTTTTATATCTTTACTGCGGAAACGTTTAAGTATGTATTGCTTGCCGTCTTTCTCCACAAGGAAAACTTCTGAGAAAGCGCCTTCACCAATTTGTCTGACAATATTATAATCCATATTTTCTCCTTAACGGTACAATATGTAACTATAATGATACATCTGTCAAGTTTATTAAGCAGGGATGCTGTGATTTGGGAGAGAGGGTACCTATTTAATGATCTATATTCTTTGAAAGAATCCTATGGATTTCAGCAATGTTAAAAATACCCCTGAATATATCATATGTGAGTTTAAAGGTCGATAACACTATTGTAAGGCATACACTACAAGCAATTCTCCTTAACGAAAGTTCTGATGGCATTGCAATCATTACAATGAAGTAAGCAAAGACCAAAATGAATTGAACTATTATGTTCTGCTTAAATTCTTTACATGCTAACTCAATGTAAAATAAGCTAGCTTCGTATTTTTTTTTGTTCATAATACCCTTTGATTTGCTAATTTCATTTTTTAGTTCATCAAGTATATTATGTATCTTGGGTATTATGCTAAGAAAAATTGCTGCTCCCATAGGAAGTGTTAGAGCAAGTACAAATGGAACTAAACCAGTAATTATCCTCTCGCAACTATCTAGTGACCACTTCCTAGTTAAGAAGATCGAAATAGCCATAAACAAAGCATTAACAACTATAAACTTTATCCAGGACTCAATTATCTCATCAGTACTTCTCTTTGTATTCATTATCCTTATGTAGTTTTCTTATTTTATCCTCTATAACATTAATGTCAGTTGGATTTGTAAAATTTGAATCCGCACCCATGATAGACATTGTTTGTTTTTCTTTTTCCGAGCAAAGCCACCTTGTTTCACCATCAGGAGTTTGATATTTTACTTTATAACTACCTCTTGCACCTTTTATATAGTCCAATAATTCAGTAAAGATTTTTCTAGTAATTTTGAGAAGACCATTGGCGTTTCTAAGGCTTAATTTTAGTGAGTCGTTTCTTGTTTCCTCGTTTAGCAGTTGCATCACATACTTTGTGTATCCACCAATTGATCCAGGCATGTTCTCACCTGAGAGGCAAAAATCAACTTTGAAAACTTTATTTTCCTCAGACACACTTTCCCAAAATTTCTTTTCATGGACAAAAGGTTCGATAATTATTGAATAATTTAGATTTGTTGCCATTGATTGCAAGAAGTGTTCAAAAATCCTTGAAGGCACATCAGTCTCATTAAACACCGATGTTTTATTCTCAATTAAGAAAATTTGAGATGTTAAATCAATAATAATATAAACAAATTTTAGGGCGTGCAATAGTCTTTCTTCGATATCTGTTTCTCCTTCAGTTAAGACTTCCTCGTCATGTTGCTTCGCAAGTTTCCCAATAATTAAGCTTTTATCATTCCCCCATCCATAGAAAATATATTCGTGTCCTTTGTAACTCCATTTTGTTTTTCTGTTTCTACTCAAGTTTAAAATTATATTATTGATATAGTTTTCTTTATTGTGTCCATGACTATCAAAAGATAATTCTAATTGCTCACCCTCAATAATATTGTATCTATAAATATAGAACAATTGACTTTTACGACTCATATAGACTCCTCACAAAAGATTTCACTGATTTTTAAGTATAGTTCAAAAGTCGTCAAGTTAAAAATTCTCTTCAATTTTTGCGAACTTTTGAAAATTTTATTTAATTATTGCGAAAATAGAAAGGTGTTTTATTCTCTGTTATTATTGCCAAAAATGGGAGGAGTTTTCTTAAAAAATCTTTAAAAATTCTCTAAATATGTTGTAAAAACAGGCTAAAATGTTGTAAATTCTTTATTCCTGCCATTGTCCTCAAATCGTGTAAACAGTTGAGAGTAAAGGCGTGCGGCGTTTTCTTACTCTTCTCTTCTATTCATACCCCTTATAAATCCCCCTCTACTTCCTCAAGTTGCGTCTCATCATCCGGATCTTGGAACGGGTGCTGGGTTCATCAAAGGGACCTTTTTCGTGGGGTCTGATCTTTTGTGTTCTATCATGCTGCGAAGTGGAAAGAAACAGAATAATAATCCATCTGAGAAGTATAAAGCTTGCAATACCAAGGCAGAGTTTCGAGACAAAATAATCGTAAGGTTCTCCATAAGATCGGTCTGCATTGCTATGCTCCCATAATTCGTCAGGGTCCACTCCCAACTCGCCGAGAGTCTGCGTAAAAGCAAAATCGCTTCTGCCGAGAATCATTTCTGCATCAGCTCTGTCGAGTTTCAGTTTACTGAACGCTTTACCTAAAGTTGTCTTGTCTGTAATTCTCACATAACTGATCTCTGTGGAACTCCGTAATCCCACCCTCAGACAGATTAACAGGAGTATTATCAAGCCCACATCCTTGGAACTCACTAAGGGATTATTTGTTAACTTATTACCTCGCATATATAAACCTTTATTCCTTGTTTTAGTTCAGTGTTATGCCAAATAATTTTATGTCAAGAATATTATGTTACTGGTTTATTTGGCATCCCCCCGTTTTTTCTTAACACCATGACTTCGATATACTATATGGCATATAATAACTGAAATTCCTTGTTAAAATGCCCTCTTCCCTAAATATATAGGAAATCCCTGTATAATGTCCCACTCTGCATGGAATTCTGGTATTATCTAGTAAACTGGAAACACTATGGGGCAAAATTTGACTTTAGTAAAATCGAGTGTGTTGATCAATAGAAAATGATTTTAATCAATTATATTACTTTCATTTTCTTTGGTGCCAAAGAAAACGAAACAAAAGAAAGGCACTCTTTTTCTAAATGTATTTTCAGCAAGCTGAAACCATAAATCTTTCCTAAAATCCTTCCAAGGCTTCAGGATTTCTTAACGAAAAAATTTACTATACGGAGAAAAAGAGAGAATGCGATCAATTAAAAACTATCATACTTAGTTCAAAGCTAATAGATTGAATTATATTTTCCACTGTCTTTCTGTTTTAAAACACCTATTTGCTATTAGTTATGTTAACATTGTAAAAAAGTTGACAATTGTTTTACATGTATAAACTTTTCCTCAAACTAATAACTTCCATAGGAGGATAATACTCATGAAAAAAGCGAAAAAAGGAACAAAAATTTCCAAGAAATTGGCAACCAGACTTATTGTTACGGCAATTTTATCAATGTCCCTGTTTATTGTCGGAGCTGTGTGGATCTTTGAGTTTTACGATCCTCAGGCAACTATATTTAAGTGCCCGGGTATATATTGTTTACTGGTAAGTATATTCCTGTTCTGGAGAACAAATAAATTGCTGCAAAAAGTAGGAATTGTCAAGAAATAGCACTCTCTGCTTAAATGCAGAAAAATAATATATGATTTTCTGGCTGATAGTGAGCTTTGGGTTACATTGCTCCTGTCAGCCATTCTAATGCTTTCTCTCTATCTTTGAACTTCTTTATCTTCCAGCCCTGATTAAAGCAGGTGTTGTAGAAATCATTCAGTATCCTTCTTACACTGCTTATGTCTGAATCTATCAGAGCAATTATCTTCTTCCTGCTGATGTTTTTCTTTTTGTAGAATCTTTCAGGAATAAAATGCACATCAGTAATACCGGCTGTGGAGTCGGTAACCTCAAGAGTATTGATCAGTGATTTAAGTGTTCCGTGTTTTAATTGAGTTTCCACACTATCTTTAACAGCTTCAGCTATATCTTTACTTGAAACTTGACCAAAGTAAAATACTTCGACAATGCTATATTGTTCATCATAAATAATCTTGTATGGCATTTTCACTCTCATTCAATTTTTGCATATATTAAGAATATACTAAAGTAATTGTCAACTTAAAAATGAATTACGTTCAGAGTTCGGGAGTTTACTTGTCGGATTTATGAAAACATATCGATATTTCATTCTCTCATAAATATTGTTTTGTAACGAATGATCCTCTAACAAGTCTGCAAGCAGCAATTTATAAGAAATTAATCAATATTTTCTTCAGGTTTTTTTATTAAAAAGTTACTTAGCCATTCAACTGCGTTTTGGTAATGGTCGAACCTTTCAACTCTCCAACCGCGATTGAAGCAGGCATTAAAGTAATCACGTAAAATTTTGATAACGCTTGGTACTTTGGAATTGATTATAGCAATTACTTTTTTCTTATCCGGATCAAATTTTGAATAAAGCTTGGTCGGCAGCAAATGTACATCCATAATATTTGCTGAAGTATCTGATATATCCTCGGAGTTAACAAGCAGCAGGTTTGTCCTTTTTTCAATCAGTTCAGCCTGACTTTCTGTAGACGCCATACTGATGTCTTCACTTGTAACTTCTCCGAAGTAGTATACTTCCACAATTTTAGATTCTTCATGAAATTCTATTCGGTAGGGCATGTTTCCTCGCATTTATGTATGACTGTATTTTTATGATACTATTATAAATTAAAACATTTTGTTTGCAAGAATTAAATTTTTATTAAAACAACATAGTATATTCTTTGAAACTCATAGTATTTTGTAAATCTTTTTGTTTTGCTTGTTATCTAATATTCTTTAAGAGTCTGACATCTTCTCTTTCTTTATGGGCATCTTAAAAAAATCGCTATTTGTTATCAAGATTTGACATCTGCAGACAACAAAATAACGCGCTGAAAATATCAGGGAGCTCTCTGTATATTTCTGAGCCGATATTGAAATGCTCCAGAATATCCTCCTTTTATATGAGTATCAAATTCGCAGGACTGAATGAGTATATCAGCAATTGTATCGGTAACTTAATTACTAAAAGTAAAAGAGAGCTTGTGACAATAAGGAAATAGCTTATATTTTAGGTAGATGTTAGCTGATTTATCTAATTCGGGAGTTTGAATGAATATTAAAAGATATTTAAAGAATAAGCTGATATATATTTTTTGTGTATTATTGATATCAGCACCATTTCTACTGCATTCAACATATAAACCGGATACGCTGGTTGTAACAAACTCTGTATCCTGGGCACCGTTCAGCTATGAGAATGAAAAAGGAGAGCCAAACGGTTTGCTTGTCGAGTTCTGGAGAATATTCGGAGTATACAACAATGTTGAGGTCAGGTTTGATCTTACATCGTGGAACGAGAGTCTCAAGAAAATGAAAAAAGGTGAAGCGGACTGTCATGGGGGAATGTTCAGAGATTCTGAAAGGGAGCAGTACCTGTTGTTCTCAAATCCATTGGACATATCACTGGAAACAAGACTCTTCACATCACTTGAATCACCATTTGAGGAACTGGTAACGTCTCATGATTTATTAGTAGGGGTAGTTAAAGGTGACTTTATTGAATCCTATCTTCGCATCCATTATCCAGATATACAGCTTCATTCATTCGAGACAAGCCGAGATGTAATCCTTGCCGCAGTATATGGGAAAATCAAAACGTTTGCTCTGGATTTTCCTACTGTATCTTACAACATGGCATCATTTCCAGAGCTAAACAATTTTCATAATGCCGGTACAATAAACAGAGATTACATGCGGATTGCTGTTGCAAAGGGTAATACCAAGCTGCTCAGATTCATTAATGAGGGTATAGAGAAAATCCCTGAAGAAAGAATGATGCAGATAATAGGGAAAAGGATCCAGTATGAGGATAAAACTCCGGAGTGGCTCTATTACTTTATCATAGCTATGGTTATGTTGAGCTTGATAACTATAATTGTAATATACGTCACATTATTGAAAAAAAATGAAAAGACATTGAGGTATCTTGTAAAGCTGAAAACAATCGAACTTAAAGAGAAGAATGAAGCTCTGACAAAAGCTCTTGATGAAGTTAAAACTCTCAGTGGAATTTTGCCTATCTGTTCAAATTGCAAAAAGATTAAGGATAGTAAGGGGTATTGGAATCAGGTTGAAACATATATAACTTCTCATTCAGATGCTCAATTCAGTCATGGTTTATGTGAGTCCTGTGTGGAGAAATTATATGGTAAAGAACAATGGTATCAGGAAATGAAGGAAGAAGAAAATAACACTGAGGATAAAAAAAAGCCACGGAATCCCCATGGCTTCAAAAAGTTATATTAAGTGAACTATCTTGCTTTACAAATACCTCTATGAGAGTTCTTAACGAAATCAACGAATACTTGTGCTTCAGGAGTAATATCATTCATTAAATTAACTTCTTCAAGGGCTTGTGTAACATTTTTTCCTGAATTATAGAACAATCTGTATATTTTTCTGATATTAGCAATTGCCTCTTCTGAGAAACCCTTTCTCTGCAGACCAACGCTGTTAATACCTGCTACTTTATAGGGCATACCTTCACCTCTTGTATATGGAGGGACATCTTTTTTTACACCGGATGCACCACCGACAAAAGTATTTCTGCCAATCTGAACAAACTGATGGATAGCAGTCATTCCACCGATACTGGCGAAATCGTTAATGATAACATGTCCGGCAATCTGTACTGCATTAGCAATAACAATGTTGTTTCCAATCTGACAATTATGGGCTACATGTACATAAGCCATTATGAGGTTATTACTGCCAATGTTAACATCTTCATCCATTGTTGCTGACTTGTTCAAAGTCGCGAATTCTCTAATACTGTTGTTGTCACCAATTCTCAGTCTAGTTGGTTCACCGTTATATTTCAAGTCCTGAGGAACTGTTCCAAGCACAGCTGAATGGAAAACTTTATTATCTGATCCCAGTATTGTATCTCCATCAACTACAACATTAGATTGCAGATAAGTTCTGTCTCCTATCTGTACATCTTTTCCGATAATGCAGTAAGGACCAATCTCGACATCTGCACCGAGTTTTGCTCCGGGGGCAATAATTGCAGTAGGATGAATTTTCACCATATCAGTCTCCTATTTCTCCATTACTTTTGCCATAAAATCAGCTTCACATACTTTAACTGATCCTACATAAGCATCACCGTGCATTTTGCATAAGCTGCGTTTCATTGAGATAACTTTCAGTTCAAATCTGAGAGTATCACCGGGTAATACAGGTTTTCTGAATTTAACATTATCTATGGATGCGAAATATGCAACATAATTTTGTGGATCAGGGAATGAATTAAGAAGCATGATTCCACCTGTCTGTGCCATTGCTTCAACTGTGAGAACTCCTGGCATAACAGGATGGTCAGGGAAATGCCCCTGAAAGAATGGTTCATTGATAGTAACATTCTTGATTCCTGTAATACTCTCTCCGTTCTTGAAATCTACAATTTTATCTACAAGAAGGAATGGGTATCTGTGAGGGAGTATTTTAAGGATTGCATTGATATCAAAGACAACGTCTTTTGTCTGTTTTTCAGCGAAAATCTTTTGCAGTTCCTGTTTTTTGTGAATCTGACGCAGTTTTTTCACTAAAGCAACATTGGTTTTATGTCCGGATCTTGCTGCCAGTATATGACCTTTAATAGGAACACCAAGTAAAGCGATATCTCCGACCAGATCAAGCACTTTGTGTCTGACAAACTCATTGTAATATCTTAGTTCCGTATTGTTGAGAAGACCGTTTTCATTAATCTCAATTTCATCTTCATAATTGAACAATTCCCTTAAGTGATTGATTTCTTCTTTGGAAATATCAGGCTCAGAAATTACAATTGCATTTTCAAGTGAACCACCTTTGATTAATCCTGCTTCTTTAAGCTGAACAATTTCATTAAGGAAACAAAAAGTTCTGGAAGCTGCAAATTCTTTTTCGAAGTAGCTCATGTTTGGAAGCCAGGTATACTGGGTTCCCAGGTATTTATGCTTATAGTCAACCATGAAAGTGATTTTAAGTTCGTTTGCAGGGACAATAACTATGTCAACACCATCTTTTTCTACAGAGAAGTTGATTGGTTCGTCGAACTCAAAATATTCTCTTTCACTGTTCTGAGTAACAATACTTACTTTTTTAAGAAGATTCATATAGGGGAGAGCTGAACCGTCAGCAACCGGAACTTCCGGTCCGTCCACTTCTACTCTGATGTTATCAATATCAAGTCCTTTAATTGCAGCCATTATATGCTCGATAGTTGCAATAGTTGCCTTTTTGATACCTATTGTGGTACCCCGTGAGATATCTATTACATGATCAATATCAGCAGGAATAACGGCACACTCAGGCAGATCAGATCTTACAAATACTATTCCGTCATCTGCACCTGCCGGTTTGAAGGTTACTGTTGAAATCTGACCATAATGAAGTCCTACACCTGTATATGAAATCTCTCCACCGATAGTTTTTTTAAATTCTTTCATAATCTTAACTCTTTATCTTTTTCATTTTTTTAACAATTTCAGGAAGTCTCTTCATTGCAACAATGACTCTTTTCTGCTGCATTGCATCAATTGCGGGAGTTCCGAAATACTTCATATTACTTTCAAGATTGCCGGCTATACCCGATTGGGCCCCAACTAAAACATTGTCTCCAATGTTGAGGTGTCCGCCTGCTCCAACCTGACCGGCCAGATAAACATTGTTACCAACATTTGTAGATCCGGCGAGACCAACCTGAGCGCAGACAATAGTGTCATTTCCGATTGTACAATTATGACCAATCTGAACAAGATTGTCGATTTTAGTACCTCTTGAGATTCTCGTGGTTCCGAGTGTAGCTCTGTCCACACAGGAGTTAGCTCCAATTTCCACATCGTCTTCCAGGACTACATTACCAACCTGAGGAATTTTCTCCTGTTTCTTCTCCCATTCAATATATCCGAAACCATCTGCTCCAATAACAACACCTGAGTGAAGTATAACTTTGTTACCGACAGCACAATCATGATAAATATTCACATTAGGATAAAAATGACAATTATCACCTATCTTTACGTTTTCGCCAATACTGCAATTAGCTTCAATTCTTGTATTATTTCCAATCTCAGCTCCTTTGGCTACAAATACATGTGCTCCAAGACTGACATTGTTTCCCAGTTTTACTTCTTCTGCTACAACTGCAGAGGTGTGTATTACAGGTTTACTAACAGATTCTTCAAGCTTGAGCCATTCCCTTACCATAAACATAAACATAAAGTAAGGTTTAGGAGTATATATCACATTTCTATCTTCGAATTTAAAATCAGGTGTTGAAATAAGCAGACCCGCTTTTGAATTCTCTGCAAGCTTCAGGAACTTAGGGTTTTCTATGAAGCATATTGAGTTTTCATCAGCTTCAGCAAGTTCGGCAACATTGTCAAATTCTATATTATTAACAATATTGAATTTACCCTGAATCTTTGTTTTTAATATGTCAGCATTTATTTTGAACTTAAATTTCTTCATTTATTTCCTCATTTACCGGCTTTGGGTGCTTCAGGTGTTTTCAAGGGTTCACGATCAAATGGATCTTTACTATCTTCCTTCTTATCATCGGCTTTTGGATCATTTTTCGATTCGTCATCAAATGGATCACTGTTAACGTCTGTATCGTTAGACAATATATGTCCCTCACTGTCAAGTTCATCAATTACCAGTTGTGTAATATCAATTGCCGGAACCGCATAAACAACTGTACCGCCGGAAGCATCGAGAACAATTGAGTAGTTATTCTGGTCTGCTACTCTTTTAATTGCTTCCTGAAGCTTTACAAGAATCGGTTCAAGAAGTTCATTGTTTCTTTGAGCTGCAAGACCGTTTTCACCGAAAATGCTTTCTATAAAGTCATTCAGTTCCTTTTCTTTTTCCTCAATCGCTTTTTCAGCTTCTTCTCTACCGGAGTCCGTAAGTATAACTTTCTTAGCTTCATAATCATTTTTTAACTGATTTATAGCTGCCTTCTTCTCATTTATTTGTTTATCCCAGTTCTGTTGATAATTATTGAACTCGGTTTTAGCATCGACAATATCTTTTGCCTTTTTCATTATTTCCTGAGTATCTATATAGGCAGCTTTAAATTCTACTGCACTGCAGAATATTACGATTAAAAGCATGGCTGCTGTAATTATTTTTTTCATTCTATCCTCCAAGAAAAATCTAACTATCAAAAATTATATTCTGAAAATTTGAGTCAACAAAAACGTAATACAATTACAATTTATCAATAACTTTCTTTTTCAATTCCTTTGCTCCTTCAAAATCTGGATTATTATCCATTATCTCATCAAGAAGTAACATTGCTTCTCCAAATTCTCCTTTTTCAAAAAGTATTCCACTTAAAACAAACTTCATATCAATATTTTCCGGTTGCAGAGCTATGAACTTCCTTATAGCTGCTTCAATACGCTCAAAGGTACCTATTCTGTAAGAAATGGGAAGCAGGCTTTGTAATGCTTTGGTAAACAAAGGATTTATTTCAAGAGCTCTATAGTAATACTCAGAAGCTTCATCATCCAGACCATTTGATTCTGCAATAATCCCCTTTCCAAGCAGTGCATTAATATTACTTTGATTTAGTTTCAAGGCTTTATTCAAGTGATTTTCAGCACTAATCACATCTGAGAACATCAGATAATAAGTTGCATAAGTAACATGTACCTCATCATTATCAGGATCATTCTCCATAGCTTTTTTCAATAAGTGTTCAGCTTCAAAAGCTCGCTCAAGAACGATAAGTAATGAAGCTTTATGGTTCAGTATCTCTGCTTTAAGTGATGGATTATGCACTTCATCAATTGCGATTCTGTTTATCTTATTATAAGCTTCCTGTGTCATACTCTGTTTGTGCAGAGCGATGGAAGACTTGAGAAGAACATCCGGTTCATCAGGAATCATCTCCTGATAAACATCAACCATTTCATAGTCTTCGTTAATATAATACAGGTTGATCAGCTCTTTGATCAAATCAGTATTACCTGGGTCTTCAGCTATTCTGTCTTTAACATAATCTATTTTATTATCTATATCTGCATTTTCAGGAATATCCGGGATTGATCCGGTTTGTTGTTTTTGTGAAACCTGATTTGTCTTTTCCTGTACCTGACTCTGATTTATTTCATTTTCTGCTCTGTAAATAAATGTATCGAAAGCACAGATGATTTTTTTATTCATTCGGGCACATTGGAGTATCAGCTCCAGCCAGTTTGTTTGAGAGTTATCTTTCGAAAATTCTGTCTTAAGCAGAATATCTTTTTTTACTGCAAATACGGGTGATTTCGCATATTCCAGTTCACAGGACTGTCCTGTCATCGAATATGTAAGCTGCAATGCTTTGGTTGATGGATGCATCTGCTGTTTGAAATCAATGTAATTTCTGTAATATAGATTGTCTCCTGAGGTTTGTTCATTTTTGAGAGGAAACACTATTCCGATTTCTTCATTCATAACAAAATGATTCTCAACAAAAGTAGGAATACAAGGAGATAATTCATACTCTGAATCGCAGAACAAGATTATTTCGGCATCTGTGTCATTGGCTGCTTTCTGTGCTTGCTGAAGGCAATTTAAATGATCCGAGTCAAAAGCAAAGAAAAACAGGTCATTCCTGCTGCTGTACTTATTGGAGAAATATGTTTTCTCAGAATCGTTTCCGGTTTTTACAGCTAAAAGGATATTTCTGTCTGATTCTGAATCAAGCAGTTTCAATGCTTTGTTAACAACTATTTCGGAAGAACTTCCATCGCGGACTGCAACAAATGAATTTGCAACCTGTTTAGAACTTTCAGGATTCACAGGACTCATCAATGTCTTGTTTAGAAACTCATTCAATCTGTTCACGTCTGAGAATCTGTAACCTATATCGCGATACCTATATTCCAGATCATCAGGATGGTAGTTGATGTAGTTTTTTATAGTTGGACTATCAAAAAGAAGAACAGGCTTATCTAAAGCCGAAAACTCATATATAACGGATGAAACATCTGAAATCAGAAGATCACCGGCAATAAAACATTCAGCTATATCCTGTGCTTCAGAATAGAATACATTGCTTTGCCTGTGAGCCAGGGTACTGTATCTTCTTCTCCATTCTTCAGGAGCAGCTCCATGGAGTTTAATGATAACGTTGAAATAATCAGGAATTAGTTCTGATATTCTCTCTTCTATATGAGGGACTATGCTGAATTCAGGATTAAAGGTTGGAGCAAACAGAATAGTTTTTTTATCAGGATCAAGTTTCATCTTTTCGAGAATCTCTTTCCGTTTATGAAGATTCATGAAAACATGATCAAGCTTGGGCATTCCTGTTACAGCTATATTCGTTCTGACCTGTTTACTTAGCGTAGATTTATGAACTTCTCCCGGTACACATAAAAGATCAGCGCAGTTTTCTCTGAGAGATATTGTCCTATCTGTAAAAAACCACCCTTTAGAAATAGTACCATGCCCGATATTGATAATCTTTCCCATACCTTCCGTATACTGGTAGCTGAAATCAGCCATGAATGTGATATCAGGTTTAAAGGAATACGGATTACCTATCACACTGAAAGGTACATCGATGTTAGATTTAAGATACTCTTCCCGAATGCCGTATCCAGGATTTCCATATGAGGATGGAATAAAGGACTGACAAAAGACACCGATTTCTCCAAGCTTGTTATTATGGATGTGTTTCATCAGATTGTGAAGGAGTGGAAGGTGCAATTCTCTTTCTAAGAAAAACAGGAATTTTATAGCAGGCATATTGTCTCCGGGATTATTGAAAAGTAATAGAAATTAAAGAGACCTGAATTAACAGGTCTCATATTTGTTTATTCAGCAGAACTGATGTTTTCAATCAGCATTTCCACTTGTTCTTTATTGTGATAAGGTTTAATTTCATTAAGTACTTTTAACGCTCTGTCTTTATCATCAGTGTTTTTATAATATCTGATAACCATTCTAAGCATTTTGTCATAGGAAGGATCTACATTTGTAACTTTATCAAGCATTGTACCGGCTTCATCATAGTATTTCTGTTTATCAGTAGTCTCTTCCAGATTAGCTATATAGAGTTTCATCTGGATGTTAAGGTCATAGTATTCTCCAAGGTTCGGATTACGTTTAAGACCTTCAGCAAGAATTTCTTCTGCCTTCTGGTAGTTACCGGTTCTTTTGTAGTGATCTAAAGTGAGTTTGTAGAGCTGCATTATATTATCAAGAATCGTATCTTTATTCTGTATGAATCTGAAACCTTCCTCCATATAGTGTACGGCTTTTTCATAATCATTTATTGTAAGATAATACTGAGACAATCTGGTAATATAAGATGCTCCGTAGTTATTTACAAGACGAGTAATATTATCATCTTTATAAACTGAATCATCAAAGATACTTCTATAGGTGTATATTTCAGTTACATTTTTCTCAAGCCGATCAATATTGAAATCCGCATTGAGAATTGAAGATGTTCTGCCATACTGATCCAGTATAGAGGAGAATTCTGCATCAGGATCAGCAACCTGTTTTCCGTCAACATCATATATGTAGTTGTATATTGCAGGGCGTAATGCAAGTTCTTTTCTCCAGATACCGTCATTACCTTTTTCCATTGGAATTGGTTTCCAGTTGTTCATGTCTCCAAGTATTGACACACTTTTAGCATTTGGAGCATCTAATTTGAACTCATATTTATTTATAGCAACAAGACGATCTACCATACCTTCATTTCTGAGATACTTATTCAGACCAAGTTTACGTAAGAATGTATCAGGAATTGTTACTGCAAAATATATTGGTCGTTTACCAAAGTTATCTTTGATAATTTGAATAACAGCAAGGTGTTTTGTATAAAGAATATCTCTTTCATTAAAACGTCCGGAACTGGTATCGCCTGCTTCTAAGCGTATTGCAATGTTTTGACCAGGACGTTGACCGTCAATATTGATGTATCCCGAACGTCTGATAGGTGTAGGATAAAGAACATTGCCGGGAACTTCAGGATGGATTTGTTTATCCGGGATTGTAAATTCAATAGCTTCCTTGTCTCTAATCTGTTTTATATACCACCCGGTATTAAGAAGACTCAGATTAGCAATGGAAACATCTTTTCTGATACCTTTACATTGTTCGTTTTTATACTCAATTGCTTCTGCAATTTTAGCTTTCATGTTTTCATCAGGATAAACATCTTCGGCAGGATAAATATGTTCTTTTGCTGCCGGATCGTTAACTGCCTGGGCATACCATAATGGGAAGGTGTCATTGTCTCCGTTTGTGAAGATAATTGCATTTTCCTCAAGTGAGTTCAGGAAGTTTTGACCATATCCGATTGCTACGAATTCTTTTGATCTGTCATGAATATGATATTGGGATGCAACATGGAGAACAGGTAATGCAGTAAAAAGTACTAGAGCTATATAACCTAAAGGTTTTGCATTCTTCCAAAGAAGTTTTATAATTCCAATGCATCCGATAGCCATCCAGATAGTCCAGAGGTAGTAGGCATTAGTGAAGAAATATTCTCTATCACGGACTTCCTGAGTAGAAAGATTACTAACCAGAATCATTGCTATTGAGCTCATGAAATAAAATGCCATGAAGTAAGCAAATGAATGACGGTTTTTTCTGATTTGATATACTATTCCTGTCAAACCTAATGGTAAAACAACTAAAAGATTAAAGAAATTACGGACTACCTTAACAGGAAGATTAACCCAATGCGCTATAGTTTCTGCATGGAAGAACTGCCATGAAAAATATCTAAGGAAATGGTAATCTACTTGATACAATAGTGTTGCTCTTCTATCCATAAAGGAGACATTTCCATACTGGCGTCTCAATATGTAGTTTGTGAATAATTCCCAGTTATGCGGGTGTCCTTCATTCATGAATGGTCTGAGAGCTGATCTTATCCAGAGATAAATATGTGGAGAAAATCCGATTGCGATAAAAACAATTGCAAGAATCCATGTTCTTTTACTTATGTCCTTTCTCAGGTGGAAAACCATCATAGCAATAGCTGTGAAAGCAAACATCCATTTGCCGAGACTTGGAAACTGCACTTTTTCCGCTGCACCGTTAAAAACAGCATAAACTGTTAATAAAAGGGCAATATATATTCCGGTTTTTATCCAGAAACCGGATGTTCTGAAGTTCTTGCTTATTGCAGGATAGAACACAATGAAAATCACCGCAGGTGCAAGCTGAAGTGAAGTCTGGTGAATACTGAATCCGAGGAAGAATACATATATAATCAGCATCAGGATATTCTGATGAGACATATTTCTGTGTTTCTCTACCCAGAGCAGAGTAAGCCAGATTACCAGATTAAGTATTAGAGCAAGTCCGGCATAAACTTCAGCTTCAACGGCATTATTCCAGAATGTATAAGAAAATGCTGTATAAACGGAAGCCATTACTCCTGCTAAAATGATCAGCCATGGTTTCTTTTCAAACATGGAAATCAGTTGTACTGTTATAAGATATACAAGCATAACAGCAAGAGCTGACATCAGTGCAGATATGAATGCTACTACTTGAGCATGGGGAAGACCGAAATCAAAGATTGTAAAAAAACGACCCAATATAATGTAGAATGGGTTGCCCGGAGGGTGAGGAACACCAAGAATGCTGCTTGATGTAATATACTCGCCGCAATCCCAGAAAGATAACGATCTCGCCTGAGTCAGAAAGTAAATTAAAAGTGTGAATGCAAAGACAACAGCAGCTGTGACCCTGTTTACTACATTGGGGACAATTCTCTGCGGTCTTGTAACATCATGGCTTGAAAGTGAAGACTTTGTAATATCTGTATGTCCTGTTTCTTTCATTAATTTCTCCATAAAATATAATTATTTTTAAAAATCATTTATAATACCTTTGAGTCAAGCAAATAAATCAGAGATAGCCGGATAATAATAAATTCAACTATCATAACATAGAAAATATTTTATCCGCCACTGTGTTCAAATAATGCTGAAACATAGCCTACAACCTCCATATTGTCACCAGATACTTTTCCAGAATGAGTATAGGTTATGATCTTCGGTTTTTCTGTTTCCAATGCCTTTGCCAGATTCAATATGGTCATAACTGTCCCAAATCCGCATGCTTCAGTGTCTCTGCTTGCAAGTTTGTTTTGCATTGTACCAATATCCATTTTCTTAATCAGGTCAATGAAAGTGTTGTCTTTTATTTCCGCAGATTCAGCACTATGGAAATGAGATAAATCCGTACTGGCTACAAAAAGAGTATTATCAATATCATCTATAGTATTGAAAAGCAGTTCTCCTAGTTTTTTGCTATTTAAAGCATGCTGATTGCTGATAACAATAGGAATAAGTTGGAACTCCCCAAGAAAGTACTTCAACAATGGTAATTGAACTTCCAGAGAATGCTCATATTCAAATGTTTGAGGAATAAACCTGCAAAGGTCGAACTCGAGCAGTTTATTGATTGTCGTAAGATCAGTTTTGATATTGCCATCCGGAGTCTCAAACTCATCAAAAGCCCCGATAGAAAAATCGAAACCGCCAACTCTATGACTGGGAGCAATTACAACAACTCGATTATAATGATAACTCTTCATCTGTTTAAGGCAATCTACAGCACATTGTCCGGAATAAACATAACCAGCATGCGGTAAAATTACACATGCCGGTTTGTCTATTTTAATATCTTTTTCAGACTCATTTTCCATGCTTTTTATCATTTTAGCTAATGATCCAGCATCACTTGGGTAAAATGAACCTGCAAATTTTGTTTTTTTAATTTTGCACATCTCACTCCCTTAACGAATGAACATGGAAATCATGTCATTTTTTTTTGATCTTTTTTGCTGCCTTTATAAAACTTGCAAAAATCGGGTGTGGTGTGTTTGGTCTGGATTTGAACTCAGGGTGGAACTGAACACCAATATAGAATGGATGATCTTTTATTTCCACAATCTCTACTAGCAGATCATCTGGAGATTTTCCTGTAATCATCATGCCGTTTTCAGTAAGTACATTTCTGTATCTGTTATTGAATTCATATCTGTGTCTATGTCTTTCTGAAATTGTTTTGCTGTCGTATATTTCTCTTGCTAATGATCCTTCCACAAGTGAACATTCATAAGAGCCAAGTCGCATGTTCCCACCGTATTGATCTATATAACTATGGTCCTCCATTAAATCAATAATTGGATTTTCACAATGTTCATCGAACTCTGTACTGTATACATCAGGTATATTACAAACATTCTTAGCATATTCAACAACTGCAATCTGCATCCCAAGACAAATACCAAAAAATGGTATTTTATTTTCTCTGGCGTATTTTGCAATACTGATTTTTCCGTTGATTCCTCTGACTCCGAATCCACCCGGAACCAATATACCATCGACTCCTGACAGTTCCTTTTCAATAACATCTGCTGTGTCAGTTCTTTCTGAATCAATCCATCTGATGTTGAGTTTGACCTTGTTTCCCGCAGAAGCATGAATCAGGGCCTGTTCGACGCTCTTATAAGCATCCTGATGAATAACATATTTCCCGCATACAGCAATTGTTACTTCTTCTGTACTTGTTCGCAAATTAGTCAGGTAAGTCTGCCAGTCTGAGAAATCACTTTGTTTATAATTAAGATCGAGCAGATCACAAAGTACTTTGTCCAATCCTGCTTCTTTGTATACCAGAGGGACAGAGTAAACTGAGTCAACATCAATTGCATTTATTACATGATCTTTCTTTACGTTTGTAAACAGAGCAATTTTTGACTTGATATCCTCTTCAAAAGTTTTTTCTGAACGGCAGAGAAGGATATCCGGTTGAATACCAATTCCTCTTAACGTATGAACACTGTGCTGAGTAGGTTTGGTTTTTAACTCACCTGCAGCTTTAACGAGTGGTACATAAGTAAGGAAAACATAAATACCGTTTTTCTCTCCAAGCTCCATTTTGAATTGTCTTATTGCTTCCAGGAACGGCAAACTCTCAATATCACCAATAGTTCCACCTACTTCCACTAGAACTATATCGTTTTCTTTTTCAATTTTTCTGATGTTGTAAATAATCTCATTAGTAATGTGGGGAATTACCTGAACTGTTTTCCCAAGGTAATCTCCGCGACGTTCCTTTCTTATAACGCTTTCATAGATTTGACCGGAAGTAGTGTTGGAGTGCTTCCCCATGTTCTTATCAATAAATCTCTCATAATGTCCAAGATCCAGGTCAGCTTCCGCACCGTCGTCTGTAACAAATACTTCCCCGTGCTGGAAAGGACTCATAGTTCCGGGATCAACATTAAGATATGGATCCAGTTTAATCATTCCGATTGAGTAACCCATTTTTTTTAAGAGCAGCCCGATTGATGATGAGGCTATTCCTTTACCAAGTGAAGATACAACTCCGCCCATAACAAAAATATACTTTGTCATTATTTCTCCTGTTTATCTTTCATTTAATATATCTGACAGGTATGATGAATTATCTACAGATTCCATTTCAGCAAAACAATTACTGATTGTAATAGCTTCGGAATTCATGTCTTCAAATTCGATGGATACATTTTTATATGCACATTTATCATATAGTTCGTATCCTATAGGTTTAATTTTGCTGTTAATACCGATATTTAATATTGGTGATGAATCAAGTTTAAGATTGTGCAAGGCATTCTGCAGATGAACATTTCCTTTGGCTTCATCTCTGAATCTTACCATGCTTACACTTCCGTTCTTTAACATTAATTCAACATTTGAAAATACCTTATTTCTGAAATATACTTTATCTGCTGAAAATGTTCCATTAAGGGTTGTAGTTATAATTCTTTGAGAAATTCTACCTGCGGGAAGATATATAGATTCATCACTGAACATCCCGTTTTTAAGATTATCCGGTGTCTCAAGTTGAAAATACATATATTCATTACCGGTTACCAGTTTAATGTTTCTCTGTTCTATAAGCCAGGTCACAATGTTTTCGTGAATAAGCTCAAGACTATTGTAATCACAGTTCAATCCCTCAAAATAGGTGTAACGCAGGTCATGCAGGTCAACATTATAGTATTCTGCCAATGCAGAAGTGGGAAAACCGAGAAAAACTGTTTTCTTGTGTCTGTTCTCTATGATTTCTCTGACCTCTTCAGTAGACTTTTTCATTTTGTTGAATTTTACATCTGAAATGCTTTCAAACAATTTCGGGTTACTTCTCCAGCCCAGATCAATAATACAGTCAACCTTTTCTATCAGGCTAGTATAATAAGTGAAAGGAGTATCATAAACCTCTTCACTGACTTCACTGAAAAATCTTTCTTTAAGTCTTTCTGTTGAAAGCTCAAGCAACGGGAAAGCTTTCTTTTTTCTGATTGCCATAGCAAGTTCTTCAATGAACGGAATCTGTTCAAGTGTTTCTGAACTGTCTGTATCAGAACCGTTACGGATTTCTCCATTGATTGATATAACCTGTCCTGCTCGAACTCTTACTATCTGATTGATAATCTTAAATGCTGTTACCGTATAATCTTTGATCATTTTTATTTTCCCGTTATATGTTTCTTGAGTCAAGGTACCAGGTTTCACCAAGTTTTACTTTGTTCAGAGTTTTTATGTCATTTCCGAGAATTCTCTCAGCAATCATTTTGAATTTAGCCTCGTTATCACTAACGAAAAAGGCATCTTTTCCTGCAGTTTCTGTTTCAGGGAATGGAAGTATATCTTTTAATCTTGATGCTACAGCTTCTGCACTGTCAACCAACGATACATCATTACTCATGAACTTCTGAATTGTATGTTTCAAAATAGGGTAGTGCGTACAGCCAAGAACTAAAGTGTCTATATCATTATCAATCATCTCAGACAGATATTCTTTTACAATCAGCTCGGTAATTTCATGATCTTCCCAACCTTCTTCAACTAGTGAAACAAAGAGGGGACATGATTTTGAAAATATTGATGCAGCAGGTTGAAGTTCCTTAATGGCCTCTTCATATGCTTTACTCTTGATGGTACCTTCTGTTCCTGTAACACCGATTCGGCTGTTTCTTGTTTTTTGAACAGCCGTGAAAGCCCCGGGGTTAATCACATCAACGATAGACACAGGGAACATCTTTTTTAGAGTAGGTATTGCTGCAGCCGAAGCTGTATTACAAGCTACAACAATTATTTTAGCATTGAACTGCATGAGAAATCTTGTGTTCTGTATTGAGTAATCAATAATTGTTGATCTTGACTTGGGACCGTAGGGTACACGAGCTGTATCACCAAAATATACAATATCCTCAAAGGGAAAGTTTTTTCTTATTTCTTTATAAACAGTCAATCCTCCGATACCTGAATCAAATATCCCGATTGGCTGTTTCTTGGGATTGTTCATTATTTAAAACTCCAAAATATCATTGAGTGTTTTCTTATTGAACTTCTTACAGATAGCTTTCATCAGTTCAACCAGATTCTTATAGTCTTTCATATCAATAATGCCATGGTGACTGTGAGCGTACCTTACAGGTACTCCCAGAACAATAGAAGGAATACCGTGTCGAGTGAGATGTATTTTACCGGCATCGGTTCCACCTTTTCTTCTGACTGTAGGCTGAACCGGGATTCCTGCTTCTGCAGCCGTATCAAGTACGAATTTACTCAAACCGGGATGAGCAAGCATGGTCGGATCATAAAGACGTACATGAACACCTTCGCCTAATGCAGCCTGAGGATCAGCTTTGCCTAAGGTATCATCAGCAGGAGGTCCTTCAACAACAAAAACAACATCAGGATTTATCATATTTGTATAAACCTGTGCTCCTCTTGTTCCAACTTCTTCCTGTACAGTAGCTCCACAATACACATTAGCATTATGATCTATTGAATCAAGAGCTATTCCAAGCTCGATAGCTGAGGCAACACCAATACGGTTATCAAATGCTTTTGATACTATTCTGTCAGTCTGTTTTATATGGTTAAAATGGGAAACAGGTGTGACAGGATCACCTAAATTGATGCCAAATTTATCTGAAACTTCTTGTTTTGATTTTGCACCGATATCAATTGTCAGATTATCAATAGCGAGCTGACTATATTGATTACTCAGGAAATGGACAGGTATTGACGAGAATATCCCAAAAACAGACTCTTTGTTTCTAGTCTGGATTTCAACAGGTGAAGATAATAGTGTAAGTGGACTCCATCCACCAATATTCTGTACTTTTATAAGACCATTGCCTGCTATTTCCGCAACTATAAAACCAACTTCATCCATATGGGCAACAAAGGCAATATTAGGAGCTTCAGGATCTTTCGAACTGTATTTAAAAGCAACAGATCCCATTCTGTCTGTGATTGGATTCGCTGATTTCTGGAGATAGTCGGTCATTATTTTTCTAATATTTTTCTCATATCCGGAGATGCCGGGGGTGGTTGTGAGTTGTTCGATTAGTTTAATTGAATCCATATATTTTTTCCTTCGTGGTTTTTGCAAATTTCAGAGTAGGTGTCATGATGTCAAGTTATAAAAATCAACTAAAATAAGAAAAAGATTATTTGTTTTTAAATCAGGACATTGAGTGAAATAATATTAACAAATATTGTGTTTGATACAATTTTTAAATTATTAAATTGACATGTGAATCAGAATTAGTACAATTAATTTATTCTTAAATAAGCATAGGGGTCTTATAATGAAGAAAATAATTTTAGTCAGTCTGATAATGATTTGGGGATTATTATCAACAGGCTGTAACAGTTCCACTGGACCGGAAAGTACCGTTCCTTTCCCTGAAGAATTTCCGCTTACAGTCGGTAATGCCTGGATTTACGAAAACACATACTACAACAATGGAGTTCTTGACGAATCTCAAACCTTTCTGGATACTCTATATATTCACGGGATGTATCAGGATTCATATCTCTATAGCTGGGATAACGAAGATGGCTATTCTGCAATAATTAAGCAGGAGGATAATAAGGTATATAAAATTGGTGCCAAATATTTCAATGAAGTGAACATCTATGATACACCTGTTTTCTGGTCTTTTAATACCAGTACAGGATCTTTTGTCTGTGATGATTTAAATGATCAGGGATTTTTGTGTCAATTCGATTCACTATTTATTGAAACTGCCAGAGATATTGAATTTGCTGGGAAAAAATATGACACTTTCATTCAGGCAGAGTACACCGAGGCAGGATTTTTAAAGTATAAAAGATATTTTACAGCTGATGGATACTCAAAGTGGGAATACTATAATTCGTCCGGGGAAGTCATACGTGTATTGAAACAGATTAAAGTCTTGAAGGATTTTTTCCCGCAGAAAAATGATAACCTGTAAAACCCAGCAGTTTATCAATTATTACAGAAAATATACTATTCTGTGTAACCATTGAGATTTAAAACAGTCTAACCTTGTAAAAAGTATAAGGAGACTCTTATGAATAACATTCTCAATTGCGAATTAAATCTTATAGACGACAAGGTAAGATTTGCAGCGACGTCCGGAGATAATTTACCATTATCTATTGATTACTATCCGCCTTTGGGATCAGGTAAAGGATATACATCATTGGAGCTGCTCTTAATGAGTGCTGCAAGTTGTGTCTCAACTGCTGTAAAGGCTATTGCTGCCAGTAAATTTAAAAAAAATATCAATGACATGAAAGTGAAAGTATCCGGTGAGCGAAAAAAGGAACATCCTGCCTCTTTGAAAAATATCGATATACATATATTTATCAACTCTACCGATACATGCGTTGATGAATTAAATGAGATTGCAATGTACTCTATCCATAATATATGTCCGGTAACCAATATGCTTGATAGCCGTATTCCGATTAGCATTGAATTCTATATTGGTGAAGATGTTGGAGAATAATATGAAGACTATTAACTCGAAACTAGTTGCTGCTTGTGGGCTGAATTGTGCTTCCTGTACATTATATATAGCTTCCACAGAAGATAATGCAAGATTAAAGAGAATTGCAGATATGCTTGGTATCAGTGAAGCAGATGCATTATGTTATGGGTGCAGATCTGAAACTCGTTTCTCAGGGTGCAGGGACTGTGATTTTCTTAGGTGTACAGAATCTAAGGATGTGCTTTTTTGCTCACGATGTAATGAGTTCCCATGTTCTCAGATTATTGAATTCCAAAAGAAAGCTGTTCATAGGTTAGAGTTGTGGGAGAGTTTTGAATTACTGAAGAAAGGTGATCTTACGGAGTGGAATGAGTTAATGAGTTTCCTGTACTCTTGCCCTGAATGCGGTATAATAAATTCAGCTTATGATGTATCCTGCAGGAAATGCCACCATGAACCGGGATCCGAGTTTGTTCGCAGACATAAAGATAAGGTTGTTGAACATCTCAGTAAGGTATGATAATTTTAAGGATCTCAATGCTATCTTGCTATGGGATCCTTTTTCAGTATGCTGATATCACCCTGATTGAGAACTGCAATGATTTTGTTCTTGAATTCTATGTTTTTGTCAATGCATAAAGTACTATTGTAGAGTCTGTCAATTTGATTCAACCTATGCATATCCGCTTCAAATTTGATTGCAGCCATCTTTTCTTTATTGCGCATTATATCTACCCGAATAAGTTTGTCAGCTTTATTATGAATGACCAGAAATTTTGCATAGCTTCTGCAATTACACATTTCTCCCTCTTTGATAAGTGAACACCTGCCACGGAAATGGCTATTTATTATTTTTCTGGCTCTGCATAAGCGTGTTTTTACATTATTAGGGGAGATATTAAGTATATCGGCTGTTGATGAAGTTGAAAACTCCAGAATTACCCTTAAAGTATAGACTACTCTTAAAGAATCCGGCATGCAGTTCATAAACATCTGCAGGCAAGATTCTCGTGTTTTTTCATTGATTATTCCATCATCACTCATTCCAAATGAATTGATATGATCATAAACTTGTTTTTCGGTAAGTTGATTATGTTCGGCAAATTCGGTTACAGGTAATTTCTTTCTGTATTTTGAGAAACTTAGAGCTTCATTAACAACTATTCTGTACAACCATGTACTCAGGCTGCTTTCCACTCTGAATGAACCGATGTGCTTCATAGCTTTAATCATCGAATTCTGTATGACATCTTCCGTGTCCTCAATGTTTCCGGTTACTCTGAAAGCTGCAGTAAAAAACTGATTGTAGTTATTCTCAAAAGTTATTGCTAATTCTTTATTTTCCATGTTTACTTCTATATAGGAATGTGAAAAACCATGCAACAAATTTCTCTATTTTTTTATTGCTTTTCCATAGTTTTTAATTATGTTTTTTGTATATTAATATTGATTAATTGTAAACTGCGTTTTCAGAGAAACTCATTAAGAAGCGGGACTGGAAAAAATCATTCTAAAGTGGATATTCATCTACAATACTATAATAATATATCAATAAATGATTCGCTTTGGTAATTATTCAACTTTAATACTCATTTATAAGATAGGAAATTGAATTTAATATATCAAATTAAGTAACAAAATCGCTGAAAGGCAGTTTAATAAGTAACAGGAGAGATTATGAAACAAGGTATTTATCTTATTAAACAAGGGCTTAAAGGTGTTGGGTCGTTGATTATTGATAGAGATGTTGCTGAGGATAAATATGAAGCAATGATTTTTGATCAGTATAACGGAAAAACTGACATTAAAGACATCCCGGCATTGAATCTCTCAGTAGTACTTGATGATCATTTAAAAAACCGTTTTGGGAACTACGAACTAAAAGCAATGTAGTCCTTGATTCTTACCCGAAATTTTCTGAATTTCCGGAAAGGGATATTATTTTCTAAATTTATATATAGGGAGCGGCAATTATACATATTGTTAAGATATAAGGGTAACAACCATTTCAAATACATACACTACGAATTGGAAATCCGAAACAGAATTAAACTTTTCTTAGAGGTTGACATTTTTAATGTTGTTGTCAATTTTCTGTTTGGATTAAAATATGCTTAATCTCTGAATGAGATTTTTAATAGAGATTATTATCGTGGAGGATAAATGAGAATAGCATTAATGATTATGCTTGTTTCGTTTTCGATACTGAATGCAGTAAACGTAAATATTAGTGAGCTCGATGAAAACAGATACTTGATTGAGTTCACAAACACTGATTACAAAATTACAGAAAATGGTGAATATACAGAAATAAAAACTGATATTGCAGACTACAATACAATCCCCGGAAAGTACTATCTGCCTTATTTGACCAAAAATGCATCTGTTCCCCCAGGTGGACATATCGTCTTCAGGGTTCTTGATCAAAAGATTGAGACTGTGAAGCTTGAGCTTCCACTGCAGCCACACCCTGAAATAAAAGAAGACGGTGAAAGCTTTATACCTGTTTACAAAATCATTGAAGAAAAGAACACGGCTTCCCAGCAAGTTGTAAAAATGGGAGTAAAAGGAAAATTCAGGAACACTGAATATATCCCGCTGGAAATTCATCCTTTTATTTATGATTCTAACTCAAGAAAACTTAACGTGTATACCGGGCTGACAATAGAAGTAACAGTTTCAGGTGATTCAAGAGGGTTTCAGACAGGACAGATATCGGACAATATTGTAAAAAACGTGGAAGGTAATTTTATTAACCCTGAAGGACTTCGCTCATGGAATACAATGCGAGAGTCCTCAGTTGAATATCTTAATTTTAGAGATCACAGTCTTTGGTATAAGATAGAAATATCTGAAACAGGTATTCATAAACTTACATATAGTGAATTAAACAATGTAATAAGTAACTTATCAGATAAAGATCCAACCGAGTTCAGAATATATTCCAACAGCGGAAAGCAGATGGAAGTAAAGAATGAAGGAACATACAACACTAACACGGGGCTTCCGATTGAAGAGATACCACTTTTTATTGCAGGTGAAGATGACCACAGCTTTGATTCGGGAGATTATATACTATTCTACGCAGAAAACAGAGATGGAGATAAAAATCTGAATGAAGAAAGTTACTTCAATCCTTATTCTGCAAATGGTGTTTACTGGCTTCAGCTTGATGCCGAAAGTACACCGGCTGAAAGAATCGAGACGCAGTCGATAGCCGCTCAGGAATTTGTTCAGGATAGACATAAGAAGACATATAGATATGAAAAGGAAGAAGTAGAATATTACTATAATACATTAGAATGGTATTCTGATAATTTTGCATATCTTGGAAATCTGATTTCAAGTTATAGCTATGATGTACCTGTTAGAGATCTTGTAACTACAGACCCTCAGACATTTATCATGAGAGTCAGACAGGAACATGATTCAAACTCTAATTACAGACAGAAGATAGAAGTGTTCTCCAATGATAATCAAATATACGGTGAAAGTACATACGAGGGAACTATCACAACAACTAACGCCCTAAGGTTTATAAAAGAAGGGGACTTGCTGATTGAAGGTAATAACGATATTGAAATGAAGGTGACAAGAGAAACCGGTGTATCTATTTATCTTGATTACTTCGAGTTTTCCTACAACCAGTCTCTGGTAAAACATTCAAATGAAAGCTTTGAACTTAATAATATGAATTATGAATCAATTGCAAACACATACAGATTTGCCGGAACTCCTGAGTCTGATATGCTTATTTTTGAGATTGATAATTTTCATAATGTAGTTCTCAGACCATACGAAACCACATCTGAAGGCTTTAGTTTCAACGGTGATGCGGAACAGAAGTATTATATTGTAAATCAGAATAATATGGAAAGCATAGCTTCCATAAGCAGATATCAGGCAGAAGATTTAACTGCCGGAACAGAGAATATTCAGAGTATTATACTAGCTCCGGTAGAGTTTATGAGTCAGGGACAGAGACTGGCAGGAATATATGATGAGTCAATGGGTATAAATGCAAAGGTTGTTGATCAGCAGAAAGTATTTGATCAGTTTAACTGCGGTATGCCTGATCCTATTGCTGTGCAACTTTATTGTAAGTATCTCCTTGAAGAACATAACCAACTTGAGAGTCTTGTTATTCTGGGTGCAGGTGTGAAAGACTGGAGAAACTTTGCTAATTCTTCTAATACAGAGAAAAGAAGGATTATTATTCCAATACTTACAAATGGTATAACTGCGTCAGACGACTTTTATACTTTTCTTGAGAACAACTCTAAAGCCAGTATTATGACAGGGAGATATTCGGCTGTAAGCGAGTCTGCTCTGGAAAAAATGATTAACAAAACAGAAAATTACATGCTAAACAGAACTCCGGGGCTCTGGAGAAACACCTGTCTTGTAATTGCTGATGATGAATATAACAGTGGATCTGTAGATCAGGTTTATCACACTGAAAATGCCGAAGAAAATTGTGATGTAATTAACAGATCTGTTATGATTGATAAAATATACTCTGTTGAGTATGAATTGGATGAATTCGCACATAAACCACAAGTGAGAGATCTTATTGTTGATGCTATTAATGATGGATGCCTTTACTGGTACTATAATGGACACGGTTCTGAAGCGTCTCTCGGAGATGAAAAGTATTTCGCAGTTTCTGATCTGGCAAGGCTGGATAATATTGAATATCTGCCTGTGTTTATGGCTGCTTCATGTTCTGTGGGACTGTACGATAAGTATTCCGGTCTGAGCCTTGGAGAGCTTATTCATGAATTGCCAAGTGGTGGTTCTATAGCTTCAATTGCTGCTTCCAGACCTACTGCAGGTGGAGCGAACACTACATTTTTCGGTACTGTTTTCAGGAAAGCGGTTAATGAAAGAAAAACCATGGGGCAAACTATGTTTGAGATAAAATCAGGCGCTGCTTCAAGATCTCAGGTACTGTACTACCAGCTTTTCGGTGACCCCTATACTCCTGCATACCCACCACAGAAGTTCAACACTGTTACTTTCGATGCTCAGTCTGATACGATCAAAGCTCTTTCAAAAGCAACTATCAGCGGATCTTTCGAGAATAACGATCTAAACGGCGAGGCTACAGTATTTGTTATGGATACAGATATAGCAACCATATACAGAACTCCTAATGATGCTGTAGATTACTACAAAAATGGCAAAGCATTATATCGTGGAAACATTGATGTTATCAATGGTCAATTCAATGATGTGGAATTCTATGTACCATTTGATATCTATGGGGGAGACCTTGGTAGGGTCATAGTCTACCTGGAAGATGAGGCAACTCATGAAGAATTTATTGCATATAATCCTGAAGTTACTTTCAGGGGACAGGATACAGGTTCTGTTAATGCTGATCAGCCTGAAATTAAAATCTGGTTTGAAAACAAAGATTATCAGCCCGGACAATCTATATCGAACAATCCGCTGTTGATTGCAGAGATATCCGATTCTAACGGTGTTAATATCTTATCTAAACCAGGTCATAAGATTCTTGCGGGATTCACAGGATACAATGACTTATGGGATGTAACTGATGACTTCTACTATTATAATAACAGTTATACAAAGGGTGAGTTAAGAACTCGTCTTGAGAATATACCAACCGGTAAACAGGAATTCTATCTAATTGCCTTTGACAATTTCAACGAGCCGGGATTCCAAAAGATAGACTGTAATGTCTCAGGAAGTTCATCTGACGAAGATATCTCAATTTCAGATCTGCTGCCGTATCCAAGCCCTGCAACAGACGACGATTTCAATTTTACATTCGTACTGTCCGAAAAGGCTAATGTAAAGATTAAAGTATATACAATAACCGGAAAGAAAATAAAAACCATCGAAGGACTTGATGACTTTGCCAGCGGTTACAATCAGATTGAATGGGACTTGAGAGATGATGATGGTGATGAAATAGCCAACAATACATATCTCTATAAAGTTATAGCTACTTCAGTGAATACAGGTAAGAAAGCTGAAAAATTAGGAAAACTTCCGGTTTATAAGTAGGTACAATGAAATTATCACTTTTTAAATATGGTTTACTGTCAGTTGTTATACTTATGCTGTTTGCCTGTAAAGGCAGCAGTGATGGAAAAATCTCCATTGGGCTGATCAGAAAGAATATTGCAAACTTTACGACAATACTTACTCTGAGTGACAGCGAGTATGATAATACCGGATTTGTAATGAAGTATTACAGGACCGAAGACGATCTTGTTAAGGCAATGGAAAAGGGGAAAGTCCAGTTGGCTGTTCTTCCTTTTACCAGAGCTGTTGACAACAGACTATCAGAAAAAGTTAAACTGGCAATGCCTGTATTAAGAGGTGGTAATTTCATAGTCTACAAAAAGGGTGATGATTCAACTTCAGACAAAATCAGCTTTGACAGCAAAACTATTGGTTATATCAATAAGGGATTACAGAAAGACTTATGTAATCTTGTCTCTGCTGAAAACACAAGCTTGAAGATGATTGAATTTAGTAGTGAAAGAAGAATGAAGAGTGCTTATAATGAAGGAGCTATCGATATGATGATTCTCGATATCCCAGATGCATTCAAGTATAGTGATACTTCTGTAGTGAGTAACTACTTTCTCGAGAAATATCCACTCTATACTTCATATGACCTACTTGTTAGTAAAGACTACATTGACAACGAAATGAAGCTTCTTATTGCCAGAATGCAGAATGCGAATTCAATTATCAATACATATCCTGATGCAAGTTATATAAACTTTAATCAGGCATTCGGAATACACCACAAATTCTCTCAGGAAGCTTTAAGAAGTGTTTCTTATGTTATTCAGTATACAGAGAAAATAAGAGAATTCCAGAAGAAAATTCTACAGAAGAACCTGCAGGAGCAAGCCATAAAAAACCTTTACATTAACATGGAACAGGAATAGCAGTTTCTTTGATTGAAATTGGAAAAGCAGGATTTTAATACTTGAGCTGTCGCCCTTCCGTAAATGGTTAAAGGCGACATAAACTCAATAATTTTAAAAATTATTCATCCTCATCCGATTTGCCAAAGTAGTCTTCAATTATTTTCTTAATTGCCGGATCTGTGTCCTCAGGAATTTCCTTGAACTTAAAATCTTTGGGAACATAGTGTTCTTCTATTAATCTACCATTATGGAATCTGAATAAGCCTAATTCTTCCGTATCAAACTCATAAGCATCTATAAAACTCAGTTTCTCTCCTCTTTTCCCAAAACGAAAAATGTAAACCCCATTAATCCAGTCAGCGAGAACTTTTCCATCTTTAACCTTGTCGTCAAAAATCTCTTTCAGTTCAAGCTCCATCTGATCAGGGATATACATATTTGCTCCATATTGCAGGTACAGATTTGTGATATATAATGTACTATCCTTTAGTATCCAGTTACATACAGGAGAACCGAAAGTCTCGGTGTTTTCCCAGTTATATGGCCACATATCAATATCATTGTCATAAAGCTCCATAACAGGACTAAGGGAAATTGCAAAAAGCCCTTTTTTCTTTCCATAATATAATGTATCAACAAACTGGTCATTACTTCTATAATGGTAATCCTGGAAATTTGATACCATTTGCATTAGTTTATACTTTTCTTGAAATTTCTTTTTTAACTTTTTACCTTTTTTGAGTCTTTTGGAAATTTTCTTTATTTCTTTTCCATCAATGCTTTCTTGTACAACTCCATTTTTAACATGCAGGATATATCCTGTTTTCGTTCGTTTTCCATTCTTAATTTTCTCCCAAGTGTATGTATGCAGCATTCCGGTAAACCAGTCGGCTACAACCGAACTGTCCGGCAGTATAGCATAGGAGTTTGATTTTATTTTATAGTAAGGTGGTTTTACAGAAGGGAAATCCCCGGAAGGATGAATCTCCTTAACCAGAAGCAGACTATCCCGTACTTCATATACCGCGGTATGTCTTCTCCAACACGCAGAACATATATCACCTGAATTCCAGTAAGGTGGTTCCATACCTTTATTACTATAATATAACTCGACTAAAGTTGGAAATCCCCAGCTAGTACTTACAGAGTGTTCTTCACCTTCAATGATTATGTGATCGGGGAACTGTTGTGTAGAATTAAGTGCTATTGCCATTATTACAAGTAAAATTACGAATACATATTTTCTCATTTTAATATTCCTCCGATGCAATAATTGAGTGGCAGGTTTACACATGTCAACAAATTAAATTCTCTGCTGAACGGGTTTGTCACAGAGATTCAACATAATAATGTCATAATGTATTTCATTGCAAATCTATTTCATTGACAAGTTGTGCATTAATTTAAAAAATTGATAACTATGTTAAATTAGTATAAATATTTAAAAATATATCATAAAATACACGGGGGAAAAATGAAGAACTACGATTTGAACAAAATTCGTAACATTGTATTCTGCGGTTCAAGTGGATCCGGAAAAACCAGCCTTGCCGAACACATGCTTTACAATATGAAAGCTATAACCAGAGTCGGTAAAATTGAAGAAGGCAACACTGTAATGGATCATGACCAGGATGAAATTGAAAAAACTATGTCTATTGCTCTCGGTACAGCGTTCTTCGATTACAAAAACCATCGTATTAATATTATTGATACTCCGGGATATCCGGACTTCTACGGTGAAGTTCTTGGTGCTGTAACTGCTGCTGAAACTGCATTTGTTGTTGCAAGTGCAACTGCTTCTGTTTTTGATGTTGGTCTTGAGCTTGCATTCGAAGCTATTGAAAACTCTAATGCATCTACTGCTGTTATTATTAACAGAATGGATAACGAACAGGCTGATTTCACAAAAATCATTGAGCTTATTCAGGAAAACACTGATTATACTTTAGCTCCTGTTCAGATTCCTATCGGTAAAGAATCAGCTCTTTCAGGTGTTGTAGATTTAGTTAAAAACAAAGCTTACATCGATGGTCAAGCTGTCGAAATCCCTGCAGAAGTAGCTGATTTCGCTGAGGAAGCAAGAATGAAGCTTATGGAAGCTGTAGCTGAAGCTGATGATGATCTTCTCGAAAAGTACTTCGAAGAAGGTGAACTTACAGATACTGAAATAATGACCGGACTAAAAAAAGGTATCACAAAGGGATCAGTTATCCCTGTATTTGCTACATCAGCCGGTAAAAACATTGGAGTTAACGAACTTGCTCAGGCTATTGTTGACTATCTTCCTTCTCCTGCAGACAAAAAAGAAATCACACTTGTAAAAGGTGACGAAGAAAAAGTTATCACAGCATCAGCAGATGGTGATCTTGTAGCATATATCTTCAAGTCATTTGCAGATCCTAATATTGGTGATGTTGCTTATGTGAGAGTTCTTTCTGGCACAATAAAAAGCGGAATGGATGTATTCATTCCTGAAAAAGATACAAAAGACAAAATCGGTGGTATTTACCATCTCTTCGGAAAAAACCGTAAAGATGCATCTGAACTCAGAGCAGGTGAAATCGGCGGTCTTGTTAAACTTAAATATGGTCGCGGACTTAACACTCTTACAAAACCTGGTAACGAGTTCAAATTCCCTACTCCTGTAATTCCTGCGCCAATCTTCTGGCAGTCAATCAAAGCATCCAACCAGAGTGATGAAGATAAGATCGGTTCAGCTCTAAACAGACTTCTCGACGAAGATCCGACTATCAGAGCTGATTTCAATGGCGAAACTCATGAGCAAGTAATTTCATGTGCGGGAGAACAGCAGGTTAACCTTCTTGTAAAACGTCTCAAATCTCGTTTCAAAGTTGGAGCAGACCTTAAGAACCCAAGAATTCCTTACAAAGAAACTATCGTTGGTAATGCTGATGTAAGTTATAAACACAAAAAGCAATCAGGTGGTAGAGGACAGTACGGTGAAGTTTACTTCAGAATCAAAGCTCTCCCACGTGGTGAATCATTCCAATTCATTAACTCAATTGTTGGTGGAACCATTCCAAGTAAATTTGTACCTGCTATTGAGAAAGGTGTGAAGGAAACAATGGAAAAAGGTATCATCGCAGGTTACAACGTTGTTGATATCAGTGTTGATGTATACTTCGGTTCTTATCATGATGTAGACTCTTCTGAGATGGCATTCAAAATTGCTTCTTCTCAAGCTCTTCAAAAAGGTTTTGCAGAAGCTAAGCCAATTCTTCTTGAGCCAATCCATGAAGTGCAGATCATCATCCCTAACGAATACATGGGTGATGTAATGGGAGATATTTCCACACGCCGTGGTAAAATCAACGGTATGGAACAAGTTGGTAAAAAGCAGATTCTTACTGCAATGCTTCCACTCGCTGAACTTCATGAATACTTCCCTGCTCTTAAATCTCTTACACAGGGTCGTGGTAGATTCAACCAGAAGTTCTCACACTATGAAAAAGTTCCTAATGATTTAGCTCAAAAGGTAATTGATGAATACAAATCTTCTGATGAATAGACAGGAGGATTAATGTCAGGACATAGTAAGTGGAGCTCGATAAAGCACAAAAAAGGTGCTGCAGATGCTAAAAGAGGCAAACTGTTCACCAGAATAGTCAGAGAAATCATTATTGCCGCTAAAGAAGGCGGTGGAGATGTTGATTCTAATCCTCGTTTAAGAACTGCTGTCAGTAACGCCAAGAATAATAATATGCCTAACTCTAATATAGATAAAGCTATTAAAAGAGGTACCGGAGAACTTGAAGGTGTCAGCTATGAAGAAGCTACATACGAAGGTTACGGTCAAGCAGGTGTTGCAATTCTTGTTGAAACTTTAACAGATAATAAAAACAGAACAGTTGCTGAAGTAAGACATTGTTTCTCTAAATACGGCGGATCAATGGCTGAAACAGGTGCAGTTGCCTGGAACTTCGAACAGAAAGGTCTGATTGAAACTCCTTCAGAAGGTCATGATGAAGATGAATTCATGATGATCGCTCTGGAAGCCGGTGCTGAAGACGTTGTTCTGGAAGATGATAAATTCGAAATCTACACATCAGGTGCTGATCTTCATAAAGTAATGATCGAACTTGAAAACGGTGGATACCAAATAGATAAAGCTGAACTCACCCGAGTTCCAAAATCTACAGTTAATGCAGATCCTGTTGCTGAAAAACTTCTGAAATTATTAGACCAGCTTGAAGATCTTGATGATGTTCAAAAAGTTTATGCTAATTTTGATATTTCAGATGAAGTGATTCAGGGCCTGGCGTAAATTGCTTGTTTTAGGAATTGATCCGGGAAGTCGTAACTGCGGTTATGGACTTCTGGAATTCGAAAACAATAAAATATTAGCAGCCGGTTGTGATACTATACGTATCTCACCGGCTCTTTCACTTCCTGAAAGGCTCGTATACATTAATAAAGAACTTGAATCTGTTATAAATAAGTATAATCCCGATGTTGCAGCTGTAGAAAATATATTCAATGGAAAGAATGTTCAGTCTTCGTTTAAGCTTGGACATGCAAGAGGGGTAATACTTTTTTCAATAGCTAAATTCGGAATTCCGGTTTTTGAATATAGCCCCAGAGAAGTGAAAAAATCTGTTGTAGGGAATGGAAATGCATCTAAACAGCAGATTCGTTATATGGTTAAGCAGATGATACCGATAAAAAATCTTCCTGATAGTGAAGATGCAACAGATGCACTGGGTGTTGCGTTATGTTTTTACAATAGAGAAAGATTTTCCAGTATGATTAAATCGAGGTAGTATGATAAGTTTTTTAAAAGGTAAACTGGCGGATAAGGAAAGCAGTTTTGCTTGTATAGATTGTAACGGTGTAGGATATGAAGTCGAAATACCATTAAGTACATTCGAGAAGTTACCGGAACTTGACCAGAATGTTCATGTACATGTTCATTTTCATATGACAGATGACGGTATAAGACTTTTTGGCTTTCATACAAGAGCGGAAAAGAATATGTTTCGAAAAGTGATTTCGATTTCAGGTATAGGACCTAAACTTGCCCTGTCAATTTTATCTACTCTTAATGTGTCATCAATCGTTAATGCTATACTTCTTAATGATACTAAGATACTTTCAACGGTTTCCGGACTTGGAAAGAAAAAGGCTCAAAGATTGATAATTGAATTGAAAGACAAAGTCGGAGATGTTATCAGTCATGAAATTCAAGGTGATGAAGTAACAGAATTTGACACAAACTACAGCGAAGCTCTGACTGCTCTTGTAACACTTGGTTATAAGCAGCATGAAATTGCAAAAGTGCTCAGAACTGTTAAAGAATCCGGAGAATTGCTTTCAGTGGAAGAAATTGTTAAAAGAACAATCAAACACCTTTATAAGAAACAATGAGGTAGCAATGGTTAATGAAAGAGAAGAAGCTTATAAAATAATTGTGAAAGTTCTTAAAAAGAACATGTTCTCAGATAATCTGCTGCAGAAATCACAGGCTAAGATTAAGAAACAGAATGGTAATCATGATTTGTTCTATACCTTGGTAAAAGGTGTTATAAAAATGCATAGAAATCTGGATTATATTGCCTCCAGATTCACAGACGAAAAGAAATTCGCTAATACCGATCTTAAAATCAAGGTATTTATTTACCTGGGTATTTTTCAGATAAAAGATTGTGATAACATACCAGATCATGCAGCCGTACACGAGACGGTTGAATTAGCAAAAAAACTGATGAATCAGAAAATAGCAGATTTTGTAAATGCTGTAATTCGTAACTTTCTTCGTAAACCGGAAATTATTTACAATATCGAAGATACAGCAGAACGTATCGGAATCGAGTATTCTTTTCCTACACAAATTATCAGGGAATGGATAAAGTACTACGGGGAAGAGCAGACGGAGTATCTGTGTATGTATTTCAATGATGTTCCGAAACTGAATATAAGAGTAAACAAAACAGCTACAAGCGTGGAAAAGGTTATTAACTATTTTGCTAAGAAAGGAGTCAGTATGATTCCTTCTAATGCAAGTCCTTCTGTTGTGTGTACAGATTCTCCACAAGAAGTAATAAATGATGTTACTTTTTCTGAAGGATATTTTACTATTCAGGATGCTGCAGCTGCAATGGTAGTTGATCTGTTAAATCCTCAAAAACATGAGTCTATTCTTGATCTTTTTGCAGGACCAGGGGGTAAGTGTACTTATATCTCAGAGAAGGTGGAGAATACAGGAGAAGTTATTGCTGTCGATAAGATCCCAAATAAAGTGAAGAAGATTAAAAAAACAGCTGAAAGGCTTCAACTTACTAATATTAAGCTGATAACGACTGATTCTTATACTTATGGTCCGGTAGCTCCGGTTTATGATCATGTGCTTTTGGATGTTCCATGTTCCGGCTGGGGAGTATTCCAAAAAAAATCAGAACTGAGATGGCAGAAAGCTCAGGACATGAATAATATTCTTAAACTACAGGAGGCTGCTCTTAGTTATGGTGCTAAGTTTGTAGCCCCGGGCGGCTATATTGTGTATAGCACTTGCACTCTTAACAGAAGAGAAAATTTTGATCAGATAAAAAAATTCCTTGAACAACATAAGGACTTTACGTTGATTGACGCAAAAGGTTTTATTCCTGCTGAATTCGTTAGTGAAGGCTGTCTTATGACAACACCTCATGTTCATAATATAGATGGGGCATTCGCTGCGAAACTGCAGAAGAAGTTATAGGAGTACTGATGCATAGAAAGCTTTCAGATGTTACAATGGAAGAAGTTTATAAATATTATAAAACTAAATATTATAAGAACAACAAGAGTCATGCAGATGCAATAAGAGCTCTTGAAGCCTACCTTCCAATAGATGAAGCAAAAGTGAATCTGTATGTATTTAAGGTGCATATGATTGATGTAGAAGATAAATCAAGATTCATTCATGTACTAAGTAAAGTAATATGGAATGCTCAGGGAAAACTCGATGATAATTTCTCTCCTTTCAAGAAAAAGGGACAGAATTTTGCTGAACAACATGACAAAGAAATCATTAAACGACGTGAGGAAGAACAAAAAAAAGAATTGGAAGAAGCCAGACGCCAAAAAGAACTGAAGAGACAGGAAGAACTCCAGAAGAAATTCGAGAAAAAAATGCTTAAGCTGAAACATAATAATAGTGATGAAGAGCATTCCGAACTTGAGAGAGAACACTCGAACAAACCGGCAACAATTAAATTCAGCCCGATAAACCATAATGAACCTGCCGCTATGTCTGAACCTGAAATCCCGGAAAGCGGAATTATAAACGATTTGGAAAACAGTGTTGTTTTTGAGGAAGAAAATGAGAATGAAGCTCCTAATAAAATTCTCAGTCATATTATCTCTGTTTCAATTGTGCTGGGGGTAATTATTGGAACAATGCTTATAGGATTCTGGGGAGCAAATCTTTCTCTAAGGTTGATTACAAAACAGGGCAAGGAAGTTGATGTTCCGGATATAAAGATGAAAAATTTTGATGTAGCCAGAAAAGAACTTAAAGGTCTTGGTTTATATGTACAGGAAAAGAAAAGAGTTCATGATAATGATATTCCAAAAGGTAAGATTATTTCTCAAACCCCTGACGTAGGAATGATGACCAAGAGAAACAGATCAATAGAGGTTGTTGTAAGTAACGGTCCAGAGATGGTTTATGTTCCACATCTTGATAATATCAGTCTCAGTCAGGCAAAATTAAGGCTTAAGAACGCCGATTTACAGCCGGGAAAGATAAACTACAGGTATTCGGACGAAGTGAAGAAGAATAAGATAATTTACAGCAGTCCGCAGGCTGTTACACCTGTACCTCGAAAAAGCAAAATTGATCTCGTTATCAGTTCCGGAAAACTCCCGAAAACCGACGGAAAGAAATCACAGCACTGGGAAATTCTTGACGAGGCAAATGACGAGTAAAAACGACATTCATAACTGCTTGAAAAATATACAATATACAAATCTCAAACAATTATCGATTTCATTGTAAAAATACGTTGACATAATTGCTCAATATGTTTTTTTTACCTGTACAGTTTAAGTAATTGAAACAGTTAAACATAAATAGGAGATTAAACATATGGCTGCACATACTTATGATGCCAGTAATATTAAGGTTCTCAAGGGTTTAGAAGCAGTTAGGAAAAGACCCGCTATGTATATCGGGGGAACCAGTGAACGAGGACTTCACCATTTAGTGTATGAAGTCGTTGACAACAGTATCGATGAAGCCCTTGCAGGATACTGTACAAGGATATGTATTACCATTCATGAAGACGGATCAGTTGAGGTGGATGATAATGGTCGTGGAATACCGGTAGGTATGCATTCCACAATGAATAAATCCGGTCTTGAAGTAGTTATGACTACTCTTCATGCCGGTGGTAAATTTGATAATGATTCATACAAAGTGTCCGGTGGGCTCCACGGTGTTGGGGTTTCAGTTGTGAATGCACTTTCAACAAAGCTTACGGCTCATGTACATCTTGATGGCAAGGTACATTTTCAGGAATATTGCATCGGTGTCCCTAAAGAAGATTTAAAAGTGCTTGGGACAACAGATCGTACCGGTACAATAATCAGGTTTAAACCTGATCCCGAGATTTTCGAAACTGTTGATTTCAGCTTTGACTATCTGTCAGTTCGCCTCAGAGAACTTGCATTTCTGAATAAGGGTATTAGAATTATTCTTAAAGATGTTCGCAAAGATAAATGTCATGACTTCCGTTATGAGGGTGGAATAAACTCATTTGTGGAGTTCTTGAATGAGAATAAGAAACCTGCTCTCAAGAGTCCGATTTATATTTCAGGTGAAAGAGAAGGCATAGAATTCGAAGTTTCTCTTCAGTATAATGAAGGATTTCAGGAAAATATAATCAGCTTTGCAAATAATATTAATACAATCGAAGGCGGTACTCACTTAAGTGGTTTTAAATCTGCTCTGACACGTGCCGTAAATACCTATATAAAAAATGAAAATCTTCTCAAGAACGAAAAAGTAAGTCCTCAGGGAAGTGATATCAGAGAGGGTATTACCTGTGTAATCAGTGTTAAAATACCTGATCCGCAGTTTGAAGGACAGACAAAGACTAAACTCCAGAACTCTGAAGTTGAAGGTATAGTGAACTCAGTTGTTTACGAAAAACTGATGGAGTACTTTGAAGAACACCCGCATGATGCTAAGAATATTTCAATGAAAGCAATACTGGGTGCTCGATCCAGAGAAGCTGCTCGAAAGGCTCGTGAACTTACAAGAAGAAAATCTGTACTTGAATCAGGAAGTCTTCCCGGTAAGCTTGCAGACTGTTCTATTCAGGATCCTACTCAGACTGAAATATTCCTGGTGGAGGGAGACTCTGCTGGCGGTTCAGCCAAAATGGGTCGCGACAGAAGATTTCAGGCTATTCTTGCTCTCTGGGGTAAGATGCTCAATACAGAGAAATCAAGAATTGATAAAGTGTTAAATAACGATAAGATCCAACCGATTATACTTGCTCTTGGAGCTGGTATTGGTGAAGATTTTGATGTTACAAAACTGAGATATAATAAAATTGTTATCATGGCGGATGCCGACGTTGATGGTCAGCACATTGCAACACTGCTTCTTACATTCTTTTTCCGCTATATGAGGCCTCTAGTTGAGTGTGGTCATGTTTATATTGCAAGATCGCCATTATTCCTGGTTCAGAAAGGCAGAATTAAGAGATATGCTTATTCTGATGCTGAAAGAGATGAACTTATGCAGGAGCTTGGCGGAAAGGGGCTTCATGTTCAACGTTATAAAGGTCTTGGGGAAATGAATCCCGACCAGCTATGGGAGACTACTATGGATCCTGAAAAACGTATGCTAACAGCTGTTCGTATTGATGATGCGATCGAAGCAGACAGGATATTCACTATTCTTATGGGTGAAGAAGTTGAACCAAGAAGAGCGTTTATCGAAAAGAATGCACAATTTGTTGAGATTGATGTTTAATGGAGGATAAATGATTCACGATAGATCAAGAATAGAACTAATAGAGATTGAAGATGTAATGAAAAAGTCGTATCTGGAGTATTCTCTCAGTGTGATAGCCTCCAGAGCTCTACCTGACGTAAGAGATGGGCTTAAACCTTCTCAAAGAAGAATACTGTATGCAATGCATGAACTTAATCTTACTCCGGGAAGAGGTTTTCGTAAATGTGCGAAAATTGCCGGGGATACTTCAGGTAACTATCACCCTCATGGTGAGCAGGTTGTGTATCCTACTCTTGTAAGAATGGCACAGCCATGGAGTCTAAGATACATGCTTGTGGATGGTCAGGGTAACTTCGGTTCTCAGGACGGTGATCCACCTGCAGCTATGCGTTATACTGAAGCAAGATTGCAGAAAGCATCTGTAGATCTACTTGAAGATATTGAAAAGGAAACAGTCGACTACCGCTCAAATTATGATGATACAAGAAAGGAACCTGTAGTATTTCCATCTAAGTTTCCTAATCTAATAGTAAATGGCTGTTCCGGTATTGCAGTCGGTATGGCCACCAATATGGCTCCTCATAATATTGATGAAGTTTGTAACGGTATTATTGCTTTGATAGACAATCCTGATATGGAACCTCTTGACCTGATGAAATACATCAAGGGACCGGACTTTCCTACAGGTGGATACATTATAGGTACAGCTGGAATCAGATCATATTTTGAAACCGGGCACGGAAAGATAACTCTCAGAGGTAAAGCAGCAATTGAAACCAAACAGAATGGTGCTGAGTTTATCGTTATCACAGAAATTCCATACCAACTGAACAAAACACTCCTGATTGACAGAATTGTTAAGCTTGTTAAAGATAAGAGAATCGATGGTATCAGTGATATCAGAGATGAGTCCGGTAGACAGGGAATGAGACTCGTTATTGCAATTAAGAGAAATAACGAAGCTAACGTTGTATTACAGCAGTTGTACAAATATTCTCAATTACAGGAAACTTTCAGCGTTAATAACAGAGCTCTTATCGGCACTGTACCTCATGTTCTTAATATGAAGCAGCTTATGCAGCAGTTTATCGATTTCAGGCATGAAGTTGTTGTACGCAGAACTAAGTTCTTATTGAAGAATGCAGAAAGAAGACTTCATATATTAGAAGGTTATAGAATTGCTCTGGATAATATTGATGAAGTAATTGCAACAATCAGGGCTTCTAAGACAACTGCTGATGCCAACCAGGCATTACAGGAAAAATTCAAGTTAAGTGAAATTCAGGCTAAGGCAATTCTGGAAATGAGATTGCAGAGATTAACCGGACTTGAAAGAGAAAAGGTTGAGCAGGAATATAACGAGATTCTCGATACTGTAAAAAACCTTAAGGGAATTCTTGAACATAAGCAATTGCGACTTGATATCATGAAAGAAGAAACTCAATATATTAAAGATAAATATTCAGATATACGCAGAACTCAGATTTTAGAAGGGTCCGCAGATATCGAAACCGAAGATATGATTGCAGATGAAGAAATGGTTGTAACTATCTCTCATCAGGGTTATATCAAGAGACTTCCTGTAGATACATACAGAAAACAGGGAAGAGGTGGAAAAGGACTTTCCGGTTCTAATCTGAAAGATGAAGATTTTGTAGAAAGTATCTTCATTGCATCTACTCACTCTTATATACTGTTCTTTACGGACTACGGTAAGTGTTATTGGCTCAAAGTTCACAAGATTCCTAAGGTTGGACGTCTTGCTCGAGGCAAAGCTATTATCAATCTGCTTCAACTTGAGAAAGATGAAAACATCCGAGCTTACGTTACTGTCAGAAACTTTGAGGATCCTCATTTTGTAACAATGATTACTAAAAACGGAACAATCAAGAAATCTGAACTTTCCGCATATTCCAGACCAAGAATCAGTGGTATTATTGCAATCAAGCTCGTGGACGGTGATGAACTTATTGATGCTCAAATCACAGAAGGTGCAAATGATATTATCCTTGCAACTAAGGGTGGTTATGCAAACAGATTCAATGAAATGGATGTGCGATCCATGGGACGTAATTCTCAGGGAGTTCGTGGAATCAGCTTGAGAAACGACGATGAAGTTGTTGCAATGGTTGTAGTAAGACGAACAGGTACATTGTTGGCAATCAGTGAAAACGGTTACGGTAAACGTACAGACGTAAGCAGCTACAAGGCTACCAAGCGCGGATCCAAAGGTGTAATTACTCTTAAAACATCCGAAAGAAACGGTTCATTAATTTCTCTGATGGAAGTTGTTGACAGCGATGATTTGATGATAGTTACTCGTTCAGGAATGATAATCAGACAAGGTGTTGACAAAATTAGTGTTATCGGTAGAAATACTCAGGGAGTAAGACTGATAAACCTCAGCGAGAAGGATAGAGTTTACGATATAACCAGAATTATCGCAGAAGAAGATGATGACGAAGAAATAATTGAAACTGAAGATATTTCAGTTGAGGACATGGAAGAAGAAATCGTAGATGACAGCTCAGACGACTTAGGTGATGATGAAGTGTCAGAATTCGATGAAGAAGAGAACAATGAAGATGAAGAAAGTGATGGAGACGAAGTATAGAGTCACATTGTACGTTCTTGTCATAATGATATTATCAGTAATTGGTTGTGGTCAGCAGTTTATGCCGATCGCAACCGATTCTGTTAAGACAGATGAGGAATATGGTGTGCTTCAAACTGATGATATCAAGCTGATTGCTGCTAATAGATACTGGAACATGGATCCCATGGATGTATCTGAATACTATACTACTTACTATGTTATTATTAAGAACAGATCAGATTCTCAGATTGTAATAGAGGCTGAAGATCTGAAGCTGGCGGATGAGTTTGGAAATCAGTATGACGCTTTCCCTGATGAGGAAGTTCTTGATTTCTATGAACAGAGGGTTTTGTCGAAAAGAGCAATCTTGTATAATGACCAGAATTCAATCGCAGCTCTGGATGAAAACTATACAATCACAAGAAGAAATCTGATGCAGAAGTCTTTCTATTTTGGCAAGCTTAATCCGGGTAATCAAAAATCCGGTTTTGTCTTTTTCAGACGAGTGCCTTCTAAATACACAACTCATAAATTACAATACAAAGAAAACGAAATAGAATTTAAAAAACTCAATAAAGGATAATATTATGTCGTATACTCAGCATGAGACAGCATTGATCCTCGATTTTGGATCTCAGTATACCCAATTAATCGCAAAATGTATTAGAAAACTAAATATATACTCAGAAATTGTACCCTTTAATATTGATTTCTCTGAAATAGAAAAGAAACAGCCTAAAGTGCTTATCCTTTCCGGTTCTCCGTACAGTGTGAACAGGGTTGATGCTCCAATTCCTGACCTAAGAATTTGGGATTTAAATATTCCAATACTGGGAATTTGTTACGGGATGCAGCTCATGACATCACATTTTAAAGGTAAGGTGGAAGCTGCTGACAAAAAAGAATACGGCTATGCGAAAATCAAAATCGATACCCACGATAATCTTTTTGCAGGTTTGAATGCAGAAGAAAATGTGTGGATGAGCCATGGAGACGGTGTTGTAAATCTTCCTGATGGATTTGAAAGAATAGCTCATACAGATAACTCTCCATTCTCTGCTATTGCTAATATCGACAAAGGTTTATACGCTCTGCAATTTCATCCGGAAGTTGTTAATACGGAAAACGGCTTGAAAATAATAGATAACTTTCTGAAACTCTATGATTTTAAGAGAGACTGGACTCCTGTGTCATTCGTCAGTAATTCTATAGCTGAAATGAAAGAGCAGATCGGATCAAACAAGGTTATCCTGGGACTCAGTGGCGGGGTAGACTCTTCAGTGACAGCCGGGCTTCTCTATAAAGCTATTGGTGATCAGCTTATTCCTATATTCGTTGATACAGGTCTTCTGAGGAAGAACGAAGTTGAAGATGTAGAAGAAGCATTCGCATCTGCTTTTGGTCTTAAACTTAACACCGTCAGAGCCGGAGATTTATTCCTTGGACGTTTGAAGGGTGTATCCGATCCTGAAGAAAAACGTAAAATTATCGGACATACATTTATTGAAATCTTCGATCAGGAAGCTAAGAAACATTCAGATGCAATCTTCCTGGCTCAGGGTACATTATATCCGGATGTTATCGAAAGCGTTTCTTTTAAGGGACCTTCCGCAACAATTAAATCTCACCATAATGTCGGTGGTTTACCTGAGAAAATGAATCTCAAGCTGGTTGAACCTTTGAGAGAACTGTTTAAAGATGAAGTAAGACTTGCCGGAAGAGAACTGGGACTTTCTTCTCGTCTTGTAGACAGACATCCATTCCCGGGACCTGGACTCGCTATTAGAATTATTGGTGATATTACTCCTGAAAAAGTAACATTACTTCAGGAAATAGATGCTATATTTATAGAAGAATTATATAAAGAAAATCTTTACCATGAAACATGGCAGGCTTTTGCAGTGCTTCTGCCGATTCAGTCTGTTGGTGTTATGGGAGACGAGAGAACCTATGAAAATGTTTGTGCTTTGAGAGCTGTTGGATCTTCTGATGGAATGACTGCGGACTGGACTGAGTTTCCATACTGGTTCCTGAAAAAAGTATCAAGCAGAATTATTAATGAAGTCAGGGGAGTGAATAGAGTAGTGTATGATATCAGCTCTAAACCACCTGCAACAATAGAATGGGAGTAGTTTTTGAGAAAACATGTACTGTGGTTTGTTATGTTAACTCTTGCGTTAACACTGAATGCTGTAACAAAAATTACAGTTGGTGACCTGACAATTACCCGGAAGGAAATTGACAGAGCATGGTTGGCAGATAAATCCGATTTACTTGGACGGACGAAGTACAACAAGATACTGAACAAACTGATTGAAGAAAAAACATTGATGAACTATGCTGAAGAGATTGGAGTTAATGTTTCTGAGCAGGAAGTTGATGATTTCTTTATTACTGAATATGGAAATCACCCTATGTTTCAGGAGAATGGTCAGTTCAGTCAAGAAAAGTACTTAAAAGCTAAAAAGAAAAAGAAAGTACAGAATATTTTAAATGATCTGAGACATGATCTGCTCATCACAAAGATGAAATCAATAGTGTATGATACATTTAATATCTCAGATGAGCAGCTTAAGGAAGAATATGTAAAAAGAAAGATCAGTTTTGATATGAGCTACATTATAATAGATGATGATAAAGTAGATATCTCAACAGATTTTCACCCGGAGGAAGCTCATAAATATTTCGAACAAAACAGAGAGAAATACAAATCACCTGAAAAAATCAAACTGACATTCACTTATATTCCTGACAGTCTCTTTGTGAATGATGTTAAAATTACCGATTCGATACTGACTCAGTATTATGTGGATTCCGGCATCGGAGCACAAGCAACTTTCCCTGAAGTCAGAGATAGTCTGGCTGTTGTAGTGAAAGAAATGTTAGTGCACGAAGAAGCTTATAAGTTTGCAGAAAACTTAAAGTATAACTTTCAATCAGAATTCTATAGTCTTGATACAGATTATCTTATAGAAGGAGATTTTTTCGGTAGTTATATCGAGTCAAAGGATATTGTTGCTGATGCTTTCCACGAGGTTGTTTCATCACATCCGGTGATTAGAGAATTCAGAAACGGTTATCTGATTCTTAAAATTAAAGACAAAATTGAACCTTCTCTGGCTGAGTTTGAAGAAGTATCTGACAAAGTCTGGGAAGATTACATTAACTCGAATCGAAGCAGGGTTTATAATTCTGATAACAGAGATTATTTCCGTGCAAACATAGATTCATTCAAGGTCAAGATCGCTACAGTTACTACTATACCTATTGATTCATCAAAGGTGAAAGTAGTCAGGAATATCACTGAAACCGAAAAGAAAAAATATTATGATAATAACATCATGGAATTTACGACTTTCGGTGAAGTCGCACCTTATGCTGAAGTTAAAGACAAAATTCATACAGCAATTGTTAGTAGAGAAACTGAACAGAACATAGACAATATTAAGAAGCTTATTCTAAAAAACAGTTTCAGAACAAAGAAGCTTGAGAAAATCTGTTCCCAATATGGTTTCACTATTTCAGAAGAACGCATCTATCTCGAAAAAATGGAGAACAAAAGCAAAGTATTGGATTTTATCGGAGAAGTCATTAATGATGAAAGCTATGATGGAACTCCGGGTTTTGTTTACATAGATGGTCAATACTATTACTATAAGCTAAACACTCTTATTCCCGGATATATCCCGGCGTATGAGGAAGTTGCTCAGGATATTCAAAAGATCAAGACAAAAGATGAAATTGAGTATGATACTGAAATGCACAGAAAATATTTTGAAGAGAATGCATCCAGCTTTACTATTCCTGACAGTCTTCAACTTGGTGGAGTTTACTTCCCGTATGATGCCTCAAACATACAGATCGAAGATGATGTCCTCAGAGAATACTTTAATCAGCATGAAAAAGAATACTATATGGACGAGTCGGTTCTGTATGACTACATCTACATAAAAGATGAAAGGAAGACTAGAAATGAATATGTTAATGATCTGAGTTTTCAGCTTAGTGCTGAAGTATTTCAGATGTCAGGCAGCATAATTTCTGATCCTTACAGTCTGGTTCGTAACAGCAGGAGAGAGTATAAATCATTACCTGAAGAGATTTCAAAGATACTTAGGACAGTTTCTGAAGGTGATGTTTCACAGCCTGTTTATTATGATAAAGGCTGGTTTATATTCTACAAAATCTATAATTACAGCCCTGCTTACCTTACATTTAATCAGACGAAAGAAAATATCAGGAACAAGTTAAGGATGGAAGCTGCCAGGGATACAGCATTTGCTAAAGCTAAAGCTGTGTTTGATTCTCTCACTTATTTTGGTGAATGTATTAAGTACGGTGACTCTCTTGTGTTCAAGACTGAGTTTCAAGACGCTGATCTAGATTTTCCTCCGCTTGGCAATATCAAACACCTTAAACGTAAACTAATGCTTCTCTGGAATAACGAGAAATACTCCAGTATTGTTAAAACCGAATCAGGAGCAGCAGTTGTATTCCTAATTAAAAAAAGAATGTCAGAACCTGCTGATTTTGAAACAGCTTTACCGCTGATAAAGACTAAACTCTATGAGAAATCAAGACAGGTAATGATCAAAGAATACATTAACGAGCTGATTACTGAGCTGAAGCTGGGGCGATCCCCTGATTATCTGCTGAAAGTATTTGGTGAATGGATAACCTTGAAAGATCTTACCATTAAAAGCGAAATCCCCGGAATAAAATACAGTGATGCTGTGATTCAGGATTTACTGAGAAGGAAACCGGGAGATTACAGTTCGCCTATCAGAATTGATGATGAAAATTACATGTTCTACAGAGTGGACAGGATCGTAAAAGGGAATAAATCCCGATATTATAAAGAAAGGAATGCATTCCGTGAACAGCTCCGTGAAGAGAAATATCAGGAATGGCTAAAAAAATATCAGGCGAGAATTGGTGTAATATATAAATAGTTTATAAGGAGGAACAGTTTTGTTCCTCTTTTTAATCACTTGGAATTTTGCAGGAGCTTATTTTGGATACAGTTAATGTTATAATTATTTTTTTGCTTATTCCTGGAGCATTTATTACCAGCTGGATAATCTTATGGTACAATTTTGAACAATTTAATAATCTTTTGGAAAAATCAAGAGCTTCAGAAAAAATTAAAGCGAAAGAAATTAAGTTATACTTATCCAATGTCTATTTATAAGCTAAAGTTGTTTCTTGATGCTAAGCCCGATATTGAGTTAAAGAAACTGATATTGTTCATAATTGCCTTGAGACTTGTGGCGTATTCAATCTTAATTATGATTGTTGTTAATATCTTTGTTATGCTATCCTGCCTTGAGTTAAAAATTTTCTCATGAAGATTGACTACATAATAATCAATCTAGCACTTGATCCGTAAGGTTCCGGGCCAGATAATCCAGTTACTGCTTGGTAAACACTATTTCTATCAGAGTGAAATTCCGCGACTGCGTGCCCGTCATGGACTGCTGTTCTACAAAGAGATGTCTGTAGATGAGTTCCTGATAAACGCCCGAGAGCTGCAACGCTCAATGGAAGGAATGGAGTTGTGATAATGCAAATAATGTTAAAACAATTGCCTCTGTTGATGCTAATTAAGTTGAAGCAAATAAAATGATTAATTAAATAGAAGACATATAAACCTATTATCCCCTTAAGGTGACAAAATGAAGCAGTTCAAAGCACTATTTGCTACTACGATTGATATTGTAATTCATTCATTCATACTAATTATCGTTTATTTTATTCTTAATAAGTCGGGGTCAGGTGATTTCTTCTGGTTAGCTTATAGCGTTACCCCTTTAATTGGTCATGCTATAATTGTGATTCTTTCCAATATGCTCAACAATAAATATTACTTGAGTTTTGGAGATATTGTATTAAGATCCAGAATCAAGTATACAGTGAAAGCCCTGATATACAGATTGGTAATGAGTTTCTTTTCTTTTTGCTACATTGGCAGCTTAGTATTTAAGGAAACTGAAAATAGACATGTTATGGCATTGATAGTATCAATTTTATTCATATTATCAGTTATAAATGGATATTCATTTATTACGTTTCTTTCCATTCACGATATATGGGGTATAAAAAAGAATATGATTAAGAATGAAAAGGATTAATGTTTAGAAACAAGCTAGACACTCATTTCTGGCTTTTTCTTTTGTCCAAAATATCTGGAAGAATACTGCTTGACGATATTTGAACCAAAAATTAACTTCTTCTTGAGGTAATAATGAGAAATATTATGATTATTATTGTAATAATGACTCTCTGTGGTTGTATAATACCATACACCGTAGAGACATTTGTTGTAGATAAGTCTGGAAACTACTTGAAACTGAAAGATGATTTATTTATCCACTTTTTAATATTAGCAGAAAACGAGGATGAAATATCGATTGAGAAAAAAAAATATTCTGAATACAGTACTTTAATAACTATTTATCATACAGGTGATATAAAGGATTTAATTGAAACACATAATCTGAGTATCAAAAACATGACTTTGCTTGTAGGTTCAAACACAAAAGAACTACCGTACAATATTGATTATATTTTTAACTTTCCCATAGAGATATATGAGATAAACAAGGCGTTCAATACAGATAAAAAAATTACAACTTTACTTACTAAATCAAATTATATATATATACCATTAGATGTTGATAATATTGTCTTAGAATTTGATTTAATTTTAGATGAAACATCAACACATTATAGTTATACTTTGCATCGTTATAAATACATAGATTTCTGGGTACTCTCAAACTAGTCTAATTATTTTCAACACTAACCTCTTACTCCAACTCCATTCTGTTATCCTTAGCCAATTTATAGGTAAAGAAGATGTCTTTCACCTGCACAATAACGGAGTCAGGTTCAATGCTGTTGATAAGCCCGAATTCTGCCTGTTCATCCTGTCACACTGTATATCAGTGACTTTTGAGTCACACCATTATGGAAGGTCGCTGACCAAAGGTGTTTATCCCTGGCTTGCAAGAACAATTTGATTTTGATACAACAAACCATCAAATCATTTCTCTTTCATCAGACTACTATTTCTCACTACATAATTTCCCCTTCAAAACTATACACGGATAATGCGAACGCTATTTCAGATTATTATGATATCAGAGCAAAATAAGCACATTTTAAAATACAAAGAACTTGACTTTTTCAGACAGTGACTTGACAACTAATTTCAAGTGAGAATGTTGGCATCTCACGAAACAATATTTGGAGGTTTTAAATGAATATACCGGCAATATGGTACGTAGCTCCTGCCGGAGCAGTCGTAGCTTTGATTTTTTCGTATATTCTCTTCAGAAGTGTAAAAAAACAGGATCCGGGTAATGCAAGAATGCAGGAAATTGCAAAGCATGTCAGAGACGGTTCTTTTGCATATCTGAGACAGCAGTATAAGGGAGTCGGTTTCTTCTTTATAGGTGCAATTATAGTATTTAATATTATGGCCTGGGGCTTAAAGGTTCTTCACCCACTTATTCCATGGGCATTCCTTTCCGGTGGTTTTTTTTCCGGTCTGGCAGGCTTCATTGGAATGAATACAGCTACTCTCGCCTCCAACAGAACAGCTCAGGCAGCTTCAAAAAGTCTTAATCAGGGACTGAAAGTTGCATTCAGAGCAGGCGGAGTAATGGGACTTGTTGTTGTAGGACTGGCTTTGATTGATATTTCAGCATGGTTCTACGGCCTTAAACTCTACGGTATGGACTTACACAAAATAACAGTTATCATGCTCAGTTTCGGTATGGGTGCATCTACTCAGGCATTGTTCGCACGTCTTGGCGGCGGTATCTATACAAAAGCTGCAGATGTTGGTGCTGACCTTGTTGGTAAGGTTGAAGCAGGTATCCCGGAAGATGATCCTCGTAATCCGGCTACAATAGCAGATAATGTTGGTGATAACGTTGGTGACGTTGCCGGTATGGGAGCAGACCTTTATGAATCTTATGCAGGTTCAATTCTGGCTACTGCTGCGCTTGGTATGGCTGCTGTCACACAGCTTGGACCGGCTTTCCACGACTGGGCTATAAGGTTTATCACAGCACCAATGGTACTGGCTGGTGTCGGAGCATTCCTTTCCATTATCGGAATCTATATGGCATCTACAAAAGAAGATGCTACAACTAAAGACTTAATGTTCGCATTAAATAAAGGTGTTTACGGAAGTTCAGTTCTTATAGCAATTGTTGCTTTCTTCGTAACAAAATACATGCTTCCTGAAAAATACGCGTTTGGAGTATTTTTAGCAAGTGTAATCGGTCTTGTTGCAGGAATCCTTATCGGATACTTCACAGAAAGAGCTACTTCAGATGCATATAAACCTACACAGGGTATTGCTAAACAGGCTGAGTTCGGCCCCGCAACCGTTATAATCGACGGTCTTGCAGTCGGAATGAACTCTACAGCAGCTCCTGTTATCATTATCGGTATCGGTATCATCGCTGCATTCAGTGTGAGCGGTGGATTTACAATGCCTGAAATGGGACTCTACGGAATCGGTTTTGGTGCAGTTGGTATGCTGGCAACACTTGGTGTTACTCTTGCTATGGATGCTTTTGGTCCTATCGCAGATAACGCAGGTGGTAATGCAGAAATGTCCGAGCTTCCAAAAAGCGTAAGAGAAAGAACAGATGCACTTGATTCCGTTGGTAACACTACTGCTGCCACAGGAAAAGGTTTTGCAATCGGTTCCGCCGCTCTTACAGCTATGGCCCTTCTTGCTGCTTATCTTGAAGAAGTAAGAACAGGTATTCTTATCCTCGTTGAAAAAGCAGGACTTAACCCTGAAACACATAGAATATTTGTGGAAGTTGCAAATAAATGGATTGTAACAAAAACAGCCACAGCCACTGACTTCATGAACTATTATGAAGTTCATCTCATGAATCCTAAGTTCCTCATCGGTATCTTTATCGGTGCTATGGTTTCATTTGTGTTTGCTGCAATGACAATGAAAGCTGTTGGTAGAGCTGCAGGCGACATGGTTGCTGAAGTTAGAAGACAATTCAGAGAAATCAAAGGTATCATGGAAGGAAAAGCAACACCTGATTACGCTCGTTGTGTGAAAATCTCAACAATGGGTGCTCAGAAAGAAATGGTTGCACCTGCACTTCTTGGTCTCTTTACACCAATTGTAATCGGATTGACTCTTGGTATAGCAGGTGTTCTCGGTCTTCTTGCCGGTGGACTTGCTACAGGTTTTGTTCTTGCAATCATGATGAACAACGCCGGTGGTGCCTGGGACAATGCTAAGAAGTATGTTGAATCAGGTCATATGGGTGGTAAAGGTTCAGATTGCCATAAAGCATGTGTTGTTGGTGACACTGTGGGTGATCCGTTCAAAGATACAGCCGGACCATCAATCAATATTCTTATAAAACTTATGAGTATGGTAAGTATTGTATTTGCAGGACTTATTGTTGCTTATGCTCCAAAGATTGCAAATATCTACGGAGACAGCAGAGATGTTGTTCAGGAGTATAAGGCAAAATATACAATCGAAGGTGAATACGAAAAATACCAGAAAATCAACGACGAAATTAAATATGAGAAAACAGAAGCTGAACTTGTTCAAAAAGAAAACGAAGAAATTCTTAATGAAAAAGGTACAGATGAGTAGTCTCAATACACATATTTCAGGCGGAGTAAAATCCGCCTTTTCTTTTATTATCAGGTTATTACCTCTTATCGTGCTGCTTTCAGCATGTACTGCTAGCGATAAAAGGCAAAAATCTGGTCTGAGTTTTGTTGTCACAAGCCCCGAGGTATACGAAATAATCTGTGCCCTGGGTGGGGAAGACCTGATTTCTGGCAGAACTCGAGAATGTACATATCCTGATTTAGCTCAGAAACCTGAAATTATAGGCTCTTTCAGTTCTGTAAATATGGAATCGATTATCAAGCTTAATCCTGACTATGTTATTACATCCAGTCTTGAGCAGGATAAGCTGAGTTCTGATCTCAACAAACTGGGCATAAAGACCAGAGCGTTCTACCCAAAAACAACTGAAGAACTATTCAAGGTTGTTGAGGAGCTGGGAACCCTCTCTGGATTAAAAGTAAAAGCAGATTCGCTTAATAACTATCTCAGGGAAAACCTGCAGCTGCGAAACCCGGATGTGAAACCACAGGTTTATGTTGAAATATATGGGAATCCGGTGATGTCTGCTTCAGATGAGGCTTTTCTGGGTGAGTTGATTACTATTGCCGGCGGTGACAATATTTTTGAAACACTGCCGAGAGATTATTCCATGATTAATACTGAAGATGTAATTCTGGCGAACCCTGACATTATTATATTGACTTATGAAACAGACAAAGAAACTGTTCTCAATAGAAAGGGATGGCAGGATATATCTGCTATCAGAAACAGAAAGGTTTATACCGTTGAAGATATGGACCCTGATCTTATACTGAGAGCAGGTCCGAGAATTGTCGAAGGTGTCAGGAAAATGGAAGAAATCTTTGGAGAATTTGAGATTGATAAGAAATAGAAAAGGCTTGTATCTTGTTCTGATGTTCGCAGCTTTTGCCGCAGTGATCTGGTTTTACCTGACATTTGATGCAGGTAGTGATAACATAATAACACGTATAAGACTGCCGCGGCTTATCCTGACAATTATGGCAGGGGCAATACTTTCTACTGTAGGTTATGTATTCCAGCTTATGTTAAACAACCCGATTGCTGATCCATATATTCTGGGTGTTTCATCCGGAGCCGCTTTGGGGAGTACTTTGGCAGCTGTAATGAACATGTTTGTACTTATGCCTGTTCTGGGTTTTGCCGGGGCTTTAATAAGCATGTTGGCTGTCTGGACTCTAGCGAACTTTCAGGGCTTTTTCAATCAGACAAAACTGATTCTGTCGGGGATAATTATCAGTATGTTTTTCTCAGCATGTATCTCTTTGATTATGTACTTGAATCAGGATGATGCCGGGAATATTCTTCAGGTTTTACTTGGTAATCTCGGACATATTTTTACAGACAGAGAATGGAATTATTTCCTTATCTTTTCTGCATTGGCTGTTGTGCTGATTGTTTACCTGAATATCATCTCCAGAAAAATTCATATACTTGCCTGTGGTGACCTGATTGCTCAGAACCTGGGAATATCCATCAGAAAATTCAGGATTGAGATGTTTATTATCTGTTCATTGCTGACCGGTTTCATCGTCTCTTATACCGGGATTATCGGATTTGCCGGTCTTATTGTTCCTCATATTGTGAGAATGCTTTTCGGAGTGAATCAGCGTTTCTCAATTCTATGGTCTGGAATAGCCGGAGCTTTTCTGTTGACAATTTGCGACTTCTTTGCATTACATATCTCAATAGTTCCTGTTCCGGTCGGAATAGTCACAGCTTTCATTGGAACGCCGTTCTTTATGTATATTATATTAAAAAAGGATTCTAGGTAATATGTTGATACTGAAAATTGGACTGCATATTCTGCTTCTGGTTATTGGAGCAGGTATCGGATACTTGTATTATAAATTAATTGGCTGTAGAAGCGGGGGATGCCCTTTGACTTCTAACGCTTGGTCAAGCGTAATTATGGGTGCTTTGTTCATCTATGTTCTGCTCTCATCTTATATAGAAAAAATCGTAAAATTTTTTACAAAATAGAGGTAAAAATGAAAAAAAGAAATATTTGTCTACTTATTATACTCGTACTCAGTATTTTCTCATGGTTGTCTGCTGAGGAAACAAGATACGCACCTTTCTGGGAACTTAAAACTGACAATACAACTATCTATATGCTTGGTTCAATCCATGTTGCGGATAAATCCTTCTATCCATTACCTGAATATATTACTGATGCTTTTGAAAAAAGCTCAACACTATATGTTGAAGCGGATCCCAGTTCTGCAAGACAGATGCAGTCCACTATAACCAACATGATGCTGCTGAAAAAAGGTAAAACTTTAGATAAAATTGTACCTGCTGAAACATGGCAGAAACTGAAAGATAAGTTCAATCCGTTTACTGTCCAGAAACTGATAAATCTCAAACCATGGGCAGCAGCCGTACAGCTTTCTACTGTTGAATATATGAATGCCGGGCTGTCTCCTGATCATGGTATTGATGCACATTTTATTGCGCAGGCAAGATACAAGAGGAAGTCAGTAAAAGAGTTGGAGTCTATTATATATCAACTCCAAATTTTTGATGATCTCAGTTTGGAATTGCAATTATCCTATCTCGATGAAATTGCTGATCCTGAAGGAGACATTGGTAAACAGCTTATGAAAATCGCAGAATCCTGGAAGAGTGGTGATATGACAGAACTTGAAAATGAACTTTTGAAAGAAAGAAACAAAAAAGAATATGCTGATTTATACAAGGTACTGCTTGATAAAAGAAACGTTGATATGACAGAAAAAATTGTCAAATTAACAAAAGAAGGCGGAGTACATTTTGTTGTTGTCGGTGCTGCTCATTATATTGGACATAACGGTATAATCCAATTACTTAATGAAAAAGGGTATAAGACAACCAGTCATTTAAAAACAAAGAAATAAGTAAATTATTCAAGGCAACCTTATGTTTTCAGATAAATTTAAACAGCTGAAGTTATTGAATGACTTCAAATATAATATAAATAAAAAGTTAGTTGATAAAGTAGGTTATAACGAAATTACTCCGTTTTCCATAAACACTCTTCAGATGAGTCTGACCTTGAAGTGTAATCAGGTGTGCGAACATTGCCATACAAATTCAGGCCCTGACCAGGAAGAGGAGATGCCTCGAGATATAATTGACAGATGTCTTGAGATAATCAGAGATAACGGTGATATTGAAACGGTGGATTTGACTGGAGGAGCTCCGGAAATGCATCCGGACTTTGAGTATATTGTCAAATCAGTCACTGATATGTACAGAACTGTTATTGTGAGAACTAATCTTACTATAATGGCAGAAGATGGATATTCGCATCTGCCGGAATTCCTGGCTGATCACAATGCCGAAATAATGGCTTCACTACCTTTCTATTACCCCTGCAAGACAGACTCTCAAAGAGGAAACGGTGTGTTTGCAAAATCTGTATCTGTAATAAAAAAGCTGAACAGACTGGGCTATGGTGATTTCCTTCCTCTGAATTTTGTTTATAATCCACAGGGTACAGACATTCCTGATTCACACTGTGTAATTGAAAGCGCATATAGAGCTGTTCTTAAAAGAGATCATAACATCAGGTTTTCAAATCTTTACTGCATGAACAACATGCCTGTTAATCGGTTCCTTCTGGTTTTGCAAAAATCAAATTCAGTTGAGAGCTATCTGGAAAAACTACATGATAATTTCAACTCTGAAACGATCAATACTCTAGCTTGCAGGAATCAGATAACGATTGATAGAGAGGGAAATATTTATGATTGTGACTTTAATCATATACTTGGTTTAAATAGTAATGGTGTGAGTCATATAAATGACTTTGAATATGATAAACTGGCAGAAAGGAGGATCAATCTGGCAAACCATTGCTATGGTTGTACTGCCGGATTAGGTTCGAGCTGCAGTATTCCGATTTTTGAATAGGTCTATTCAATAACAACAATTTTTTCAGGATTGCAAAGCGTATCATTCAGGATTTCTACTAATTCTGCATCGTACGCTTTTTCCTGTATTTTCTCCAGATGATGTTTCCACTGATTTGCAAGCTGTTTAAAATTATTCTTCTGCTGATAGTAGTTGATTATTGCATGAATAGAAAATATTACCAGGGCAATCGGGAAGAACATAGATAAGATTTTAAAGTCAGGTTCACTGGATATGTATTGAATTGATGCCATTATAACAATAAATATATAAGCGGTATGCAGAATAATTTTGTAGACACTTTTCTTGAATTTAATATCAAAACCGTTAATTTTGTAAACGATTGCCTCATGAATCTGATCTTTTCTGATGAATTTGTGCTTGCAAATGTAGTTAATTCTTGCAATAGCTTCAGAATTATCTGAGTTTTCATCTGCCAGTTTGACAAGTTGTTCTCTGTAAAAGTTATACAGTTTGACCATCCTTCTGGTCTTCAAAAAAGGTACTAAGGATATTGATAAGGCATTTATACCAATTAAAAGAATGAAAAACCTGTCATAAATATTCATTCCTGAACTTGAAAAAATAAATAGATAACCGACTAAACATGAAATTGTTATCAAGGAACCAATACCACTGAATATGGAAACTGATTTTGCTTTGTCATCCCATTTGTCCAATAGACTCATTTCTTTATCAATTAAATCTTTCGGTATCATACTTACTCCTTTTTTAGAAAATCTAATTAAAAAGTGCTTTCAACAAAACGATAATTCGAGTTCAATTAATATTTATCAAGTAAAATATATATTACTTTTATGTTAATGCCTGTCAGATTAAAAATAATTGATTTGACATTTTCTGTCGAACACCAAAATTCAAATAATAAACTCAAAATGGAGGATAATGTTGCAAACAGAGATTATTGTATTTATACTATCGATTGTGTTTATATTTGGTTTTCGATATTTTTTCTATAGGAGACAATCAATTATCTTTCCAATAGCTTTTTCTGTTTTGGAAGTTCTGGCTTATATTCTTCTTAAGAATATGGGGCAGGTATATTACATATTTGTCATAACTATAGCATTTGTATCTGCAAAACCGATTTTTTCAGCAATAAAAAATAGAAAATAAATTCAAGGAGACAAAAATGATCGATTGGCAAAGCCTTTATAACAAAGGTATGGAAATGTTAGTGCAATATGCACCTAAAGTATTACTGGGCATAATAACTCTTATAATTGGTTTCTGGATTGTAAAAATAGTGGTGAAACTTACAAAAAAAGCAATGATCAAAGCAAAAGTAGAAGAATCTCTGGTGGATTTTATCTCGAATCTGATTGGAATTCTTCTTAAGGTTATGGTAATTATCAGTGTAGCATCAATGCTTGGCGTGAAGATGACCTCTTTCATAGCAATACTCAGTGCTATGGCATTGGCTGTTGGTCTCGCTCTTCAGGGATCTTTAAGCAACTTCTCTGGAGGAGTACTGATTATCATACTCAAACCTTTCAAGCTTGGCGATTTCATAGAAGCTCAGGGATTTACAGGTATTGTTACATCAATTCAGATTTTCCACACAATCCTCAGAACACCTGATAATAAGACTATCATTATCCCTAACGGACCTCTTTCCAATGGTAACATTATGAATTTTACCATGGAAGATAAACGTCGTGTTGATATCACATTCGGTATCAGCTATGATGATGATTTCAGAAAAGCAAAAGACATTATCATGGAAGTAGTAAACAATCACGAAAAAGTTATTAAAGACCCTGCTCCATTTGCCAGAGTCGGTGAACTTGGAGACAGTTCTGTGAATATTAAAATGAGAATCTGGGCTAAAACTGCTGATTACTGGGATGTATATTTTGATGTAATGGAAACTGTGAAGCTGAAATTTGATGAAAACGATATTACTATTCCATATCCTCAAAGAGATGTTCATATTTTCAATCAGAACCAATAAACTGTTATTTAGGAGAAATAATGGCTGACGTAATAGATTATAAGATTTTTGGAAGCGAAATGCAGCTTGTCGAAATTGAGCTTGATCCCGGAGAAGCTGTCAGAGCTGAAGCAGGTGCTATGATGTACATGGATAATTATATCGAAATGCAGACCGGTGTTGACGGCGGAGTCTGGAAAGGCTTCAAAAGAATGTTTACAGGTGAGAGTTTCTTCATCACCACATTCTACAATCAGGGAAATACAAAGCAGAGTGTAGCATTTTCAGCACCTTATCCCGGAAAGATTATACCGCTTGATCTATCTCGATATCACAATGAGTTTATCTGCCAGAAAGATTCGTTTCTCTGTGCTGCTAATGGGGTAGACCTTGACATAGCTTTCACCAGAAAACTGGGTGCCGGATTCTTTGGTGGAGAAGGTTTTATCCTCCAGCGTCTGACAGGTGACGGACTGGCTTTTATCCATGCCGGTGGTACTATTGTTGAAAGAGAATTGATGCCCGGTGAAACATTAAGGGTTGACACAGGATGCATTGTAGGATTTGAGGCTTCAGTAAACTATGATATAAAATTCGTCAAAGGAATAACCAATGCACTCTTTGGCGGGGAAGGTCTGTTTTACGCTACTTTGACCGGACCGGGAAAAGTATTCTTACAGAGCTTACCGTTCTCAAGGCTTGCAGACAGAGTTATGGTTGCTGCTTCAGGCAGAAACAAAGGCGAACAAAAAGGTCTTGGCGGCTTACTCGGTGATTTTATCAGCGGGGACTAAGCGAAAAAATAAGGAGCTTTAATGAAATTTCTATCTAAGGAAGAATTACAGAATCTTGAAAAGAAATCTTCCGATTTACGCGGTGCTATAGTAACAATGACAAGTCTTGCTGCTTCCGGTCATCCGGGCGGTTCAATGTCTTCTCTCGATATGATGCTTGTTGCATATTCAATGGCAGATTGTCCTGCTGACGTTCACGAAAAAGGTGATTATGTAGTAGTCAGTAACGGTCACGTTTCACCGGCTGTTTACAGTTGTCTCAGTGAACAGGGTTTTTTCAACCTTGATGATGCTATCTCTCAGTTCAGACTTGCAGGAAGTATCTTCGAAGGTCATATAGAACCGGACGTCCCCGGAGTATTACTTGCTTCCGGTAATCTGGGTCAGGGACTTTCCGCTGCTGTCGGTTTTGGAATCGGTTCCAGACTGCAGAAACAGGATAATCAGATATTTGTTTTCATGGGAGACGGTGAACAGCAGAAAGGTCAGATTGGTGAAGCCAGAAGATTTGCAGCAAAATATGATCTCAGCAACATTACAGTATTTGTGGACTTTAATGAACTGCAGATTGGCGGAGATATAAAAAAGGTTATGCCTCAGAATATCAAAGCTAATTATGAAGCGGACGGATGGTATGTTATCGAAATAGACGGACATAACTACAATGAAATCCATGAAGCGATCAAAACTGCTGTTGATATTGAGAAGCCGGTGATGGTGCTTGCCCATACTGTTATGGGTAAAGGTGTTTCCTTTATGGAGAACAAAGAGAAGTATCATGGTTCAACTTTATCCAGAGAGCAATTGATTGACGCCTTGAAAGAACTTGGTGCAGAAGATAACTGGGATAAGTACATGGAAATGCGTAATGCATTTGTACCTGAGCAGCATATACAAGCTGAACATCCCGTTATAGATTTTAATCCTTCCGAACCACAGATTTATGATGCAAAAACAGATAACAGGTCTGCCTGGGGGAATGCAATCAACAATATCGCTAAGGTTAATTGTGAAAACTCTAATTATGTAGTATTCGATTGTGACCTGGCAGGATCAGTTAAAGTTGACAGCTTTGCAAAAACATGTCCTGAGAACTTCTTTGAAGCAGGAATTACCGAGCATTCAACAGCAACTATGGCAGGATCACTTTCTAAGATGGGATTCCATGTTTATTTTGCAGATTTCGGTGTATTCGGGGTTGACGAAACATTCAATCAGCACAGACTGAACGATATAAATAACACTAACCTTAAGATAATTACAACACACGTCGGTCTGGATGTTGGTGAAGATGGTAAAACCCACCAGTGCGTTGACTATCTTGGTCTGATGAGAAACCTGTACGGATTCAAGACTATTGTTCCGGCTGATCCTAACCAGACTGATCATATTATCAGATACATATCTTCTGTATATGGCAACTTCCTGGTTCCAATGGGAAGAAGCAAACTCCCTGTTGTTAAAAACGCTGAGGGAAACACTGCTTTTGATGAAAGATATAAGTTTGAGTATGGTAAAGCTGATTTACTTATGGATGGTAAAGATGCAGCTATGTTTGTTATGGGAACAGTTACAGGCAGAGCTGTAGAAGCTTGCACAAAACTTGCCGAAGAAGGTATATCTGTTCAGTTATGGAACATTGCCTGCCCGGAAGATATCGATGTGGAAGCTCTGAAAAAAGCATCTGAAACAGGTATGATATTTACTTATGAAGACCATAATGTAAACACCGGACTCGGTGCTATAACAGCAGTTGAGCTGATGAAAAAAAGATTATATCCTGAGCTTCATTGCTTTGGTGTGGAAGGCTATGCACTTTCCGGAAAATCTGATGATGTATTCAGATACTGCCGTCTAGATGCAGAATCTGTTTACACAAGAATGAAAGATTTGATAAATAAATAATATGTTTAAGGCTGTTGGATAACTCTGACAGCCTTTTTTATTGGGAGACATGATGAAAGATATTGATAAGACTGAACTTAAAATAGTTGAAGATCCAAAAGACAATACAGATGATGAACCGATTATTCTTGATGAAAGACTGGAACGACCTACTTTCAAGAAGAGGAATCATATTCTGTTTCTGGCATCCCTCTTATGCGTAGTTTCATTGTTTTTCCCATATTTCAAACCGGAAGATACTGCCGGAGTAATGACAATCAATTTATCCGTTATGAAAAAGGAAGTGCATGTTATTGATACACCTTCTTTGTTTGTTGTACTCTGGAAAAACGTCACAGGAAAGGAAGTAGAAAACTATCAGCCGAATCTGCGTATTATGTTCAAGAGTGAGAATGATTTTCTGAGAGAATCATCCAAACTGCTGCTGCATTTGTTTCCTCTGCTGATGCTTTACTATTTCTTTTCGTTTCTGACGGATACTGTGATGCTGAAGCGGAACCGCTTTCTATTACCGGAACTGATCGCTTATTTCTTCACGACACTCTTTGCTTTGAAGATAAACTATGATAATGATTACTCTGTATTCGATATGTATGGAATCGGAAGTTATCTGGCAGGTGGGGCGTTTGTTCTGGCAATTTTAGCCTATTTTGTGCATTCCAAAAAAGAAGAGAATCAGTATTAGCTGATGCATGCATCAGCTCTACAGGTTTGTGCGAACAAGAGAAAGGTATAACTGTAGAGACGTTGCATGCAACGTCTACTAATGAGGTGTACACTAAGAGCATCCTCATGAAAATGAGATTTAATAATGCGTTACGTACTACGTTTTTGCAAATAAAAAGGATTACAGGTGTGAAGGGGAAAAATAATTCTTACCGTTCTGATACTATCAGACATAAGCATTGGGATTACAGGTCAAATGGAGTCTACTCCATCACAATTTGTACACAATGTAGGAAAAACTACTTTGGTAGGATAGATAATGGAGTAATGAATTTATCAAAAGTCGGTATCATTGTAGATTTATATATCAATGAAGTTCCTTACCACACTAAAGATGTTATGGTTTTAAATTATATAGTGATGCCCAATCATATACATATGTTATTGCAGAAGTCTTCTAACAATGAAAAATTAGCTGATGCATGCATCAGCTCTACAGACTTGCCTGAACAGAAGAGGAATTCAAAAGATGTAGAGACGTTGCATGCAACGTCTACTAATGAACATAATTATAGACCCATTGTTGTAGATATCTGTTCAGGAATCTCACCCAAATCAGGATCAATTTCCACAATTGTAAGATATTTTAAATCAGCAGCATCGAGGCATTCAAACAGATTGGGATAGAGTTTGAAGTGGCAAAGTGGCTTTTATGACCATATTCCCTTCGACTCCGATCAACCAACTTAAACTACTGATTAAGAAATAGTTGAAAGCTCCCTGAGTCCCGATTAAAACGGGAAAGGGATAGATTTGGAGCATCTCATACTCTCTGCATTTGCATTAATTGCTTCGTATTCTGATAGTAAAACACCATTCGCAAGGTCTGCGACCATTTCGAAGGTGATCACTTTCGTGAGTATTAAAAGCATTTCGAAGGTGTCTACTTAGAATTCTCGAACAAAACATATTCGGAATAATTCGTGCTTAACAATATTAATAATATTAACTTTTACTTGACTGAGAAAAAGAAGGTCAGGAATTAATAGTAACATGAGAAAAATTATAATCACCATTACATTATATATCATGCTGGCATCAGCTTTTGCATGTACAATCGGAGCAGCCTCCGGGATTGCAACCGAAGACGGACGCCCTATGATCTGGAAGACAAGAGACAGATCCGGACGTGAGAACAATTTCATTGTTATGGATACAACAGGCGTTTACAGTTGTGTATATGTAACCGATATCGGAGTTCCGGACGCCTGGATGGGACTGAACGAGACCGGGTTCTGTATTATGAACTCAACTTCTACCGATCTTGCAGGGTTGAGACTATGGGGCGAAGGCGACCTGATGTATGAAGCACTGAAAGTTTGTGCTACAGTCGATGATTTCGAGATGTTTCTTTTTAATACTTCCGGACAACGAGATGTAGCAGCGAATTTTGGTGTTATGGATGCACAGGGTGGAGCAGCTATCTTTGAAACAAATAGTTATCGCTACTGGCGCTATGATGCCGAATCAAGCGAAAACGGTTATGTATTAAGAACTAACAGTTCTGAACAGGGTGGAAACACCTACGGAAGGTCAAGATTGCAGCGTTCGCATGAGCTGATTGGTAATATGTATGATGAAAATGCTCTCAACTATAAGAATATCCTTCAGGTACAGATGAGAGATTTTATGGATGACGACCAGAATGGAATCCAAATTCCTTATGAAGGCGTTTGGGATTATGGAATGCCTTACGGATTTGTTGATATCTATGGCAGTATCTGTGGACGAGTCACTGTTTCTACAGCAGTATTCCACGGAGTCAGAGATGGGGAAGACCCTTTATTGACAACTATGTGGACCATGCTTGGACATCCATCGTCAACAATCGCATTCCCGATCTGGGCGGTAGAGCCCCCTGATAAAACTACCGGAACACTCAGCTCTCCAATCTGCACAAAAGCGAGAGAGATTAAACCTCAGCTTTTCCGCAGCAGCAACTATACTGACAGACATATCGATACATACCTTTTACGGAATGAAACCGGAACTGGTGTCTGGGATGTTTTCTTTGACGCAGAAGATAGAATTTTTTCACAAACAGATTCAGTTTTAGCCGAGTGGCGAAATAATGGATTCACTATGCAGAATCTTTATGACTTCAGTACTGATATGACCGATTATGCTTATAGAGTAATGGACTCTCTGGAGATTGACAGAACAGCTGTACTGGCTTTTTCAGCAGATAAACTTACGGGCAATGCACCCTTAACGGTTAATTTCACAGATGAAACACTTCACAACCCTACTGACTGGTATTGGGATTTCGATAATGACGGATCTTACGAAGGGTACACACAGAATCCTCAATGGACTTTTCGGGAACCGGGAACCTATTCTGTCAGACTGACTGTCAACAGCCCTACTGGTGTATCATCTATTACAGTTGACAGCCTTATAACAGTGCTTGATCCTGCTATTGACCCTGAAATTCATCTGAATCCAAATCCATTTAATAAGGACATAATCTTTCATATGGTTTTACCAGAACCATCACACGCAAAGATAAGAATATACAATCTGAAAGGTCAGAAAGTACATGAAAATCATGTGGTTAATTCTGAGCAGAATGAGCTTAGATACCTCTGGGATGGAACTAATTCAAATAATAATCAGGTTGCATCAGGGATTTATCTTTACAAAATTGAAACTAATTCTAAAAATTTCACTGGCAAAATAATAAGAATTAAATAAATTATATACTAAGAGATGATTATGAAAAAGATATACCTTTTGACCGTTTTAGCTTTATTGAGCAGTATGCAACTATTTGCAGCTATTAATCTGAATGCACTAAAAAGAGAGGCTGCTAAAGGAGATACTATTTCCATGTATCAATTAGGTGCATTTTACGAGAACCTACAGCCTGCACCCAAGTATGAAGATGCTATACACTGGTATAAACTGGCTGCCAATAAGGGACATGTTAAGTCTGAATATAAAGTTGCAATGTTTTACGAAAATGGAAAAGGTGTAAGAGTCAATTACAGAGAATCATTCAAGTGGTTCAGAAAAGCTGCAGATGAAGGATATCCTGATGCTCTGTATAAGCTCGGAGTAAAGTACTTTCTTGGAAAAGGCGTATCAAAGGATATAGAGAAAGCTAACGAATACCTGAAGAAAGCATCTGATGCCGGACATCTTCAGGCCAGATCAATGTTGGGGAATTTATAGTGAGATCAATACTTGTAATTCTTTTGTTATCGTGCTCATTTCTTTATGCAATTGATATTCAAAAACTGGAAAAAGACGCTAACGCCGGGAATAGAAAAGCTCAGTATGATCTTGCTGAGGCTTATTTTCACGGCGAAGGTACAAAGGTAAATCACCTGCTCGCTGTGAAGTGGTTCAGGATGGCGGCAACTAATGGTGATTCTGTGGCAATGAACAATCTCGGGCTGATGTATGAAAAGGGGCTTGGGGTTAAAGCAAGTCTGGAACTGGCGTATAAACTATACACAAAAGGTGCAAAAAAGGGATATCCGCAAGCTCAATACAATCTTGGAAGAATCTACTATAATGGAATCCCCGGTCTGCTAGATCCTGATTTTGAAAAAGCTTATATTTACTATAAACAAGCTGCTGAAAATGATATTGCTATCGCTCAGTACAATCTGGCAATCCTCTGTTTTAACGGTCAGGGCTGTGAAAAAGACAAAGCTTTAGCAGAAAAGTGGTTTAACAAGGCAGCAGAGAACGGATATACCAAAGCTGAAGAAGTCTTAAAGAAGTATTATTAGTATTTTTATTCGTATCAGTAAATTGTAAGATTTATGTCTTAACTGTAACTAACCATTAAATAACCTTAATTTCATTCAAGTTTAAATATTGACATTATGTAACTTAGCTATTATCAAATTTTCAAACTTTTAGTTGTCAAAATCACATCCGAATTTATCTTTTACTTAACATTAAGAGAGGAAAAAGAATGAACATGAATAATAAACCAAAATTCAGCCAGGACGAAATGTACATGCTGCTGAGAGAAGGTAAAATTGCAGAATTTAATGAAGCACGAAGAAAAGGTAAACCGGTTAATCTTAAGGGAACTAATCTCAGGATGCTGGATTTACGCGGTTTGAATGCTGATGGACTTGATTTATCAGACACCTATTTGCGTCAGTGTGATTTAAGAGGTCTGGACTTAACCAATACTAATCTGGAAGGAGCAAGTATACATGGTGCTCATATTTCGGGTGCTTACTTCCCTAAATCAGTTAGTTCTTCCGAGTTAAGACTATCTCTTGATCATGGTACGAGACTACGCTACAGGGACGGTCTATAAATATGAGTTTTGTCAGTCACCTTAAAGGTGTTTTGACTCAGCTTCAAATTCTTTACTTCGACATGGCTTCTTATCTTCTCTTTGGCTTAATTGTTGTCGGAGTTCTTCATTTATTTTTTAAACGAGAACTTATTCTGAGATTTCTTGGTGGAAATCACTATAAATCGTCGATAAATGCGTGCTTACTGGGAGTTCCTCTGCCACTATGTTCATGTGGAGTTATTCCTACAAGTGTGTATTTATCTAAGAACGGTGCTTCAAAAAGTGCAGTCCTTGCTTTTCTTGTATCAACTCCGCAGACAGGAGTCGACAGCATAATGGCAACTTTTGGAACACTGGGTCCTGTTTTTGCTATTTTCAGGCCTTTCGCTGCCTTCATTATGGGAGTCATGACTGGAATATTTACTGAACTTTTTAATAACAAAGAAGAAGTGTTATTCGATTCGAGTGAGCCGGAAACATGCTCGGACAGTTCTTGCAGCAGTAGTTCCTGCAGTGATGAATCCTGTTCAACTGAAAACCTTGAGGAAAAACCGGTTAACAGATTTAAATACATGATGAACTATGCTTTTGGTGAGTTTCTGGATGATATATCAATACACTTTATTGTTGGTCTCATCATTGCAGCATTGATTTCATTTTATATCCCTGATAATTTCTTTGCAGAAACATCAATTAACTCAGGACTCCTGGGTATGCTGGTCGTAATAGTAATAGGTGTGCCTATGTATATTTGTGCTACCAGCTCAATTCCTATAGCTGTAGCATTGATTATGAAGGGATTTTCTCCCGGAGTAGCTTTTGTGTTTCTGACTGTAGGACCGGCTACAAATGCGGCAACTATTGCAATTTTACTGAAGGCAATCGGCAAGAAAAACACGTTGATATATCTTGGATCAATTATTGCGGGATCAGTCATATTTGCATTGCTCTTTGATTTGTTCCTTAATACATTTGACATCTCTATCAAAGAAGTAGTCCACAATCATTATCATGAAGAAAGCAACAGTATTATTAAAATTGCAGGTGGTGCAATATTCGGACTTCTTTTATTAAGATCAGTTTTTACAACTCTGAAACACAGATTTTCTCATAAGGAGATAAAGGTGGAAGAAAAAGCTACGATAATAGTTGTACACGGTATGTCCTGTAATCATTGTGCAAAAACAGTACAGGATACCGTAATGAAGATTAATAATGTTAGAAATGTTCAGATTGATTTACAGAATAAGCAAGTTCATGTTGAAGGTGAATTTGATCTGGATGAAGTTAAAAAAGCTATTGAAAGTGCAGGATACACACCTGAATAGCTGTAAAAAAGCGACTATAATTTATTTCTCTGCAACCGGAAATACTCTTAAAATAGTAAAGGATGCAGAAAACTTTTTACGTTCAACTGGTTATGAAGTTATTGTCAATTCTTTTGACAGTAACTTCATTCCATCTTTTAGAAACATTTCTCTGATTATCATAATTTTTCCCGTAGTTTTCGGAACCACATATAGATTCATCACACAAAGTCTTAATGCATTTCCTCAAGTTAATGGAATAAATACAATCACTGCTTGTACTTTTGGTGGTTATGCCCCCGGTCTAATGGATAAGGTAAATAATGTTCTTATAAATAAAGGTTATAAGACAACTGTAAATCTTAACTTAAAAACACCGTCAATATACAAAAAAAACATGATTACAGAGAGTGATATTCAACAACTTGATACATGTTCCGATTTATTAATAGAAACTTTGGACAGAACTGGTTTGACCTTAGATGAAAAATATAAAGGTCATGATACTGGAGTTCTTAACCTGCAAGAAGATAGAGATTTATGGAATAAACTTCATGAAATGATTGATATTGTTGTTGATCGAAAGAAATGTACAAAGTGTGGTAAGTGTGTAGAACTATGTCCGACAAATTGTATTGATGACGCGAACATGAAGCCGGATTCAAGTATGTGCGATCTTTGTTTCAGGTGTTTCCTGTATTGTCCTGTAAACGCAATTTCTATTAACGGACTTGACATTTTTAGAAACACATTGTTTACAGGTAATAAAATAAATTACTCCAACGGATATACCAATGAAAACAAAAAAGAAACAGAATAAGGTTAAGAAGAAGTACAAAAGATCACCGTTTGATGTTTTTGAAAAATTCAAAATCATACGTTTTTTCAGAAGTTACGGGTACACAAACAAGAGTAATACCGTTGAATTAGCTGAACTCAAACAATTCAAAGGTTACATTGTAAAAGTTCTTCTTAAGAAAGAGATACTTAACACTGTTGATGGTAAACAATACTATATGAGGGAAAAAGCAGCTAATGCTTTTATCAGGAAAAGGATTAACAGATTAGTTCGATATTCAACTGGATTAATATTTTTTGGGGCGATACTATTATGGATAATAAGATAAAAATTACCTTATGTGCTTTTCTGCTTTTGCAGATATTTTTTTTTAGGCTTCCTTTACATGCTGCTGAAGAAAAAAATAAACTTAAGAAAACTATTGTTCCGGTGCTTATGTATTCCGGAGATTCCGGTTTTGGCTCAGGTGCATATGTTATGTTAAGAAGAAGATTCAAAGAAACTCAAAAAAATGACAAGTACTCCATAGCTGGTATATTTACTACTGAAAAGCAGGTAATCTCATTTATTTCTATAAGTAAGTACATCACCGACAGCTTTAAACTGAATACTAAAGCATCCTACAGAGACAGACCTTCCTCAATCTACTTGCCTGGACATAATACAAAGTTTGAAGATCATGCCGATTATAATCTTCAGGAGTTTGGCTTTTCATTAAACCCTGCATTGGAAAAAGGTATTTTTGAGTTTGGTCCGGTAATAAGCTATTCAGATATAAATATATCTGATAGAGAAGAAGAAATGGAATATATTTTCGACAATATTGATGGAGCTGAAGATTATTCCTTATTTGGATATGGAGCTAGTTTTTCTGCCGACACCAGAGATAATGACACTTACCCATTAACCGGATATTTTTGGGATACAGAGTTTCTGAATTATGATAAATCACTATCTGGTGATTATAGTTTCCGGATACTGAAGTCTGATTTCAGGTATTTTTTCAATATAAAGAGTATCATATTCGCTTCTCAAATATATTCTAAATTATCATGGGGAGATACACCTGTTCATAAAATGCCTTCTATGGGATCCCAGGACCTGATGCGTGGTATTTCTGCAAAAAGATATAAAGATAAGGACATGGTCCTGTTACAGTCAGAAATAAGATATCCGCTTATGGGTAGATTTTCGGGAACATTTTTTGCCGGTATTGGTAATGTTGCATCAACACTCAGCCGATTACAGTTAAGTTCACATAAAGCCGCATATGGGATTGGATTTCGTTATGCAGTCTCTCCTGATGACAGGTTGAATCTCAGACTGGATATCGGATCAAATAACAGAATCTCATCCAGCAGTGATGATGATTCATTCAATATATACTTTTCAATTGGAGAAGCTTTTTAGAATCAGAAAACATTGATGTGGTAAATCTATGAAAAACAATGAAGTAGTAGAAAAGAAGTTTATTAGTCTTCAGACAAAGTTCAGTATCCAGGCAGCAATGATTACAATTATTGTTGCAGCAATTATCACTGCCAGTTTGTATCTGAACACAAGATATCAGTTCAGAAAGGATGTATGGGAACGTCTCCATGATGTTACAGCAGTTGCATCAATGCACATTGTCCCGGATGACTTCAAATCAATAATGCATCCCAAGCAGGAATTAACTCATTATAACAGCGTTAAGGGAAAGTTGAGTGAACTTGAGAATGCAGGTACTGAAATTAACTCTGTTTACCTGATCAAAGTAAAGGACAGCAGTCTCTACTACGTGATAAGTGACTCCATTGAAGCCTTGCAGCGTTCTCATTTGAGCGGTAAGCGAGATATCGAATATAAGATTTGGAAGTATTTTTCAGAAACGCATGAAACTGATATCAAAAACTACTTTTTTAATGATGCTGCGGGTGCATGGTTAACCGGTTATGCAGCTATTACCAAGGGTGAAAAGCTTATAGGATTGTTTGCTATAGAATTGGATGCACATGAAATAATCATGAGAGAGAAGAAAATAATTTTTATAGCACTACTTATATTTGCCTGTACAATTCCACTCTCACTATTTCTAGGATGGTATAGGGGGAAAAAGCTCACTGCACCTTTATCATTGTTACGGGAATCAGCTGAGAACATATCCAAACACCACATTCAGGAAGTACCGACAATTGTTTCTAACGATGAGATCGGAGAACTTTCTTCTGCTTTCCAGATGATGGCAAAACAATTGAAGCTGAGTTTCGAGAAAATTGAAAACCAAAACAGATTCCTGCGTCAAGAAATTGATGAAAGGAAACTGGTAGAATCTCAATTAAAAGAATATCGAGCTAAGTTGGAGAACCTGGTCGAGCGTAGAACAGCTGATCTGATGGAAAACCAGAGGATTATGTCGACACTCCTCAGTAACTTGCAGGGTATTGCTTACAGACGTAATATGGATGAAGATTGGACCATGCTATTTACCAGTGAAGGTTTATACTTCGTTACAGGTTATTCTCCGGAAGAAATTGTAGGTGGAGAAGGTGTCTCATTTAAGTCTATTATACTGGATGAAGATTTACCTGAATTGGAAAAAAAAATATTGAAAGCTGTTGAAAACAATCTTCCATTTGAGCATAATTATCGAATTAAAACAAAAGATAATCAGATAATATGGGTATGGGAGCAGGGCAGAGCAATTTATGATGAAACCGGAAATGTAAGAACTATTGAAGGTTTCATTACAGACATCAATGATCTGAAAAAAGCTGAAGCAGCACTAATTGATTCCGAAAAGAAATACAGAATTCTCGTCGAAGATATTAATGATGTAATATTCTCGATTGATTCGGAAACCAAGTTAACATATATTAGCCCTCACTTTAAAATTCTTACAGGAGTGGATCCGGCTAAAGCAATAGGATTCAAGTTAACGGAGTTTGTATATGAAGAAGATTTACCAATCTTTTTGGAAACTATAGAGGAAACACTTTACGGAGAATTGAATGCTGATACTGAATTCAGAATCAAGACTGTGAAGGGAGAACCGATATGGATACATTTCCGAGGTAGGAATGAGATAACAAATGGAAAGTTTGAAGGTATGAGAGGTGTATTCTCTGATATTTCAGAGAGAAAACAGGTTGAAGAGGATCTCAGACAAGCTAAAGAAGAGGCTGATGAAGCTAATAAAACAAAAAGCATCTTCCTCGCAAATATGAGTCATGAAATAAGAACGCCTATGAATGCAATACTTGGTTTCACAGAAGTTCTGGAAGGAAAGATAAAGGATGATACACAATTGGGATATCTGAAATCAATTTCCGCCAGCGGTAGAAACCTTTTAGGCTTGATCAATGACATTCTGGATTTATCTAAAATAGAAGTTGGTAAAATAGTTCTCAACTATAATGTTCTGCATATTGAAACTCTCATGGAAGAACTGAAACAGATTTTTAAATGGAAGATAGAACAGAAAGAATTGGAATATATTTATGAAAAGTTTGATAATGTACCTGTATCAATTTTCTTTGACGAAATCAGATTAAGACAGATACTCATGAACTTGATTGGTAATGCAATTAAATTTACTGATGAAGGTCATGTGAGAATAGTGTTAAAATCTGAGTACAAGAGTGAGAAGAAATGTAAGCTAATAATTGAAGTAATTGATACCGGTGTTGGAATAGAAGAGAACCAGCATTCAAGAATTTTTGAGGCCTTCAGACAAAAATCAGGTCAGGATGAAGCTAAATATGGAGGTACAGGGCTTGGTTTATCTATTACTAAGAAATTGGTAGAGCTTATGGGTGGATCAATATCTCTTACTAGTGAAATAAACCAAGGCAGTTGCTTTAAAATAGAATTCCCGGATGTAGAAACCAGAGATAATAATTCCGTTAAGAAGAAAACTAATGTTGACCCTGAGTTGATAGAATTCCCAGAGGCAACAATACTCATCGTAGATGATGTAGAGGTGAACAGATCACTTCTGATGAGCATGCTGGAAAGACATCCTTTCAAACTGATTGAAGCTACGAACGGTAAAGAAGCAATTGAGAAAGCTCACGAATACAAACCTGATATAATTTTCATGGATATGAAAATGAATATCATGAATGGTTATGAAGCAACAAGATTCATTAAGAATAATGATGATCTTAAATCAATTCCTGTTATTGCTGTTACTGCGTTTGCTATGAAAGGAGAAGAAAAAAGGATTTTAAAAGCAGGATGTGATGAAATTGTTTTCAAGCCTGTTTCAAATCTTGGATTGATTCTTGCTATGATGAAGTATATGCCGTATACTGAAATAGACTCAATTGAGGAAGTTGAAGATAATTCTTCAGATATAAATGAAGATCTCAGTAAAGAGGTTATTGCTAAACTTCCTGATTTGGTGAAGAAGATTAACTCTGACTTGATAAAAGACTGGGAAGTTCTTAAACAGACTCCTATAATTAGTAAAATGCAGGATTTTGCAAGTAGAATCCAGATAGTTGGTGAAGACTATGGACTTGCTTTCCTTAAGAAATGGGGTGATACTCTTGTTAACCAAGCGCAGAACTTTGATGTGGAGAATCTTCATAAGACTTTCGATCAGTTTCCTGAACTGATAAAGAAGATAAAAGTATTGAGTTCAATAAGTGATTCATGAAAGGATAATTAATGAAAAAAATCATAAATTTGCTGATAGTTCTTATTACACTGGTTTCTTGTAAAAATATCGTGTCAGGGGATGGAATTAATAATCAAGCTAGACTGGAATATGTGACAGAGTTTACAAATGGCAACTATACCGACAAGATTGCGGTAAGTGACGAATATATTCTGGCCAATGATTCAAGTGACGGACTCGCTTTGTATTATGAGCCAAATACATCATCTATTGCATTTCTTCATAATCTATATAGAGACTCAGATGCAATATTCTTTTTCCAGAATCGTTTCATATTTTATTCGTGGGGAGAGTTGCACTACTATAGAATTACGGGCTCAAATGATTCCGAATATATTTCTTCTTACTCTATAGAAAATATCAAAAAAATCGAAATGTACGGGAATGATTTCTTCTTACTTGCAGATAATGGAACTGTGAGCAGAATAAGACTTGATGATGAAACATTCTCTCTAATATCTGAATATCCTTTATCGGATGCAGCCAATGATATGGTACTGGTTTATCCTGTTCTTGCTGTTATTGATGACTTTTTCATTAACATTTTTGATATTTCAGACTCAGATTTCCTGACGCTTGACCATACAACTGCGCTTGTGGGAGCAAAAGCTATCGATGGTTATAATGATAACTTATTTATTGTAACTGATATTGGAATTAAACACTTTACATTAAGTGATGATAATATTCCAATAGAAAACAATACACATATTGTCTCCAATGATTACACTAAAATAGTGGTGAATTATCCTTTAATATACTGTAGTAACAGGTCTATGGGCTTGGACCTATACACAATTTCAGGAGAATCTCTTGATTATTTAGAAAATTATGATACTGGAGGAACTGTGGAAGATTTTGCAGTAAAAGGAAGTTATGTGTATCTGGCATCAGGTTACAATGGCATTATAAAACTACAATACAGCTATTATTAGAAAGGTTTACTATGAGTGATATAAAATTAACTGATTTAATGTCTAAGACACATCCAACAAAGATTGAGACACTTGTGAAGACTACTCTGTTCACATTTGCTGTCATTGTACTGCTGACCTTGCCTGTAATTCTGCTTTCGCAATGTTCGCAAAGCAAGATTCTCAACAGTATAGAGATTGTGGACTGGCAAAAAGAAGAAGATTATGATACTATGAAGATTAACTTTAAAATCTACAATGGATCTGATTTAAGACTTACTGAACTCAATGTCAGGATAGAATATGAAGATGAATCTTATGAGTATATCAGTCTTGACAGTAACAAAGAAATATCAATCGAACCTGATTACACTGAGGACTTATTTCTGGTAAAACCAATATCGCAGGAAATAGTTGATATAGTAATCAGTAAGGTTGCTGGATACAGAGGTGACTCACATTTCATGTATATAAGAAAATAACAGGAGGAATTATGCCGAAGATTTACAGGGCGGTAATAATCGGTATATGGTTTGTATTTTTAATGATATCAGCTTTACATGCTGATTTTGAAATTCTACACGAAAATGAAAATATTCTGAGTGTAAAATATAAAATCCCAGACTACTCAATAAATGAAAATGGGATAGTCGTATTTAAGGGAAATGAAAATCCAGATGTGGATATACAGCAGATGTCTGGATTCTATGCTTATGTTCCGAAAGGTAAAAACTACACTCTGTCTTACAAAATCATATCTCAGACCAAAACAACAATATCATTACTTCAGGATAAAGAAAGTCCTGTTTTCGTATCTAAAGATGGATATTCCAGAAATCACAGAATAATCTTAGTCAATGTTAACCCACTTTCAATTGAAGAGGATGCAGTATTTCTAAACTCTGAGATTGATATAGAAATAACATTCACACAATCTGAGTATACTGCTGAATATTCTGAAAATTTGGAATCAGGAAATTTTGATCAGTTTGTGAATTCACTTGTTATTAATTGTAACTCTTTAAGTGCGTCAGCCAACACCAGAGGCTCTTATCTCATTGTTTTACCGGATGATCCGATAATTATGAATGAGATATCTTCATTTATACTCTGGAAAAAGATGAAGGGCTTAGAGGTCAATACAAGAGCTTTCAGCAGTAATTCTACAAATTCAGAAATCTGGTATTACATTAAGAATGCTTATGATACTTGGGATCTGCCTCCAGAATATGTACTGATTCTTGGTAATGCTGCAACATCTTACATTGTACCCACATGGTATGAAGACTTCGATGACCAAAGTGTGCATGGAGATCATCCGTATAGCCTTATGTCTTCTGGTGATCAGTTTCCTGACTTACAGGTTGGCAGAATAACATATGAAAGTGCAGGTCAGCTCCAGTCGATATTATCAAAGATAATAAACTATGAATTTGCTCCAACAAGGGCAGGAGATGATTGGTTCGAAAACCTGTTGCTGGTTGGGGACCATATAGATTCCGGATCTTCTACCGTACTAACAATGGAATATGTAAACGATATGATGGATGAATATCCTGTTGATTATTCATATTCATTGGTTTACGATCAGCCATATGTTAACAGCATTCAAAATGCTCTTAATAATGGAGTAGGAGCATATTTTTATCGTGGATTCGGCACTTTCAGTCACTGGACAGAGACCGACACAGAAAATCTTGTTAACTTCAATATGACTCCATTGATTTCTGCAATTACATGTTTTACAGGCAATTTTGACCAACCTTATCCATCTGATGTAGAAAAATTTCTCCGTGTAGGAACTCCAAGCACTTCAATTGGAGCTGTTGCTGGTTTCGGTTCTACGTCTGCAACTCATACTTGTTTCAATAATATTATCACAGCCGGTATTGCAAGCTCGTTTTACGAGGACGGTAATTTCAATATTTCTGCAGCTCTGAATAAAGGAAAACTACAGCTATACAGGAACTATCCATGGAATCCAAATTACTATGTAGACTGGTATACTATCGGTAAGGAGTACTTTGGCGATCCTGAATTAAACTTAAGATGTAAAACTCCTCAACTGATGTTATCCGAGCACCAGGATACTATATCCATACATGCTAATTTCTTTGCCGGAGAATTAAAAGATATGAATAATAATGCAATATCAAATGCTTCGGTAACTCTTTATGATTCCGTAATCGACTCATTCTATACTGGGATAACAGATACTAACGGTTATTATCAGATACAATTAAATATCAGTCTTCAAACTGAACTGCAGATGACAGCTTTTCATCCCCAGATGATTCCACTTGTTGATACGGTCTACGCAGTTGTTGATTATACCGATATAGATCTCAGATGTGAGTCTGCGGCTGAACTTCTGTCAGGCTCAAATAATGTACTTCCTTTCAGGATAATTAATGATTCAGCATCTGACTTACAGAATGTATCCATTTCAATATCAACAGATTCATCCCATGTTAGTATTATTGATCCTTTAATAGTTATTCCAATAATTCAGACTCAATCAACTTATGTATATAATGCTGCTGTTAATCCCGGTAATTCAATACCCAGTGGATATCCATTGATTATACATACTAATTTAAGTCATGGCAATAATACGGAAACTTTCAATCATTCATTAATGGTCTGTAATGCGGAAGTTGAATTCAGCAGTGTTAATCTTTTGTCTATTCCTTCTCCACAAGCGGATGTAAATTTCTCAGTTGAAATCGAAAACCTAAGTGATATATCTGTTGATTCACTTACACTTTTGCTAAGCACAACAGATGACAGAATAAGCATTACAGACAGTACAGCCTTTCTTCAACAATTACCGGGAATTTCGTCCATTACAGTGAGCGATCCTTTCACATTTGTGTATGATAATATTTATAATACAGAGAACTTCGAATTCAATCTTCTGATAACCAATAATCAGGGGTTTGAAGAAAAAATTGAATTCTATATTGATAATCTGGAACCTACAGTTGACCAACCCTCCGGTCCTGATTCATACGGATATATTGCCGTACACAATAATGATGCTGCGGAACATCTGCCTGAGCCATATGATTGGATTGAGATAGATCCCGAACAGGGAGGTTCTGGTACTGTTTTAGCTATGGTTGACTATGATTACGAAGGTTCCGGTGATATGGTAACTGTCCCATTGCCATTCAGCCTTAGATTTTACGGTGATTTATTCCATAATTTGAGTATTTCATCGAATGGTTTTGTTATGCCGGGTATTCACTATAATTATGACTGGATGAACAGAACAATACCTGGACCAATGGTTCCCAAACCTATAATTGCACCTTTCTGGGATGATCTTCTTATAAACGAAAACTCCAGAGTATCTTACTATAATGATACTGCGAATCACACATTTATAGTTCAATGGACTGACTTACTCAACAGATTTGACAATTCGTTAGAGACTTTCCAACTGATTATTTATGATAACAATTTTCATTCTCAACCCGGAAGAGAAAACTCACTCAAGTTCCAGTATAACGAAGTGCATAATACTGATCAGGGAAGCTATGACGGTTTTTATGTAGATCATGGGGAATATGCCACTGTCGGTATTGCTGATAAATCAGGACAGACAGGTTTAGAATATACTTTTGCTAACAGATATCCGGCAACTGCACAATCCTTAGTGAATGACACAGCTATTACCTTCAGACATAATTTTGATACCCCCGATCATGCCTTTGTGATTCTTGATGATTTTTCTTCCTTAGATGCAGATAACAGCGGAGAAATTAATAATGGGGAACAGGTTAATCTGGATATAAGATTGAGAAATATTGGGTTGCAGGATTGTGATTCTCTGAGAGTCAGATTTGAGTCAGGATCTCAATATTTGTCAATTTCAACAAATCCTGTTAGTGTTGAAAATCTGCAATCTGGAACTACAGTAGATATAGATTCTGAAATTCATTTCAGTATTGACAGTACTTGCCCTAACAATGAAAAGGTCAGTCTTTCAATAATTATTGAACACGATAACAGGAAAGCTGAGTATGAGTGTTTCTGGATAGTTAAATCACCTGAATTGATTTACGATAAATTTGTTTATGATGATGGGGATGATAATCAGATAGAGACAATGGAGAGCGGAACATTTGAGGTGATATTCAAAAAATCAGGCAGTCTGAATATTCAGAATCCTCATTTCAGTTTTGGTTCCAATGTTCCCGGCATGTCTTTTGGAAATCCGTCATTTTCAGAAGATGATACTCACTTTATTGTGTCTATGCCGTTTATAACGGATAATACACTTGCTCAAGGATTGAAGATTGAGTTCTCCGGGGCAATATCATACAATAATGGCTATTTCTGTGACTTCACATTTTACGATGTTTGCGGTAATCTCGAGATGGTCTTTTCAGATGATTTCACTAATAACTGGCAGGAATGGTGGATGAGAAACGGCACAATCGTCGGAACTTCTAATGCGGGAGGAACATCTCCGGAACTTCTTATGTCAACTAATCCCGATTATGAAAGCATTGTAGCTAACTACTCATTTGTCGGCGATATATATAGAAAATTAAAAGTTTCTTTTAAGAATAATTTGTCAAACAGTCCTCTTAAGCGAGCTGTAAAAATCGTCGATATGTCACCATGGAGAAGAAACTACTTTTTCATCAATGAAACTCTGCCAACTAACGGTCCCAGAGAGGAAGTTCATTTTGTTATTCCTGCATTGAGGTTCTATGACTTTGCTAATCTGTATTTCACCACAGGTGTAGAACAGCAATTTACTGCTCACTGGTATATAGATGATGTAGTATTGGAGGGAGTAAGGATTTCCAGAATTCGGCTGCATGGTGTTGTTAATCTGGAGAATAGTGCAACTGATTATGAGAATATCAGACTATCTGTGGATGGACAGGTATTTAATCCATACTCTGATGGACTGTATGAAATTTACGTTGATGGTACCACTGTAACCCTTGATGTTGTTACAAAGGGATATGTTAACCAGAGTAATATCTACAATCTGGTGTCATTATCTGATATATCAGATGATTTTAATTTTCATGAAATCAATCTGGAAAGATTACCAAAACCTGAAAACCTGATGTATAGTCTAAGTGGAAGTCACCTTGATCTGGATTGGGACTTCAGTAACGATTCAGACATTGGATTTACTCAGTTTAAGATTGTTCGTGAAGCAAACAATGTTACCTATATAGATTCGACTTCAAATTCTGACTTCAGCTTAGATTTACAGAATGACAGGAACTATAAGCTTTACGTTTATGCCGAATTTGCTGAAAATATGGAAAGTCACAATACTGATACCCTAAGGATTAATTTTGTTGATAATGATGATGTGGAAAGTGTAAAATTTGTAACGAGACTGTGTAATAACTATCCCAATCCGTTCAATCCTTCAACAATGATAACTTTCAGTATTGCAGAGGACAATACCGATGTCGATTTATCAGTTTATAATATTAAAGGCCAAAAAGTGAAAACTTTAGTATCAGATGAATTGACATCAGGACTACATGAAATTTTATGGAATGGAGATAATTCACAGAAGAAAACTGTTGGATCAGGTGTCTATTTCGTACGATTAAAAGCTAAAGACATTGTACAATATAAGAAAATTATATTAATAAAATAAACAAGATGAGGAGAAACCATGAAGAAACTTGTAGCTGCACTATTCATTTTACTGTTAATATTGCCTGCGATGGCTGAGGAACTAAAGGACCCTTACGAAGTTCTTAAAAAAGAACTGGAACTTAGAGGTGGAAAAGAAAAACTTGAATCTATTACAAGTTCAGAAACAAACCAGACTATAGAAATTAAAGCTCAGGGGCAAAAAATGAATCGAACTGAAAATTCTGTCTTTTTCAGACCGGATACATCTACTGTTAAATTCTATCAAAAAACCAGTTCATCAAGAGGTGATTATTTATTCGGCTATAATGGAGAAGTAGCCTGGAAGGTTGAAAATGGTGAGTATTCATTAATCGAGGATGAAGAAGAGAAGGAAGATGTTGAAGAAAAGAAAGAATCAATGTACGATCAGTATGAATATCTTAATCCTGATTCTCCATATTATTCAGTAAAGCTAAAAGGCATTAAAAAAGTATCCGGAAGAAAATGCTATTATATAAGAATAAAGAACAAGGATAAAGGTATCACAACAAAGAGATATATCGATATTGAGACTTTTGATGTTCTGAAAGATATACGTACTGATGAAAATGGTACAAGAGAAACAAAATACTCTGATTATAAAACTGTTGATGGTTTCAGAAATCCATATAAAAAAGAGGTATTAGTTGTTTCTTATGATAACCCTGAACCTGTAAATTACAAAATAATTGTAACAAGCCTGAACTTTAATCGCCAGATAGACGAATCTATATTTGAACCAAGAGAACAAAAGTAAGATATATATATTTCTGTAAGTTTAATAGCTAAGATTCATTCTTAGCTATTTTTTTTTGCTTAAAAGGATAAATCTCTTGACTTAATAACCCTTAGTATATGAAGTATACTATTAGTATATTAAAGGAGTTGTAATGGACAGAAAAGAAAGGGATAAATACCGTAGAAAAAAAGAAATAATCTCGGTTGCCTATAAGCTTTTCATGAAAAAGGGATATGATCATGTTTCTTTAGATGAGATAGCTAAAAAAGCTGAGTTTACCAAGAGGACAGTATACAATTATTTTACAAGTAAACCTGATTTATTTCTTCACGCTTATATGATAATGGTCAAGATGCACCGGAAACACTATGATAAACTTATTGAAGAAGCAGAATCAGGATTGGATAAATTCAGGGTTTATGGAATAGAAAGGTTCAGAACATATAACAAACATTTCGGATTTTTTACACTTGATGATTACTTTTATATTATTGAGGAAAATAAATCTATTATCAGTACTGAAGCGTTAGAGGACTTTTACAGTGAGAAAACTTATTTCCTTAATCGTCTTTCTGATATTTTCAGGATTGGGATGATTGATGGAAGTTTTTCATCCGATTTGGATATTGATTCAGCATGTCAGTTTTATATGTCTACAATTCTGTCTCTTATGAAGAATGCAATTGTAACTGCGGATACAACTATCGACAGAGAAACAAATTTTAGTAAATTGTTTGAGATGCTGTTAAAAGCATTTAGATAAAGGAGGAAAAATGAAGAAGGCTTGTATATTTACAATTGTATTCTATTTGATTTTAACATGCTCTTTTGCTTTGACTACCAACGAAACTGAAAGAGCTGCAAATTCATTTCTTAGAGAACGCAATTGTGATTTGTCAATCGAATCAGTTAATCATCTGCAAATTCATGGGAAAATGAAAATTAACGTAGTAAATCTGGAGCCGAAAGGGTTCATTCTTATGTCAGTTAGTAAGGACGATGTCCCTGTTCTCGGATATTCATTCAGTTCAGATCTGGAAATTAATGAGAAAAACTCTCATATTTACAAAAAGTTCTTAAGCAAAATGATACTGCTTAACAGGAGCTACTTTTCAGAAGCAGATAACATTCTTGAATGGGATTTATTGATTTCGGGTCAATCCGTTGATCGACCTGTTGATTACTGGCCTCCATCTGGCACTACGACAACAGGTGGTTGGATTGAAACATCCTGGGAACAATATGCACCCTACAACATGTTTTGTCCAAACGATCCGGTAAATCAGTCTCAAAGATCTTTGGCAGGATGTCCATCTGTTGCTATGAGTATGATAGTTGACTTTCACAAACAGACTAACAGCACAACTTTTACACAAGATGACAGTTATATAGCTCAACCGGGTTACACTATTGGGGTTGATCATGATAACTGGGGTTTTCTGAGCTTTCCGGAAGTTAACTCATACATTGCTCAAGTACAGAATTGTTATAACAATAACACCTCTCTCAGTGATACACTCAAAGCTGCTCTGATTTTCGCATGTGGAATAGCTGCGAGGCAGCAATCATATACATCAGGAGGTTCCGGGACATATTTTACTCCACAGATTGAAAATGGGTATAGAAGATTCGGATTTAATAATGCCGTCACTTTGATTGATTCAGACATTGATCTATTTGAAAGGTTGAAGCAAAATATGATGCTTGGATTGCCTGCACAAATGTGTGCACTGATTTCTACAGGAGGAGGACATCAAATTATTGTAGATGGATACAATACTAATGAGGAGTTTCACTTTAACTTCGGATGGGGTGGAATGGCTGATGGTTGGTATAGTTTTCCTCTTTCAGGTATGCCATCAGGTCTAAACATCTTCTCTTCTGTTGTACTGGATATCAATAAGAATACTGCCAACTACACGGACTTCAGTTTTATATCACCTTCTCCACCTCAATCATACTCCGGAGATGATAATCTTACCATTTCTCTTGATGTAGAGAATATTAACGATATAAACGATGTAAGATATTTTATAGATGGAACACAATGGTATCAGGGAAGTAATGTTATTAATTATACTTATAATGTTTTTGCTCTTGAAAGCGGTTATCATAATGTTACAGCTGTGCTGACTAACAGTGAAGGTAACAGTAATTACAAAAGTGTGAATTTTCACGTTCATCGGGACAGTCTGATTTACAGCGAAAATTTTGATACTGGTCTTAATGGCTGGACCGATCCGGACAATATCTGGGATAATTCTCAGAATGAACTGGTATCTTTCAATTTTATAGATGCAATAAATGTCTATAGCCCTACAACTCATGCAAACTTCCAAAACTTAAACTCTACAATAATATCTCCTCCTGTCCAGATTCCTGTCATGGATGTTGTTAATGTTGAGTTTTACACAGCCTATGCTCATCAATATCCTCAATATCCATCTTTAAGACTGAAAGCAAGAATGGATGGTGGAAACTGGATGACACTATGGACAAGTTCAGATCAAACGGGGATGTACTGCTGGACAAAGCAAACTGTCGATATGACTGTCTTAATGGGTACTACATCTGAGTTTGCATTTGAATGTTCCGGTGCAACCTTCGGAGATATATCTTTTGATGATTTCAGAATATACGGAAGAAACAATACTTCAGTAGAGGAAAATAGAATTGGAAGATTCAAAAGAGCTGAGCTGAAGAATTATCCTAATCCTTTCAATCCTGAAACATGTATCACGTTTACCTTACCGGAACAGCAAGTTGCTAAATTGGCTGTCTTTAATATAAAGGGGCAAAGAATTACTACTCTGGTCGATGGAACTTGTCCTCAAGGAGAAAACAGTGTGGTCTGGAAAGGAACTGATGATGAAGGAAATCATATGGGCTCAGGATTGTATTTCCTGAAACTTGATTATAGCGGAAAATCAACTGTCAGTAAGATGATTTTACTTAAATAATGGTGGCTCAACGAAACTGAGTGAGCAATAGAATATTTGACACATAAAAAAACAACTCCTTGAAGATTTCAGGGAGTTGCTTTCAATATAGATAAGTTAAAAAAGACTCTTTAACTTTCTGATCTTTTTGATTTTATCTACTGTGTCATTTTCCTTTTCAACAGCTTTCTTTTTTTGCTCTTCCTCAATATTCTTTTTCGCTTCTTCAGTCTTATCTGCTTCAGATGTTTCAGTTGCTTTTTTCTCGAATCTATCCGCAGAAACAGGTTTTAGACGCTTATTGCGTTTATCATCTATGCGCTGAGCTGATTTAGCTTTCTGGAATTTGTCCGCTGATACAGGTTTGATTTTCTTGTTTCTTGCATCTTGTGCTGCATTCATCTGAACTTTACTGTTCTGCGCTTCCTGAGCTTCCATAGCTTGCTGAAGTTGCTCCATATTCATTCCCATTCTGTTGAATGCAGGGGCAGCCTGCTTTGTATAACCGGAAGGTACAGCAAATTTACTTGCCGGAACTTTAGCATTCTCTTCAATGCTTATAACTTCAGTGATAAATTTTTGTCCTTGCTCAGTTATTTCTGTTTTTAAAGGCATTTCATTCCAAATCCAGAATTTCATATTATCTTTCTGGTAGATGTCACATGTTCTGCCTAAAATCTTTTCAGTTCCGATCTTCTTTCCCATATCATCTGTATAATCCATGGTATCTTCATCCATATCATATTCTCCATCATCCGGGATTTCCATGAATGATTTCTGATCATGCTGTATTGAATAAGATTTGTCCGGAAGTACAAGGATAGAGCTTTGTTTCTTCTGAATTTCTCCGTACATCGGGATTTCAGAGGTTGTTTCAACATACATTTTCTTTCCGTAGTCATCGAAGTATGTTGTAGAAACAGAATTGTAGGGACCTGTAATTTTGGTTACAAACTTCCCCGATTTAAACTTGTAAGAATGCTCGCCGGAAAATAAAAGAAATGACAGACATATAATTAAAATAGTAAGTAATGTTTTTTTCATAGTATCTCCTCAATAGTAAAAAATATAATCTATGTTTAAGGTTATTATTTCTTAGTCAGATATTTGTGAATTGATCATGCTCATCAGCCGATCAACAAAAATTCTGTATTCATCATCATAAATCAGATAATACTCTTTCCCTGAATAAAAGTCCAGAGCTTTTTTTATCACATCACGATTTTCAATATAACAGGTGCTGTAAAGCCAGATTCCACCTTCTTTTTTGGACATTATGATATTTGTCTTCAGGAAAGCGTAGGTTCTGCATAAATTCAGTATATGGTATTCTTTATCTGTAACATCAGCATCCTGCGAATCAATAATATCATACATTACAGCATCAAGATAGATTTTGTCGGAAGGAACATCCATTATCTCACTAATGTCTTGTCCATAAAGTTTTACACCTCTTTCATAAAGTACCCTGAAGTGAGCTCCCAGATCCTTGTCTGTCTGTTCTTTTGTAAAATAATGTTCAACAGGTTTATTCCTGAGTTTTTCTTTCCAGAAAAGAGAATAGTGCAGCTCATAAGGTGTGGGGTAGAGGAATGGCTTCAAATGCTTTCTTTGAATAATGCTTAGTTCAATATCTTTGGGAGGTAATAGACCGGAATCAGACAATCTGATTATTTCATCAATAACGTGTTTTTTGGTTTCGGAACTAATCCTTTCTTCTACGACAACAAGCAGATCAATATCACTGTAGTGTGTGTTAAAGCATCTCAGAGCAAGTGATCCGTGCAGATAAATCCCTGTAAGGTTATTATTCAAAGATGAAATGAAAATATCAGAGATGGTTTCAAGCAGCTCTTCCAACTCCAAATTCTTAATATACAACTGGAAATTATTAATAGTCTCCATATTTTGCATCGTTCTTAGCTTTTTTTCGTTCTTCAAGAGTTTTCTCTTCTATTTCTGCCGGATCTTTCTTGATAATCCCGGCTACCTGAAGTATAAACTTGTTACCTTTCTCGTCCTCAAGATTTACTTCCTCACGGGTTATACCTGTGATAGTATACTCGTAAACTTTTTCACCTACAGACATCAGCTCTTTTTTATCTCCGACAGTTATCATGGCAAAATATTTGCCTCCGCTGTTCTTCATAGTACTGGAAATACGGAAACCGACATCTTCCTGAGTAACATGTTCAGGCATCTTATCTTTCTTTTCAACTTCGACAAAATGAAAAGGATTTTTCAGAAGGGAATCTGCAATCGTAACCGGTTTATGATCAATGCAGTTTTTAGTACTGATCAATGCTTTTTCCAGTTTTCTGGTAGTTATAACCTTTTCCTTTTCCGTTGCAGAAACTGTGAAGAAAGTTATATCATCGGAATTCTCATCTTTTTTACTGCCTTCAAACACTATCCCATCGAAAAAGCGTCTGGAATCAGGTAATTCCTGAATCTGATCTATTACTTTATATATTAATGAGTAATTATTTGTATTCTCATCCGATAAGCTTCTGAACTCAATGATCATTTTAGCATCTTCATAGCTTAGAGAACTTAATGAAATATTGTCTTTCAAAGATGACCCCAGCCAGTAAAGCAAGTCTGACCAGTGATAATTCTGGGCATATAACTCACAGAATATACCTATTCTTTTAGCACGAACCTGTTCTGACTTGATATCATAGGAAAGATGTTTCAATTCAGCGGTATTGATAACTTTCTTGTTAACAATGCGGTATATACTGAAATCTATCCCGGCCTTCACCGGTTTTTCTTCACCTTTCTCCAGAGAAAAACTCTCGAACTTACCCAGGATAGTAGAGTTTTCGAGATCAGTTACGAAATTTATCAGCTCTTTATAATCAGAGGAAAATCTCAGCTTATATGTCTGTTTTACATAGTTACCGTTATATACCTGTTCTTCAGGCACAATTTCACTTAAATCAATCTTGTTTGCAACAGCAGATTCCATGATTTTTCTGGTAATCCTGTTTGTAAACTCGGTTGAAAAGCTTGTTCTTTCTATCAACGCTTCTGAGATCATATTCTGAAGAAGGCTGTCTGAAAGAATTTCGAGAACCTGCGGATCCTGCTGAATAGTTGCCTGAGTTGCAGATTCTTCTTTTTTACTGCAGGCTGTAAAAAGTATGCAGAAAATCAATACATATAAACTGAGATATTTCATAATTATTTTTCCATGTTTTTAACTAAGTGATAAAGTAATTTAGCTCCGTGACCGGTTGAACCTTTTTTATCATTCCATGATGTTCCAGCGATATCGAGGTGCAGCCATGGTTTGTCTTCTACGAATTCACCGATAAACAGACCGGCAGTGATTGTTCCGGCATATCTTCCACCAATGTTTTTAAGATCAGCAATATCTGATTTAAGAAAGTCTTTATATTCCTTATCATGTGGAAGTCTCCAGATTCTTTCGTTAGCCTGTTCGGAAGCATCTTCCAGTTCTGCAAAGAATTCATCGTTATTGGATACAACAGCAGTTCTGACTGTACCGAGAGCAACAACAGCAGCTCCTGTAAGAGTTGCAATATCAACAACTTTAGTTGCCTTGAGTTCTCTGATAGCATAAGTAACACCATCAATGAGAGTGAGACGGCCTTCAGCATCTGTATTAAGAACTTCGATGTGTTTTCCTGCCATTGAACCGATAATGTCACCGTTTCTGTATGCTCTGCCGGAAACCATGTTTTCGCAGGCTGCAACAACGCAGACAACGTTAACTTTCAGTTTCATTCTGGCAATAGCAGTAATTGCACCGATTACGGCAGCACTTCCGCCCATATCGCTTTTCATTGTTACCATGCCGGAAGCAGGTTTGATTGCATATCCACCGCTGTCATAGGTTAAGCCTTTACCAACCAGAGCGATGATGTCTTCTTTATTGTCAGGATTTCCCATGTATTTACAGACAATCAGTCTTGGCATAAGGTCGGAACCCATAGCAACTGACCAGTAAGATTCCATTTTCTTTTCCTGAATATAGTTTTCGTCGTAGACTTCTACGTTGTAACCGTATTCTTCACCGAGTTCTTTTGCTGTATCAGCAAGTTTCTGAGGTGTCATTACATTTGCAGGCTCGTTAACCAGATCTTTTGTAATGGATTTTGCTTTTGCAACATAAACACATTCATTTAAGAAGTGCTCGCATAAATCCCAGTTAAGAAGATTTACGTTTTTATCTTTCTTTTCGTCTTCTTCATCATCTTTTTTCTTTTCTTTGTATTTGATAAAATCGTATTCAGCGCTATCAAGTCCATCAATAAGAGCTTCGATGTAAGCAACTTTGAGTTCTTTGTCTTCGAATTCCGGAATAACAACATAAATGTCTTCTGCTTTAACTTTAGCGATTGCAGCAGTGAGCTTCTCCATAGCCTGACGAAGAATAACTTTAGTTAACTTGTCTTTCTTGCCAAGTCCGCAAAGCATAACTTCCTGACCTGTTTCCACGTCAATATATGCTGCAGAAGCTTCTTTCTTCCATTTCCATTCTTTAAGCTCGATGAACTTGTTAAGTTTTTCGATTGAGAGTGAATCATCGTATTGTGCAAGGTTTGCACTATTGTCTTCGTAACCGAAAAAGACAATATACTTTTTAACGTCATTAAGTGAACCAATCTTGTAATTCATGAATCCTCCATAAGTTTTTTTTGTTTCAATTAATTTAGTGTTAAGTTTTTTGTAAATGAATTTTAAGAAACATACTAATAATAATGATAATAGAGTACATTCTGATAGAAATTTTCTACAGCAAAGAGTATAAGAACCACACGTGTTCCGATACCATGTAATGAACGGAAGAACCCGGAAACAAGAAGATTTAATGTAAAGACCTTGCAATGGTCCCAAGACTTCGCAAGAGTGGACTTGCCAAAACAAAATGTCTGAACCTTGATTATAAGGAATGAAGGATTTCATGATTATAACGATGCAAAGCGTCGAAAGTAGGGAACAATAATCATTGTGCCTAATTAGAGATAATCTGTCTCCCTGAGGGTTAAAACAAAAACAGTTCTGCCATACGTGTGGAGGCAACCGTCCGGATGTCTAATACATAGCTGATGCATGCATCAGCTCTACAGGCTATCGTGAACAGGTGAAAGGGTTCAATTGTAGAGGTGTTGCATGCAAGGTCTGCGAATAGAAAGAATTATAGGTTTTCGGTTAAAGATATTATTATTCAGAATATGAAGAATGAGGTAATTATCCTTTACCCGATTGGAATTTTGGCATCAACCCATACGAATAATCTTCTTTACAATTTGCTTGACGCATAACTCTACATTAAAATTTCTGTACATATATGTATTGGTTCACTTCGTTATGAAGTGCTAAGATGGAATACGGTGAAAAGCCGTAACAGCCCCCGCTACTGTAAGGAAAGCGAGATCTGAATTCCACTGTTCGTAAGAATGGGAAGGTTAGATCGAGGTAATCTTTTCGAGTCAGGAAACATGCCAGTGCAATATCTATAATACTTTCGGTGGGAAAGTCAGATAGGCACTGCTATTTGATCTTTCTCCTGCATAAGGAGATTTAATATGCGAATCATTTTCTCTATTCTTTTTATCACATCATTACTATTTGCCGATTATTATGTAGTTAATTCCGAATCCGAAACACTCAGTAAATATGATGCGTCTACAGGTCAGGTAGACAACGCTTTTGCAGTTCTTGGTCTGGGACAAGAATCAGCACCAAACATAGTGCGAATCTGGAACAACTATGCTATCGTAGTTGTAACCTATGAAAACGCTCTTCAGAAAATCGATCTGGACAATCCGTCTAACTCCAGCTATATCTACATGGAAGACAGCTCCAGCCCTAACTACTTCGTAATTGAAGGCAATACAGCCTATGTTAACAGTAACGATCTGGATAAAGTTTACAAAGTTGACATGCAGAGCGGTACAGTACTCGATACGGTTAATATTGGTAGAGCCCCGGAAGGAATGGCTATCAACAATAACTTCCTGTATGTTGCCTGTACTGGATTCAATCCTTCCAATTGGAGCTATGGTCAGGGTGAAGTCCACAAAATCAATCTGAATGATTTTACATCAGACTCAATCATAAGCTGCTCAACTAATCCGCGAAATGTAATGTTCAACAATGGTAAGTACTTTGTGGTCTGCACAGGTAATTACAGTACAGATACCGGTAAAGTGGAAATCTACAATGCATCCTCAGATTCTCTTGAACAGATTTTGGACTGTCAGAATGTACCGGGATCAATGTACCTGACTGATGATTATCTCATTCTCGGAAACTCATATCCGGCAGATGTTTTTGCCTTCAATATGTCTGATTTCTCATCAACTGGAGTGTCATTCAGCGGAGGAAGCACTATATACGGACATGATAACTTACTCATTTCTCTTGATGCTGTCGATTACGTTCAGAACTCACACGTATATGTTTATGATATTGACAGTGCATTCAACCAGACACTTACATTCACCGTTGGCGTAGGTGCCACAGATATTATCTATCATAATCCGCTGCCAGTGTCTAATGGACAGAATGAAATTGCTAAGTTTAGTGTTGAACTCAGTGTTTACCCTAATCCGTTCAACCCGGAAACCAATCTTGCTTTTAACCTGAAGAACGATTCAAAGGTGAATATCGCTATTTATAATATCAGAGGTCAGAAAGTAAGAACCCTTACAGACAGACATTTCACATCAGGTAATCACAGTGTAAAATGGAATGGTAAAAACGACAATAACGCTGATTCATCATCAGGAGTCTATTTTGCCAGAATTATTACTGAAAGCGGTACAGCTATACAAAAACTCATCATGATGAAATAGGTTAATTATATAAATTTTGCATTACTTTATTTCACTGCAAAATAAAACCACACTAAAGACAGGCTGCCTCCATGAGTCTGTCTTTTTTTTTATGGACTCAATCAGATTAAATAGTTTAATCATTTAAGATTAATTTATTGACTCATTTTTCTGCGTATTAGAAAATTTAAATACTACCTCACAAAATAAATATCCGGAGTATCTATGAATAATATCTCTGACTGGCATAAAAATCAGATTTCCAAATACTCATCAAAAAGAGAAAATTTCGAATTGTACGAAAAAATAATGAATCAAATTCTCACAAGATCATCCAGCCTGTATTCTCCTCTTGCAATTGTACAGGCAAGGGCAAAAACAATATCCAGCTTTGCAGAAAAGTGCATCAGGAAAGCAGATAAATACAATGACCCTGTTAATGAACTTACAGATCTTTGTGGAGGACGGATTATATGTCACACAAACACGCAGGTCAAAAGGATTTGTAATTTTATTGAGAATGAATTTGAAGTAGACTATGAGAACAGCATTGATACTGCTTCAAGATTGAATGATGAGGAATTTGGTTATGTGTCTGTGCATTACATTGTTTCAATAGAGAAAGATTCTATATTGGGAATTGCTGTACCGGATGAGATTAAGGGATTGAAAGCTGAAATTCAGGTGAGAACGGTTTTACAGCATGCCTGGGCTGATATAGTTCATGATCTGATTTACAAAACTCCAATTGATGTTCCGGTTACATATAAAAGGGAAGCAGCCCGACTGGCAGCCTTATTGGAGAAGTCCGACAAATCTTTTGAAGAAATGATGAATACGCTTCTGGATTTGAAAACAAGAGCAGTAGATTACATGTGTGATGAGGACTTCAGTAATGAAGAAAATACGCTGAAAACAATCCTCGGGAATGAACAGGATGAATGCAGTCAACTTGAGATTTCATTGAGACTGGCAGAATTATATCGTGCAGTCGGTCTTTATGATAGTGTTATCAAGACGTTTACTCCATTTGAAAGACTCAATCCGAAAATCAAGTTCAAATTCTGTTATGGAGAAGCCCTTGTAAAAGAAAGTGATTATGAGGATGATCTATTTAAAAAGGGATATTCGTTATTAGAAGATGTAGTGAAGTCAGTAGAATGTATGCTGGAGTCAGGAATTGACGTTGAATTAATGCATCCGGAAGAATTTCTCATTTACAAGAAAACATTGCACCTGATATCTCAAGTTATCAGTAAATCAGACAAAAACACATCATTAATATATGCTAAGAAAGTCTTTTTACTTGAACCGGACAATCCGCAATACCTGATCAGATATATTGAGATGGAACTTCTTAATAACAATGAGTCAGTTCTGACACTGCTTATTCCTCATATAAACTCAGCAACAAGACAATGCATGCAAAACATCAATATTCATAAGAGTAAAATGAAATCACTTCTTCAGCAGGGACGATTACTATTACTGCTGGAAAAACCTTATGAAGCTCTCGAATATTACATAATTGCAATTGATTTTCTGAGAAAGAGTGGAAAAATTAAAGATATGCAATGTATAAAGATAGAAATCGAAAGTCTGGAACTTCTTTTTGCCAAGACGGGAGTTGAACATTATAAATGGTCTCAGGAATTACTGGAAACTGCGTTAGTTTTACTGTTTGAGGAAGAAGACACAAATCAGGAAAATCTTCTTATTATTGCGGGTACGTCAAGTCATAAATCGGAATCTGTTAAAGATGGTTTTACAGAAGCACTTGAGAAATCATTTTCTCAGTTTAAGGGAACTGTAATTGGCGGAGGGACTATTACCGGTATTCCGGGGTGTGTTGGAAATGCACTAATACGTGTAAGGGAAAACAAAGAGTGCGAAATTGACTCTATAGGTTTTATACCTGCAAATATTGATGAAATATATATTCACAAAGGATATGACACAGTTATCAGAACTTCAGGAACAGATTTTTCTTTTCTGGAAGTTCTGGAGTATTGGAAGAATGTAGCTAAGCAAAAATACTGTCCGGAAAACATAAGAATTCTGGGATTTAGAGGTGGAAAGATATCAAATCTTGAATACAGACTCGGGTTATCTCTGGGAGTTTCTACCGGAGTATATAAAGCTAATTCCAGCAAAACTCAATGCTATATCAGGGACACTTTTATTGAGAATCATGAAAATTTCGTAGACCTGCCCTTAGATGTTTCTACAATCACAGTGTTTCTATCAAATAATAATCTTTCTGGCGTTCATTTCGATGATATTGATAAAATAGCAAAAGAAATCCATGATAATTATCTCAGAACAGAGCAATCCAAGGGAAAGAAAGTTGAAACATCGCTGACATCATGGGAATTTCTTAATGAGCAGTTTCGAAGGAATAATATTGATCAGGCTTTGTTTTTTAAACTGAGTCTGAATTATCTGGGTTATGATATTAAACAGATTACAGACGATAGTAAATTTATTGAGCTTAAAAGTGAGGAAATTGAGAAACTCGCTGAAATGGAACACGGTCGCTGGAATATTAACAGACTGAAAAATGGTTGGAAATATTCCGGTAAGAAAGATTTCGATAGAAAAGTTACTCCGTATCTGGTCCCCTGGAGTGAGTTAACAGACGATATCAAGCAATATGATAGAGATGCAGTGATGAATATGATAAAATTGGTAAGTGAATCCGGTTTTGATATCTACAATAAAGACGTGAAGGAATAAATTATGTGTGCCGCAAACGACAGACAAATAAGGGTGTTTATATCATCTACTTTTTCAGATATGAAACAGGAGCGAGAAATTCTTGTAAAAAAAGTATTCCCAAAACTGCGTAAACTTTGTGAGTCAAAAGGGATTATCTGGGGAGAAGTCGATTTAAGATGGGGTATTACAGATGAACAGCAAGCGGAAGGTAAAGTACTTCCTATCTGTCTTGAGGAGATTAATAACTGTAAACCGTATTTTATTGGAATGCTTGGAGAAAGATATGGCTGGATTCCTTTTGAGATTCCGGACGAACTTGTAAAAAAAGAACCATGGCTGGCAGAACACAGAGAAAAATCTGTAACAGAACTTGAGATTCTACATGGTGTAATAAACAATACTAACATGAATAAAAGAGCGTTCTTTTACTTGAGAGATCCGGACTGGCTTTCCGAAATTCCTGAAAGTGAAAAAAAAATTTATGTGGAGAATCCGACAAAGGAAGAAATCCGTTATCTTGGAAAGGAGAAAGCAGAGGAAAGAGCTGAACAGAGAAGATGCAAGCTGAAAGCTCTGAAAGATAAGATCAGAAATACAGATCATGTTGTCAGGGAGAATTACATCAATCCTGAGAAACTTGGTGAATTAGTCCTCGAAGATATTACAAATATGATTAAGGAACAGTATCCTGACGATGATAGAGCAAATCCTCTCGATATACAGGCTGCACAACATCATGCATTCAGTTTATCAAGATCAAGTGTTTATGTTAAAAGACAAGATTACTTCGATTTTCTTGAAAAATTCACAGAAAGTGAAAATAAAGGATTGCTGATATCCGGGGAATCCGGTTGTGGAAAGACTTCTCTAGCAGTAAACTGGTTAACGGAATATGCTAAGAATAATCCGGAAGTTTACAGCTTTGTACATTACATTGGTTCAACACCTGTTTCAACAGATGCAAACAATATTCTTTACAGGTTATCTTGGGATATAATTAAGAAATTTAATCTGCAGGTGCAAATGCCGCAAAACCCCGAACAGTATTCTCATTTTCTACAAGATCTCATTCTTGAGATTGATGGTAGAGAAAAGTATATCATTGTCATAGACTCTCTTGATCAACTAGATAAGGCAAATGCTGCTGAAAGATTACTTTGGTTACCGGAAGAAATTCCTTCAAACGTAAAAATCATTGTAACAAGTTTGAAAGGAACAGCTTATGATGCAGTTATTAGCAGAAAATATGAGTTACTGACAATGGACTCACTAAATGACAATGAAAAAAAACTGCTTATTGATAAATACCTTGCCTGGTGTCACAAGAGTATGAACAAAGGAACAATTTTCTGGATTGCCGGTAGCAAAAAAACTGAAAATCCACTTTACTTAAGACTACTTCTCGAAGAGCTGAGAATTGAAGGTAAGTTTGATACTCTCGAAGAGCAGATTGAGTACTATCTCAAAGCTGAAACTATTCCGGAACTGCTGACACTTGTTCTAAACAGGCTGGAAAATGATTTTGGATCAGAGTTAGTGGAAAAAGCCTTGTGTTATCTTTGGGCATCAAGAGAAGGATTAACAGAGTCGGAATTACTTGATCTACTTGGAGAGAAAGATAGTCCGATGGCTATGGCTGTCTGGTCTCCTCTTTATATTTCCATCCGGCATCTTATTTCTCTGAGTGCCGGAAAACTTCTTATAACACATGATTATCTTAGAAAAGCAATTGAGTCTAAATACCTTAGCTTAAGAGAAAAAGAATATGATATAAGAATAAGAGTAGCTGAGTATTTCAGTAGAACGACAGTTCCTCGTTGGATGATTGAGACACCCTGGCAGTATTTCAAACTTGGTGAATGGAAAATGCTTAGTGAACTATTAGTTCAGCCAAATTTCCTTGTAAAGGCCTACAGCAGAATAGAATTCGAGTACTACAGATATTGGGTACAGATAGAAGAAAATTCCTCTATTACTCTGAAAGGAGCTCTAAAAAAATATATTGATAATCCTGAAAAATTCCATCCTCAAGTTATCTGGCAGGTTGCTGATATAATGCATTACAAATCGGATAGAGATGCTAATCTTCCACTAAGAAAGTATCTTGTAGAAGCTCTGAAAGATTATCCTGAAAGAATCAGATATCTTGATGCTATTATGAATTATGCAGCCAGTTTAAATGAAGGTTCTAATGAAGAATTACAGCTATCGGTTGACCTGCTGAAAGAAGCAATAACCATAGCTAAAGAGCTGAACAATGACTACAAAGTTAGAGTCATTGAAATTAATCGTGCAATTACGCTTATATCCTTAAGACAATATAAGGAATCTAAAGAAGTTCTGGAAAGAAACCTGATACACTTTCGAGAGCAGAAAAATAATTATGTGATTCAGGCGTTAACAGCTAACTTGATGAACATCTACTATTATGAAGGAGACTTTGAAACATGCTTGTCATACGGGAAAGAGTCTCTAAAACTCAGTATTGAGCTTGGAAATAAATGGGCTGAATGCAATATAATGAATTTATTGGGTAACATTTATTTGAACACAAGCAACTTTGGAAATGCTTTAGAAACATTTACAAAAGCACTTGAAGCTGCTCATGTCATTGGTGATGAATATCATATTCAGATGTTAAATCACTCCTTGTCCAATGTGTATCATGCAATGGGGCGACTTGACGAAGCAGAGGAAACAGTCAATATCTCCAAAAAAATCTGTATAAAAACTAACAATATTCCGGGATTACTGAATTGCCTTTGCACAGAAGGGAACATTCTTATTGCGAAAGAACAATACGAGGATTCCCTTATTGTTTATAATAGTATTTTGAAAAAATTAGAGGAGTATCCGGACAAAAATCTTGAATGTGTGACATTGGGCAATATAGCCTCAACTTACATACAAAGTGGAAACCTTGAGAAAGGAGAAAAATTACTTAGTGAGTTTGAAGTGATGAGCAGAGATTTGAGTAAATTTGATAGTATTGCTCTTGCATATGGTTACAGAGTATCACTGTTACTGGAACAAGGTAAAAACTCCGATGCTCTAAAGTTATTAGATCCTGCAATAGAGTTTTCTAAAAAACATAGTTTGTTCTTCATCGAAAAAGAATTACGTGAACAGAAAGAAGATGTTCTAAAACTCATGAAGAATGAAAATACTTAGTTTCTTTGTCTTACAGCAATAAGTGATTCGGATAAATCCTTCATTCTTTGTCTTGAAAAGTCATTATCAGCGCAATCTTTTCCAAAAAGCAGATTGAAGTTAAACTTGTGGAAACCACCGAGCTCAGCTGCAAAGTTTGTTTCCCAGTAGTTTGTCATAAACCAGATATAGGGAAAACGTTTCCCGTATTCTTTGTCTTCTCCTTCAAAAAGCATTCGGTTTTTATGTCTTAGATCACCAAACTGGATGAGAGATGTATCCGGTGTACGCAGTGCAACTCCATAAGCATCTGTGCTTAATAGTAATCCGTGCTCAGCACTGTAGAAGTCCATACACGTTCCCGGTAACTGATCTTTCAAAGGTTGAACGAATTCTCCTGCTTTCAGTAAGTAGGTCTCTGAACTCTGTACTTGCAGCGGAACAGACAGATACATGTTTTCCGGTTCCCAGACTGAGTCCTTATGCATAATAACGTTTACGTCAATCCTGCCTTCATCATAATGAATAGTGAGAACCATTCTGTAGAAGCGAGTTCCTTCAATACTATATTCAAACTGCAGCTTGTCATAGAGATCAGATGTGAATGTTAAGTCTACAGAATTAAGCTTTCCTGAATGCTGTTGAAAATTCTTACCTTTACGGTTTCTGCCCATTGCGCCCCTTACTGAACACATTTGATTTATATCTTGTACTGGAGTAACGTCATATACCGGTGTAAATAGTGAGTGCTCATTGTCCTGATTGATAAGCTCAATATAATTATCTTTATCGATAATAGATGTTATCCCTCCAGGAAATGACCAGGTTATCTTTACTCTATCATTGCTGTAAGAGTTATCAATAATTGCCGGCTTTCTGACAATATCATCTATGCCGTCAGAGCCTTTGAGGGAATAGCTGTTTATTGTAACCGATCTGTCATTTTTTGACGGAATTATCTCCAGCATACGTTCTGATTTATCTGCAAGCTCCATCTTAACAACAAAGTGTACTCCTCCGGGAGTTCCCTCTTTGGAGTAGTATAGCTTTTCTCCTGATTCACAGTCTACAATCTCAGCACCTTCATTCAAGTACAATTCATTGTATTCAAAGTGATTGACTTTTAAATATACCAGATCAGTTACAGAATTCTGCGAAACATTAGTTATTTTGAATTTTAGAGTTCTTTCGAACTGAAGAGCACTACCTCCCAGCTGGAGTTCATATTTGTGCTGCATTTCAGACAGAATATCTATAGCTTCCGTAATATAACCGTTTTTACGGGTTGAGATAAGACTGACTTCTTCATTCCAGGGTTGAGAAACAGAGTCAGAATGTCCATAAGTATGCTCTGCATAAAGTCCCAGATTTTCATCTACATCAGTTAATGATTCAGCTCCATAGATTTCTTTCATAAGGTTTCGCTTGCGCTGGGCCGACTTGTAAAGCTTCAACTCAGCCGGTTTGCTGGCAGCTCCATCTGTCCACCAGTCAGGCCAATCTCCACGATAAACAGGAATATCTCTGCTTTCTCTATCAATTTTGCTGAAAAAATCAGACAATGTGATCAGTTCAAACTTCACTTCATTTTTGCTGTTCCATGCTTTAATGGTTTTTACTATTTCCTTACCGGGAGGTGAATTGTCAGTTCGCAACCCGGATATCATAACTGGTGCGAAATCGAATGGATAGCCTTCACTTTCCAGATTTTCTATATAGCGTGGAATTCTGGTTTTCATCAGAACATCCAGTTTGTGGAAAACATGATCCAGATCAAACTCGTCTTTTATCAGATAGCATGCTCCGGCATCCGGTGATATTCCAAGCTCATTCCCGAAGTGATAATGTTCACCGTTCCAGACGAGAATCCTTTCACCGTTCGAGGCTTCCCACCAGAATGGCCGCTGCTTAGCAAAAGCCGGAAACATCCCATGGTGAGTATGTACGCATGAAAACAGGTTATTGACACCCAGTTCCGATAAAACTCTGGCAAAGCCCCAGCCATAACCGTTGATATCAGCTGTCATGGCAGTATCAATGTCTAATCCGTTTGATTCACCCCAGTCTACAGAACGTTTTGTCAAAGACTTGAGTAAATCGTAGTCTACGACCTCAGAAAAGTTCAGATAGCTGGCAGAAATCCCGATTTTATGTTCCTTAATCGCTTTAACAAACTTTGCTTTTTCTCCAACAGAAGCTGATTCCAGAAATTTTTCCACCACCCAGAAGCTTTCGCAATTCCACTTGAAAGATGCGTATTCAGGGGAATCCTGTATTTTCAATACTTGTCTGATAAAATCAATCTGCCACAGCTCAATCTTCTTCTGATATTCAGTATAGCCAATATCCGTGTGAGAGTGGGGAAGGAGGTATATAGTTTTTATGCTCATGGAAACTCCAGTGTTTTTATTGTTGATGGTTAAGATATCCTGTTATTTCTTGCGATACTAATGATAGTCCTAGTTTTTCAGCTATTCTTACTGAAGGTATATTTGCCGACTCGCATACATATATGAGATTTTTACCCGATTCAGTAATGTTAAGAAGCATACACTTTGCTAGAAAATAGCCAAGAGAGTTATTACGATACTCTTTGCTGATTCTTATAGAAAATTCTCTCCATTCTTTGGAATCACGAGTAACGACTGCTTTCCCAATTATGTCATTTTCTGAATTTACAAGCATTATTGTATTACTTTCAATACGTATATCTATACCGTTATCATCAATGTAATTATGTATATCTATATAAATGTCTTCTATGGCTAAATCACAACTTGAAATATATCTGTTAACCTTCAACCATTTCATGTTTTTGGGAAAGAGATTTTCAAGGGATTTAACAGGATTCTCTGCCAATCTTTCAGCCAAAACTGTCTGATTTTCTATTTTGCCGAATAAATCAGGAGATATTGAAAAATATCGTATTCCATTATCTTCACAGAAGATGCAGGGAAATGATGCTCCATGCGGATTTATATGAGATCTGTTCTGCGAGACAAAAATTTTTAAGTTCTCAGAATCATAAACAACATCTCCGTATTCATACTCTAAATACTGAGAGTAATCAGCAAAGTTAATCATTAACTATTCAACTGTAACGCTTTTTGCAAGATTTCTAGGTTGATCAACATCCAGCTCTTTCAGATCTGCTACATGGTAAGACAACATCTGGAGCGGGATAACAGATAGTAACGGCTGAAGTGCATACTTTGTGTCAGGGATATAGATAACCTTTTCAGCAAGATCTGCAATCTGTGTATCACCTTCTGTGGCAATTGCAAAAATGCGTCCTTTTCTGGCTTTAACTTCCTGCAGATTAGATATTACTTTTTCATAAATTGCATCATTCATAACAATTGCAACAACAGGCATATTCTCATCTATAAGAGCAATAGGACCGTGTTTCATCTCTGCCGCAGGGTAACCTTCTGCATGGATATACGAGATTTCCTTAAGTTTTAATGCTCCTTCCAGTGCAACAGGATAGTGTATACCTCTACCCAGGAACAGGGCATTAGTAGAGTCTTTGATAGATCGGGCAAAATCCCTGATTTCATCGTTAAGTGCGAGAATCTGTTGAATTTTTGATGGAAGTTTCTTTATTTCTTTGATGAACTCTGAACCATATGTCGGAGAAAGACTTCTCATTCGTCCCATTAGGACGGCAAAAAGAGATAACACTGTAACCTGAGATGTAAAAGCTTTTGTAGAGGCAACTCCGATTTCAGTACCGGCATGGATGTAAACACCACCATCCGATTCACGGGCAATTGTTGAGCCGATAGTGTTAGTTATACCCAGCACTTTCGCTCCACGAGCCTGTGCTTCACGCAATGCAGCCAATGTGTCGGCAGTTTCCCCGGATTGACTGATAACAAAGACTATGGTATCTTCAGGGATGATGGGGTTTCTGTAGCGGTATTCGCCTGCATATTCAACCTCAACGGGGATTCTTGCCAGCATCTCGATGAGATATTTTCCAATCATTCCTGCATGCCAGGAAGTACCGCAGGCAATAATCTGCACTTTTTTAACTTTTCGCAGCTGCTCATTTGACATTGCCAGTCCACCAAGTTTTGTTGTGGATAGCTTTTCAATAAGTCTTCCTCTGTAGGCATTTGATACTGAAACAGGCTGCTCGAATATTTCTTTAAGCATAAAGTGTTTGAACTCACCCTTTTCTATGGAAGATATATCCCAGTCTATTTCAGAAATCTTTGCCTTGACAGCCTCATTTTCTAGAGTTGTAATCTCGTAGCTCTTCCTGTTTATGGTAACCATTTCATTGTCGTTGATGTATATGACTTTGTTTGTATGTACTATCGTAGCATTAACGTCTGATGTAATAAAATACTCGTTATTGCCAATTCCAAGAATAAGCGGGGAACCTTTTCTGGCCGCATAGATATAATCAGGTGTATCAGAGTTTATCACCGCAATCCCGAAGGTTCCTTCTACCATTCTGCAGGCGGTTTGTACTGCAGACTTCATATCATTATCTTTTTTGTAGAAATAATCTATAAGTTGTACAAGAACCTCAGAGTCGGTTTCGGAAACAAAAGTGTAACCTTCTTTTTCCAGTCTCTTCTTAATGGCTTCGTAGTTTTCTATGATACCGTTATGGACAAGAGCAATAGTATTTTCTTTGTTGAAATGCGGGTGAGAGTTGACTTCGTTCGGTTCTCCGTGAGTAGCCCAGCGTGTATGAGCAATGCCAACTGTTCCTGAAAACTTGCTTGGGGCAGGTAACGCCCTTTCAAGCTCAATGATTTTACCTTTACGTTTTACGAATTGCAGTTCATTGTTTTCATTGATAACAGCAGTTCCGGAGCTGTCGTAGCCTCTATATTCCAGTCTTTTAATTCCTTCTATAATGAGCGGCACAGAGTTTCTGTAACCAATATATCCAACTATTCCACACATAGTATCATTCCTTTGATTTAATTTGATTCAAGTATTGACAGTGTAGTCAAATTGTCAATTAATATGGAAGTACTGTTCTTAGCAGTGTCAGAATTAGTATGAAAGAGGATGAAATTGATAGGATAAACCTATAGACTTTTCAGATACTTGCAAGCTGGATTATTTGAAAGTTATTGTTAGATTTCTTAAGTAGGATTATTGAATTGAAATTCCAAGATGTTCTATTACTTTAAGACTATTATTTTGGATTTCCATGAAGTATTTGCGCCTTTCAGTATCGCCATACCATTCTTCCACTATAAACTTATTAGAATCATCGATGAATGCAATCAGTAATTGAGGCTGGTTATAAATGTAATATTTCTCAATCCAATGAGAAGTTGATAAATCAATGAAGTTATTCAAAAAACGCTCCCTCAACTTGCGTTCTTCGTTATTTTAATCTACAATGCAATATTCTCCATTTTCATCTTTTTCAGACAGAAGAAACTCCTTTATAGCATCGTGTATCTCATTATTTACATATATTATTCTGTCTCTATTAGTGAATTCCGGCTTACAAAAAATCAGTAGCTTCTTTGATAAATAATATCCCTTTTCCTTAAGGTTATTCCAATCCTGAAAATCATAAGTACCGGGGTTATCTTCAAGTTCATTAATCATTACTGAATAGTAAATTAATGGTTGGACAACAAAATACTTTTGAGTGTTTACTTTTTTGTCGAATCTTTTTAGGTAAATATTATAAGCTTTGCTAATGTACTCATTAAGATTCAGATACTCTTGTGTATCTGGTTTAATACTTCTTGCCCAATTTTCGAAGAAAAGCCACATTTTTCCAGTATCTTCATTTTGATAGCATCTCTGGAAAATATTAAGGATTTCTTCCTTAGTCAATGGGCTTTTATCATATTTCTTTTTCATTACATAGCCATTGACAGGTTCTTTCTTACAACCTAAAATCAAGATGAGAAACAAAATAATTATTGTGTTCTTCATAAACGAATTACCTCGTTCGAGGATTCTTTTAAATACACTTTGCTTGTCAATTATATAATGATATTTCCATACGACTCCGCTCAGGGAGCCATCTACTCTTTCTTTATCAGTAGGTTAAGTTGATTGAGTCCTGAGTTATCGGGAAAATCGCGACATAAATTACTATTAACTTTAAGATAACTTGCGTTTTTACACAGTCTGTCAGTGAACGAACATATCATTAAACATCAATATATTAATATGGTTGAGCTGAGTTTAAGTCTGCTGCAAGAATAAGTCGATATTTCATATCATAAGCTGTTTTCTGAGAAAACAAGTCTATCCCGACTGAACTTAGGTATTAACTCTCTTCTATTCAATCAATAACACTAAATTAATAATTCCTTTATTATTCTAAAACATTTACTTATATTATTTTAGAAGTTACCGGAGGATTTATGCAACACAAAAGACCTGAATGGGAATGGTGCACTATACTGGATACTGATAAGCAGGCACAAGTAAATATGATGCCTTATAAAGAGCTTAAAACAAAGAGTTTCAATATTTGCTATCTGCTTTCTGAGTCTGACAGTGAGTATGTACAGATCAGCGATAAAATTACTGACCAGACAATAGAGATCAGAGCCATACTGCGTTCTAATAAGTATGGGCTTCATCAATGGGCAACAATCTATAAAGCCAGATTTCCAATATATATTCAAGAGCTTTTATTGATAAGTAAATGCTTTCGAATTCCATTTGAAGCTTCATCCGATGAAATCATCTCCTATGAAGACTTTATGCAGGAATTTATACCGTATCAAACTAAACTGAAACGCTATGACGTGTTCAAGAAGGAGACATATTACTCTGTGGAAGAAGCAGCAGTTGAAATGGCTAATCTCGTGATAAACGATATCTGGCTCAGGACGATGATTATCAGACATCAGGAACATGACAGTGTTCTGAATGCAATCCATAAACTGAATCTACTGGGAGCAGATCAAAAGAGTCTAATCAATGAAATCAGATCCCAGATAGTACCAGAATAGAAAAAATACTTCATCAACACCTTCAATTTTTTTATAGACAAGAATTGCTGCGTCTGTAATTGATACAATGATGAAAAAAATAACACGAAATATCATAGTTATGGCAGTATTTATAGTCATTATTGCCTGTGGATCAAAATCAACAGAAGTAAAAGTACATTTTACCAAGGGTCAAAACAATAAGGTACTGTACAAAATAAGTCAGAAGACAACCATTAATGACACCCTTAACTACAACATAGAGTATATTGCTCTTTACAATTTAATTCCGCTTGATAAATATAGTGCCAGGGTAATAATTGATTCTCTTTATTACAGTAGCAGTGACGGAAGTACTAAGCTCGCCTATGATTCCGAATCAAATGACAGCAAACACTTCCTTAAAGTATTTCTGAGTGAGTTAAAAGGTAAATCTTTCTCTCTTAAGCTAAACCAGGAACTTAAAGTAGACAGAGTGTTCGGGCTTAATGATGTTATTACAAGAACAGCTGATAAACTTCACAATATGCCTGGTAACTTGAATCTTAAAGATGTTGTAATTAAACAGTTTAACGATAATGCCGTGACTGAAGAGTTTAAAAGGATATTCGACACAATTTCTTCAGGGAGTATCAAACCCGGGATGAAATGGAATTACTCAGGACAAAAACGCACCGGACTTTCTATTGATACTGATGAAGATTATGCAGTAGGCAAAATTTCAGTTGATATGGGAAGAATCGAGATAAGCGGTAAATTAAGTTCTGTTTCTGAAAATGGAGAAAACCTGATTGTTCTCAAGGGGAAATCCAATGGACACATTATCTACCAATTAGAAAACACCAATTTCTGGGCAGGCACATTGAATCAGAGTCTTGATGGAGAGGGTATATATCCTGACAGTAAGAAAGAATACTCCGTAATTATTAACAGTACAATAAATTATACAATAGGTAATTTGAAAAAGTAAGAATTTTGCACCGGTTTTTGGGCAAAAAAAACCCCGCACTGCGGGGTTTTTCTTTTCCAATCAAGAAAGAACATTACGTGATGTGATTCATTCTTTCTTAACCTGCTTATCTGTCCGAGCCGTCGCTCAGTTAATGATCGTCGTTGCTTAAAAAAGCTTTAGCAAAAAAATTAGTTTTTCTTGATTTTTTTAAATACAGCGAGTCCAATAACCAGTATTAATAAGGTAAAAATGATTTTTTTCATTACTTACTCCTTGAAAATAGTATTTATAATAAATCTGAATCTAAGAAAAAATTTGTCAAATACTTTCTCTTTGAAAGTCAATAGATAAAAAAAGAAGGTCATCCTTCAGGACAACCTTCAGTAAAATAAGACCACTCTACAAAAGAATATCGATTTGCTCGTTATCAGCAGGTGAAAGAATCTTTTGAGGCTTTGGATTATGATAGTTATAAGGATCTACATCTTCAACATCCTCAGTAGCATAATCTACTTCTTTTTCCACATCATCTTCAAGTTTTACTGCACCTTCATTCTCTTTTACAGAATCAGTATTATTAGTGTTGTTATTCACTGAGTTCATTGTGTAAGTATTTGCCAGTGAACTTACTCCTGATATTATCATCGTATCCTCCAATATTGTTTTCAATACAATATCGTATGGTCTTCATAAAACTTTAGAAAAAACTACATATTAATTTTTATTTCTTTTATTTCCGCGAATTTTTCAAGATGTTCTCGAATTTCTTCAGCAACGTTTTCTCTGTACTGGTCGAACTTGGGAATCTCTATATCAACGATTGCAACACCGTTATCAAAACCAACATATTTGACCATTTTCAGAGCAACAATATCTTCACCAACCTTAGGATAAATTATCTTATGCAGCTCTTCAATGATTTGATCTTTTGAGAAAACATCTTTTTCAGAAAGTTTGTGTTCCACTTCATATTGCTTGATAGCTGTCATGAGTGTATCTACTGCCAAGACAGAACAATGCATTTTCTGAGGAGGCAGTCCATCAAGTTCTGCCGCTGCATCTTTCCATGTTATGGTTTTTGCTTCATCCAGGGTTTTACCCTTGGCAAGATCTGTTATAATAGAACCGGTTGCTATGTTTGATGCGCATCCGTAAGATTGAAAAGATATATCTTCAATGACTTTTGTGTCATCATTAATTTTTAAGTACAAAGTAACTTGATCACCACAAGCAGGAGAACCTTCTGTAGCTATAATATCAGCATGCTCAAGTTTACCTACATTATGAGGATTCATGAAGTGATCTAAGACTTTCTGTGAATATTGCATTTTAACTCCCTTTTAATTACTGATTATAAAGAGGACTTCTTAATCTCAGTTTTTCAACAATTTCAGCCAGACTGGAAACTGTTCTGTCTATCTCTTCTTTTGTTGTATATTTGCTAAGTGTAAATTTAATTGATCCGTGTGACTGTTCATGTGATCTTCCCATAGCCATAAGTATATAGTTAGGTTTAAGTCCCTGGGATGCACACGCTGAACCTGTTGCCACGATAATGTCCTGAATATCCATCATCATCATTATTGCTTCACCTTCAATGAAATCAAAAGATATATTAACATTGTGAAGGATTCTCTCGTCACCTTCAGGCCCGTTGATAAGGATATATGGAATATCATTTTTAACTCTGCTGAATAAGTAATCAGACATTTCTTTCAAGTGACTTCTGTAACCTTTTATATCTCTGAAAAGTACTTCTACAGCTTTATGAAATCCGGCTATTCCAGCTATGCTGATTCCACCGTTTTCAAGATTGTCTATTCTGGATATTCCGTGATGAATCTGACCAAGAACAACACCTTTTCTCTGATATAAAGCTCCAATTCCCTGAGGTCCGTGTATCTTATGGGCAGATAGCGACATTAAATCAATCTGGGGATTGTTAACGTTAATATCTATTTTGCCGTATGCCTGACAAGCATCTACATGAAAATAAATACGGTGATTTGCAGTATCAAGTATTTCTCTGATTTTTGCAATCGGCTGGATTGTACCGGATGTATGATTAGCAAGAGTTGTCATAAACAGGACTGTGTCTTCACGAATTGCAGCTTTAAGCTCATCAAGATTGATGAACCCTTTGTCATCGCATGAAATATATGAAACGTCAAATCCGCTGCTTTCAAAGAATGATGCATTTGTGAGAATATCCGGATAATCTACTACTGAGCAGATTATGTGAGTTCCCTTTGAGGCATTTGCTGTAAGGAAACCTTTTATCGCCAGATTGTTCGCAGATGTTCCACCTTTTGTAAAGTGAACTTCATTGGTGTCTGCATTTATTGTTTCTGCAATTGCCTGTTTGGCTGCAGTTATCATGTCATTTGTTTCTTCACCTGTCTTGATGAAATTGGCAGGGAAATAGAACCTGTCCTTCATGTAAGGAATCATGTGATCCAGTACTTCATCATCAATTCTGGTTGTCACACAATTATTCATATATATTCTGTTCATAATAAATCCTTTTTTGTTAAGTAACCAAGACCAATCTTTCTAATATAAAAGTCAATGATTTTTGTCTCAAAAAAACTATAATACATAAATGCTGTTTTTGCAAGTTCTGATTTAAAACTTGTAACTTTTTCATAGGTTGAATTTATTGGCTTATGCAAAAATGTTTGAAAGTCAATAGCGTTACTGTCGGGTATCCTGATAAAACCGTTTTGAAGGATTTGAATCTGGAGTTCTCTTTAAACAGCTTTGTTGGAATTATTGGTCCCAATGGGAGCGGTAAAACAACTCTGCTGCATACCCTTATTGGTGCAATTACCACAATATACGGAAGTGTTGATGTTTTTGATAAACCTGTACCAAAATGGAAGCGCAAAGAACTCGCTAAAAAAATTTCAATAATTCCTCAGGAATTCTTCCCTCAATTCAGCTACCTCGTTGAAGATCTGATCGTTATGGGAAACTACCCTCACAGCAGTCTGTTGGGTTTTAGCGATAAGACTGTTCAGGATGATGTGGAAAATGTACTTAACAGGCTGGAATTGGCAGAAAAACGAAAAGACTTTTATAGTTCTCTCTCAGGTGGAGAGAAACAAAGAGTATCAATTGCCAGATCACTTATCCAGAAAACACCTATTCTTTTAATGGATGAAAGCTTCTCAAACCTGGATCTAAATCACCAGATTGAACTGATGAACCTGCTGAAGAAGCTCAAGAAAGAAAGAAATATGCTGATTATTCTGGTTTCGCATAATATTAATCTGGCAGCATCCTATTGCGACAGGATCATTATGCTGAAAAAAGGTGCTGTAATTGCGGACGGTGCCCCTGATGTTGTGATAAATAGTCAAAACCTGAAAGCTTTGTATGATCATGATATTAACATAATTAATTCCGACGATTCAGTTATACCCCTTGTCCTGTACAAATAATGAAACCAATCCTGCTATTCCTTATTTTAATAATTCCGGTATATGTTACGGCCTTCAATATCGCTGTTTTAGATTCAGATAATAATCCTGTAGAAAATGCTGCAGTTATTTGTCAGGACAAAATCTACCTGACAAATACACAGGGGAATGTGTTTCTGTCTTCTAAACCTGATTCTGTTACAGTTATCAAACTGGGATTCGAGTCAGCTTCCTTTAAACCGGTTCCATGTGTTATAAAATTAAAAACTCAGGTATTACAGGGTTCAATTATAAATATTGTTGAATCGAGAAAGAAGAACTCATATGTGGATGCCGGAAATGTTAAATCTGTAGATTTAAGTGACAATGACAGAGAAAACAGCACACTGGAGAACATTCTGAAAAATAATGCAGGGATTTATGTGACCGGGAACAAATTTACGGATGGGGGAGAACAAAAAGTTTCGCTGAAAGGAAAATCAGCCAAACATACTCTGATACTTCTGGATGGTGTCCCTTTGAATAAATCGGGTCAGGCTTATGATCTTTCAGCAATTCCTCTAAATATTGTAGAAAGGATTGATATTCTGGAGGGAAATTCTACTTACTCCTCAGGTGCTGCAGGTGGAATTATATCCATAAAGACAAGATCGGGAAATTCTACAGAAAAAATGTTTGTTACAGGAACATCTTCCGTCGGATCATACGGAAACTATACAGAAAAACTCCATTTGAGTGCAAGCAATACACATTTCAGTACGAATATCTCCGGAGAATATAACACCGGTAAGAACAATTTCGAGTATGAAGATCTTCAAGGTGTTACTCACGAACGAAGTAATAATGATATTGATGAATATAGTCTTTCGGGAGCAGTAAAGACAAAGAAACTTGGGATTACTGGATTTTATAACAAGTTTGATAGAGGTACTCCCGGGGCAATCACTTATGTAACCAAATACGAGAAAAGCAGGCTGACAGGTCACAATGGCAGCTACCTTCTGAGTTATAGAGATTCATTTGAAAAAGCCTCTTGCAGCATGTCATATCTATACTCAGATCAGCAGACAAGATACGACAACATGTCATCTGAAGTGCCAACAGCACGGAGCCTGACTAAAGAGAAGTACCGTAAGAATGATATCAGACTTAACACTGATCTTGATCTTGGATTTATGAAGATCACTCAGGTAACAAATTACACTAACGAATATTATAATCAGCAGGATTTAACAATCCCGGTTTTCAGCTCATCCAAGTCACTTACCATGCAGAATCTGGGAGAATACATTAACCTGGGCAGAAAAGATACTTTGTTTTCCTTTGAGCTGAAGTATTCGGGAAGCCTTAAGGGAGAAATAAGCTCTGAAAATGCATTTGAGGATGATAATAGATATTTAAACTATAGTGGTGCTGTAGAAGTAAGCAATGAACTTCCGAATTTATTCAGAGTTCACTATGGTATAAATTATGGACAAGCCTATACAGTACCATCTTTTTATGATCTGTACTGGAAGGGTGATTCACGAGTGAAGGGAAATCCTGACCTTAAAGAAGAAAAACTGATTGGAACGAATACTTTCATGAAATTGAAGTCAGATAATACCGAGATCAATGTTGAGCTGCAGAAGTCTGAACTTAAGGACATGATATACTGGTATAAGTCATTAAATTTCTGGACAACTGGAAATATCGCCGATGCAGAATACGAAATATGGGACTTAAACATTACGCAAAAACTCCCATATGGTTTTTCCGCAAGCATTGACTGGAAACGTAATTTCGCACTTAACAAAACAGATGGATCTGACCACTATGGTAAAAATATCCCCAATATTTTTTCTTCTGAGACCAGACTTTCTCTTAAATACAAAATAGCAGATTTTGAGTCTGGCATACACTGGGAACGCTTTGGCAGACAATGGAAAACCAATGACAATCTCAATGGAGTTATCACACCTTACGAACTTCTGAATGCAAGTTTTGCCTACAGGATAAAAGCAGGGAAGAGGTATTGGATTAACTGCAGCCTTTCTGTAGACAATATTCTTAACACTGAATACGAGATCCAGAGTTTCGAACCTCAACCCGGAACAACATTGGCTGGATCAATCAGCTTGAAAGTCAATATATAGTTTAGTCCAGAAAACTGAGACTTAACAGCCTTTCTATATCAATTTCACCCTTTTTGATACTTTTTACTATTTCCCGAAGTTTACTGTTAAACTCTTGTCTCATATGTTTGTTCTCTTCAATTTCGTTAATCAGTTTCTTCTGAACATTAGAAAGTTCTTCCTGAAGCTCCATGGTCTTCTGTCTGTACTCCTCAATAGTACCACTGTCCTCGTGTATCTCAGAATTAGTAAACATGTCTCCTGTACCGGAAAAAAGCCATTCCATATTAACATTGAACTCGTTAATTAATTTATTAACAATCTCAGTTCTGGGGTTAACAGTCAGGTTATTTTCGATTTTCGAAAGTGCAGCAGAAGAAACCCCAAGTTTAGCTGCAAAGTCTGATTGACGCAAGTTAAGCGTATTTCGTAATTCTTTAAATCTATCACCTATCATAACACTTCCTTAATAAAAGTAAAATATATTCTTGACAATTTAATAAAAGTTAATTAAAAGACTCTTAGTTATTGTTGATTAATATATATTAAATTATGTTAATTGTCAAATACTTTTTTAATATAAGAATTTTTGTGGAGGAATGATGAGAATATTAACAGGCAAAGAAGTAAGGATTAAGAGGATTTTACACAATATCAGCATGAAAAAACTTTCAGAGGATCTTAATATCAGCCGTACATGGCTCTCTCTTGTTGAGAATCAGAGAGTTAAAGCCCTGCCGCTGCGAACAAGAGCATCAATTTATTTTTTTAATCTTGAATCGGAGAAAGAATAATTATGAAAGAGTTAATTCAGGTTAATATCAGGAAAGATTTGTTAACTAAAATTCAAACAAGAGTGAGAAAGTACAGATCAAGGTTAAATATGAGAATCCCGATTTATGAGGAACACGCGTCTATTGATTTTGGAAAATATCTGGCAGTGATCAGAGAAAAAAAGTTCTGGACTCAGACACAGATTACTGAAAACTGTACAGAGAATCAGCTTTATAGTCCTGAAAACAGAGCTGTAAAAGATGCAAGGATTGATATTGTGAACCATATCATCAACTCTATACATGATGTGGAGGAACTTTTGGACTCTATAGAGGAGAATAATCTGATTCCGGATATTGATGATTGTGAGTTATCTGAACTGACTGTTTGATATTACTTACAGAAGAAATGAGGAATAATGGAAATTAAATGCAAGTACTGGGAATATAAGACAGAGAATGGTCATAGTGTATTGGCAGGTAAAACAGATTACGATAATGACTATCTTACTTTCAAGGTGGCAAAACCTTATAATCTTTGGTTTCATGCCAAAGGCGTACCCGGAAGTCATGTTGTACTGTTGTGTAATGCCGCTGAAGCTGAGAAAGCTGACATTACAAAGGCTGCTGAGGTAGCAGCCTACCACAGTAAGTACAGAACAGCCAAATCTGCACCGGTTACATATACACAGGCTGGTAACGTATCCAAAGAAAGCAGAATGAAGCCGGGATCTGTATATACAAGACGAGAAAAGACCATTAAGGTTATCCCCGGTATAGACTGATTTTAAGGGGAGCAGGTTTCTGCTCCCTTTTTCTAACAGTCCTTACGAAATTAACGTGCAGCGTAGAACAATATTTATTGTTCCGTAACATCACCACTCGCATCAAAACACCCGACATTTAACCATCCTGAAACAACTACAGTCAGAAAACCTGTAAATCAAACACTGTTAAGACAGCAAACAATAATATTGACATTTATCTGTAGCTGTGATCTGTTATGCTCGTGTGAACATTTACATACCGGAAGCAATATTAACAAGGAAGACAAGGAGAGTAAACAATGAAAAGGGTTCTATTAATTGCCGTAATGATCATGGCAGGTGTTTTAATGTATGGGGAAATTGAGTATGACAGTGGATTTAACTACAGAACTAAAGAGGGAACACATAATTATACAGTTGTAAAACAGAAATATTTTGATAAACCACTTACGGGAGAGTACAAACTTTCTCAGTCTACGGAGACCAGTGCTGGTGATCTTCTGTTTGAGCGACATTCAATCAGAATTAGTACAAATCCGAATTATCCAGAATTTAGGCAAACTTTAACCAGCTTTGACTCAAATATTAATAGGGTTGAGCTAGGGACTCATTTCTCTTGGAGGTGGTCAGATTTTGGAAAATATCTAACATATAAGGATTTTCTAGGTGATACAAAACCAAGAAAATATACTGAAGATACTATTCTTATGAGAAGTGGTAACAGTTACAAGGTAATCAATTATATTAAGCCAAAGCAGAAGTACTGGAAATTAATGGATACAGGATACTTTTTAGTTTCAGATGATTTTATGGATGATTATGGTATTTTCTGGGAGGGAGTTCAAAAAATCGGCAGTGATGAAGCAACAATTATCAATGTCAGGAAAGACATATGCAAGCCCGGAGATGATATAGACTATCAAATAGAATATGTAGATGACCACAAGATAGTATATTCATTTTACATGTATTCCTATAAGAAAGATAGTGGTGGTGGTCCATTTAATGGGAATGGCGGTTTTATTTTTTATGATCATTCAGGGAATGTATTGAAAATGATAGAAGTTCCCTTTGAAATATTTGGAGGTGTTTCACCAGATCCGACAGGCAGTGTTTTCAGTATTTCCGGGAAAGCTGATAGAGGATCAGATGATTCTGGCTCTGCTCTGGTCTATGAAGATGGGCGTATAGTAACAAATGAGTCAATAGGATGCAGCCTTTCACCAAATTACTGGTCGCCAGATGGTTCATTAATGACTACAGACTGTGGGGACTTGATCGATGTAGTAAGTGGTATAAAGTTAATGAGTGTTAAGTCTGCAGCTCCTCCATCAAATGCTTCAGCAGGAAGAATAGTTATAACCAGTAAGCATATGATAAAAGTTTTTGATATAAAGACAAAAGAATTGATAGTCTCTTTTCCAAGGGGGGGAGGAGTAATCGGGTATAACCTGCGAATTTCGGGTGATGGAACTGAAGTTCTTGCCGTTACAGACATGAAGTATACGAAAATTAAAATTGGTGAGAGGAAGAAATGAACTTCAAAGCGTTGATAAGTGTTGGGACGATCCCGATAGATTCGGGACGACCGCTCCGGGAGCGGTAAAAAGCATGGTCGGGACAACAGGATTTACAATCATTTTACAATGCTATATAATAAAAGTAATGCACGGATAAGTAATTAATTGACATATTGTGATTTGATGTAGCAAGGTGGAGATTAAAGGTATTAATTAAATAAACTAGTGTGAAAAATAACTCAAAGCAAGGAGAGTAAACAATGAAAAGGGTTCTATTAATTGCCGTAATAATTATGGCAGGTGTTTTAATGTATGGGGAGGATATTGTGATGAAGAATGCTTTTTATGGGAAGATAAATCCCAGCAAAGCGACCCATGATTTTGAAATAATTGAACACAGACATTTCGATAAAGAGATTGGAGAAGCTAAGCTATCCAGACCAACACTAACTTCTGCAGGAGACCTCATTGCATACAGAGAGTCAGAGAACAATATTTTCTGGAGAATTATTGATTCCGACTTCAATACAATTTTTGAGCCAAAGCAGTTTCAAATTGTATCTAGATGGGGAAATTATGTATATGATTATTCTGGAGAGGATGTACTTCTTTACTCAAGATCTAACGATAAATATCTTCTGACTGCTAAAGTCAGTAAGAAATCATACAAGAATGAGTTACTGCCATTTAATTTTGGCATTATGGCTGTTGTTGATATGGATACAAATTATGAGTATAATGATGATCAGTCTTTTTATAATCCGTTCACAAGAAAATTTATATCTGAAGATAAGTTCAAAGCTATACCTTGCAAGAGGAAAGTAGCAATATATGTAGATAATCAGAAGATAGTCTATGGCTATTCTGTTGGAAGAAGAGATAGTATCTTCGAAAATGGAAAAAGTGGTATTGTTTTTTTTGATTATAATGGGACAGTGATAAAAAAAATTGCTCTACCAGTTGTAGAAATCCTATTCACTTCAGACGTAAGTCCCGATGGTAATAAATACGTTATCTACGGACATAAAAACTGGGATGATAAAAGAAGATACAATACCACGGATTATTTAGTCTATGAAGATGGTTCGTACGTAGAAAGTATATATTCTCCTGGGTCCAGCTTTCTGGATGCAAATTGGTCAGCAGATTGCAGTATGCTTGTTGGAGGTCAGCAGATTTATGATGTAAATTCTAAGAAGTATTACAAATCTTTTGATGATACGGGAGCTGTTACAAACTCAGACCGAGGCTGGTTTGCTCAGACTAATGCAGGGCAGATAGTTGTCAGTGATATAAAAACAAGAAAGCCTGTGATTATTGTCGATGTACACCCTGAGACGCTTAGATGGGGTGGAAATATTCAGATTTCGGGAGATGGAACAGAATTAATATGCTACAGTAATCAGGAATTTTTAAGAATCAAAATCAAGGAAAAGAAGAAATGAAATTTGCAGATCAAATATTCTCTAATATAATCAGATTTTTCTTTCTCATCATATTAAACACAGGATGTTTTCTCTTGTATGCTCAATGTACTCCCTGTCCAGATTTTCCTAGATGTGACAGTTGTGACGGGATAACGAGATCAAAGGATTATAACAGAGACTATCTTGATTCTTTAAGATTGAGCGTACCAGACAATAGAGAAATTCTAAAACTTGGTCGCTGCGGAGATCAACATTTCATGTATGATAATCTTGAAGGTTGTTATCTAACATTTAAAAATATTTATAAACACAGTGAGTAATGTCAATACTGTTTATGTATTGACTTCAAAAATCTCACTCCCGCATCCAGTCTTTAAATGTTTTAACCTTACGTTTACTGACAATCACATCCTCGGTGAACTCAGGTTGAATTTTAAGAACAAGCCTGTTGCTGAAGTAAGGTTCTATTCTGCTGATACAATCAAAAGAAATAATCATTTGGCGATTAATACGGAAAAATTTGTCCGGATTAACAGCTGATTCAATATCTGCTATTGTCATGTCAACCATATAGCCGTGACCTTTTGCTGTCATTATATAGGAAAGCTGATTTTTTGAATAAAAATAAGCAATATTCTGTACCTGAACAGGACGCATCACAGTACCAATGCTGACAAGAAACCTTTCTTTATATCGTTTTCTTCCGTTTTTCATTGCGTCTATAACAGCTTTAAAATCTGACAAATCAGATTCAGCAGGTTTGAACAATTTGTCATACTTTTTCAGACTATTCTGCACTTCTTTTTCATCAATTGGTTTAAGAAGATAGTCTATACTGTTTACCTTGAAAGCCTGAATAGCATATTCATCAAAAGCGGTTGTAAAGATTATCGGAGAATGAATTTCTGCATGTTCAAAAATACTGAAACTTAATCCGTCTGAAAGCTGTATATCTAGAAAAACAAGATCATAATCATCAACTGTATTGAAGAACTTAACGGCACTTTCCACGGAGTCAGGACTTGAAATGATTTCTGAGTGGGGAAGAAGCTTGTCTATGATTTTCTTCAGTCTTTCAACTGCATAAAATTCATCTTCTACAATAACTATTCTCATATAATTATCCTTATTGTATTTCATCGATTAAAGGCAGAGCAACAACAAAAGATTCTGAAGTTTCCCGGATATCAATCTGTCTGTCAGTGAAAAAAGACAGTCTCTTTCGGAGATTGTCCAACCCGATTTTCTCACTTCTATCTGAGTTCTGCTTTATCTGTAGATTATTCTCAACAATAATTGACTGATCATCTTTGGAGTAAACCTTAATATTCAAAGGGTAAGATTGAGAAACTTTGTTATGTTTTAAAGCATTTTCTACAAGAAGCTGGATTGCTGCCGGAACAATGTATTTACTTTCTGTTTCGGAAGAAATATTAAACTCAATTGTAAGATTACCATGAAATCTCTGCTTCATAAGAAACATGTAAGATTCAACAAATTTCAGTTCTTCATGAACAAGAATCAGATCTTTCTTCTGAATCCTGAGTACATAATGATACACATTTGACAATTCCTGCACAAACTCTGAAGCAGTTTCCTTAGAAAAGTCTATAAGAGAAATCAAAGTATTGAGACTGTTGAATAGAAAATGAGGATCAATCTGCCTTTTTAGAGAGTTTAATTCTGCCTCGATATTCTGTCGTTCTAATCCTACAATTTTCAATTTATAATCAGTACGCTCTTTGTATACTTGCCTGTAGTGCTCAAACAAAAGGTAAACAAGACCAACAGCAATTAGATTAATTTCTGTTCCAAAAAGAGTGAAATCATCAAAAAAAACAACGATATCTGCCAAAGATAGGAGTGAAGAAAATCCAAATATTAATAAAATGACCCATTTTGCCCGTGTTGAAAACCTGTCTTGTTTGATTACTACAATAAAAACTTCAATCATTAGTATCAGATGCAGGACGGTGAAAAACTGTCGATTAACATAAGAAATTTTAAACATGAAGTTCAGTATAACTGCCAGAATTAGTATTAAGACAATATAAAAAATAAATCTTTTAGTATTAAGATTAAAAAAAACTTTTATAAACAGGAACATCAATGTAAAAATTGCTACATACCCAATCATGAACAGACTGTAATCTATAATAGTAAATGGATTCAGGAAAATAGAAAGTGCTGATGTTCTATACTGAACAAGTCCGGAAATAATTCCCATCAGTCCAAAGAGTAAAAGAGCAAGGTTTGTTTTCTTCCGACCAAATACGAAGAAAACAATTAATGCGATAATTCCAATAATTAACAAAGATACAGCCTGATAAAAGTAGAATTGATCATCTATGAGTTTGATTCTGTTTATATCAAGTGCAAAATTATAAATATCTTCTGCTTCTCCAATGTTAATATCCTCAATATCAAAAAATGGAATAGATTCATCAGCAAGTTTGATATATATACAGGATGGTACTTCATTCAGGTAAATCAACACGGGACCGGATTCATAAGACTGCATATTGAGAAGTTTGTGTTTATCTGAGTAGCTGGAGTAAAGAAGAGAATCCTGAGTATAAATCTCAAACAGAGAGGTTGTTGAAGCCATACAGAAGACTGGTTTCTTGAGATCTTTATCTTCAAATTCAATCTTGAAGAACTTTACCCAGTCATGATATGAGCGTACATAGCCCTCATGCAAATCAGCAGATTTCATATCTTGCAGATCAAAATAATTATCTTCGAAATACTCCTGATCCACGGGTGAATATATTTTCTTTTTCAGGAAGTTTTTATAATCATCATCTTCCAATCCGCACAATATTGATGATATTGAGACCAGAATTATCAAATATATAGTTTTCATAAATTCTTCTTATTGATTCAAAAAAATCTGTCAATACTTTCGTGTGTATATTCTGATTTTGGACAATGAAAACACCTTCCATGGAATAAATATACAGGAAAGGTGCTTTCATTATAATTACATGTTATATGATTTCTTTATAATCTGCATCTGAATCTGCCAGATTTTTCAGAGATTCTTCTAAACTAATGTTTTCTTTAAACCTTGTAAGTCCTAATTTACCGAAGAAAGAATCTATTATAGAATATACGACTGGTATAGCAAACAGAGTAAGAAATGTTGAGAAAGCTAATCCAAATGCAATGGCAACAGCCATAGGTTTGTAATCGTTAGCCGCCGCAGTAGTTGAGATTATCATTGGAACGAATCCGGCAATTGTGGTAACTGACGTCATTACAATTGGTCTTAACCTTACTTTTCCGGCTTCAATAAGTGATCTCCACCTATCATGACCTTCTGCTCTGGACTTGTTAACAAAATCAACAAGTACAAGTGAGTCATTCACAACTATACCACATAGAGTTACAAATGAAATCATTGTCATCAGGGAGAAGGGGAGACGTGTAATAGCCAGACCAAATATCACTCCACAGATTGCGAATGGGATTGTCATCATAACAATTAACGGTTGTACATAGGATTTGAATTGTGTTCCAAGGATTGCATATATGAGAAGCATTGCTATAACAAGCGAAATGTATAATGATTCGAATGTTTCTTCTTCCTCTTCAACCTCTCCTCCAAATTCAAGTGTGTAACCGGGATAATCCTCAATGATGTTAAAAAGTGAACCTTTTGTTCCTGCATTACTCATGAGCATGTCATTTACAGTGTCAGATGACTGAGAATACTCCTTGCCGTCTTTAACATAATCTTTAACACTTGCAATAATACTGAAGAATCTGTTTCTGTCGTAGTGTTCAATGACAGAATAGCCACTTGTGATAACAAAATCAGCAACAGCGGATAACTTAATCGTATTGCCAGTATCAGTTGGAACTGTCAGATTGTAAATCTCTTCAAGACAAATATCTTGTTTTTTTTCGGATTCAAGCCTGATATCAATTACTTTGTTGTCTATAGTATTGAAAGAACCAATATCCATTCCATATGATGCGATTCTAACAATGTTATGAATCGTTTCATCACTGATTCCATAAAGCTTAAGTTTTTCCCAGTCAGGATATATTCTTATTTCACTTTTTCCTCTTGCCAGGCTGCTTTGGATCTCAATAACTCCCGGTATATCTTCAAGGTGTTTTACCATTCGATCACTGATTTCTCTGAATACAGCCATATCCTTTCCACTGATTCTGAGCTCAATATCATCTCCAACCGGAGGTCCTTCTGTACCACCAGCTCTGAATGTGAAGCTCTCTACATCTTCGATAGTTTTGACATACTCACCAATTTTAGCTTTCAAGTGATCATGCGAATACTTCATAAACTCTTCTTCAACAACATCAATTTTGATTTCAGCAAAATTTGTATTGGTTATAATACGCTCATCTTCTTCCAACTGTCCAATATTGGTTACAAGAGCTACGACATCATCATTCTGTTCCATGTGTATGATATGAGACTCAATATTATCTATAATTGATTCAGTATGAGTTATTGCAGTTCCGGGTTTCAGTTTCAAGTTCATGATAATTGTTGTTGAATATTGTTCAGGGAAGAACTCAATTAATATTGCCCCAGAAGTCAAAAGAAATACTGATAATGCCATCCCCGCAATTAACATCAATATTACAGATTTTCTGTGTCGCAGGGCCCAGACTATTCCCCGTTCATATTTCGAAACAAGATACATAGTTAGTTTATTCGCACCTTTTGAAGATTTTGCCTTCTTAGTTCCACCCAGTTCAACAATATGACATGGAAGAATAAGAAGACACTCTAATAGAGAAGCAGCAAGAGCTATTATCACAACAATTGGGAACAATTTAAGAAACTCTCCCATGTGTCCCTTCATAATCAGAAGAGGTAGAAAGGCAGAAATTGTTGTAGACACAGCAGAGATTACAGGCCACATGATTTCCTTAGTACCTTTTAGAGTTGCCTCTTTGACACTGTATCCTTTTTCAAGATACCTTTGTACATTCTCAATAACGATTATTGCATCATCAACAATCATCCCCAGTACAAGAATAAGAGCAAAGAAACTCAGGTTGTTAATTGTAATACCGTAAAACTGCATGATCACAAAAGTGAGAAGGAAACTGAATGGGAGTCCCCATGCAGCAAAAAGAGCATTCTTCCAACCGATGAACATCCACAATACGATAAATACAAGTATAATACCCAATATGGAGTTAGACGCAAGAGTTTTCAAACTTCTATTAACAACAATAGTATCATCGTTTCGAATTTCTATCTTTAGATCTGGAACAGCTTTATTGAAGTCTGCAATTACTTCTCTGACTTCTTTCATAACAGATATGATATTGCCTTCTTCACGCTTATATATTGTTAGACTAACTCCTGTCTTTGTGTTAATTCTGGAAATAGTTTTTGAGTCCTCAAGAGTGTCAGATACAACTGCAACATCCATTATTCTCAATGTATTTCCCTCAATGTCTGTTCTAATAACAGTCTGTGCAACTTCTTCAACTTCATTGTAAGTTCCCATGCTTCTGAGAAGATATTCATCGTTGTTATGTCTGACTCCTCCACCTGCAACATTTCTGCTTCGACTTGCAATTATGGATTCAATATCACTGATGGATACATCATGATACTCAAGTTTATCAGTATCTATTTTAATTTTGATTTCTCTGTCTCTTGTACCGGTTATATCAATTTTTGTTATATTTTCAACTCTTGATATTCTATCCTTAAGATCTTTTGCAATTTCTCTCAATCCATTTTCATTATATGGACCTGAAAAACTTACTGAGCATATTGGATTAACTTCAGCCATGTTAATTCGTTTAACATATATATCGGATGCACCCTCAGGAAGATCTCTTATTCGGTTGACAATTCTAAGGATTGCATCTTCTGTAGCATCTATATCTGCATATGTGTCAGTTTCTACTTCGATAAATGCAAAACCTTCTTCAGCTACAGATTCCATACAACGCAAATCATGTAGATCAGCCAATTCCTCTTCTATTGGTATCAGTACCTCCTTCTCAATCTGTTCAGGAGATACTCCGGAATATGCGACAGATATTTCAAATATTCCAAGATCAATATTTGGCATTTCTTCTTTTGGAATTGTTGCAGTAGTATAAAAACCTGCCACAAAGACAATAATCATGAATATATTGACGAGAACAGGGTTTTTTACTGATAAATCAGCTAATGACATGAAACCTCCTTAGTATAGGAGTCGACATCATTTTTTCGATTGTACTCTAATGACATTCCCGTTTTGACTTTTCCTGAAGGTGAAAATACTACTACATCTCCGAATTCAAGACCAGATGTTATTCTAATCCTGTTCTGGAATTTACGACCCTTCTTGATTTCTCTTTTCTCAACAATTCCATACTTGTTAATCACAAAAACGTATTCTCTGCTGTACATTGATGCAATGAATCGCACAGGGACAATTATCATGTTGTCGAACTGTCTGGAATCGATAAAACCTTCCACAACTTGCCCTGAAAATAATCTGCCCGGTTTATCAATGATGATTTCCACAGGATAGTTCATTTTGTCTTCATTTGGTTTAAAGCCAATTCCTGAAATTTTTCCGGTAAATTCACTTTTATCACTTTTAGCAACAAGGATAAGCTCTTTACCAACTTCAACCTGGGAAATTTGTGATTCAGGAATACCAGTGGTTACTTTCATTCTGCTGTTATTTACTATGCTGCATATTCGGGAACCAACTGAAACGAAATCACCTATTTCTATATTCATTGATACTACAATTCCATTGAATGGTGCAGTGAAGTTTGATCTTTCCAGTTCCATTCTAGTTGTTTCTAAATCTGCTTTTGCTCCTTCATATTGAGCTTTTGCCGCATCATACTGTGCTATTGATAACTTACATTCTTTTTCAGATATTGCATTCAAGGTGAATAGTCTGTTATTGCTGTTAGCTATGATTTCTCTGGAGTCCAGCTCTGCTTTAGCTGCTTTCACCGCGGCTTCTGCTTGTGAAATTTTCAGTACAATATCTCTATTATCAATCGATGCGACCCTTTCACCCTTTACTACTTTATCTCCAAGTTTTTTATATAAGTGAATTATTTTACCATTCACTTCAGAAGTCATCTCAACATCATTTATCCCTTCTAATACTCCTGTTACTCGAATTTTTGATGAAACTAGTTCCGGTATTATTTCCAGAAACTCAATATCATTTGACTGTTCTTTACTGTATATGTTTGCTTTATCAATTTCTGAATCTTCACATCCTGTAAGTATGAGCAGAATTGCCACTATGAGTAATATATATCCTAATGAATTTTTCATTTTGTCTCCTTATTGTATTTTGATCTGGCTGCTACTATATCTCATTAATGTTAAATGTTGGTACTAAGTATCTGAGTTTTGACTTCGTTTTAAGAAAATCAAAATAGCAGTTTTCCAGCCTTATTTTTGCATTGCTGTATGCGATGGATGAGCTTAAGAAATCATTTGCTGAAATTGTGTTTTCTTCTAATTGAACTCTTGATTTATCTAGCAGCTCCTGTGCTCTGTCCAGTTCGATTCTGGCTGAGATAACACGTTTTGCTATAGCAATTAAATTGTTAAACTCACTGGATATTTCTATACTCAAATTCCTTCTTGTTTTCTCAAGATTGCTTTCTGCAATATTAACATTTCTTTTGCTCTTAACCAGATCACCTCCTTTGCCGAGCAATGGAAATACATCCATAGAAAGGTTAACAGAAATGTAATCTGATCTTTCATAAGCAGATTGATTTTCATTTTTGTCCCAATTTTTACCGCCTGCAACATATAATGATGGTAAGAAATTCAGATGAGCCTGCAATCTTTTCAATTTCGCGCTTTTAACATCAAGCTTTGTATTAAGAATAGTATGATTCTTCTCTTCAGCAGCTTTAATCAACTGACTGATTCTATAATCAATTTCATTTTTACTGATACTTATGCATCTGGTGATTTCATTGTCTGAACTATTCAAATCCGATTTCTCCAGAACAAAATCATCTAAGTCTATCATGAAACCCAATTCTTTGTGAACTTGCTCGTAATCATTCATATACTTAATGATATCACTTTCTTTTTCAGATACATTAAGTGAGTAATTGAGATACTCAGTTCTGGATAGTGCTCCAGTTTCAAATCTCACTTTTGCAATTTCTTCTTCTTTTTGTGCATGTTGAAGATTTGTTTGAGCATCCTCAAGAATTGTCTTCTTCAACAGAGCCTCATAGAAAAGATATTCTATAGTGTATTTTATAGAGCTTTCAGTTCCGGTTTCAACATTTCTGGATTTTTTGCTATTATTACCCGCTTCCAAAATCCCACAATAAATCTTTCCTCCATCAAACAAGTTTTGTCTGCCTTCATACCCATATCCCCTTGCTTCAATATCATTTTGCGCCCCTTTATTATATTTGACTGATAGTTCTGGTAGAAGCTTTGCATAAGCTTGAATCTTATCTATATCTGCATTCTTTCGTAAACTTTCCGTAATCTTAATATCATGATTATTCGCAAGTCCCATTTCAATTGCCTCATCCAGTGTTAATGATACAAGAGTGAAGCTGCAAAGAGTTACCAGGAGTGTAATTATTAACCTGTTCATTGTTTCTCCTTTTCGTTTTCTTTTAGAGTTGATCAGAAGAAAGGGCAGATATCTGCCCTTTCATAATTGGGCTATTGAACAAGTTCAATCACTTCTTTTGGTGAACCCGGTCCTTCTTCGGGAACAATTGATTTGAGTAACATGCCGTCCGATTCTCTTACCCAGTATACACCGCTCCAAACAAATGCAGGTACAAGGTTGGATTTAAGTACCAGCTTATGTGCTGATACTTTCTTTCCATTCACTTCTATTGTATCTTTGCCCTTCTTTACGAATATCATTCTATGAGTCTCAAGACCTTCCTCAAAATCTTCCTCGTCATCCATTTCTTCCACAAAGAACATTTCGATTTTTTTCTTATTGTTACTCAAAATATGTTTGAAATCAAATGACTGCTGCTGCCACATAACACCGTCAGTTTCTGCAGAGAACTGCCTGTTGTCTGTTACAAAAATTTTACCATTTTCCCTGTGCATGGCAAATACTACACTGTTATCATTAACTACTACTTTTGAAATATCTCTATCATTATTCATGGTATAGGTAGTAGTTTTTGTCCCCTGTACTTCTTTTAGTATGTATTGGTCGTTTTGGAAAATTCTTTCTACAAATATCTCTGATGTTCCATTTTTGCTTGTAAGCTTGTATTTCAATATATTATCAGCGCTGATCAATGTTACTGAAATCAGTATTAGTATAAGTATTATTATGTTTTTCATCATCCTCTCCTTTAGTCCTCTTTATCCCATTTCCACGCACCAATCTCTACAGCCACATATGGTCCTTGACGTTTCATGCCAGGACCACCTGTAATATCAATCGCATGAGTTTCCCAATCAGTGGAAAAAAGATCATTTTCAGGCAAATCTATGCCGAATGTGTATCCAGCTCTTATACCAAAAGCTAAACCTTCCAGCTCAAGCATGCTGACATACTTGTTCTTTTTGAAGAAGGGAACTTTTACTAAATAGTCGAACTGAATACCTAGATCAATTGATATCTCTTTCTTTTCAAATGTTATTTCTCTTTTAGGATCAGACAAAGCTTCATCAAAGCTTATTTTATCTTTTTCAGTAACAGTCATTTCAAATTGACTGTAACCGCCTGAAATTACTGGATAGAACCTGAAATTGTCATTCTGATAAAGTATGCGGCCATATCCTATCATAAGATTCATTTCATTTTCATAATCAATTACAAATTTTTTACCGTTTTTATTGGTTTTTGTTTCTTCGGAATAAGCTATTGAGAACTCTCCCGTAAAAACATTTTTTTCTTCAATTGTAGTTTGTCTGAAAAAGAACCCATTTACATTTTCATCAAATTTTTTGAACCCGTTTTTCTTCATTTTATTGTTCAGATTCTTGTAATCAAGTTTCTGAACTGATGCGCCACCGTAGTATATCACGAGTTTTTTGTCTTCACATTCATTTTCTTCTGCATTAAGTAGATATAATGTTCCCAGAATCATCATTATCAGTATTATCTTCTTCATTTTTTTCTCCTCTTAATTGTTGCTTTTGGCTGGTAAAAGAATTGTTAACATCCTCCTCAAGAGAGTGGGTGTTTACTGATGACCTGATTTCTCTTGTAATAAAGAGACTCAATGTCTCTAGTATGATGTAAGTTACAGAAATCAGTAAAAATAACGAGATAGCTATTTTCATTTATCACTCCTTAGTTTTCATTCGAGTGAATAATATGAAAATAGACTTACCGATTGGGTATTAAGAGAGCGAAAGGGGAGATGTGTAAACTGAGTGGGGATTGATTCAGTTTAAACGGGGAGAGAAAAAATATTATCCATTATCAACTAATAGAAGTAATTATCCCTGCGAGAAACTAAAAAAGCATCTAAGGGTTTAATCCTTAACGGTTGGGAATACAAATCCAATAAAAAACATTTACAAAAAAATACAATTTATCTAATATTGATGAAAATAAATCTATTTAATAATTTGCAGAGGAAAAATACATGGAAACTAAGAAACCACTTATACTTATAGTAGACGATATTCCAAGGAATTTGCAGGTACTCGGTAATATTCTGCAGAAATACGATTGCGAAATTGCTGTTGCTGCCGGAGGAAATCAAGCGCTGAGTATTGTTAACAATATTATTCCTGATCTTATCCTTCTGGATGTGATGATGCCGGATATCAACGGTTTTGAAGTCTGCATAAGGGTAAAGGAAATGTATCCTGAAGAAGATATCCCGATTATTTTCCTGACTGCAAAAACAGAAACGAAAGATGTTGTCCGCGGTTTCGAAATAGGGGCTGTAGACTATGTAACCAAACCGTTTAACGGCACCGAGCTTATTTCCAGGGTTGATACACATATTTCGCTGCGCAGAGCCAGAATGGAGCAGAAACGAATCAATAAAGAACTGGAAATTGAGATCAGAGAGAGAAAAAAGGCGGAAGAGAAAGTCACAAATCTGTACGAATCGCTTCTGGAAGACCTCAAGACTGCCTCAATCGTACAGTCTTACCTCGTACCTTCCGGTATTGTGCATTACGACGGTGTGATGTTCAATTCGTTCTATTCTCCTTCCACGGATGTCGGGGGAGATTCATTCGATATCATCAAGATTGATGACGACAAATTCTATGTCTATATGGCTGATATATCCGGACACGGAGTTCAGGCAGCACTTTTAATGACTGCTGTTAACTCTCTGCTTCGTATTATGATAGAGCAGAAGCATAATGAAGGTCCGTTGTATATAATGGAGCAGTTTAACCAGATTGCCATGGAAAAGCTTTTTAACCATACACGTTCCTATATGACCATGATTCTGGGAGTGGTTGATATTAAAGAAAAGACTTTCAGCTATTGCAATGCCGGGCATCCACCTGTTATCGCAATTGACAAGGCATCAAAAAAGGTCGATACAATCCTGGATATGGAAGGTTCCATTCCTATCGGCTGGAAAAAGAATTATAAATATACAGATGATAAGCTGCATGTGGTAGATCTCAGTGCAGATAAATTCTATTTTATGTATACGGACGGTCTGACAGAGTGTACTGATCCTGAGGGAGATGAGCTGGATATTGACGGACTGGAACGTTATATTGAAGAAAACTGCAAATCAGATAATAAACTGATGATGCCGCAGAGATTGAAATCCATGCTTGTGGAAAGCGGATATCAGACAGAATCGGACGACTTCTCAATCATGACTTTCTCCTTATACGATGAAGAGTTTTATAAGGAAACACTTATCCAGCAGATTCCGCTGAATACCTTTATTATTAAGCCCTACGTTCTTGAATTGATGCAGTTTCTGGAAGATAAAAAATTCCCGCTTGGCAAAACAGATTCCATTATGCAGGTTTACAATAAAGTTGTGGATATGACAATGGACAGGAACCGACATAGTGTTACAGATAAAAAAGTTACCGTACTCTGCGGTAATGACCCTGAAGGAAAATTTACCATAACTATTCTGGATTATGATGATGCAGTTTCTGAAGCTCATCTGGAAAAATCCAAAGCCCTGTACACACGATATGAGGATGTGAATGTAAGCCAATGGGTTTTTGAGTAGAGCATAATGAGAACTACATACATTCTGTGATCGGTTTTCGAGAATATATAAGACTTTAGAACACCTGTTGAAAGACGGGTGTTTTTTTTGTTATTGACAAAATATGAAATGATGCTCATTCCTTGTTATGTTTATGGGAAGCTATAATTTATAGCTATTGGTGTTATGATAATTTAATTTGAAATACAGCCGGGATTGGTTGTTACAAGGGAGTGGAAATGGATATCTTAAGAGAGATTGAAGAATTTAAAGCGCAACTGTCTTATTCAAAAAATATCGGTTTCTTTTTTGGGGCTGGTACTTCATGTGCAATTGGTATACCAAACATATCTCAATTAACTCAATTGGTTAAAGATAATCTTATGAAAGAAATAAAAAATAAGTACTCAATTATTGAGAATGATCTTGTGGAAAATAATAATAATCCCATCACAATAGAGACTATTTTAAACCAAGTAAGAAAGATAAGAGAACTGACAAAGGACAATTCTCAGAAAGAATATTTGTGTGTAAGTGGCTCAGATGCTAAAACACTAGATTTAGAGATATGCAAAGGAATATATAATGTGTTAATAGAAAAGGGAAATGGACAGACAATTTGTGGACTCAAGTGCTATTAGTAGCATAGGTTATGATTCAGATTCTTCAATACTTGAAGTTGAATTTGCAAGTGGTGTAATATGGCGTTATTATGGTGTATCAGAAGATGTTTATCAAAGTTTTCTTTATTCCGGCTCTAAAGGAAGATTTTTCCATACCCATATCAGAAATAAATATTCTGGAGAAGAAGTATAATCATGTTTTTAAATTAATTATCAATCAGTCCTCCTTAGAGGGCTGATTGATTAGAATTGAATGAAAGTGTAAAAGAAAAATTACTCAGATCAAATACTAAAATATGCTATTTATTATTATGCTCTTAAGAAATATCCAATAAGGAAGGTTCAAATATACTCTACCTCACCCCCTAATCCCAACTAACCCCTCAACAAAGCTCTTGCAATACTCATAGCTGGGTTTGTCGGTAACTTTAAATCTCATGGCATAGCCTTCCATGAACTTCTCGGAGTTGGAAAGGTCGTGGTGGTAAGCCTGCATAGCCGGATTGGCAAGGAATGCGTCTCTTTCTTTGGGGCGGATTGCCATATTAAGGTGGAAATGGGAACTGCAGGGGATAATGTAACATAGGGCTTTCTTCCTCGAGAATATCTTGAGGGTCCAGCCTTTGTAAAATGTCCATTTAGTATCAAATGCATTTGTAACAGCAAGCATATCTAAGTAAAAGCTGTGTACTTCTTTTAATGCTTCCTGTAAGGTCTCGGCTGTAGGTACGGTCTTTTTATCTGTAAATGCGTAATCAATATCCATATTAACATCCTTTTTTGCAAAATTAACAATCAGTTGAGGAATGTGTCAAACAAAATAGGGAAGAGGTGTTTAACCCGGAGCTTCTTTATAAGTCCTGACTTAAAGATTATGAACGAAATATAACAAATGATATTCTTTATAAATTTACTTCTTCATTTTCTTTGATGCCAAAGAAAACGAAACAAAAGAAAGGCACTCTTTTTCTAAATGTATTTTCAGCAAGCTGAAATCATAAATATTTCCTAAAATCCTTCCAAGGCTTCAGTATTTCTAAACGGAAAAATTTCTTATACGGATGAAAAAGAGAGAATGCCATCACCTATGCAAAATAATCAGACTATATTCACAGCTAATTTATTGAATCAGATTTTCCACTGTATACTCTTTTAATGCTTCCTGTAAGGTTGCGTCTGTGGGCAAGGTCTTTTTATCTGTAAATGCGTAATCAATATCCATAATAACATCCTTTTTGCTAAGTTAACAATCAGTTGAGATAAATGTCAATCAAAATAGGGAAGAGGTGGTTAACCTGGAGATTTTAATTTTGTGTCACACCATTGCATATTTACACCATTCGCAAGGATCTCTTCGAGAACCATTGCGAAGGTGCCTACTGCGACCTTCCACAATGGTGTGGCACAAAGTTCCCTGCAAGACGGAGTAAAATCCCGGTTCATAGCAAAGTGTAAGAATAAAAAAGCAGCACTCACAAGGAGGCTGCTTTAACTGTTGCAAAGTTAAGCATCAAAGCTTTTTGTTTTTGTTAATTGCAATATCAGTAACTGGATATCTGTCAACAAAGTCGCTGATAATTATATTTGTTTCATTCTCATACAGCAGTTTTCCATCTTCATCAATATCGAATAGCCCACCGGCATCTTCTGCTAAGTCCGAAATACTGTTTGGACCTCTTTTATAGCTGGAATGGTAAAGACCGAAGGTAATAGCTTCAAGGGCACTTTCTCCAACACCTTTCCAGAAGTCACTTTTTGTCCAGAATAAGATATCATCTCTAATCATATCCTCATCCGGAGTAAGAACACATTGGAGAACCCATGGTTTGTCATGTTTTTTAGCAGTCTCCTGACTTATCTTTTCTTTAAGATCTCCATATTTCTGAACATTAAAAAATTCAGATGTAAGGTTTTTCGATCTGGTGAAGTAAGGAGAATCAGTTTTAACATCATCAGTAATTACAGCTAGTACATTCTTATTTTGCTCCCAGATATCACTTATTTTAACATCACTCAAACTAACACCGGAAGAAGGATACAGTTTCTGACCAATTATGTGGTTTATCTGTTCAAGTATTTCATCACTTTGACTGCCTGAAAAACCATATATATGCTGAATATCCAGAATAATAATTTCTTTTGTGTTTTCTTTAAGGAAGTCTTTTATTTGAGTTAAAGCAACACAGAGTTCTACAGATGTAAGCCCATGACATACATATATATTGCCATTAATACGGCATAGTCGGATATCAAGATATCTGATTCCGATTTTTAATTGATGCAATATGCTGAAATCCTGTGTTTTAGACCATTCGACAAGAAACTTCTTGCCAAATACCTTTGCAGAAAGTTCTTTCAAAAACACTTCAAGGTAAGAACAGTCATGAGAGATTATTGAATCCTCATTGATTTCTGATGTGCCACTGTCATGGGAACCAGGAATTGTTATTTCTTTCAGCTTTTTAGTCTTTATGTAATCAGCATTTTTCTCCATCCAGTCTGAGAAATCAGGCAGATAGGGAAGACATCCATAACCATGGGTTCCTACAAACAAGAATTCCCCATCAGAGTCCATTCTTATCTCATAGTTCTTCAATCCCTTCAAAATGTTTTCTTCTAAAACCTGACCAAAACTGACATCCAGCAAATAGACATATCCATTTGATCCTGCATAAAGATTAGATCCATTATAATACACTGTCACAATTTCATCACCGCAATCCGGTAATCCCTTTTCCCATATAGTGTTTACATAAGTTTTGTTTATACCGATAGCATAACCGTTTGTCCCGGCAATAAGAATATTACCAGCATCGGCTAATCTTACGGCACCGTCCCCTAAAGTGTGTCTGATTTGACAAGAAATAGAAAAGAACCTCCAATAGTAAAAAAAGATCCAAAAGGAGGTTCTTATGAAATTGACAACAAGTCAATTGAGTCTTGTGTTGGACACTGCAATTGTCGAACACGGATTAAACAAAGTATTGGAAACAATACTAAACTGTCTGATGAAATTAGAGCGGACAGAATTTTTACGTCAAACAATATCTTCAAAAAACAAAGGGAATGGTTATAGAATAGGTAAAGCTATCGGCTTGGGAGCGGAGATAAAGCTCCAAATACCAAGAGATAGACTCGGTCAATTCTATCCAATATTGCTCACATTAATCAGAAACCAGGAAGAAGAACTTCATCAGCTTGCTTTTACTTTATATTCAAAGGGTCTTTCAGTACGAGATGTAAGTGATGTTTTTGATAAATTGTATGGTTCGAAGTATTCCAAGTCAAGTGTAAGTAGAATAAATCAAAGCTTTGTTAAAGAAATGGAATTATGGCGAAACAGACAATTAGATGCTAGCTACCCGTTGATTATGGTAGATGCAATACACACCAGAATACGCAGATCATCTAAGGTAGAAGTAGAAGCAATTTATACAGTTATGGGATTACGTAGTGATATGAGCAGGGATATATTAGCCATAGAAAGCATCCCACAAGAGAGTGCAACTGGCTGGGAATCATTATTCACAAGCTTAAAAGATCGAGGATTAGAATCTGTCAATTTAGTAATTGCTGATGGTTTAACGGGACTTGAACAAAGTATTGCAAACGTTTTTCCTGGTGCAGCGTTCCAGAAATGTGTAACTCATTTAAAACGTAATATATTAAACAAAACAAGGTACTCGGACAGGGCTGAAATAGCTGCTGATTTGAAACTTATTTTTGTTACTAATGACTCAGGATATAAACTATCAAATGCGATCGAGAACTTTGAAAACTTCATTACAAAATGGATGAAAACATATCCCTTCATAAGAAGATATAGAAATCGATCAGACTTAATTTACTATTTTACATATTTGAATTATGACTACAGAATAAGAAGTATGATCTATACAACCAACTGGATAGAAAACCTGAATAAACAGTTCAGAAGAGTTTTAAAAATAAGAAACTCAATGCCTTCTGATGAGTCTGCTTTGCTTCTTATTAGTAAAATAGCAATGGATAAAGTAGAAAAATATTTACAATATCCACTGCATTCCTTTAAATTTGACGATAATATTATGAAATAAATTAAAAATATAGATGAGGTTCTAGACACACTTATTAGGACAGTCCCAATCTTACTTCTTCAGCCCCTCTATGAGGTAGACCATTCTTTTTAATATCAAGTCTTCCATCAGAATAATGCTTTACGGAGAATACTCTTCCATTAAATGCAATGAAAAAGCACTTTAATACATTGTCTGCCAGCACATTGGTAGTTCCTCCACCTTCACCTTTGAACTCCAGCAGATAAAAATTATCAAGCTTGCATGAGGGAAAGATAAAAGCACGACCATCCATACCCACAATAAGCTTTCTTGATATGTCTTCAACAAGAATATCCATGTGAATTAAATGTTCTCCATACCCTTTCAAGTGGTTCTGACTCTTAATAGTACCGTCTTTACAGTCAACTTCAAATACTTTCCCTGCAAAACCGACAAAAACATAATTCCTGATTTCATCATAACATAGTGTCGTGACACCAGTTCCCATACCGGAAAACTTCTGATGCCATTTGACTTTCAGATTAAATTCATTCAGACAAAAAAGCTGGCCGTTTGTAGCAACCAGTAAACCTTCTTTGGATATTGACATATTTACTTCATGATTATCTGTTCCCTCTAAGCTATTTTGCTCTAAAATGCTTCCATCAACAGGATCAATCCTGAAAACATATCCGTTAAAACCCATAAAAAGATGATTGTTTTTGAAGAGTACACTCGTAACACCACTTCCAAAATTTTCGAATTTCTGTGTCCAAATAAATTTGTCATACTTTGGCATATTTACCTCCAACATGTTTTGTTACTAAAGCTATTAAGGCATATTTTTATTTGTCAATCTATTTCGTTTTATTATAGTATTTTATTCTTGTTTTTGAGTACCTTTTACTTTTTTCGTTTCTATTTCTTGTTTAATATAAATAGGGAAGATGTGGAAGTTATAAAATAAGAAGAACTAACCGCGAAAAAAAGGAAAAAACATGAAATTACTATATTACAACATACAGAAACAACAACTTTGGAATGGTCAACGATCTTCCTCATGGTGTGGCAATGGTTATTCCTTTTGATTTATCTAACAATGTGTGTTTAAATATGACAGTTGTGGCATTTCGTTTTTTCTCATAGTTTCAATTAAAAATCATGGGGTAGAGCTTAGTAAATAATTCCGCGACTTTTGGTCTTACACGGCTGCACCTTTCCTATCAATTTTCATATCTGATAATGCGCTCTCTCATTCGGAGCTGATTCTCATAGGGTGAAATCTGAAGGTTTACAAAATATGGTTTATATCTAAGCCGGAACAATGATTATTGTTGCCCGTAAACGATGCTTTGCATCATAAATCATTATATCAAGAAAATCATGAAGATAAAGGTTCAAACATTTCATAGAAGTTTTCGATACGACCATTACATATTAAATCATTCGCAAGGATCACTTAGAGAACAATTGCGAAGGGAATGATTGATAAAGATCTTCGTCCATTCCAAAGTTATGTATCATTGAACTTGATAATCAATACTTTCGTGTTTCTGATGGATGCAAAAAAAACAGAAAATAGTGGAAGGGGTACCCTATTTCAAGAAACAGCCATAATGTATTATAATATATATTATGTAAACTTTTATATATTTATTTAATTGTCTGAGACTCTATTGATTAAGATGTATTAAGTTTTGTTAATCTCAGAAGACTGTCAAGTTTTATGTAAAAATAGAAATATTGAATTTCAGGCTGATTTTGCGATTATACAGATTTTCCGAGTCTTATATCATTCGGAAATTATTATCGTCGCTTAGAATTGATTTTTCGAGGTTGGGTATTTTCTTACTCTGAGTTTATCTAATTGAGAATCGTGCATAAATGTTACATTCACCCTTCGACTCAGCTCAACTAACTTAACCTATAGATAAAGAAGTAGTTAAATGTTTCTTGAGTCACGATGTAGTTAGGAAAGGCAGTATACCTGAAGGCAAAGAAAAGACATAAATTTGAATTCCTTTATGATAACTTGCTATTTTACTCAATCTTTCAATATACTACACTTATAGATGATACATAAACTATCCCATAAGTTACTGACATGTCCTTAAAACTCAGGATAATTTAAAAAAAACGTGTATTTTAGCATTATTACAATCTATGAATCGAATTTACTTTGACAGAATAATGGCTGTAACTATTTTGTATATAAAAGAATTATGTCCTAAGGAGATCTTATGAAGAGTATGACAGGCTATGGAAAAGCTTCCTACATTGATGATAACTATGAACTTGATATTGAAGTTAAATCTGTGAATCACAGATACCTGGATCTGAAACTGATGACACCGAGAGAATTAAACTGGTACGAGTTCCAGATGCGTGAAATGATTTCCCGCTATATAAAGAGGGGAAAGCTGGAAGTGAGAATAACTGTCAGAGACAAACGTCTCCCCGACCTTGAAATAGATATGCAGAAACTTGAAAAGCTTTGGAATCTTTATAATACAGCTATCGAGCATCTTAATGTTACACAACAGATATCTATAGAGAAAATATTGGAAAACAAGACTTTACTTATAGAGAGAAATCAGGATAGTGAGACTGATGAGCTTACCGGTATCATAGATGCTAACCTGGAATCAGCACTCAAGAAACATGAGGAAATGGCACTCAGAGAAGGTGAATCCATGCAGGATTTCTTCGTCTCTTCCCTATCCCGCATAACCAGTGCACTAAATACAATAGAGTCTGAGTTTCCTGAATATAAGAACGAAATATTCCTTAAGTACAATACACAGATTGGGTCTTTACTTCAGAAGACACTCACTGAAGAAGAAGAAAGAAGACTGATGCTGGAAGCTGCTGTATTTGTGGAAAAGGCAGATATTAACGAAGAAATTGTGAGATTGAAGGACCATATCGAGAAATTCCGTGAAAAGCTTTACGTAGAAAATGCTGAGATAGGTAAGTCAATGAACTTCATCTTATTAGAGATGCAGAGAGAAGCTAATACTATAAGTGCTAAATTCAATTCCAGTAAGGTGTTTTCACAGATTCTTACAATAAAAGAAGAAATAGAAAAGTGCAGGGAGCTTGTACAGAATGTCGAATAAGACTGCAGAAAAAAAGCAAGTAAAAATGAAAGAAAAATTCGTGCTTGATAAACCTCTGGAATGGCGATCGTTCCCATTGGTAGACTACCCGAAGAGCAGTATTTTTCTATCTGCCTTCATTATTTTCTTTGCCTGGCTTTTGTGGGATATCGCAGTAGTGGAATGGCACATGTTCTACTACTATCTGCTGGGAATGCTGATCTTTGTTTTAAGTCTTGGCAATTACTTCTTCCCCACTTATTATATTATTGATAATAACACTCTCACAATAGATTATACTGTAACAAAGATCAAAAGAAACTTTTCAGATTTCCGCTGCTTTTATGCAGACAAAAAAGGCGTAATGCTGGGTACATTTATGCGTCCAAGACGAATTGACAGATTCAGAGGTATGTCAATACGCTTCAGTAAAGAACAGTCTGAAATGGAACCTTTATTGAAACTCCTCGAATCTAAGAACTTACGAAAATATTAATGGAGAACCATGTACAATAAAAAATTTGCCGATAAAATAGTTAGATTTCTTAATGCTAACCCGGCTGGAAAATATAATATGCAGGACCTTGCCGGTATACTGCATATAGGTAAACACGATTACAGATATCTTCAGACCACCCTGAACAGTATGGTTAAAGAAAAAGTAATCAAAAGGCAGCGTAAATACTTCAGTAGTGCTGAAGATGGAAAACAACGCTATCGAAGATCAGAAAGTAAAATTCTTACAAGCAATAAACCGGCTGAAAAGAGCAAACCAACCCGAACAGAGAGAAGAATGACCAAATCGGGTGATACCAGAATCGCAGTAGGGAAGTTCGACGCTACTCCACTCTCTAAAAACGCCTCTTTCGCCTTTGTTATTACTAAGAACGAAGATATATTCATCTCTGGTGAGGATGTTGGTAATGCTTACCATAACGATCTGGTAGAAGTTGAGATTCTCTACAGAAAAGGTGGTGGTGAAAAACGTGCTTACGGTATTGTAACAGACATACTTGAGCGGCACAAAACAACCTTCACCGGCAGAATTGAGGGATACAAAAACAAATTCCTGCTTATATGTGATAATCCTAAAGTACACAGATCATTTCAGCTTGATCCGGAATCCGGTTTAAAATCAGGGCAGAAAGCTTTCGTAGAAGTATATGACTGGGGTGATCACAAATTCAACATTTCACCGCGAGCCAGAGTGAAAGAGATACTCGGTATGGCGGGAGAACCGGATGTTGAATTCATGAGCGTCATCAGAGAGTATGACTTACCGCTTGATTTCCCTGATGAAGTTCTCAAAGCAGCTCAGGAAATCAGTCCTGAGATCCCTGAAGAAGAATATAAAAGGCGTCAGGATTTCAGAGATTTACAGACATTCACCATCGACCCGGTTTCTGCCAAGGATTATGATGATGCTATATCTCTCGAACTTAACGAGAATGACTTCAATCTTTACGTTCACATTGCAGACGTATCTCATTATATAACAAAGGAAACACCAATATATCATGAAGCAGTAAACAGAGGTAACAGCTTCTATTTTCCTCGTAAAGTGATACCAATGCTTCCTGAAGCGTTATCCAACGGTATATGCAGTCTAAGACCTTATGAAGAAAAACTGACTATGACTGTAAAAACAACATTTGACTTTGATTTTAATATAAAAGCTCAGAAGCTGTATGAATCAGTAATAAAATCTGATTATCGTTTTGCATATGAGGATATAGACAAATTCTTTGATGGAGACAAAACAGCAGTACCGGATGAGTTCTATCTTACTCTGGAAATGATGCTTAAGCTCTCACAGAAGCTTTCTGAGAAACGCCGCAAGCAAGGTGCGTTGTATTTTGATCTGCCTGAAGTCGAATTCAAGTTTGATGAACTGGGCTATCTTGGTAAACTTACCAGATCAAAAGAGACAGATTCTCACCTGCTGGTTGAAAACTTTATGCTTATTGCAAATGAGTTTGTAGCTCAGAGCCTCGAGAGTCGTTTAAAAAGACTGAAAAGAAAGCAGCCCCTCTTCCCTCTCTTCAGAATACATGAAGACCCGGAAGAAAGAAAGGTATCAGAGATCCTTAATCTGCTGAAAACATACAAGATTCCTATTAAACGCTCCAGCAACATGAACTTAACTGTACAGAACGTTCTTGCTGAGCTGCCGAGTCAGGACTTTCACCGAGTATTCGACAGAAAGATTCTCAGAAGTATGAAAAAGGCTAAATATTCCATTATGCATAAACGACATTTCGGTCTGGCAATGGAGACTTATACTCATTTCACATCTCCTATCAGACGTTTGTGTGACCTGGTTATTCATCAGTTATGCAAATCATTCCTGTTGAATTCCCAGACAACCAAGTTCACTCAGCAGGAACTGATAAATCTGGCTGAAGTTGCTTCCAAGCAGGAAATACTGGCAGATGAAGCAGAGAGAAGCGTTAACAGAATTAATGTACTCGGCTTCCTGAAAGACAAAATTGGAGAAGAGTTTACCGGGCTTGTTACCGGTATGAACAACTCTAACCTGTTTATCGAGCTGGATGACATTCCTGTAAGCGGTGTTCTGCCAATGAGCTATTTCAATGACGACTACTATGTGTTCTACAGAGAATCTGCTACAATGATCGGAAAGCGCAAGGATCGTAAGATCAGGCTTGCAGACAGATTGACAGTCAGAGTTGAACGTGTAGACGATGACCTTTATCTTGGTCTTGTTCAGGATGATATGCCGCAGGATAGCGGACGATCAGGAAATAACAGAAGACCTCGTGGGAACTATAAAGGAACAAACAGTGGTAGATCCAGAGGCAGTTATAAGGATAGAGACAAGGATAAAGATAGAGATAAAAACAGAAGCAGGGGCGGTTACAAAGGAAGAGACCGAGATCAGGACAAGAATAGCGACAAAGGTCGAAAAAGCTTTGGCAATAAAAGAAGAAAAACATAAATATAGTATATATAAGACTGGTGATTATTTCATCAGTCTTTTTTTAGTCTGAATTAACATATCTTGCTAAATGTAAGCTTATAGTAATAAACTTGGAAAAATGAATCAATGCATAATGAAAACGTTTATGTGTATTTTTTCACAGAAAGCATTTAAACCTGGTTCCTATATCTTTTATTAAAAGACCTTGAGAAAAAATTACCTAGAGATACTTCTGCATAACAAGCTTTACAAAGCAAATAAGGAAGAACGAAGTAATACTGATTTTTGAAACTATTGATTCATCAAGAACTAATCTTATTGTGAATAGATGAATTATGATAATTGTGTAACTCCAGATAAACAAATCTGTTCTATAATATTTGCCCTTCATGTAAGATAAGATTTCACCAAATCCCAGAAAATACACATTGCGCATCATAAGAGACGTTAAAATCAATAGAACTGTATTCCGGTGGTAATCTCTCTGCATACAGCTTTAGCTTTAGCTTTAGCAAGAGCTTCCATAAACTTCATTCTTTCTTCTGCCTGAATTTTCATCTGGTGGTACTTCAGTAACTGACCGAAATCCCATCCGGATGCTGCTAAAGCCCCGTCAAGCTATGAGCTCGTAGGATGTAAATCCGAGAACCATAGGAGATACATTTAAAGAACTTTGTATATTGCTTATACAACGAACTTTCCTGTTCTTTTCAATGACCTACTACAATGAATTCCCTTAGTACAGCCTTTTTTTAGTCAATTCTTTCTTTGCAATACATGTGATTAAAAGAAAAGCCTGCTGATTACTCGGCAGGCTTTCAACTATTTGATAACATTCCCTTCAGGATTTGAGGGAATTCCATACTTATATATATTAAGAACTTTCTTTTTAGAGTCAGTTTCATTATCTGACTTATCATTTTCTATCATATAATAAACAATATGATCACTATTATTCAAAAAAATATCTTTTGAATATTTGTTAAAGTATCCCGGATATATTGACGGACGGAAATCCATAAATGCTAAATGATAAATATTGTTATCCCGATCTACCAGTATTTCAATCCAGTTTGACTTTTGTTGTTCATCCTTGATAACCATATGTCCGTTTATCATTAAAGTGTTCCCCATCTGGCCTAATATCAGGTATCCTTCATCCAATGGTCTTACGAATTGTACCTCAAAATATCCTTTAGTTCTAAATCGAGCAACTTCGTTATTATCTATATCCTCGATCAAAAACTCTCTTTCATTTCCTTTTTCTCTCTTACGTAAAAAATCATTAAAACTTCTGTATATTGAGTTGAGAGATTTTTTATATGATACAACGGTAGTATCCGAGATAGATTCCTTGATCACAAAGTTACCTGTTCTCTCAATCACACTGGTTCTACGTCCATTGCTCTCATTCAAATCCAGATCAAGTCTATCAGATCTTATATTGTACCTGAACGTTATTGGGCTATCCTGAAATATTTTCTCCCCATTTATTATAAGTGTGTCTTTTTCGCAATATTCTCCTAACCTTAAAAAATTTCTACTGTGAAGAGTAAATACCGGATTCTCAGAACTATCAAGGAAAGCACTAGTAATACTTTTACTTCCTCTGATGGCAGAGATATTGAGCTTCTGAAAGTGTAATTCTGTGTTTACTCTTGTTGCCAGAAGTAATTCATTATATTTAGATGGGGCTCTCTGAAGACCAATAATATAGAGCTTACCTGATTTACTCCATGTATAAAAGTACTCATTGAAGAAAGAAACATCACCAGGAAAATATGAACTGATTATTTTCCCATCACTATTAATTTTCAATGCAGATGAAATATATTTTTCATCATCTCTTTGTCCAGACATATATGTCCATCTGGAGCTATATCCATTTAAGAGGCATAAATTACCGTCATCATCCCAGCAGTAATCACGCTTTGGGCCGGTTGTTTTTACTACCCACAAGGGATTTCCCAGACTATCAAGTTTTGCAACAAAACCATTATAGTACTTCAATGTATCTGAGTAAATTTTATCACGCTCAAAAATATCCGGATCTAAAGATATCCTCCAAGGTTCGGATATTAGTGTTTTTCTAAAAATTTCAATAATTCCAGTGAAGTTTCCAAAAACATAAATATTCCCATACTTATCACAATTTACCTTTTTTACTCCAATAATATAATCATCTTTACTTTTAGTACAATAATAGGAGTATTGTTTATCTAATTCAACATTGCCACTACTATCTGTCTTATGAAGTAGAAGATTGAACTTATCGAAGTGTTCCATATCTGAGTTTGATTTTTCGACAAAGAAAGCTATGATGTCATCATTCCTACCAATATTGTTTGAATACGCTATCATTCTCTCAGGTATAGTAATTGTGTTTGTTACTTCAGCTCTAATAATAACAAACTGAGTAAAAAGAATTAATATTAGTATCGCTATTTTTTTAAAATACATATTGTTACTCCTGTTCATCAGAATTCTTGGTTGGTAAGGGGACATCTTAATGATATTCCCTTTCCGTTCCACCAAAGAATTTGTTCATATTTTGTATGCAATCATATTCATTGATATCATTACTGTATTTTATTTGATCCTCTTCTAGTCTAATCCACTCACTTTTAACGCTTTCAGGAATTCCAAACAATATTTGAGCTCTGTGCCATTTTTCATGTGTAGAATATCTTAAGCTACCCACGACTAAACCTGGAACACTTTCAGCAGATGATTCAAACGTATCAATTCTTGTTTGATCTAAATAAGTATATGTTGCTCCATCAGCGTATGGCTTTATAAAATTTCCTATAGAAGTGTCTAAAGTAGTGTCTGCAGAAAAGACACTATCATTAAGGTCCAGAATATAATTAGAGGGCTTAGCAAACTCAGATTGAATTAATTTTGTAGCAATATCAATCTGTTCTTCTGTTCCATTGCCTAGTTTATTTATTATGTTTCCATGCACAGCAATTTCATTTGAAATAAAGTCAGCACCAACTCCAAGAGGAGCAAAAAAACTTTTGTATGTCTCGTCTTTCGAGAAATCAATGTTCCCGGAACCATCAAAGCTTGCGACTGTTATTCCTGATGCTGAATAGAGCTCTTTGAGCTTTGTGCGCAGAAGTTTTGTTTGTTCTGTCAATGACAATCCATTTGTCATTACTTCTGCTCGACGTGTATCTATGCCTTTATCATGAATCAAATTAGTCATTTTCTGTATATATTCGCTTCTTCTTTGTGTTGCTTCTGCTAAACTTTCTGTTTCATCATCTTCTCTTTGAGATGTCGCAGTTAGTGCTTTCAGCTCCTTCCCCAGTATATTCATCATATCGTACATTTCTTTCAGTCTATTATATTCAGCCTCTTTCCCAAAGGTCTGATGCATCCATGCTCGCATTTCCGCATTGAGCTGATCCGACCAGGCTCTGTGTTCTGCTTCAGCTCGGTTCCAGTAGTAATTATTAATCTCTCTGCATACAGCTTTAGCTTTTGCAAGAGCATTCAAGAATTTCATTCTTTCTTCTGCCTGAATCTTCATCTGGTGGTACTTCAGTAACTGACCGAAATCCCATCCGGATGCTGCTAAAGCTCCGTCAAGTTATGAGTTCGTAGGATATATGTCCGAGAGTCTCATCTCCACAAGTTCGTAGGGTGCACGCCCGAGAATCTTTCATCAGGTCTGCAGAACCCCAGTTCGAAGACCATAGGAGATACATTTAAAGAACCTTGTATATTGCTTATACAGCGAACTTTTCTGTTCTATTCAATGACCTACTACAATGAATACCCTTAGTATAGCCTTAATTTTAGTCAATTCTTTCTTTGCAATACATGTGATTAAAAGAAAAGCCTGCTCGAGGCAGGCTTATCAATGGTAGAAACTATTTTGGGGTATCTAAACGAATAGCATCACTATCTTCCGCAATTCTAATTGATTCCTCATTTAACGGATTACCTCCAATCCATAGGATACGAAATTTCTTCTCCAAATCTTCTAGACTTTGTATCTTATTATTAGTCAAATCTATACTACTACTTTCATCAAGAAGATTTAGGTTTTTAATATCTTCAATCTCATTGTTACGTAAAGACAAACGAACTCCATGATTAAAACCTTTGAATTTAGGAATTTTCTTGATTTTACTACCATTAGCAGTGAATACAAGTAAATTATTCATCTTAGAAACAAAATTTATATTTTTTACTTTATTCCTTGAGATAAATAGCTGTTCAATATTCTTCAGTTTTTTCAAAATCCTAAAAGACTTTATACTATTTGATCTTACATCCAATTTTCTTAGTTTATTCAGAAACTTCAAATTATCTATTTTTGAAAGATTATTTGATTTTATTTCTAAAACCTCTATTGCAAGCATGTTTTTCTTTTTGAAATTCGGGAGCTTCTCTATTTTATTATAATTCAAGTTTAGAGTGCTGAGTTTAGTGAGATTTGATAAAGCCTTCATAGATTTTATTCTGTTATTATCAGCATGTATGATTTCCAATGAAAGTAAATCATTTAAACCGTTTAAAGATGTGAAGTTATTATTTGAAAGATTAATAACTTTCAGGTTCGCCAACATATTCAAATGCAGAACATTATCAATTTGATTATTATTTAACAGAAGTTCTTCTAGATCTTTTCCGAAACTACAATCAAAACTTGAAATGTAGTTCAATCCCAGATTAAGTTCTTTTAGTTCCATATCTGAACTGCAAGAGAATGATTGAATTTCACAATCCTCTAATTCCAGTCTTTTAAGTTTTGAGGCTTCATTTTCTTTCAGGCTTATGTCTCTGAAGCTGTTTCCTCTAAGATAAAGGCTAATTAAAGATTCAGGTATAGTAGAAAAATCAAAATCCCTATAGTAATTGGATTGAAGCAGTAAACCTTTCAAATCAGGGCATTCCAAATGCAAATGATGGTAGAGTTTAGCATCATCAACTCCTAAGTAATTTAATTTACAGAAATTAGTCAACTTAGGAATATAATTTATGTTGAACCCAGATATTCTGAGATCAGTACAATTTGACATTGACTGTATCTCATTAAAATACAGCGTTTTATAGGTTTTGAAACATGTCTTTTTATCAGGATCAATTGTCATTCTTTCTAATGTACTTACACTAATATCAGTAATATCATTTACATTACAAATCTCCTTCTCAATCCATACCTCTTTTAAATTCCTGAAGTACTGAATCCCATCAAAACTGGTGAATGAACCTATTAAATGTATAGATTCCAGCTTATTACAGTCTCTCAGAAGTATATCCCGATCTCCAATGTCAAAATATATCTTTAACGCCTCCTTAAAATTAGAATCAGCAAATTCAATTGGATCATCATCTGCAAGATTTATAATCGGATTGTTGTTGAACCATATCCAGCCTACATTCTGTAAAGCTGATAAATCAGAATCATTCAGGGGATTTTCATTTATCCACAATTGTTTCAACGATGCCAAATTGCTTAATGGCTCAAGATTTGAAACATTATTTCCGTCCAACCAGATTTTCTTAAGTTTTGTTGAATTTCTCAGGAATGATATATCATTTATTCTGTTCTGCTGTAGATTGATTTCTTCCAGATTTAACAGAGATTCAGAATTAAGAACACAATCAATTGCATTCTCAGCAGCAGTAAAATACTTCAGGTTTGGGAAACTTGAGCGAAAATCAAGCATTCTGATGTTATTGTAATTAAGATCAAGAACTTCAAGTTGTTTCAGAGATGAAATTATTGATATATCATCAATATTGTTTCCTGCAAGATACAGTGACTTAAGATTGTGTAAATCAGCTAAAACACTGATATCAGAAATATTATTTGCGCTTATATCAAGATATTCCAGTTTTTTAAGATTTTTCAGAAATGAGACATCAGATAGATTATTGCTTGCGATAGAAAGATGAGTAAGGTTCTCCAACTTTCCAATAAATGAAAAATCCTTAATGTTTGAGTAATCAATAAATAGTTTTTCCAACTTTATGCAAGTATCAATACCATTAATGCAATTTATCCTTGTACCTGATACATCAAAATATTCTAAATTTACGCATTCCTTCACAGATAATGTGTCAAGATCGTACCAAAGAGTACCTTTGTATATTTCAGTAATTTTTTCTGCACCCTCTATATCAAAAAAATCGTGTGAATATCTACTCATTTCTGTTGGACCTTTGCCAGGAAATCTAGATATACTTACAGGTATATTATAGCAATAAGTACAAAACAAAAAGAAAATTAGTGTAAAGATGCTCTTATAATTATTAGTTTCCATAAAAATCTACTCCATCAAATTTCATATTTTCAAGGCCATCAGTGACCTTTCCCCCTAAACTTGAACCATTCTGAAGTTTAGTATTCTTTGACATATAAAAGCAATGATTTATAATATTTGCAAAGGAGTAAAGGATGCGAAAAAGATTTACAGAAGAACAGAAAATAAGAGTACTCAAAGAGCATGAAGCTGGCAGAAAAGTAAAAGATCTTATACGAGAGCACCAGATTTGCGAGCAGACATTTTATAAGTGGAAGAGCAAATACGGTGGAATGGAAGTAACTGAGGCTAAAAAGGTTAAAGTCTCTTGAAGATGAGAACAGAAGGTTAAAGCGTCTTTTAGCAGAACGTGATCTTGAAGTCGATGCATTAAAGATAGTACTGTCAAAAAACTTCTAAAGCCCTGTCAACGTAAAGAAGTTGTCAGGGAGTTTAAAGAGATGGGAATGAGTGAAAGACGATCTTGCCGTATAACAAATTTTCATAGGAGTTCGTTCAGATATAAACCTGTAGATAAGACATCTGACAGAGTAATTTTATCTAAACTGAAGGAGCTTGCTCTGAAGCATGTCGCTTATGGTTTGCCCAGATTAACAGTTCTATTAAGAAGAGAACTGGGCAATGTAAACCATAAGCGTATAGAACGTATTTACAGACAGAACAATCTGCAAATACCTAAACGACCACGCAAGAAACGCTTGTATAGATCAGAATCATTACCTCCTGCCGAGTATCCAACTCAACGTTGGTCAATGGATTTTGTAGGAGATAGAACAGTAAAGGGACGTCCTTTCAGGATTTTCAATATAATGGATGATTTTTCAAGAGAACTTGTACTTCAAATTGTTGATACTTCAATTACAGGATCCAGATTAAATAGAGAACTAAGTAATTTGAAAGAATATCGTAATTTACCGGAAAATATAGTCTGTGACAATGGACCTGAATTCAGATCCAAAGCAATGTCTGAATTTTCACTAAAACATAATGTAAAACTGTGCTTCATCCCTCCGGGAGAACCACAGAAAAATGCTTTTGTGGAAAGTTTAAATGGTAAGTTCAGAAATGAATGTCTTAATCAATCGGAATTTCTAAATCTAAATCATGCAAGAAATGTAATAAATGAATGGAGAGAAAGTTATAACAACGAAAGACCTCATAGTTCTCTTAATATGATGTCTCCCAAAGAATATCTCTTGACTTATGAAAATGGAATCAAACAGAATAACTCGAACTTACTAAACTTAGACATGGTACAGAATATGGGGTAGGCTCATCAGTACTATTAAATTTTTCAAATACTGCGCTAGGTCTTTCACCCCAGTAAGGATTGTCCCAAGTTCCAGTATTATTATAATGACGCCAAAATTCCACAAATTTTGGTACAAGATAAGAATTTCTTGTATAAAAGAAAGTGCTTATTGTTGAATAAGGATCTCCATATGAGTCGTATACTATATACTTATCATTTTTAAAAAAACTGTCAATATTTCTATTACTTGGATAACCATCAAATATATCTTTCATTACATCATTGGCGAAACTATCTGCACGATATTCTCTATAATTAGGGTATCTAGCAGCACTGTAATTGCTATAATCATAATCTATTGGTTCTCCATGCTTGTAATCTTGCAAGTGTGATAATTCATGGAAAAAAGAATACACAGGTGTTAAATAAAAACCATCATGTGAACCACCATGTTTATCGGGTACAATTAACGCAGTATCAAAATCTAATACCATTGCATATATGACTTCAATGATTTCTCCATTATTACTCACTGTGATTTGGGCAGCAAAAGAATGTCCATCTTCAGTGATGTCACTAAAATAAGAAGAATCTCTATCAAATATGTGCAATGGTTCATTCAATTGGTCCAATAATTTTGCTTTACCTTTTTCTGAATTATAATATCCAGCAGCAATCCCACGTGCAAAAGAGATCAAAGTGTCCATAGACATTGATTCTGTATAAAGGAATAAGTTTTTATCAAGTAAACGGATCAATTCCATACCATCAACACCAACAAACTCAGTAATTATTCCCATAAAAATATCTTTCATATGTTGATTAGGCGTGGCAAGATTTTTCTTCTGTGCTAGTAATTCACCTATCCTCTTCTCAACTGATTCAATTTCTTGCGCTGTAGCTCCTGGTGAATTTCCATTTGTTTGAGAAGCTTCTAATTTAGCTAATTGTGCTCTCAATTGTTTAATCTTAATATTAAGTTGATATTCTATCATCATAACATCCCCTAACGCTTCCATCTCATCTCTATAAGCTTGATGTTCAGCATCAGCACGACGCCGCATATCATCATTCATTTCTTTTGCCGTAGCTACTGCCTTTTCTAAAGCAGCTTGGAATCTCATTCTTTCTTCATACTGAACTTTCGCTTGGTGGTACTTCAGTAACTGCCCGAAATCCCATTCTTGTGAGGATGCTAATGCTCCGTCAAGCTATGAGCTCGTAGGACTTATGTCCGAGAGTCTCCACTCCGAAGTTCGTAGGATGTAAATCCGAGAACCATAGGAGATACATTTAAAGAACTTTGTATATTGCTTATACAGCGAACTTTCCTGTTCTTTTCAATGACCTACTACAATGAATACTCTTAGTATAGCCTTTTTTTAGTCAATTCTTTCTTTGCAATACATGTGATTAAAAGAAAAGCCTGCTAAAGGCAGGCTAAAATACTATTTCTTTTGCAAAGCTTTAAGCTTTCCCTTGAACTCATTCAGTTTCCATTCAGGTATATTAGAAGACTGAATAATTAATTCAAAATCCGGATTCTTTGCAAAGTACATGTCCAGAATTGGATTCAGATCAAGATTCAGATTGTTAAGGTAGAGTTTCTCTAAGTAGGGAGTTTTGATATTCTTTAAGCTAGTAACATTATTATCTGAAATGTCCAATTCTCTTAATTGATAGAATCGATCACCAATATCAATATTCTCAAGTTTATTTCCGTTAACATATAGCTTCCTTAAGTAATCTCTTTGAATAATTGATCTAATTTTCTCCAGTCTATTATTGGAACACCTTAGTTCTCTGATTCTATCAAGGGAACTCAAATCTAAAACCTTGAACTTATTATTAGAAATGTTCAATACTCTAATATCATTGAAAGCACAGAATTCAGGTAACTCATGCAGAAGATTGTTACTTACGTTAACTTCCTCTAAGTTAGTAACATTTCTTAAACCTTCAATGCTAACAAGATTTCCTTCTGTTATCCGCACGGATTTCAATTCTTTGAAATTTGATAAATCAGGAATATATGAAATTTCTAAATCTCTCAGGTTAATTCGTTCTAAAAAGATTAGTGCTGACAATTCTCTCAGATCATTATTTCTAAGTTCCATTTTTACAGGTTCTTTGAAGTTCCCATCACGAGTAATAATTTTGCTTTCAAAAATCAAACTTCTCAAATTGGATAAGTATTTAATACCTCGAAGACTTTTGCACTTATCCATCAGTATTGCATGATATGGTTCTAAGTTCTCTATATCAATATCAAAATTCATCTTAAATAATGATACACCAGCATCACTTACACCCTTCCACTTATTCAGGTCTATTTTATTATCAATTAAACGGAGCAAATGAATTTTTTTCAAATCTGAGGGAAAAATAGATCTATCATGGATATCTGTAACATCTCGGATATATTCCTCAAACGCATCATCATCGAATCTTACAGGTTTTTCTTCCTCCCAGAGTACTACAGATTTATCTTCAAACCATATCCACTCAAGAGAATCCAATACTGAAAGTGATTCTATGTCTTTAACAGGATTGTTATTTATCCATACTTCACGCAGCTTATTGCAGGTTACCAATGGCTTAACGATATTTATTCTGTTATTATCTAGCCATACATAGAGCAACTCAGAGTTACCACCCAGTACAGAGATATCTGATATGTTGTTATTTCGCAAATCTACATCAATTAGTTTTGGCAGATTTGATAATCCTGCAATACTCTCAATATTATTGAAAACTGCACTGAATCGTTCAAGCTTCTTATTCTTCATCTTCAGATCAATCTTCTTAATGTTATTATGATTTACACTCAATACTCTAAGTTGCTTCAATTTCCCTAAGGATGAGATTTCTTCAATTAAATTATCATCAAGATATAGTTCCTCCAATTTCTTGAGTTTAGTTAACGGAGAAATATCTTCTATACAATTTCCTCGAAGACTCACATATTTCAAATTTTTTAATATTTCTATTCCTGAAATATCACACAAATCCTCTGAATCGATTGAAATTGAATGTATTCGCTCCAACATTTCCGAATATTTATCCTGATCAATTTTTTTCAGATTTTCAAAAAAGTGCTCATCAATTGCAATTGAATCTGTTTGAGACACGTGAACATGTGACTCTAACTTAGTACTTATCGACATCTTGTGCTTTTGGATTTTTACATCTCTACTTATAGTTGATAAGCTAACAACCAGAATACACATTATCGATATCAACATTATTTTTCTCATTATATCTCCTTTTAAAAATGAAGTAGTTAACTACCAAATTATATTATGACATCTGTAATCCCAGTCATCTGGATCATCAGCTCTCCAATCTTTTTGATAAGGATACTCATAACTTGTTCTCAATCCACGATATTCAAAATCTTGTTCAAACAGACTAAAACTCTTAAAATTATTGAATTCGATTTCTTTAGACCTGATCATCATAGATGTGCTGTAGCAAGCATCTTGCTCAAAGGCATCGGGAAAATTAGACAAAGGGAAATCATCAGGAATATTAGTGCTGAGAAATTGTCCTGTTCTTTCTTGATACTCATGTACTCCCTCATGATAGAAATATTCAGAAGGAGATCTCGAAACTGTACTTTGCATAGTCCCAAATCCAACCTCTCCAGAATTTCCCGCAAATACAGTCGCAACCTGAGGAGACCAAGTAGTTACAGTTGTTTTCAATGTAGTCCCATTAAGTGTTCCAACATAAACATCATGATTTGGATTATACCCTACAGCATAACCAATTGCATTTGAAACTAATTTTCCATTAACAATATCACCATTCCAACTTTCTGAATTCATAGCAGCAATAAACTTTTCTCCATTATCAGACTTGAATAATTTTATGACTTCATCTGCAAAGGCATTTGCTTCACTTTCAGTCATTCTACTGAATGCTAAAACTCTACCTAAATAGTTCGAAAAATCACGACCAGAAAAATTAGATGCCAGTTTCTCAGTTAGTTTTTCTTTCAATAAAGCGGTACCTTGTGGATTGTATGTAGCCTCACTAGATTGAGATGTATTATTACCGTTGTGACGTGCTCCACTAGCTGTGGAGCTCTGATCAAGCTCCTTCTCCAGTTTATTCATCTCTTCGTACATTTCTTTCATTCTATTATATACAGCCTCATCTCCAAAGGTCTGATGCATCCATGCTCGCATTTCAGCATTGAGCTGATCCGACCAGGCTCTGTGTTCTGCTTCAGCTCGGTTCCAGTAGTAATTATTAATCTCTCTGCATACAGCTTTAGCTTTAGCAAGAGCTTCCATAAACTTCATTCTTTCTTCTGCCTGAATCTTCATCTGGTGGTACTTCAGTAATTGCCCGAAATCCCATCCGGATGCTGCTAAAGCCCCGTCAAGCTCCATGACATTTGCCGGATTGTTTCCGCAATAAGTGTATGGACTATCATACTGCTCTGCCGGGTCTACCGAATGCCAGCGTCCAAGCTGAGGATCCAGATATCGTTTACCCCAGTATATCCAGTCTAAGCCGAATTCGTCAACATATTCTCGGTCTTTGCCTATAAATTTACTGCTTGTATTCTGGTAGCAAAGCCCCGGAACTTTCATACCATACGGATAGAATGTACTCTGCTGGATAGCAATCGGGTTACCGGAATCGTTCTCTGTAAATACAACCCTTATGTTACCAAGGTGATCTTTTATCTCATATTCGTGTCTCCACAAAGGAGTCTGGGTGCCGGTTCCGATTGTTCTGACCTTTCTTCCGTTCGAGGTGCTTATTGTCAACTCGTCATCAGCAGCCGAATCACCTTCATAGTGTTTGTAAACCAATCCCTCATCATAATAGGTTGTAGAGAGTTTTTCGCCTTCCGAGACAACAGTTTTCTTGAGTCGTTTCCCGGAGGCGGAATATACATAGCGGATGTAATTCTCATTATTCTCGTTTCCAGTTTCATCCTTCTCTATGAACACGGGAAGATTCATGAAATTATATGTTATGTCAAAACCTTTGTTCAGGTCTCTTATCATATTGCCGTTAGTATCATACATGTAATCATTTCCGGAAGTATAATCATGTCCGTCAATAAATCCAAAACCTGTAGTCTCTGCCAGATCATCAACTCCAATCAGTCTGTTTCCATCGTATGAATAGTAGAGATCATCCAGAACAACTTTCTGATTATCAGCAGTTCTCATGTATCTTCTGAGAGTTTTGATATTATTGTTACTATCATAAGAAAGATGATCTATTCCATAAAAATCATCTGTATTCCATCCGACAGCATTTCTGGATGTGAAATGAGTTTCGATTATCCTTCCAAAATTATCATACTCATAGATATATGCCATTCTCCTATCCGTGCCCATACCCGGCAGATTGAATGTACTTCCGTAATTCCAGACAACAGCGTTAACCAGTCCATCCTTTCTTGTATCATTGGAATAGACAGACAAATCAGCCGGGACACTTTCTCTGAAAATTTCCAGACCAAACAAGTCATTCCCGAGAGAACTCGGATCATTAATTTTCGTGAGTCTACCAAGATCATCATAGCTGTAGTTTACAGTCTGCAACCCTCTTTCTGTAAAAGAATCGTACTTGATTCTGGACAGTTCCGAACCGAAAGCATCCGGGACTGCGGTATCGTGTATATGAAGATTCTTTGCTGAGATTCGACCGAATTCATCATAATTATATTCAGCTTCGAGAATTTCAGGATCAGTATCTGTTTTGCTATATTGTTTGATAATTTTTCCATTTGTGTTATATACATATGATTTACTAGTTTGAATAAACGTTTGATCAATAATTCTATATTCCAGGATTTTTGCAGTTTGCCCGGTCCAGTTATACTCATAGAATTGTGCTTTGAACCCGGCATGTCCATCCTTTTTCGAGTATATAACTCTTCCTTTATCATCGTACATAAGAACAGATTCAATCCATCCTGTTCCATAGTAAGTCATATCAATATCGCTGCCAATATCACAAATCTGGTCCGGATTCATCTCGAATCCCGGATTTAGGTTCACTGATGCACTTTCAATGATAAAAGTTCTTTCATAAGGGCATAAGTCGAAAGTATTTTCAGGATACTCGCCAAGCTCCATTATTCGAGTTTTGCTTTTAGTAAGCTTTCCAGTTGGGTAGAGAACATCACCTCTGGTTTGTATTGCACTATTTGCTGAGAAGGAATCATCCATATTGCCATTTCTGTCATAATCGTAATTATCATAATAATTTACAGACCATATAAAGCATTCATCAATATCAGGTAAACTATAGTTAGTATATCCTTGCTGGAACACAAAGTCGGTTCCGGTTGGTTCTTCATACATTAGACCTGTATGTTGATCAAACAGAGTCTGAAGAGTTGAAACAGAATGATTACTCGGATTCTTAAATAATCCGCTCAGTACGTTTCTACCAAATTTGTCATACTTGACAAAAGACCAGTAATTCAGTTTCCTCAGTCTATTGTCCTGTTTGAGAACAACTCTGCCATACCTGTCATACACAAACTTAAGATGCAGATTTCCCGGCAGGTTCTTCTGAGCAACCCTGTTACGATCATCGTAAACATATGTTGTCATATATTTTTCCTGCAAATCTTCAGGAATTATATCTACGTTCGAATTATTCAGAATACGAACAAGTTCCGGAGGAATTTCACCGGTTAATCGGTCATATTGATCATAAACATAGTATCTCTCAGATAATTCATTACCATTAAAAACAACTTTGTGCACAACATTCCCCAATCTGTTGGAAAACGTAACTTCTGCATTTCCATTGTCATCTGTTGTTGTGGTTGTTAACAGCTCATCAGCAGAATATGTTCTGGATTTGATATACTGCCCTTCATCAATCGTCCAGCAAATCTGTTGATTAGGAAATGTTTCATAAGATAAATTTTTCTGAAATCTGTAGTTCGTCGTAGATGAATATTTAAAGTTCAGAGGCCGTTTTCGGGGAGACTTCTCATACTCATACATTGTTGAATAATTAGAAGTACTGAAAAACGTACTGTATTCCTGATCTACAACAGAATCGACAACAAAACCACCAGTAAATTTGTCTGTAGAAATCATTGGATATTCTTCAATGGCTATACCGTTTTCGTCATATCGGAGCTTTTTCAGCAAATGTTTACTTTCATCTTTAAAGTTGAAAACAACCTGCTGTTCTTCTTTTGTTAAGCCGCTAAGATATGAAAACTTCAACTCCGGATTAACAAACACTGAAATGTTATCCAAAGTATTTCCATTCCCAAGTGAACCGAAGGAAATGTCCGAGCTTGTATAAGATGCAACAGGTACAAGCATATTCATGTTCAGGCAAACTCCATCAACGTATAAAGCAAGCTTATCATGAGTGGAACTTGAATCTCCTTTTCTGAGTACAAACATATAGTGATGCCATTGGTCAGCCGGTAAATCAATACTAAATACTTCAGAAGAACCCGGCAATCCCCATTCAATACCACTATTAGTTGAAGCAGCTACTGATTGCTGAACACCACAAATATTAAGAGTAATGAAATTACTAAGAATTTTTGCGTCAAACTCAAAAATCAGATCCTTACCGGAAGCATCGAAATTGCTTCTCGTTATTGTAAAGGAATCACTGTTCAGCGACTTTATCTCGTTATGTATATTATCCCTGAACAGTCCCTGACCTGTTACACTCCAGTTATCTTCCCAGCTATCATATTCAAAAGATTCAAAAAATCCTTTATCGAGAGTTGAAGCTGATAAACCAACATTTTTCCGGAAATCAGTATTACTATATATTTGCTCATAACTTGAACTTGGATAAGTTATCGAGAAATCCTTTGTCTGATTAAAGAAAATATTCGTTGACTGATAAGAAATATAGTCAGTATCCAGAGTATATGCTTTTTCATCAAGATAGTTATAAATCTGATAAACAATATTATTGTTATTATCAGTTGTAGATGTAATTCTACTCTTTGTAGGATTATATGTAAATGAAGTAAGTGTAGCATCCACAGGAGAAATTCTAAGATCATCTATCAGTTGAGTAGAACCGGTAGCAGAATTGGTTAACTTGATTTCAAACAAAACATCTGATGGATCTGTAAAACCGGTCTGCCCTAAAGTATGAGTGAAGTAAAATGTCTTCAGTTCCCATTCTCCGACTGAAGAAGGTTGGGACTGGAATAAATCAACATTTTGATTTGAATAGAGATTTTTCAGCTGAATTGAGATGTCTCCGGTTGAATTACTATCTCTTTTCTTTTCCCAGTATGAAAGCTTATAAGTCCTGCCTTCTTTCAAGAGCATTTTGAAATAGTTGGGGTCTTCACTGACAATCATACTGGTATTACCTGTTTTTGCCGTACCGTTGAGTGTGCAATAATAGTTCGGGGATGAATAGTTGAAATCCTGCGAGTTTAACACCAGTGACTCATAGTACTCAAAGCTTTCAGCCAATGCTTCTGATGCATCACAATTAGAAGCAGTATACAGTAAAACATCCTCAATCGTATTTTTGTAATTAACAGTTTTAATGTCATTTGTACCTATTTGTGATTTAACCTGTAGATTATCATCATATTCCAGAATCAGAGCAGTTCTCTGCCAGTTATTATAAACATCAGGATAACCTTCGGGGATTACAGGTATTGAAATATTAGCAGTCCTTGGTCCTGTGTAAGCATAAGAAGCTTTTATAACCCATTCTTCATCTTCTTCTTCCCAAATGTTATATTTAGCGCTGACGACTTCATCATCAATCTTCTGTATTTCAAAAACACTCTTATCATTGAGGTACAGTTTCTCTTTGCCAAAAAGATCATCCCAGTATATTGTAATAACTTCTTTGTCACTATATCCATCCTGTACTGTTTTTACAGATCTTACTCTTCCATTGCTTTCAATATAGTTAAATAAAGTTCTCTTTTCAAAGTTATCAGTCACATTAATTGTCTCTTTGAGCTTAATAGCAGTATTAAGGCTGTCAGACATGTATTTGTAGAAGTTAGTATTAGTAGAAAAAATGTTTCCAGTGCTATCTGCGGCTTCTGTACGCAGCACTTTTCCAAACATGGCATTTACGCAGTTGTTGGATTCCTGGTAACTATTAAAGGCAATGTTATCTACATCATTACAATAATATGTTTTTGTGTATCCCAGATTATCATTAATCCTCTGGGTCACTTCTGCATACTGTGCAGTAGAACCGTTATAGCTCATCAATGCCGTTTCGGTTTTATATTCATAATTAATCACCATAAATGGCTCAGTATCCCTTGAATCATTATAGAAATAAAGACTTGAAACAGAAATATCCAGAGGATTTTCACTTATTGTAGAATCCTGTACAATTATATCCGGAGCATTTATATTACTTACTCTGTATATTTGTAATGAATCTGTTCTGTTTGTATTGAATTTCTCAAGAAAAATATAGTTTCCGCTTACATCAAAAATATCCAGTTCAGGAGATACATCCTGTAGATGCCATGCAAATTCTCTGCTGCTTCCGGAATCTTTAACATGTCTTACAATATCACCATTCCTTATAAAACCTATTTGAGGAGTTGTAAGAGGATTATCATCATCCAAGAGAAAATAATTACTTCCAATTATTGATTTTGTGAAATTCATTTTTGGTATAAACTCATCCATCATTGAATAACTATATGCCTGAGCCCTGCGAATAAACAGTGAATCTTCACTTGTAAAGGGTAAATTGTCTGTTCTTTCCCAAAAGAAATCTCTTCTCGCTGATATAATGTCACCACAGTCATTAACAAAGTTCAAGTCAAACTTTCCATCATTAAGTCTATTAAAGTCAGAAAGTCCAAAGTGACTGCCATAGTTAACATTTCTAATATTATTCTTAATAATATACTCTGAAAAAATCTGTGGAGCTATGTTTGCCCTTTTTTGTAAATATGTGTTACCAAGATCAATACTGAAATCAGCAAAGATATTTTCAGCATCAGGTTCTATTTTTGTAGCATACCTGAAAAACTCATTATTCTCATCTCCATGACCGGAATATAGGAACGAAAGAAAATTCATGTCAGGAGTGACACCGGAAATTACAGGTCTTGTTAACATGAAATGTCCCAATGTCATATTTTCACCCATAAAGCTACTAAGATTTAAAATGGCACACCTGCTATCATCATTAACTCTATTAAGAATATTATCCTGGTATGTATTATAGAAGCCATAGTCTTTGTATACTAATGTAGAAACATAATCCTGAGAAATGTTCACATATGCAGAGCCAGTAAAATCCGTAATTGGTTCATTTAAATGTGGCAACAATTGAATACTGTCACCAACTTCTTCCCACTCAAAGATTTGTTGAAATGTTTTGAAATTACCCCTGTCTACCATAAACTTACCGGTGCACACAATAAAATTAGGACCAGGAGTGACAGAATATTCAAGACAGTTCTGATAACTCAGGTCTTCATCTTGAGTAAATGGATTGTTTATATTAACATCATCAGTTGAATGAATACTTGATCCACCTGTGTCATCAGTACTAGTGATACCCCTAACGTTCATTTCAATGAATTCTGATAACTCATTTTTTACATACAGATCAAATCCGGGATGGTAATCATCATCTCTGTTGCTTGTATAATCTCTTACCATTACGTAATAATTTGGATGAGTGATTATGTTTGTATAGCATTGACCATCAGTGTTAATTGCACTTGATTGCCAAGAACTCGAAACTTTGTCCCACACATATCTCAGGTGTCTCTGAGTACCAAGATTTACTATCACAAAATAATCATCACCACATTCTACTTGATTACCAACTTGATAATAACCCAGATCAATATCAAAATCATCTTCTCCGATAACAGAAGCAGCTCCTCGACCGAATGTAAGGCAGTTCCAATCTGGAGAATCAGTTTCTCTATGGTATACTAAAGAATATGTGTCAGGATTTTCAACAAGTTCATAAATATTCTGATTAACCGTGATTGTAAAGAAGTCTCTGTTAAGCTGAACATTCAAATCAGGACTATAATGATATGAATAATAAGTATACTTGTCATTCACACTTGGACGAGATCTTGTGAAGGCTATCCTAACTTCAGAATCATCAAGATCACTCTTTTCGCATGAGAAGTACGCCCTGTCAACACCAGTTAGTCTGTGATACACTGCTTTTAAGCCAATACTATATGTGGTAGTGCTTGAATAATAACCACCTGAAGTGACAATTGAGTTCCATATATCCGGATAATAATCGGTAAATCGTTCATAATCTTGTTGAAAAACATAATGGTAGCTGGTTGTATGATCATTAGATGTCTCTTCTGTAACTTCTTCATACTCATATATGTTATAATTTTTAAGATCGTCAGAATATATAACATTATTTTCAATTGTTACGTACGCATCAGGATTATCCTGCAGGTAGTTCTGCAACCTCTTAATTGTCCAGAAGGATTGAGTATCAACCACTTTATGAGGAGGTAGGGGTTTGTAACCAAAAAGCTGGGAATAATGGACATCATATTCAATGGGATCAGTAAGATTGATTGTTTCAGTTGGAGTATGCAAGTAAATGGGTACGTATTGTTTAGGATCCTCGTAATTAAACTCAACCCAGTTATCAACATAGATTTCTTTAAGGAAAGTTGATTTCCAGTACCCTTTCCATTCATACAAAGTTAAATGCACATATTTATCATTACTAACCCAGGCAACAATTCCATAATCTTCATAAAACCACTTCAGATAGTATTGATAGTCTCTGGATTGGCTTTCCAGTTGAGCAACAAGATCTTCTTCATCAATATCAGTAGTATCAACTACAATTACGCTATCTACAACTGGTTTATATATAGTGAGTGTTCTCTTACTATTTGGGATAGAATTCAGTTCATAGTTAAAATGTGTTGCTGCTCCCATCTGGTTTTCAATGCATCTTAACTGACCAATATTCACAACAGGAGAGCCATCAGCCTGTATTTCATTTAAATCAGAGTTATACTCAAATTTCAGAAAAGACTTTTCAACATTTCTGGAGCTTAAACTTGAAATTTTTTTTAGATATCTTTTGGTCAAACCATCTTCTTTTCTACTGTAGTCTTCTTCCCCTTGCTGGATATTCTGAGCAGCAGACCAGTTAAGATGGCTCTATGTCAGGTTTGCCAAATCAGGGTTTTCTGAACTATCAAAAGAAGTCAGGTAATCATAAACCTGATGAGACCTAAGCTCATATTCAAATTCAATAGTATTCTCTAATTTTGAGCTAATATAGAATTCAACAGTATTTAGATACTTAGTTTTGAAAATCTCCTGATATGCGTCTCCAGCAGGAAGATTATTTTCATCATACTGTGCAGGATCAATATTCTCTGTAGTTACACCAACATTCGGATCAGCATACTCTTTGGGATCTTTTTCATTATATTGAAAAACAGCTTCTCTGTTTGTCGAATCATAAATTCTTTTAAGATAACTGGCTTTTGTATATGTCAAAGTTCCCTGACCGAGTCTTTCCTTAATATTCAAGTACTCGTAATTTACTTCATCTCCTGCACAAGATATCTTTCTGGATAAATTCCATGCATCTGTAAACAATGATTGAGGTACAGTCACAATGTTTCCATTTTCATCTCTATAAGTTTTATTGTCTCTAACTGTATTGTAAATATTGTTTCCATATTTAATACTATATTGTCTTGAATTATCATTATTGCCGAATTCGTAAGTTATTCCGGTATCAGTTTCAACAGTCCATCTATTATCATCTGTATAATACAATATTTTCCAAGTTTTGTAATTATGGCATGAATAAGTGTATACAATTTTATCTTCTTGATTGATGTTTAAAGTATCAGTCCCAGTTCTATAAAGTCTTATCATTGCCCCATTTAAGCTGAAATAGTAAATATCATCAAAGCGCTGAGCAGTTTTATTGTGGTTTACTATTATCTTATCTAAACTCAGGCTCCATCCTACTCCAAGTAATCCAGTAGGCATGTCCTTATTTAATGTTTCTACTTCAGATTTGACATTACTAGTATACTGGGCAGCAATGCCAATATCAAGTCCATTTCTTCCTTGAACTGAAAGCAATGGAATAGCTAAATTAACATCACCTGTCATTCTGTCAACAGAACTAGCTGTTAAGCTTCTGATATCAGTATTTAACGCACTCAATGCAGAGAATACAAAGCAAATCCAACAAAGTAAAATAAAGACTTTTAGTCTTTTGAATTTCCACATAATATCTCCCGTAGCTAGTTTGCTTTTTCTTCTAGACGTTCTAACTGAGATTTAACTTGCTCCAATACTTGATTTTGCTCATTGTTCTTCTTCTCAAGCTCAATGATATAAAGAGTTAATTCTTCAATTTTTTTAAGTAATACTGCTTGGTTTTCTACTAAATCAATCCCATTCTCTTCGATATCTTGCTGGGTAGGAACATCAGGTAAATGATTATTTGTAGTTACAAAGTTACTCAGTTCATCAAGTGATCTTAATTTATAATCCTTTTTGAAAACGAAATCAGGCCAGAATGATGTATCTTCAAAATCTCTTACTTTGATATTTGTGACAAAAAGTCTGCCCTTTATATAATAATCTAATGAAACTTCTTCCTCAGCAACTTGAGTAGTCTCGATGAATATTTCATCTGCATTATCAGAGAATAATGTTGTACCACCTTCCTGATAACCTTTTCGGATGGTGGATGTTAAAAATCCTGTTAAATTACCATCAGCATCTTCAATTGGAATATCAAAGCTCTGTTTGTATACCCAGAAATCAACACCAACTTGGTTGCTTTCTTTTTTTGAGTAATTATCTGAACTTCCATCAGGATTTATGTTTGTTACATTGCCATTCATGTTAAAATATATACTATTCCGCCCATAGGATGCTATTGAACTCTCTTCTTCAGGCTCAAACCCATTATCAAATGTTATACTTTCTCCTGTTATATTCATTTTTGGAGTATGGTTACTAATCGTATTATCCTCCCATTTTGATATTAGTATTCCTCCAGGATAAAACTCAAATGATGATTTAAGTTGGGAAAGATCATCATCCCAGAACCCGACGGAAATCTGATTCTCTGTTTCATGGAAGAAACCACACTGTTTTTCTATTGTCTCATCACCTTCATCTACACGCCAACCGAACTTCAATCGCCTCGCATTAAGCATACCAAATCTACCCGATTCATCAGGTACTTCAAGTCCTATGGTCCCTTTAACATGCAAATCATAAGCCGGGTCATCGATACCGATTCCAACGTCTCCATCTAACACGAATTTGTGCCTGTAGTATCCGGATCATCTGCAAATACCATAATTGATAATAATAATAATAATACTCCTAATAAAATATTTTTTTTCATACTTTCCTCCAATTATTTCTATTTTCTATTATTTGTAATAAATTTGTTTCCTCACAAAAAATTACCCACTCTATTCATAATAGATATTAAAATCATGTAATATAACAACTTTTCGTCAATGTTTATTTTGCTTCTTAATATCTTAATTTCCTTTTTCATCTTTTTGTGTTTAGAATAATAATTACAATCATTTATTCATTGAAACATCATTGCTATACATTGCTATACGAGTATTTATCATTATATAACAAACAAAAACTTCTTAAAAGTGTAGTTCTTGGTAATAGCATTTATGTGCATTCAACTTAATGTATGATTCACCCTTAACAATTTGTTAATATACATTTATGCAATTTTCAGGACTTAGAGTCAATTTATAATAAACTAAGCGCAAAAAAAACACTCACATTTCATATTTACTAAGCTCATAGAAATTTTGACTTATTTTTAATAGTCCCAAAAGTCTTAAGGCAATTATGAACAATATCATATATATAAGACTGGTGACTATTTCATCAGTCTTTTTTTCCGATACAAAAAAACACCCATCTAACGACAGGTGTTCTGAAAGTATTTTTTATTATCTAAAAGCTGTTACAGAATATATCTAGAAAGATCTTCGTTCTTAACGAGATCGCTCAATTTTTCAACAACTATGTCTTTGTTAATTGTAATGTTCTTGTACTTAGTTTCCGGCATCTCAAACAGGTATTCTTCCAGGAGAGTACTCAGGATAGTGTGCAGTCTTCTTGCTCCTATATCTTCCATCTTCTCGTTGGCATCAGCGGCATAAGCTGCAAGCTCAGAAATAGCATCTTCTTCAAAGCTCAGTTTCACACGTTCTGTCTTGAACATAGCTTCGTACTGCTTAATGAGAGCGTTTTTAGGGATTGTCAGGATTTTCTCAAAGTCTTCTCTCGTAAGGCTGTTAAGCTCAACACGGATCGGGAATCTTCCCTGCAGTTCCGGAATCAAGTCGGACGGTTTAGCAGTATGGAATGCACCGGCAGCAATAAACAAAATATGAGATGTATTGATAATCCCGTGCTTGGTCGGTACGTTAGAACCTTCTACAATCGGTAGTAAGTCGCGCTGTACACCGGATCTGGAGACATCGGTTTTATTGTCCTTGTTGGAAGAAGCAATTTTGTCAATCTCATCAATAAAGATAATGCCGTGATTCTCTACCTTATCTTTGGCAATCTCCATAACTTTTTCTTTATTTACAAGTCTGGTTTCTTCCGCCTGCTGCAGATAGGCAAGAGCCTGAGGTACTTTCATACTCTTAGCTTTTTTGTCTTTCTTCTGCGGCATCATATTGGAGATCATCTCCCCTATGTTCAGGTCAAACGCTTCGAATCCGATGTTAGAGAATACTTCCACATGAGGTGGTCCGGCATTCTCAACACTTATTTCCACATCTCTGTCGTCAAGCTGGCCGTCTTCCAGTTTCTTCAGAAACTTGGCTCTTGTTCTCTTGTAGCTTGCCATTTTCTCTTCATAATCAACATCTGTGTTTTCACTGGTGAAAGACTTCTTTGGAGGAGGCAGCATCTGGTCGAGAAGTTTATGTTTGGCATTTTCAAAGGCCTTTGCTTTAACCTGTTCTACAAGTTCCGCTCTGGTGTCGTTGATAGCAACATCCATGAGCTCACGCACCATAGATTCCACATCACGGCCAACATAGCCGACTTCAGTAAATTTAGAAGCTTCAACCTTAATGAAAGGTGCATTTGCAAGCTTGGAAAGTCTTCTGGCAATCTCAGTCTTACCAACACCTGTCGGTCCGATAAGTATTATATTGTTAGGCATAATCTCAGACTGAATATCGGTCTTGACATTCTGTCTACGCCATCTGTTTCTCATAGCAATAGCAACATGACGCTTGGCATCATCCTGCCCGATAATGTATTTATTGAGTTCTTTTACTATTTTTCTCGGTGTCAGTTTTTTCATTTCCTGCATACTAAATTTCCTCAATTACCAGATTATTGTTTGTGTAAATGCAAATCTCCGAAGCGATATCGAGAGAGGTTTTCACAATCTCTTTCAAGTCCAGATCAGGAGTTTTCATTGTAAGAGCTTTAGCGGAAGCCAGAGCATATGATCCGCCGGAACCTATTGCAGCAATACCATCGTTTGGTTCTACTACATCACCGTTACCGGTAAGGATGAGGATGGTCTCTTTGTCTGCCACAATAATCATAGCTTCCAGTCTTCTAAGAATCTTATCTGAACGCCAGTCTTTAGCCAGCTCAACTGCGGATTTCCTTAAATTGCCTTTATATTCTTTCAGTTTAATGTCAAATTTTTCGAAAAGCGTAAATGCATCGGCTGTCGCACCGGCAAACCCGGCGATAATTCTGTCATAATACAGTTTCCTGATCTTCACCGCATTAGATTTCAGTATCGTATGTCCGAATGTAACCTGTCCGTCTCCACCAATAACCGCTTTTCCGTCTTTAATAATACCAAGTATTGTAGTTCCTCTGATATCCATTTTTACTCCATAATCTATCTAAAACTAAGACTCTTTCGAATCATCAGTTTCATTTACTTCTATATTCTCAGTTTTGTCAGCTTCTTCAGTTTCTTCTGCAGCTGCTTCGATATCCTCATCATGCATTTCGGAACTGAGAACCATTTCCAGAGCGATTGCTCTGCGCTTCTCAATAAATTCCTTCATATTGTCATCAACATGCTTCATCACAGTATCAAAAATTTCGGTAGCTCCCATTGTCTCCTTTTCATAGAGCTCCATGGACAGTACTTCAAGCAATTCCTTATGTTCTGTCAAGATAGCCATAGCTTTCTCATGTGCTTCATGAATAATATCCCTGATCTCCTGGTCAATAATCTCAGCAGTTTTCTCAGAATGATAATCACTTTGCGTTAGCTCTTTACCAAGGAAGACCTGCTCGTTTTCCTTACCGACTTTCATAGGACCTATCTTCCTGCTCATCCCCCAGTGACAGACCATTTTGGTTACAATATCAGTTGCTCTCTGAATATCGTTTCCTGCACCGGTTGTCAGTTCGTTAAAGATAATCTCTTCCGCACAGCGTCCACCCAGCAGGGAAACTAGTTTTTGCTCCAGATAGCTTCTGGAATAGCTGGATTTATCTGTCTGCAGGTAGTGAGTAGCTCCACCGGTAAATCCACGAGGTATGATCGATACTTTATGCACCGGTTCAACTTTATCCAAGAATACGGAGGTGAGGACGTGCCCAACTTCATGATAAGCTGTATTTTTCTTTTCCTCTTCGGAAATTACTTTAGATTTTCTTGCCTTACCAAGGACCTGCTTGTCTTTAGCTTCTTCAAAGTCATCCATCTCGATTCTTTTCTTGTTCTTACGTGCGGCGAGAAGTGCAGCTTCGTTTACAAGATTAGCCAGGTCTGCCCCGCTGAATCCGGAAGTTCCTCTGGCAACAATCGAAAGATTAACTGAATCAGCAAGCGGAAGCTTTTTGACGTGTACTTTAAGAATTGCTTCACGACCTTTAATATCCGGCAGATCAACCACAACCTGTCTGTCAAAACGTCCCGGACGAAGTAAAGCCGGGTCAAGCACGTCAGGTCTGTTTGTGGCAGCAATAATTATCACTGAATCATTTGCTTCAAAACCGTCCATCTCAACGAGTAACTGGTTGAGGGTCTGTTCTCTTTCATCGTGACCACCACCGAGACCGCTGCCTCTGTGACGACCTACAGCATCAATCTCATCGATAAAGGCTATACAAGGTGAGTTTTTCTTTGCGTTTTCGAAAAGGTCTCTTACTCTGGATGCACCGACACCAACGAACATTTCCACAAAATCAGATCCACTGATACTGAAGAAAGGCACTTTGGCTTCTCCTGCTACTGCCTTGGCAAGTAGGGTTTTACCAGTTCCCGGTCTACCGAGAAGGAGAACACCGCGAGGGATTCTTCCACCAAGCTTCTGGAATTTGGAAGGAGATTTAAGGAATTCCACGATTTCCTCAAGTTCTTCTTTAGCTTCTTTTACACCGGCAACATCTTTAAAAGTAATATTGGTTTTACCGCCAATGAAGAGTTTAGCTTTGCTTTTGCCAAAACTGAAAGCTTTTCTGCCACCACCCTGCATTGATCTCATCATAAACAGCCAGAACCCGATAATTAACAGGAATGGCAGAATGTTCATCAGGAAAGCAAACATCTTGGAAGGTTTCTTGGAAGAAACGTTGATTCCTGCGGATGTAAGTTCTTTCATGAAATCAGGATCGGGATACATAGGGAGAAGTGTATGATATTTCTGGCTATCGCCATCTATATATTCAACATCTCTGTCTACAAACTGGGCTTCCATGATACTGCCGCTCTTTGCCATGGACATGAAAGTTGAATATGTTACTTCTTTTATCTGACTCTTACGGATCATCGGCTGAATATTCCAGAGGGCAGCCATAATAAGTGCAATGACAATCCACATGGTGACTGTCTGCATCTTTTTAGGTCTGTTAGGCGGCATTCCACCCGGTTTATTATTATTGTTACGATTATTATCGTTTCTATTCTGCATCATTTATAAACTTCCTCCTTAAGGATTCCGATGTAAGGCAGATTTCTGTATTTTTCCGCAAAATCTAACCCATACCCGACAACAAATTCATTTCCGACTTCAAAACCGACATATTCCAGATGAAGATCAGCCTTATGTGCTTCAGGTTTATCCAGTAAGACACATGCTTTGAGTGAAGCAGGTTTATGTTTCGCCAGATATTTAAGAAGATACTTCAAAGTAAGTCCACTGTCCACAATATCCTCAACAATAATAACATGACGGTTTGTGATGTCAGTATCAATGTCTTTTCTGATTTTTACAACTCCGGAAGACTGAGTACTGGCTCCATAACTGGAAATACTCATGAAATCCATTTCAACCGGTGCATCGATTGCTCGTACAAGGTCAGCCGTAAATATTGCGGATCCTCTCAGAATGCAGATTACTACCGGATTTGTGTCTTTATAATCTTCAGCTATTTTCTTACCTAATTCGCTAATTTTTGTCTGAAGCTCTTCTTTAGAAAGTAGAATTTTTTCTATATCTTTATGCATTGTATCCTCTTACTTTTTCCTTTCGGCTGAACGTGGTCTGCCTGAGATGATTTTTTCAAGTTTTATCATCAGGATATTTTTGGTCTCATCAGTAATAACAACTCTGTTGTCAATTCGTTTCCCACAAATCCAGATGATATTATTATTATCAGTTAAAACTATAACCTTATCTCTGTCGAATTTTGACACTTTTTCGTCAATGAAAAAATCCTTTAATTTCTTATGGTGCTTCATGCCGAACGGTATGAATTTATCCCCGGGAACCCTGTGCCGAAACATTAGGGGCAGCTCCAATTTGTCATAATCGAAGTAAGCTGTATTCTTATCTTCAAACTGGTTCTTCTTCTTCGGCATTACCCTGAATTTCTTCATGGATACTCTGTAATTCTCGAAGGTGAAACGATTTCGCACAGAATCTATTATCCGTTCCTGAGGCTCATACTCTTCTATTTTCTCTTTGGTTGTGAAGATCAGATTCTTATAGTCTTTTCTTACAATAACATCAGAAGGCAGATTAAGCTCTTTACAGCCTTTAGAATGAATGACCTCCTCTATAGCCTCGTAATGAGATGTATAGAAATCGTTTTCATGACCTGTGAACTCGCAGTATAACTGACGGTATATATAAAAGCGGATAAGACGTTTCTGCTTGAGCAGATCACGCAGATCCAGAGAATGAAACTCCTCTTCAGAATCATCTGTAAGTCTGTGCAGTCTGGAGTTTGTCATTTCTCGGAAAATCTCATCAGCATCCTGAAAGATAAGACTCATATCGTAGAGCTTGTCCACAATCTTATGTGACAGGTTTTCTTCCATACAGGGAAGCAGAACATTGCGAACTTTGTTACGATCGAAGTCATTCTTGAAATTAGACTGATCTGTGCAATACTCCTGATTCAGTTCTGCTAGAAAACGCTTAATTTCCTTTTTAGTGAATATCAGGAGCGGATGAATCACGTTACCGCTTTTGACTTCAATTCCTTTCATGCCGGAGATGGCAGAACCGCGTCCCATGCGCAGAAGCAATGTCTCAGCCTGATCATCCTTGGTGTGCCCCAGTGCAATCCTGTTTATTTTATACACCTTGAGAAGTCTGTTAAACTGTTCAAACCTGATTTTTCTGGCAGTGTTCTCCAGATTAGCCTTATCAGTAATCTTTGCTTTTTTAACAACAATATTCACCGCATTTTTAAAACAGTAGTCTTTCACAAACTTTTCATCGTTGTCAGAGTCTTCCCCTCTCAAACCGTAGTTGATATGCACGGCAAGGAGGAAGAGCTTATATTTTGGTCTAAGTAGACGAAGAGCTTCAATTAACGCAGTGGAGTCCGGACCTCCGGAAAAGCCGACAATAAGCTTGTCACGCTGGTGTATCAGATTGTTTTCGAGCAGAAAAGACTCGAATCTGGCAAGGAATTGTTCTACAAACTGCATGATACTTCCTGTTATTTTTATTCCACTACACTATTTAGAAGTAGTTTATAAATGTCAAATAAAAATGTCTTTTGTCAATATATGCATACTTTTCTTTCATTTCTCTCCTTTCATTCAGGGTTAATTGCAATGCAGGACATAAGCAATATGATCTGACTTACAAATAAATTGACAATAAATTCGCTGCTGCTGCTTTTCTTGATCAGGAGATAATTATGGATATTAAATTCAGACCTTTTACGGAAGACGATATAGAAGAACTCACAGCAATAATGAAACGTTCTTTTGACGAGGATTCCAGACGACACCTGAACAAGCCCGAGGGTGGACCTCCCGGCTACGACAATGGTGACTTTCTCAGAAAATGGGCTTTACACCCACACAGTACAGCTTATGTTATTGAACAGAACGACAAAGCAATCGGTGCAGTTATCCTCTGGATTCGCCCTGACAACATTAACATGCTGGGTTGTTTGTATCTCGATGTTAACCTGCAGGACAAAGGTATTGGCTTACATGTATGGAAGATGATTGAAAATATGTATCCTGAAACAATTATGTGGAAAACGGAAACACCTGGATTCTCCAAGCGCAACCATAACTTCTATGTTAATAAATGCGGATTCCATATTGTCAGTATCTCAAATCCGGGCGACCCTGAAGAAGAATCTTATAATATGGAAAAGAGGATGAGATAAGAACAGACGAACTTGAGTTGTTACGATTTATCCATAATATTTTTAGATTTACAGATAATTCATGAATAAGAAAAAACATAAAAGAAATAGCAAGTCTATCCCGATACAAGATCGGTATAAACTCGCTCTAAAATATTCAGATCTCGAGTTGTTACGATTTATCGGAATGACTTGAGTTCTCGATAATAACTTTGATATTGAACTTACTGATACACGGTTTTAATGAAGTTTCTGTAAATATGGATAACAAATCTTACAATGTTATTGATTCTGCATACAGTGTGTGTAAAAAGTAATTTTTTGTCATTTTATTCCCTTAAAACTGATCCCCTTCGACTCCCTCAGGGAGCTTATATTTCTATCTTTTTCAATAGGTTAAGTTTATTGATTCCCGAATAATCGGGATAATCTGCGACATAAACTACTATTAGCTATAATATAACTTGCGTTTTTACACGATCTGTCAGGTAGCTTGTATATTAAAGTTTTCCAAAAAGAAATGCGTGAGTTTTGAGCCTACTAATTTATTCACCAATACCTGTAAACCTATTCAAATCTCCCACCTCACCGACCAGATGAACCCCTGCTTAACAAATCCCAAACTTTCGTAAAGCTTGATAGTCTCTGCATCGTCACAGAAAATCACCAGACCTTTCTTAGCTTTAACATCCGGGTGGTTCTGTATATGATGAATCATTGTTGTAGCAACGCCCTGTCTGCGGAATTCAGGCAAGGTCTGCACAAAGCGGAATCTGGCATAATCACCTGCGAAGTACCAGCCGGTTGATCCTGCTAATTTGTTATTTAAGTACGCATACACAAGCTTTCCCTCAAGATGGGAATCCGAGAACTTGTAATAGCTGCATCTTTTTAGTTCCGGACAAGCTTTGTCTAGCTCCAGCTCTCGCTCTGAGTCAGGTTCTACAACCTCAATTCTGAGATCTGGATTGCTTTTTTTGCAGGATGAGTTAACCTTAAGCATCATCCATTCACGTGCAGGGCTATATCCTGCATCAATAAGTCTCTGATATGTTTCCTGACAATGACCTGTAAATTTAATGTAATCCAATTCATTTTCTTTAAAAAGCTTATCTGCATATCGAATAAAATCGTCAATATCTTTGCTCCTCAAACTGCAATTGAATATCTGATGAGCGTCGTTCCTTTCCGGGAACTGCGGAATATGAACAAACCTGCCGTATTCCGTGTTCACCGTGTACTCAGGATGATCGAACATGGTGTATTCTGTGGCTGCCATGGAGGTTAGTAAGTTATTTGAGATGGATTTGGGCATAGTTATGTCCTATTGGGTCGTTTTATGTTATACTTTTTCAGCACTAATTTACCTTAATACTTTTCTGGAAAAAGCTATTGTGAAATATGCTATTAGAAATAGACCAATGAAACCTTCAACACCTGCTAATATTTTCATACAACCAGATTCAGGTTTTAAGTCTCCATAACCAATAGTTAGAAAAGTTATCATACTGAAATAAACACTGTCTAAAAATCCAAAATCTTTAGAAACAAAGATGAAAATAAACGCAAAAAAGAAAATCGTTGCAATCATAGTTATGAGAACTCTAAAAGGTGAAGTTCCATATAAACTTATGTCTTCAAAAATAAAATTTCTTAAAGTATAAATAGGGAAACTTAAAACTCTATGTATATATTTCTTTTTTTTGAAATTTCTTTTTCTTTCATTTTTCTTGAATTCTATATATGCTCTATCTTCATCGTTATATCTTCCAATACTATGAAAATTTTCTTTCAGTATATGAAATGCTTTTTGCCGATTCTCATATGAATCATTACCCTTCACTACAGCTTGTTTCAATTCATTGACTGTCCATTTACAGAAAATTTTTCCTGTATTAAACACTTCAGATAGGCTGAGTTTTTCAATTGGGAACTTAGGAAATTTTAATTGTCCAACAATTGTTACATTTTTAAGTGAAAGATTATTTACTTCTTGGGCTCTTAAATCAATAGAACCGATTTCGCAATTCTGAAACACGATACTCCTCATAATTGATTTCTCAAAGTCAATTTTATTATTCTTGAAGTCTGATTTATCAAAAAGCAACTTGATCCTACTAGTAGATTCATAAAAGCTAAGATTGCAATTCTCAATATTCGAATAAGTAAAATTCACCAAAGAATTAAAGAAATTTACTCCTTTAAAACTAATTTCTCCTGATCCAAAATCGGTACATGTGAAATCAATAGTTTCTGCATCCAAGTTGCAATTAGTAAAATCAACTCCTTCTTTAAATTCTGTTTCTACAAAGTTAATCGTAGTTGCATTGATTTTGGATCTTGTTAAATCTAATTTATTTGAGAATTTGCTTCCTTTAAAGGTAACAAGTTCACTTTTATTTATTTCTAAATTCTCAATATATTGTCTTGAATCTAAGAAAAAATTATTATTGAAGTTTGCTTTTAAACATGAATCTAAACTAAGACTAATAATATCGAAATCGCAATTAATAAAAGAGTTGTAATTAATATCAACATCACATTCATAAAAATCGACATTGTAGAATAAAATCCTAGAGTTAGTATAGTTCATGTAGCAAATCCTAAAATCATGATTATCAACAATAATATCCCTGAATATTAACTCAATGCCATCAATATTTTTTGAAATATCTCTTGAGTAATTCATACTAAAGTTACATAATAGTTTGACATTTGAGAAATTGATAATATATTGAGAATTATTAATAGTATTTAAAAATTGGCATCCATCGAATAAAAGCTCTTCACAGCAAAATATTACACTATTAAATAATAAATAAGGTGAAACAAATTTCACTCCTCTAAAATTAAGAAGTTCAAGATTAAAAATGCAGCTCGCAAAATCTTCAATGTAGATACAAGCCAATAAAGCCTTAAAGGTATCTTCATCAATTTCTGTTCGATCAAGTTTATACGTATAGTACTTGACCATCTCCTCAATCGAAAAATCATCAATATAATGATTGTTCAGTTCAAGTGATTCCATTTCTCTCATTTTCTCATTTATTAAAAAAGCTTGGTAATTTAGTTCATAAATCTCCTCTCCAGTTTTATATTCAAGTTCTCTACGCTCTCCATCAACTTCAACAACAGCTTTTGTTTTGTCTGCATTAAATTCAATGAATTTCACAAAATCAGTATTTTTTACCTCACCCATTAAATCCTCCTCCTACATCCTTCTCTCGATCTTCTTAGCTTCCTCGCGCAGCTTTCTGGCTTCGGCTTTTTTGCCGGTTTTCTCCATGATTCTGGCTTTAGTGTACAGATATTCCGGTTTTTCCGGATTGAACTGAATGGCTTTGTCTATACTCTTTATTGCTTCCTCGTATTTTTCCATACCTTCAAGAGAAACAGCCTTCATTTCCCAGACAGTATCATTATCAAAATTCATGGCAAGGATTTTATCGTAGACAGCTATAGCCTTCTTGTTCTTGTTCTGCAGATCGTATATTGAGCCTTTAAGCATGGCAGCAGAGATTTTGGTGGAATCCTGAGCTATTGCCTGTTCAACCCAGATAAGGGCATTGTCATACTTTTCCATCTGGAAAAACACATAGGCCTTCAGTTCCAGTACTTCTATGTTAAGCGGTTCTTTTTTCAATGCTTTTTCCACCTGTTCCAGTGCTCCGGAATAGTCATTTTTGTACATTTTTCTGTAAGCTTCCTGTATATACGTATCCACTGCACCAAGTGTAATTGATATAATCAGTAAAATTAAAACAACAGAATGTTTTCTGCTCATTGTGTCCGTCCTGTAATGATTTTAAATTAACAAGAAATTGATTGCATATTTTTGTCCATTTTTTTTATTGGTTTCAAACTAAAGTGATCGAGGGAGGATTCACTTAAGTCAATCTAACAAGGAGAATATGATGAGTGATATTCAAAAAAATCCACTTCTGTTCGCAGAAAGGGTTGGAAAGTACGAAGCAATTCCCTTTAATCTTTTCAAAAAGGAACATTACGTACCTGCAGTAGACTTTGGTCTTGAAGAGGCTAAACAAAATATTGAAGCAATTAAAGCAAACACAGAGGAACCGACATTCGAAAACACAATCTTTGCTTTAAGCAACTGCTCTCCTGCTCTTGACAAAGCTACAACAGTATTTTTCAACTTACTTGGTGCTGAATCTGATAACGAGTTCAAGGCTCTTGCCCAGGAAATCTCCCCCAAAATCGCTGCATTCAGTAGCAGTATTTCTACTGATCCTGTATTATTTGAAAAAGTAAAAGCTGTTTATGACAAAAGAGATTCCCTCAATCTTTCCGAAGAAGAAATGAGAATCGTAAAAAACAGCTATAAAGGATTTACAAGAAACGGAGCTTTACTGTCTGATGAAGACAAAGAAACGCTCAAAGCTATAGATCAGGAGCTTTCCAGATTAAGTCCTACCTTCAATCAGAACTTGCTTAACTCTACAAATGCATACGAAATGCATATCACAGACGAAGCCGATCTTGAAGGTATCCCTGAAAACGCTAAGATGGCTGCAAAACATACTGCTGAGCAGAGAGGAAAAGACGGCTGGGTATTCACACTGCAATATCCAAGTATGCTTCCTGTTTCCACTTACGCCAAAAAACGTGAGTTAAGACAGCAAATCACAAGTGCTTTCAAGAAAAGAGCATTCAGAGATGAATTTGACAATCAGGAAACTGTACTCAGAACTGTTGAACTGAGAACTCAAAGAGCTAAACTTCTCGGATACAATACACATGCAGACTATGTTATTACCGAAAGAATGGCTGAATCACCTGAAAACGTAATTAATTTCCTCAACAGAATTTACGACGTTGCTTATCCTAAAGCAAAAGAAGAACTTCAGGAAATTAAAGATCTCGCAAAAGAAATGGACGGAATCGAAGAACTTCAGACCTGGGATTTTGGCTACTACAGCGAAATCCTGAAGAAAAAGAAATTTGATTTTGATTCTGAAGAGTTAAGACCATACCTTAAAGCAGATAATTGTATTCAGGGTGTATTTGATGTTTCATCAAAGCTTTACGGTCTTAAATATGAAGAATTACATGATATCCCTGTTTACCACGAAGATGTAAGAGTCTTTGATGTAACAGATGATGAAGGAAAAGATATCGGTATTCTTTATCTTGACCTGTTCCCAAGAGCTACCAAACGCGGTGGAGCCTGGATGACTACATTCAGAGATCAGGGTTTGAGCGACGGCGTTATCAAACGTCCTCACGTAGCTATAGTTGCTAACCTTACACCTCCTACAGGCGACAGACCTGCTCTGCTTTCTTATGGTGAGTTAAGAACACTCTTCCATGAGTTCGGTCATGCACTTCACGGACTGCTTTCCAATTGTAAATATAAAGCAGTGGCAAGCCCTAATGTACTCTGGGACTTTGTTGAACTTCCATCTCAAATTATGGAAAACTGGATTAAAGAAAAAGAAGCTCTCGATATGTTTGCCGTTCATCACGAAACAGGTGAAAGAATTCCTGAAGAACTGATCAAGAAAGTTCAGGCATCAGAAACATATAATAAAGGTTATATGAATATAAGACAGGTTGCTTTTGGTGATCTTGACTTAGGCTGGCACTATAAAGATACTTCAGAAGTAAATGATGTGAAAGAATACGAAGACAAACTTCTTGCACGTACTTCCCTCTTCCCTGCTTCAGACGAATCTAACATGTCATGTGCTTTTGGACATATCTTTGCAGGCGGATATTCTGCAGGTTACTATTCATATAAATGGGCTGAAGTTCTCGAAGCTGATGCATTCCAATATTTCAAAGAAACTGGAATCTTCAATAAAGAAACTGCAGCTAAATTCAGAACTGAAATCCTTGAAAAAGGTGATTCAAAACATCCAATGGAACTCTACAAAGCGTTCAGAGGTCATGAACCAGAAGTTGATTCTCTCCTCAAACGGGATGGTTTGATATAAACTTACTTTTAAGCCCCGTTAATTCGGGGCTTTGATTTTTTATAAGGTTCTTTGTTTAGTTATCGAAAAAATATTGATTGATAGTTTTTATCGATTTGAAGCAGTTTTTTTGATGTTTAGTCGAATAAACTCACTCAACTTTATTTACAGACAAATTTGATATGTAAGTTGAGCTGATTGAGCAAACTTTGTAAAGACCCAAGATATTTCAAAATTTACAGTAGTCATTGTAGTAGGTTTCGACTCCGCTCAACCAACTTCAACTGTAAATAAATCATAATATACTGGTTCTTTGAGTAAACACGAAATCTCGACAAACTGCCATATAATAAACAGAGATTTAATTTATCAGGAACTCTTACTATGAGAAAATACTTAATACTGTTCTTACTCACTTTCACAGCAATACAGCTCTTCTGTCTTAATGCCTACACAATAGATGTTCAGCCCGATGATTACAGCTACATCCTTTACGACATAGCAGGCGATACACTGGTTGTTGAGCATAACACTGATAAAAAATTCAATGTTGCCTCCAATGTTAAATTGTTTACCAGCGCTTATGTGCTTGAGAATCTTGATCCGGGCATGGAATTCAAGACCTGGTTCTTTCTGCAGGAAAATAAGCTTTGTGTTGTTTCAGGCATGGATCCGTCTTTAGTTTCAGATAATCTGCTGAAAATCGCCTATATACTTAAACAGCATGATCTGACCAAAGTAGATACCGTCTGTTATTATATCCCGGCTAAATACGATTCGCTTCTCATCCACAAAGAACCTATGAAGTCGTACCAGGCATCGTTTTGTCCTCTATCATTCAACTACAATACATTCAAGTTTACTGTTATTCCGGGAGAGCTTTACGAAAAACCGGAGATAAGAGTCTTTGACGGAATCAGTTATTTTAAAATAAACAATAAAGCTAAAACTGTTGAAGGCAAAAGAAAAAGACTTGAAGTAGATTTCAATAACACAGGAACGCAACAGGAAATCATTCTAACAGGAACGATCGGCAAGGACATCAGTTTTCATCCTGTCTATTACCGCAAAGTCTACGAGCCTGTCAGATATTTTCACGCTGCCTTAACAGCTAAGCTGAACATTGATGCTGATTTGAAGATCGTTACATACGCAGACAGTATCGATTGTTTTGATGATCCAACCTATACCAATATCTCCAAACAAAACCTGAGAAGCATGGTCAAGATGATGAACATCTATTCTTCGAATTTCATTGCAGAAACACTGCTGAGACATACAGAAACAGCTGATTCAATAAATATGACACACGTACCGGAATCATGGCTTGTTGACAGTCTGCACATACATAATGCAAAGATTGCCAATGCATCCGGCTTGTACCACGACAGTAATCTGCTGAGTACAATGGATATCCTGAAGCTCTTGAAATACTGCTATAGAAAACCACGGCTGAAATGGGATATATTTTCAGCTCTTCCTATCCATGGAAGTGAAGGTACATTAAGTGAAAATGAAAAGTTGGATGGTGTGCAGATTCGAGCTAAAACAGGTTACCTGGACGGCAAAACTGCTCTTTCCGGAATGATTATCCATGATGGGAAAGAGTACTTATTCAGCATTGCAATCAACTATAAGAGATCTTATCAAGTGCTTGACGTAAGAGAAGAACTGCTGCATAAGCTGGTTAAAAAAAATATTCTCGGAACAATGAAATGAAAAACAACAGAACAGCTTTTATAATATCTATTACAGCTATGATAATCTGGGGTTCCAGCTTTGTTGTGCTGAAAAGTCTGCTGGAAACTAATCCCCCAATAGTTATTCTGTTCCAGCGTCTGGCAGTATCAACCTTATTCCTTTTTATTGTAATCCTGATATCAAGACGTTCCATGAGAATCGAGAAGAAAGACAGAATCCTTATCTTTCTGGCAGCATTCTTCGAACCTTTCCTGTATTTTATAGGCGAAAGCTTTGGTTTAAGACTTATATCAGCGTCACTGGCATCTGTGCTTATTGCAACAATTCCTCTGTTCAATCCTATATTTGCCTGGATGCTGCTTAAAGAAAAAGTCACTCTACGAGAGATCATCAGCCTCATTGTGTCCTTTGGGGGCATCTTAATGATTGTCACCTCTAATTTTGAAGGAGGCGCAACTCTTAAAGGAATCGCATTCATGTCACTGGCAATATTTGCTGCTGTCGGGTATTCCATTGTTACGAAACACCTGGTTACGAAGTACTCTAGCATAACTCTGGTAGCATACCAGAATTCTATCAGCACACTTCTGTTTCTCCCATTGCTTCTGACATTCCACTGGGGACATCCGATATTCTCTGGATACACAATGCACCAGACATTCTCACTGCTTGGACTGGGAATCATGTCTTCCGGTGTTGCCTACATCTTTCTGGCAATCTCTATCCGCGATCTGGGAATTAACATGACAGGACTAATCTCTAACCTTATCCCTGTTTTTACTGGAGTTATATCCTATTTCTTCTTTGATGAATTGTTCACATTACAGAAAGTAATTGGAATGGGTGTAGTGATTTTCGGGTTGTTCTTCAGTCAGCTAAAATTCAAGATGGAATGGTTCCGCAGCAGGATTGGATAACTCTATTCATCAAAGTATTCTGTCAGAAGTTATTTTTTATAAACATTTCCTTACTGCAAATACTTATGGGTACAATTCTTACAAAAATCTTAATATCAGGAATAGAGTTATTGTTCAGATTTATTATTGACACTTCAGGCTATTATCAATTTTTCTTTCATAAAGGAGAAATTTATGAAAGTAAAATTAGTATCATTATTATTTATCTTGTTTATTATTACCGGACTATGTGCTGAAACAGCTTTTTACTATGATCCATTATCGCATTTAGTTGCCGGTATGAATAACTTTACCTTCGAGGGCAAAGTTACTGAGAATCTAACAGTTTCTTTTAACATTGGAAGAACAGGTAATGCTGTTCCAACCTTTGATGATATTCAGATTTATGCATCAACTCAAAGTATTAGTTTGTTCAAGTACGGTCATGAATCTTTTAAAGGCTTATACTATGGACCTTCCTTTCATTTTACAACTGCAGACATAATTGGACCGGTTAACAGTATATATAATATTTCAGCATTGGGACTTGGTGGTGAACTCGGTTATAATGGTAGATTTAATAAATTTTGTATTGTTCCATTTTTAAATGCAGGATATAATTTCACTCACAATTTTTTCGGAGATAAAGTTGATTTTGAAGGTTATAATGATGATGGAGATAAAGTTGAATTAAACGATTTTTACATAAACTATGGTCTAAGATTAGGTGTTGTATTTTAAAAGAAGAAGAACGAATATATATTTATTGCCTGTAGACTGCCTGCAGGCTTTTTTCTTTTTATCAAAGAATTTTAATTTTTTATTTTAATTGACAATTCTGTAATTGTATTGCCATTAATGGCATAAAGGCATTTTTTAACGTGATCATATTCACTGATCATTTCAATATTATCTTTGAACACATAAGTAGAAATAACAGCACCATCTACACTGCTGACAAACTCCAGGTTCTTTCCGGATAATCTCAACAATACACTGTTTTTTAGCCTCTTCTCTTCAAAGAATGATATCTGAATCGGAAAAACTGTACGTTTTGACTTGTCCACAGGATTGTATGCAACAGATTTGCGCCAGATTTCTTCGCCTGTCTTTCTGTTAATACAAACCTCCACAGTTTTCCCACTGGCAAGAATACGATTCCCATCAACAAGATCAGTATGGAGAATATTCATATCTGCTACGAAAACCCATTTTTTATTGAAGTTCTTCCGTCCGTATGCTGTCAATATATTACCGGAACAAACATATAGTAACTTAGTATCGAACAAAGGAATAGAGCTTATATTTTTATCTGATATAATTGAGTCAGTATTTTCAACAATAATTTCTTTGGCGGGTTGAGTCATTTTGCTTAGATAGTCCTGAATAAATTCTTCAACCTGTTCCTTATTAAATTTTGGATTAAGCTCTTTCATTTTTGCTGTAACATTAAGACTAATATCCTCAATATCTGTATTCCTGATATTTTCCTGAATAAGAGTTTTGAGAATGGAAAGCTGGTTTTCGACTTCTCTGTTTCCAAAAAGATTATAGAATACAGATGATATAAGCAAGGCGGTAATGATGATAGTCCCTATTGTCTGTGCTTTCATCTTGATAAAGGACTTTCCTTTCTCGTATTTTGCCGGGACTGAAAACAGACAGTACGGATATGGATTTGTCAGATATATCTCATTCAGATTCTCTTCTATCGTGCGGGGATGTATTCCCTTTGCCAAAAGCTTTTCAGTTGCCCCGGAGAACAATATAGCAAACATATCTGCATCAGTCAGTTCCACCTTATGCACAGGTATTTTAATGTCGATACTCTCTGCTCCAAGCAGATGAAGTTCTTCCTGTGATTTGACCCGAGCATTATCCCACTTCTCACCTATCTGTGTGAATATATCCTCTTCTGAATTACTCCTAACCACGCCACAAAGCATCCTGCCGAACTGAACAAAATAGATTCTGTTGCCAAAGCTCATCATAAAGCACAGAGAAAGCCCTTTCTCATTAACCTTGGAAAAGATATTCTTGTTTTTCTCAGAAAGATTTTCTGCAGTTTTGAAGGCAATCTTCTTAAACAGATTGCTCAGCTGCCAGTTCAGTTTTTGGAAAACATCTTTAAGCTGAGATTCAATACTCGTTTCTTTCCAGTCATTTTTAAGTAACTCATTGAGGATTATCTGATTTATCTCTTTTAATCGATAATCAGAATTAAAAGAATGAGTTAATAATGCCAAATTGCGGTTTCTGTTCTGAAAAAAATCAGTATAAACATAGTAATTGTTAACAGAGTCCTTGTTCTCCTGATGATTATTCTCAGAAAATGCCTGTAGACAGAGCATCACGACCTCCTAAGTCCACCATTTGAAAAATGATCTGTAAGTGACTCTGATTAAAGTCGGTATATCCATTAACATATTTGTATAAGATGCATTTGCAAGAGGACAATAACATTCCTTGTTTTTAATGGAGATTCTCTCCTGAACCATTTCTTTCGAGTTCCATATCTTTTTAAAATTATATTTATGGTCCCTGAGATTACCCATGGACTTAGCTTTTATACAACAAGACCAGACTTCACCATCCGGAGAAATCTGAACTGAAGTAATTCCGGCATAACAAGGAATAATCTGGGTTTTATCCCGAAGTATCTTCTTAACAAGATTATAGTACTCGATTCTGAAAGCCTGAGTAATCTTAGACATACCCGTATACTTATTGTTTTTAATTCTGTGAATCAGGAAATCTATAGCTGATCTGTAATCAAGTACAGTCGGAGTTATACCGGAACCTATTGTATCCAGCTCAACACGTTCTTCAGCAATCTCTGTAATATAAGAATCCGGTTCCATATTCATGAGCGTATTAGCAATCTTTGCAAAGTTTTTTACATTGAATCTTGAGATAACTGTATGAAATCCTATCGAGAAATTGGGAGACTCTATCTCTCTGAGACGCTTATAAGTAGCAAGTACTTTCTCATAATTCCCTTTAACATTCCTGATATTGTCATGTTCCTCAGCAATACCATCAATGGAAAGATTAATAATGATCTGAGTTTTCTTACAGTAATTTACTATTTCCAGTACATCTTTAGCAATTTTATCATTGAGAATGCCATTTGTAGGTATATTAATAATTTTAGGTCGGCAATAGTCATAGGCCATCTTGCATATTTCTACAATTTCTTTGTGCAGAAACGGTTCTCCCCCACTCAGGGTAAACCAGTATGGAGAATGACTTATAGATTTGAATACTTTTCTGTATTCGTCAAGAGTGAGATTATCAGCTTTTTTGCGATAGATATTACATGTACTGCACTTGGAGTTACATCTGTATGTAAGACTGATCGTGTAGTTCATTGGCATTATTCTTGGAAAACCAAGAGTTCTGAAACATTTATAAGCAAAAATCTTTGGTATAATCTCTAGCATAACTTAGACCTTCCTGGATAAATTCTTTGTAGATTCTGCAATATCCCATTTAAACGGATTCTTCTTAAGCAGATTGAAATCAATCCAGCCCAGGACTCTTCCGTAAATTTCCAACATCATTGTTGCTGCTAATTTACATGTGTTTTCAGGATGAATTGCAATTTCTGCCATCATTATTTCTAAGAGAAGCATTGAATTCTGAGAAGTAACCTTGTAATTGTGTTCTTTTTTGAGCCATATATGACCGGCTGCAATTCTTCTTCTCTGTTTGATGAAGTCTTTTAAGTTCTCAGGGCCTTTATTGTGTACTAAAGCAGAAGGAATGTAAACCTTCCTGAGTCCCTGTTCTTTTACAACTGCTTCGATACTTGCTTCGTCCACAGCACTTTCTTCCGGTATAGATTTTACAACATTACGGAAAGCAATCATTTCACCGAGTTTAGGCTCGTGTAATGCCATTATGTGGTGAAAATGCCACATGATGTTTACAGCATAACCAACCAGTGTATCATCCGGATTTTCAGGATCAGGTCTACCACCGCTCATACCGACTTCAGGATTCTCAAAAACCGAAACCATCTTTTCGACTGTTGTGGGAGCAGGGATTGTATCACCGCTTTCAATAATCAGCGTCTCTGAGCTTGCTGCATCTAAAAACATATTTATAGCAGCAGATTTACCTCTTCTTTCCAACTCGGTAATCAGTTTTATGCGTTCATCTTTCTGTTCGTACCCTATGACAATATCATCTGTCCTATCTGTACAGGCACTGGATACAACGAATATTTCTTTAATGCAGACCTTATCCAGTTCCTGAGCCAATAGTGCATCAAGAAGCTTTGATATGTTCTTTTCCTCATTGTATACAATAACACCTATACTACAGTTAATCATCTTTCTTTTCCTTATCATCCCTGTTTTCGTGAGCGATAGTATTGAGAACACCATTGATGAATTTACCGGATTTATCGGAACAAAATTTCTTAGCTACTTCAATAGCCTCATTAATGATAATCGGAGATGGTACCTCGGAAAACAGAATCTCTCCGGTTGCAATTCTCATTATGTTCTTGTCCAGAATAGCAATCCTGTCGAACTTCCAGTTCTTGGCATACTTGCCAATTTCATTATCAATTGCTTCTATATTAGATAAAGTTGTTTTAAGAAGATTGTCTGCAAAAGTGAAAATTCCACTTTCGATTTCAATATTGTTGGACTCAGCCACATCATTCAATACTTCAGAGTATTGTCCGATATATGCCAGGTTTCCCAGTACAGGATCTTCTTCATTGAAATCCAGTATATATAACGTCTGTAAAGCTACTTCCCGTGCTTTTCTGCGAATTCCCATAATTCTTATATTTCCTTGTAAAGATTAATCATTTCTATACAACTTAACGCTGCATCCCAGCCTTTATTTCCTACTTTTGTACCGGCTCTTTCTATTGCTTGTTCAATACTGTCTGTAGTAAGAACACCAAATAGCACAGGAATTCCTGTTTGCAGACTGACGTTGGCAATACCTTTACTTACCTCAGCACTTACATAATCGAAATGTGGAGTTGCTCCACGAATTACAGTACCAAGACATATAATGGCATCATATTCTTCTGTATCGGCAATCTTTTTTGCAGTTAGCGGTATCTCAAATGCTCCCGGAACCCAGAAGATATTCATATCATCTTTATCTGCTCCGTGTCTGAGAAGACAGTCAATAGCTCCATCCATAAGTTTGGAATTGATAAATTCATTAAATCTGCTGACAACTAATGCAACCTTGATTCCTTCAGCATTAAGTTTTCCTTCTATAATTTTCATAATATCTCCTTAAGTACTAAGATAAAGACTATTCTGAAACTGTCGTAATACATTGTAAACATTGTATTTCAGAGTCAGAATTTCAATATTGTATATTCATTCACAATCGTTTTTCTGTCAATAAGCATTTTTTACAATAATATACTTATATATTATAAAAGCAGATTTGAGATTGATTTATTGTACGAAATCGTACTTATATTTGTATTTTTTTATTGAATCTGAGATTGCATTAACAAGCTTATCCTGAAAATTAGATGAACTCAGCAGCTTTGCTTCTTTGTAATTCGTGATGAACCCCAGCTCAATCAGAACAGCAGGCATGAAAGCACCGCGAAGTACATAGAAGTTAGCCTGTTTGACTCCCCTGTCACGCAATCCACTTACGGAAACCAGACTTTTTTGTAGTCTCACTGCCAGATCACTGCTTTCTCTTAATTGCTCTGTCTGCTCCATATCCATAAGAATAAATGATAAGTCATCGTACTTTTTAAGGGCTGATTCTCCACCCTCATATTTGGACACAACAGAGTTCTCAAGAGCTTCAACTGCACGAGCTTCGTCTGTTTTCGCAGTAGAAAGGAAAAATACTTCTATTCCTGAAGCTTTCTTAGATCGAGATGCATTGCAGTGTAGAGAAATGAATAAATCGCTATGAGTGTCATTTGCCATTTTTGTTCTGTTCTGCAAAGATACAAACTTATCCGAATCACGAGTTAAAATTACCTCGACATTTAGCTCTCTCTGTAGTTTGTTCCTCAGTTTTCTGGCAACATCCAGAACTATTTTCTTTTCCTTAGTTCCGGTTGATCGTCCTACAGCACCAGGATCCTTTCCCCCATGTCCTGCATCGATTACAATTCGTCTGATAGAATTATCAATTGGAGTTTTGACATAGAGAGAGAAATCTTTCTGTCTGATAAAATTTTCTTTGAACAATTCAGGAAACACTCTTTGAAAGAAAGTAAGAGGCAGGTACATTTTACCGCTGTGGTATTTCAATGGGTAGGTCATATTATAAAAATCTGACGATGCTTGTAGATAAGGAGAATTGATCAGAAAAATAATCTGCTGATTGTAAAGAGTAACGTATAATCTCTGATCATCAATATCTTCTCTTATGGATGCATGAAAAGCTTTGTTCAGTTCAAACGCATTGAAATAGTATAATGAGTCGATCAGAACGATCTTGATCTCTTCTGTGTTTGCAGGTTTATCAAAATTAATATTGTAGGAAGAACTGGAGAATAAATGTCCTGCGAACAATACAACAATGATTAGTAATCCAAGTCTTTTCAAATTCTTACCTCTTTAAATTAAGATCTTCGCATAGTATTAGCTGAATATACCCAAAATTGAGTTTTTAACTTCTCCTGATATGCAAAGTTCTTATATGGTAAAAAATACATGATTGTAATATTGTCAATAATATGTTGTATTTATTGGTGTTTATTGTAAATAAATGAACATGCGTACCACTCTGATTGAACGGGTTGCGAGCATAATTCTCAGATGTAACTTCACCTGATAAAACCGATTCGTATTTTGCAATTTTATTTACTAATATCCCATTTATTAAAAATAAAACTGAGTATGTCTTAAACAAAATGTATTATATATCCCACTCATAGAAAAGAAAATTTCTAATATCTTCTACCGTTTGAGAATAAGCGTTTAATTTTGAATTGCTTACTACTGTGTCTAGTACGAATTTACTTTTTATTGTTGTGAACTTAAATTGATATTTAATGTACTCAGTTATTTTTTTTTCTTATTTTGGTGTTCGACAAAACAAGGAAGATAGAAATCTTTTTTCCTCAGTGCGTAATGTACTTCGGTACTTGAAAAAACTTCTTCCGTTTTATTTCTCCTTGATAGAACCAAAAAAGCACCGCTATCATCAACATCCCATGAGTCATTATCATAGTAGCTTTTCAATTGAGTGTTCAGCACTGATGAGATGACTTCAGTAATAGGATACAAATAGCAAGATAAAACATCGCATATGCTAATTATCTTATCATTGTTGAAACCAGATAGATGATCATTTAAACTCTTTTCAAGATCATGTGGAGTAATAACAAGACCTCTGCTTGTGGTGTAATCTATTTTCCAATATAGACTTTTCAACACTTTTATTACATCATCAGTTTCAACATTTACATAAATCAAGTAATTATTTAGAATCTTATCAAACTCATTGTTTCTGACCTTTAAGGTGCACCCCATTGTCCAGACCATTATTTAATTTGTTTAAGTTTGTTTAAGATACATTTTTAAGTTCCAGATATTCAAAATATACTTCATTTGGTGTTTTGTATTTAAGAGATTGATGTAATCTTTTATTATTAAAGAAGTTGAAGTAATATTCCAGTGCGTTTCGACATTTTCTCATGTTCTCATATTCATTGAGATAGATTTCTTCATACTTTACTGACCTGAACGTCCTTTCAACAAATATGTTATCCAGAGCTCTTCCTTTTCCATTCATACTTATATTGATTTGATTGCTATTTAAAATTTCGGTAAATTCATTACTCGTAAACTGGCTGCCCTGATCGGTATTGAAAATCTCAGGATACCCATATTTGCTGATTGCTTCCTGTAGAGCTTCAATGCAGAAAAATCTATCGAGGGTATTACTAACTTTCCAGCTTAGTATTTTTCTGCTGCACAGATCCACGACTATTACAAGGTACATTCTTCCGGAAGGAAGATTGATATAAGTAATATCTGCTCCTCATACCTGATTAATTCGATTAATATTGATACCATTGAGAAGATAAGGATATTTCTTATGAGTCTTGTTAGGCTTGCTAAGGTTAATTTTGGGATAAACTGCCTTTATATTCATTTCTCTCATAAGCCTTTGTACTTTCTTGTGATTTACAACAACTCCGTCTCTTTGCATACTTTTGGTTATCCTTCTATACCCGTAAAATGGATATTGCAAATACAATTCCTCAATTTTACTCTGAATTCTGCAATCACCAGTACGCTTGGTTTTATTATAGTAAACGGTACTTCTGTTTACATATAGTAGCTTACACTGCCGTCTTATAGATAGTTCTTCATGATCCTTCTCAACTAATCCGGATCTTTCCCGTATATTTGCTTGTACTTTTTTCGCAGGAAATCCCTCTCAACTTGAAGTTGTCCGATCTTTTTATACAAATCATCTGTAGTTTCCTCTCTCTTCTTGTTTTCCTTCTTCCGCTTATCAGAAAATACACTTGAGGCACTCTCTAAAAACTTGGTTTTCCAATTGGTTATCAAATTGGGGTGCACATCGAATTTAGCTCCAAGTTCTACAATACTCATTTCTCCCTTTATTGCTTCAATAGCTACTTTTGCCTTAAATTCAGACGTATAGGACTTTCTCATTATAATACTCCTTAATTTACTCTTTTACTCTGAAAATTTCTCTAAAATAAAAAGGAAAAATTGAAAAGAGAAATTTTCTGAGTTAATAATTTAACGATCAAAAATCCAAACTTAAACACTGGTCTGAATTTCAGGGTGCATTATACTTCTGTTCCAATTGATACTCCTAATTTACTTGCTTTAAAAATCCTAAAAATCAATACAAAAATACAAAAAATCTTGAAAGGCCATTCTTCAAGAATTATGAAATCTGTAAGCAGCTCCAGTATAACAACACCCAGAACCCAATAATATAAGTTCCAGTTATCATACTTTCCCCTAATTCCAGTTAATAACTCACCCAGTCCAAGAATCCTTTTTTTATTGGCCGAGTAATTATCAAAACCAGTAAGGGATATACTAGTAAGTGTACTTCCCAATTAAAGTGTCTGATATATTTAGATACAGTATAAAGATCATCTACAATTACCAAATACTTGAAAGATGTATATGCTGCAAAGTCTATAAAAGTTGCAGAGACTGTTTTTATAATTTTTTTTGTTTTCATAACTCCAAAACTGCATACTAGAATAGAGAAGTTGAATTCCCCAGATAATTTTTAACAAAGCACCTTTCTCCTGAAAATATATCAAGAAAGAAATAAGTAATGTGTTTTAAGATATGAACTAACAATAGTCAGAATAAAACATCACTTTATATTTGAAATACTAAAATATGTGGACGTATGGTTTTCGGATCAATAGTTTTTACTTTTGCAGACAAGATGCCTACGTGCCACTTTCGATAGAGCAGGATAAATGGTACGCGAGCATCCCAGCTCGCTTTATCATAGCCTATAAGTTAGATTAAGAATATTGCACTACACCGATCTAATGGTTTCTCCAAAAATCTCTATGTCTGCAGGCAGATATATTCGGTAAATCTGCAAAATCGGAGTATATCCCTATATATCTACCAGTATAGTCGGTTCATATTGGTCTGCAACAAGTAGCTTTACATCATACTGGTTGTTTGTGAGAAATCTGTTCATATTTTCAAAAGCAATTTCGGGAGTATTATTTGTTTCACTCAGGTGGGCAAGAATCAAGTTTTTAAGTCCCTCATGCATTATTTCATCCACTACTTTTACTGCATCAACATTGGAAAGGTGACCATGTCTGGAGCGGACACGCTGTTTAAGTTTCCACGGATAGGGACCATCCATCAGCATCTGCATATCATGGTTACTTTCCAGTATAATGGTTGAACAATTCTTGAGATACTTCAACATCAGCTTAGTTGGGAATCCGACATCAGTCACAACCCCCAGCTTTCTTTCATTATCACCTTCTTTGTAAAAAAGGAAGTCACAACTGTCAACAGCATCATGGGAAGATGTGAAGGGATATATAACTATATCCCCTATTTGAAAAAGTTTTCCCGGTTCGAAAAATCTTGGACCACCCGGAAGATTTCCCAGCTTTGCTCTGCATTCGAAAAAAGTTTTTTGAGTCACATATAAAGGAATATTGAGATTTCTGCAGACAACTCCCACCCCTTTACTATGATCAGAGTGTTCGTGACTGAGAATCAGACCTGCTATTCTGTGCTGATTAAGCTGCAGCTTATTGATAGCTTCAAATATCCGCTTCCCTGACAACCCGGCATCATAAAGAAGCTTTGTTTTGTCAGTACGGATAAGTATAGCATTACCTTTACTGCCGCTGGCAAGTACACTTGTTTGAAACATTTATCAGTCTTTCTTAACCGAGATAGAAATAGCGGTTATTCAGCTTGTCGTATTCTGACCACTCTGAACCGGAATTCAGGGATGAAGATACTAGCTGAGTGACACCTACAGTCTGAGCATCGAGATTGTCAGCATAATGCAGAACTACAGCCTCAAGCATTTGAGGAAGTCGTGCAGATGCTTTTTCGTACTCACCATGATGTGCCAGGATCAGGTGACGCAGTTTCATTAAAGTGTTTTCAGGGAAATTGTTTATTTCGCGAGCTTTTCTGCAGATCAGTTCGTCACCAAGACAAATATGTCCGATAAGTCTTCCGATTGTAGAAAAGTCTATGGTAGATTTCATATTATATTCGTATACTTTACCAATATCATGCAGCAAAGCTCCGGTAATAAGGAGATCAGACTGAACCGGATACATTCTGGCAGAAAAGTCACATATCTTCGCAACCGATATTGTATGCTCCAGCAAACCACCCATATAATTATGGTGCCATGTCTTTGCAGCTGGTGCTTTACAGAACATTGACAGAAACTCTTTGTCATCAAAGATTTTATGCAACAGTTCCTTAAGATGAATGTCTTCCATCTTATCGATATAGTAGAATAATGCATCGCCCAGTTTTTTAATATCTTTTCCGGTAGCAGGGATAAATTCGGAAAGATCATATTCTGCTTCATCGGCTGTACGAATCTTGTTAATTGTAATCTGCACCTGTTCTCTGTATTTTATAACAATACCTTTTACTTTGACAATATCACCTTCTTTGAAATGACTGTTGTAGTGTTTGGCATTATTCCAGATATTTGCAGTGACAGATCCTGTTTTGTCACTCAGTTTCATGCGGATAAATTTGTCCTTAGTTCCCTCTCTCATCTCTTTATGTGAGACTAAATAATATTCTACAACTTCTTCATTGATGTAGTTTCCCAGGACGTTTACATAAAGTTTATCCATTAAATTCCTCTCTTTCTATTCTAACTGAATACATATATCGGATTTGTATAAATCCATCCGGAACCCCAGCGTTTAATCTCGAGCCTGTAAATTCCGGGTCCATTTATTTCAAATTTTCCTTTATCGTCAATTTTTTGATTTATACACACGCCATCTTTAATTATCCTTACGCGTGTAATTCGTTTTGTCATAAAGTAGTAAAGCATACCTTCACTATACTGAATTTTTTCTCCAAAAATAGCAGATGTCCCATTTGGGGCGAGAATACCGCCATAAAATCTCTCAGGATATGCTGATTTATAATTTACAATGTATGAGTTACCATTCCTCAATGCCTCTTTAACAGTATCTTTATCGGTGCTCTTTTCTACCGGTATGAGTATGTTTGTACGGATAGTTTTAAAGAGATACCCATGCGGTAGAACTTTCAGATTGATGAATCCCAATTTGTAAGAATGTGTATGAGCGTCAACACTGCCTATTCCTGAAGCCTTCAAGCCTTTAGTATTCAGTTCATCCCATAGATTGAGTGTCTTTTTCAATGGTTTATTCGCACATACCGATGGAAAAAGCATGTGATATGCTCCGGTAATGAAAGGATGAAGTGTGCTTAACCAGCAGGATACAAAGTTCCAGACTTCAATCCCGGCAGTAAAATCATACTCTTTATCCCACTCATAAGTAGGATATTCAGAGCAGATTCTTTTTTCCAGAGGATGGGCAGCAAAGCCGTTATCAGAATAACCGCCCTTTTCTTTTATGTCCAGCCCCGGTTCCACAAATTGAAGGTAATGATTTTTATCTCGAGTATCATTAATTTCAATTCCGGGTACGATTATCAGATCTTTTTCGTTAATATAGGCTGGGTCATTCATAAAGTTGTGGTTATTATGATCAGTAATCATAATATAATCAAGCCTGTTTTTCTTTGCCTGCCTGATAATCTCGCTCAAAGGTACAGAGCAGTCATGTGAATATTCAGTATGAATATGAACTGCGCCGGTTAGCTCATGAAATTCTCTGTTAAAAATCTTCTTCTTCAAAATATAGCTTTCTCGTTTATTTCAGCAATACGCTCTTTGTGTGGAAAGTTCTGCTCTTGCCACCAGATTTAACATTAAAACGGTAAAGATACACTCCGGATGAAACACTTTTATTGTTTCTATCCTTAAAGTTCCATACAAAATTGTAGTTTCGCTGTTTTTCATGGTTGACTATTTGCTTTACTTTCTGACCTTTAATGTTGTATATTTCAAGCTCTGCCCCATCGCATTGCTCTTTCATGCTGAATGCAATGTTCTGAACTCCTTCTATACCGGAGGGATTAGGATAAACCGAGATCTCTGCCGACGGAAGGTCAATGTCCTTATCTTTGACTGAAACACCTTCCAGCAGATAGTCAAGTGTTGCCGATTCAATCAGGAAGATTTTTTTTGATTCTTCATTCTGAATCCAATAAACAAAATGGAGATCTGTAAGTATATCCTCAAATTCGTGTCCATCTATTATATCAAGATCATACTTGGAAAAATCCACAGCAAAAATAGCTTCTGTTGAGTCTGCCAGATCTTGAATATTCATTCCTTCAATCGAAGTCAGACTTTTCAGCATGACCATACCCGGAATGATGTAATCAGATGTTGCAGTAATAGGTACGTTAGTCTGGAAAATACCGGCATGAAAAGCACAATCTCCATAAAACTGACTGAATAAATATGTATCTTCAACCTGTTGAACGTAAGTATCAATATAAATATTTTCACTGGCATCCATACCCACCATATAGCCACTGCTCTGCAGGAATGTTTTGTCTGAAGCTATTGCTTCGGTTGCAGCAAAATAATCTTCGATAAACTCATCTTCTTCTGAGTATCCCGCAAGTTTTGTCCCTCCCTGAATAATAACATTGGGCAATCCAAAATTATCATAAAAGCTACTTCTTATTGCGGAAGAAGAGCTGAAAAATCTCAAATCTGATTGTTCGGGAAAATAATTTAATATATAATAGTCTGGTGAAAATATCTGTTGATTAATTAAGATATGCCTGAAGTAACTATAATCTGAATCGACAAAGTTCTCCACCACTCTGTTGTCAAGAGGAGTTAAAAATACATTTATCTCAGTACTTTGTGAATTATTTGTTAAAATATCATCGAAGGAAGATGACAGATTTGCTAAAATATCATATTGTGCTGAAACGGAAGGCAGCAGAAATGAGTCTTCGAATGAAGCAGTATCTGTTCTTGTTTCATAAGCATCAAGGTGCAGATCTATGAGCGAAAGTTGTATGCTGGACAAACCTGATGATGGTGCAGGAGTTAATGAGTAGTTAATAGCAACATCATCAACTGCATAAGAATTGTTATTCCTGATTGTGTAATATGCCTGTACTTCACCGTCCGGATATACTCGACCGGTGATTCCAAAATCAAGCAGAGAAACATCATTTCTGGAGGCAAAAGTGAAATGTCCTCGAAGTCCTACAAGGAAATCTGAGCTTAACCCGCTGCCTGCATTATTACGGAAATAACCTTCAGTTTCAGAAAGAGCTTCCCAATAGAAACATCTGGTTCCATCCCCGTTATTGGCAGACATATACGGACTGTCTTCATCCGTTGCATATTCTATTACAAGCCAGAGATCAGATAGAGACTGAACATCATTGTTGAAGTTGAAATCATACCAATCAGATGCATCACCATCCTGGAATGTATGAGAGTATTGGGTTAACAAACTGTCATCATCAATAATTGTTTTATACAGTTTAAATCCAATTGTCCCACCGGGATTAAATAAATAAATGGATACTCCTTCTGCATCAAATTCAGAGGAATCAGAGACAGAATAGAAGTCTGTTGTTACAAAATGAATTGCCCATTTATTTGTTCCGTACCAATGCTGTTCATCAATGCCATTGTGATAGCTCATTACACCGGAGTCTCTTTCAGGGAGTGTGTTAACCGGGTTATCCATGTTTATAATGCTTATACCGTATAGTCCGGAAATCAATACTAATAAAATCAAAGCTGCATATGCCTTCATATATTCTGACCTGTCTTTCTGTTAATGAGATCTTTGCATTTTAGAAAATAGAATATATAATTATTAACTATATATTAAAAATTAAAATAATTTTGCAAAGAGCTTTTATATTTGTCAATTTCAGAAAAAAACAAAACATGTAAAGAATTAAATCAATAAAATTGCATATGAGTCATTATAAACAGATTTCTCTGAAAAGAAACAGTCAGATATTGTCTTGACATTTAACAGTGCTGAAATTCCCTGACAGCGTCTTCGAGCTTATATATCTAAGGCAAGCCAGCTATGAGATATAAGCCGATAGGGTTTATCCGGAAACAGATGAGCCTCCCGTGTTTGGAAAGAAGATGTGAAAAAACAATCATATTACCTTATTTTATGAATATCAATTCATAATAGCAGGATTTTGCATCATTTTTCCATCCAGATGAAGGAATATTAATGAGTATCCCGATTTAAACTCTCATTAATTTCCATCATTATTATTTTAACTTACTAAAATATATTGGAGGAAAACAATGAACGAATTTCTCAAAGAACTAGGAATTAAAAATGTAAACTATGGGGCAACAACCGGTTCAGCTGATGGCTGGATTAAAACGACAGGTAAAGAACTTATTTCTTACTCTCCTATAGACGGCAAACCTATTGCTGCTGTCATTCAGGCAACTGAAGAAGATTACGAAAAAGTAATGAAAAAAGCGGTTAAAGCTTTCGAAAAATGGAAAATTAAACCTGCTCCACTTCGAGGAGAGATTATCCGTGAAATTGGAGAACAACTCAGAAAACATAAAGAATCTTTGGGTAAGCTGGTAACCTTGGAGATGGGTAAAATCTACAATGAGGGTCTTGGTGAAGTTCAGGAAATGATTGATATTGCAGACTTTGCAGTTGGACTATCCAGGCAGATGTATGGAAACACAATGCACAGTGAGAGACCTTATCACAGAATGTACGAACAATGGCACCCTCTTGGAGTAGTGGGAGTAATCACTGCCTTTAACTTCCCCGTTGCTGTCTGGTCTTGGAATTGCCTTATTGCTGCGGTATGCGGAGATGTTAATCTTTTGAAACCATCATCGAAAACACCTCTTACAGCTATAGCCATCCATAATATTATTGCTCCTATTGTAGACAAATATGATATCGATGGAGCATTCAATCTTATAATCGGCAAAGGAAGTGTAATTGGAGAAAAAATCAATAATGACCGTAGAATTCCTCTTGTAAGTGCTACCGGAAGCTGCAATATGGGTAGAAGAATTGGTCAAGCAGTTGCAAAGAGACTTGGAAGAACAATCCTTGAACTTGGTGGTAACAATGCAGTTATCGTATCTGAAGATGCAGATATTAAAATGGCAGTAAGAGCTGTTTTATTTGGTGCAGTAGGCACTGCAGGTCAGAGATGCACATCTACAAGAAGAATAATTCTGCATGAATCCCTGAAAGAAGAGTTTCTTGAAAGGCTTATTAATGGATATAATCAGATCAGAATAGGAAATCCCATGGATGAGAATACTCTTATGGGACCGCTTGTTGATGATTCTGCCGTTCAGGACATGATGAATGCTGTTTCCAATATTAAGAAAGAAGGTGGAGACATAGTCTATGGTGGGGGGAAATATAAGCTTAAAGGATACGAAAAGGGAAGTTATGTAGAACCGACCATCGTTCTTGCAGACAAAGATCTGCCTATGATGAAGGAAGAAACTTTTGCTCCTATCCTTTATATTACAACATTTAAAACCATAGATGAAGCAATTGAGATTCAGAATGGTGTTGATCAGGGACTTTCATCATCTATCTTTACAACAAATATGAGAACTATGGAACAATTCCTGTCTCATAAAGGCTCTGATTGCGGTATTGCCAATGTAAATCTGGGAACAAACGGAGCTGAGATTGGTGGAGCTTTCGGTGGAGAGAAAGATACCGGTGGTGGACGAGAAGCCGGTTCAGATTCATGGAAAGCCTACATGAGACGTCAGACCAATACTATCAACTGGGGAACAGCATTACCTCTTGCTCAGGGAATAAACTTTATCACGGAATAATAGTCTCACTATAAATGGTTTATAAATAAATGATATGCATAATCAGAACCTCCCGCTCAGCGGGAGGTTTGCACTAGCCCTATAAGGGCTCTTACGGGCAAAGGCTCGCGCCCTCTGAAATTCTGCCAGCTGCAAATGTTCTCAGGCTATCCCTAAAGGGATTTCTCTGTGCCTTATTTTTCTAGCTTACCCGTAAACGGGTCTACCAATTCTTTGATCGTCAGTTGATCCGCTATCATGTCTTCCTGAAGTTGATTCTTGACATAATCTGATATTCGCTTTTCGTTCTTGCCAACCGTATCCACAAAATAGCCTCTACACCAGAAATTTCGTCTGCCGTATTTGTATTTCAAGTTCGCATGTCGGTCAAAAATCATTAAACTACTCTTACCCTTCAAGTATCCCATGATTGATGAGACACTATACTTAGGGGGAATCTTCAAAAGCATATGGATGTGATCTGGACAAGCTTCTGCGGCTAGAATTTCTACTTGTTTTCGGGCACAAAGTGTTCGAAGAATCTCTCCAATATCTTTTTTTAATTTGCGGTAAATTATTTGTCGCCTATATTTGGGGGCAAATATAATATGGTATTTGCAATTCCATGTTGTATGGGATAAAGTGCTATTATCCAATATTTCCTCCTTGGTTATTGATGCAGCTGAACACTACAACTTTAACTTAGGAGGAATTTTTGTGCAAAGCTAAAGCTTTTTGGAACCACCCGCATAGCAGGTGGTTTTCGTTACACAATAAAAGAACAGATCAACAAGATCTGTTCTTTTGTCTTTATACTGATATATAGGTTTAAAAAAAATTATTCGGAAACAATACTCCTTATCTCTTTTGACTTTCTCAGGATCTTCTTGAGCAGTTCGATATCTATTGTCTGAAAGCTGTCAACAGGTGAAGAATCCGGATCAATCTCAGTTTCAATAAGTAGACCATCTGCTCCGGCTGCAGCCGCGGCATAAGAAATAGACTCAACAAGAGAGCGCTGACCTGTACTGTGAGAAGGGTCGATAATGATAGGGAATCCGGTTTTAGACTTAATTATAGGTATTGAAGTAATATCTATTGTGTTACGTGTAGACTTCTCGAATGTTCTGATTCCTCGTTCACACAAAACAATCTTGTTGTTACCCTGTTTCTTAATGTATTCGGCGGCAAGAATCCACTCTCTGTAATTACTGCACATACCTCTTTTAAGGATTATGGGGTTATCAATTTTTCCGAGTTCAGAGAGCAAATTATAATTAAACATGTTTCTTGTACCAACTTGAATTACATCAACGAGTTCAGACATCATATCCACATCTTTTTCGCTGATTATTTCGGAAACGGTAGCCAAACCGGTTTCTTCACTAACTCTTTTAAGATATTCCAGCCCCTTCTCTCCTATCCCGGAAAAAGAATAAGGAGAGGTACGCAGCTTGTAGGCTCCTCCACGAAAAAAACTGATGCCGGCTTCTTTTAGAGCAAATGCAGTTTCTTGAAGTCTGTTGTAGTTATCTATAGCACATGGTCCGGCAATTACTGTGAAGTCATCACCGCAAAGTTTCCTGCCATTAACTTCTATTCCTGTAAAATCTTCTTTTATTAATTCATCATCTTCAAACAATACAGTATCAACATCTTCATCAACTTCAATTCTGTGAAAAAGAGCAGAAGGAACCAAAGTAGAAACACTTATTGTCGATCTTCCGTGAGTACTGCCCCTTTTAGGATCAATACTATTCTCTGAAAACATATTTTCTATTCTAATCAATGCTTTTTCATTACACTGTTTTTTTAAGATAATTATCATTAATTTTCTCCAGCATTAAAAATATACATTTTATACCATTTTAATTTTTTTGTTAAAATAATCAAACTACACTGTCAACAAATATTATCTTTATTTTCATTAAGCGATGCAAACCTGTTTAAAGTAAGAGTGTTTCAAGATGTTGCTAAATAAAGTCAATCTAAGTGAACAACAATTCAAGAAGGAAAGACATATATATATGTATGTACAAACAGTCTTAACAGCAGCATCCTTGGAAGAATGACCTATGCTTATACTATATCATTAAAAGTGAATTATCATGTAAAAGGTTGATAAGATTTTACTTGACTTTAATATACATTTACAAGGACTTGAATATATAAATTTATTCAACTTTTTGTTGGCTGTACAAAGGAGAATTTATGACAGTTAATCTTATGCTGAAAATAGCTCTTCACGCTATTTCTATAGGTATTTCATTGTTAGTGCCATGGGTATCGCAATATGTTGCAATAGTGGTAGGTTACCCAATTACAGGTATACTTCGTAAAATAACAAAAGCTAAGCATTATCGTATTGATATCAGCTTCATACAAATTATGAATTACATCTTTGACGGACTCTTATGTGTTTTTGCATCTTATATTCTTTCCAGAATTTTTGAGATACGCTTTATGTTGTCTGTTGTTATTGTTATGGGAATTTTCAGACTCGGATTTAATATCTATAAAAATGATCTTGGAAGTGCTAATTCAGGAGAATTTCTTGAAGAAGTTATTCATATGATACTTTTTGTCATGGGATTAGTTTTCGGTGGTATGATTTTCCTTCGATTCTAATTTACTTTTTAGTTTTGTGATATAAAATAATTTTGATAAACAGATTTATCAATTAACTTATTCCTGTATTCAATATTTATAACTGGAGATATTATGGATCAAAAGCCACGTCTTAAAAGAGATAATCTTATAGTTTATCCCAGAGTTTACAATAAATCAGACAAGAAATTCATTGGTGTACTAGCCGATATTAACCTTACAGGTTTAAAACTAATTTGCGAACACCAGATTGATAAAGACATGCACCTTGAATTCATGATAGAATTACCAAGAAAAGTAGGCGGTCATGAATATGTTATTATTTCAGGAACAGTTAAATGGGTTGCAAAAGATATTAATCCGGACTACTATGCTATTGGAATACTTTTTGATGTTGTATCTGAAAAGAACTCAAAGCTTATTAACATCATGATAGATGAATATCATTTTGAGAACGAAATCAACCTTTATCAGGAAGATCAGTAAAAATAAGTTATCTTATAAATTTTGAGCCTGACGATTAATCGTCAGGCTTTTATTCAATTATTTTAGTTAAGAAGTTTTGAGAATATCTCCATCATTAAATCTCTGTTTATTACATGAGCTCCATCAAAAGGATAGAGTTCTGCATTATATCCAGCTTTCTTAAGTATTGCTAAAGCTTTTTCTGCTTCTTTAAAATCTACAACTTTGTCCTCATTACCATGTATTAAATGAACAGGAATCTTAGATGCTCTGCGAAGTTCCTTATTACTATATAAGTTTGTGTCCATGAAACCGCCCATCGGGACCATAGCATCAATAGTTTTATAATGCTTTATCCCATATAAGTATGTAAGCCAACCTCCCTGTGAGAAACCGGTAATAAAAGTCTGTTCACAACCAAACCTTTTTCTCACATCCTTGATTGCAGCATCCACATAATTAACCATTGTATTCCTCGTTATATCAGCAAGTTCCGGATTATCTCCTCCAAAACCATCTGCCCAGGAATATCCTATTTTGTCTCCAGGTTTAAATGCATAGGGTGCTTGAATTGAAAGAAAAATAACATTGTAAGCATCAAACAACTGACCTAATTTGGAAAAGTTGTCTACATTATCTCCCCATCCATGGAATGCAACGACCAACTTAGGCTCAGTATCTGCCTTAAAGCCTTTACTCTTGTATATCCTGCTTTTACAGTATATTTCAACCGGATAATAAGCTGTTTCACCAAAAAACTTTTTCTCAGGAACAAGCTGTTTTAAGTCTTCCACCGTCTTCTTAAACACTTCAGTATCACGAACATTAATAAAATCCGGATCATTCATTATATGGTTCAGATCATTGAATCCTTTTTCAAAAGCAATTTTAAGATAGATTGCTGCTTCGTCGGGTTGATTATTCAAACCATAACAACATGATAAATTGTATAGATTTCCAGAATCACCTACATTGGACTCGATATACTCTCTGTATAGCTTGATTGCTTCGGGATAGTTTTTCTCGTTATAATGTTTGTAAGCTTGCCTGAGTGTGACATTATAGTCTATTTTGAGCTTATCAACAAGCTCGTCAGCAGATATAAGAAAACTGAAAAAGAATAGTATCAATGTTAGAAACTTTGTGCTGTTTTTCATATTCAACTCCTTGCATTACAAAGATTAAAAACATCCCTGAAAAATTGTCAATAATATTTTACAGCATACTAAGTAATTCTGTATTTATAGACCCTACCGCTATCCATATCATATATATAGGCATGTTCTCCATCAAATCCCCATGTAAAAGGGAACAGAATTTTTTCCGGCAGTCTGAATATATTTAAGATTTCCCCATTCCAGTTATATTTGATTAAGCTGTATTTAATGACAGGATTCTGCTTATCCGGATTTACTACATCAGTCACCATTACAATCAGTCCATCTTCTGTCAGGTGTGGATAATTATGTGTGACATAAGCCGGATTCATCCCCTCAACAAGCTGATAATCTAGCCTGGTTCTTTTATTTCCGTCTATAACGAGTAAGAAACTATTTTCAATAAAAGAAAGAACGATCTTGCCATTATAGTACAAGGCATCAATTACCTTTTCTCTGTTTTCCTGAATATTATTCTGCTTATATAAACTATCCAGATTAACAGCCTTGGTCAAAGGTTCATTGTCGAACCTTATTATTGCAGCCCCGGGAAACAACGGATGAGTACAGACAAAATTGCTGCTCATATCACCCAGAAGCTGAAATGGTGCAAATTGTTTAGTACTTTTGATATAATTCAATTCATTGTCGAAATACTGGAGTCTACCATTAATCATATCTGAAACGATATAACCATCATCAAACTTCAAAATACTGTTAGGTAGTTGAAATTCTCCCGGTGCACTTCCATGTCCCCCGAACTTTTTAATGAAATTCATACTGTCAGTTTCATATATTTTAATTTCATGAGAGTCATCTGCAATAAACAGCAAATCATCGATAACAGAAATAAAAGAAGGCTGCGATATAATATAATTATTGTCTTGCTGCCAACCAAGAGAATCAACTGCTTCGAGTAAAGTCACTTTTTGTTCTTTGTTTGTTGTACATGCTCCAATCAGAACGACCAAAATTAAAGAAATGGATATCATCGTTTTTTTCATTAAATTCTCCTTCTCTTTAATTATCTATAGTGATTAAATGGTCAAGAAATTTACTTTCAACCCCGTATGAATAATATTGAAAAAATGTATCCTGAAAATTTTATTTGACATAATTCAAAAAAATGCTTGTAATATCAAAAAACTTGGTTTAATATTTATGAATTAGAATTAAGGAGAAAATAATGAAAAAGATTTTAGTGTTTACTATTTTACTTATTGCTGTTTTTATCCAGGCTGAAGACTGGAAAATAAGCGGAACTTCAGGACTTAATGTTAATCAGAGTTATTACTCTGACAATTGGGATGCAGGAGAATCCGGATCTTTTAACTGGATTGCTAACGTAGATTTAAAAGCTGAAAAGCAAATGCATGATAAATTCCTCAGCAAGAATAAACTCTTATTGGAGTTCGGGCAAACTCATACTCAGAACAAAGATACAGATAATTGGGAGAAACCATCGAAAACAACTGACAACATTGAGTTTGAATCTCTTGGACTGTTCACTTTGAATTCATATGTAGATCCGTTTGCAGCCTTCAAGTTTAAATCTCAATTCCTTGATGAAAGTATGCCTGAAGAAACTAAATCGGTTAACCCCATGACCCTCACTGAAAGTTTTGGTGTTTCCAGATTCTTCATTAAAAATGATGTTCAGGAATTCTCAGGCAGATTTGGTGGAGCTTTCAAACAGAATATTAATTCACATGATGAAATTGATAATACCAATAACGGCGGTCTGGAACTAGTGGCAGACTACAGCATCATCTTTTCAGAAAAAAATGCCGATTTCAAAAGCAGCCTCACTCTTTACAAAGCCCTTTACAATTCAGAATCAGATGATTTGGAAGGCACTCCGGCTGAAGATTATTGGGAAGAAACAGATATTGACTGGCAGAATACCCTTACTTATAAACTTAGTTCTTTCATAAATATCAAATTCAGTACACAACTTCTGTATGACAGAGAAATCAGCGCAAAAGGAAGATTCAAACAGAATAGTTCTATTGGGCTCTCATACAAGTTCCTTTAATTTTACTCAAAGATCTTGGGCTTTACATTATTTTTATTCATTGTTAACAATCTAGTGTAATAACTGAATAAAAAGGGATATTTTGATGAAAAAGAAAGTTCTGTTTATATGTGTTCATAATTCTGCCAGAAGTCAGATTTCTGAAGCATGGCTTAACTACCTTGCAGGAGACAAATTCATAGCTGAAAGTGCTGGTTTTGAGCCTGCTGAGATTAATCCACATGTGGTTACCGTCATGAAGGAAGTTGGCATAAATCTTGAAAATGCCAGTATTGATAGTGTATTTGATTTCTTTAAATCAGGTAGAAGATACAATTATACAATAACTGTTTGCGATCAATCTAAAGCAGAGAAATGCCCTATTTTCCCGGGATTAGTTCTCAATGGCAGAATGCACTGGAGCTTTGAAGATCCATCAACTTTTAACGGGTCTGAAGATGAAATCCTTCATAGAACCAGAATTGTCAGAGATCAGATAAGAAAACAAATTGAGAGTTTTATCAAATCTGAAGCTGATTAACAAATAACTTAAATCAATATATAAAAGCATCTGAGTACTATGTGTTCAGGTGCTTTTGCAATTTTATTGACTTGTCACATTTAATTGAACAATTTGATTGGTTTGCAAAAATAAAGATGTATATTTTCAGTTGGAGGTATAGAATGAAAAAAATTATTTTATTAACACTACTTATTGCGTGCATCTCAGGAATATTGTACAGCGATACCGAAAGCATTCAGTTATCTTTATTTAATCCTGTACAGCTGCATCCTGAATCGGCAGACATAAGAGGAGTAAGACTTAACATTTATGGTAAGAACCACAGTCTTACAGGTATTGATCTTGGCTTTTTTAATCAATTAGACAATGGGAATTCAACAGGTTTTCAATGGGGACTTCTTAACATGGTATCAGGAAGTTATTCAGGTTTTCAACTTTCTGAAGGCTTGAATTATACCGCCAATATGGAAGGAGTACAGTTTGGTCCTGCAAATTATGCAGAAAATATGCTTGGTCTGCAAGTCGGACTGATAAACTATGCCAGCTCAATTACGGGTGCTCAAATTGGGATTATAAATATAATTGAGAACAATGGATTCTTACCGGCATTCATTATATTTAATTTCAGTAACTAATTAAATGCAGATTTTATTGATTGGAGTTCTTTGTTGCCCATTTTAGTGCAGCTTTGAATATTTTTGCAAATATGACAATCAGCACAATTGCACCGACAATAAAAGACAGGCCAATAAAGTTGCTGGCGATCAACATGAGAACTCCAATTAATATTACAGGAAATATAATCAATCCCATAATTAAACGGATAAGACATCCTGCAATAGCAAGAGAAACCTTAAAAAAAATTACAATAAATGATAGACTTATTATAGCTAATGTCATTGCAACAGCTAAAATGATTATCAACTCAATCATAATTACTCCTGATTTAATTTACTGTTTGTGGAGTCAGAAACATGAAGTTTTCAACTCTTCCATTAATCATTTCAAGTATACCTATATCACGCATGACAACATTATCCTTGCTATCAATTCTGAATTTACCGCTAATCCCATTATAGGTGGTATTAGCAAGTTTGACCCTTAAATTGTCACCATCTGCTCTATGAGCTCTCATAACAAACTTTACAAAATCATATTCAACAGCAGGAGTATCACTAGCTAAAGCATGACCACAAGTCCTTAAATACTTTTGTTCGAATACTTTGGTATTTTCATTACCAACCTCAGTAAGATTCATGTAGCTATAGAAGAATATCTGTCCTTGATATAATTTTGACAGTGTGATCATATCTCTAAAGTCAAGTTTTGTATCGCAATAAATTGGTAGATTTTGGTTTAAAAGATTGTTAAGATCTCTTATTGTACTTTCTAATTTGTCTTTTGAGACTGCCACATAGTAATTATCGGGTTTATTTGCTACAATATTATACTTTCTCTTTAATGAATAACTATCAAGCTCATTATCCCGGACATCTTCTCTTAGTAGTACTGCACCACCGAATTGAGTGAATCGAGACACAAATAAATTCCCTGATCTTGAAATCTCCGGGACATTTTCTTCAATAAATGCCCAACTATTACTTCGATCTACTGCGTACTCAGCCAGGGCATTTGTCAGTGATGCTCTGGAAAGCTTACAATAAAACACATTTGGAAAGTCAGCAGTTCTCCGGAAGGGTTCCACAATCCAGGGAGTAAATATTGGTACGTTTTTTTTTCGAGTGTAAAATGCTGTTTCCTCCAGCATCCATAATTTATCAAAACCATATAACAAATCTACTTTTTCTCCAAGAATTAAACTGTCTAGTACATTGTGAAGCCTTAAAGTATCTGGAGCAACAGCCTTTATAGCTATAATCTCGGTGTTAATGGGATTCTTATAGTATTCTGAAACACCAATATCGAATCCCTCTAAGAACTCACATTCATCATCAAATGTCTGAGAAATTACAACCCCAATTCTTAACGGTTTTTTCTCTTCTTTAAAGAGAAAACATCCGGAAATCATAAGAGTTATACAACATAGCATACAAATGTTTAGTCCTGCAAATCTTATCTTTTTAATCATCATTATACAATTCTTCCCGCTAGGTCATAGTTCCATGATTCTTCAATGCGAACATTTACAATATCACCAATTTGAGCGTTACCATCTAAAATATAAACAAGTCCATCTATTTCTGGAGCATCATATTCTGATCTTCCAATATATTTGAATTCTCCATCATCTTTCTGTTCAATCAAAACCTCAATTGTTCTACCAACAAAGCGTTCAAGATTTTCAGAAGAAATATCCTGCTGTATCATCATTAACTCATCTTTTCTCTTTTCAGCAGTCCTTCTTGTAACCTCACCTTCAAAATTCTCTGCAGGTGTCCCCTCTTCTTCCGAGTATACAAAAATACCTACTTTATCAAACTTTACTTCCTGAATAAAAGTCTTTAACTCATTGAAGTACTTTCTTTTCTCACCGGGAAATCCAACAATGAATGTAGTTCGAATGACTGAATCCGGCATAACTGATCTCAGATTCTGAATAATATCAAGAATCTGTTCTTTGCTGATACGTCTATTCATCAAGTCAAGAATCTCATTATTGCAATGCTGCAAAGGTATATCAAAGTAATGCAGAACTTTACTTAGTCGAGAAACTTGCTCGAAGAATTCCGGATGAATGTTTGCAGGGTGCATATACATAAGCCTGATCCACTTAAGACTGTCAATATCATTCAATTTGGAAAGCAGCTTAATCAAACCATTTTCAATGTTTAGATCTTTCCCATACTGCATGATATCCTGAGCAGTAATAATAAGCTCTTTCACACCTTCTGCAGCTAACCTTTCAGCCTCTTCTATAAGAATATCCTCTGGCTCGCTTTTGAGTTTTCCTCTTATCGCAGGAATTGAACAATATGTGCAGTAGTTTTCACAACCATCACTGATTCTGAGATAAGCAGTTTCTTGACTACCCAATAATCTTCGTTTTGATTCCTCTTGTTTGAAGTTCACGATCTCTTTAAATCTATCAAAATCCTTAAGTGGAACTATATAATCAATTTCTTCAACTTCTTCTTTAAGATTTTCCTCATATCTCTTTACAAAGCAACCTGTTACAATAAACGTTTCGCATATAGCTGTTTCTTTGTATTCCAATAATTCAAAGATAGTCAGTATTGTTTCCTCTTTTGCTTCATTGATGAAGGCACAAGTATTAACAATTATGATCTCAGCATTATCAGGTTCAGCAGTAATTTCCAGACCGGATGCAGTCATTATTCCGTTAATAACTTCGCTATCCACGAGATTTTTAGGACAACCAAGGCTTTCAATATAATATTTTTTCAAATTTTCCTCAGATATTTTTTAGCATTATGTAGTTTTTAAATTCACCAAGATACTTACCACCAAACAGGTATTTCTCAATAAAAGAAATCAGTCTGTATTTAAATCGCTCATGTTTATGTTTCTTTCTAGTAGGATCCGGTGAACCTGAGTATTGGAGCTTATCTTTCCAGTTAAACTCATTTATCATATCTTTCATCACTGCAGGATGGGTGTCTTTAAATCTACCTAATAAATTTAATGGACCATAATCGAACTCACCCGGGGCAAGTTTATAATTCTTCTGCACCTGTTTTTTACCCTTATGAACAGTATCAAGAGCTTTCTTCTTGTTCATCATGTAATGAGGAGGTCTTACCCAACCATAATGAAAAACTTCAGCCTCTACTCTGGCAACTTTCAGTTTATGTGTGCCCTCTTTCTGGCGAGGATTATCATAGAAATCAAATCTTCTGAACGACTGAGCTGATTGATAAGAATGTATATCCGGTCTGTTTCTTACTATTCTGATCTCATTGGGATACCAACCATGTCCGTCATGATAATGATCATAATCTCCCCAAAAGTGCTTATATCTGAACAATAAGCCTTCTACTTCCTGATTGTCAACCAATTCTTCGCATCTCTTTTTTATTATTGGGAGATACTTTTCATGAATGACTTCATCAGCCTGAAGATAGAATAACCAGTCACCGGAACAGGCATCTTTAGCGACATCAGTCTGAATTGCATTTATTATCCCACCTTTAAAGTACTTTTCTTCCCAAACTGTATCTATAATTTTAACTTTAGGGTCATTTATCCCGGCTATAAGTTCTCTTGTTGTATCATCTTCATCCCCTTTCCCTATTGCTATGACGAACTCATCGACAATAGGTAATATCGATTTTACCGATTCGACAATCGGATAATACAATTTACTTCCATTTCTAACCATTGAGAAACCGCTAATTTTCATTATATCTCCTAAGATTACTTTTTTACTTCCCGGGCATGTTCCTGTGAGAACTGCAAGTTATATAAATGTTGGTATCTGCTGCAGGTTGCAAGCAGCTCTTTGTGCGACCCTACACTGATTATTTCACCTTTATCCATAACAACTATCCGATCTGAAGATAAGATTGTTGAAAGTCTGTGAGCGATCATTATTACTGTTCTATTCTGTGTAGCTTCTTCTATTGCCAACTGCACCTTCTTTTCTGATTCTGTATCAAGAGCACTGGTTGCTTCATCAAAAATCAGAATAGGCGGATTCCCTATAATAGCTCTTGCAATACAAAGTCTCTGTTTCTGTCCACCGGAAAAGTTTGATCCCCGGGAATGCAAAATGGTGTCATAACCATCAGGCAAGTCATCAATAAATTCAGCAGCATGAGCTATTTCAGCAGCTTTTTTTACTTCCTCAAGAGTAACATTCTGATGAACTCCATAAACAATGTTATTATAAACAGAGTCACTGAACAATATTGATTCCTGAGTCACGATACCAAAAAGTTTTCTTAATGAAGAGATTTTAAAATCTTCAACCGGTGTACCGTCAATAAGAATTTTTCCTTCTGAAGTATCATAAAATCTTGGCAGTAAATTGACAAGTGTTGTTTTCCCAGAACCAGATCCTCCAACAAGTGCAATTTTTTCACCTTTCTTAAATTCAAAGTTTATATTCTTCAAAACTTTTTTCTCTTCATATGCAAAAGATACATCTTTAAGAAGAATTGACGAATTGAAATCAGTTATTTCCTGGGAATCTTCCTTCTCAAGTATCTCAGGTTTCAAATCCATAACCCATGAGATTCTTTCAAGTGAAACACTGGCTTTCTGAATATTATTGTATGATTTTGCTATTACCTTTATTGGATGCAATATTGAAAAAACCGCAGAGATAAACAGAAAGAACTGCCCAAATGTAAAGTTGTTTTCAGGATCTAATACCATTTTTCCACCAATTAGAATCATAATAATCCCGGTGGTAGTAGTATTGATTTCAGAAAGAGGAAAATTGACCGCAGTATAGAGTTCGGCTTTTCTCCAGAAATTGAAGTGATTCTTGTTAATTTTTTTTATTCTTGCGATTTCACTACCTTCCCTGGAGAAGGCTTTAACAATCTTCATGCTGTTCAATGCTTCTTCAACTGCGGAGAACATATTTGAAAACTGACTCTGGACTTTCCGAGCATATTTTTTAATTTTCTTTCCCAAATAATTAATACAAATAGTAAACACAGGAAGAACTGTAATACTTATTAGAAATAACTTCCAGTTTATCATTATTGCCATGGCAATATAAACGAAAACAAGTATTACATCTTTCAAAATACCAAACACAGCTATGATATAGTAATTACTTACCTGCTCTACATCATTAACCATACGTACAAGAGAATCCCCCACTCTGTTCTGATTGAAGAAAGCAATTGTCTGTCTTGTATAATTCTCAAACATCAGATTTCTGATATCTCTGATTGTTTTGCCTCGCAGGTTAATAAACATAACTTTATTACCATAAAAAAACAAATTCTTTAATAAAAACAGAATAACAGCAAACACAGATATGATTTTAAGAAGTAAATATGAGTCGGTTCTATTCATAATATTATCAAACATTTTAACTACGGGCTTATGTGTTTCCGCACTCAACATGGAACTATCTTCATCTAGAGAACTATAATAACCTTTTATTTCAGCAATCAACTCACTTTTGAATTCCTGGTATGTCCTAAGCTCAATTTTTTTATCCTGAACCTTGAATATATTATCCATAATAGGAACGATAACAGTAATACTTGCCCCGCTAAAGGCAGCAAATCCTATCATAAAAATTAGACCGGCGACAAGAAAGCCCCAGTATTTTAACATTATTCTGTACACACGTAACAGATTTCTCATATATTTTCCTTGATTTTATACAAAATATCTCATTATCTAAAAATAGTTTTATGTTTTATTGTCAATGAATAATAGCCATTTAACACCTTTTTTACAGATATTCTCCCTATCTCTTGTCAGAAAAAATCAAAACCATTTGACAAGCATCAACAGGTTAGTACTTAAATCACACATATTAATTAACAGAAAGGTGATAAATGAAAAACATATATCTTGATTACAATGCAACGACTCCATTACATCCTGAAGTAAAAAAATGTATTATTGAAGCAATGGACTATTTCGGAAACCCATCAAGCACACACAAATTTGGTACTGAGGCTAAGAGAATCATTGATGAAGCACGGCAAGCAGTCGCTGAATGCATAAATGCCAGCCCGGAAGAAATTATCTTCACTTCGGGTGGAACTGAATCAAATAATTATGCTTTAAAAGGTTACGTCTATGCTAATCGGGAAAAAGGTAATCATATCATCACCTCTCAAACGGAGCATCCGGCAATAATGAATGTGTGCCGTCAATTAGAAAATGAAGGTTATAATGTCACTTACCTTCCGGTAGATGATCTTGGTTATGTTTCAGTTAAAAGTGTCAAAGAAGCAATAAAGCAAAATACTATACTGATAACGATTATGCATGCAAATAATGAAACAGGCAGTATTCAGCCAATAAAAGATATCTCAGCTGTTGCAGTCGAACATAATATTTGTTTTCATACAGATGCAGCACAGTCTTTGGGCAAGATTCCGGTTGATGTCAGCAAACTTGGCATATCTATGCTTTCGATAGCAGGTCATAAAATTTACGCTCCTAAAGGAATTGGAGCATTGTACGTTAGAAAGGGGCTTACTCTGCAAAATCTACTTAATGGAGCTGGTCATGAGAATGGAAAACGTCCCGGGACAGAAAACACCATTCACATTGCTGGATTAGGTAAAGCCTGTGAAATCGCTGCTGAAAATTTTGTATCGAATGTCAAGCACTACACAGTTCTCAGAAACATGCTGGTTAATCAGTTAAGAGCTAATAAATTAGATTTCAGGATCAATTCCAACCTTGATCTATGCCTTCCAAACACAGCAAGTATAAGCTTCAATGGTATACATGCTCAACAAATAATATCTTTAATTCCCGAGATATCAGTATCTGCGGGATCAGCATGTCATTCAAAATCTACAGAGATTTCTTCCGTACTCAAAGCTATGGGAATTCAACTCAATTATGCTATGGGGACAATCCGCTTTTCCACAGGGCTATTTACAACAGAGGACGATATTAAGTATACTGTGACAAAGCTGATTGATACTGTTACTTCTTCAAAATCTCAGAAATAATTTTGCTCAACTTGGCTATTTTGTATGGTTTTCTGAGAAAACCATCTGCTTCTTTCACTAAATGTGTTTCTGATTCTTTGTCTTTATTGTAACCTGAAGTAATCAGTATTTTTGCATCCGGATTTGTTTTTTTAATTTCATCAAATACTTCTTCGCCACTCATTTCTGGCATAACAAGATCAAGGATTACAAGATCTATCTGATTTTTCATCAGTTTATAGATTTTTATTCCCTCGTGACCAGACTCAGAATCATAAACATCATATCCTAAATCTTCCAGCATAATCCTGAATGTAGTAATAATTACTTCTTCGTCATCAATAACAAGAATGCCTCCACTGCCTTTAACAACATCTGAAGATTCAATGTCGTCCTGATCCAATTTGCCTGTAGCCGGCAGGTAAATACAGAACTCAGTACCTTTTCCAAGTTCACTCTGAACGGTAATTGCCCCGTTATGTTCCTGGACAGTACCATATACGGCAGCTAATCCAAGTCCAGTACCTTTATTTTTGTCTTTTGTTGTGTAGAAGGGCTCAAAAATTCTTTTCAGATTTTCTTCTCTGATACCAACCCCCGTATCTCTCACACAAATCCTGTGGTATTTTCCCTCATCCATTTCAAACATAAACATACTACGAGATTCTTCATCAAGTGTGACACTATCAATTGAAAATGTGATCACTCCCCCATCAGGCATCGCATGACTGGAGTTTATACCCAGATTCATGAAAACATTCTGTAATTGCGTATAATCTCCATCTACATAGAAGTCTTTATCTCCCATTTGGAGATCAATTTTAGTTTTTTTATCAAGACTTCGACTCAATATCACCTTCGTATCATTCAAAACATCTTTCATGTTTACAGAAATCTTTTCCATTGAGGCTTTTCTGCTGAAAGCCAATAATTTAGATGTCAATTCGGATGCTCTTTCTGCGGTTTGCGTAATAAGATCAACAAATGTAACAGATTCCGAATCATCATCCTTCATCAGTCTTTTTAAGACATCAGCCGAACCGATAATCCCCGTCAGCATATTGTTAAAATCATGAGCAACTCCACCTGCAAGCTGTCCTATAGCATCCATTTTACTGCTGTGTACCATTGCATCCTGTTCTTCAATCATTTCTGTAATATCGCTGAAAATATACAAATTAGAGTCCCCACTGAAATCATTTATCCCATGGTAAGATGATACTACACTCAGTATTTTTTCTGTTCCATCCTCTGCTATAATAGTTAGATTATACCTTTTTATCTTTTCTGTTTTATTGAATATTGAATGATAAGCAAAGGCAGTATGCTCATTTTCCAGAACAAAGTCAAAGATAGATCTTTCTAACAAACTTTCATCGGTTCCAAAAATATCCTTCATCATGGGATTGGTGAAGTGAAATACACCTTTTGAGTCTATGAGGGCGATACCTTCACCCAGATTCTCTACCAATTTCCTGAATTTCTCCTCACTTTGAATAAGCGCTGATTCAATATTCTTTCTATCTCTTACTTCCTGTTTGAGATTTTCTGCAGTAACATTAAGTTCATTCAATATCTTCACATTATTCAGACGTTGTTCTTCGCTTTTTCTATATTCACGGATCAATTCTAATGACCTGTTTTCTATCAACTTTTCGCGTTCAATATTCTCAGTGATATCAATAGCAAAACAGAGAAGTTCATCATTCAGGTCAGTAGTTGCATTTATTGTCCAATAATTTGTCTTTCCATCCGCACGTTCATAACCAACTGTAAGCACTGTGTGGTCCCTGGATACCATAGAGAATAGTTTTTCGTTAAATTTCTGATATTCCTCGATGCTGAATATATCCGACAGTGATCGTGATAGCAGATATTCGCTGGAAAACCCCGTCATCTTCACAAAGGCAGCATTTATTTCCAGAAACTTTCCCAGCCTGTTTACAAGAAATACTCCCACCGGTGCATTATCAAGGTACATAGTATATCGAGATTTGCTTTCTGAAGCTTCTTCAAGCTTTAGACGAAGTTGCTTTCTAAGCTTTACAACCCAAAATAAAATTGCTGTAAGAACAATTAGTGATAGAAAAGAAATGATTACAATGACAAAAGAATTGAGTTCTGACTCTGAGCCACTGATATTTACCCACCGTCTGAATAATTTATCCCTCTTTTTTTGATCAATCGCATTAACAGCTTTGCTAATGATTGATGACATTATCGGATCCCGGTTTGACACAGCAACGCTTAATGGGTTGATATACTTACTCTCATCTGCTACTCTCAAATTAGTAATCCCTTGTTTCTCGATAATATAACTTGCATACATCTGGTTAATAATCACAGCATCATAAATACCTGTTGATACTTTTCGCAATCCTTCCAGATTGTCTACAACAGGCAAGGGACTCATTTCCGGGTAATTTTCCGCAAGGAAATCATTAATAGCATAGTTTCTGACTGTACAGACCAGTTTATTTTTCAAATCCTGCATACTGTTTATATCTGAATTCTGCTTAACAACAATAACATATGGTATTTCAATAAAGGTGTTTGAAAATGATAGATAGGTTGATCTGTCAGATGTTTTAGCAATTCCTACTATGACAAAATTATTGTGATCTTTTGAGTACTCAATTAACTCATTCCACGTTTTAAATAACCTGAAGTTAAAACTGATTCCCAGCTTATCTGATATTTCATCAGCATAATCAGGAAGAAGTCCTACATACTCATTCATATCATTGTAAAACGCATTAGGTGGAGCTTCGTATCCAAACAGAACATCAACCTTGTTTCTGTGCTTATTCAACCAGGCTTCTTCAACAGGTGTCAGTTCTAATGTTTTCTGCTTCTCACAAGCAATAAACAGAATTAATATACTCAAAAACAAAGCAAACATAAGATATTTTTTAATCACCACTATAACTTTCTCCAGTATTATGGTTTCAGAGTTATTGATAATAGGAGTACCCCTTTACAAAACATTAATAACTAAACTGACTTTGTCAATAAAGAAAAGTATTAGAAGACAATAAAAGTAACAAATGTTTTGTAAAATGGAAAAATTCAATTAGTTGTCACCACCTGAAAAAAAGCCTGCTCAATCAAGCAGGCATAGAAAACTATTTTATCGAAATGCTATTTACTTAGAGCTTCACTTACAGCTTTATCAATTTCAGCAGCTAATTCATCAGCAAAACCAACTTCTTTCTTCACGAGAGTGCCGTCCTTACCAATAATATAGGTTGAAGGTATACTGTTAATGCGATACATTGCCGAAACAGAAGAACTGGTTTGGGAATCAACAAGGAGAGTGTAATTCATATTTACACCTTGACTTTTCATTGTTTCAACAAATTTCTTCTGAGTCTCAACATCTTCGTTAGATATCCCAATAATTGTAATATTCTGATACTTTTTCTGAAGACTCAGCAGAAATGGTATTTCTTTCTTACATGGAGGACACCATGTAGCCCAGAAGTCTAATATAACAACACCTTTAATTTCTGAGAGCGTAACAGAGTTACCCTCTAAATCATTTAAAGTGAAGTCATAAGCTGTTTTAAAGTTCATTTTGTCTGATGAAGCATTCCCTGCATTTGCAGTGAGGAATTTCCTGATAGACTCTTCAGGAAGAGCTCCGGTAAAGGAATCAACCTTTTTACCATCTTTAAAAAGAACCACATAAGGGATTGATCTTATTTGAAATTTAGATGACAGGCTTCTGTTTTCATCGGTGTTAACCTTAACAAACTTAATGTTAGTATATTCATCTGAAAGTTTATCCAGAACAGGACCAAGCCTTTTGCAAGGTCCACACCAAGGTGCCCAGAAATCTACCAGTACATAACCATTTGAGATCTCTGCAGCAAAAGACTTTTCATCTATTGATTTGACATTACCTGCAAATAATGAAAACATGTTAAGTGCAAACATTAAAAGCAAGATCCATCTGATATTTAGTTTCATTGCTTCTCTCCGTTAATATAAATTTCTGCTGATAACTCAGCAGATTTAGAAAGCATCGCACTAACCCCACAATATTGTGTTTCGGAGAGGTGTACTGCTTTTTCTATTTTATCAAGACTAAGCCCTTCGCCTTCAAACTTATACCTGACAATTATATGGGTATATACTTTGGGATGTACATCCTTTTGGAATCCCTCTACTTCGACCTGCAATTTAAACTCAGGGAGCTTCATTTTTTTAAGAATGGATACAACGTCCATACCTGTGCAGCCGCCAAGAGCACTCAGTAACAGGGGTTTTGGTGTTGGTCCTTTATTTTGTCCACCATATTCAGGTATGGAATCTATTTTGAAATTATAACCTTGAAGTTCGACATTAAAAGACATACCGTCAAGGTGAGTAACAATAGATTTAGAACTCATTACTTATTCCTCAGTTTCACTGATTGTTTTCTTGAATGCATCAATATACATCTCTAAATACTTAATGACATTATCAGCTTCAGCTTCCGGTAAGTGCTGCATAATTCTTTCCTGCAGTTCTTCATTTTCAGCTTCTGCACTTTCGGCAACTTCAATACCAAGTTCATTAATCTCTGTATACCAGCGTCTTCTGTCTACAGTTGAAGGATATCTGCTTACCAGTTCCTTTTTAACAAGATTATCTACAATTCTTGTAATTCTACTGTGTGAAACATTCAAATGTGATGAGAGGTCATTCATACAAATTGGTTTAGCACTCTTGTATAAGTGCTCAAGAAGCCCACACTCCATTCTTCCGATTTTTCTGCAATGTCTTAACAGAATATCATTCTCATTGAACAAAGCTTGCAGCTTTTTATTCACATTGATCAACTTACTAACATGATCCTTCATATCTAACTCCTTTTTATTTTTAATAATTCACAAATCTTCCGTTCATCATAACCGACTACAGGATAATTATTAACCCATACTTGAGGAACGCCTTGCTTGCCGGATTTCCTAATCATATCCTTCAGCGCTTTCTCATCCCTCGATACATCAATTTCTTTATATCTTATATCATTTTTCTTAAGTAAACTCTTCACCTTCCTGCACCAGGAACAGGTAGGTGTTGTAAATACAATCACCTTACTTTGAGTCTTCATTTATACTCCATATAATTTTACAATGCAAACTTTAATAAATTATAAAATATATATGATAAAAAAACAAATCTTTTTTTTAAATGTTACCCAAAATATTAACACTGAAATATATGATAGTATCAAAATAACAGCCAATACAACCATTAATCAATATCACATTTTTTAGTTATTTTTTGCAAGTTTTTTTAAATAGATATTATTTAACCCATACATTATATTATAATGAAAGATGTTATTTTATTAAATTTAGACTTCTGAAATAAAGATTGTTATTGAAAAAAGCCTGTTGTAAAAACAACAGGCCTAAAAATAAAAAACTATTCGTCTCGATCTCTCTCAATGGCAGTATTTATCAACTTTCTCAATTCTTTAGTTTCTTTCTGACAGTGCTTAATGTAATCATTTTTAGATTCATATTGTCTGGATTTAGCAAAATCATCAAATTCATAAACACCAACATTTAGTTCTGAGCCGTCTTTTCTCAATACAATGATTTCTACATTTAATGTTGTAGCATCTGGGTATTCCATACCAAGATCAAAGATTTTCTTCAACATGAAAACAGTAATATTAGCTGCTCCATTATTTTTAGCAGTATATATGGCTTTCACAGATGATCCGTTATCTTCTACAATCTCAAAATCTCCAAAGCCACTACAGCCGACAATAAAGAACAATACCGGAAGTAATAATAAATAAGCAAATTTTTTCATAATTTCTCCTCAAATCTATCGTATTATATTGTTTTTCTTATAAATCTGCTAGCTATATCTCTACGCAGCAAATCTTTCCACTTAGAAGGTTCTTTAGCGAATTCAGTTTTGCCCTCAAATGATCTGACCCAGTCAAGATCATCAAACTCATACTCACCCATTTCGATGATATCTCCATTTTTAGACTCAACGAAAAGGTTCATTCGAATTGTACTTACTTCTGCGTACCATACAGCCTGACTGTGAAGCTCCATTAATATGAAACGCGCGGTAGCTGCTTCTCCATTATCCTGAGTTGTGTACTTAAAAGATAATGTGGAACCATCAGCACTGATTTCCTTCTTCTCAATTTTTCCATAATAACTGTCACAGCCAATTAGAAAAACAGTTACTATTACACAAACCAGCAAAAAAGCTCTTTTGTTTTTCAGAAATGTCATTTATCCTCCGACTCTCTAATTCTTAAGTATTAGTTTCAAATCTTCAACTATACTCATTTTATACCCGTGAGTCTCATATACAACCTTGTTGTCTTTATTGTAAGTCAAAACAAATGGATATGAGTTTAGCTCATCAGATAACTTTTCTCCAAAGAAAACCTGAATCCCATCCGGAATATTTTTATGAATATCATTCTCAGAGCCTACCTGATAAACAACAAGCTCAATACTATTGTTTTCAGCAGCATAATTGAGTAATTGATTCCAAATTCTATCTTGAGGTTCAGATGTCTCTTCTGCAAAACCAACAATTATTTTATTTTTTTTATTATTTCCGTTTTCAGTCAAGAGTTTTCCGATCTTAGACTTAATTTTCTCAGCTACAGTTTCATTTTTCTGAGCAGGTGAAACATGTTTTACTTCAGGTTTCTCCAAATCAACATTAATTGAAGCACCTTCTTCAATATTCTCTATGCTTTTGCAGAAAAGATTGAAATCACCGTTTTTGTTCCGTATATATGCCTGAAGCATTAGCTTTTCATCCGGAGTCACATAGTAACTGCATTTAACAGTAAGAGAATCTTCTTCTTCAACTTCAAAATATGTATTACGGTATATTCCATCCTCATTCCCGGATGCTATCAGAAAGTTCTTGTACTGTTCGGGCTTAACCTGTTCCCCATCAACGTTAATTGTCAGTGAGAAGTTCTTCAGAACCCTTGATTTCTGTTCATCGCTTGTTTTCTTGTCTAATGGAACCGGCTTGAAATCATTACCGTCATAATATTCCAGGATCCCCTTCCATCTCAGTGGTACTCCCGCCAAGGTTAATGCACTTTCGAGAAGTACTATTCTGTCAGTCTCACTTATATACTTATTGTTTAGTATCTCAAGTGGATTGCGGCTCCCTGTAAAATATGTGTATACAATATCCTCATCAAGTTTTGTCGATTTCATAACCCATTTGGAAAGATTTTCAACAGTTTCATCAATGTTATCAGTAATTTCATCCTCTATTTCAGCACTGAAAGCTTTCTGCCATCCGCTTTGAGGACAAAGCCTCGAGAATACTGGATCTACAACATGATTAACCCATACGCTGTCAGAATACTGAGCCTTGCTTTTGTTTATAGTATAAATATCAACCAGGTTTCTCACAGACTCAGAGTCCGGCAGCTCAATCAAATCTTTTAAATCCCATTTGAGGATCAGACTATTTAATATATATATACTCTGTGCTTTTTCTTCAGCTTTTAAAGCTTTGTATACCTTTAAGTAATCTTCAGTAGCTCCATATAATTGATTAGTTTTATCCAGATATTCTCTTCTGTAATCCTTTTCGTCACTCCCGTAGTACTTATCTTTACCGGGAAGTTCGAAGTATTCCAGAAACTCAATATCTTTCATCTGTTTCTGCAGCTTATTTTCTCTGGAAAGTGTAGATATTTTCGCTCTGTATTCATAGTCATCCAGAATATCAGCTTCTTTATCATGATCTTTTACCATGTAATTGAAGTATACTTTGTACTTCTTTTCAAACTGTTGGTAGGGAGCTATAACAATTTCTACCTTATCGTTTTCAACAGTATCAAACGCAGTCATGCCCATTTTCCCGTCTTTGACTGCCATAACAAAGCAACCTGTCAAACCCATTGTGATTTCCAGCTTTCCTTCTTCATCAGTCTTCTTACTCAGGAAGGGGAAAACACCACCGAATGAAGCGGCATAAAGAGTGATCTCAGCTTCTTTAACAGGTTTTGATTTTTCATCCACTACAGAAAACTTTGTGCGAACAACATCAGAATAGTACTTGGTAGTTATTAATCTTGTAACATCGTTTTCCTGCAGAACAACGTCAGGATCTTTATAATTGCCGAAAACGTTTGATGTCACCATTGTCGCTCTGCTTGTTGCCTGAGTAAACCAGGTGTCATTCAGTCTGTTTGCTATTTCCCCAATATATTTCCAACCGGATGGTGTCCAGACTTCTATCCAGGCATGATTGCTGTCTGTGAAATTCCAGTAAGGAGCTGATGCTGTTCTTGCAGGAATACCAACACTTCTCGCCGCAGCAATATAAATAATCATTGTTTCTTCGCAACGGGCTTTTCCTCTTCTTATTGTTGTAAGAGGTCCCTGATCTCTACCTGAAGTCTGTTGAAATACCATCTGGGCATTACACCATAAATTGACCAATACAATTGCTTCTTCTATGGTTTCAACATCCTTAACTATAGGATGCAGCTCTTCGTAGAATTTCTTTCTCCAGTCTTCGAGCGGTTCCTGAGAAACTCTGTGAGGAAGAACAAAATGCTTGAACAGCTTTTCGCTGATTGTGCTTGAATATTTAAACTCTCTGGTTCTGATTGCATATTCTATGTTGGTTTTGAGGTAATCTGCTGTTAAGACACCCAAATCCTGATCAGATGCATTTTCCAGTATGAATTGAGCATATTCAGCAGTTTTGGGATCTTCATATCTAGTCAATTGAATCAATTCATTGGCATTTTTCCCTGCATACTTTTTAATTCTTTTAACATTGCTTGCGGCACTGAGGTTAAACGCTATAAAGGCAGTTAAAAATAAAATGATAAGTCTTTTCATTAATTCTCCAGTTATCTATTGTTAAAGTTCTCCTAATATATAAAACAATAATCCAGCAAAGCTCTTGTTGAATCGTAATTATTTAATGAATCATCATTATATTCAAGAGAAAGTTTTATGTGATGATGTTTGTTTGGGCTCCAGGTAAACACACCCGTAACTGTCTGCTCGGTTAAAGTATCTCCATCCAGCCACTTTGCATCATCAGATGGACGAGCATTGTAGTTTAATAAAGCTGAGTTACCAGTACCCCCCTGTTTTACCCAGGAATAAGCAGCATCAAAGTTAAGTCGTTTACAAAGTTTAATATTAAGTTCTGTTGTGAAATCAACAAAGTTTGCCCCATTAGGGTGCCCAAGAGAAATGCGATCATGAGTAAACTTGTTTTCCTGTATCTTGTGTGTATACAACCAAGGTCTTGCTGCAGTATATTCAAATGTAATGCGTGGCTGCATTTTACATTCTGACTCAAAAGATATTCCTGTCTGCATTGCGTATTTATTACCCCACCAGTCAGAAGTAAGTTCAGATTTTTTTAGTTCATCAAATATAAAACTTCCATACAAAGTTACCCAGGCTCTGGGAGTATATCTATAGCCTGCAAATATAAGGATATTATCTCTGTCTCTGAGGTTATGCTCTGTTACTCTGTAAAATGTATGAGGAAGCAGATAACTCAAATCGGCACCTCTGCCTGAATAAATTACTTCTTCACCTACATACATCATGAATTTTTCAGAAGGCACCCAAGACAACTTGTGATAAACAAGATGTTTATCTTCATAGTCTTTTGGCTGATCTCCATCTGCGGAGAGATATGATCTTGTGCTGTCGGGAATCAGCATAGCATCAGCAAAATCTATTTCGAAATCCCCCATCTGATATGTCCATCTTAAATAACCATAATCATTACAATCATCATTCAGGATGATACTACCGGAAATATTGTCCCCGATTGTTAAAGCTGATCTCCCAAGTTTGAAAGTTCCAAATTTCGTCTCAGCCTGAATCCAGGCAGTTAAATTATCTGTCTGAATTTTATCCGGACCATCCAGTTTATAGAAAGAATCTAAAACTTTTGTAGATTCCTTAGCATACTCAACATCCCGTTTAAAATAACCTGCCCACCAGTTTGCATGGAAACGTACATTCTCATTCATCTGTGAATTAAGAATCAGTCCCCTATAAGTAAAATAGTAATCGGCATCTTTATTATATCCGAAACTTCCACCACCCTGAAACTGCATTTGCAGAAATGATTTATTGTTATGCCAGTTATATCGCCATAAAGCACCTTCATCGGTCCTGATAAACTTACTAAAACTTTTCTTAATGTTTTTAACTGAAGAAAATGCCAATCCATCAGTTTGTCTTAAAATCTCATACTTTTCTATGTAATTCCTATCTGAGAGAGTAAACTTATTAACTTTTGAACTAATTGTTATTTCTGATGATAATATACAGATAAGTGCTAATATAAAAGTTATAAAAAAAGCTTTTTTCATGTTTGAGGTTCCTTAAATTAATATACAGAATTAAAAATACGGGAATGCAATTTCAGTCTATAATTATTTTCATCAAATAAATAAATTATCTCAATTTCAGCGTATTTACAGCTTCGTGCAGAGTTTGTACAGTAAATTTTCGCTCATTTACAAAGTCCAATATCCTTGTAAAGTCATGAATCTGACATACATCGGGATAATCCCAGTTAATATTTTCGTATACTCTGTGGAAACCAATAACAATCATGTCTTCCCCATTATTTACCCCGGATATAATTCTCTTAATAACATCATCAGCATTGTAGGCTGTCTGATAATAGAAATAACCGAGATATTCCTTGTTTATCGGTACTTTCATACTAAGGTCAAGGCTTGTTCTGATAATGGAGTAATAATCGTTTATCAAATCAAAATGTTCAGGAGAAGCATGCCCTGAAGGTAAAGCAAAACTATGCATTACAAATCCCTGATTCCTGAAGAAATTGTAATCTTCTTCAATCTCGTACTTAGCTTCCTCATAGGTGCAATCAGGCAGATTTACATGATTAATAGTGTGACCGCCTATCTCCCAGCCATTATCATACATATCATTTATATTATCCATAGTCATATGATTACCAAGTCCTACAGACCCGGAATTAAGATAAAGAGTTCCCTGAAAATCATAGTCTTTCATGATTCGATAAGCATTCTCATAAATGCTTTTGTCTCCATCATCGAAGGTGAAGACAATTAAAGGATCAGCGTTTCTTTCTTCCTGACATCCAAAAAGACAGAAAATCAGGATTACTAAACTAATCCATCCAGGAAGACCATGAAACCTGTGTCTGTAATCCGACATAATAAGAATCATCCCCGTAGCTATATGTATTGTAAGCCCCTTCCAGACCTACAGTCCAAAAATGAGCTATTCTATAGTTTAAAACTGTTGAAATATCTCTTTCGATTGAGTAATCTGTTTCAATGTATTTAATTGTACTAATCAGTTCTATCTTTTCAAAACCAGATTTAGATTGTACCGATATCCTGCTGGTGTATTGAGAATCATCCTTCTCTTCTCTCAGATAACCACATGATAGTCTGACAATTTTATTAACCCTGTAATTCAGTTCTGTATAACCGCTTAAAATGCATCTTCTTTTTGCTCTTGTGCCTTTCATCATATCCTTATAGCAGATAAACATACTAAATTCTGACCCCAATCCAAACCACTTTGAATATTCTAAGTCATACATATGAGTACTTTGATTATAATCGTTATCTCTACCTATATAGAGGTATCCCAAGCTCAGGTTATGTGTAGGATTAAGACCTGCCCCTAACAAAACCCTGTTCAATGAGTTTGCTCCTGCATAAACTGACATGGTATTCTCATCATTAAGTAATCTCAGTCCGTTAAATCTCATCCGGTCGATCATTGCTTTTTTGTAAAAAGCTGATCGGACTATTTCATTCTCAATTTCTGAGTCTTTTCCAACATTCAGGTAAGAGTAGTTATATATAATATCGTAATCCGTATCAAACAGTTGTCGCCGAATTTCTATTCTATTCAATTCTACAGCTTCTTCCAGACCATTCTGGTAATTTTTCAGCTCGATGTTGAAATATGTTTTTGATTTGTGATAATATGAGAATCCCGGCATAATATGAAAATCATCCATCATTGTCTTTTTTTTCTCTTTTCTCGAAGGATAATAATCAACCCCATACCTGGAACCAACCCTGATATAGTATTCTTGAATTCTTGATTCAGCAGGAATTTCGATATTGCATGTATATGTATAAATGTGCGTTTTCAATCTTGAATTAACACTCTCATCCTGCATATAAAAACAATAAATGGGGGAAAATATCCCCCATATAATAACAGCAATTAAAATGTATTTGAATGATCCGGTCTTCATCGTTCTTAGAATGTTTCTTCAGGATATTTCTTTTCGAGTTTCTTCTTCAGTTTTTTGAATTCTTTTTTCTTTTGGTTATGCTCAAGAATTCTGAGATGAATTTTGCCCTCATCAAGTGAACTTACTTCTTCTTCAGCATCTTCAATATCTTTACCCTTATAGGAAAGACCTGTTTCAAAAGTTTCAAGTGCTTCTTTGTATTTTCCCATCTCATCCTGAACATCTGCAAGCATGATATATGCATCGTAGTGTTCTTTTCTGGTCTCAATAGCTTTCTTAAGAGCAACTTCCGCTTTCTCAAGTTCACCTTTTTTGAAGTAGGCTTCGCCTTTGTGTCTCCATGGGCAGGACCATTTTGGTGCAGCTTCGTTTATCTTGTTATAAACTTCAATACTTTCATCAAACATATTGAGACTTAGAAGCAGATTTGCATATCCGAATTTCTCACCCGGTTTAAGTGAATCAATATTAGTTTCAAAGTAATCCAGCTGCTGACCAAGTTCAGCAACTAAAACATAAGCAGCCATAAGATGACTTCTTGAATCTAAATTGTCTTTGTTGATCTTACTATAGAAATGATCCATTGCACTCTTAAAGTTTTCATAGGATTTATCTGCGGAATAAACCTGAAAAGGATCTTTCTGTTTCTGCTGTTCATGTTTCTCTGCTTCTGCTGAAAGCATCATGAATATCATTGTAAATGTTAGAAATAAAATAAGTTTTCTCATATTTTCTACCTTTATCCTCTTTTTGTTAAAAAAACTATAGACAAGTAAATTAGTCAAAATATTTTTGCAGAGTTGCGCCTGTGGCTCAATTGGATAGAGCATCTGACTTCGGATCAGAGGGTTAGGGGTTCGAGTCCTCTCAGGCGCGCCATTCTATTGTTTTATATAATCTTACGACAAACATGCACTTCTGACTTAGCATTTGCCAGTTCACCAATTTCCGGAACTAATCTTTTAAAATGTTGAGCATTGAAATGTGCTTCAAGATGTTTCTCAGACTCCCATTCCTCTACTACAATAAGAAAATGTTTTTCCTTAATGTTCTGGATAATATCGTACTTAAGGCAGCCTTCTTCTTTTCGTGTTTCTGCAGCCAGTTCTGCATATAGTTCTATTGCTTTATCAATATTTTCAGGTTTGATATTTGCTTTGGCAATTACATTTATCATCAAAACCTCCTTATAAATGCAGATTGTCAGTTATTGAATCAGAGTCAATATTTTTATATGGAATATTATTATCTGATATTCAATTCTTGACAGTAATTTTAAATTTACAATATTTATTTTAAAAAATCAAATCAAAAAAAGAGGTAGATATGATTAGAAAATACTTACTTATTTTTACTTTAATAGCAATGAGCTTCATGCTGTTTGCGGAAGAAGAAAAGGAAAACGACAAAAACTACGGAATGGGACTTGGTGTCGGTTCTGTGATGATCAACGGTAACTCATACACAAGACTTCGTCTTATGCCTGAAATTTCTTTCTGGAAAATAGGAATCGGACTCGATGCAGATATCCTTATCGATGAAGATGGTAACCTGCGTGAAGAAGACTGGGATGAAGGTGAAGACTGGCTCAACAAAATATATTACATCAGATATGGTCAACGTGGAGATTCTTTCTACGGAAGATTTGGCGGATTCAAAAGCTTTACCATGGGTAAAGGACTTGTTATGTCCGGTTACTCCAATATGCTGAGATACCCTGAACACAGACAGCTTGGTCTGCAGCTCGGCGGTAAACTTCCAATTATGAATATTACTATGGAAGGTTTCACCTCCAATATTCAGGAAAATGATATCATGGCAGGAAGACTTACAATACAGCCTCTCACAAAGATGTCATTACCAATCCTGAGCAATATCACATTTGGTGGAACATTTGCAACTGATCAGAATCAGATGAATGGTCTTCTTGATACTGACGGTGATAATTATCCTGACTATTATGATGATTTCCCTGATAATGATTCTAAATGGAATCAAGTCGATGAAGACATGGATTACTACAAAGGGATTTATACAGATCTCATTGGTGACACTACGGGCTTTGCTCAATGGTTTGAGGACTATCATGGTTTCGAAGCCAAAAGAAATCCTTCCTTCGATGATCTTCCTGAAAAAGATGTTACTGTATTTGGTTTAGATTACGATTTACCACTTCTTGAAGGTGATTTATTCAAACTGAGCCACTATGGTGAATTCGCTGCTATTCAGGATTATGGCACAGGTATAATCTTCCCGGGGTTCTATTCGAAGTTCCTTATTTTTGACATGAATCTTGAGTTCAGAATGTATCAGGATGAGTTTACTCCTGCATTCTTTGATGAGCTTTATGAGGCAAATAGAGCTATACCTGAATCAGCCTTAGATACCGTTTTTGTGAAATCTGACTATCTTAAATATAGAAAAGAAGCTACCGGGTGGTATGGAAAGGTTAGAGCTGATCTGTTTGAAGTCCTCTATTTTACTGTAGACTATGAAGATATGCATAGTAAAGACAGTGCACTTGATAACCAGACATTCTCAGCTGGTCTGGAACTGAACAAAACCTTTATTCCAAAGCTTTCTACAGCCAGTATCAAGTATATCCAGAGAAATGAAGATAAAGTTCTTCAAGATTTCAAAACTGTTAACACCTATATCATCGGAACAGTTGCATACAACATTTCTGACAATGTTGATTTTGTCTGGCAATATAAAGAAAGATACGAAGACAAAGACAGTAATGGTGAAATTAATGGAAAAGAAGAAACAATTACAACTACTGCAATGGGTGTAGAAATTAGATTCTAAGCCTGTTTACAGATAAAGTATTTTAAGCCTGTAATGATTATTGCAGGCTTTTCTTTTTGTGTTATGAACGTTGAATAATATAGAAAACAATATGAATATAATTCAGCAATAATTGTTATTTAAGCAAATATTTGAAATAAAAAAATAAATGAAAACATATTTTTTACTTGCATTGTAGCAACAAAAAAAATTCTTGGACATAAATCTTAAAAAAGAAGCAGGTAATTTTGACTAGGTATTTAATTGTATGTATGGTAATTGTGCTTGCTGCTATATGCAGTTGTGAGAAAAAGAACGATTATAAAGCTGGTGAAATTTGTATTGTGGACTCTCTTGGCTGGCAGGATAGTTCTGACTATGCATTTACAGGTTTATGTTCTATAGAAACATATGATAATGAGCTGTTCATTCTCTCCACTTATATGTCCGAATTCTACGTTTATGACCTTAACACTCTCGAGTTCAAAAGAAAATTCGGAGTTAAAGGCAAAGGCCCCGGAGAAATTCTTCATGCATATTATTTCACATTTGACGCAGATGGAAATATTGTAGTTGCAGATGAGGAAAATAACAGGATTTCCTGGTTTTCCAGAGACGGTGATTTTCTTAAAGAGATGAAAGCCTCTGCCCCAACGGTCATCCATAACTATAACGGTACATTGTATTATGCTAATATATCAACAAATCCAAAATTTGGGATATACAAAGTTGAAGATAATAAGAAAACAAGAGTTTTTGACCTTAAAAAACTTTCCGAGGAACATGAATTGCCATTACTGAAGCGTAACATGGATTTTTTGATTAATAACGGCAATATTTACATTGCTTTTCATCATTATGCAGACAAAATATTCAAATTCGACGGCAAAAAAATTATAAGTCTGAATAACTCCTGTCGTTTCACTCCGCTTGGTGCAACAGATATTCATGAGGGTGCTGATCTTTTTTCACTGGTGCAATATAGCATAAAAAAACCTGATTCCGGGGAGAAGGTATCTTCGGCTCAGGAATGTGCTTCTCTGGTAGGCGTTGACGGAAAACTGGTTGAATATGATTACAATGGTAAAATTCTTTGCTATTATGATGTCCCTGAAAGCATTTTCTGCCATATTTATTCGTTTAACAGAAAAGATACTACTGTTATCATGCAGGATATGTACTCCGGAATAGTTTATAAATTGAAACTTAAAAAGAATTGATAGAACAAAAAAAGACTGATGAATTTCACCAGCCCAATCATTATAAACTATTTTAGAAAATCAGTCTTCACTCAGTTCAAAAACATTATCAAATAGTACCCAACCTCTGTCAGTGTGTATCATTGCATCAAATCTGAAATGATACCCTTTACCTCCGGCATTAAAATATACCCTTGGGTTTTCAACGATTCTCAACTCCAGCGGCATTCCTTTGTCTGCAGCCAGATCCTCAATATCGTATCTGATGTACTCAATTGTTTTCCAGTCAATATTGTATTTTTCACCGGCATCTTTCATGCTTTTGAATAACTGAGCAATCATTCTCTTCTGTTCTTTTCCTCTTTTCTCGAAATCTTCTTTTGTAGATTTTTTATCTTCTTTGGATAAGTCAATGTAATCTTTACTTAGTTTCAGCTGAGAGAAAAAGAAATCAATACCATTTTCATTGATACAGCATTTTTCAAACTTCTCAAGAGAATCAGTCTTTAGAGCATCGATAATCCCGGTCATGAGCGTCTTCTCGGAATTACCTTTTGAGCATCCTGCTGCAGAAATTAAGACAATTACAGATATTATAAATATTAAAATCTTTTTCATAGAACCTCCAGTGTACATTCAAGGATTAAGCAGGTTAACGTCAATTTTTTTCTTTTTCTCAAGCTTAAACATATTATGTTATTATTATAAGGTAATAGCTTAGAATATGCATAAGGTGAATTAAGATGAAAGTGTTTCATAAATCTGTAAAAGGACTTTACTCTCGAAAGGCTGCGAATGAGGACTGTATTCTGACCTATACTCCAACTCATACAGATTTACATGAAAAACCTTTACTGATCTCCATTTGTGACGGGCTGGGAGGAATGAAAGCCGGAGATGTTGCCAGCAGAACGTGCTGCCAGGAATTCAAGAACTATATGTCTCTTTTTGCAAAGTATGAAGATAAGGCTGACTTTATGGCAGATATGATTCTGACAGCAAATAAACAGCTATATATAAAACAGAAGTCAAATCAATCATTGAACGGAATGGCTACTACAGCTGTTTCTGCACTCATACATAGAAACATAGCTTACGTCACTTCTGTAGGAGATAGTCGCTTATACTTATTCAGAAATAACAAACTCTTGCAAATAACAGAGGATGATTCTCTGGTCTGGGAGATGTATCAAAGAAATATGCTGACAAAAGATCAACTTATCAAGCACCCGCAAGGGCACATTTTAACAAATGCCATAGGTTCAAGAAGCTATATTGAGATAAAACCTGTCATACCCCTCCCTCTTGAACCGAGGGATTATCTCCTCCTGACCAGTGATGGAATACATGACTATTTAACGGACAGTGATATTGAAAAAATCATGAGATCTGACTCTGATACACAAGAATATTCAGACATGTTGATCAATGAAGCCAGAAGTAAAAAATCTCTGGATGATATCTCTATTATCTTAGTTTCCATCTGTTAACCAGTAACAGAGATATATGATTGACTAACTTGTTAAAATAAACATTGACTTAATTGCTGAACACTGCTGAATTAACAATTATGAGTAAACGATTTGCATTATTAACAGTGTTTGTATTTTCAGTCTTGAGTTTATCTTCTCAAGGTTTCCTTGATGCGGATAACCCCAACTCATTTCTTTTAGATAATATCAGCTTTCAACTGAATCCTAAGATTGTTCTTTCTAACTATCCTGAACAGGGAAGTACCGATCAGCAGATTATTTTCATAAATACATTTTCTCAAAATGATACAACTTTCATTTCATATGAATTTACTGACTGCAGGTTGGTACTGAAAGTTTCAGAATATCCTCACATAAACAGTTCATTAATTTTCTCTTATGAGTTATCAGGAAGACAAGAAGTAAAACTGAAGGACTTTTATCTTGAGTTTTTTACAGACAACATCTCTGATGTTTTTCATGGACCGGAAGCAGTTTTTGCAGAAGACTCATCTCAGAATCGTCCCACTGTTCCTTTTAAAGACAGAGTTGTCATGTATAAGCTTAATGATCAAAAACTGTTCATTACAGGGTCTAAGTTTCCGGGTACATCAAACATAGAAGTAATCAAGAATAATAGAATTTATATCTATGACAGCGACTTTCATAAAGCTTTCTGGAGAAAAGAAAATATCTGGCTTGATTGGAAAAAAATAAGCACTGTTCGTAATGCTAAAGGTTCATTTATTGTTTCCACAGAAAGTCCTGATTACCCTTTGTTCAATTATTTTCCTGCAGGGAAACGGGCAGCATTTACTTTGTCCAGCGATGCAGATTATGAAACCGTTAATAGACTTAGGGCAGTTTTTTTCGGCAGTAATATCACCTATCATCCTGATTATGGAACTAAAGGACTTGCTGCAAATGACCTGAGAGTGACGAACTCAATTTTTGGTTATCATTGGGAACGCGATGCTGAAGTTCATCAGGAAATCCTTGCAGCCGGGAATAGAATAGCATATCATACATATTCTTCAAGGAAAGATGAAAGAGTTGATCTATTAAATAACTTGCAAAATGAAGTGAGTGACATGAGTATAAACTATTGGATAGACCATAATGCGGGAGCTAACCCTGAAGACCTTGCGGTTAATGGAGCTGTTCGGGGAAGTGAAAACTATATTCTGGATATACTTGAGAATAATGCATTTAAATATGCCTGGATCACTGATTCCAAAAATTACAAACGGAATGCTTTTGATGAATATTTTGAATTACCTCATCATTGTGAAGCAATGACAGGAGATTACAAACTCTATATTCTAGGACGCCGTTCCGGTATTAACTGGGAATGGATACCAGGGTCATATGACCTGGGTTTTAAACCAAATGTTACAGATTCAGTAATCACTGATTTAATCGAACATCGTGGACTTATGCATATGTATACTCACTTATGCATGCCTAACACCGGTGGAACAATGGGTTTTCTGAATTATATTGGTTCTGAGAACAGGTATGAAGTTAAAAGCGATGTAGAAGCCTGTTTCAGAATGTTAAACCACCACCAGACGTTTTCAGGTTTATGGGTAGCACCGGCAGAAGAAATCTACGACAGAATGTTTCTCGTAGATTCTCTGGAGATTACTTTTGTCAGAAATCATGCTGACCAAACAATACTTGATATACATAATCCGACTCAATCCAACTTGTCAGACATAGAGATATCCTTTTTAGATGAAACTGTTGTTCTGGATTTTTCACCCGGATCAACTCAAACTATAAGTTTCATGAAACCACAAGTTATTGACTCAGAAGATCAAAATCTTGACGAAGAAACTCATCAGGTTGATATCTCAGATGATGAAAACTTCAATGACACCGAATTGAAGATAACAACGAATATAATAAACAGTTATTTAGTTATAAAAGTGATGATGTCCAAAAAAGACTTGTCATCTTATGTCTCCATTTATAACCTGAAAGGGCAAAGAGTAATGTCTGAAGTGTTAAGTTCGGGAACAGGAATAGTTAAAATTCCAGTTTCAGATTTTTCAACAGGTGTATATTTAATAAGATGCAAGTCTGGAAGTAATTCAAAAACTATTAAAACTCTCATATTGAAGTGATAATCTAATTTTCTTAATTTAAATTGTGTAGAAAATTATTAATTGTTATATTATTATAGAGAAAATTTAAACTAATTCGATTAATCAATATTAAAAGGAATATAATGAAAACTAGTCTCCAGCTTAAGATTATTGCAATATTTCTGACATCAGCTTTTATTGCGATTTTGTCCATGAGTTTTTTCTCTTTGAATAGTATCAGAAAAATCAGTACAACAGCAGTAAATTCTATTGACAGCCTTGGAATTAAGAGCCTCACTACATTGCAGGTAACGGGAAATCAGAATATAAAGCAAAGTACAAATGCTCTTGACAAAAAGTCTATTGAGACTCAGCAATTAAGATGTGCAGAAATTGCTATGGATGTTTCAAGATTTCTTTATGAAAGAGATAAAGATCTGAAGATACTTTCTATGATGAATCCTGATCCAGGCACATATCTTGGATTCTACGAAAACTGCAATGGAGAAGTGGTTGAGACGACATCTGACTATGACAAAGCGCAGGAAAAAATCCAATGGAATCGCCGAAAAAGAACTAATATTGACCCAATTAATCAGAAGCAGTTTACATATTTTGATTCCTTACCCTTTACAAGAAAAACAATCCCTCTCTATAAAGAAATTACTTTCTATGATCTGAACGGGAAAGAAAAAATAAAGATTAAGAATGGTAAAGTATCCTCAGATTTACGTGATATCAGTATAAGACGCAATACATATTGCAAAGCAGAAATCTATAGACAGCTCCTGGTAGAAGATATTGAGATGAACTCGAACAGCTACCACGAGATGGATGATAAAAATATTCAGGGTTTGATCGAAGAATTGCAGATACCAAGAGATATGAAATGGAAACGCAAGAACTACTACTTCAAACATGATGAAAAAGGCAATGTGATTGAGAAAACTTATTTTGAACACTGCAAATCCCTCAAGAAAGGTGAGATATATGTATCTCGCGTAATTGGTGAATACATTCCAACCCACTATATTGGCAATTACACTGAGGAAAATCTGGAAAAAATAGGAAAGCCTTACAATCCTGAACAAAGTGCATATGCCGGAAGAGAAAATCCGGCTGGAAAAAAATTTCAAGGTATTGTGCGATGGGTAACTCCAGTATATAAAGGCAATACGAAAATAGGTTACGTTACCATGGCATTAGACCACACACATATCATGGAGTTCACAGATCATATTGTACCAACTGATGAAAGATTCACAGAAGTCACTGATTCTGGTTCCGGAAATTATGCTTTTTTATGGGATGATGCTCATCGCTGTATTTCACATGGAAGAGATTATTTCATTATGGGATTTAACTCAAGAACCGGTAGAGAAATACATCCATGGAACCCGAAAGACTGGTCTCAGCAGATCAAATCCGGTTTCGTTGGACTGGATGGTAAGTACCTTAAAGAAAAAGCTCCTCAATGTGATGGCTGGATTAATTGTACAGAATTTGGTGGATCAGGATCTTTCCTCATCTATTGGAGTGGATTATGGAAGTTTACTGCTGTTGCATCTGTCCCCTATACAACAGGACACTACAAAGATTACCCCAGAGGTTTCGGATATGTAACCCTTGGAGCAGAAATTGCCGACTTCCACAAGGATGTCTCCATAATGGAGAATGACCTTAAGAACCAATATACAGCTTTCGAAAATGAAGTTGAACAATCTAACTCTGATGCAAAAAAACTATTCAGTTCTATTGCACGCAAAAATATGAACACACTCATACTTATTTCAATCCTGATTTTCATTGCCATAATTATAATGGGTTATTATACATCAAAAAAACTGGTTCAACCAGTTAAAGCTTTGACAGATGCCGCACAAAAGTTGTCTAGAGGAAACTTCGATATTAGTATAAAAAACAAAAGTGAAGATGAAATTGGTTTTCTAAGTCAAACATTTGAAACCATGGCAAATGATCTGAAGGATGGCTTTGATAAAATTGAATATCAAAACAATAGACTTGTTGAACTGGATATATTGAAAGATGACTTTCTGGCAAATACTTCTCATGAACTAAGAACCCCACTCAATGGTATTATTGGGATTGCTGAGTCTATGGTAAATCCTTCACGAGAGTTTGCTCATAATGATATCCAGAGGAATCTCATGATGATTGTGTCCAGTGGCAGAAGACTGGCAAGTCTCGTAAATGACATTCTTGATTTCTCCAAGCTCAAGAAAAAAGACATCTCACTTAGTCTTGCACCTGTTGATCTGTTCTCTGTTACAGATGTTGTACTTAAACTCTCAGCTCCTTTAGTAGGTAAAAAGAAGCTTAGACTTCTCAATGAAATCCCTCAAGACATACCACTGGTTCAAGCTGATGAAAACAGACTGCAGCAGATAATGCATAATATTATTGGAAACGCAATTAAATTTACAGATGAAGGTTATGTTAAAATTAAAGCTGAAAAACAAGACAAAAAAATCATGATATGCATTTCCGATACTGGTATTGGGATTCCAGGTGAAAAACTTGATAAAATTTTTGAATCATTCGAACAGGTCGATAGTTCAGTCTCCAGAATATACGGTGGTACAGGACTTGGACTGGCTGTTTCTAAGCAGTTAATTGAGCTTCACGGTGGAAATATATCCGTTGAATCAGAAATAGATAAAGGTTCTGAGTTCTCTTTCACACTTAAGATTTCTGAAGATCAGTCATCTAAATCAGCTATAGCAGAACTAAAAGAACAGGATTATGTTAGTATCATTAGCTCTGATCTGATAAGTGAAATAAATAACCTGCCAAGTTCGGAAGGAAGCGATGATTCTGTATATAATATTCTGGCTGTAGATGATGATCCTATTAACCTTCAGGTACTTGAAAATTTCCTTAATCAGGAAAAATTCAATGTTGTATGTGTGAATAATGGTTTTGAAGCTCTCAAAGCAATAGATGAAGGATTTCTCCCTGATCTGATTCTTCTCGATATTATGATGCCTAAAATGTCAGGATTCCAGGTTCTCGAGAAAATCAGAGATAAGTTTGAACTTCATGAGCTGCCTGTAGTTTTGCTGACAGCTAAGAATCAGGTAAATGACGTGATCCAGGGATTTAATACCGGAACAAATGACTATCTCACAAAACCTATTTCCAGGAATGAACTGCTTGCACGTTTGAGGACTCATTTATCTCTTCTGGAAACAAATAAGAAACTTAAAAATCTCAATTCCGAACTGGAATCCGCAGTGAAAGAAAGAACCAATGAAATTCAAAATCAGAATGATAAACTTGAGAATACTCTGCACAGGTTAAAAGAGGCTCAGGATGATTTACTCCAATTAGAAAGGACAAAGGCTGCTCTTGCTATGGCTGTTACAGTCAACCATGAAATTAACCAGCCACTTATGGTTATGCAGGGGAATCTGGAAATGCTGATTATGAAGCTTTCGGATGATTTAGAACTTGTAAAATATGGTAAATATGTTGATACAATTAAGAAATCCATTGAAAAAATCAAGGCTATATTGCACGGTTTCAGAAAAGCTGATTACATAGAGTTTACTGACTATATTGATGGTACAAATATGGTTCATATTGAGAAATTACTATCTCCCGAGACTGAAGATAAAGAGTAAACATAAAACAAAAGGCAGTCATTTTGACTGCCTTTTTTCATATATTCTTTGTATCTTATTTTTAGTTCACAGTCATTACAGCTTCAAATCCGTAAGGTCCTTTTTTAACACTTTTTACATTTAATGGAGCATTTGAAGTAGAAGATATTTTGTTTACTCCCGGGAGATTCTTAATATTCACATGGAAACTGGACATCTTCTTACTTATTGATGTTCTTATGCCTTTAGTGAGGCGATCAGGTAAAAATGGAAGTGAGAATCTCTTGATCGAAAACTTTTTAAGGTCTAATCCGTTTCTTGATATCTCCCAGTCACAGATCATTTCCAGAGTCAAATCAACATGATGTCCTAAGCATTCTACTCTGTTAATAATGCCCACAATAAGTTGCTTTCCGTCTGTAGGTTCGAATTTCATTTTTTTGAAATCAACCTTGAAAAGTCTGTCTATTGTTCTTGCTTTAAGCTGATCATAAAGACTTTCTTCATTTGGGAAGCCTAGTGTAAAGGTATATTGATTCCCTGTTTTCTTAAGAGATACCATGTTGTTAGCTAATGTGTTGAGGCCGGAATTAACCTTTTTCATGACAATATCGCTGACTTTTCCAGCAATTACACCAAGCTGATCAGTCACCTGTTTTGTCATCTTCTGAACTTCTGCTGCACGCTTTTCTGCCATGTCTCTGGTCGATTTTACTTCACTGCCCGTTGCAATATATATAAATTCCCATTGTTGGGATTTAGTTTTATTAGAATCCCACATTTGAACAGCAGTACCATTAGAATTATTTCCCCCTCGGGCATCTATTACCAGATCATTCTTTCTGGATACAAAGACAAACCTGTTTTTACCGACATTCTGGATTCTCCATTGGTAGGAACTTGCATGTGGATCTTCACGATTATTAACATCGTATCCCGGATTTAGTTTAATCTGCTGTCCATGGTTCTGAGCTTGAACCCACATTCCGGTTTTACACTGAATCCAATAATAACCAAAATCATCGGGGTGCTTAGTATGATTGTAAACAGAAACAAATCTGTATCGTCTGTCTGCCGGAGGATATTCCTGGAATGTTATTCCCCAAAGCATTACAGGCTTATTGGGACCTTCACATTCTTTCCCATCCCCTGCAATATCCCAGAAACGTCCTATATCATGCTTATCTTTCTTTAAGGCAGGCCTTATGGCAACCCACCTGCTTTCTTCAGGTACAAAAGTATCTCCCCAACAAAGGATATATCTATCCCATCCAAGTTTATGTTCAACTTTTTTCTTTACTTTCTTAGCTCCTTTTTCTACAGCTTTTGCTCCCTTGTTAGCAGTTTTATCCACAGTCTTAGCACCTTTTTTTACAGTTTTACCAACTTTCTTTCCGACCTTTTTTGCTTTCTTCTTAATCTTGTCAAACGGCCCTGCGCTTAAACTGATAACAGTTAATAATATTATTATTATTGCTAATTTTCTTTTCATATTTTCCTTCCAAACATATTGTGAAAGCAATAATCAGAGATACTCCATACAGGTCAACAAATAATCGTCATACTATACAGATCAAAGTCTATTATGAATACGTCTTCACTCGATTATTTGTACTGCTGAATAATTTCAACGAGATATGCAACTGCATTACAAATTTTCTTTGCTAAATCATAGATTTATATGGTAATCAGTTTATCCTTGCAAAAAGTACTTGACACTTTACCTTAGTTAACAGTGTTATCTTTAATAACTTTGTTTACATAAGGAGATTAAATAATGACTTGTAAATCTACTATATTCGTGTTAATCTTGTGCTTTACAATGGCTATAGGGTTCGCCGATGATGTGAAAAGATTAGTACTTGAAAATGGTGACTACCAAAAAATACCACTGGAAAAAGATAACATAGTATTGAAAGTAATTCAGAGTTCCTGTTTTGATATTGATAACATCGATAACGCAGAATCAGTGATTAAGCAAAACCTTGAAAAAGTAGAAACAATGATAACCAGAGCATGTACAGAAGGTGAAGAACCTGATATAATTCTATTGCATGAATTCCCCCTCTCAGGTTATATATACGGGACCAGAAATGAAAAGCTGGCTGCTGCTCTGAAAATCCCGGGACCAGAAAGTAACGCCATAGGAAAGTTAGCTAAAAAATATGATACATATATCATTTACGGTGCTTACGCTAAGGATTCTGAATGGCCCGGACACGTATTAAGCCTCACAACAATAATCGGTAGAGATGGTAAGATTGTTAAAAAAGTATGGAAACCAAGAAATATTAAAAGATTCTATCCTACATTTGAGATTACAACAACAACCGTAGAGGGAGTAGAAGATAAGTTTATCAGCCAATACGGTATTGAAGATGCATTTCCCGTGATCAGAACTGAATACGGCAATATTTGTGTAAGTACTGCTCAACTGGATCCTTTTGTGTTTGCAGCTTTTGCCATGCAGGGTGCGGAAATCATTCTCAGAACTTCAACCATGTTCTTTGAATCAGACGTGATAAATATGGCTATGATTAATAATTGTTTTTCAGCAATGGCAAATATTCCCGGTGAGATAAAGTATGCAGGAAACTCCATGGTTGTTAGCCCATTTGGTGAAGTAATGAACAGACTTGACAGAGAAAATGATGGTATTCTTACAACAATTATACCAATAGCAAAGTTTCGCAAAAACCGTAAAATACCTCAATACTCTTTGGAACTGACGAAACATATTTTTGATCAGTATCAGGAGGAAATACCTGCCAACCACCTGGATTTAACACAGGAAAAACTACCTGAGAATGGGAAAGAGATGAAAACCTTACTTGATAGTCAAAGCAGATGGATTAATAGTAAGTAAACAAGCTAATGACATTAAGGAATTTATAGATTATTTAAGAGTTGTACTCATACAGTATAACTCTTTACTTTTTCTAGTATCTCCTTACATCTATTCATAAATGTGTGGCTCTGCATTCGTCCATGAACATGTTCACAATTTTTTACTCTGGCTTTCTCGTGTTTAAGATAGAATTCAATTTTTTTCTCTAAGTCAGCTGAATCTTTGTAAGTAACTATCCCATTGCTGTGTAATCCTTCTACTTCATCACTGATCTGGAACACTTTCAACATTGCCAGATCATAAGCCCTGTTATTAATATAACCATTCTGCTTCATCAGTCCATGGTGATCATTCAGAACAATCTTTGCTGAAGAATAGAGTTCCGGTAATTGATTGTACTCAACATGTTCTGTAAGTATCATTTCAGGTTTTACTGCTCCCTGCCAACCATTTCCTACAAAATAGCATCTATCAGCAAAAGAGGTTTGCATCAAATCTTCAATAGTTTTACGATATCTCAGTTTATCGTAGTAGTTGTTTCCAACAAACAGAATATCATATTTTTTATCTGATACTCTCGGATAGAATAGCTGTTCATCAGATGCCTGCAATAAAGGATAACATGGAGGGATAATATCACCCTGTACGACTTTACAAAATGGTTCCGAAGCAATAAAAACGAGATTGTAGCTATTCAGTTCTTCAGGTGTTCTGATTTCAGGATGACTTATATTCCACATGATATTGAAGTTTCTACGATCCGGAATATATTGAATAAGTCCTCCAAGAAATATTACTATATCATATTCAGAATTGTCGCTATACCATTCATCCCGATAATTGACAACAGCCTCATGTCCGAACTGCTTGAATGCAGTGCATAATCTTTCGGCAAATGGTCCGTCTCCCCCATTTCTGCATTCTTTATTCGGTGTGCAAATCTTAACAGCTATATTCATGATACCTCAATATACAAAACAGTCTTTTGCAATTCTGACCGATTCTTTCGTTACACTTACGATTTTCTCCTGTAAACAGGCATTTAATACATATGCTATGATTTCAGAATCACCACCTGTATAGCTGAATGCCAATGGAATAAAATCAGAATCATAATTTACAGACTCACCGGGAGTAGTTGCCACAATTGGCTCCCCAGCACGGTTATCAGGAACTCCATTTGCCTGTGGATGGAATAGAACAACATCCTGACCTGGCACTTCAAAATGTCTTGAAACCATAGGAATAATTAATTCTGCTTTTTCATAAACATGGTGATTACCTAGAAAAGACGGAAACATGGGTGAATAATTGTAATTTCCATTCAACACGCATATGTTATTGTTTACAGATGAAAAATTCACATCGTAAACTTCATTAATGATTTTTATGCGGAAATCTTTATTATATCTTCCAACTAACTTCTGATGATTTCCATTTGTAGATCCGGTTATATATAAAATAGGCTTTTCTACTCCACTTTCACATAGTTGAACTGCATATTGAACAACTTTTTCAGAAGAGGAGCCATCTCTGATAGAAACAAAGTTTTCTGCTATTCTATCATTAGATTCTGGCAGAATTAACGATTGAAGAATCAGATGTTTTAATTCATTTGGTTCTTTAAAACGAATACCTATATCTCTGAACATGTATTCCAGATCTTTCTCATTAAACTTTGGGTGTTCTTTCTGACAGGGAGAATCAAACAATAAAACAGGTTTCCCTGTTGCTGCAAATTCATAGACAACTGAGGACACATCTGAAACAAGCAAATCTGCCGCTTGAAAGCATTCAACAATATTGTGATTCTCGGAGTATGATATCCCAACACTGATTGATGCCAGTTTCCTGTAATACTCTTTTGTCTCTTCTTTCTCAACACCATGCAATTTAATTATTACATTTATATAATCAGGAAAATAATCTCTGAAATCCCCCTTAAGCCATGGCAGCAGAGAAAACTCATAATTGTATGTTGGAGCAAACAGGATAGTTCTGTTATCAGGATTAAGTCCTAAATTATTCAGTATTTCATCACGCTCCAGTATACCGGAAAACAAGGAATCCAACTTAGGGATACCGGTAACTTCAATGGGTTTAAAGATGTTCTTCTGAAGGACTTCTCTATGGATTGTCCCCGGAACACAGATTAGATCTGCATAATTATCTCGTCGTATTTTGGAAGAATCAATATAAAAAGAACCTTTGCAGATTGTTCCATGTCCAATACATACTTTTATGCCAAGATGACCGTCATACTCAGAAGGAACATCAGCAAAGAATGTAATGTCCGGATCATATTCAGCCGGAGTATTAACGGGAATAAAGTCATTTCCTGCAATACTCTGTACAATATGGAGTCTAGCCCCCACAGACGCTTTACCTTGAGTACTGGGTACATAAGAAGAAGACAATATACCAATCTCACCTAAATCATGATCTTTGATGTACTTTATGATATTCTCGAACAGAGAAATATGGAATTCTCTTTCCACTAAAAATAGAAATCTGTATTTTTTCAATAGATAATCCTGATAAAAGCTTAGCAAAACATAGGTGGTATTCACTCATTTTTTTAAAGTCATCTCATAGTTTCTTTGTTATTAAATCGGAAAAATAGAAAAATTCATTAGACAAAATCAGAATTAGTCTTGAATAGTAATTTTGTAAAGTAACATATTTTTGAAATGTTGGTTTTCTTAGTAAAATATTATAAGGAAAAAAATGAAATTTAACAAAATCTGGTCAATAGCTTTTCTGACCTACTTCGCAATAATCATCCTGATTGTTTATCTTGCATATCAGGGAACACTACCTACAAGTCTTCCAACCAATCCCTACTTTGATGAATGCGGTCATTTCATACTCATTGGGATAACAGCACTTCTGGCTCATCTGGCAATAAAGAGACATTACTTTAAAGCACTTGTTATTAAACTGCCTACAGCACCGTCAATTATTATGATAATGGCGACCATTGAAGAGTTTTTTCAAACATTATCACCGAGAAGAGAGTTCAGCTATACTGATTTACTGTCTGATCTTGCAGGTATTGTGTTTTTCCTTATTCTTGAAATTTTTATCAGGTTTGTACTCAGAAAAGTCAAAACCATACACAAGTTAACCTGAAATTCACTCAATTTCAACACTATTCTCATAATTACCATAATTTGCGACATCCATAAAAGATTTATAATAAATTAGTTGACCATTTTACAGTTCTGAAACTCCTGCCTTAGTTTTAATATCGTTTTGTATAGTAAAAATTTACATATATTATACACAGCATAATTGGACAAAAACTGGAGAAAAATAAATGAAAATTAAGAATATTGCTATTATAGCTCATGTTGACCATGGTAAAACAACCCTCGTAGATGGAGCATTGAAACAATCCGGTGTATTCCGTGAGAACCAGAATGTGGAAGAACGTATAATGGATTCAAACGACCTGGAAAGAGAACGAGGAATAACAATCTTTTCAAAGAACGCTTCTTTATACTATAAAGACTGTAAAATAAATATTGTAGATACACCCGGGCATGCTGATTTTGGTGGTGAAGTACAGCGTATCCTTAAAATGGTGGACTCTGTTCTGCTGCTGGTGGATGCTTTTGAAGGACCTATGCCTCAGACAAAGTATGTATTAAAGAAATCTCTTGAACTTGGACTTAAACCTATCGTTGTAATTAATAAGATAGATAGACCAAACAGTAGACCTCAAGAAGTACTTGATATGGTATTTGACCTGTTTACAGATCTTAATGCAGATGACGACCAGCTTGATTTCCCATATGTATATGCTTCAGGTAAAGATGCAATTGCCAAGTATGAACTGGAAGAAGAAAGCGACAACCTTGTCCCGCTTTTCGAAACAATCCTCAATCATGTTGAAGACGCTCAGGGCGATCCTGAAAAACCTCTGCAAATGCTTGTTTCTGCAATTGAGTATAATAACTACCTTGGAAAAATCGGTACTGGCAGAATCACTCATGGAACAGTCAGTCAGGGAGAAGAAGTTGTATTAATGAAAAGAGACGGTGAAAGACTACTGTATAGAATCTCCAAAGTATTTCACTATGAAGGACTCAAAAAGAAAGAAGTCAAAAAAGCCTTTGCAGGAGATATTGTTTCTCTTGCAGGAATGGAAATGGTTGATGTTGGCGAAACTGTAGCATGCAGAATCCATCCGGAACCTTTACCTATTATTGATATTGATGCTCCAACCCTGGCAATGGAATTTTGTGTTAATGATTCACCATTTGCGGGTAAAGAAGGTAAATATGTAACTTCTCGAAATATTTGGGACAGACTCCAGAAAGAACTTCAGACTAATGTTAGTATTGTAGTAGAATCTACAAATTCTGCAGATAAGTTTACTGTTAAAGGTAGAGGAGAACTCCAGCTTTCCATACTTATAGAAAATATGAGACGTGAAGGTTTTGAGTTTGCTGTTTCTAAACCAAAGGTAATCTATAGAGAATTAAACGGGAAAAAAACGGAACCGATGGAATTGGCTTTAATTGATGTTGCCGATGAATTTGTTGGAGCAGTTATCGAGATGTTGGGTGTAAGAAAAGGCGAAATGCTTAATATGGAAGTTGGATCCGATGGTTACACCAGATTGGAATTCAAAGTTCCTGCAAGGGGATTAATCGGATTCCGAAATGAATTCCTCACAACCACAAGAGGAACAGGAATATTAAATCAAAGTTTCTACGAGTATGAGTATTACAAAGGTGATATAGACAAGAAAAACCGTGGAGCATTGATCGCTATGGAAGCAGGAACATCCATGGCCTACTCATTATTCAGTTTCCAACCTCGCGGAATTCTGTTTATTGGACCGGGAATAAATGTATATCCGGGAATGATTGTTGGTGAACACAGCAAAGATCAGGATCTGGTGATCAATGTTATCAAAAATAAAAAGCTGACTAACGTCAGGGCATCCGGATCTGATGAAGCGTTGAAACTCGTCCCGCCTAAACTGTTCAGTCTTGAGCAGGCATTGGAATACATAGAAGATGATGAGCTTCTGGAGATCACGCCTGAAAACATGAGAATGAGAAAGAAAATTCTTGATCATACCGAAAGAAAAAGATCTCAAAAAACTATAGATTAAAACGAGATAGACTCGATGAAATTGAAGATTTCATCAACTAATCTATATGAGAAAGAAAATTCTAGATCATACCGAAAGAAAAAGATCTCAAAAAACTATAGATTAAAACGAGATAGACTCGATGAAATTGAAGATTTCATCAACTAATCTATATGAGAAAGAAAATTCTAGATCATACCGAAAGAAAAAGATCTCAAAAAACTATAGATTAGATAAAGATATTGTATTATATTAAAACGCTCGGAAACGGGCGTTTTTCTTCATATTAAAGCTCTTTTTTATGTAAAGAAAACCGTCGATGACTTCCCAAAATGGAGATTTTTTTTAAACACCCGGAACAATATCAAGTTTGCAATCCATATTTTAACTAAGAAAAGACAGAACATGCTCTGCTATTTATTGTAATTTTAACTGTCGGAAATGGGTACAAATCTTATGTTCAGGCTATAGACAATTATAAGAAATTGTTAGCTGTGTTATTTGTCGTAAGAGTCACAGATCAATTGTAAACCCGCTGTAAAAACTATTGTTACACTTTAAGTATTTCTTAATCGTAATCAAACAAGAAATAAATATTTTAATATTGACACATTTTTTTTATGAAGTACGAATCTGTCAAATTTCAATTGGAGGTTTTCGATATGACATTAAACGAATTTCTTGCTAAGGTGGAAGCCAGAAATCAAAACCAACCAGAATTTATGCAAGCTGTAACTGAAGTAATCGAATCATTATGGCCTGTATACGAAGCTAACCCACGATATCAAAAAGCCAAAATTCTGGATCGCATTGTTGAGCCTGAACGCGTTCTTATGTTCCGCGTACCATGGCAAAGAGACAATGGTGAAGTTCAAGTTAACCGTGGTTACCGTGTTGAATTTAACAGCGCAATCGGACCATACAAAGGTGGACTTCGTTTTCACCCAAGCGTAAACTTAAGTATCCTTAAGTTCTTAGGTTTCGAGCAGGTATTCAAGAATTCCTTAACAACACTTCCTATGGGTGGCGGAAAAGGTGGATCCGACTTTGACCCAAAAGGAAAATCAGACAATGAAGTAATGCGTTTCTGTCAGTCATTCATGACTGAACTCTGTAAACACATTGGACCAAACACAGACGTACCAGCCGGAGATATCGGTGTTGGCGGACGTGAAATCGGTTTCATGTTTGGACAGTACAAAAGAATCAGAAACGAATTTACCGGTGTTCTCACAGGTAAAGCCCTTAACTGGGGTGGTTCATTAATCAGACCTGAAGCTACAGGTTACGGTGCAGTTTACTTTGCAGATGAAATGCTTAAAACAAGAGGCGAAACATTTGAAGGAAAAACATGTGTTGTTTCCGGTTCAGGTAACGTTGCTCAATTCGCGACAGAAAAACTTAATCAATTAGGCGCTAAAGTAGTTACTCTTTCTGATTCTTCAGGTTTCATTCATGATCCTGATGGTATCACACCTGAAAAACTCGAGTTCGTTATGGATCTTAAAAACGTTCGTCGTGGAAGAATCAAAGAATATGCAGAAGAATTCGGCTGCAAATATTACGAAGGTCAAAGACCTTGGATTATTCCTTGTGACGCTGCATTCCCATGTGCTACACAAAACGAAATCAACCTTGAAGAAGCTAAAACACTCGTTAAAAACGGATGTTATGTAGTTTCCGAAGGTGCTAACATGCCTACAGTTCCGGAAGGAGTTAACGTATTCATCGAAAACAAAATCCTTTATGGACCAGGTAAAGCTGCTAACGCCGGTGGTGTTGCAACATCAGGACTTGAAATGTCTCAAAACAGCCTGAGAATGAACTGGACTCGTGAAGAAGTTGATGAAAAACTTCATAACATCATGATCGCTGTTCACAATCAATGTGTTGAGCATGGTAAAGAAGGTGACTTTGTTAACTACGTGAATGGTGCAAACATTGCAGGATTCATCAAAGTTGCAGATTCAATGTTAGATCAAGGTTTAGTTTAGTATCTAAACGCCTTAATAAATAGTTTTAGTATCCAAAGACTGTCCTTTCAGGGCAGTCTTTTTTATTGACAAATTTCTTTCATTTTCTTTATTCACATTAAATGAGGAGAATATTTAAACACCTCTCCACAAATCATTAAAATATATTCCGAGGAGCTTATGAGAGAACACAAAATAGTAATTCTTTTACTTTTATCACTATTATCTGCAACACTATTATTTTCAGAACAGCCTACATCAAAGTATTCTTATTTCAGAAACTATGGAGATAACGAATTCCAGTATAAGAGATTTGATAAAGGATTAAAGTTTGCAGTTATTCCGGCAGAGAATTTTGTAGAGAAGAAGGATGACCTTCTGACAAGTTTGTTTGGTAACAATTCAAATAAAATAGTTGAAATTGACTATGACTTAAAAAGATTTTTACCATCTATTTTTAAAGACTTCAACTTTATCTTCTTTGATAAGAATCACAGTATTTTCGATGCTGACTCAGTAAACATTAATGCCATCAGGGAAATTGCTAAAGAAAATACAATGGCATCTAAAATAGATGCACACATTAAAGAACCTCGATTAAGTTATAGAAAAATGAAAGCTAATCCTGCTATGCTGGAGAATATTAAGTATTTTCAAAGTAATTATAACTGTGACTATTTAATGCTGCACCTCACTTCAACTGAAATGATAAAAGCTCACATTATCAATAGAAACGGAGATAACATTGTAGAAATCAAAATGCCTGTAATTGAGACCCAGATATGGAATTGTAAAACAGGTAAGATGTTGTACAGTGGAAAAACTTTCTGTTCTAAACGCGGATTGAATTCAACCGGAGCTTACATAGAACAAATGGTAAAAGAGTCAGTTGAGTTCATGAAAAAAATGCTCAAAGTAAAGCGTCCAAAGAAGAAAGCAACCGGAATGTTTGGTTAGAAACAATACTGGAGGGGATTTTGAGAAAAGCTCTTTTTTGGGTGTTTGTTATTATCACATCAAAAGTTTTTTTTAAAATCAAACATTATTCAGAAGTAGAGTTAAAGGGGATTTTGTGAAAAAATTTCAATCATATTAACAGCATTTTTAATGCTGACACCATTGATTGCAAAGAAATACTTCATTTTGGCAGACAAATCAGTCGAGCATAAAAAAATTACAGATGATCAGAAAATTCTCGTAATACCGGCAGAACCTGTTAAGGTAAAATAAACGGGATGTTTTGTCATAAATGTTATTTTCAATGGTGGAACTAACTGTGATTTTAATGATGACCTTATATCATTGCTTAAAGAAAGATATAAAACTGAAAACTGAAAATTCTTACCAGATTACGATGATTCACCCGAAATCTGCGGAATCAGAAGATAAGTGGTTCAGGTGGCTTTTTCAGCAGTTAATAATTTATCAAATATATGGAGAATCTTAGAACAATGAAAAAATATCTGATATTACTGATACCACTCCTGTTATGCTCTTGCATAACACTTGATTACTCCAGGCATGCGGATGTTTCGCTTACAAATAAAAAGATTAAGACAGGTAAAACTTTCTTGGTCTTTCCACTAATAAACATTCACTTTAATACTGCCGGAAGCTGCTTCGAACCTTTCAACTATAAAACTTATGCAGTACAGCAAAGTAGTTGGAATAGTCAGATCAAAAAGTACTTGTTAAAAAAATTCCCTGATCAGATTTTCACTTTTATACTTGAAGACGAAGCTTTGCTCTACCAAGCCGAATCCTCATATCAAGCCATCAGAGCAGAAGCAGAACTCTCAAGCCTTGCAAAAATAATTAAGGTTATCAATGGACAGGAAAATCCCATGCAATTCTTTAATTCTGAAAAAAGTGTTGTAATGAAAGAAAAGATTATGCCTTATCTTTCTAAATATCCTGCTGATTATATTATACTGTTTATCAATCCTGACATATCTTCTGAAATCCGTGAAAAAATGGTGCAAAAGCATGACATCAGAACCGGGAGAATGTATAGAGAGAAAGAATCCAAGGAAATAATGACCACGCATGTAGAAGTTCAGGTCTGGGACTGTAGACAGGGAAAACTGTTGTTCGATTCCGGTGCAATTGATATTTGTAAGAGAGGTAAATGCTTCAAAACCATTGGCGAAGTAGCATTAGAGAATAATTCAAGAAAACTTACTGACAGATTAGGAGATGTAGTTGAAAGAACAATTAACAAAAACACGAATGAGTAGTATTATGAAAAAGAACATATTAATCTTCACTTCTTTTCTGTTAGTATATTGTATTATAATGGGTTGCTCATCTTTAAAATATTCACAACATATTGATTCCGATCTGAGACAGAAAAATCTGAATTTAAACGGTACGTTCATTGTTTTCCCAATAGAAGATGTGACATTCAATGTCCCACCATCTATCTTCTACTCGTATTCAACAAAAGACAGAATAAGGATTGAGCAATTATGGAACTCTGAAATTAAGAAGAACCTTAGAGAAAGATTGCCGCAGATTGATTTCGATTTCATATCTGAAGATGATTCACTACTTGTTGAAGAAGATTCTTCAATTTATGCAATCAAACACATTGGATATGAGTCCGGTCTTGTCAGGATTCTTGATCCACGTGATCGTGATGAGAAAAGAAAAGAGTATTTTCAGAAGAAAGTCCACGAGGAAATGAAAAAAAAACTTCTGCCATACCAAAGTAAGTATAATGCTGATTATGCTGTAATCTTTGTTAATCCGTATTTGCATTTCACTGAAAACTATTACGAGAACGAATCAGTTCCTACAATATCTCAATTTTATGGATATTCTTCAACGGTAGAAATACAAATCTGGGATATAACTGCAGGCTCTCTTTTATTTGACTCAGGTACTTATGATCATCGATTCTTTTTCAATCTTTTTACACTTATATTCAGGGATGAATCAACTATCAAAAAAAATGCCAGTAAAGTTGGAAAAATCCTGAGTGAATTCATATCAACAAGGTAACTGTGAAAAAACAAGATAAAATAATTAAGTTTCTGATAATATTCTCCGTAATTACCGGGTCAGCCTTATGTACTGATAAGAAAATTGATCTCCATTACGGATCCGGGAAAGGCTTAATCCTTAACTTCTACCAGAAGTACATCTCCCCCATTGATGGACGCGGTAACTGCAGAATGTACCCTACCTGTTCTCAGTATGCAAAGATTGCTTTCAAAACCCAGAATCCCTTTTCTGCATATAATTCAAGCATGAATAGAATTCTTGTCTGTGGTAGAGACACAGAATATAAACATAGAATATACGTAGATGGAGAATATCGTTTTCTGGATTTACCCGACAATTATGAATTACCGGATGAAATGACTGATATTGAGGATAAACTTCTTCCAAAAAATTACAATATTGCTGATTCTCTCATAGCACATGGTTTTATTGATTTTTCACTTCTAACCAGAATACAAAGCTTTTATGAATGTAAAAATGACTCTATGCGTAAACACATTTCTTTGGAGTTTCTCAAAACAGGATTTCAGGGACTTGATGTCGGGTCATTCTACATATATTCTATTCATTTTGAAGATCTTTTTCATGAAGATGATGAGTACATGCAGAGGCTTTATACTTTGTTATCTGCCAAGCTTTATTTTCATGCAGACTACGATATGGCAATTGGGAAATTGCTGGGTTCGGGAGCAACCTTTCTCGATGAGAGTTTTGAGATGAAGACAATACTCTTTTTCTCAACACTCAAAAATCACAATTATAGTGAAATAATTCAAAACCATGATTACTATTCAGAAGTTATGAGCAAATACGATATCACTCCTGAACAGATTATGGAATTGAGCAGGCTAAAACTGAAAAGCCCTTCCATAGCAAAGTATTCGAGTTATCTGTTACCAGGATCTGGTTATTTCTATGCTAAGCATAAAAGTACGGGTGTGGCAAGTTTTCTTGTGAACAGTCTACTTATTTTTTCAGCTTATGAGCTCTTTTCACATGAGAATTATGTTACGGGAGGAACAGTTTGTCTGCTTGGTTCAGGGTGGTACTTTGGTTCTGCCAGAGGGTCAGTAAAAGCTGTACAGGAATTCAATATAAGAATTAAGCGAGAAAAGGTAGACTATATCTCAAGACGGTTTGCAATTGAGGACATTGTCAGAGAAATAGTATATTAACCTCTGAAAGTTTTCTCGATAGTATCTACTACATCTCCGTCAATGTAATAGTTTAAAGCCATGTTGTTCATTATTTCGATTGCATGAGAATGATCCGCTGAACTCCTGTAAGGGCGTTCTTCAGTTAGTGCCTGATAAATATCCAGACAAGTCATAAGCCTGGATTCGAAATCAAGCTCTTTTGCCTTTTTACCGTATGGATACCCCTTACCATTAAGCTTTTCATGATGATTGGCAGCCCAGGTTCTAACATCAGTAAAATCTTTGATGTTCCCCAACATAGCACCAGTCAGATAAGTATGATACTGAATCACCTTATGTTGTTCTTCGTTGAGACTCTTGGTATCATCAAGTATACTTGCCGGTATAGCCAGTTTGCCTATATCATGTAAATCGGCAGCAAGCATCAGCTTGTATTTTGTAGATTCATTAACTCTAAGTTTATCTGTTACAACATCCATTTTTTTTATCAGACCAGAAGTATGATTTTCCGTATACTTAGATTTTGAATCAATAATTTTGGAGAAAAACTGAAGTTTATCAAAAACATCCTTAAAGGAAGTTTCCTGATAATTAACGGGAAGTATATCGTTCAATGCTTGATCTATGAACAAATTCTGCACATCCATCCAGAAACTTTGGTTTTTACTCACTTCACAAAAAAGATTTACAATGTTGTTTGAGTATAAAATATCTTTGTTATCCCTGACATAATTAACAACTGCAAATTGATTTCCGGGATGTGGGTTTTCCAAATGGAATTTTGTATCCAAATGATCAGCAAGTCCAATGATTTGAGAATGCAGGGGAATCTCATTACCGAAAAGACCATAATAACCTTTGCCGTTATACTTTTCATGGTGATACTTAATAACATTTTGATTGTGATCCGAACACAATAGATTCTTGATATTATTCTCACCGGTAATACAATGTCCGGAAAGAAATGATAATCTTTCATCTTGCAGAAGATCGTCCATCTTATACTGTGTTTTCAGAATTTCTTCAGACAGTCCATTATCATGCATGAAAGAAAGCGTGCAGAGTTCATATAATTCCTGATCGTTAAAATTCAGTTGCTTTCCCATCTTTAAAGCTATATAGGCAACTCTTTTAGAATGATTTGGAGTTACATTTAAAGCAGAAGCTTCAACAAAATCCAGAGCCATTGTTATTGATGCTAAAAATGAATTAATATCAAATTGCATTTTATTTTCCTTATCGGTTATTATGTATACATCTAATCATTTTACCTGATGGTTTTCTGTCCAGTAAATTTCCATTTTCAAAAACAGTCTGACCTCTTACTATTGTTTTAATTATCCTACCATTGAATTTCATACCGTTAAATGGAGAGTATTTTCCTTTTGAGTGTAGATTCTTTTCAGCTATAAATGTATCTTCTGTAAGACTAATTAGTGTAAAGTCAGCATCAGATCCTACTTTTAGTGACCCCTTTACAGGGAAAAGTCCATATCTTTTTGCAGCATTGGCAGATGTTACATCTACAAAAGACTTAACGCTGATCTTACCTTTGCTCAGGAACTCAGAGACAAGATAGGGTATCAATAACTGAGTTCCGGGAATACCATTATATATCTTTGAAAAATCATCGAACTGCTTTTCAGATTCGTATATGCATCCGGCATGATCAGAAGCCAAAAAATCAATATCATTATGTTTCAGACTTGCTCGCAGAAATGCTCTGTCCTCATCGAATTTAACAGGAGGAGCTGTTTTAAGCCTTCCTCTTAAATCGGCATAATCATCACAAATAAACTCGAGATAATGAGGACATGTTTCTAAAGACAAACCTTTGATTCTTCTTTTTGCTTTTATGATTCTTTCCGCAGCTTTCTTAGAACTGATATGCACAAAATGACATCTGCTTTCAGACTTAAGAAAATCTAATATCCTGCTAACAGCTGTATATTCTGCTTCAACTGGTCTGCATTTCACATAAGAATTATAATCAGCTAATTCCTTAACACTGATTAAGTTCAATGCCTTTTCAATAACATCCTGATCTTCAGCATGAAAGGCAAACAATATATCAGGATACTCTTCGAGAACTGCTGCAATTTTTTCATAAGGAAGAGCTTTGAACGTGTCCATACCAGATATTGTATATATCTTAAAGCCTGCGACTCCTTCGTCCCATAACTCTTTTATGTTAGCTGAGTAATCCGGTCCCGAGTCTCTTACTCCGGCCCAGAAAGCATAATCTATGTATGCTTTACCGCTTACTGCTTTCATTTTATTCTGAAGAGACTCGACATCTGTTACCGGAGGTAGTGATGTGCAGGGCATATCAATGATCGTTGTTATTCCCCCTGCAGCTGCAGAAGCAGTTCCTGTAAGGAAGTTCTCTCTATCTTCGAAACCTGGTTCACTAAAGTGAACATGAGGATCTATTCCCCCGGGAACAAGCAAGTTACCTTCAGCATCATATGATTCAGTTATACCACCATCAACTCCTGTAATATCAATATGAGCCTGAAGAGCATATATGCATTCATCAAATAAAATATCCTGGAGGGGCAGATCCGGATCAATCAGAGCGTTTCTTATCAGTTTCATCTTTCAATACCCTCACAGTATCTGTTACGGCATCCAGAATCGGCTTGTATCCTGTACATCTGCATAAGTTCCCCTCTAAAGCTGTTTTTATCTCGTCCAGAGAAGGATTAGGATTAGTATCCAGCAATGCTTTTGCACTCATAATCATACCCGGAGTGCAGAATCCACACTGAACAGCACCTTTTTGCAGAAATTTTTCTTTCAACAGCTTCAACACATAATTATCATCCACATACTCAATTGTCTCTATTACACTATTCTGCACCTGAAATGCCAGCATCATACAAGAATTAACAGCCTTTCCATTAAGTATAACTGTACAAGCTCCACATTCTCCTATAGAACAACCTTCTTTCGTTCCGGTTAGATTCAACCTGTCTCGAATTATATCCAGTAATCTGGCATTAGGATTTGTTTCAATTGAATATTTTTTTCCATTTACATTTATATTAAGTATCATATTAATTGCTCCATAACTTTGTTAATGCATGTTTGAACATTGATTTGAATACAGGGATTTTATATTTTCCTGACCACCTCTTCCCTATTTCTTTTTCCAGATATTCATTTAATAATTCGACGGCTTCTACAATTAATTCTTCAGATATTTGCTTACCTGTAAGATACTTCTCAAGAAAATCAAGTCTTGCTGGTTTGAAAATAAGCGAGCCGGCACTTATTGCCACATCATTTACTCTATTATCATCGATTTTCATTAAAACAGATAAACTCATTCTGGTTATATTAACAGCATTCCTCCTACCTAATTGCTCGTAATAGACTAAATGCTTTTCTTTGCCTTCAGGAACTAATATTGCAGTAAGAACTTCATCATTTTTTAAAGTTGTCTTATAACTTCCGGTTATAAAGTCAGACAGCTTTTCTGTCCTGATTCCATCCTGAGACTGAAGTTCAACCTCTGCATCATAGGCAAGCAGCGGAGGTACTGAATCCGCACAAGAGGCAGCATTACAAATATTTCCTCCAATCGTAGCAGTATTTCTGACCTGAGTGGAACCAATCAGGCTACAGGCTATGGTCAAAAGTTCAAGGTTATCTATAGCTATTCTGTCTGCAAGAAGTTCTGTAAAGGTTGTTCCCGCAGCTATTCTGATTATTCCCTTATCTTTACTGATACCTTTCAGCTCCTCAAGATGCCCAATAAATATCAATCCTTTTGTATCTCGGTTCTTAGACATCTCAATTACCTTGTCTGTTCCTCCGGCGTAAAGATCAAATGGATTATCTTTTCTGAACTTTAAAGCTTCTTGTAAATTAGTTGGAGTTAAGACAAGCATTTCTTGATCAATCTTGATACTGCTTGTTTTGCAGGATTGCTTTTCACTGCTTCTGGAAGGTTTTACTGGATTATAACCCAATAACACCTGTTCAAGAGATAAGGGAAGTCTGTAATTATGTTTGTGTGTTGCGTTTGCAAATGCATTATTTATAGCTGCAGCTGTAAGTTCGAGTGTAGGCTCACCCAGAGATTTAGCTCCGTAAGGTCCAAATGGATCAGGGTTTTCCACAAATACAGCTTCGATCTCAGGCATATCTTTTATAGTGGGCATCAGATACTCATCAAAATTGGCAGTTTTTGTCCTACCTTCAGTCTGCTGATACTCCTCCATTATTCCATAGCCCATACCCTGTAATACACCTCCATAAACTTGACCTTCAGCTCCGAGTAAGTTAATAACTTTACCTACATCATGGACTGCTGTTATCTTATCAACATTGATCTTTCCGGTTAGTATATCAACTGTAATTTTCGCAACATGACACCCATAGACATAAGTAAAGTAGGCATTTCCCTGACCAGTTTCCTCATCCCAGGTAGCATCAGGACCTTTGTACCAGCCATATTCTGAAAGGCTTATTCCTTTTCCAATAGCTGTTTGAACTGTTTCTACAAAATTGAATGATCTTTGTTGATTATCCTTACATATTATATTACCTTCCAGCCATTCATATTCACTGCTTACCTGTTCTGAATTACAGTCAATCACACTTACAAGTCTGTTCTTAAGCTTTTTACAAGCATTGATAATGGCCTGACCACCCAGAAGCGTTGATCTTGATGCAACAGTTGGACCACCATCTCCTATATGGGATGTTGAAGGATTAACGAAAACTATATCCTTAATATTAATCCCAAATTGCTCAGCAACAATCATGGAGAAAGTTGTTCTTAAGCCCTGACCGTTCTCGTGAAGTGCTGTTGTAAGAATCACAGATCCGTCTGCCTGGATAGAGACCATAGCAGATGTTGCATCCACACCTTCAGCTCCGAGAGAACACCCTCGGTAGCTTACGGCAAATCCTATTCCATGTTTATATCTGTTTGTGTTCTGCTCACTTAGTTTTTCTACCTCATTCTCATAATCAGATTTCTTTAACGCCTTATTCATGACTTGAATCAGGGAGACTCTATGATCTTCCAGTTTTTGTCCTGAAGCTGTGATACTATTCTGTTTAAAGCCATTTATCCATCTGATTTCAACTGGCGATATGTTACAAATTTCCGCAATCTCATTCATTAGAGATTCCTGAGCAAATATTACTTGTGGCGTACCGAATCCTCTGTAAGCACCCGTGTAAACATTATTTGTGTAAACACCGTAAATATCAGTTTCAACGTTAGGTATTGAATATGGTCCGGTTGCCTGAACAACTGATCTCCAGGTCACAAAAAATGTCTGAGAAGAATATGCTCCACTATCCGCCAGAATGAATATTTTCAAAGCATTGATCTTGCCATCCTGATTGAATCCTGCTTTATACACCATATTATAAGGATGCCTTTTATAGCTTTCTTTCAGGGACTCTTCGCGATTAAGAGTCAATTGTACGGGGCGTCCTGTTTTAAGACTCATGAGGGCAGCCCGACAAGCCATCATGTTTACGGTATCATCTTTCCCCCCAAAGGATCCACCCATGATAGAAGGAATCACATTGATCATATTCATGTTCATTCCAAGGTACTCAGCAACAGCTTTTCTTGTAGTGAAAGGATTTTGGATTGATCCTTTAACGATAAAGCCATTAGTGTGAAAATCCGGGATAACAGTAATGCTTTCAGGTTCAATATAACCATGCTCATGAAATCCGGTTTCAAACTCTCTTTCAATCACGAAATCAGAATTTTCAAAAGCATTGTCAACATCACCTTTTCTCAATGGATAATGCACAACAATATTATCGGGATATTCTTCATGCACAACCTGCTTTCTTTCATAGGAGTCTTTTACATTAAAAACACCTTCTTTCTGTTTATATTCAACTTTTATTCTATCAGCAGCTTCTCTTGCCATTTCCGGAGATTCTCCTGCAACAACAGCTATCACATCACCTTCATAAAACACACTTTTATCTACTATCGGGTACTGATCTTTCCGAATGGGTCCAATTCTCTTGTTACCCGGTACATCTAAAATTGTAGCAATATAAACTGAATCCTCAATATCCTCCAAAGGAGTAAAGTCTATTCCAAGAATGTCTCCACAGGCAATATCAGTATACCTGCATGCAGCGTAAAGCATCCCTATGTATTTTTCATCCTGACCATACAGGGCTTTACCATTAACCTTTGATAATCCGTCAACTCTCTTAATTTTTTTTCCAATCATATCTACCTCTAAGGTTTAAAAATTACTTTAACATATATATAAGCTAAAAATTCATTCAGAACTGTTCTGAAACCAACACTATTCCGCCACCATTTCCCTATTACATAATCTTTAGGCATCAACGAAATTATTCCAACTCTGAATTTATTATCAGCTGCTTTATTGAATAATATCCAGGACCTTCTCGAATGAACACCGTAAGTGACAACATCAAAGGACTGAATATCTTTGAACTCTGTATTAAGCCATTTTACTGTTGCATTTGCAGAATTATATGTTCTGTCTCTTGCAACAAATGGTGTAACAATTACTTCAAGTAAAGAATCAGGAACTCCAAGGTATTTCAGGTAATAAGCAGAATATTCCGGAGCAGAATCACTATGTCTGATTTTTTTCGTTTCAGGTAATTTAGCTCCAACGCAGATCACTTTTTCGTAATTACCTGCATCAATAAGATTCTTCACGTCACTGAACATGTATGTGGGCATCCAGCCTTCCACAACAAGAACCTGACCATTCAAAGGCTTGTTCTTTGCCAGAAAACTACCAAGAAAAGGGAAACTTATCAATACAGTCATCAACTGCAATATAATTAATAACAGCATTGAAATCAATATACACTTTACCTTCATATATTATTTAACCTTTCATTAAGATCTTCAACAATACTTTCTGGATCTAAATTCTCTTCATCATCTATCTTGAGTTTATAATCTTTCATCAAGAACCTGTTGTTTTTAAACACGTGCTTAACTTTTGCCTCTGTTACACCAAATATAAAGTGATTCATAAAACTATCTCTGGTAAGCAAATCAGTAAATGGGTACTCAATAACAATGAAATCTGCTGTATCACCAATGGACAGCCCCAGATCAAATCCATATGCTTGTTTCAGTCTGAACTGATTTAGGAATAGTTTCTCATAAATATCTCCATGGAAAGACTCTCCGGGAATATCTTTCAAGATATCACTGACAGCCAAAACATATTTGTTTAACAGAATAGAGTTTTTAATACTCTTCAGTATATCAGAAGTCATACCATCGGTTCCTGCAGTACAAATTAAACCTCCTGCATCGGCAAAAAGCAAAGGCATTATTTCCTGCTGGTTGTTCATGTTAGAATCAACACACTGAGAATAAAACACATTATCAACAGATCCCAGAAGTTCTATATCTTCAGGTTTAAGATAATTACCATGCACATAAATTGAGTTTCGCCTGATCAATCCAAAATCCTTAAGCCTTTGCACAAGACTTTTCCCGTACTTCATTCGACTTTGTTTACCATCAATTTTACCTTCTGCAATATGAAGGTGGACAGGTAGGTTTTCAGTTTTTTGAGATATATGCTGGAGAGTTTTTTCTGACAGAGTGAACAGAGCATGCAGACCTATCATACCGCGAATATTTTTAAATCCCGTACCTTCATTAAAACTCAGGTTCTCCTGAAGAGTTTCAATCATAATATCTTCCCCATTACGATCAGATATTTCATGGCAAAGTACACCATTCAGAGAATAATGATTCAGTGTTTTACCTATAAGATTCAATGAACCCTTAACAAAAGATGGGGAGGAATGATGATCAAACACAGTAGTGACCCCATTAGCTATCGACTCTTTTACTGTGTTTACTGCCGAGAATTTTACGGCGTCCTTTGTCAGAGATTTATCCAGCTTCCACCACAAGTTCTTAAGAATATTCTCAAACGAATTAAATTCTCCCGAAAATGAAAGTGTTTTAGCAAAGTATGAATATATATGATGATGCGAGTTAACAAGCCCTGGCATGATAAGACAATTTTGAAAATCAATCTTCGAGTATTGAGTATCGTTCTGTCTACTTCCAATTATACCGTTGTTAATATATATATCATCTTTAACTACTGTTAAAGATAGAGTTCTGACATCAGGCAAAATTGTAACAGCGTTTATTATATGTAAATTCATGTTCTTCCTTCTTAGAGAATTGAAGGTTCTTGACATATTCAAAAACCGATAAAATATGTATTATCAATAATATTAAGTCAACAATTAAATAATAAATATCTTTAATAATTATTGGCTGTCCCCACTTTTCAATTATCTTTTAAATGGATTGAATTTGGGGAGTATCATGAAAAAAATACTAGTGATAGATGATGAGAGAACTGTACGAACAGTTTTAAAGCACATGCTCGAACAGGAATCGTTTGAAGTTATGACTGCAGCAAATGGAATTGAAGGTATTGAATTGCATGAAAACAATGCATTTGATATAATAATTACTGATCTGTTTATGCCGGAAATGGATGGAATAGAGACAATAGTTACTCTTAAGAAAAAATTCCCCAAAGCTAAGATTATTGCTATGACAGGCATGATTGGACGTTTTCACAGGGATTTTCTTAAATCAGCTCATTTACTGGGAGCAAATAAAACATTGATCAAACCTTTCAGTAAAGAAAAGCTTATTGATTGTGTCAATAACTTATAGTTAACCTACGACTCCGGCTTGTATCAGGTCATGCATATGGAGCATACCTGCCGGATTGCCATTTTCATCTATTACGGGCAGCATTGTAATTTTCATATCTTCCATCATAGTCAAAGCTTTTACTGCAAGCATTTTTCCGCTTACCGTCCTGGGGTTTACTGTCATGCATGCTTCAGCAGTTTTATTCAGACTGAAATCATCTGAAGATAATAAACGTCTTAAATCACCATCAGTAATTATTCCCCTGAGCTTCCCTTCATCATCAATTATTCCTGAACAACCTAATCCTTTGGTCGTCATTGTCATAATTACCTTTTTCATTGAATCATGAACTGATGATGTAGGATTACTTTCACCCGTATGCATTAAATCTTCAACTCTGAGCAATAATTTTCTACCGATTGTTCCACCTGGATGTACTCTTGCGAAATCCTGAATCTGAAAGTCCTTTTTCTTTAAAAGAGCAACTGCAACTGCATCAGCAAGTATAAGTGTTATAGTGGTAGTAACAGTTGGAACAAGCCCGAATGGTTCGGAGTTTTCAGGAACAGAACAGTCCAGAACAATATCTGAATTCATGGCCAGTTTAGAATCTCTGTTGGCTGTCATTGCTATTACAGGTACTTTCATAAACTTAAAAAACGGCAGGATAGATACAAGCTCTCCTGAGTTTCCACTACTGGATATGGCTATTACAACATCATCCTTACTGAGCATACCCAGATCACCATGCACACCTTCTGCAGCATGAAGAAATATTGCAGTTGTTCCCGTGCTGGTTAAAGTAGCAGCCAGCTTTCTGCCTATAATCCCGGTTTTACCAAGACCTGTTACTACAACTTTCCCTTTACACTCATTAAGTAAATTTACAGCTTCTTCAAATTCATATCCCAGATTATCAAGAGAATAATCTATGGCTTTCTTTACTAACTCTAATTCAACCTTTGCAATATCCAAAACATTCATATTTCTTCCTGAAAAAAAAACACAGACCACCTTAGACAGTGATCTGTGTTCTATATAGTCCTATTTGTTATCTTTCTTCATAATCTTCATTGCTTCATCCAGAGAGAATGAACCAATATCACCTTTTGTGTGTTCACGAAGAGAAACTGTATTTGTATCCTCTTCTCTTTGACCGATAATCATCATGAAAGGAATCTTCTTCATTTCTGCATCTCTGATTCTATAACCGATTTTTTCGTTTCTTAAGTCAATCTCAGTTCTGAATCCGAATTTACGCAATCTCTTGTATTCTCTTTCTGCATAGTGTTCAAAGTTCTCCGATACAGGGATTACCATCACCTGAACAGGAGCAAGCCAGCTTGGGAAGTTGCCTGCGTAATGCTCGATAAGAATTCCGAAGAACCTCTCGATTGAACCAAGTAATGCTCTGTGAAGCATATAAGGTCTATGAGGATTATTGTCAGCTCCCACATATTCCATGTCGAACCTTTCAGGAAGATTGAAGTCAAATTGAATAGTAGAAAGCTGCCATGACCTGTTGAGTGAGTCCTTGATATGGATGTCAATCTTAGGTCCGTAGAATGCTCCACCACCATCATCCATTACATATTCAATATTCTGGCTTTCAAGGGCTGATCTCAGTGAGTCAATAGCCTGATTCCATCTTTCTTCTTCACCAACAGCTTTTTCAGGTCTGGTCGCAAGCTTAACTGTGAAATCTTCAAATCCAAAATCTCTAAGCATACTCATTGAGAACTGAATAAGTTTCTCAACTTCTTTCTTGAGCTGATCAGGTGTACAGATTAGGTGAGCATCATCCTGAGTAAATCCGCGGACTCTTTTAAGTCCGTTAAGTGTTCCTGACGGCTCATATCTGTATACAGTACCGAGTTCAGCATACTTAAGAGGGAGTTCCCTGTAAGATCTTTTAGCTGATTTATAAATCTCAATATGGAATGGACAGTTCATAGGCTTAATGTAGTAATCCTGACCGTCAACGTCCATTGCATTGTACATACCTTCTTTATAGAAGTCCAGATGTCCACTGGTTTCCCAGAGTACTGATTTTCCTATATGTGGTGTATAAACAATTTTGTAATCATCTTCAAAGTGTCTTTTCTTCCAGTACTGCTCAATTATTGAACGGGTCATAGCTCCATTAGGGTGCCATAACATTAGTCCCGGTCCAACTTCATCTGAGAAGGAGAAAAGATCGAGTTCTTTACCGAGTTTTCTGTGATCTCTTTTCTTTGCTTCTTCGATGAAATCGATATATTCTTTCATTTCTTTTTTAGTAGGGAAAGAAATACCGTAAATTCTCTTAAGCATTTTCTTATTTTCATCACCACGCCAGTATGCGCCTGAAGTTTTAAGAAGTTTTACCGCTTTGATTTTTCCTGTATGGATAATATGAGGTCCACGGCAAAGATCGACAAAATCGCCTTGTGTGTAGACAGATATTATTTCATCTTCAGGTATTTCTTCGAGTATTTCAAGTTTATAAGTCTCCCCCATTTCTTCAAACTTCTTATATGCTTCATTGCGAGGCATTTCTTCTCTGACATACTTGAGCTTTTTCTTAGCGAGTTCTTTCATTCGTTTTTCGATTTCTTTAAGTTCCTCATCGGAGAAAGACTTTTCCCTGTCGAAATCATAGTAGAAACCATACTCAATAGCAGGCCCGATAGTTACTTTCACATCAGGATAAAGTTGTTTTACAGCCTGAGCCATAAGGTGGGCTGTGCTATGCCAGTATACTTCCTTACCTACTTCAGTATCGAATGTATGCAGAATAAGTTCTGCGTCTTCATCTATTGGTTGGTTTATATCTGTAAGTTTTCCGTTTACTTCAGCTGCAATTGCTCTGAGTGCAAGATTATGACTAATGTTTTCCGCGATATCCTGAGGTGAAATACCTTTGTCGTATTCTTTTACAGAACCATCAGGAAAAGTAATATTAATTTTCATAATTTCCTCTCTATAATCTATTTTAAATTATTCTTTAATTCCCTCTCAGCATTTTTTAGTGCTTTCTCAGGGGTGATTTTCTTTCTCAGTACTTTTTCAATAACCTGTTCCTCCAGAAACTTTCTGGTAGCATACCACTGGCTGATAGGAGGCTCGAAAGTGGCATAGTTGAGCTGATCATATACTGATGCAATCTCAGGATTACTTTCAAGTCTTTCTTTAAGTGCAGGTTGTTCAAAAGCACTTTTTCTCACCGGCATATAATAAGTCATCTTTGACCATCTTGCTGTCTGTTTTGAATCTGTAAACCATCTTACAAACTCCCAGGCAGCTTTTTCCTTTTTCTCATCTTCATTTTTAAAGATGACCACGTTCGAACCGGAAATGATATTTTTCTTTGTTTTATAGTAAGGAATAGCTGATATTCCCATGAAGAAGTCATATTCTGATAAATCCATATAAGATTTGGAAACACTTGAACCTTCAACCATAGCTACTTTACCTGCCTGAAAATCACTCTGACCTTCATATCCTGTAGATAAGTATGCGCTCTTGTCTTCATTAAGCAGAGCTTCAAGGAATTTAAGTGCTTCAACTCCTTCTTTGCTTGCAAACAATGGAGTTGTATAGTCGGGAGTCATAATCTCTCCCCCAGCCTGTAAAAGCAGGTTTTCAAACTGCCAAGCACTTACGGGGAAAGTCGTCCCAAAGACCTCCGTATTACCTTTTTCATCTCGAAAAGTTAATTTCTTACATATATCTCTGAATTCATCCCATGTTTTAGGAGGTTTATTCGGGTCATAACCATGTTTAAACAGCATATCTTTGTTGTAATATAAACAACGTACACTTTTATTGAATGCAAAAGACCAGAACTTACCGTTTACTTTGTTACTTTCAAGCATTACTGGAAACATATCTTCCATCAGATCTTTCTTGTATTCCGGATCTGCATCGATGAATCTGTTAAGATCACAGAGCTTGTCACCTTCTACGAGATTAGCAGTCCATGACTCGAAAGCCTGTGCAATATCAGGATTTTCATCTGTCTGCATACTCGCCATGAGTTTAGTGGACAATGCTCCGTAGTTTCCCATATTTACTGCTTTTATATGTATGTCAGGATGTGAATCATTAAATTCATCTACAAGGCTGATGAGAGCTTCTCCCAAAGGACCTCCCATAGCATGCCAGAAAAGGACCTCAGTGACATTATCAGATCTCTGTTCTTTATGTGAACAAGACATCAGCATCAATGCCAGTACTAACAAAAGAAGTATTTTCTTTATCACAATATCTCCTTGAATGTATTCACTGGCAAACTATAAAAACCATTTCATCAGTCAATTAATTTTTACAATGTTGTAATTATCAATAAGTATTATTACCGACAATCCAATCTCGAACTCCTCCTGCAGCAATTATTCTGATTCCTTTTTTTCGATTACTTAATCTTTAAAACTTGCATATAAATATTGGTTTATTTTTTTGGAGCTATGAAGAAAATAGAAATATCAAGTGCTATCAAGCACATTAAAAATCCGGCAAAGATTGCTTGCGCAATTACTATGGATTCAATCGGTAAGTTTAATACAATAGCTCTGGAGTGGTTTATGCGAACCTCCATAAATCCCCCCATTTTTGCTATATCAATCGCTCACTCACGCTACAGCTGCGACTGCCTGATGAATTTCAGATTTTTCAATCTGGTTTTCCCTGCTGAACATCAGAAAGATTTTGTAAATATTAGTGGCTTCAAGTCCGGGAGAGACACAGATAAATTCTCTATCATTCAGGATCCATGGTTCAAGAGTTCCATAACTGGATTACCAATACTTCATGAAAGCGCAGCTTGTTTCGAATGTAAAGTTGTATCTCAATTGAAATCAGGAGACCACACAATTTTTACCGGTGAAGTTAAGAAAGCATGGATAACCGATGACAAAAAGCCTTTCTTACTAACGGATATGGAGAGATAACATGAGAAATGTATCACGTGATTTCAATGAAGATATATTTTCCGAAATAATAAAAATATGGGCAGTTACCGGTGTTGGTAAACCTGAAAGAGGCGATGATTTACATCAGGTTATAAAGACATTGAATAGTGATGGATTAATTCTGACTGTATATGAAAAAGATAAATGTACAGGTACATGCTGGATCACTTCAGACAGTCGCCGACTATACCTTCACCACATGGCTGTTCTTCCAGAATACCAGAACAAAGGATTCGGTAATGCTCTCATGGAAGAAGCTTGCAAGTACGCTGCTGAAATGCAGATGCAGATGAAACTGGAGGTTGACGAACAGAATTGCTCAGCTGTCCATTTATACAGGAAACATGGATTTGGTCCTCTGGAACACTACAGAACAATGATAAGGAGAGATTATTAATGAAAAAATTCACTATTCTGTTCGTATTTTTCTCTTTTATTATCATTTTGTCTTGTGGAAAAAGTAAAGATGTTACCGAGAAGCATTCAATATTGCTTGCTCCGGCATCACCAGCTTCTATCCCCTTAATACTTGCATGCAGAAATGTAGATAATGTTGATGTAATGCTATTTACAAACCATACAAAAGCTCATGCATCCTTCCTTCGTGGAGATGCAGACTTTATAGCAACCGGCTATAATGTTGGAGTCAATTTCAGGAAAAATAACAGCGATATAAGAATAATCAGTTCTCTGGTAAGTGAACTATCTTATCTCGTTTCAGTTGAAACAGATATTGACTCGCTGTATCAGTTAGAATCAAAGGAAGTTAACCTTCCGTTCAAGGGAAGTCCCATAGAAAAGCTGTTTGATTCGATTATAAAAGCTGAGAAAAAAAGCAGACCCCTCGAATATAATAGACATTATCTGGCATTTCCTTCTACAGTTGAACTAATTAAAAAAGGTGATGTAAAAACTGCAGTGCTCCCCGAGCCATTTGTTTCCCTATTGCTTGCTCAAAAAAAAATTAATTCATATGTGAGTCTTCAGAAGCGGTTCAAATATCACTATCAAACAGAAGCTCCTCAATTAGCTCTATTCACAAGAACTAATGCAGACAGCAATAAAATAAGTAAAATATTGTATGAAATTGATAAATCGATTCAACTATTGGAAAGCAATCCTGAAGATACAATTGCAAGCATTATTAACGAGTTATCATTCCCAGAAAATATTGTTTTTAGCAGTGTACAAAGAATTGGCTTTCAAAATATTAGCGGTACTGTTTTAAAGAAGAACCTCATAGGCTATCACAAAATAATGGGAGATGATTTTGCCCCGCAAGAAAGCTTCGTTATTATCACTGAAAAATAACACATCAGCATTCTTAATATTCCTGATTCTATGGAGTCTGGTTTCTGTGTTTGTAAGATCAGAAATAGTTCCCTCTCCTGTAGATATTATCACAAACTCCGGAGAGTTTCTCAATCTGGGATTCTGGTCAAACTATCAGGTAACTTTGTTAAGACTATTACTAGGATTTGTGATTTCTTTCATCGCTGCTTTACTTATCAGTATTTGCGCTCACTTTTTCAAATTCAGAATTCTACTTGAGAATACATTATCACTTATTCAGGTAATACCCGGAATTGTGATGGGTATAATTTTCATCATACTTTTCGGCATAGGTAATACAACCCCTATACTGTTAATAGTTGCCATGGTGACTCCAGTTCTGACGATAAATAATCTTAATGCCTTAGCAGGAATAAATCACAATCTGGAAGATGTTGTAAAAGTTTTTGGTGGTAATTACTATGATATTTTCGCTAATGTGTGGATTCCGGCTATAATCCCTGCAATAAAGAGTAACTTGATAATTGGATCAGGACTTGCCCTGAAGATAATCGTACTGGGAGAGTTTCTTGGCTCTGAGAATGGTATAGGCAAATTGTTGAATGATGCCAGGATTTATTTTAATATGAATGAAATGTTCTTCTATCTCATAGTTATCGTAGTAACTGCTTTTATTTTCCAGGTAGTTATTCACCTGCTTTTTGTGCATCTTGATCATAAATATTCTGATCAATGAGAATGTTCTTCAACAAGTCATAGAACCTCTTTCTACCAGCTCTCTCACGCCATAAGTAATGACCGCAGTTCTCGAAAATATACCAGCTGAAATCGGTTATCCTCTCTTTTAAAGGATCTATAACCCCCTCGTATGGATGCGGATCATAATCACCGTGGATACATATTACAGGACAGGATATCAGTTCTGCCATAGATAACAGTTTTCCCGTAGATCGGATTTTGGCCGCTTCATACCATACATTTGAAAACGTATCTCCTTCTACAGACAGAAGATCGTCAAACTTATCATCATAAGTATCATAATTGTCTGACTTTTCAACTAAACCGCCAAGTTCATACATTAAATCATCGTTATTCTCGGTTCCTTTCTGCAGTTCTGACAGAAGAATATCAAATCTTACAGACTCTTCTTCAGTAAAATTGGCAATCCGTCTTTTATGGATTTCCTCTACGTATGCAGTATCAAAAGGTCCTGATGAAAGCAAAATCAATTTACTTACCAGTTCAGGGTAATTGACTGTGAGAAAGAATGAAAGAAATGCTCCCCATGAGTGACCGATCAGAGTAACCGGATAATCTGCATTATCCAGTATTTGCGTTTTCAGCTCCTCAATCTGTCCTCTGAGATTTTGCTCTGTCTGAATCGGTTCAATTACACCGACTAATCCACTTAGATTTACAGCAATATCTGAGACACTTCCCGGAGCACCGGGACCACCATGTACAACTGCAATTTTATATGGATTTTGACTATATAATCTGACGTTTTTCTTTATTTTCATGTTGAATACAGAAGGTGGCACAATTATCCAATGTCAAGCGAAACATTAAACGAAAGAAACACAATTTTGATAACTCATTAAATGCAAGATGATTATGTTAGACTCATTTTTATGTGATATTAGCCAGATAGTTTTCCTACAATTGCCTCGAAAATATCATTCACGCTTTTTTCGATCTGAGAACCATACTGAAACGCATAGTAACTTGAAATATCATCAAGGAATGTGTTTATAGATAGCATTAAGCGCATTGGATTCTTTGTATTAATCACGTTCTTTTCTTTGCACTCTTCAATAAGTGATAGAAGCACTTCATTTTGTTTCTTACGGAGGTTTAAGTATTTCTTGAAAATATCTGCGGTCTCAGATGTAACCTGGAATTTATAGGCAATAAAGTCATTCATAGACTTCATGAACTTGTCTTTTTCTTCAATGAGGAGCACATACTGAATGAGTAACTTGAGTTTTTCCATTGGATCAGGTTGATTCTCCAGACACTCCCCTAACAACTCACCGTAATTCTTGTAATACAAATCAAACATTTCAATTAATATCTGACGCTTCGAATTAAAGAAAAGACTAATCCCATCAAGTTCAACCTGGCTTTCTTCCTCAATCATGGAAAAAGTTGTAGCATCGTACCCTTTTTCAATAAACAGTTTTATCGAAGCTTTAAGTACCTTATCTTTAATTTTCGTAATACTATTGGTCTGCTCTTTCACTATACCTCAATTATCCAATACGATCAGAGAATTCAGTAAACAACACAACGTATGTAAAAAAAGTTATTAAAAAGAAAAAAAGTCAATAAAAATATGTTTGAACAGTATATTTTTTTAGCAGATAATCTTTTGCATATTAATTTGTTAATCTACCGTAATGAATTTTGTTTAAATAATCATGGTTTGAATATGACTGCAGTATTACCCAGACCGTTCATCTTGACCATGCATGGTTTGCGGAAAGTGTAAAGTCGGCAATAATTCATGATTTCTGCCGGAAGTTGCTGTTCCAGCCAGTCATAAGAGAAGTAGTCAGTCAGTTTTGTATAGAAGTAACCTATATTCAAAGCAGCAATGTTATGCATAAAATGAGATCCTGAAGACGGATCCATCTGAAACTCTTTCGTTGCTATTTCAACAATAACCTGAGCCATATCAATATTCGACCACATTACAGGGACTCCAAGAAATCTATCATGGGAACCCCACCTTCCAGGACCAATAAGTATATAATGCTGTCCGGCTTCCTTCAGTTTTGCATTCAAGTGCTCAATCTCCATTCTTATCTCGAGTGTTTTGGTTACATCAAACTTATCAGGACTTACATAAATCATATTATGAATGTCATCTAACTCACCATTGCCAAGACTCTTTGTGGAGGTCAGTATCAGATCGTTATAATCAATGCTCTTCAAATCAATCTCTACTTTTTCCGAATGCATTATCATAGGACGCATCTGAAGCATTGTGAATTCTGTTCGACCCGGTATAATATTTACTGCAAATTCTATTTCAACCGGAACTCCTGTCGCCGATTCACACAGGTCAAGCACTTCATTAATGACATCATTAATCACCTTCATACCATAATGAGTAATGTTTCTGAAAGTAAAAACTCTCGGACCTTTCGCATAAGCAGAATCAATAAAGCTTAAGCGCTCATGATCCCATATTGATGTAAAAGGTTTGAATATACCATCTTTGTGCTTTTTGGATATCCTTAGCTTCTTAATTGTGACTTCTTCATCTGCAACTACATCATACACCTTATTACTTAAATCCAGGGCATAGAAGTTACGTTGATTATTTCTTACAACGTCTTCCGGTGGCTCCAGAGGTGAAGCGGGATGTTTAGGGATATATCGATAAGTAAGTTCTCCATCTACCACCGCTTTGCCCATTCCTAATGCCAGATCAGCGACACCATCGGAATTCTTGAAAAAAGCAGGATAGAAATTGTATGATTGAGCAACGCCGGACATCATCGGGAAATAGCAGTTTTCGATAAACTCATCTCCGACGATTTCCTGAATCACAACAGCAATCATTTCTTCCTCTATTCTGTAATTGATGCTGTTTATGTAAGCCCTGGACTGAGATAGGAACGGTGAAGCGAAAACCTGTTTTACTGCTGAAGCAAGTTGATTGAGCCGAACATTTTCGTCATAATGATTGTTAGGTATCATATATGTCTGATATATTCCTGCAAAAGGCTGTGCTTGTGAATCTTCCAGTAAACCTGATGATCTTACAGCAAAAGGTTTACGGATAACTCTGACTAAATGCCTTAGTCTGACCATGACATTTTCAGATAGCTGAATGGATTCAAATTCAATCCGAATTCTCTCGTCACTTTTCTCTTTCAGTTCATGGTATTTTATGTTTCCAGAAATGTATGCAAATTCATCTGTCCCGATTACAAATGTGAGCGGAATTCCAACCTGAATACTTTTATGCTGTTGCTTGAGATTCAACATGCTAATCAAGGAGCAGAAGAAAGCTAAGCCTCTTCCTTTACCTCCAAGTGACCCATCTGCAATCAAATAAACTCTATCATCTGAGAATTTTTCTGCAAATTCAAACTGTACGATCTTTCCTTTTCCCTTTGCTGATCTTGCCTCGGAAATCTTGTTCTTCAGATAATCTCTGATATTGCTGATAGAAGCAAAATCACTGATTTTTCTGGGTTGAACATCTCTGGCGATCTCAATTTCACCATGAGCATAAAGCCAGGCAGAGAAATGATCGTTCGAAGCATGGTAGATCAAAGACTCTTCAGGGATAAAATCAAGAACACTTTCAAACTCCATAAAGCTGCTGACCCGTCTAATCACTCTTTCACCTGAATCCCTGAAAACGAAGTCTCCAAGTCCAAAATACTCTTTGATAAAAGTTCGAAAGTGCAAGATGTAGTTTTTCTTATTCTTATTTATGAAATGTATCTTCAGTTCATCTGAATATTTTTTGTAGTAATTATCAACAGACTGCATTACAACAGGAACAGATATGCTTTTTCTTCTCACTTCCCGAATAAACTCTATACCGGAATCGGCTGCATTTAATCCTTGTCTTCGTAAATTTGTGCAAGTAATTATACCTATACAGTTTTCATGATACAAGTTCCAATATTTAACAGCATCTTCATAATCTCTGACAAGAATAAGTTTAGGCCTTGCCCTCATTCTCAAATGTTTACTGTCATCATCCAATTCTTCTTTAACAAGACTTTTTGTCTGAGAAATCAACTCAGAGTAAATAAGAGAAAGAAAATTTGAATAAAACTGTATTGAACTCTCGGCAAGAAGTATCATATTTGTAATACCCGAGCCGACATCATGAGAAAGGTTCAAGGAATCCTCAGTAGACTTAATCATAGCAAAGAACAATCTGGGATCACCATTCCAGAGAAACATATTCTTCACATACAGATCAATATCGTCAAAATGCATATTGATTTTTGAATAGACTTTCTGATTTATCATCATCAGAATTGGCAATTCAGGATAATGACTATTTATATATATCAGAATATCTTTAAGATCATCCTTATAAACATTCAGATTTATGATAAGCAGGTCCCAATGTCCCACCCCAAGATTCTTCTTAATGGATTCCCCATACAAAACGGTCTTGATGCTTGGTGATAACAGCAGGTCTAATTCTCTGAACTCCGAATAGACATCCTCAAAAAGACGACCATCTCGCTCCAGCATATATGAATCATAGTAGCTGGCTGCAAGCAGAATATTCCTTACTCGCCTTTTCATCAAGCCATGATAAAGGCTGTTCGTTTCGAAATATTTTTGAAACAGGTTATCTTTCGTCTGTATTGCCATAAATTATTTAAGGAGCACCATTTTTTTGATTTCTGATACCTTGCCTGATACCAGTCTGTAAAAATATACTCCGGATGCACAATCGCTGCCGGCATTATTTTTTCCATGCCAGACTACACTGTGATTGCCCTGATCATAAACACCTTCAGCAAGAGTTTTAACAAGCTGACCTTTGATATTATAGATATTAAGACTAACTTCACCTTTTTCCGGTAAACTGAAGGAAATTTCTGTTGAAGGATTAAATGGATTTGGACAATTCTGATCCAGCATAACAATATTCTTATAGTTATTTATATTACTTTTAACATCTGTAGTTTCTGTAAACACTACTATATTATCAAGGACAACAAGATCACCATCAAGTCCTACATACTGAAAAGCTATCTTCACGTCTGAGCTATTCCTGTAATCATTCAGGTCTACATTAATATAGTGCCATTTCCAGGTTTGACCATCGTCTACCAGCTCATAAACCTGATCCCAGTTAACTCCGTTATCTGATGAAACATGCACTTTTAGAGTTGCATTATCAAGATAAGCACTGCTATGTCCTGCCCAGAACATTAATGCTGCAGGCTCATTTCCAAGAGAGAAAGAGTTTGTAATCATCCATTCATCCTGGGAGGTTGTGCCGTCCCAATTACACACAACAGATCTGTGACTATTGGGAAAAATATCAGAAAACGGATGGTTTTCGTTCTGTCCGATTTCCCATGTATGGGTAGTATTAGAAATTGATAAAGTCCAGCCTGCCGGAGGAAATTCCCCATGCTCAAAGTTTTCCGCAAATACTACAGATTCATCATTAGTATAGGCAACATCGATATCATCAATTAACAGACCGTCACCCTGAGAATCATCGCAATGTATACCAACGATAACTGTTGAACCCTCATACTGCATAAGATTCTGATTATCTATTACATACCTGTTCCATTGCGAAGGTATATCACTCATTAAAAGAACAACAGGATCATCTGAGTTAATATCATCATCTGCTGAAACTCTAACTACAATGTCTGAAAGTGAGTTTGTAGATGACTTTGCCCAGAACTGAACTCTTGTACCGGTTTCTACAAATACTTTTGGCAGAATCAGCCAGTCATCATGATCTTCATTGCCTGGCGTAGCAGTCAATACTGCACATCTTTCACCATTATTGGCATCACCACTTAATGTACCTAACTCCCACATGTAATCATCATTGTTATCATTTTTGACTTGCCATTGTGAAGTCAAATCAGCTTCAAAACCACAGTTGAAGCTTTTGAAAGAGGTATTAGCAATTCTGGATGTCAGAAATGATTTCCAGTATGATCTTGCAGCAAAATTACAATAAGGATATTTATATTTAAGCCAGTCTTCAGAATAATAATCGTACACAAAAATGGATAGTCCATTGCCTGTAAATCCATCACCTACTGATGAATTTGTAACAATTAATGAATCGGTATAATCTATTATATCAGAAACTTCAGCATTAACTGAAGCTGAAGAAAATGCATTACTTATATTCTCAGTGAAACCAATAAAGTCCATATAGTTTGTTAATTGTCCTGATTGTGCAGTAGTTATTGAATTGTTAACAATATCCCACTCCCGGTTCTGGCTGTAAGTGTTTACAAAATCATTTATCAGGTCTTTCATGGGATTGATACAGCTGTTCCTAATAAGGGAAATACTGTGGTCAGATGCATTGTTTTCCAAACTTGTTTGAGCAACTACGGTCTGCCCAGCCTGTTCTGCATCAATGATGTCAGTCTGCTGGTATTGCTCAATCAACTCACTATAATTGAAACGTCCGAAATCAATATCGAATTGAGAGACAATAGTATACTCTGCATTATCTTTCATTTCAAATATTGCTTCCATTGAACCCTTGTACTGCATATCCAGAACAAGCAGCTCAACATAAACACCTGAATTATCTATAGCTTCACTAATATCCGGCAGTGTCAGATAACTATTATTAGTTCTGTCATAAAATGCTGTTCTATGCGGGGTTGTATTATTCTGATTCCAGGAATCAGTATAATCCCATAGAATAAGATGATAGTGATCGGCGTTGTAATTAGTTTCTGCCCATGTCAGGAAATCTCCAAGAACGTCGGCATCTGCCATGTTGCTCTCCCCTATATCATTAAGAAACTGAGAACCAATTACTCCTGTGTCCGTATCTTGAGTTACAAGATATCTGCGTGTATTCACCCAGTTAGAGTTTGAATCATCAAAATCAGCAGTTCTGTCAATCTGAGCAAGAATGATCAGACTGTCAGAAATCGAAGCAGACTCCAGGTGATTCATTAATGCAATAGCATCAGCTTCGTGAGAGTTATCTCCATTTATATAAAACAGGAATGCTGTAGTATCTGCCAAAATAAAAGAGCAGAATACAGTTAACAGTATAAAAAATCCAATTTTCATTTTTCCTCCTTAATTGTTTTAAGATGAGATACCCTTAGTGTAGTTGTCAATAATAATCATGCTAAAATTACGATATAAGCATAAATGCAGTCATATTTAATCTGATAGTAAAAAAAACCTGCCGAATATCAGCAGGTAAAAAATTATCAATTAGATTTATTTACAGTTATTAATCTCGTTAGCCATTTTGTTTATCTCATTAATATCGAGGTTTGAATAACTTTCTTTTGTTTTCTTAATAAGATACAGCATTCCTTTTTCAATCAATGATAGCTTCTTGAAGTCTATTTCATCTCCGAAGATATGTTTTGAGAATGCATGTGCATATATTTTTGGTGGAAAAGAATCTTCAAACTGTTTATCTCTCTTGACAGGATCGCTCTCTCCGGCATTTATAAATAAACCAATTTTCTTATTCAGTAGTAAAGACATATTCGATTTTACAAAGTCTGTTAATTCAGGTTGAATTTTACCCTTGTAAATTGAACCGCCCAGGATAACTGTATCATACAATTCCAGAGTCTTGATTTTTTCATCTTTAAGATTCTTAACTGTAACATGGTCATTCAATAAATTCTTTAATAAATTAGCGCTCTTCTCAACACTTCCGTATTTCGTTGTATATGCTATTAAAGTTTTCATTGTATCTCCATCTAGTATTTTTAAAACTGTCTATCTACAATACAACAATAATTTCAGTATTTACAATGTCAAGTATGATAGATATTTTTTTTTAACATCGCTAATAAAAAAATCATTTGGTGTCCCATTCAGGAGCTGCTCAACCTTTTTAATTTGCATAGTTGCAAAAATGAAATATTATTTAATTATAATGTATTAAAAAGAGAGGTTAATTATGGCTTTATTCGTATGGGACAACAGTTTCAGCGTTGGAATTAACAGCGTCGACACTCAACACAAGAAACTTATGGATATCATTAATCGAGTACATGATGCTATGACAATGGGAAAAACACAAGACATTATAGATAATGTTTTTCAAGAGCTGCTAGATTATACTCATGAACACTTTGGATTCGAAGAAAAGTACTTTGATATGTATCATTATCCCGATAGAGTAGCTCACAAGAGAAAACACAAGTTTATTTTTGATGAAATTGACAGACTAAGAAACAAAGGCGGTTCAAACACCAGCTTGTCAATTGACCTGATGCAGTTTCTCAAAAAATGGTTGACTAAGCACATAAAAGGCACAGATAAACTGTATTCCGAGTATATGATATCTAAAGGAATGAAATAATAAAATTGAAAGGAAGAAATTATGGCTTTATTCAACTGGGATTCAAGTTTTAGTGTAAATATCCCCAGCATTGATGCACAACATAAGAAATTGGTAGACATCGTAAATGACCTTCACGCTGCACTACAGAATGGTAATAGTGATGAAGTTTTAAATGAAATTTTCGATGAGCTGATAAGCTATACTCATGAACACTTTGCCTATGAGGAAAAACTATTTGATAAGTTTCGTTACGCCGATTCAGTTACACACAAACGCAAACATAAATTTATTTTTGATGAAGTTAATCGTTTGAAGACAGAAGGTTCTAAAAGAACAATTGTATCTCTTGAGTTGATGACATTTTTAAGAAAATGGCTAACAAAACATATTAAGCTAACTGATATGGAATATTCAACCTTCTTAGTATCCAAAGGAGTAAAATAGTTTTTTTTAAAAAAACAAACCTGATACTATAGCAGCTGTTATTCAGCTGCTATTTTTTTTTGAATCATACCACTCATTATCTCTTAAAGTCCATAACCTAACCGGTTGTTAATATTTTTAATGTAACAAGTTTACAACTGTGCGTTTTGTATATGAAGCTTCACAATTCTTAAACTTTTGAAACCATAGCAGATAGCTATATATTATCAATCATGAGATAAGATTATTCTGTTTGTGCGAAGGTTTCGCTAATAACTTTGAGGTACTTATGAAAATTAAAATGATACTCCCTGCAATAATGGAAGCAGGTAATCCGCTTTTCAGAGCAATCAAATATTCGCTGTTCCCGCCACTGGGACTGGCAACCCTGGCAGCTTACCTGAATGATGAAGATGATGTGGAGCTGATCGATCAGCATGTGGAAAAGCTTAATCTGGACGACCATCCCGATCTGGTTGTAATTCAGGTATACATAACCAATGCCTACAGAGCATACAAAATAGCAGATACTTACAGAGCAAAAGGTATTCATGTTGCCATGGGCGGTCTACATGTTACATCCTGTCCGGAAGAAGCTATGCAGCATGCGGACTCCATTTTCACAGGGCCCGGAGAACAGACTTTCCCGGAATTCCTGAAAGATTTTCGCAATAGACAACCCCGTAGAATATATTCAGCACCTAAATTCAGAAGCATTAAAAACCATCCCCCTATAAGAAGAGAACTGATTAAAAGACAGAAGTACCTCGTACCAAACACTATGATTGTATCCCGTGGCTGCATTCACCATTGTGATTTCTGTTATAAGGATGCTTTCTTTAAAGGCGGAAACTCCTTCTATACAAAAACACTTGATCATATTCTTGGAGATATAGACAGACTTCCCGGTAAACACCTCTATTTTCTGGATGACCATTTATTTGCTGACTATCGTCTCATGTCAGATCTTTTTCAGGAAATGAAAGGGATGAACAGAGTCTTTCAGGGAGCAGCAACAGTTAAATCAATAATAGAAGGTGATCTTATAGAAAAAGCTGCTGAAGCCGGAATGAAAAGTGTGTTCGTAGGTTTTGAGACTTTTTCCCCCGAGAACCTCAAAAATAACAATAAATTCCAGAATCTGAATCATGAGTATGTCACTGCGGTAAAGAGACTGCAGAGTCTTGGGATAATGATTAACGGCTCCTTTGTCTTTGGTATGGACAACGATGATAAAGATGTTTTTAAACGAACTGTAGACTGGGGAATCGAGCATTCTCTGACAACAACAACATATCATATTCTTACTCCCTATCCGGGTACTCCCCTGCACAGCAGAATGAAAGCGTCTGGCAGGATAATTACAGAGAACTGGGACTTGTACAATACAAGAAATACAGTCTTTCAACCGGCGAAACTTACCCCTCAGGAACTAGAAGAAGGATATTGGTGGTCATATAGTGAGTTTTACAAATGGAGCAATATTATCAGATCATCATTCAAACTGGAAGGTACTGAAAGAAAATTTCGACAATTGCTTTACACCGGTGCCTGGAAGAAGTTTGAGTGGCTGTGGAAGATTATTATCAATACCGGAACACTGCAATATACACTGCCTATACTGGAATATGTTCTTAGTGGAAAAGAGAAGGTTAGTTTGAAAGAACTTAAAAAACTCCTTCTGGCAGAAACGTGATTTTGGGAATAAAATAATTTGTTGGCTCTGCATAGACACAATCACTGCACTATCAAAAAAAAAGCTGCCTTAAACAGACAGCCTTTAAATTTATTTCAGTTATCTTTTATTTTGTCATTTTTCTTACTTTCACTTCTGATTTTTCTGATCTTAATTGCGGCTGTACAGCTCTCATGGAAGCCGCTTCATCCCTTAAAGCTGTGACCTTAAAGAAACCTCTGCTGCTGCTCGTAGTATATGTGTAGCTTGTACCGGTAACAACGCTAAGAGTAACAAATCCACTGTCCCGTCTGTCAGAAACCTCAACCTTATAGGAATCAGCGTTCTGTACTGCATCCCAGGTTATTGTAATCTGTCCGGACACATTGTCAGCAGAGATTGTTACGTTTTGAGGAGAATCCAGATGTGTGATCGCAATATACTCATAAGCTCCCATATCAGTATTATCATCCCTGGCGTTTCCAAGAATATCTTCTGTAATGTATGAAATATCCCATCCGTTATCGACTGCTGTGGAAGCTGAGAGAACTTGTCCTGAATCACCATCGAATCTAGGATCAGTAACGAAGCAGTTCTGTACATTGCTGTCTGTAACCATCTCAGCATTGTTATGTACAATCGTATTGTCCCATACCATTGCTTCCGGTCCTACAGAATAGAAAATATTATTCTTACACTCTGTTATTTCATCCGTAGATGAAAATCCTGCAGCTCTTCCCTGATCACTGCAGTAAACGATGTTGTTTATGAATTTAAGGCTGTCAACATCATCATCTTTCTTGAAGACATGGTTGTTAGCTGAACAGTTTCCCTTAAGAGTATTATTTACAATCTCAAGGTTATTAGTATCACTTACTTTGAGAGCATTATTCAGAGCATGACCATCAGAACCACCATAGATATAGTTATTAAAAATATATTTTGGAGCATCACTTCTACAGTCATTGATGTTTACGACAGTTCCTCTTAGTGCTTCTATCTCGTTTCCGGAAATAATGTATGAACCTGTGATATCATGCATATAAATACTGTAGAAATAGTTATCGGTGATTGTGTTGTTTCTTATCCAGGGATCTTCACCGGCGAGTAAGTTAATAGCCTGATAGTTCGCATAGAAAGCGTTATTCTCGATTCTGTCATTTACTGCAATTGAATTGCTTCCTCTGGAAAAACCGTAACAGCCATTACTAAGAGCATTGTTATCTAATGTTGTAAGGATTGAATTATCATAATCTGCAAAGATCAAAGGACGTCTGTCATATATATCTGAAGAAGTAATTGCCGGTCCGTTCAGACTACAGTTTCTGATTTTAATCTTTTCTGTAACTCCTGAAACGTCGATACATTTGCTGTATGAGCTTCCTTCAGCAATCAGATTCAGCCCATCCAGAATAAGATTTTTAGTTCCCAGCATTTTTATCACATAATTGTCATCTTCAGAGTTTGCAGTATAACGAAGTGTGACATCTGCTCCATCAACTGGTCTGATTGTTAATGATCTCTGATCTGAGCTATATGGGATATATCTGAACACATGATTGCCTGAATAATCACCTGCCGGAAGATATATATTCAGATTCTGGGCGATACCTCTTTTCATAAGAGCTTCATAAGCATCATCAAGTGTTGCATAGCCAGTTCCGACATATATATCCTGATACAGAGCACTTGTAAACTCTGTGCTGTTTATGATAGTTGCACCGACATCAAACGGATGACTTCTTGCATCGGTCAAAAAATCAAATGATGCAACAGGAGTTATACCTCTGTCCTTAAGGAATTGTGACTGAGCAAATCCGTTATTATCAAAGAAAGGATATGCCTGGAAGTTAGTATCATTGGAAATATGATCTGCAGCAAACTCTTCGAAAGTTCTGTAGTCTGTGCTTCCTGAACGTCCGAAATATTGATGCTCGGTGTAAAAGCAATTGTTAAGGAAATCTACTGTATTATTTGAGTCATAAGTCAATGCATATGTTTTCTTCATTCCTGAAAGAATGTTGTTTTTGAAAATAACATCAGGGCAGGATGAAAAGCTTGCTGCATAAGACCAGCCGTAGGAGTAATCATGTTCAACTTCAACGTTGTTGTTAGCTATTAAAGCATCATCACAATTCTGGAATTGAATTCCCGTGATAGCCTGACAAGTGTTGTCACTTACTCTGATAATATTATTGTAGAATCTCAGCTCTTCCCCCTCAACATCAGATTTGACATGCCCCATATAGTTTGCAGTAACTCTAGTGTAAGAACCGGAGAAACCACCCATTTCAATCCTGTTATTGTATACTTCTGTTAAACCGTTACAATAGGTTATCCATAATCCCTGAGAAGCATCATAGATGTCTGATCTATGTACATTCAATCCTGTAACATTCTGAATATGAATAGGATAATCGGTATTGTAGAAAACGTTTGAGTGAAGAATCATATTTTTGTGATACAAAGAACTATAATATTCTTTAGATACGTTATAGCCGTATTGTCCGTTATTAAACATATTATGCTTAAATAATGTATTCTCAGAAGGAGAGTCTGTAAAGTTTACAGCCGTAACACCATTTGTATTCTCAGTAACTGTGAAGTTGCAGCTGCTGATTTCACAGTTTTTTATATACGACATACTTTTTATAAGACTTGAGTTTTGTGTACCATTTGATAAGAAGTTCAGATTCCTGATAACTACATTATCAACACCATTCAGCAAAAGAATAGGAGCCTGGTTGTCAGAATCATCAGGATAACCAAGGAAAGTGGCATTATTCATTGATTCTATAACAAGAACAGCTTCATCATCAGATGTTAACTCATGAATCTCTCTTGGCATGTGATTAAGCTTTGACAATTCACCATATAACCCATCAGCAATTCTGACAAACAGAGTGTCTTTATGTGTTTCGTCAGTTGGAGATAATCTTTTTAGTCCATGAAAGGCAATATCATCAAAACATTCCTGAATTGTCGAATACTCATACCCCGGACCCACAGTAAGCACATTATCACTTCTTTCCGGGAATGGGAACACAGCACCGACCTGTTCGTTGGCACCAATATCATTAAAAACATCCCTACTTGTTCCATTAAAATCTTCTGTAACTCTTGATGCTCTAAAGCCTCTGTTAACCAACCATGGAGATGTAGCCATTCCAAAGGAATCGAAATGTGGGTCTGCTTCTACGGAATGGATGTTTTGAGTGGGATCGGCTGCGCACCACTCCTGTAAATCATTATAGCTTATATCATCCAGCTTAACAAATTTTGCATTTTCTGAGTAATATGAGTTTCCGTCTATATTATAGTTACTGGTTGTTGTTGAATTAGTTAACCAAATAACATATCCATTTTCAACTCTGATTGCATTTGCAAAAATATTTAAATCTGAGGACTGATTATACTGGTAAATTCCATACAGATTTGTACCAGTAATGGATATACTGTTGTTAAGAATATCTATATAGTTCCCGGCAATATTAATCCCCGTTCCTCCACTTAAGTTTATGATATTGTTGGCAACCAGATTCTGATAAGGAGACTGTGGAATGATTCCACTTGCTGAACTTACATCTATACCTCTGGAACTACCTGTTATTTTGTTTTTCTCTACTTCGAAATAGTCGCAATAATTAGCAATAATTCCACCGTAAGTTACATTGTTTATTGTATTCTCTTTAATCTTCAATCCTTTAACATTCGCCACATTAACTGCTATACGGTGATTGTTAGTTGTACAATTAAGAAAATCAACATCAGAGCTGTTAGTATAGCTATAATCATAAAAAGCTCTGGAACCGTTCTCGAACGTACAGCCAGTAATATAGAGACTATTTGCTTCACCGAGTTGATCTACAAAAATATTATTACTGTAATAATCGTTTATAGCCCCAGAATCCTGATAAAAATCGCAATTTCTAATTGTAATATCTTTTGTGTAAGATGATATATATAAACATGTTCCATATGTTCCAGCCATATTTCTGAACTTCATATCTTCAAAAGTTACATGTTTAGTTCTCATTAAATTTACAACATAAGGCTTATCAGATGTACCTGTTGCGATTATTCTTGTATCAGTAAATTGAGAACCACTGAACAATACTCTATTTGTAGTTGTGGTTCCAGGAATAAAACCAATATCAACCTGCTCATTGTAATCAGCTCCATCAAGTATGAACTGAACCGGACCGTTGATTCCCCTGAGGGTTAAATCATTCGATGCAGCCTGAACTGACGTGTAGTCACCAGTTGCACTAATAGTATAAACACCGTTAAGAGGTGCCTGTCCTGTAGAAGTATATTCTACCGCTCCAAAGTCAGGAGAGTTGCTTCTTGGATTTCCGTAAAAATCAAAGCTCTGGTATCCAGTATAATATGCCTGATCTTCCATTGCACAACTCTGAGGAGTCATTGTCATAGTTGTATCCAGAACAGGATCATAATTCTTATCATTTCTCTGGGAAGGATCAAAATATATTGCAGCATGGAAATCAAATAGTGTCTTATAATATGTATTACTTACTTTCACAGAGTAGACTGACTTTGAGAAGATATTATTATAATCTTCAATATTCACAACATCAGTTTCACCCACGAGATTGTTGAAATATGCTCCATAACCTTTACCATAATTAACAATAAGATTGCTTTTAACATAGTTTTGCGTACCTGAAATACTCATTGCATTAGACCATGAATGATCGGATGTATTGACGACAGTATTGTGTCTTACACTATTACCTGTTCCGTTTGAAACAGTTATCCCATGTGCTTCTCCTGTAAAGGTAGTATAAGTATCATTTGCACCGGTCACTCTGACTTTATTGTTGTATATATAGCAGTAATCATCGTCATCGCCACAATAGTTAAGATATATACCCGATAGCTTAGCCTTAATGGAGTTTCTTGTTACATTAACAGACGTACATGATCTCAACTCAAAACCGTATTTTGAATCGTCGAATATATTATTAGTCACTGATGCGCCAACAACACGTGACAGATACATGTGTTTATAACTTCTGTAAAATTCATTGCTTGTAACAGTTAAGCCATGTGTGTTAAGTTCTTCTGTGTAAGTATTAGAAGCGTTATATATCTGGTATGCTCCATCATAAAACTTGTTATGAGAAATCTGTACGTTGTCCGGAGCTTGAGAATCAGTGTTAAGTTTTACAATACTATGGGTTGAGGTATTGGTACTTATAGCACCGTTAAATACATTATTATCGATCAGAATATCATCACAATCACCATTCAATAATATTGCACAACCATAAGTTGCGTCAGATTGAAAAGTCAGATTGGATATTGTAACATTATTCGATTCATTCAGTCTGATTATCCAGTTTGCCGAACTGGTGGACTGACTGTTAGTTAAGATTACGCTGCCTTCCGGTTCACTTGTTGTGATTGTAATATCATATGCAGGGTCGGTATATGCAAGATATGCCTGTCCGTCGTAAGTTCCGGCAGAGAACTGTAAAACAATATCGCCATCAATTCCATAAACTCTTATGGAATCACAGGCTTCTTCCAATGTCTGATAATATCCTGTCTGTCCAATTGTTCTTGTTCCTGAAACAGGGACTGCAAACAGAATTGTTGTTAAGACAAAACTAATAATTAGAGATAACTTTTTTATCATTAAAATACTCCCGAGTATTATTTTTTGCAAAATTTATCAATTTTTATAAGACAAAAGTGTATGAACAATGTCAATCTATTTATCCTGTATATAGTTGAATAGTATTCATTAATTATGGGCACCGTCCCCTAAAGTGTGTCTGATTTGACAAGAAATAGAAAAGAACCTCCAATAGTAAAAAAAGATCCAAAAGGAGGTTCTTATGAAATTGACAACAAGTCAATTGAGTCTTGTGTTGGACACTGCAATTGTCGAACACGGATTAAACAAAGTATTGGAAACAATACTAAACTGTCTGATGAAATTAGAGCGGACAGAATTTTTACGTCAAACAATATCTTCAAAAAACAAAGGGAATGGTTATAGAATAGGTAAAGCTATCGGCTTGGGAGCGGAGATAAAGCTCCAAATACCAAGAGATAGACTCGGTCAATTCTATCCAATATTGCTCACATTAATCAGAAACCAGGAAGAAGAACTTCATCAGCTTGCTTTTACTTTATATTCAAAGGGTCTTTCAGTACGAGATGTAAGTGATGTTTTTGATAAATTGTATGGTTCGAAGTATTCCAAGTCAAGTGTAAGTAGAATAAATCAAAGCTTTGTTAAAGAAATGGAATTATGGCGAAACAGACAATTAGATGCTAGCTACCCGTTGATTATGGTAGATGCAATACACACCAGAATACGCAGATCATCTAAGGTAGAAGTAGAAGCAATTTATACAGTTATGGGATTACGTAGTGATATGAGCAGGGATATATTAGCCATAGAAAGCATCCCACAAGAGAGTGCAACTGGCTGGGAATCATTATTCACAAGCTTAAAAGATCGAGGATTAGAATCTGTCAATTTAGTAATTGCTGATGGTTTAACGGGACTTGAACAAAGTATTGCAAACGTTTTTCCTGGTGCAGCGTTCCAGAAATGTGTAACTCATTTAAAACGTAATATATTAAACAAAACAAGGTACTCGGACAGGGCTGAAATAGCTGCTGATTTGAAACTTATTTTTGTTACTAATGACTCAGGATATAAACTATCAAATGCGATCGAGAACTTTGAAAACTTCATTACAAAATGGATGAAAACATATCCCTTCATAAGAAGATATAGAAATCGATCAGACTTAATTTACTATTTTACATATTTGAATTATGACTACAGAATAAGAAGTATGATCTATACAACCAACTGGATAGAAAACCTGAATAAACAGTTCAGAAGAGTTTTAAAAATAAGAAACTCAATGCCTTCTGATGAGTCTGCTTTGCTTCTTATTAGTAAAATAGCAATGGATAAAGTAGAAAAATATTTACAATATCCACTGCATTCCTTTAAATTTGACGATAATATTATGAAATAAATTAAAAATATAGATGAGGTTCTAGACACACTTATTAGGACAGTCCCTAATTATGCGTAAAAATAAACATCATAGCGGGATATGTATTATAATTGCTCTGAAAAAAGTTCAAAAAAAAATGCACCCTTTGAAATCTATCAGAAATAAGGGTGCTTATTGGTTAAAATTTCTATTTATAACCCAGAAGTTCAACATCGAAAATTAATGTTGCTCGGGCTGGAATTACTCCCGGATATCCTCTTTCTCCATATGCAAGTTTGTAAGGGATGTGAAACTGAAACTTGTCTCCCACATCCATTATCTGAACCCCTTCATCCCAACCCTTTATTACTTGACCTACTCCAAGAGTAAACGTGAATTTCTGGTTTCTGTTATAAGAGGAATCAAACATTTTCCCATTTGTTAGAAAACCGCTGTAATGGACATCAACTTTCGTCCCTCTTTTAGGCTTATCTGATTTTTCTGATTTATGCACGATATAGTATTTCAATCCTGAATCAGTGGTTTCTGCATCTAAACCCTCAATCTTAAACATTTCCATTTATTACTCCTTGTATGAATGTATACTATAGTGATTCAACAAAATTTCTAACTTAATATAGGTAAAGCTTAAAGTTTCTTAAATTCACGAACGGTAGTCTGAATCATTTCACTAACAACTTGAGTTGTCAGCTCAGTCTCCTGTTTAAACATGCTTATATCATATTTTTTGATAAAATCAGGACCGGGTTTCTGGTTAGGATATCCTGTTTTAAGAATCAGACGTATCTTATGATTTTTAAGTTCTGAACGAATACGCTCAACACATTTAATACCTGCTTCTTCTGTTTCCATGACTATATCAACAACAGCTACTGCCACATCATTATTTTCACTGAGAATTTTTATAGCTTCATCAACATTAAATGCGCTCAGAATTTCCATTTTACAGTCATCAATAAGGAGATTATCAAAAATCATTTTTATGATTTTATGAATATCCTTTTCATCATCAACTATAAGCATCTTCCATTTATTGCTATAATCCATTAATCCTCCTGTGAACCTGATAGCATATCTACAACACTTTTAAATTCTTTCCTGTTGACTTCATTCATCTCTGAAAGAGCAACATGTGCTTCAAGCATAATCTTTCCTAACGAGTTCTCCACAGACTCTGTTGTCTTCAAGTCTTTGTAGTTTTGCTCATCCATATCATCCATAATAAGGATAAAATCATGGAATCCTGTATTATACAATAGGTTATTCAACTCAGGATTCTGTGATTTCACTTTTAGCTTAGTCTGAAACTTCGAGATAGAATATCCTGCCAGTCTGGCTATTAGTCCCATGACCGTACTGTCCATAAAAAGTGTTTCCGAAAGATCAAGAAAAACTTCTTCAGAATGAGCTTTCTTAAGTAAATCATTCAGTATAAAATTAGCAAACTCAGATGAGTTTGTATATCTGGCATACCCCACAACCTTTATAAAAATTTTCCCATTTTTTATTGCGATAAGATAATCTGCTTCATTCATAATCCATATCCTGCTATTTTCCTTTGCTGATTGTAAAAAACGTTAAATCATCTGGTATATTCTTTAATTTTTCTGCTTTTGTTATTTTAACCATCGAATCAATATCACCTCTGGTCTTTTTAACCAGTTCCACGAGAACCGAAGATAAACAGTCTCCTTCATTATCAATGATTTCCAGAACACCATCTGAAAAGAAAGTCAAATCAAACACACCGGGAAGTATTATTTCGTGCAGATCAAATTCCGCAAAATCAAGTAACCCTACAGGGAATCCTTTATATTCCAGCATCTCAATGTTTTCATGATCACAAAGAAATGGAAATGGGTATTGGCCGCCATTAGAAAATGTAAGAGAGTTTTTGGTAGTATCAATAACGCCGTAAAACAGAGTCAAGTGCTTTTCGATGTCTTCTGATAACAGTAACTTGTTAATTGCTTTCACCAGTTTATCGGGCTTACATATCATGTTATTCTTCTCTGTTCTGTATTTTTCCAGCATGTTATTCATATAGCCTTTCAGTAATACTGTTACAAATGCAGAGGATGCTCCATGTCCCGAAACATCGGCAATATAGAAACCAATAAGCTTTTCGTTTATTCTGAAGTAATCCAGAAAATCTCCGCTCAAGTATAATGATGGGATTATTCGATGCGAAAAACTGTATTGAGCTATTTTCTTCTCCCTGTCCGGTAAAAGTTTAAATTGGATTTTTCTGCCGGCTTCTTCATCGCGCTTAATAACTTCAAGTGACTCCTGAAGTTCAGCTGTTCTCATCAGAACTTTTTGTTCAAGCTCTGCATTAAGTTTGACAATAGTCTGCATACTTTCGTAAGTTCTCAATGATGCAACAATAGAAGTTACAAGTTTCTGGGCAGTCAGTTCTGTTTTTTCTTTATAGTCATTAATATCGTAGTTTTCAATAACATGCTGCTCAGGAGCCTGCCCTGGCTGACCGGTTCTCAGAATTATCCTCACGTATTTATTCATAAGTTTGTTTCTGATATGTTTAACAACCTTTAAACCAGAGTCTTCCGTTTCCATAACAACATCCAGTAAAATCACAGCAATATCAGGATTATTCTTCACAATTTGCTCAGCTTCATTACCGGAATAAGCATGAAGAAAAATTAATGACCTGCTGTCATAAGTAAATCCGCTCAAAACAATAGAAGTAATATTGTGGATCTCCTCATCGTCATCTACGATCAGGAGCTTCCAGGGATTAATAATATCTGAATCAGAACTGTCGTCATCATCCAGAAAAGTCAAAAAATCATTGTCTTTTTCATTTAGTGTTTCCATATGTTATCCCATTTTATTCGTTCAAATCTTCATTTATCTTATAATCAACAGGAAAGTCAATTACAAATTCTGTACCTTCATTTTCAACACTGTCACATGTAATGTTTCCACCAAGAGATTGCGTTACCAGGTTGTATACAATATGCATACCTAAGCCGCTTCCCCCCTGCCCTCTTTTTGTTGTAAAGAATGGATCAAAGACTTTTACCAGATTTTTTCTGGGTATACCCTTACCGTCATCGGTGTAAATAACTTTTACATTATCACCATTCCTTTCAATAGTTATCATAATATGACCCACATCAATATCTTCAAACCCATGTTTCAGGCTATTCATAATCAGATTAGTCATTATCTGAGAAAAAGCTCCAGGAAAGCTGTTTACTTCAATATCCTCATCGCAGATAATATCAATTGAGTGCTTTGATCTTTTGAACTTGGAGTTCAAACTGGCCAGTATTTCAGTCATATAATCCTTCATCATGAACTTACGTCTTTCTTTACTCGCCTGGTCAACAGCTACCTGTTTAAAGCTCTGAATCAGTTCAGCAGCTCTTCTCATATTAGATAGAAGCATTCTGGAACTGTCTCTTGCAATATCAAAGTACTCTTTCAGGTTACTCTTCTTGAGAGTATTAGAATTGAATTTCTGTTCTATTTCTGTTGTCTTTACATCAAGGAATGATGCCGCTGTAACCCCAATACCAACAGGAGTATTAATTTCATGTGCTACCCCTGCAACCAGTCCGCCAAGTGCAGCCATTTTCTCAGACTGGATAAGGAAGTCCTGAGCCTTTTTAAGGTTTTCCAGAGAGTCTCTAAGTTCCTCAGTCCTGTCATTAACAAGTTCTTCCAGATGTTCTTTATGCTTCAAAAGTTCTTTATTTGCTTGAGACAACTCAATTGTTCTTTCCTGTAATTTTTTCTGCTGAATCTTGCGCTGAGTAATATCTCTATCCACCCCTCTGTAGCCCATGAACTCACCTTCCTCATTAAAAACAGGAACTCCACTGGTTTCCAAAACTACCTTGGTACCATTTTTATGAATATTCACATTCTCAAGCATTTTTAAAACTTCTTTGTTTTTAAGGCGAACTAGAAAATCATTTTCAATATTCCCACTTTCACTTTCAGCCATGAACTCAAAAGGAGTTTTGCCAATAACTTCTTCGGGGGAATATCCTAAAATAGACTCTATCTGTGGACTGACATATGTATAAAGTCCCTTCTTATTCACTTCCCAGATCAAATCACTTGAAGATTCTATCAATCCTCTGTATTTAGTTTCACTCTCCCTTAATGCATTCTCAGTGACTTTTCTTAAAGTCACATCTCTTACAAAAAGGAATGCACCTTCCTTACCTTCAAATTCCAGGTAGTTGCTGGTAATTTCAACAGGTATCTCCAGATTATACTTACTCAGAAAGACAGATTCGTATTTCTTGAATCCGGTGTTTCTTAGAGCTGTAAGGTGCTTTTCCCAGTTTGTAAGCGGAAACTGTGAATCTATCTGTAGTAATTTCATCTTTAAAAGCTCTTCCCTGGAATAGCCCAGTAACTCAGATGCTGAGTCATTCACATATACAATCTGTGTTTCACTGTTGAACCAGATAACACTGTCTCGAGCCTTATTGACACCATATTGCACAAGTCTCATGAAGCGTTCTGTTTCTTTTCTCTCAGTAATATCTCTTGTTACACCCCTGAAGCCCACTATTTCATTGTCATCATTATAAGCTGGAAGACCACTGGTCTCGAGAATGATCTTTCTACCGGATTTGTGTACTCCAACATATTCCTTCTGAACAATTGGATCTTTAAAAGCAGATATTTTCCCATACATAAGTGGGTTAATGTCTTTATCTTCAGGAACAATTATATCATGAAATTTCTTGCCGGAAAGTTCTTCCTCGGTATACCCCAGAATTTCATTTACCTGAGGGCTGATGTAAGTAAACTTGCCTTCTTCGTTTAGCTCCCAGATAAGATCACAGGAAGATTCTATCAGACCCCTGAACCTGGCTTCACTTTGTTTTAGCCGATTTCGGGATTCTATGATCGAATTAAGCATATTATTCAGAGTAGTTGCAAAAATTCTGATTTCCGATGTCCCGACAACAGGTACCGTATTTAAGGGAACTCCATCTGAACCGGAATTTTTCAAGGAAGAAATAAGTTTGTTAAGAGGATTTACAATACTCTTAGATAAGAAATAGGATGCAATAACAGCAAGTACGAGGAAAATAGCAGAAAACAGGATGATTGCATGCAGCAGATGATTAACATTCTTCTTCATATCATCTATATACACTGAACTGCATATATACCAGCCAAGTGGCTCAAAATATTTTATGTAAGCCTTTTTCCGAACAAGTACTTCATCATTCCTGTTAAGTCCCTTAATATATTTTTGCTCATCAAATCCCGGTCTACCATACGAATATTCAAGCGAGTTGTTGCCTGATTTCACAGTCTGTCTTAAATCATCTATCAGAAAATTGCCTGTATCCATATTAACAAATGTAACCATATCATCCTCTTTTATTTCAGGATGAACTAAAATTCGATTATCATCTGTGAAAATAAAGAGATAACCATACTTTCCAACCTTTTGTCTTTTCAGAGTTTCATTCAGGTTATCAATTACAGCCTCAATTCTCATTTCCTTTTCCTTTTCCAGATCATCCATGTATATTCCGGTACCTATTATCCAGTTCCATCTCTCATATAATTCCACATAAGATAGTTTAGGTTGTAATTCTGTTAACCCCTGTTGAGTTGGCTTGGGCCAGTAATAATCAATAAATCCACTCCCGTCATGCAGACAGGAATCCACAAAAGCCTTAAACAAATTTTCATTCTTACCTAAAGCACAATTGAACTCAGGATTATCCAGCACAGATCCATCAAGTTCGGGAATAGTCGGGTGCATAATCATCCTGGGATATGGTTGACCGATATCATTTATCCAGAAATAACCTACACCGTCATTATATCTAAGATCCTTAACATAATTAATTACATATTTCTTAGCCACAGACTCAGATATCTTTCTGCTTTTATATCCATTGTACACGCTTTCAATAAATTTTATGATAAACTTCACATTGGTTTCTAAATCATTTTTCCTGTTTTCCAGCATAGATTTGTTACTATATAAAATACTGTTATACTCTACTTCAACCAAGTTAGTCGTTGCATCAAGTAAATTCAAAGCATTACTCTCGAAAGCTTCTTCTATCTTATTTTCTGCCATAAAACTAATAATCAGTGTTTTAATAATAAAGGATACAATAATAATTCCGCTTATTGTAAGAATTATTCTGGACTTTAATGAATTTAGCATATTGAATTTCCTTCCAAACTCTGTTCTTAGTGAGGTCTAAATTAAAATTTAGCATTATAAACAATAAAAACAAGTAAATTACTTTGAAAATGTATATCCATCTACCATAATAACAGATTCGAAAACCAAATATCAGTATCTATTCAAAAAGCGGTCAATTCAGCAAAACTGTAGAATTCTTTAAAAAAGTATCAAATCAGCTCTCCCAGCGGAACTGATTCAAATCCACCTTACCATTAATAACCTCTATTCCTTCATCCTTAAGTAAATTCTGCTGAATGAAATTGCCTTCAGGGTCTTTGATGACAACCTCTCCCTTACTATTAATCACTCTGTGCCAGGGCAATTGATGTTTTTCGGAACAGGACCTCAGCACCCTCACAACCTGTCTGGCAGCCATAACACTTCCAGCCATAGCTGCAATTTGTCCGTATGTGGCAACTTTCCCTTTCGGGATAGACTTTACTATCTTGATAACATTTTCTGTAAACTCTGTCATTCCTAATCTCCTTACTATCAGAGTGTGATCTTTATCTCCAGCATTGAATCACATACTTTCTGTAATTCAGATTCTTTTATCAAAGCCTTTTCTTCACCAAAAGCTGTGCTTGAGTACTTTGTATCCAGTTCAATATATTTGACATTCTCATATAGCTTCAATTTTTCCACAAGCTTTTTACCCCACTGTATTTTCCCGACAGGTTTAATCGGATTAATAATCATAAGACTGATCTTATTGCTGTCAAGAAGTTTAACAGATTGCTCCACAGCCTTGTAAGACGGTTCATCCAGCATATTCTCATACTTGCCGGTAATTGGTTCAGGATAGCAATCTGAAATCAGAACCACCATATTCTTGAACCCCTGAGTCTTATATCTCGGTTCAGTAAATATCTGCCCTGCCGGGTCTAATGAGTGCCAGCAAAGAGCTCGGAGCCGAAGGCGAGAGTCTCCCAAAAACTATTTGCGGGTCAAGGAACCGTTTACCCCAATATATCCAGTTCAAGCCGTGTTCGTCAATAATTTCTCTGTTTTTTCCGATTTATGAAAAAAAACCTGCACGGGGCAGGCTTAAGTCATGTCTAATACATTCCCCTCAGGATTCGTTGGAAGTTTCACTTTATGAATATTATACTTGATTGGGGTATTAAATTCAACTGTCCCTTTCTCCGGTAATAATATCTGCGGTATAAATGCATGATTACCCCCTTCAATCATATATTTTCTACCAAACATTTTGAAGTAACTGTTGTTATTGGTTGCATTCCTATAGAAGTATTTGAGTTTAGCCAAATGTTTGAGATTTCCATTATTATCTATAATCATTTCAATATATGGTTTTTCCTTATCAACAATTATCTTTGAATTATTCACTATCGTTGTATCACCGCAAGCTCCTGTTATATACAATCCCCCTTTGATTTTGTGTATCGAATAAATCTCAATATCACCTTCAACAACAAGATTGGCAATCTCAACCCCATCTAGATTCTTAATTACTTTTCGTTTTACTTCTTTATCAGGAGTGAACTTTCTAAAATCTGACCATTCTTTCAGCTTTTTGAATGTGGATACTGGATAGTTCTGTTCAGATGTAATATATCTATTGCTTTCAACTACATAGTCTCCAACCTTGTATATGAAATTAGCTTTGTAGCTATTTCCTAGATTCAAATGATGTGTCAGCTTACCACTTTTGATATTGTAAGTAAATGAAACAGGGTAAGGTGGAAATAGTTTCTTACCACTGATTTTAACATATAAATTTTCTTTTGTAGGGGCTCTTACAATGGGACCTTCATCTATATTGAATTTCAAATCTCCTGAATCATCAAAATAAGCAGTATAGATTTGCTTGTTTTTCATATTTGTACTAATATTGAGATTTAAAAGTTTCATAGTCGAATAACTTCCATTGCCCACTGCTAAATAGATTTTGTGTACTCCTGACCAAGTTTCTTTGTAACCAAGTATGTATAGTTTTCCTGAATTATCCCAGCTGTAAAATAGTTCCACAAAAGAGTCATTTTCCTCGGGATGATACTCATTTAATACTACACCATTGCTATCTATTTTCATAGCAGATATTGTTTGATTTATTGTTGAATATACTGCTCCATATAATGAAAGACGGATCATCATTGATTTTTGCAGTACGCAAACATTGTTGTCATTATCAAAGGAAATTCCCAAAACAGTATCAGGCGTTTTAATCACCCACTCAAGACCATCTTCTTTTGAGAACTTCATTATATATCCACTATAAGGATAAATAAACTCATTTAACTGCTTTGTTAAACTAAATGTCCTATAATCGTATTTTATAGGAGGTTCTGAGTGTAGGGTCACACCTGCAATATGAATATCACCAATAAATTCACCACAGACATAAAAGTTATCATTGGAATCAGCATAAATTGCGGTTGCACCATTATACATCGGCCCATATGAACTACTATAGTTGAATTCTGTCTCATAAATTATCTTACCGTCTAAATCATGAACAAACATCGAGAAATGATTCTCCTCGGAAGTGCTGGTAGAATCATCAATAACAACTGCAACATACTTGTCGCTAATAATGTTGGTATACTTCCTTGCTTCTAAACTGCAGGATTCTTTGGAAAATATAGTATCAAGATTACTTGAATGTAATACTATGATAAGTAGATGTAAGTTAGTTAGTAAAAGTATAATTCTTTTCACTATTCCTCCATTAATATTCGTCTCCAACTCTTATAATTCTTTCATTTGAATTAAGATAGTAACTTGATCTATAGTAGTTAAATATCCTATTCATAGTATTTATGGTTTCAAATTCAGAATAACTATACCAGGTAGCCTTATCTAATTCCAAAAACCAATTATCAGAAAAATCGTTTGAATAACCCATAATGAATTGAGACCTATGCCATTTTTCATGCACTGATGCTCTCAAAGAATTCATAACTACCTTGAATTTGTCTCCGTCATATATATAGTGCTCATGATCAATAAATGAAATCGTTCCAGATAAGCTATTTTCACCTATAGAACGAATTTTGCTAGAAAATGCAACATCAATACCTCTATATGTCCAACTATTTATGTCTGTAAATATATTATCCAAAGGAGTAAATTCTGATTGAATTAAGCGTTCAGCGTATTTTTTAATTTCTTTATCACCAGTCTTATACAAATTGATAATGAATTTGTGTACTTCCATTTCTCTTTCCATGAAGTTACTACTAATATCACCTGCTAATTTGAAATGTGAATAAGTACTAGCTTCACTAAAATCTATTTTATCTCCAAAAATAGATTTGACATTGATTCCAGCATTTGCATATAGTTCCATTAGTTGACGCTGAAATTCGGGAGTATTTCCATCTGTAAATTTATTTGAATTATCTGAAGTATCAAGGTTATCATAAGCTTTATCTAATTCAGCGGAGATTTTGTCGTCTAGTCCAAGAGATCCTCTCGTGCTGTTATCACTTCCTTGAGCTCTTTCCTTCTCTGCTTTTTTCCTTTCCTCTTCAGCTTTCTTCTTCTTCGCCTCCTCAGCCCAATACAATCTCTCTTCAATCTGTTCTCTCCTTACAGAAGCACTCCAATTATCATAGCCACCACAGGCATCAATTTGGTAGCCCTGTATTGCCAGTTCAAATTCATGTACATAATTCCAGTCATCACCGCAATTCTGTATACCTGTTGGGTGCAGGTACAAGCTTGCATATCTGGCATACTGTTCCTGATAATATGTTGTAGAGAGTGCTCCGTCTAGTTATGAGCTCGCAGGACGGTAGTCCGAGAGTCTCCACTCCGAAGTTCGTAGGATTTAAATCCGAGAACCATAGGAGACACCTTGTTTATTTGCAGGATTGTTCCCGCAATATACATACGGACTGTCAAACTCCTCTGCAGGGTCAAGAGAGTGCCAGCAAAGAGCTCGTAGCTGAAGGCGAGAGTCTCAACTCTGAAATTCGTAGGATGTAATCCGAGAATCATAGGAGGTTCATTACTTTTCAAGGAACCGTTTTTCCCAATATATCCAGTCAAGATCCATTTCGTCAATCTCTTCTCTGTCTTTTCCTATAAACTTGCTGCTGGAAGTCTGCCAGCACATTCCGGCAACTTTCATGCTGAACGGATAGAATGTGTTTTTCTGGACTACAAAAGCTGTTTTTCCCAGATACAATCCATCCTCCTTACTCCATAATATGGCAAAATTGAGTTCATTAGCGACGAATGGTCAAGGAAATTGTTTAGCTAAATTGGGATTTTCAGTGTTGGGGCAAAACATGGCTCAAACTAAGACACCTAACGAAGGTTTCTGATGAATTCGAATTCTCACCTTCAGAGTTTTTTTTATCTCATTATACTAAGTCTGATTGATTTTGCTATTATGCAAAGCTCTCAGATATTTACCGGAGTACCATTTTTTTTAAGAATATCTTTACAAGTAAATTCTTAATATCATTGTTTGAATTGAAAAAATATTGGAAAGGTTATATGAAGAAACTTTTTTTAGCAACGATGTTCTTTTGTCTACTGTTCCCCTTGTTTGCTGCTGAATCAATTGAAAAAATCGATTTGAACAGAGCAACTTTTGAGCAGATTAAACAGCTGCCCATAACGGAACAACAGGCAAAAGATATTTACGATTACAGAACTTACATAGCATTTTTTAGAAGCATCTATGATTTAAAGAAGATTGAATCCATAGATCAGAAAACAATGCTGAAACTGAAAGACTATGTTATAATCTCTCATTACAAGGGATTGTCTGACACCGAACAAAGAAGAGAAGATCTGGCTTACAAGCTGGAAAGACTTAACTCCGAAGAAAGTTCAATGTCTGACTTTTATCTTGATTACCTTATGAATCAGAGAAATATTAATGAACTGTTCATGCAGGACATAATGAATCTTCCCGGAGTAACTCCAATTGATGCATATGCAGTAATCAAGAGAACAAGAAATGAGGATTATGTGAAAGACTACAGAGATCTCAGAAAATCTGACGGTATTTCCTATTTTGGTGCCAGAAACATGAGAGATTATGTACGTTACAAACCTTCAACAATTGATAAGAAATTCTCGTTCGACTATCAATTCCAGTATGCGGATAAACCTTTTGACAGCGAAGAGGAGGAAGATAACAGCTCTGAAGATTCTGGTGAAACAATTGTCTCTGTTTCTAAAAGAGTCGCTGACTATTCTCCGGAAGTCGCTAACAAAATGAGATTCAGATACGGAAAATGCTGGAATGGCGGTATTGCAGTCTGGAAAAAGAAAATGGAAGAATCTATTTTCGATAAGGACTCCGACGAACACTGGAATGATATCAAATTCTTTGTTAGTAATCAGGCAAAATATAAGATCAATAACGATGTTAATTTTGTTAATATATATGCCGGTAATTATCATGTTGCATTCGGTCAGGGACTTGTAATGGATAACACAGATGAATACCGCTCCAGAAACACCGGTATGGGATTCAGCAATCGAGTTAAAGGTGTTATTGGGGATATTTCCAAGAATCAGGAATATGCTCTACGAGGTGCAGCTGTTGAATGGAAACGTAAAAACACAAATGTTGTTATTTTCGGTTCCATAGATAAAAAAGACGCTGTACTCTATGACAGTAACGCAGACAGTCTTTTCGGTGGTGATGACGGAAATTCCAAGAACAATAAAGATATGGTTCTTACATACATATCATCAACAGTCAGATCTGACTATGATACAGAATCCAATTCAAGCGGATATAAGCTTGCTCCCGTAAAAGATGCCCTCGAAGAAAAAGTACTTGGTTATCATGTAGAATACGAGCCTATGGTTGGCTCTTCTATCGGGTTATCCGGTTACGAAATGCTGTATGACAGACATTTCTATGTGGCAGAAGATCCTGACCTTCTTTTTAACAGTATTCTTATATCTGAAGCAGACAAGGAAAAAGTTAAGTCTACTGATGCGGAGATTCAGTCTCTTTATTCAACAAAAACAGATGACTACAGCAGAAACTACAGAAGAGTATACGGATTCGACTGGAGGACTGTTATTAATAATGTAGCTTTTCAGGGTGAATATGCTGAAATGGAGAAAGACGGTAAATTCCTTAAAATTGCTGATGATCCGAAAGCTATTGTTTCATCAATTTATACTCAATATGAAAACCTTAATTTCCTCATGATGTACAGAGACTACGATCTGGGCTACGACAATCCTTATAACAGAGGTTTTTCCGAGCACCAGAAATTCGATGATACAGTCTTTGATAAATACTCACATATTCTGACAAATCCTGAGCTTCAAGATCTGTATGAGAACTCTGTACAACCACAGGCAGAAAGAGGATTCTTCTTCCAGACAAGATATAAATTCACCAAATCATTGACCCTTAATCACGCTTATATTGATGTTTGGGAAAGAAAATCTGATTTAAGAAAATCCGTAAGATTCCAGGGAGAACTCGAATACAGACCTTCTCACCCGCTCAGATACAGATTAAAATACAAGCATCAGGTAAACCGTCACAATAATGATGCTGACAGATCAAAATCCACAACTGACGAAATCACTATGAAAGTCACAGCTAATCTTTCCAGATACGATCAACTTTCTGTAGAATACAGATACAATCAGGTTCACATGCCTCCATATAACTACCTTTTCAATAATGCTGATCCTGATGGACAAAACACAAGAGTATCCGGTAATGTTCTGATGCGCGGTGACTATGTTCTTGTAGATTACATTCACAACTTCAATGATGACCTTAAAGTTCAGGGTTCGTTCGTTATGTGGGATGGAAACGGTATCAGTCACTGGGATTATGAAGATATGGAAATTGACTTTATGGGTGAAGGCGGTACAAAATACTGGATTACTCTCCATGACAGAATATCCAACAATCTTTATGTAAAACTTAAATATAAAATAAAATCATATAAAACACAGGTTCTTGACTTAAGAACCTGGACCAACGAAGAGCTTGAATCTTCAGCTAACGGTGGTGAATTAAAAGTAACTGAAAGATCAGTATTCGTTCAGTTAGACTGGAAATTTTAACGGAGGATGAATGAAATATATTAATATAATGCTTTTTCTGATAATTTGTACATCTCTATTCTCGTTTTCGCTTTATGACAGCGACAATATCGGAAATAGAATTGATACTGTAAACCCAAGATCCGCAGGAATGGGATCGACAGGGGTTGCGTATTCCGTAAACGGACTCGATGCAACCATAAACCCTGCAAACCTCTCACTGCCTGACAATAAATTCAGCTTTCAACTGGTAAATCTTTCTTCTTATCATAAAGAAGACAGAAAAATACCCGCTTATAACTACTTCGATTCAAAAGTTGGAGATGCTGTTTACAATCAGGAGCAAAACTTCTATTCCAACTTCGCCGCAGCCGCAGGATACTCATACAAAGCGGGACAAAACCAATATTCTGTCGGTCTCGCTTACAGACCTGCAATAGACTTCAACTCTGACTATTCAGAAGATGTCAGAACTGACGGTGACTCAGATTTTGAAATGTATCCGTTTGTTGTTGCAAAAAACAAGATTGAGAATGAAGGTTCCCTTAACGCATTTGATATAACATTTGCCACAAAATTCAACAATATATATGGTCTTAAGTTTGTCGATAAAGCTTCTCTTGGAGTTACAGTCTCATTCCTGACCGGAGAACATGAATATACTAAATCAATTACCTGGACACAAAGGGCAAGAGATTCAGTAGCTGCTTATTTCCAGCTCCCTGATTATTATCAGTCAGCAAAACGTGAGTTCTCAGGTACACAATTAAACTTCGGAGCAATAATTGATGTGAACGAAAGAATCAATCTTGGTTTCAGCTTCAAACCCGAGACAGATGTAGATTGCGATATTACTATGGCTGGTCTTGAAGAAACCACCACTGATTTCACTATTCCATCCAGTATCAGATTCGGAACAACATTCATGCCGAGAAATGAGTTCAGGACTTTCTTCAACTTTGAAATGGAACTGACAAACTGGTCAGAGATAAGTGACAGTTATGAAGATGTATTAAGCTATTATGTTGGCATGGAACATAAAATTGAAAACCGTATTCCATTAAGATGCGGTTTCAGATATGAACACTCTCCAAAAGACAAATCACTTATTCACCAGACAATAACCGTTGGAACAGGTTTCGAGATTGTTGATAACCTTACAATGGATATTTCTGCGATTTATACAAACAGACTCTACAAACAGGAAGACTTGTTTGAAGACAGATATTATGATGATCTTCAGTATACAAACGCTTATGAAGAATCAAAATTCTGGAGATCAGCAAAAGTTAATCATAATGAAAACGAAGAAGTGGAAGAGTCAACTCTGCTGTTATACTCAGGTTTATCCTTCCATTGGTAATGAGGTAATATGATCTCAAAGAAAATACTTTTAATTACAGCGATTCTCTTTCTTCTGTCATTACTGGCAGCTGAAGATTTAATACTTGATATAATGTTCTCAAACGATATTCATGGTGGAATTGACAGATATCCTGCAACATTCATGAATCCCGAATTCCCCCCAATGTTGGGTGGTGGAGCAGTAGCTGCAACTTATATCAAAGAAGTCAGAGAGAAATCGGGAGAGAAAAGAGATAACCTGCTTATTGATGTTGGAGATTTTTTTCAGGGACACCCTATCGGAACAGTTTCAAAAGGTGTATCTGTTCTGGAATACATGAATAAAGTAGGCTATGACCTTACAGTTGTCGGTAATCATGAATATGATATTGGTGAAGATGAACTGATAAAAACATATCAACACTCAAAGATACCTATTCTTGCCTGTAACATTATCAATAAAAAAACAGGTAAATTAGTAGATTATGTTCAGCCATACTTAATGGTTGAAAAAATGGGAGTCAAAATAGCTATTATTGGTGTTACCACTACCGATACTGAAATGATGAGTTTTCCGGAACATATCAAGAATATTGATTTTACTCCGGTAAAACCTGCTGTTGAAAAATACATAAAAATAGTTAAAGACGAAGGTGCCGATATTGTTATTGTTGCCGGTCATATGGGGCTGCCCTACACACCGCAGCCTACTTATGACTACAGATATGGTGATAATAAACGAGAGAGAGAACACCGTTGGGGTTTTGATTCTCAGGAGCTTGCACATGAAGTTGACGGTATTGATCTGATTATTGGCGGTCACATGCATAAAGGTTTTGATGAACCCTGGGAAGATCCTGTAACACATACACTCTGTATTCAGGGCTATGCTTACGGAAGCAGTCTTGGACATATCCTGATCAAAATAGATAAAGAAACGAAAAAACTTTCAGGCTGGGAAGCTCCAACTGAGAAAGGTATTCTCGTGACCTTGTTTGAAGATCAGATAATTCCTGACCAAGATATGTATGAATTCATTGAGGAAAGAAGAAAAGAAGCTGAAAAAGGCATGGATGAAGTTATTGGTGAAACATCCGTATTTCTTTCTAAATCAGGAACAGGGGCTCAGAGTGTTATTGGTAACTTCATCGTGGATGTAATGCGGGAAGCAACTAATGCAGATTTCTCTTTCTTAAATCTTGGCGGTATCAGAGATGAAATTGATCTTGGACCTATAACTTATAGAGAAGTGTTCAATGTTCAGCCTTTCGATAATCAGCTAGTTGTTTTCAAAGCATCCGGTGAGTTTCTCAAGAAAATCATTGAGAAAAGGATTGAAGGATCAAGACATGGTTTAAGAGTGTCAGGTGTAAACGTTGTGTATAATCGTAAACGAAAAAACTTTGACAGGGTGACGAAACTGCTTATTGGTGGAGAACCATGGGAAAAAGACAAGATTTATACAATCGTGACTACTGACTTTCTTATGCAGGGCAATGCAGGACTTACCCTCCTGACCCAAGTTCCTGAAGAAGATATTACAAGACTTGAGAATAATATGCGAGATGTGATTGCAGATTATATTCGTAAAAGCTCTCCCGTAAAAGCTAAAATTGATGATCGCTGGAAGAAAGATGACGATTCCCAGATGGATCCTCAATTACTTAAGGAACTTAATAAGTAGCATTATATTAAATCATATAGCTTAATGAGATCATTCAACTGAATGATCTCTTTTTTGCTGCCTTTAAAAAGTGAAATTGATTTCACATTGTTCTGACAACATCCCTATTCAATATTTCAATGTCGATATTTTTCAATAATTTATGTAAAATTGTTATTGACATTTTAAGCATGCATCTTAGTTTATCTCTGTTCAACGATTGATAAAAAATCTCAAGCAAAATAAACAATATTTGGAATAGATTTTGCATTAAGAAAAACAAAAATCACGTATCTATTAATAACAACCTGTGTAATAAACACATTCTTGTCACTTATTAATTGTACGCTTAGTATAACAAAAGAGAGGAAACAATGCTGAAAGATATTGGCAGACTGGAAACAGCTACATTAAAGGAAATTGACGCCAATTTAGAGGAGATTTTCGATTTACTTGATAAAGGAACTAAACAATCAAAAGCAAAGGCAGTAAAACTACTGAACAGCTATGCTAAATCCCCTAATTATTTTATTAGAGAATATATGGGAAAAGGTATGGTAAAATATGAGAATGTCGAATTAATGAGCGAAATATGCGATGCTATGCTTAGTCACAAATTCTATGGGATCAGAGCCACGGGCTTATTCTATTTCTACAATCTTTATGCTAACGATCCTAGCAAAATCCTTGATATTGTAGGCAAAACATTTGAAAGCGTTCCTTGGGAAGTTGAAAGCATTATCAATGACATGTGGAAGAGATATCCTAAAGTAATGAAAGAAAGAATGCTTATCTGGCTTGAATCAGAAAATGAAAAACAAAGAGCTTTATCATTCCACGGCATGGAAAACATTGCCCATAGAGATCCGCTTTATATTATGGACTTCTTAAACAAGGCTATTGATGATGAGAGTATGGAAGTTCAGAAGAAAATTACTCACATCCTTACTCAAGTTGCCAGAAGCCGTCCTGCAGATTGTTATCCGTTTATCCATGAATGGCTGACAAACGCCAACGAAAGAAGGCTTAAAACACTCTGGGTTTCAATGAAAAAACTTGCTAATATTGTTATTCAGAAGAGTAAGAGAGATAAAACTCAGGAATTCATTATGCTTACCCAAAGAACAATTCAAGACTGGAAAAGCGATTCAAATAAGAATGTTTCAAGCATGGGACAAAGGTTATATCATATCATAAGAAATAAATAACAGACTGGACTCACTAAATGAAAAAAATGACTTTTGCACTGGTAGTGTTATTCATATCATTAACAGCATTATCACTATTCACAGGGTGTAAGAAACAAATTGAAGAAGAGAAAGATATTTACGCGGATTTAAATCCCGAAGAAGTTTTTAATGATAACAAAATCTTCGTTAAGATTAAACGCGATTTTGAAGTGGACTCTTTACAGACAGCCGTGGCTGCATTCAATACTCTTCTTTACTTCAAAGATATAAAGACTTTTTATAAAAGCGAAACAGAAGATACTTTTAAACTGATTATTGCATTCCCGGATACTCTGCAGGCAGCAGTAGAATTTGCTTCCAGAAAAATTGATAAACTGGTTGATCAGCACATGTACATGAAACGGGAAAAGTTTGATCAGGAGAAAATTGACAGGACTTCAGAACTTCAGAAGATGCTCAAGAGCGAAATAGTGTCTTCAGAACCGGATTCAATGAAAGTTGATTCACTCAAAGCGGAAATAGGTGCTATAATGAAAGAACGTCTTATATGGCTCTTTAACGACTCATACACTCTTGCTTATTTCACAATATACAGGAAAACTAATTAAGTCCTTCAATCAAATCCAGAGCTAAAGACGGAAATACATTTGCCTGAGCGAGAATGGCAGTTGCAGCCTGCAGTAATACCGTATTTTTGATATACTGAGTCATTTCTGCAGCAATATCTGCATTCATTATATTAGATTCAGCACTTTCCAGAGCAAGAGTTTTAGCTTCCAGATTGTCTATTGTACCTTCAAGCCTGTTCTCCAATGCACCAAGCCAGCTTCGAGCATTTTCCTTATTAATTATAGCTGTGTTGATAACATCCAGTGCGTTCGATGCAGCAGTCTGAGTTGAGATCGCAACAGTCTGATTATTAAATAAACTGCTGGAAGTCGTATCAGGAATGGTTATGTAATAGTAGTCCTCAGCTCGTGAAGCACCATCATCAACCTGAATGCGAATACCGCCATCCGGTTCAGTCCATCCCCCACTTGATGTCCAGGTAGAAGATGAATCGAGAGAACCATCCAGAAGCTTGATTCCATTATAAGATGTAGAGCCGGCAATCCTGTCGATTTCAGCTCCCATAAGAGCAAATTCCGACTGCATAATTGTACGCTGAGATGCTGTGTAAGTTCCTGTAGAAGATTGTTCAGCGAGTTCCTTCATACGAGTCAGTTTCTCGTCGATGATATCCAGAGAGCCTTCTGCAGTCTGTATGAGAGAAACAGCGTCATTTGCATTTGCTTGAGCCTGATCGTAAGTTGCAATGGACGCACGCATCAATTCACTTTTGGCAAGTCCGGCAGGATCGTCCGAAGAAGAGTTTATACGCAGCCCGGATGATAATCTTTCCAGGGAAGTTGTTAGATTATCAACAATATTGTTCAGATTGCCTGAAATCATATAGGACAAGTACGAAGTATCAATACTTAAAGCCATATATATCTCCAATATATAGCTGCTGCATTATTTATCAATAGAATAATTGTCAGAAGGTATTGGGACTTTGGTAACCTGTACTGTGGAAGTGTGCTTATTTCTAACCTGTTAATAATTTAGTGCTGTGTTTCAGGATGTCAATAAAAAAGTGTGAGATTTGTTGGATTTTTTATGTGGATTATCATATGAGACCTTATTACTTAGGGAAAAAATAAGAGTTGCAAGTCGTTTAAGATTTGAGAACACATAGCGCAGCTGGAAATACTGGTTATATTGCCTACTTTCTTGTTATTTTGAATTTATCTAAATTTTCCTCATAAAGGACATAGTCTGTCCCCTCTCTCACACAATAAAAAATGCACTTATTTTTGAAATCAATCTTTAGATAGTCTATGTCATCATCTGTAACCTCAAAGGGAATCTCGTATAATTCCTGTAATACTCCCAGTGTATCTAATATAATTCCATATCGATAACCTTTTTTTAGTTTATATTCATTGTAAATAGTATCATTTTTAAGCATAACCGACATGCAAATTTTGTCGTCACTATTTTTATCAAATTTGGGATTAAGGTCATCAGGCAAATATTCGCTCCATATAATATCACCGGTATTTCCATTGTAGCAGATCAATTTTCTCTTGAAGAAATCGGAATCTATATTACTCTTATCAAAATTTTCGGAAGAAACAGAATCCGATTTATTTGATACAATTACATTACCATTATTCATTATCATGTGTTGGAAAGACATTTGCCCAGTCATTGGATGCAAAGTGTTGATCCATAAAATATTCCCCAATTCATCACATTTTCCCACAATACGAATTGGGGAGTAAAATTGATTGCTGTCGAAATTAACGGCTTCATTACTACTTAAAATGATAGGACCCGAAACTACTCCAGCAAAAGAAATTTCTTCCATGTAATTTGTATCTATACTAAGATTCATAACGAAATCACCCCAAGAGAAAAATTTTGCCCAGATCATATTACCACTACAGGAAAATTTCCTCATACACACGAAATGATCAGATGATTTTGAGTATTTGAACTTCCCCATTGCAAATGGATCTGGTACTCTTTCCTCAAAAGGTAGGTCAACTCTACAAATAGTTATTGATTTACCATTTAGCATAGTCGATACTCTAAATGATCCACCACCTAAATCATGTACCGGTCTTACCCAATTTAGTTTTCCCTCTGGAGATACTTGGTAATAGTTCAAGCCAGAATAACCAGTTTTTTTTGCGATCTCATGTAAATCATCATCAAACACAGAATTTGGTAACTCCCCGATAATGTTAAAAGCACCTGAAATAGTTTGAACAGGATCTTTAGAATAAGAAGAATTAGCAGGAATTTGAAGATGCCAATTCATATCTTCTTTAGTACTAAAGTTGAAAATGAAATTTGCATTTTCTTGTGAAGTCACATTGAACTCTCTGTTTCCTATTAATAAGTTTTCTTTAAGCTCAAAGTTTTCATGTTCTTGTATATTGTATCCAGTAGTTGTTGTTTTTTCCACATAATATTGAGTAGTTTCTCCAACAAGAAACAATGATATATTGTAGCCGCCTTCAATTTTGGAAATATCAGATATTAACTGCTCACCATGTAACTTCTCAATTTCAATTTTGACAATCTCCTTCTCAGCAAAAATGCACTTACTAATTAAAAGCATACTTAAAATCAAAAAATATCTAATCACAGAGCCTCCGATTATTTTACAATGGTTCATGCCTATTCAAAGCTACAAGTAAGAAAAGTATTCTCTTTACCCCGTTTGATCGTTGATAAACCCATTTATACGTAATTGTTGATACAGTCCTTCTATAGTCAAGTTGTTTATACACTCTGCTATTTTTGATTTTAGTTTCTTAAATTAGTTTCTAAGAAACGGCATTGCAATGCAAAGTATTCTTAATTGATATAGAATGGTATAAAGGTTATTTATATATAATTAACGACCTATAACGCAAAGTGTCTTTCAATTAAGATTACACGTTCTACCAATCTATCTTCTAGTGATTTATCTTCCAACAAAACTGTTACTTGAACTATTATTTTTATGTGATATTTTCGAATTGATAAGCCTACCTGAAACATCAAAAATTCTGCTTAAAAGTAAAATTCATCAGCTTTTGAAGAATGTTTTTTTAAGACTTCAGCTGCTTGTAATGCTTCAGAATCATCTTCTAATTTCGAACTTCTTGAAAGTACTGCAATATTAATACACATATATCATCACATATTTTCCTAAATAGTAGTTTAAGGTGGAAAAATATCATACCGGAGGAGCAAACAGGTATGAAAATATGTTTATACAATTGCAATCAGATTAGATAGCAATAGATTAAACCTTGACAACTTCTCAGATACGAATCCTTTAACATATCGGAGATAAAAAACTATATGAAGATACTGCAAATATCCTATCAGACCAGACTTAAAAGCGGTGGAGCTATCCAGCTTTTTCGTTTGTCCAAAGCACTTAACGAAACCGAACACAATGTAAAAGCTGTAATGGGATTCGACCCAAAAATAGAGGAATCCCACTTTTCTGATTTCTACAGAAACAATATAGACTTTAAACGCATGAAACTGCCCAGGCTTAAGTTTAACAATATTGATATTAAATCTATCCTGAAACTCAGAAAGTACCTGAAAGAAGAGAAATTTGATATGATTCATGCTCATAAAAGCGCTACAGCTGACCTTGTATTTCTGGCTTCACTCGGACTCGGGATCAAATTCATTGTAAATCGCGGTGTAACAGATAAGCTTGATGTTTTTCAATCACTCAAATACCATACTTCTAAGATTGCAAAAGTTGTTGCTGTATCACAATCTGTGAAAGATGTAATGGTACAGTCAGGTAGGATCAATCCTGATAAAATTGATGTTGTTTTCGGTAGTGTTGACACTGATGATTTCACTCCTGACAAGGAAAGCACGCTCAGACAGGAACTGAATATCGGAAATTCATTTGTGTGGGGATTTGCCGGGAATAGTGGTGAAAGGAAAGGTCTTAAATATCTTCTGGGTGCATTTATGGATTACTATAAGAAATATCCTGATGACAAGCTGATTCTTATAGAAGTTGATGAAAGTGTCAGGATTCTGGAAATGGTACAATACCTGCCGGATGGAACAGTCATTCCTATTGGATTCAGGAAAGATATGTCAAATTGCATGGCTGGTTTGGATGGCTTTGTTTTTTCAGGCATAGCACAGGAAGGTCTTACCGGGACTATAAGAGAAGCTGGAGCTGCCGGATTACCTGTCATCAGTACAGATGTAGCAGGTAACAGAGAACTTATAATGAATCATGAAACCGGTTTGTTAGTCGAATGCAAAAGTAAGGATGCTATCTACAATGCTATGTGCGAGATTAGGGAAAATCCCGATGCTGCAGCAAAATACGCCGGGAATATCAGAAAATTAGTCGTTGAAAACATGAGCAATCAAGCAAGAATGCAGAAACTGCTGAATACTTACAGATCAGTTTGTAAGTGTAAATAGAATATTGTCTCCGGGGTAGTTTTTACAAATCACTCCTCGAGTTATTTATATTCTTGCAGAGCTGCAGCAGAGACTATAATCCAATGTATGTTTTCAGGCTGATTCTTATAAATGCTAATAGTAAGTTATGCATTATGTTAAAAGAGCAAGCTTTTGTTGGATATATTTCCGGTATTTTGCTATTAGTAAAATACGAAGTCTTGTACTTCGTTAAAATATATAAATACTGCACCTCAATTCTCAAAAAGTATTAATGACATTATTCACAAGTCAGGACCATATTCCAACAGTCACTCATAAACACATGAAAAGCCCCTCCCCCAGATTTACAATGTTTTTACAATAATTTGTTTGACTCATTTCAGGTATGCTGTTTTTTTACAGTAAAAGGAGATTTCAATGAATAAGATAAAAGTAATTACCATATCAGCTCTTGCACTTTGCACTATGCTCACACTAGTATCCTGTTCCGGTAGAAAAGACAAAGAAGCCAGAACTGAAAGTGTAGCATCAAACACTAAAACCGTAAAATCTCGAAGAGAAGTCATTCGTGAGAAAGGTTCATCCAAAGTGGCAAATCCTCAAGCCTACAAATTCAAGAAGATGCCTGAGGAGCAGGTTAATATTGAAAAGCCTGAACAAAGCGAAATTGAATCTGTTAACATCAGTAACTATATCAATACTTATCAGTCACAGATTAAGCATGAATACAGAAAATCACTGGAAGAAATGTACGGAGTCATCGAAATCACTCTATATATTAATGAAAGCGACAGAGTTGATGGAGTTGAGATTGTTTCCGGTGAAGGCAGTTACTTTTCCGACAGATTTTTAAACAAGATAGAAGACATAATAATAACTAACTGGAGAATCCCGGTTAGAGAGAAAACTAAATATCAGTTCAAGATGAAGTTTATAAAAAACAGCTGATAAATGATTTAGAGTACTGATACCAATAAACGTAAATCATCAGTCAGCACATTCTATTTTTATATATTTAAATGAATTGCAGATAATTAATGTCCTTAAACGTCAATTTACTTGACACAAAATCAGCAGTGTCAATATTTTGACCTGATTTATTCGCAAAAATACAAAAGGAGTTGTAATGAAAACACTTACTAAACGCGGTAAGGATATTACACACGACTGGTATGTTATTGATGCAAAAGATCAAGTACTGGGTAGAATCTCTACAAAGATTGCTGCTATTCTCAGAGGAAAGCACAATCCACAATTCAGCCCAAACCTTGACCTTGGTGACTACGTAGTAGTTATCAACGCTGAACAAGTGAAGCTCACAAGAAATAAAGAGCTTCAGAAGACATACGACCGATATAGTGGATATCCTGGCGGATTAAAGCAGATTTCTTATAAAAGAATGATGTCTGAACATCCGGAAAAAATTATTGAGAATGCTGTAAAAGGCATGCTGCCAAAGAATGCTTTAGGCAGACAGATGTTAAAGAAACTTAAAGTTTATTGCGGCGAAGAGCATCCACACATTGCTCAAGCTCCTAAAACATTGAGTTAAACGGAGGAAATTAATGCAATATTTTGATGCAGTCGGAAGAAGAAAAAATGCTGTAGCCAGAGTAAGACTTACACCTGGAACAGGAAAACGCATCATCAACAAAAAGAACATGAAAGAATATCTCAGTAGAGAAATCCTTGAAATGATTGTTGAACACCCTTTCAAACTCGTTAATATGTCAGAAAAATTTGACCTTAAAGTTAACGTAGTTGGCGGCGGACTTTCCGGACAGGCTGGAGCTATCAGACATGGTATAGCAAGAGCGTTAGTAAAATATGATGAAGAAATGAGACCTGTGTTGAAAAAAGTTGGATTACTCACCAGAGATCCAAGAATGGTTGAACGTAAGAAAAGTGGTCAACCTAAAGCACGTAAGAGATTCCAATTCTCTAAACGTTAATTTCCAACACTACTTATCGAGATGGTTAAAGATGATTACCAGAATTCATGTAGCGGTGTCCCATGCGGGATTGATAGATGAATGCTCGATAATGAAACAACCGTAAAGGAGACAAAATGTCAGTTGTATCAATGAAACAACTTTTAGAAGCCGGAGTTCATTTTGGTCACCAGACCCACAAATGGAATCCAAAAATGAAGAAGTATATCTTCTTAAAAAGAAACGGTATTCATATACTGGACTTGAAACAGACTGTAGATGCAGTTAATGAAGCTTACATGTTTTTAAAAGAAATAGCAGCTCAAGGTGAACATATATTATTCGTTGGAACCAAGAAACAAGCACAAGATGCTGTTCAGGCTGCAGCCAAAAAATGTGGTGCTTTCTTTGTAAGCAACAGATGGTATGGTGGAATGCTTACTAATATGAGAACCATACGCAGAAGTATTGAAAGAATGGAATATATCGAAGAAATTCAGGAAGACGGCAGAATCAGCAGCTTTACAAAACTCGAAGCTACAAGAATGCAGAGAAAGCATGACAAAATCGAAAAAGCTCTCGGTGGTATCCGTGGTATGGATAAAACTCCGGGTGCAGTGTTTATTGTAGATACAATGAATGAGCAAATCGCTGTTAACGAAGCCAGAAAACTTAATATACCTATCGTAGGATTGGTAGACACAAATAGTGATCCTGATATTATAGATTATGTGATCCCGGCAAATGATGATGCTATCAGAGCAATCAATCTTATTTCAGATATTATGGCAAATGCTGTAATAGATGGTAGACAAACAGCTGCCGAAGGTGCTGACGATGCTCAACAGGATGCGGAGCAAACAGAAAATGTTGAAGTAGCTGCCGAGGGAACGCAAGAACAGAAAACAGAAAAACAGGAAGAAGCCTCAGCTTCTGAATAATAAATATTGAGAGGCATCGCCTCTCTTTTTTTTCAAAAAAAATTTGGGAGAAATAAAATGAGTATCAGTGCAAAGATGGTAAAGGATCTCAGAGAAAAAACAGGCGTGGGTATGATGGATTGCAAAAAGGCACTCGTTCATACTGATGGTGATCTCGAAGCTGCAGTAAAGTACCTTAGAGAAAAGGGTCTCAGCAAGGCTGCAAAAAAATCAGACAGAGCTACTAAAGAGGGTCTGATTCAATCATATATTCACTCAAACGGAAGACTTGGTGTACTTTTAGAAGTAAACTGCGAAACTGACTTCGTTGCAAATACAGATGACTTCAAAGGCTTATGCCGTGACATCGCTATGCATATTGCAGCAACAAATCCTCTCGCTCTCAGCGAAGATGAAATCGACAGCAGTTTAATTGAGAAAGAAGCTGAAATCTATAAAAATAAGGCCCTTAACGATGGTAAACCTGAAAAAATCGTAGATAAAATCGTTGCAGGTCAAATTGCTAAATTCAAAAAAGAGAATTGTCTTTTAAATCAGGAATTTGTTAAAGATCCTGACAAGACAATACAAAACCTTGTGCATGAATATGTAGCAAAACTTGGAGAAAACATCCAGATTGCAAAATTTGTACGTTTTTCTCTTGGTGAATAATCTCAGAGGCTGTAATTATGTATTATAAACCGGAAAAAGTGCATCGCGTACTCTTCAAACTTAGTGGAGAAGTTCTCAGTGGCAGTAAAGGCTTTGGGTATGACGAAGAAACAATAAAATCTATAGTAGATGATATCATTTCCGTCAAGAGACTTGGTGTCAGTATTGCTATTGTTCTTGGCGGGGGAAATATATTCAGAGGTATTAATGGAAGCAATGCAGGAATGAGAAGAGTGATTGCAGACAGTATCGGTATGCTCGCTACTGTACAGAATTCACTTGTTCTTTCCGAATATCTTCATCAACATAACATTAACTCCGAAGTATATTCTGCTGTTCAAATGGACAGATTCACTAAATTTTATACTCCTTTAAGGGCTAAAACATCTCTCAAAGAAGGAAGAATATGCATAATTTGCGCCGGAACCGGTAACCCTTATTTTACAACCGATACAGCTGCAGTTCTGCGTGCGGTGGAATTAGATGCGGATATAGTTATTAAAGGTACTAAAGTAGATGGAGTTTACACATCAGATCCTAAAAAAGATCCGAATGCTGAATTTCTTGAAGCAGTCGATTTCGACGAAGTACTAAGTAAAAAACTTAACGTGATGGATATGACGGCGTTTTCTCTTGCCAGAGATAATAATATGCCAATTAAGGTCTTTAACGTTCTTAAAAAAGGTAACTTTGAACAAGCTATCCTCAGACAGGACGTTGGAACTTATGTGTATCCGACACAAAGCTAACCAATTGGAGAGATTATGGATACTTTATTAATGAATCTTGAAGAGAAAATGGAAAAAGCTTTTAATAGTTTACTTAATCAATACAGTAAACTCAGAACAGGTAGAGCTTCAGCTTCAGTTCTGGATGATGTTAAAATTAACTATTATGGTGCTTCCACTCCTATAAAACAGTTATGTAATATTTCTATTCCGGAATCACGACTTATTGTTGTTCAGCCTTGGGACAAAACTACTCTGGCTGATATTGAAAAAGAAATACTGGCTGCAAATCTTGGTATTACACCTGAGAATGACGGTAACGTTATTCGTCTTCCTTTCCCTCAACTTACTGAAGAAAAGAGAAAGGACATTGTAAAACAAGTTAAAAAACTTTCTGAAGATGCAAAAATCAGTGTCAGAAACATCCGTAGAGATGGAAATGATGCCGGTAAGAAAATGAAGAAAAGCAGTGAAATAACTGAAGATGACGAAAAGAAACTGCTCTCTGATATTCAGGAATTAACAGATAGCTGGATAGAAAAGATTTCTGAATCAGCTAAAAATAAAGAAAAAGAAGTATTAGAGATCTGATAGGAGAACAAATGTCATTTGTAATTACATCTGAATGTGTAAACTGCGGTTTATGCGTCGACACATGCCCTGTTTCAGCAATCGTTGAAGGTGAAGGTATTTACATTATCACAGATGCTTGTGTATCTTGTGGTAAATGTGAAGAAGTATGTCCTGTCGAAGCTATTAGAGGAAAAAAAGAGTTATAAACTTATAAAAAACCTTTTAAGCCTGTTGTTTTCAACAGGCTTTTTTTTGTTAAAAATCAATTAAGCATGTAACTTTTTGCTTAAACAGAATTAATTATTGTAGAACCTTTAATAACATCAATTCAATAATTTCTTGATTATCGTTGATGTTGTATGTCCGGTTCTATACATTATTCTGGAGCTTAATCATGAAGTACTTATTTACCCTCACTGTTCTATTTCTATTTATTGGCTGTACCAAAAACAATTACGAGATCACAACCACAGACGGAGTTAAAACAATTATTAATAAGGAGATGCCTGTTGAGACTTACGTGTTTGAGCCAGACGTTATTTTCAGGGAAGATTTATCACAATTCACAATAAGCCAAATCAGCAGCATTCTTGAGGATAAGGCCGGTAATGTTTATGTTCTGGATTATGAAGAAGCAAATATAAAGAAGTTCGACCATAATGGGAATTATATTAAAACTCTGTGTCATAAAGGGCAAGGACCGGAAGAACTGAACTATCCGATATTATTCAGACTCAATAAAAGAGATGAGTTAGTTGTATACGATTCAGGTCAGAATATAATGAAAATACTCGATTTAGATGGGAATTATATTTCCAGCCATAAGATCGAGAGCTTTTTTATCAATGATTTTTGTATAGGAGATGACAATACTATTTTCAGTGTTGGTTCAGACTGGAGTACTGAAAACTCAAGAATGGATATCTATCCTGTTTCTGAAAAGTATGAACAGTTACCTGCATTCAGCCCAACCTTGAGTAAAGAGGAATCCCCAATGAAATCAATTGCTTTGAGTATGTATAATAATGATTTCATTATAAATTTTCTTACCGAGAATCTGATTGTGAAAGTTGTTGATAAGAAACCAAGTTTAGTAATTAAAAGACATGTATATGTTGAGGGTGGCACCAAAGAGATTTCTCTAGGTGGTAATAATGTATATTATCAAAGGAATTACACTGCTTTTCATAATGAAGTTGACTCCAAAGGCAATATTTATATAATTGCACCAAGGTTTCCATTAGGAGAAGAACATGATGATTCAGAAATTGAGTATGTTCTGCAAATCTTTACAAATAATGGGGTTCAGATAGCAAATATAGGAATTACTGATATGGATATCGACAGTTTCACTATTATCAACGACCACCTTTATGCTTACTCTCCTGAAAATTCATGTCTTATCCGATACAAACCTTTTAATCTATAAAATATATCAGCTGGAGGAGTTTTGAGGAAAATTTTAATCTACGTACTGGTTTTAGTGAGTCTGACAGCATGTTCTAAGAAGAATTATGAGGTTAAAACTATCGATGGAGTGAGAACCGTTATTAATCCGGAAATGCTGATCGAGCCATTCTCTCTGGAAAAAGATATGACAATCCCTGTTGAAGGTGAAGGTTACTTAATTAATAATATTGAAGATATTGCCTTTGATAAAGTTGGAAATATCTATGTATTGGACTCGAGAGAATGTAATATTAAAAAATTTGATCCCGATGGTAACCTTACCAAGATATTCTCACATAAAGGAAACGGCCCAGGGGAGCTTTATAGCCCCGGAAGTATTTTCATTACAGACAGAAATGAAATATTGATTCGCGAAAAAAGTAGAGGAATCATACATTCATTTGACTTGGAAGGTAATTATAAAATGCAGTATAAAATGGAGAACTTCTTGCTCAGAGATCTAGTATCAACTTCGGATTCAGCTTATATATGCTCCGGTAAATACTTTGGTCAAACTGAAGATTTAAAAAATGCACTTTATACCCTTGATTCTAATCTGAAAGTTACAAAATCTTTTTATCCAGTATCTGATGTTTCAACACCGATTGCTTTAGTTAAATTTGAAGATAGAGTTATCTTATCTCAAACAACTGAAAACAGAATAGATATTCTGAAGAATGAAAATACAGAACTATCTATTAAAAGGCATCTTTATATAGAAGGAGTGATAAAAAAAATAGGACATGGGACATTAGTCACTTCAAGTTCTCGCTGTCTTGAAACGGACTCAAATGGTAACATTTATACTATTGTACCGACTTATGACTATCAGAAAGCGAATAAAGAAGAAGACATGCCGGAAAGTGTACTGCAGGTGTTCAGCAAAGATGGTGTTCAAATTAAGAATATGGCTTTGGATGAAAATATTTTTTACATTGCTATTGATGATAATGATTACATCTACACCTATCATTACAATACATTAAATATCACAAGATATAAACCAATAAAAATCTAAACAGCCTGAATAGGGGGAAAAATGAGGAAATTAATATTAGCTGTTCTACTTTTTATATGCTTAACATCCTGTACAGAAAAGAATTATGAAGTGAAAACTATTGATGGAGTGAAAACCGTTATTAATCATGAGCTGCCAATTGAGCCGTTCTCTATGGAATTAATTCACGAAATTTCTGATGAGGGAGCAGATTACATGATTTCGGAAATTACCGATTTAGAAGGAGATTCTGAGGGGAATATTTACATACTTGATGCGAAAGAGTGCAATATTAAGAAATTCGATCCTTCCGGGCAGTTCATTAAAAACATATCGAGGAAAGGAAAAGGACCGGGTGAAATCCATTTTCCGAAAAACTTAACTATTGATAATAATGATTTACTTGTTGTAACAGATATAATGTTGAGAAGTTTAATAACATTTGAGCCAGATGGGAGTTATAGCAATACTCAAAAAATGGTCGGATATTTTGCGAATGACCTATTTTTTGATTCAGAAAACAATTTAATCATTAAAGGGGTTGTCTTCAATCAGGAAGAGTATGAAAAGTACTTATTTCATACGTTGAAATCAGATTATTCCATAAAAGATTCTTTTTTTGAAGTTGATAAGAACTCCAGAGATGCTTCAATATGTTGCAGGGGAGGTAGAATAATCTTGAATTTCAGCAAAGATAATAAAATTCAGTCAATAGAAGGCAAAAATGCTGTACTGAGTATAAGTAGACACTTGTATACAGAAGACCATTTCAAGAATAAGGGAGAAGGAGTATCTTTCGGCAGCTCAGCAAGCCATGGAGCACAGACTGACTCACAGGGAAACATATATACTATAGCCTCAGCTCCCTCTGGACTATCAAACAATACTGAGAAACCTGTTAGATATATTCTCCAGATATTTAACAAAGAAGGAATTCAAGTTAAGAATATGGCTTTAGCTACTGATGTTTACAATATACGAGTTATCAAAGATTACATATATGGATTTAGTCACGGCTCGTCAATCAAGAAGTATAAGCCACTCAAAATTTAACACATATCAGCAGGAGGAACTTTGAGGAAATTTTTTATATACGCACTTCTTTTAGTGAGTCTGACAGCATGCTCTAAGAAAAATTATGAAGTAAAAACTATCGATGGAGTGAGAACCGTTATTAATCCGGAAATGCCAATAACTCCATTTTCCCTGAATATTGAGATGGAGATTCCAGGTGAATCACCTGACTATGCTGTAACAGAAATAAGGGATATAGAAGTTGATAAAGATAACAACATTTATTTCCTTGATATGTCTCAAAGTAAAATTTTCAAATTTGATGAAACAGGTAAGTTCCTGAAAACCATATCTCGGAAGGGAGAGGGTCCTGGCGAACTGCACAAGCCGGCTTACATTTATTATACTCCCGACAATACTATATTGATTCAGGATATTTCACTAACTATACTTAATGAGTTCGATACGGAAGGTAAATACCTTTCACGTAAAAAGATGGAAATTGTTCGTCCTGTCCAGATTTTTAGAAACCCTGATAGCACCTACTTAATCTCAGGTATTTTGTTAAAACATTCTGCAAACAGCAACTACCTGCTTCACAGACTTAACTCTGAGTTTGAGTTAATTGATTCTTTCTTTGAAATTGAACATCTTGATACTCCTTATTCTTTTGTTGAATATAATGGGAGGATTGTCATTAATAACGGAATTGACAATGATATAACTGTTCTAAAAGATAAGAACCCTGTTTTACGTATCAAAAGAAAGCTCTATTTCAAAGGTGGAATAGAGAAAGATGATTTCTGTACATTTGTAAACTCAACTTCAAACAGCCTTAATGTGGATTCTGAAGGAAATATTTATCTTATGACTTACGTTCAGGACACAATGAGAAAAATTAATGAATCAGAACCTGTTAGTGTATTGCAGATATTTAATCCTGAAGGAAAGCAGATTACTAACATGGCTTTACCAAACTACATAACTGAAATCAAAATCAGAAACAACAAAATATACGGATATGGTTGTTATGACAATATTTTAAGAAGATACGGATCAATTTTTTCTGATTCAGAGACAGGAGATTATAATGATTAAAAACACAGTTCTTATAACAATTTTTATTCTTTTGCTAACAGCATGCAATTCTAACAAATATAAACCGGAAATACAGCAAAGAAACGGTTTAAAAACAGTAACAAACAAGAACTATCCGGTTGAAGAACTTCAATATGAGATAGAGATGGAGCTAACAGATGAAAACTCAAAGTATGTATTCAACTCAATCTCTGACTTCGCAGAAGACAATGCCGGAAATATATACATGATGGATGCCGGTGATTGCAATATCAAGAAATTTGATAAAGATGGAGACTTCATCAAAGTATTTTCACGCAAGGGATCTGGTCCCGGTGAAATAGGCAGTGCAGGTCATCTAATTGCAACAAGTGATGGAAAAATTATTACATTCGATGCTCAGAGAATGACTTTTATTATCTTTGACTTTGATGGTAATTTAGTTACATCCCAAAAAGCTGACGCCTTCTTCCCTATGGATTTCACCATTAATGATAATGATATGATTCTAGCTGTAGGACTTACCCTTGGAGACGGTGGATTGGGAAAATCACCTGAACTGGTTAGAATATATGACAAAAATCTTAGTTATGTTAAATCTTTTGTTGATGCAGAAGTAATAGCAAACCCTCAGGACTCATATCTAAAAAACATGCTTGCATTGACGTATAAAAAGAACAAACTCTATCTAAATTATATTGGAACAGACAAAATAACAATCTACAATGATACAATTCCTCAATTAAATATAATAAGAGAAACTTTTTCTAAATCAAAATCTGAACTAACAGATAATAATGAGAAACAGATGTTGAGATTGCAGCCCAACTCAAACGGAATAGCCGTAGACAATGCAGGTAACATCTATACTATCACTCATGGAAATATCGAATCTGATGAGGTGTCATATATTCAACGATTCAATCCAGAAGGTGTGCAAACCGGCTGCTTTACTATTCCGGACATAACTGTTAAGACATACACTTTTACTGAAGATGATAGAATGTTAATCTTTGATGATAATGGACCCAGAGTAATTAAAATCAGAATATTAAATTGATTAGAAGCTACTTTGATGACTTTTTTCTGTTGAATATGAAAATGTAAACTGATGCAGCAATAATAATTATTGAGCCCAGAATACTCAGATTATCCGGTATCTCTTTCCAGAATAGGTAACCCATAATTCCTGCAAACAATATATTGGTATAGTTGTAAATGGAGACTTCAGAAGCTTTAGCATATTTATAAGCGTAGGTAAGCCCAAACTGTCCACCTGCTGCAAATGTACCAATAAGTAAAAGCTTTATTAGCGTACTGAAATCCGGTAAGTTAAAGTTCATAAGGAAAAGAGGAAGAACAACAATTACAGAAATCAATGAGAAATAGAATACTATTACCTGAGGTTTCTCATTTCTTACTCCCAGGGATCTTACCGTAGTATAAGCAGCTCCGGCAAAGATCGCAGAGAAAAAGCCAGACAAAGCAGGGATAATCGACAAATTGAATTCCGGTTTAATAATAAGTAGAGAAGCAGCAAAGACTGTCACCAACGCAATTATCTGTTGCTTATATATCTTTTCCTTTAAGAATAGAAAAGCAAAGATAGTTACAAAGAAGGGAGAAATCTTATTAAGCATGGATGAATCTGCCAGATTCATATTGCTTATGGCATAGAAATAGAGAAATACTCCGCTTAGTCCCAGCAATGATCTCAGGATGAGGAACTTCCTGTTTTCCGGTCTTCCCCAAAGTTTAACACGTGCTTTTCTGATAATAAGAAAAGTGATAATCAGACTCACAAGATTTCTGAAAAAGACTTTCTGTAATATTGGGACATCATTCAAATCTTTAACAATCACTGACATGAATGCGAAAGATAAGGAAGATAATAAGATAAAAACCAATGACTTTGTTTTATTGTTCATGATTCTGTGATTTTTCATGCTTCTCATTATGTCAACCTGTATGTCGAAAATCATTTCCGGTCTGTAACCTTTCATTATCAAACTTGTTTGTTCACATGTTGCTTAGGTTTATATAGAGTTCCGGAGCTGAATGTTGTCAGATAGAATCTGTTAGAAAAAACTGTAACGTTTATACTACAAGTTTTCAGCTCCGGATGTATTTCATTGAATTTAACCATTCAAATAACAGAGATAAAGTCTAAAAATAAATGGATTTACTTAACAATTGAAACCAAAATCATTAATCAAGCCGCTTTTCCATGTTTTATTCCTCTCTGGTTGAACAGGAAGATATAAACTGAGGCAGCAACGATAAATATTGTGCCGACTAAACTCATTGCATCAGGTATTTCTCTCCAGACAATAAAGCCCAGGACTCCAGCAAAAATTATATTAGTATAATTAAATATGGATACTTCCGAGGCTTTTGCGTACTTGTAGGCATAAGTAAGTCCAAACTGTCCACCTGCTGCAAAGACACCAATCAGTAAGAGTTTAACCATTGTTCCCGGTTCCGGAATACTGAAATCCATCAGGAAAAACGGTAAAACAGCGATAACAGAAATTAATGAGAAATAGAACACAATTGTCTCCGGTTTTTCCTGTCTCACTCCTAAAAGTCTTACAATAGTATATGCAGCTCCGGCAAATACAGCTGAAAGAAATCCTGATACTGCCGGTAGTGCTGACATGTTGAACTCAGGCTGGATAATCATCAAAGAAGCTGCAAAGACAACAACCAGAGCAAATATCTGCTGTTTGAATATCTTCTCCCCAAGATAGAAGAATGCGAAAATAGTCACAAAGAAAGGTGAAATTCTATTCAGCATAGATGAATCAGCAAGATCCATATTACTTATAGCATGGAAATATAGAAATATTCCACCTAACCCAAGTATAGATCGAATTATGAGATATTTTCTGTTTTCAGGTCTTCCCCATTTCTCCGGACCTGACTTCCTGATTATGATAAGAGTTATTAAAAGACTTATCAGATTTCTGAAAAAGACTTTATGTATAAGCGGGATATCATTGAGATCTTTGACAATCACCGACATAAACGCGAATGACAAAGAAGACAATAATATATATATCAACGATTTCGTTTTATTATTCATGATTAATCTATCCTTATATAAACTTTCATGGTTTAGTTTGGATTGCTTTGCAGAATTGATTTATTCACATACATACTACTTTCAAAAAGATGTGATGTTAATCTAAACTACATCAATCATATCTGTTCAGATATACAGAATACACGAAGTGTAACATTCCAACCTGGTCTTTCAAGCAAAACAGACAATGTATAGTTAGGTAAGCAAAGTTCTCCGGTTCTATAAAAATTGACCTGCCGTATTATCAGCAGGTCATTAATTCAGAATCTTTTATTTCTGAAATGACAATAGGGTTCAGAGCCTTTCCGCTTATAGTAGTCCTGATGATAATCTTCTGCTTTATAGAATTCATCAGCCTCTGTAAGCTTTGTTTTTACATCATATCCTTTATCTTTCAATATATTAATCAGCTTTTTAGCTGTTTCTTTCTGTTGTTGATCCGCATAGAAAACTTCAGACCGATACTGAGTACCGATATCTGGTCCCTGTCTGTTCTCCTGAGTAGGATCATGTATTTCGAAGAATAAACGAGCGAGTGTTTCATAGGTGACCTTTGATGGATCATATACTACTTTAACAGCTTCTGCATGCCCCGTAGCTCCCGTAGTTACATCATAATATTCAGGATTCTCCAGAGTACCTCCTGTATATCCGACTTCGGTAGAGATTACTCCATCCTGCTTCATGAAGTAGTATTCAACTCCCCAGAAGCATCCTCCTGCAAAAATAGCAGTTTGCGGTTCGAAATGAGCAGCCTCAAAATTCAGTGAGATAGAATTAACACAGAACCTTGTATCTTTGTCAGTGAATTTTTCACCTTTAAACACATGTCCAAGATGACCTCCACATGTACTGCATACAATTTCTGTTCTTACTCCGTCTTTATCCGGAATCTGTTTCACTCTGCCTTCAATGGCATCGTCAAAACTTGGCCAGCCGCAACCTGAGTGAAATTTATCATCAGATTGGAACAACGGAGTATTACATTTTTTACATTTATATACTCCAGATTCAAAATGATCAGTATAAATTCCCGAAAAAGGTCTTTCTGTCCCTTTTTCTTCTATCACATATTTTTCCATTTTATCTAATTTATTATATTCCACAGAATTCATTACAGTAACTCCTACTAAGAGGAATAAACATAGTATTAAGTATCTCATTACTTCCTCCAGCTTTTATTTTACATATTAATAGTGTTATCTATAAATGCTAACAAAATTTTATATTATTTAATAAATCCAAATTCATAAAAAATTGTCTTGAACAAATTATAGACTATATTAATAATAGATTATATGAACATTGGAGAAAATATGGAGCGTCATAATATATTGTTTATTTGTGAAGAAAACAAACTGATAAAAACACTTAAGAACTGCCTGATTCATGAATCATTGACGGTAAAAGGATGTAAAAATCTCAAACACTTTGAAAAATGCCTTTCAGAGAAATATGACTTGATGGTATTTGACAGTAAACTTGTGTTTTCTGCTGACATTCAGATTCAAAATTTGATATTTAGCTTAAGTGTTCACAAAATGTTTCTCAACGCAAATTGTTTTGATATAGCAAATACTAATAACATAATTGATCCCATAAGAAATGAATTTCTTTCAGAAGGTTTTACACAGTTAGAACTATTAAACAGAATTCACATTACATTAAAAAAAATAGACTATTATAATGATAAAAGTAATTATCAGTGCTACAAGCCCTTTTTCGAACAAATCCCTGATGCTCTTTTCATTACCAATATACAAGGGAAGCTATTGGAAGTTAATGATTCATTCTGCAAGCTGCTTCAAATGTCAAAAAATGATTTACTGACATTGTCTTTATCCGATTTAGATCAGAACTTCAATTCTGCTTTGTTTGAAAAGTTCTGGATGAGAAAAGGATTTGATCAACATCAGTGTCTGAACTCAACTATGAAAATGAAATCTGAAGAGTCAATCCATGTTGACTTAACAGTGTGGAAGAAAAATGTTTCAGGTGAACACAGAATTTTTGGTATAGCAAAAGCTGTTAAATGTGATAAAAGAGAGAGCAACAAGTTTTATATCGACAATCATAAATATAGAAAAATGTTTGAAGATAACAAAACAATAATGCTTATCATTAATCCCGAAAACGGTCAGATCGAAGATGCAAACGATAGTGCTTTATGTTTCTACGGATACAATTTTGACCAACTTACTTCTATGAAAATCTCTGATATAAACATTTTAAATGCAGATGAGGTAAAAGCTGAAATGCTGAAGGCAAGACGAGGTAACAAAGAGCATTTTGTATTCAAACACAAAACTGCAGACGGGACTCTTAAAGATGTTAATGTATTCAGTAACAGGATCAAGATTAATGGTCGGGATATGTTATATTCAATTATACATGTTGCAACCAGAGAAAAGGCAGCAGAAAAAGCTATAGTAAAAGCAAAGGAGACTGCTGAACTATATCTGGACATGGCTGGATCAATCTTTGTAAATATAGATATCAGAGAGAGAATTATCATGATGAACCATAAAGGGCTTACTCTGTTAGGTTATACCCGAGATGAAGTGATTGGTAAAAACTGGTTTGACTTATGCATCAGAGAAGAGGAACGGGATAAAATAAGACATGTATTCAGGAAAATAATAAATAAAGAAGCTGACTATCCCGAACATTTCGAGAATGTAATTGTTGCCAAAGATGGTAAAGAAATTACACTTTCATGGCAGAATACATACCTCAAAGATGACAATAATCGTATCGTCTCAGTTCTGTCTTCAGGAATAGATATTACCCATAGAATAGAGTCTGAGAGGATTCTCATGGAAAAAGAAGAACTTCTTAGAACCCTCGTGGAAAATCAGGGAGAAGGTGTTGCAATACTTACTGAAGACTTTGTGTTCAACTATGCAAATCCGTCAGCCGAAAAAATCTTTGGTATCAAACAGGAAGAGTTATATAATATGGAAATATCGGACATATTCAATCCAACAGATATTAATTGTTTTCTAAAAAATGTTGATACTATGCTGTTGAGTGGTAAAGCGACTTTTGAAATTCCTTATCACAGGCTTGGTGATACATTACCTCTGCTTTTCACCATTACTCCAAAAACTAATAAAGAAGGAAAACTGATAGGTATATATTGTGTATTCAGAGACTTCAGTGAACAAAAAGAGATTTTGAAAAGGCTAAATAACCAAAAGGTCAATCATATAGGGTTAATACCTATTTGTGCTTCCTGTTTCAAAATCAGAAATGAAGAAAAAAATGATGAATGGCAATCACCGGTAGATTATTTATCAGAAAAAATACCGGAAATGAAATTCACTCATTCTATATGCCCTGATTGTCAGACAAAACTATACCCGGGTTTCAAGAAATAAAAAAACAAACATATGATAAAATATAGTAAAACGGAACGTGTAATAGAAGCTATTGCCAACAGTATTAAAGGTACAGAATTTGAAGGGAATACATTCATCGCCGGAGGGTATGTAAGAGACAAATTACTAAACCGCTATTCTGATGACATTGATATTGTAGTAAATCTTATTAATGGTGGACAAGAACTTGCAAGATTCCTCTATGAGGAGAGGATCGCAACTTTCCCGGTGATTTACAAATCTTTTGGTACTGCCAAATCTAAAATAAATGGTTTTGATGTTGAATTTGTCATGTCCCGCAATGAATCATACAGAAAAAGAAGCCGATTTCCCTCGGTAAATTTCGGTACTCTTGAAGAGGATGTATTCAGAAGAGACTTCACCATCAATTCACTTTTACTTGATGTTTGCAACCAAAAAATACTGGATATAACCGGTAAGGGGAAAGAAGATATCAAAAACGGTATTCTAAGAACTATACTTGATCCCGACTCTGTGTTTGTTGAAGATCCATTGAGGATTCTGCGCGCAGTCAGATTTTCAGCTCAGCTGGGTTTCGAACTTACTGATAATAGTCTCGTGAGCATTAAAAAGAATCATACTCTTTTAAAAACACTTTCCGTCGAAAGAATAAATACTGAGTTCACAAAGATTATGACATCAGATAATCCTGTAAAAGGTCTTGAACTTCTGATTGACACCGAAATGTACAGGAGTTTCATACCTGAACTTGGAGAAATGCTGAATCTGGAGCAAAACAAGTATCATGATAGAGATGTCTGGCACCACACATTATCTGTTGTAGAAAACACTTCGCCTGACCCAACATTAAGATTAAGCGCTCTTTTCCACGATATTGGTAAGCTGCGAAGTTTGAAAACAATAGACGGTGTTAACCGATTTTTTAATCATGAAAATGTTTCGTCTGAAATGGCAGTAAAAATCATGAACAGGCTTAAGTATTCCAGAAAAATCATTGCAGAAGTTAAATTCTTGATTAGTAACCATATGAGAACAAAAGCCTTTGGATCGGAAGCAGCGAATATGTCGCCAAAAGCAGCAAGGAAGTTTTTGAGAGATACAGGAGACAACTGCGACAAACTGCTTAAACTTATTCATGCTGACAATCTGTCTCATGCACCGGAATACAGATATCATGAGCAAGTTGAAAATATAAAGCTCAAATTAAGCAGCGCTCAAAAAGAACTTGACAAATCACCTTTACCGATCAATGGTTTTGATTTAATTAAGGAGTTATCTCTAAAAGGTAATGAAATAGGAAAAGCACTACAGATCGCTGAAGATATATATATCAAAGATACCTCTATCAAAAGAGCTAACCTGCTACAGGAGCTTAAACAAAAACTGAACATTTCAGATTAAGGAGCAAACCATGGAAGATATCCTGCAAATGATGTCGCAAATAGAAGATGATGTAGCAAAATTTTATGAAAAGATTTATCAGATGAAGGGGTTGCAGAACTATGAAGATATTTTCCGGTTTATGAGTCTTCACTCCAAACATCACAGCGAGACTCTGAAAAGCATTGTTAGTGACTATAAGGACATACCACTCAACAAAACTAAATATATTACTTTCGTCAATAAACTAAAATCTAACCTCCTCAGTAAAATAAACGAGACGACTGACAGACAGGAGATCAGTGCTTTGCTGGAAGAGGCAGAAGGGTTGCTTGGTTACGCATACGAGCAAATTGCTAAGCATATGGATGCTAAAGCAAAAATGATGCTGGAGGCCTCTGATAAAGATAAAGAAAATTGCAGAAGAAGAATACTTACACAAGAACAAAGTGAAAGAAATTGGATCGAAAACTGCTCCCTTTACTGCAAATATTTAAAGGAGAGTATATTGAATAATTTTAGATTAATATCAGGGTTAATATTATTTAGCGTTACTATTTTTATCACAACAGGTTGTTCTCCTGTTTATTATGCACCGGATACAGTACATGTTCCGCTGCACAAAGAGGCTGGAGAATTACGTATAGCAGGGGGGTCTTCAGGTGGTGACGATGTAGGAGCTACAGGGTTTCAGGGCTCAATGGCTATAATGGATAATGTAGCCGTAATGGCAAGTTTAATGCTTGCAAATGAGTCTGATGATAATAATGAAAATGATGATGAAGGCACAGGATCCGGACATATTTTTAATCTTGGTGCCGGATACTTTACGAGTTACGGTCCGCTTGTATTGGAAGCCTATGGAGGAATGGGATGGGGTTCTGCTTTCAACGATTTGCATGATGATGGAACAATAAAAGCCAAATTTACACGTCCGTTTGTTCAGCCTTCTATTGGTTTAAGATTCAAAATAATTGAATTTGCTGTTTCATCAAGATTTTCTTTTGTTGATTATAATAGAGTCAGTGGTGAAAACTTAAGCAGCTTCTATCAGGAAGAAGTAGAAGAGTTAAAAGCAATGCAGGGCGTCTGGTTCTGGGAACCGGCTGTAACAGCTCGAGTCGGAACTCCTTTTCTTAAAGCTCAGCTCCAGCTATGCGGCTCTAGTCCCATGAATGAAAATGATTTCCCGGGTTATGAAGGTCTTATGATAAGTTTTGGTGTTATTACCTGCTTTGATTTATTCTAAGATTAGTATTATATAAGTTAAAAGCCTGTTGAGAAATTTCAACAGGCTTTTCGTCAGTCATAAATTATTTAACATCCGCTCTGACTATCGGCATAGTCATGCAGCGACATCCGCCCCCGCCTCTGGAAAGTTCAGAGCCATCTATTGTTATAACACATTTTTTAGCTTTCTTAATATCCGCTTTATTCTTGATAATATCTTTAGCCTTTATTACTTCAAAGCCGTTTTTAGCCATTTCTTCTATAGTATAAACGTTTCTTCCATAACCAATAACTTTTCCCGGGGCTATTGCGAAGAAGTTTGCACCGGAATGCCATTGTTCTCTTTCCTGAATCCTGACATCATTATCTCCACCACAGAGAACAGGTTTAAGATCCATACCCAGTTCTTTCAGTACTGAAAGCAGGTTTTCTTTTTCTTTGATTGAAACCACTTTGCCATTATCTATCTCAATATGAACAGTCTGGAATCTGTTTGGTCTGAGAATCAGAGGTTTATATACCATGCAGGCATCTTTATCAAGGAAAGTGAACACCATATCCAGGTGGATGAAAGACTCCGGAGTCTTTGGCAGTTCCTGAATAATCAGATGTCTTTTTTCTTTTCTGGACTTAAGCTGTTCAATTATAAAATCCACACCATGTGAGTTAGTTCTGTCACCAATACCTATACAGAGAATGTCTTTTCTGGCAACGAGGACATCTCCCCCTTCAATCGTAGCTGATCCTGAAAAAAAAGGATTGTTAACAGGATTAACCGTTTTGGTACTGAAGTAAGAGTTATAGTCAAAAATCGCTTCCATAATAAGGGATTCACGTTCTCTGATATTGCTTTTCATCCTACCGATCAAAACGCGGTTTCTTACAGCCATAGAAGCATCTCTTGTGAAGAAAAAATTATGCAGTGGTTTCAAGGTATAAGACTCCTTGCTCAGGAACTTGGTAAGATTGTCCTTTTTCATGGGAACACCACGAAGCAGACTCTTTGATAAATCCTCAGGTTTCATATCAATAAGATCGTTTATGATGCATTGAGCACTCTCGTTGATACATATTTTCTTTACTAAATCTTCTTTTACTTTCTCATTATAAAGAATGTTCTTTAGAAGATCTTCAACTTCAAAAGTTTTTGCTGTTTTACCAAGCACTTCTTTTAGCTGTACATATTCCTTTGAGGCAACAGCAAGATTGAGAATGTCACTATACAATGCTCTCTCTGCATTTTCCGGATTCATATTCTCAATTTCCGGTCCCGGTGTGTGCAGAATCACACCTTTCAATTCTCCGATCTCTGAATTAACCTGTGTTTTAAATTTATCTGGCATTTCGATATCCCTTTCTTTTAATCACTTAAATTTCCATTAATACTTTTCATTCGATTTGAACGGTCTATTTTTAAATACGACTACTTAGTAAGTATAAGCTGTTTATAAAGAATGGACAAATTTCTTTTAATAGCTCCTTCGTCAATGAAAAATCAATTTTATCGACATACCCAATTTAATTATCTTTACAAAAGTTGGAGAAAAAAGCGAGAATGGCAAAAACAATAAGGAGGAATTCGTGAAGAATATTGATTTCAAAAATTTAAGATTCGATTACATTAAAGCTGATTATCGATTTATATCTTATTTCAAAGATGGCTCCTGGGATGATGGTGAACTTTCCACGGATGACTACATAAGGATTCATGAAGGATCAACAGCAATCCATTACGGTCAGCAATGTTTTGAAGGGTTGAAAGCATACAGAGCTGAAGACGGTAGAGTCCTTCTCTTCAGACCTTATGAAAATGCAAAACGAATGAAAGACAGCTGCGAAGCCCTTTTAATGGAACCTTATCCTGAAGATAAATTTGTAGAAGCTGTGAAAAAAGTTGTCAAAGCCAACATTGACTTTCTTCCTCCTTACGGTTCAGGTTCATCTTTATACATAAGACCTTACCTTATAGGGGTTGGTCCTAATGTTGGAGTTAAAGCTGCACCGGAATATATGTTCTCAATTTTTGTTACTCCGGTAGGTCCATACTTTAAAAATGGTTTCACTACCAGTAAATTCATTACAACCAAATATGACCGTGCCGCTCCTTTCGGAACAGGTGCTGTAAAAGTCGGCGGTAACTATGCTGCCAGCCTCAAAGCAGGTAAAGAAGCAAAATCAAAAGGTTATGCTGACTGTATTTATCTGGATGCTCAGACAAAAAACAATATTGAAGAAGCCGGTGCTGCCAACTTCTTTGGTATAACAGGTGACAATGTGTTTGTTACTCCCGTATCGCCTTCCATTCTGCCGAGTATTACCAGAAGATCACTTGTACACCTCGCAGAGCATGAGCTTGGTATGAAAGTTGAAGAAAGAGACATTCCTATAGACAGTATCAGTGAATTCGTTGAAGCAGGAGCATGCGGAACAGCTGCTGTTATTGCTCCAATCGGTGCAATTGTGCACAACGACAAAGAGACTCTCTTCTATGCTGATGGTAAAACTCCGGGACCTGTCACAACTAAGCTATATAAGCTGCTGACAGGTATCCAATCCGGTGATATACCCGGACCTGATGGCTGGGTTATGGAAATCTGAAAAACAATCAATGTACTTACTATATGAAAACACCTGCTTGTCAGGTGTTTTTTTATATGGTCGTAGAGAATATGGCCATGAGGTAATCCAAGATATGAAAGTCTCGGTTCCTGTTTCATAATTTCCTTGACTGATAATTAATTACAATCACAATAAGTCTTTGAACAGCATTTTATTTTCAAGAATATTCTTGAAATAATCTTCAAACGGTGAGTGAACTGACAAGGGAGCAAAAAGAATGGAAAAGAGAGTATTTTTCGGGTTGATGATTTTGGTTTCAATATTTTCCATGTTACATTCCAATCCTATCTACAACAGAGACATAAAACGACTACGCAAAATGAATCTTAAACAGCTTGAGGCAGAAGTTAACAGGAATCAATCATCCCCCACGCCCTACGTGGAGCTTGGAGACAGGTATCTGAGGAAAAAGGAGTACAAGAAAGCCGAAACTATGTTCCTGAAAGCAAAAGCTATTAATCCTGAATTCCGTTTTGCTTATGAAGGACTCGGAAAGATATACATTGAATGGGAGCGCTATGACGAGGCTATAGCATGTTTTGAGAAGGCGATTCAGAAAAAATCTCTGCATTTTGTGGCGTACAGATATCTTGCTGCTATCTATAAAGAACACCTGAACAATAGAGATAAAGCTATAGAGGTTTTACAGACTTTTGAAGAGCATCTAATGAAGTATGGCAAGCAGGATGAGAAATCGAAAAGAAAGTATTATCGTGAATTGTCTCGGATGTACAATAAAATCGATGAACCCGAGTTAGGTTTATCTCTACTGTACAAGGGAGGTATGCTGGATCAAAACAGTATTGATGATAAGTTTGCTCATGCCAGAATTTATGCTAACAGGAAAGAGATAGATAAAGCAGAGCAGATAATCCGGAGTATTATTGACAGCACAGACTACAGTTTTTACCATTACAAAAGAATCTTGAGTTTCTATAAGAATGGATTGAAAGACAATGAAAAAGCTATTAGTTTCTTGAACAAATTCATTGCTGAAATGGACAGCCAGCCACCATCCCAAACATCCTTTGTGAACTATAAAATTATGAATTCAATCTGTAAAGGCTATAATATTGCCTATGACTACAAAGGAAGGATGGACAAAGAAATAAAAAGAATCTTGGATTATCTGAAAGCATTACCTGATTCCGCAATAATTGAATACCGGAAAAAGGAAGTTCTTTCTATGGAAGTCAAAAAAAGTTTTCAAGCCAACTGGCATAATGAAATAATTAATCCGGAACAGGCTGAGTATCTTCTGATAAAACCATTACCCGGAAGTAGTATATATATGTCTGATTTTGATAAACAGTATACCCGGGAATTACTAAAGTATCATGTAAAAACTACAGGAGGTGCGCGAATCTTTGCTCCTGTCTACATGACATACAGTAAAGGTGAAGAAGCAGTTTCTATGGCGGAACACTTATTGATATTTTCCTCTGACATTGCTCTGGATAGCTTCTGGCTGGCAGAAATGATAGACCATCATGATAAGGACACGGGAATTTATTTGTACAGGAAGGCATTGGAATATGATCCGGCATCAATACACTCTGCAGTTGCTCTGATAAATCTATATGTAAACAAAGATCTCAATGAAAAAGCCGAGAAAGTGTGTCTTGATTTTCTGCAAGTGGAACCAGAGATATTTGAGAACAGAGAGTTCCCGGATTCAGTCCACAACAACAGCTATTTCCCAGAAACAGAATTCTTATCTAAGATAATGATTTATTATAAACTAACAAGACTGTATGCTTATTACTATCCTGACAAAGCCAGTAACACCAGAGATATAGTAAAACAGATGGAAACCTTTTTCAATTCAGGAACCGATTCTGAGCAATGCCGGAGGGCTTATCTGCTGATGGCAAGAGCCTACAGGGTAATTGATGATAACATGAAAGCTGAAGAATTATACGAGAGGGGAATAGCAAAATATCCTGATTACTGGAAGCTGGAGTCTGAGCAGAAGGATTTGAAGAAGCACCATAACAGCAACCTTAGAAACAAGAAACAATACATAGAGATACCGCTTCGAAAAAAGCCTCAGGAAATATTTATGGATTTACCACCAAAAGGATTTGATAATGAATAACACAAAATTGAAACTATTAATCATCATAAGCATCTTTTTTACATTTTGTTTGTTATCTGCTAATGAACTATATAATTCTGAAATCCATATCTACCGAGTTATGGAAACAGACTCCCTTGTGAAATTCTGTGAGAGTAATCCGGACTCACCTGTTCCCTACGTGGAGCTTGGAGACAGGTATCTGAGGAAAAAGGAGTACAAGAAAGCCGAAACTATGTTCCTGAAAGCAAAAGCCATTAATCCCGAATTCCGTTTTGCTTATGAAGGACTGGGGCAGATATACATTGAATGGAAACGCTATGACGTGGCTATAGCATGCTTTGAGAAGGCTATTCAGAAAAAATCTCTGCATTTTATGGCGTACTATTATCTTGCAACTACTTATAAAGAACACCTTAATAACAAAGATAAAGCTATTGAAGTGCTGCAGACTTTTGAGAATAATCTTTTGAAGTATGGAAGAAAAGACTACCAAAGGAAAGTTTGGTATTATGGAAGACTAAGAAGCATATATAAAAGAATTTACGAACCGGAACTGGCAGATTCCATGCAGGTTAAGTCTTCCAGGCTTGTCCCATCTACACCTGATGACTTTAAAATACAAGCGGATATGCTTAACAGAATGAGAAAATACGATCAAGTAGAAGATAACTATGAGAAATTGCTAAATCAGAATGGTTATAAATTTGAATGGTATAGGGGGTTGTATTATTCTTACAGAAATCAAAACAGAGCTGATGCAGATATCCAGGAACTTCTACGAGAATTCATTGACCAGATGGAGAAACAACCTCTTGAAAACAAATCTATGATGGAAATTTGTGAACTTCATTCCTTTTGCATGGATTATAACGTTGATTTCGATCTGAAGGAAAGACTGTCAAGAGAGGTTGACCGAATAGTAATTTATTTGAATAACTTGCCTGATTCAGTAATAGCCAAGACCCGATCAACAAAGTACATAATCTTCCCTGAACCTACAGACGTAATACCTATCCTGGATCCCGGTACACTGAAAATAACCAGTCCCGGCCAAGCTGAATGGATGCTTTATAATCCTGTAACAAAAATAAAAAATCCTGAATTAAAAGATTGGTATATCAGGAAATTATTGATGATAAAACCTAAAACATCTTCTATTCTTAAAGAAATAACAAGTCTTCATCTAAGATACAGTGACACTAAAACGGCAAAAGAATTCTTCGAATATGCTCTTTCTTTCTCAACAAATCCTGCATTAGATTACTTCGGTTTATCTATTAAGACTTCATATAAATACCCCCTGTACACTATAGAGCTTCTCAAGAGATCTGTTGAAGCAAATCCCGCTTTCTTTAAGGCGGTTATGAATTTGTACGAAGACTATTTCGAACTTGGGGATTACGCCAATGCCGAAAAGGTTATTGTGGATTACCTCAACCTTCCTTCAGACGCTTTCGACTATCTGGATACACTGAAAATCAAACCCTATTACTATGAAAAGGAATTTTACACTAAGATTGTTCTTCATTATGAATTGACTCGTCTTTATAATTGCTTCTATCCGGGAAATGAGAAGAAAGCCCGGAAGAATGTTAAAAGGATGTATAAGTACTTCAGAAAGTTGAAGAAAGATGATATTCCAGTGCAGTTATACTTATATATGGCCAGATCATATAGATTTATCAATGATTTTAAAAGAGCTGAGAAGATTTATCGGGAAGCAATAAAGTATAAAACACACTATAGCTTTCCTGAAACCGAACTTGAGGATATGAAGGAAAATGGTAATACCAACATCAAAGACAAAAGTGCAATTTCTGATATAAAAGGAAGAGTGAGATGGGTCAGAAGAACATACTGAAAGTCATAAGATGTACATTATTTGCTGTATTATTGTTGCTTCTGGTGAATATTAATCTCTCTGCTGACACTCTTTACAATACAGAGATAAGCAGGTACCGTACAATGAAAAAGACTCAGTTGACAGACTGTGTAGAAACGTAAGTTATCTTATAGTTAATAGTAATTTGTGTCGTAGATTTCCCCAATTCTTCGGGAGTCAATCAATTTAATTTACTGTTAGAGTTAGAGTTGAAAGCTCCCTGAGCGGAGTCGAAGGGGATTTGTTTTAACTGATTTAATCGACAAAAATTACGTTTTTTCACACCCTGTGAGTGATCATGATAGAAAAACAGGAATCATATTTCCTTAAACTGATTAGGCTTCAAACGTATTATATTGACAATAATATAAATGAAACTCAGATAGTTTTGAGTAATCTCAGGACATATTTTGATTCGGAAGTCAAAGCAGACAGTTGTAATAAAAGCGACAGAGCTTATTTGTTTCTGGCAAGATCGTATATCTATGCAGGAGATCTAATCGAAGCCAGAAAGTTGTACGATAAAGCGTTGGAACTATTTCCCGACAGTAATCTTATTTCACAAGAGCTTAATCTACTCAATCAGACTGATGAAGCAGACATAAAAGATAACAAGAGATTACACATTATATACAAAAATATAAATAACATGGAGCACCATTGGTGATTCATACAATACAGGAGAAAATCATAATATGATGAACAACAGCAGAACAAAACACATCCTTTCATGGATAATATTCATTTTTATCTTAACAAACCTTTCCGCAAACACTCTTTACAATACAGAAATCGGCAGATACAGAGTCATGCCTATCAAAAAGCTGGAAGAGTTTGTGAATACCAAACCGGACTCACCTGTTCCCTATGTTGCTCTGGGTGACAAATACTTTGAAAGCAAAGTGTACGATATTGCAGAAGTTTACTATTTACAGGCTAAAGATGTTGATAGCGAATTCCGCTATGCGTATGAAGGACTTGGCAAGACTTACATTGAAATGAATAGATTTGAAGAAGCTGTTAAATGTTTTGAAAAAGCTATAGAAAAAAAATCACTGCATTTCGAAGCTTATGAGAAGCTGGCTGAGATATATGCTGTTCACCTTGATGATAGAGAAAAAGCTGTTGAGCTCCTGCAGACTTTTGAAAACAACCTGATGGACTTCGGAGATAAAGATAAAGAGTCCAGACTCAGCTATTACAAAGGTCTGGGGGACATATATGCACAGATTAAAGAACTATCCCTTATAGATTCATGTGTTGCACGATACTCAAGACTATATCCGGAAGACGAGTTCCCTCAGCTTAAATTCATACACCAGTATGCTGAATTTAGTGTTCTGGAAGCAGATACTATTATTTACCAGCTCGAGAAAAAGTATCCGAACAACAATACAATTGCATTGGCAAAAATAGAATATACTGCCGGATATGATATGAGAAAGGGCAGAAAAGAAGAACTATTTTACAAAGAGTTAGACCGACTTGCTGCTGCTCCTCTTGAAACTCAGGATTTGAGAGTTTACAGAAACTTCTGTTTTGAGAGTTTGAAGAAAAGAGTCAATGTTGATATGACGATTGTACACAAGAAAATTATTGATCTGTGCACAAAGATAATCAATGACGGTGTTGAAGTAAAAATCAGCAGAAAAGACGGTGAGGCAGCAATACCGTTCAAACAGATTATCGCAGACAGAATTGTATATGAACTTATACCGGGTAATCCACGACTTACGATGACCAGCTTCAATTTCGATAATCCCTCAGAAATGCTTATCGATACATACTATATTCTGTTTAAAGCAAATGGTGACAAGATTACCAGAATGCAGTACTTGGCTGAAGTAGAAAAGTACAACCCTTCAACTCAATATAACATGATCAATATGGCTGAGATGTATCTTGCTCTGCAAATGTCTGATAAAGCCGTTAACTACTACACCAAAGCTATAGATATTATGGATAACAAAATCCGTGCTAATCATGATACCGGACTGAAGTTTTACTATGTTAAAGATTATGGTAACAGTCTTCATTTCCTGAAAAAAGCATACAAGATAAACAATGAGCATTTCAAAGTTATCGAATCCATGGCAAAATGTTATATGGATTCAGACCTTTTTACTGAAGGCAATCAATTTATTTCTTCTATTCTTGAACCGTACATAACTGATAAAGCAATTGATAAGAAATTTGAAAATATCGAATCTAAAATGAGTTTTAGAGAGAATCTTAACAGCTCAGAGTCCTATGCAAAGAGAATTATTGTTGATATTTACATTAATTACATGACATTTCTGGCAGTGAAACAGAGCAACACTACTAAAGCAGCTGAATATCTGGATTATCATGACAAGTTTGAGAATCTTCTGGAAGATAGCAGCAAGAAATACTATTATAAGAGACTGGCAGATATATGCAAAGTACTCAACCTTAAAGAGAAAAGTGACTTCTTCATTAACAAAACTCTCACAGCAAAACAAATCTCAAAAAAGAAGCTGGCTGTATGTAAAAGTTACGAAGAAAACAAAGAGTATATTAAGGCAATCACCTGCTATGCTGACTTACTTGATGCCAATCCTGCCGACAAGAACATACAGGATAAAATAATAGAAAACATCAATAAGTTTGGCAGAAAAAGAGGAAACCTTGAAACTGCAGTCAATATGCTTGAGAAGCTGATTCGAGACACTCATGACAACGAGTTTAAGATTAAATCATACAAATCGTTACAGAACTTCTGTCGTCTCGGAAGAAGTAACGATGCAGCATCTCAGTATTACTCAAACATGCTTGAAGATACCTATAAGAAGATAGCAGAAATTGATTCTGATGACATATATGCGAAGTTCAATCTTGCGGGATTTTACTTTGGGGAAAGACGTTATGATGAAAGCAAGAAACACTTATCAGAACTTGTTGAATCCATAACACCCAAAGATATGAATAAAGAAACATTACGCCTGGCCTTTAAGATTAATGGAATGCTTTATGGGCTTAAGCAGTATAATGATTTGATAAAAATGCATGATGTAACAATGGATTACGTTTATCTGCTTGAAAGCTATGGGGAAAACACACTGACAAAGAATAATTTGAGTGGTGCAATTACAAATATGAGGATAACGTACAGTGTAGCATTGTACGAGACTGGAGACCCTAAAAAAGCTTATAAATCAGCCAAAAAGATATATAAGTTTATGAAGAAACATGAAAGTGCCAGACCCTCAAACTATGGATATGAAAGACTTGCTGACTTGTTTGTTAAACTGAAGAAATACAAGTTAGCTGAAGAACAGTATTTAACTCTCCTTGATAAAGTTGAAGAGGATAGTACTTATAAGAAAATCATATCACTGTATAAAGATAAAATGAAAGACAATAAAAAAGCTAAGGAATACGAAGATAAGTTTAAAAAGTTGAGGGATAACAGGGTAATCAGATAACCCTGTCTTTTTGTACAAGGAGGAGTAATGAGGATTCTGATCAGGTTGAGTGTTCTTATTGCAGTGTTTGCATGTGCAATATCAGTTTTGTCAGCCAATCAGTTGTACAATAGTGAAATCGAGCAATACCGCAGGATGAAGATTGAGGAGCTCAGGGAGTTCATAAAATCAGATCCGGAATCACCTGTTCCCTATGTAGAACTTGGCGATAGACACCTAAGGAGTTAAGACTACACTAATGCTGAAAAGATGTACTTGAAGGCAAAAGCAATTAATCCGGAGTTCCGTTTCGCTTACGAAGGTCTGGGACAAATATATATTGAATGGAAGCGTTATGATGAGGCTATAAAATGCTTTGAGAAAGCTATTCAAAAGAAGTCTCTCCACTTTATGGCTTATGGATATCTGGCTGAGATTTATGCTTTGCATCTGAATGATAAAGACAAAGCTATTGCGCTGCTTCAGACCTTTGAAGACAATCTGATGAAATGGGGTAAGAAGGACAAAGATTCTCGTCTTAGTCATACTATAGGCATAGCAGCTCTTTATTTAAGAATTAATTCTTTAGATGAGTTCAATAATCTACTTGATCAGGCTATTGAATATAATAATGATAGAGCAGCTGTATGGAATAGAATTACTGGACAAGTTATTTATTTAAAGATGAACAGAAATATTGAAAAGAACTTACTTACTATTCTGGAATTGAATCCACTCGAATTCAAAGCGAATATGAGATTATCATACATATACAGAATTGAACAATCAAATCATAAAAAATACAAGAGGTTTCTGAAAATCTTTGTTAAGAATTTACATAATTGGGTAGATGAGAATGGATACATCAATTCAAAAGATAACTACTACAGTATTCTTAGTGATGCAGTGGATACATATTCCAAAAGAAATAACAATAGTATGATCAATTGGTTACAAAGTGAGTCAATCAAGTTATGTCAAAAAATAATTAACAGTACTCCTGACAATGAAAAAAAATTTCGTGATTATGAGAGTGTATTTATCAGACATAATCATTTATCAAGTTTTTCGTCTGCTTCTGCGAAATTCAAGATCTGTTACGTTAATTTTTGGCACCCGGAAGTCGTAATTGTCGATATATACAAATACTATGTAAACAATAGTACTGAAAAAAGAAAACAGAATTATATTGATAAGCTTCTGAGTATTAAACCTATGGACCAACGTACTTTCCCTACTCTAGCCTATTATCATATTAAATATGGCTCTGCTGCAAAAGCTGACAGCCTTTACGATCTAGCTTTAAAGAGCTCGAAATACAAGAAAAGTGAAGCAAAGCAAATTGCCGAAATAGTCAGAGGAAATGGAAAAGACAGGTATTATATGAAATACCTTGATATATCCAGAAATTCTGTTGATGAAAAAAATGACTTCCTTATTCAAGGGAAATATGAAATTGGACATTGACATTTTCAACTGAATATGAATTTACAGTGACTTAAGGAGAATATTATGAAAAAAACATTACTATTACTTATCAGTGCAATCGTTATTCTTGCTGCCTGCAGTTCAGGCAAAAAAATATCCAAAAACCGTTGGGTAACTGACACAGGCATTGAGATAACAATACTTAAAACGGGAGAAGGCAGAGAAGTACAGAAAGGCGATATGCTCAGAATGAATTACACGGGCTGGCTCATGGATGGAACTCTTTTCGATACCTCTATCGGGAAAAGGCCATTCAGTTTTACAATCGGACAAGGCAAAGTAATACAAGGATGGGAACAAGGAATCATCGGAATGAAAGTCGGTGAGAAAAGACGCCTCGTTATTCCATCCAAACTTGGATATGGTTCTCGCGGTGCAGGACAAGTGATTCCACCAAATGCTGATCTTAAATTCGAGGTTGAACTTCTGAAGATCAATTAGAGGAGAAGGGGAACCACGGAATAAGGTGAAATATGAGTTATAAATATCTGGTATTGATTATGTTCACGATGTTCGTGTCGGTAAATCTATTTGCAGAAGACAGTATACTGCCTACAGACAAGGAATACTCTGAGTTACTTTCCAGAGAGGATGTTGAAGTAAAAGAGCTTCAGTCAACAGCAAAGATATTTTTCTATCTGAAACATTACGCACAAGCTGATGAGCTCATGGAAAAAGCATATTCCCTTGAACCTGATAATTTTAGAACATTGATATTGAGATGCAGGATAGCTCATTATATAAGTAACAAATTGTTTCTTATACGACTTGAAGATCTTAAGAAATACAAATCAGATGAGGGTGTATATGAGTATAACCAGATTGTGAGGGTATAATTCTTCATTATCTTAATGATTACGATCAGTCTGTAAACTATTTACAATCAAAACTTGAGACTACTGATAAACAAGAAGAGATTTTAAGATTAATATATACGATCGCTGTTGAATGTGATGATAAGGAATTACAGAGACAGACGATTAAGGACCTTTTGAAAAGTGACTATTACAGAGATAAATATCTTTTGAGGTTAGCAAAACTTGAAGATGAAGGCTTTAATAATAGCAAAAAAGCTAAAAAAATCGCTAAGAAATTTCTTAGAAGCAAAAAGAATATAGACAGTGGTTATTATTGGGATTTCTTAAGATTTCTCAGAGACGATCTTGGAGACTCTGTAAGTGTAAAAAAAAAACATCAAGGTTAGCAAAGAATAAAGAAATTAATGAAAGTTTCCTTGAAAATTTTATGGAATTCTATGAAGATGAGGATATCGTTGATAACTATGTTAAATATAAAATCTCTGAAATAAAATCATTGAGTGAAAAATTAAAAAACAGTAATGATGACCATAAAATGCGGGATCTACAATTGTGGTTTGATTATCCCAACGAAGCTTTGGAGTTACTTGATAAGTTCGGGTATAAGGAGCATGAATATGAGTTCATAAAAAAACTGCAGGAATTAGAATTGACTCATGGCACATTTTATCTATACTTGGCAGATTACAATGTTCAGCAGTCAAATGTTGATGCAGCCTTGGACAATCTGAAAAATTTATCACAAAATTTGCCCCAAGTATCAAGTACCGGATCTCCAGGTGTAAAGTATTTTCTGGGAAGCAAATATACTATACTTGAAAATGTTCTGAGAAACATTATAGACATTGATAAAGATAAATTATTTGATTACATAAATAATGATGAAGATTTCAGGATTTTCATTTTTGATATTGCAAAAGATATATTTCTTTCTTATAAAATAAATTATGTACAAGAGAAGCTTGATTTTTTTAACGATTTACTTGAACATTATTCTCCTATGAAAGTTCTGATGGCAGAATTGTATGACGATCATTTATTAGATATTTACAAAGCGGAATCGTATTTATTGGGAGCTATAGAATGTGATCAAGCAAATATTGATGCAATTGAGAAACTGTCTTATTTATATTACAAAACACATAACTACAGTAAGCTGGATAGCTTATATGATTCTATCTGTAGTTCTGAGAATCTTGAATCTTATTTAAGTACTTCGGTAATAGCAAGGATGATCAGATATTTTCTTTATTCTGAAGATGAGCAGAACCTCATCAAGATTAAAAAGATTTGTGATACAAGCGATAATTTACTTCAGACCTATGAGTATATCACAAAAAACGAAACTACAACAAGGAAATTCTTCAAATATATTCAGAGCGAAGAAAATGATAATTATCTGAAGAAACTTGATGCATCAAGTAATACATTAATACAAGTTGTTTTTGCAAATCAAATTATGAAAAATCCAAAAAAAATAAAGCCTGTTTCTTCTTTTTATGAAGAATTTGATTTGGATAGAGCTTTAGATGTAATATACATCCTGGAGGAATTTGATATGCCCAACACACTTAATCAAGTTAAGGCTATGATAAGTAACAATGAATTCAATAGTGCATTTTCTATTGCAAATGAAAACAACGTTGATGTTTCGGAGAATTATATTAACAATGAATGTTATACACTAAGTGCTTATTATCTTGCAGAAGATGATCTTCAGAGAAGTGAGTTCTACCTCAAACTTCTTAAGAAAAAACATGATTCCCAAGTAAGGAAGGATGAAGAGTATTATAGATATCTATACCAAACTGCGAAAGTACTGATTAAGAAAAACAAAACTAATGAAGCTCTAAAAATAATGAAAAGTATAGAAAATGACACAAGATATCTAGAGCAAAGAACATTTAGCTGTCTTGGTTCATATATAATCTTCCCTGAGAGAAAATCGATGTTTTTCGAAATGGCAAAAATAGAACTTCTTAAGAAGAATATTGAACAAGCAGAATTCTATCTGGAAAAAAGCATAATGTACACAGATTATGCGAATAATATTATCTACAATTATCCATCATTTTATGTTGAGTTAGGTAAACTTGATCGAGCAGAGAAAATGTACGAAATTAAGCTGAACGAAATTTTTTCAGAAGCATTCGATATAGATTACAATTATGTTATGATTAATGGCATTTACACTAATCTTCCAACTGTTAGACAATTTTTCCTATCATATGCTGATTTCAAGATTAAATTCAGAAATGATAAGAAAGAAGCGTTGGAAATTTTGAATATTTATCGGACTCTCATCAGTAGCAATAGTCCAGAAATCAATCGTCTGTACAATGAACTGCTTTAATAGTGGACTCATACAACCCTATTGTATCATAAATGCATTGTAGAGACACAATATCTTGTGTCTCATTAAGTTTCTCCATATAGAATAACTATGAATGAGGAACTAGCACCTGAGACAACCGTCCGGTTGCCTCTACGCGGTTGATAGAGTTCAAGAGTCAGAGGGCAAGATTGCTTTTATTCTATACGTAATTCCCAAAAACCTAATCATCAAAAATCGGGTGAGAATCTCCGTACTTTTTCTTGATCATATGTATGATTTTGTTATGGATTAGTGAGAGTGCATCGGAGAATGGTCCAATCCTTTTAGCATGCTCAACAATTTTGTATGCTTCGAGAAGTCTCTCCTGCGTAATATAGATATTGATCAAATCCAGATATGTTGCCAGATTGAATGGTTCCAGCTTGATACTCTCCAGCAGAAGATCCACTGCCTGATTGCTCTTCCCTATCTTGGAAGCAGTAATACCGTAAGCACGAAAATAATTTGCTGTGCTGTATTTCAGCTTCTCAGCAGCCTGAAACTCAATATAAGCCTTAAGCCAGTTTTTAAGATAAGAATAGGCTATTCCTCTCAGAAAGCAGACCTTACCGTTTTTACCGAATTTGGTTTCAACAACATTCAGCTTTTCGATAGCCTTATTATACTCTTTACTGGAGAGGTATTGTTCTATCAGGAAGAAATAAGGTAACTCGGAGTCAGGTTTCATTTTGGCAATATCTTCCAGAACTTTGATAGACTGAAGCAGCTTTCCTTTCTTGGAATAGGCAATGGCTTTGTTGTACATTGCTTCCGGGAACATAGGCTTTATCTTGTCATAATAGTATAAAGCCACAGTAATCTCGTTCATGGACAGATAGCAATTTCCCAATCTGAACAGGATATTCATGTTCTCTGTATCAAGCTCGGAGGCTTTCTGGTAGTATTCAATAGCTTTTTTATAAATCTTTTTAGCGGAGTAAACATCGGCTAACTGAAGGAACAAGTCAACATCAGCTCCGAATTCTATAACTCCGTCTTCAAGTATTTTTACAGCATTAAGCCAGTTCTTTTTTGCTTCGAATTTTGATTGCCAGATAATATTTTCTATTGTATTCATTTATTAAAAACCTTTACTTACCATAATTCAGCGACTGCTTCGTATATCTCATCCATTCTTTCAGACTTATTTATAAATGCTCTGATTCTGGATCCACCTTTCGTTCCTTTTGTATAATAAGCTAAATGAGAACGTAGATCAACAACAGTTTTTTTTGTATCTTTATATCCTATTGCCAGATCAAGGTGCTTTCTCAATGTTTCCAGCTTGAATTCTTTAGAATACTCTTTCACCTCACCAGTCAAGTAATATTGTTTAATTTGATCAAAAATCCATGGTTTTCCCAGTGCTCCCCTACCTATCATGATCGAGGAACAACCTGTCAGCTGTTTTACTTTCACCGCATCCTCTACGGTACGTATATCACCATTTGCTACAACAGGTATGGAAACATTTTCTGCTACAGCGGAAGTTACATTATGATCAGCTTCCCCGGAATACATCTGAGCTCTTGTTCTCGGGTGAACAGTTAAAAAATCAGCTCCGGCATCTTCCAGACATTTGGCAAATTCAACAGCATTTATTGAGCTTGCATCCCAACCGGAGCGGATTTTAACAGACAATGGTATATCCGTTCCCGCAAGTGACTGCTTCATTTCACGCACTATCGCACCGGCAATCTCGCTGGTTTTCATTAATGCAGAGCCTGCAAAACGTTTTGCAACCTTTTTCACAGGGCACCCCATGTTAACATCAAAAAAATCAGGATTATCCGGAAGCAGCTTCTCAACAGCTTTTGCCATAATCAGAGGATCAGACCCAAATAACTGAATTCCCAGAGGTCTTTCTATATCTCTGAAAACAGTATAATCAAGAGTTTTGCTTTGATCTCTGATAACACCGTCAGCACTGACCATTTCGGTAACAAGTACATCTGCCCCGTTCAGTTTACAAAGAACGCGGAAAGGCAGATCAGTAAATCCTGCCAAAGGTGCCAGAAAAAGCATACCTTTCTTTATATCATTCAAAATATTATTCATTTTGCTACAAATCTATTTATCAAAATTCCTGCTGCTACCGATGCGTTCAAAGACTCCATAGAATCACCCATAGGGATAGATACAATCTCATCTCCAAGCTCTCTCACAGAGTCAGAAAGTCCGTGTGCTTCCGAGCCTATAACCAATATCCATTTATCATCAGCTACTTTTACATCATTCATGTTTGTTCCGTTCATATCTGCCAGGTATATCTTATGATCAGCCTTAAATTCACTGAGCTTAACAGTCTTTATACTGTGATACAAAGCAGCACCCATAGATGACCTTATAACCTTGGGATTGAACAATTCAGCACAATTCTCGGAAATCAAAACAGGTAAGTCAAAAGCACAAGCAGTTCTCAGAATTGTACCCAGATTACCAGGATCACTGATATTATCGAGATAGACATATCTATCGGTTGTCTCCTGATTGTGCCTCCCTGTAAAATATAACCCTGCAATCTTCTGTGGAGTAACAACATCTGTTATCCGCTTCATCTGTGACTCATTCACAGAATAGAATGCTTTACATTTTGCATACATACTGAGATACTTCTGACGCTTCTCTACAGCAAATACTTCTATGGGAAACACATTCTTTTCGGCGAGTTGTTCCATCAGCCTTTCACCGGAAACAACAACAAGTCTGTCTTTCTTTCTGTTTCGCTTCGACTGATATTTAATAATCTCTCTATATCTTTTCTGACCTAGGGCAACAGGTTTCATTTTTTCTCTCTTTATCTGTATAAAGCCTTGATAACACGAGTATCAACATCATCTATCTGGGCTTTTACAAGGTATTTTTCAGCATAATCTATATACATTTTTTCATCAATAAACAAATCAAGCAGATTTTTATCTATCTCACCATCTTTCGCCATGAAAGCCATGATTGTTAAGGCTTCTGTCAGTTTCTTACCCTTTTTATAGGGTCTATCAACTGCAGTCAAAGCTTCAAACAAATCTGCAACGGCTATAATTCTTGCCTGCAGCGGTAATTTTTCTCCGGAAAGCCCGGTAGGATAACCTTTACCATTGATTTTCTCATGATGCGAAGAAGCATATAGGGCAACATTCTCATACTTATGAGGAAAACTCAATTCATGCAGCATTGATGCAGTAACAGATGCATGTTCTTTCATAATTGCAAACTCTTCGGGAAGCAAAGTTCCTTTGCGGATGCATAGATTACGAGACTCATCTTCACTGATCAGGTAATAAGTTTCATCATCTGACGTGTATCTGAAATCTTCAATACTCTTTATTCTGTCAAGCTCCCAGTCTTCCATAAACTCAGACCCTATATTACACTGCTCTATAAATGTCTGGTCTTCTTCAAGTTGCGCAAGCAAGTCCTGAAGATGATCAGCGTTCTGATGCCGGAGTTCTTTTATCTTGATATCTTTGCGAATCAGAGATTTTACAAGACTGAATCTGGTTATAACATGATCTATTCTGTCATTTATACATTCCAGTTTTGTTCCTTTATCCATTATGCATTCCGGAGTAATGATCTTCCCAAGATCATGCATCCAACCTGACATACTTATCTCTTTCATCTGATTTTCGTCAAAAAAGGTATTTCTGTAGTGTCCCCTCTTTGTGGTATTGATTCTTTCTGCAATCTTCTCTGTTAGAAGTGCAACTCTGGCTATATGACCACCTGTGTACTTTGATTTTTTATCAATGGTTTTAGCAATAGACCTGATAAACTGGTGCAATAACGACTCCAGTCCTTCAATAAGTTTCCTGTTGGTCATTATCATTGCCGTGATAGAAGACAGTGAGGACAGTAATTCCATGTGATCATCTGTAAAAGTAATGATATTACCATCAGCATCAGTCGGATTGATCAATTGGATAACCCCAAGTATTTCGTCTTCATGATCTTTGAGCGGAATTGCTACCATTGATTTTGACCGATAATTGTTCATCTCATCGAACTTCTTTGTTCCTGTGTTATCAAACATAGTCTGTTCGTATACATCATCAAACTTAACAGCTTTACCCGTGTTAGCAGCATAAGTAGCCATATTTATAAGACTTTCACGTCCGTCCTCATCTTTCAGGACAAGGCTGGGCCAGGTAATCTCTGAATGTTTCCCCCCCATAATTATATCCATAGTACTGTTATATACAAGTTTGAAGTCCAGTTTCTTCTTATCTTCTGAGAGTGTATAAATTGTAGCACCGTCCGCATTAGTGAATAGCAATGCTTCTTCCAGAATCAAATCGAATACTTTATCAGTATCTTTTTCCACAGAAAGGGCAATCCCAATATTAGTTAGATTCTTGAAATGTTGAATCTGATTGCTTGTTATATCATCATTACAATCTATTTTTGCATTGATTTTATCTTTCATTTTTCCTCGCAACAATTATCCAATAATATATTTTTTATAAATCTGTTGACATTTTAATAATTAACTAATTAAGGTAAATAGTTATGTCAATATATTATTTTTGATTACTAAGGAGAATAAATGATTACTGCTAAGAATACATTGTTTCTGATGGTGGACATTCAGGAAAAATTCAGAAATGTAATACCTGAAATGGACAAGATCATAAAAAATAGCTCGATTTTAAACAAATTTGCGGAGATACAGAACATACCGATATTTGTGACGGAACAATACCCGGAAGGTCTTGGAAAAACAATGGAGGACATATATGTACCTTCTCACGCCAAACCATTTACAAAAACACGTTTCAGTATTTTCGATGATAAAATTGACAGGTTTATTCACAGAAAAACAAACGTTGTTATATACGGTATAGAAGCTCACATCTGTATTACACAGACAGCTCTTGATGCAAAAAACAAAGGCTTTGATGTATACGTTATTGCCGATGCCGTATCCTCAAGATCAATTGAGAATAAAGAAATTGCGATCAACAGACTTAGACAGGAAGGATGCTTCATATCCTCAACAGAAATGTTCATTTTTGAGATGATACAGGATGCTAATATCCCTCAGTTCAAGGAAATATCTAAACTCGTCAAGTAGGTTGAATATTGAAGACTGCAGCAATAATTCTATGTGCCGGTAAATCTACACGCATGGGTAAAGATAAAGCTTTAACTTTTTTTCAAAGCAAAGCATTCATTGTTCATATTGTCGAGAAGTATACTGACATAGCCGATAAGATTATTGTTGTTACAGGCGATAACCATGAGTCTGTTTCTGAAGTTTTAAAGGAATTTGATTGTGATATAATCCTGAATACAGAAAGAGAACTTGGCATGTTTTCTTCTGTCAAAGCCGGGATCACTCAACTTAATGAGAATTTTCAGACATTTATCCATCCTGTGGACTGTCCATTTGTCACTAAAGCTCTGATGCAGGATTTGAAAGAGTTCAATACTGATAAGGATGTAATAATCCCTTACATTATATTGGAAAGAAAAAGATTCGGACATCCGGTTCTGCTTAAAAAGAAAGCTGTCAGTGCAGTAAAAATGGCAGATATTTCTGACAATCTTAAATCCGTAATAAATAAAATTGATTCAACAGACTTGCTTCTGACTGAAGATTATAGTATTTTACATAATATAAATACACCAGAAGATTTAAAGAAAAGCATACAATAACATATTTTTGTTTGAGTATTATTTGGAGAAAATATGAAAAAAATTTTTGTTTTAGACACAAACGTATTGATTCATAATCCCCAGGCTTTGTTCAGCTTTGAGGATAATGAAGTTGTTATTCCTATTACAGTCATAGAGGAAATTGATAACTTTAAGAAAGGTCAGGATGAGAAAGGCAGAAACGCCAGACAGATCGGTAGAATTCTTGACGATCTCAGAAAAAAAGGTTCTCTGCAGGATGGCGTTGCCACTCCACATGATGGCCTTATAAAAGTAACTCTTGCTAATACAGTTGCCAAGTCTATATCCGGCTATAAGATGGAAGACAACAATGATAACAGGATACTCAGCACAGCAATTAATATGAAGGATAAATATCCGGATAAAGTTGTATGTCTTATTTCAAAAGATGCCAATGTAAGAATAAAAGCTAATGCACTTGGAATTGACTCTGAAAACTATGAGCATGATAAAATCAAATTCGATGAGCTTTATACAGGATTAAGTGAAAAACGAGTTGCTCAGAAAACGTTTGATTCACTTATGAAAAACAATTACCTGAATGTACAGGGAGAGAAATACTATCCAAACGAATTCGTTAAAGTGTATTATAAAGAAGACAGTATTCTGACCAGATACAATGAAGCAAACAAAACTCTTTATCCACTGGGAAACTGCAAAAAAGGCGAAATATTTGGTATAACCCCAAGAAATGAAGAGCAAAGATGTGCTCTTGACCTTCTCTGTGATGAAAACGTTAAACTTGTCAGTCTTGTAGGTCAAGCAGGAACAGGTAAAACACTTCTTGCCATGGCAGCAGGTCTGAATCAGGTCGTGGAGGAGAGCAAGTATACAAGACTTGTTGTATCTCGTCCGATTTTCCCACTTGGAAAAGATCTTGGATTTCTTCCCGGTTCCAAAGCAGATAAGTTCAAACCATGGATGCAGCCTATTCATGACAATATGGATATCCTTATATCTGGGAAAACCGATGGCATTGACGGTATGTCTAACGGTAAAGTTTTCAGCAAAAAACGTCCTACTATTGAGGATTACCTTGATTTCGGATTTATAGAATTGGAACCACTGACATACATTAGAGGCCGTTCATTGCCTAACCAGTATATCGTTATTGACGAAGCTCAGAATCTTTCTCCTCATGAAATGAAAACAATTATTACTCGTGCAGGTGAAGGAACCAAAATTGTATTAACAGGTGATCCTTATCAGATAGACATCCCTTATCTTGATTCTGAGTCAAACGGGCTGAGTACAGCGGTTGAGAAACTTAAGTTTGAGGATGTTGTAGGTCATGTTACCCTTGTCAAAGGAGAAAGATCACACCTCGCGGATATTGCTGCAAAATACTTTAAATAAATGAACAGAAGAAGCAGACTTAAGATCAATCTCGATAATTACGAGCATAACCTCAGGGAGTTGAAATCTTTCATTAATCCCGGTACTGAGATTATGCAGATAGTTAAAGCTGATGCTTACGGGCACGGTGCATTGGAGGTTGCTGAGACTGCTATTGAGAACGGTGTAAAATTTCTGGGAGTTGCAAATGCAGAAGAAGGTACTTTTCTAAGGTATCAAGGTATTGCAGCTCCTATTCTTATTTTGTCACCCTCTCTTAAGTCAGAAATTTCGGATATAATCAGGTTTAACCTCATTCCATCTGTTTCGGATATTGAATTCGCCCAGGCTCTGAACTCTGCACTAACTGAGTCATATCCGGTACACATAAATATTGACACCGGCATGGGTCGCAGTGGAGTTCACTACAGCAATTCACTTAAATTGATTGAGGATACTTCATTTCTTCAATATCTGGAGATTCAAGGTTTGTTTTCACATTATTCCTCAAGTGAAGATGATACAGACTATTCTCAATATCAATTGTCAAGATTTCATGAACTCCTTTCTGCTCTGAACTTCACACCCAAGTACGTACATATTTCTAATAGTGCCGGAATTGTTAACATAAACAATGATTTCACGAACTTAGTCAGAGTGGGACTTCTTTCTTATGGAATTTATTCAGCAGATGAGCTCAGAGAGAAACTCAATCTGAAGCCTGTTATGATTTTTGAGTCAGAAATCAGTTTGATAAAATCTGCTGCACCAGGAGATTATATTGGATACAACAAAACTTACAAGGTTAGAAATCACATAAAATATGCTGTCATTCCCGTTGGTTATGCTGATGGCTATGATTACCTGCTTTCTAATAGAGGTGTCGTCATTATTAATGATTTTGAATGTCCTGTTATAGGAAAAGTAAGTATGGATATGATAACTGTTGATATATCAGGTGTTCATGACTGTCAGGTTGGTACAAAAGCTGTTATTCTGGGCAGCAGAAACAAAGAAGCCAGCTTTGAAGTGGCGTCCGGGCGTTATGGCGGTTCAGCATATGAACTGCTCTGTCAAGTGGGTAGAAGAGCACCTCGTGAATATTACAGAAAAGATAAGTTACTGCATTCATCTCCCCTGCTCCTGCGGAATTTCTTCCCTAAAGACTTCTCCGATCGCAAACTTAGAGATGTAATAAAAGCATCATTGAATCAGAAACTCGGGAATGATGAAGTTTCAGGTATTATAGTCCATGAGATTATACAGAAACTATTCCGTGACAAGGATAGAGATATTCATTACAGAAGGAACTTTCGACACACTATCAGATTCTCAGATCCACATGTGCAGGAATTTTCCGAATACTTCAAAGTAGAAACATCTCTTTCTTTTAATAAGCTCCTTGATGATAAAAGCTTCATTATCGCCTGTGCAACAGATTCCAAGAAACTCTCACGTTACTTCCTTAAGAAAAATGTTGAATACAGATGGTTACTTGATGACAAGCTTCCATTAAGCTCTGAGACGTTCATTGTAAATGAAATAAAAGTAAATGATACTTGCTTGAATATAGAAACATCAATTAATGCTGGATGTCTTGAGATAATCTGTACTCATGAATCTCTGCAGGATTTCATTGGTAAAGAGGTTTCATTCCTCATCAAAACTGTCACATATTATCCAAGGTCACAGCATCAGATGAGTGTTTTCATAAATGAGTTGACAAAGGGTATAAACATTGAGTTTATATACAAGGATGTATTGAATAAAGTTGAACCTGTCCTTATTTTCTCCGGACAGAACAAGTTTCCTGAAGTTAACGAAAAGACAACTGAGATTACTGTCAGTACCTCAGAAGACGAATGGGTTTTCCCAAATAGTGGTGTAGTTTTTACTTATTAAGTTATACTGCTGATCTCAAAGTCTATACTGATATAAAAATTTGCCTATATTTCAGATTTCACAACAAATCCAATACCTGCAGTAAGAAATACAATATTCGGAAGCCATGCAGCCAGCCAAGGTTCCAGAATCGCATTATGTCCAAGACTCTGACTGATTCTCAAGGCTGATAAATACAGGAAGCAGATGAGAAGTCCGATGAGGAACACTATTCCACGACCTTTAGATCTGGTTGAAGCCGAAGCCAACGGTACACAGAACAAAATTATAATGAAGTTAGCAAATGGGAAAGCAACCTTAAAATGCAGATCAACAAGTTCTTTATTATGGATTTCACCAATATGTTTAAGTCTCTTTATATATGCAAACAGTTCAAAAAAGTTCATCGAGTTGGGGTCTTTAATCTTTTTGATGAAACCTTCCGGTGTCACATCAAGTTCAGGCAGTTTCAGCTCATCATAGTAACGGTTACTTACCTGACCATCGACAGACTTCTCTCTTACATAGCACTTCTGTCCAAGCCAGACATTATCTTTCCAGAGAGCTCTTTCGCACACTATTTGCTTAATAACTTTTCCTTTATCATAGTCGAATTGAGAAATATCCAGATTCCTTATCTCATTCTTATATCCATCAAAATAATTGATTGCAAACAGGTGATTATCTTTACCTGGATAATGAATGTTTGAGCGGACTTTCATGTCCTGTCTTTCCCGCCCTTTAATCTCAACATTATATATGTAATCTCTATAACTTTCTGTTTTAGGTAATATAAACTCACCGACAAACATAATGAGAATACTGTAAAGAAATGCAAACACGAACAACGGCATTACCATTCTGGTAATACTGATTCCTGCAGCCCGAATAGCAATAGATTCGTTGTATCTGGATAGCGTATTCATCAGGAACAGACCTGAAAGCAGGACACCTAAAGCAGAAGTCATAATAAACAAATAAGGAATTCTCAGCATAAAAAAGATAATAGCCTGATGGAATTCGGCACCGTTTCTCAATAGTCTTGGAAGTTGATCGAAAATATCAACAATTATAAAAATTACGGAGAATGACATCAGAATTATCATCAACGTACGTAAATATTCTCTGATAATGTACTTATCAAGTAATCTCATTACTATTATTCCTGTTCTTTATTCAATAATTTCATTACGCTTTCAAAAGCTGTATGCGGCTTAATACTCTTCATACAGTTATGATGACCCAATGGGCATTCTTTGCTGCCATGAAGTCCACAAGGTCTGCAGTCAAGGTCAGCTTCAAGAACAATGTCTTTTTTGCCAAGTGGAAAGTAGCCCAATTTTTTTACAGTTGGTCCAAAGAACACTACGGCATCAGTCTGCATTGCGTTTGCAATATGTAGTGCACCGCTGTCATTACAGACTACGGCATCTGTTTCGGCAATAACAGCAGCAGTTTCCAGCAGAGAACACTTTCCTGCCAGATTAAGGCAATCAATCCCAGCCAGGTCGATAATCTCCTCACATAACGCATATTCCCCATTACTACCTGAAAACAAAATATTAATATCTTCCACCGCAATCAGCTTTACCAGTTCAACATAATAATCCTTAAGCCAGCGCTTGGTGTTCCAGACTGATCCCGGGAACAAGACAACACATTGTTTACTTTTATCAAGTTTACTCATCAGTTCTTTTGCTGTTTCATCATCAGCTTGAGTTGGATATAGCTCTGTCTGATAAGACATTTCTTTATTACCGAACGGCTTGAGTAGATCAAGATTCTTAAATACTCTTTGTTTACCTTCTACAAAAGGAATTCTCTTTGTGAGAAGAAAACGAGAGAGTCGTCGGTCAAAACCGGCTCGCTCAGTTATACCTGCCATTGCGCTGAACAGAACAGTAGTGAATGAGCTGTGAGCATTCAAAGACAAGTCATAATTCTTTTTTCTGATAGTCTTTAGAACTCTGAAGAAGTTCTTTAGTTTCTGTTTTTTTTTATCAAATACTATAATATTTTCAACATATGGATTATTTTTTAATAATTGATCAGCTGGTGGGCAAACCAGAACATCAATAATCGGCTTTTCGAAAGTGCTATAACATTCTCTGATTAAGGCGGTGAGAATAACAACGTCTCCCAGAAATGCCGTTTGAGTAATAAGAACTCTCATTTTTTTGCTTTTTCCCAGAGTTTGATATACTTAAGGTAAACACCGAAAGCTGAGTTCAACGCTAAAACAAAACCTGTCTGTCCATCAAGAAAACCTTTCTGAATACAATACATTTTAATAAATTTTGCAAGTCCTCTGGATACGGCTTTGCCTACTGAATAGGATTTACCGGCTCTATACTGCTTTGTAACATTCAGCTCAGAGTACCTGTCCAGTTTCTCAACATGTGAACTGACTGTAGGATATGTGTAGTGAAGCATTATGCCGTTCAGTTTATCGATCTTACCCTTAACTTCAATACTTTCGTGAACTTCTTTGCTGTTAAAACCACCCCTGGATTTTCTGAAGAGTCTTAAAGGTGCATCCTTATCCCATCCGGAATGTTTAATCCATTTATCAACGTAAAATGATCTCCTGTGTATACGAAATCCGGACAAAGAAGGATTATCTTTCAAAACTTTCTGAATAGATGCCTTCAGTTCGGGTGTAACTTCTTCATCCGCATCAATGGAGAACACCCATTCATGACTGGTTTGATCTACTGCAAATTGTTTTGTCTTGCCGAATCCAAGCCATTTGATCGAATGAATACTGCACTTAAAAGTTTTGCAAATTTCAAGAGTATTATCCACAGAACCGGAATCTACAATAACGATTTCATCAGCCCAATTTACAGATTTAAGGCATCTTGCAATATTATTTTCTTCGTTTTTTGTAATAATTGTAACAGATATTTTTTCCATAACAAAAAAAGACGGCATTGCATTGCAATGCCGTATAAATTATAATTTATTAACCATTCTTCTTTTCGAATTCGATCATGAAGTCTGCAAGCTTTTTAGCTGCTTGCAAAGGTAAAGAGTTATATACAGAAGCTCTGCAGCCACCAACTGATCTATGACCTTTGAGTCCGATCATACCGGCCTCTGCTGCTTCAGCGATGAATTTCTTTTCAAGGTCCTCGTTGATAAGTCTGAAAGGAATATTCATGAGTGATCTGTCAGCAGGCACAACAGGTCCGCTATAGAAATCTGTTGAATCGATTACATTGTAAATGTATCCGGCTTTTTCTTTATTGATTTTCTCAATACCTTCAAGTCCACCATTAGCTTTTATCCATTTAAGAACAAGACCAACAATATAAATTGGGAATGTTGGAGGAGTATTAAACATAGTTCCTTTGCTGATATGTGTATTATAATCAAGCATTGTAGGTAGACCTGTGTTAAATCTGTCTTGAATGTCTTTTTTTATAGCTACAAAAGTAACACCTGAAGGACCTATATTCTTTTGAGCTCCCGCATAAATAAGAGAGAACTTTGTGAAATCCATTGGTTTACTGAGGAAATTAGAAGACATATCTCCAATAAGAGGTACATCAACTTCAGGAATAAATGTATATTCAGTTCCCCTGATAGTATTATTTGTTGTGATATGAAGGTATGCTGCATCATCAGTAAGGTTTAATTCTCTTGGGATATAAGTGAATGCTTTATCTTCTGATGAAGCGGCTACATGCATTTTCTTTCCGATTTTCTTAGCTTCTTTCAATGCTTTTGTTGACCAGGTACCTGTATCAACATAATTAGCAGTTTTGTCATCCGGACAAAGATTAAGAGGAATAGTTAAGAATTGAGTACTTGCTCCTCCACCTAAAAACAGAATATCATAATTGTCTTTAAGTCCCATCAGTTCTTTTGCCAAATTCATGGCTTCATCAATAATTTCCTGGAAATTTTGAGAACGGTGACTCATTTCCATTACTGATAAGCCTTTCCCTTTGTAGTTAAACAGGTTTTCTTGTGCTTCAAGAATTACTGATTCCGGTAATACAGCCGGTCCTGCACTGAAATTCGCGATTCTTCCAGACATGGATCCTCCAAATTTTTATTTGGACCAAGAATTTTCAATTATCGGAATAAAATGCAAGCTTTTTTTTAAAAGAGTATTGATATGTAGATCAGTATTGGGAAAAGTGCTAGAATTTTCTCTTCCTTAGTCTGAGGAAAGTTATATCATCGGGATTGTTAAATTCACTGAGTTCAAGTTTTTTGATCAAGTCGGGCAATTCAATATCAGGGTCTGAGAGTTTTTCCAGAAGATATCTGTGCATCTCGTCAGGATTTTCAAAAGGCATAACTTCAAATATACCATCCGACACATGGATAAATGTAAATTCTTCTGGGAGTACTATTTGATACTCATCGTATGTGAAATGATCGAAGACACCTACAGGATAGCCTTTTTTACGGACGTACTCTTTCTTATCTTTACTAATCAGTATTGGAAATGGGAATTGACCACCATTTGCTGAAACCATTGTATTAGTCTTCTTATTTATTACAGAATAACACATAGTAAGAAATTTATCGAGATCCTGATTGATGACCTCGATATTCAGCTTACTGAGAAGTTCTCCCGGATTTAAGATAGTATTGTCTTTGTCGGTCTTGTAGTTGGCAAGCATCTGATTCACAAATGACTTCAACAGTACAGTAACAAATGCTGATGAAACTCCGTGTCCTGAAACGTCAGCCATGTAAAACCCAATATTATCATCATCAATTTCAAAATAATCTAGAAAATCTCCACTCAGGATAGTAGAGGAAATAAGATATCTGCTGAACTCATAACCATTAATGACTTTCTTTTCAGGAGGCAGCAGCTTGAACTGAATAGATCTTCCAGACTTCTCATCCTGTCTCAGTTTCTCAAGGGTCTCTTTAAGTTCTTCATTAGTTGATTTAAGTTCCTGTGTCCGTTTGTTGACAAGCTCTTCCAGATTAAGATTAAGTTCTTTCAGCTTTTCTTCTGCAGCCTTGCGATTCACGATTTCATTTTCAAGTTCAATTGTTCTTTTCTCAAGCTCAATTGTACGATTTTTAATTTCTATCTCAAGATTCTCTTTATATTCTCTGTTTTCCCTTCGCAGAAGAGAACGTTCATAATTTCGTTTGAGACAAAGATTAAGAATACCCATAGAAGAAATAGGCTTAAGTAAGAAATCCCATGCTCCGGTTCTGATTGCCTGCATAATCTTTGAAACATCCTCCAAACCGGATACAGCAATAATTGGAAGATCAGGATCATAGTTTGTGGCAAAACTGATTACTTCATATCCTGATATATCGGGCATCATCAAATCAACAATTACAATATCAACATCATTGTTCTGGATATAGCTAATGCCGTCTCTTCCATTGGAAGCTTCCTGAACCTGATACTCATATCTGTTCAGAATACTGACGATCATATGTCTTACAACAGGTTCATCGTCAATAATCAATACACTAAGTGGATTATCAATGTTATTCATATTGGTTGATTCTCATTATTGCCGTTTAAAGATATTTGTAATTAATATTCGACTAATTACAGAATAAAGTCAAGCTTTTTATCCGGTAAAACTAAAAAAAAACGGATTGCTTGTTAATACAGTGTTAATATTTTCCAGTATCTACACTTAAATGCCTATAAAAACTATCTTCTAATCAGCCTTTCAACTGACTGAAACATAGATGCTTTACCCGCGAATGCCTTTTCATCACCAAATACACAGTACTTCGCATTTCCCAATACTCTGTCAAACTTATTCATGATTCTTCCGATAGTATCTATTTCAACTTTTTTGATACTGTCTGATAAGTCTGTGATATACTCATGGTTATACCCGGAATGAACTCTTCTTACATTTCTGTTATGGAAATGATCTGGACTTAATGGCTGATTCATTTTACCAAGAATGTTCAGTTTCTGAGATAGCAAATGCTTGTTATCAAAATTCTTCGACTCAAACACTTTCAAAATTGTTTGAATATAATGTATTGTCTTCAAATAATCAGGATCTCTATAAGAAGTTATTAACAAGTCACCGGACATGTTTATTGAGGAGAACACTCCATATCCACCACCTTCACTTCTGTTATAATCCAACATCAGGTTCCTGACTATCTTGTTAAACAACATGATGGATCCTGGAGATTCTACATCCTTCAGTTTAAGAGGGACACAATAAGTAAAGTTCTGCACATGCGAAGGAATTATAAAAGCCTCATTATGCATAATACAGCAATCCTGTTTCCCAGATCCCCAAAGGACTGTGTTTGGAAAGTCTAAAAAAGCAGAGAGAATATGATCTGTTATAGTTTTTGCCGTACCAAGATCAGTTGTTACAACTACAGAAAGCCTGTTCCTGCAAAGAATTTTTCTCAGTACTTCATTAGCTCTTTCAAGCACAATTGATTTTTCCCGTTCTTTGGAAAACTGTTCACACCTTCGGTATAGGGCAACATTTGCTACCATATCCCTCATATTGAAATACTTATTAATATAAGCCCCAGCTCTTATTAATGATGCAGAATGAGTGTGTGACAGAAATACCCTGTTCATTTGCATCTCTGTAGTATTCAGAGAATTATCCCAGCCTTCATTATCCTCTATGCTGATATTTTTTAGAAGTTGGGATATCACTTTCAAAGCTTTACTCATCTCTGAAAACAAAAACTTGGTTTTCACCTTAAAAAACATTCTTACTGAATTATCATTAATATCTTCAAAAGGCTCAACCAAACATTCAAAATGTCCTGTTGAATTCTTCAATCTATAGATCATACCGCTGCTTTCATTATCACAATGAGATTTACCAACCAGTTCTGTAAGGATTACAGCTCTTTGCATTTCTTCGTCACTGAAATCTGTTATGTCAAAAGAGAAATCAACGTAAACAATTTTATTTGTGATGTGTTCTGATGTGGTGATTCTAATGTCCTGATCCGATATCTTAGAGAATAGGACTTCCTTTTCATATTCAATATCACTCAGTTTAATTTCATAAATTTTTGATAACGAATCATTCTGCCTGTTTGAGTACTTGCTTGCTTCAGGCAAAAACTGCATTAGTTTTTCTCTATCGAAAGAATTTTTTATCTGCTCAAGATAAACTTTCATTTCAGTGATCAATTTTACATTCACACCAAATTCCGGTTCTGCAGAAACAATACAGCTATGCGGTATAGAAAGAAAATGCTTTTTTATAAGGTCCTGAAACAGTCCAGAAAACTTATTAGCCTTTAAATAAGAAATAACATTCTCATACTCGAAAACATCAAATGGTGATTTATTGATAAATATTCTGTTAGTGATGTTCATTGTATATACTGAACCTTTGGGGAAGTAACTATGCTGATTTTCACGAAGTTCAAACTCATAAGCATGAATAGCTGAGTCAATAATGTTTGCTTCAAAACCTTCAGCCATAGACTTTCTCAGTACATTTACGAGTAAATTATACACTTCCATATGAAGATTTTCATTCATACCGGAGACGGAAAAGCTAAAAAAAGGTTGAGCAGAATAATAATCCAATTCAGCTGAGATGTTACATTCAGGGTATTCTTCTTTAAAAGCCTTCTGCACGGGTGACCCTGGAAGGTCACATAATATTGTTTTAAGTACCCGCATACCTGCAACATCGATGGGATTGTCATTTTTCAAAAGAAAATCGATAGCGTAAAAACTTCTGAACTCCTTATCATCATATTCATCAATATTATACTTGTGTTGCTTAATACATGGCTCATTGAATACGTGTTCCTGGAGAACTTTCTTCTCTACCTCACGAAAGCTGAATTTACTGAGATAATTTTCATCAATAAAGCTCAGGTGAGTAGAAATATCACCATTACCGTAAATTACAATACAACAATTAGAAGGATGGTAATATTTTGCGTGGTAATTGATAATATCCTGATTGGTCAGCTTTATTATCTCAGTAGGATAACCGGCATAATTATACTTCATGTTTGTATCTCTGAACAATGAATTCGCTGCCTGTATATAAAGGTATTGCTCAGGGTTTGTAAGATATCCAAGCATTTCGCTTAGAACAACTCCGTTAACTTCCAGCGCATCCTCTTTCTCGTTATAAATATATCGCCAGACTTCTTTTTTAAAAAGCTCAGGTTCATTATAGAAAGCAGGATTAAAGATACAGTCCAGATAAAAATCCATAACATTTATAAATTCTTTATCATTAGAAGATGAAAATGGGAAAACAGTTCTATCAGGAAGAGTAAAAGCTTGAGCATAGTTTACAAGTGACTCTTCACTAACTTTGACAATCAGGTTTTCGGTTCTGTACTTTTTGGATTTTTTTAGGACAAGGTGCTCCAGAATATGAGGTTTACCACTGTCATCTTCTGCGGGTGTATTGAAGCTTATACTCATGAATTTATCAATATCGTCATTAGAGATGTATACTATAGAAGCATTTGTTTGATCATGAACAAAATGATAAACGTCTGACTTAATCTCGGTAATGTATCTTTTCTCAACGAGTTTATAATTTTTATGATCTGAATTTTTCACTTCAACTTCCTTCTGTGTATCCCAAAATAAAAAAAGAGGGAGAGTATATTCTCTCCCTCAAAGAAAATTTATAAAAACAACTTGATCATGCAACTATTATTCAGAATATTTTTAGTCTTCTATAGCTGATCTTACTACTCTGAAACCAATATCATAGCTTCTGAAAGAAGGAACACCCATGTATCTGAATGAAATTCTGCAACCATCAGATCCATAGTTCCAGCTTCCGCCTCTTCTTACTTTATAAGAGCTTCCGGATGGTGCATATGCCCCATTGTCAACGCCCTTAGGGTTTCTAGTTTCAGATTTGTTATAATAGTTATCATGATACCAGTCCCAGCACCATTCCCAAACGTTTCCGCTCATGTCATAAAGTCCAAGCTCGTTAGGTATTTTTTGACCTGGTGTATTGGTTAATTTATTTGCATTGGATGCATACCATGCTACTTTTTCAACCTTACTGTCACCTGAGTAAGGAGTATCTTTCATTAAATGTCCACCACGAGCAGCATATTCCCATTCTGCTTCAGTTGGTAATCTGTAACCATTTTTAGTAAAATCACATTTAACGTCGATACCTTGAATAACATAACATGGTTGAAGACCGTGCTTCAAACTCAATCTGTTACAAAAATTCACAGCTTCATACCAGCTTACTTTCTCAACAGGGTTATCCGGTCCCTTATTATATGATCTATTCTGAGACATGAGTTCTTCCCATTCTCTCTGAGTAACCTCATACTTTGATATATAGAAGCTGCTGACACTTACTTTATGTGGAGGATCTTCGTCTGCCCCACCATCTTTGCTTCCCATCATGAAATTTCCACCTTTAACAAATACAAGACTGTCTGGAACCTGACTCAATAATGGAAAAACCAATACTGCGAATATTACTATGAGTAAAAGTTTTGTTATCCGCACATCTATCTCCTTCTATGAATTTTTAATTTCATCTATTCTGTTTTCAATCAATTCTCTTATTTCCTGAAGACGGGTTTCTGTCTCAGCTTCAAATCTTGTCACCAATACAGGTTGAGTATTGGATGCTCTTACAAGTCCCCAACCGTCATCAAATGTGATTCTCATCCCATCGATATCATTGACGTTAGCTCCTTCATTTATAAATGAATCTCTCACTTTGTCGACAATATCAAATTTGATCTCATCCGGACAATCCACTCTGATTTCAGGAGTGTTAAACATTTTTGGCTGATCTGCAAGTAATTCACTGACTTTCTTGTCTGTTTTAGACATAATTTCCACGAAACGGCAGCAAGCATAGATTGCATCGTCAAAACCAAAGAAACGGTCTTTAAAGAAAATATGACCACTCATTTCGCCACCCATTTTTACGTTTTCCTTAGCCATCTGCTTTTTAATCATGGAGTGACCTGTTTTGTACATCATTGGTATTCCACCATGTTTAGCGATATCGTCGTAGAATACTTTGGATGTTTTAACATCGGCCATTACTTTTTCTCCAGGATTGTTCAAAAGGAAATCTCTGGCAAATACATTAAGAATCTGATCACCAAAAAGGATGTCTCCGTTTTCATCAACAACACCAATACGATCAGCATCACCATCAAGACCAAGTCCAACTTCAGCGTCTGACCCCTTAACTTTTTCGATTAAATCCTGAATGTATTCTATCACAGTTGGATCCGGGTGGTGGTTAGGAAATGTTCCATCCATCTCGCAATAAAGTTCTTCAACATCACAACCGATTCTTCTTAGAATATCCGGGATAATCGGTCCACCGGCACCATTCCCTGCATCTATAATAACCTTTACTTTTCTCTCCAGCTTGATATTATCAACAATATAGTCCTGATAAATTTCTATCATTCCTTCGAAGACTTCCACAGATCCTTCACCTGACTCAAAAGATTCTTCTTTAATTATTTTATATATTTCCTGAATATCATCACCGAAAATACTCATCAAACCTATATTCATTTTGAAACCGTTAAACTCAGGTGGGTTATGGCTTCCTGTTATCATCACTCCGGCATCACAATTAAGTTTGTCAATGGAGAAATATAATACTGGTGTTGCTAAGATTCCAACATCATATACTTTACATCCGGTTTCAATCAATCCGGCAGTAAATTGTTTTTTAAAACGAGGAGAACTCAATCTGGCATCACCACCGATTGTAACAGTGTTCATGTTTTTTCTTCTTACGAAAGTACCAAAACCCTTACCAAGCAAAAATACAGTTTCATCTGTAAGGTCTTTATCTACAATACCTCGCACATCGTATTGTCTGAATATTTGTTGATTTATCATTATATCTCCTTGAATTCAATTAGTATTTTCAATGTCAGTTAATGAAATTTTCTGTCAATGTATTTATACTTTATAAGTATGAGAGCAACACTTATCCCAGAAAACAGAAAAGCTGACGTCAATAACATCAGCTTTTCCTTAATCTTATTCTAAACCTGGAATACTCCAAAATCTTTTTCTAAAGGTGCTGTCGAGTTATCATCACCATCGGCAAATCGTGAATTCTTGAATACCTTACTTTTAAAGATAACTTTTTCATCATGATGAAGAACAAAATAGATGTCAGGATGAGCTTCCTTAACAACTCTTCTTGTTGTTATTACGGCAATGCGTCCCTCTTCATCAAGTTTAGGTGCGTCAATAAAATCATCCTTGAGAAAATCTTTATCCATGACTTTTACCCAGTATTTTTCTCCGGTTATTGGCTTACCTGAAGCTTTATCAACAAATTGTGCCTTAATGAGCAGATCACGATCGAGATTCATGTGATCCTCCTTTATTTTAATAGAACAGCTTTTTTTGTATTCTTGAAATTATCGGTCTCAAGAATAATAAAGTAGGTTCCGGATGAACAATGTTTCCCAGTTTCATCCTCACCGTTCCACTGTATAGTAAACTTATGAGTAGGATTAATCTTTTCGTCAAGAAGTGTTTTTATTTTCTGACCCTTTATATTATACACTTCAACTCTGGTGTCTACAAGATCAGTGCTTTCTCCTGCTATATCAAACATGATTTCCGTAGTAGGATTAAATGGATTTGGCCAGACATTATACAACTCTGTTTCTTTGACACTGTAGTTTTCCATATCTTCAGTAATTTTTCTTATGACCCTTGTGGGACCATAGAATTTTGAGTTGTTATCCATACTAATACTTTCTACCCAGTAGAAATACTCATCGTTTTCTCCGGGAAACTCATCCCTGAATGAATATTCACTGTTATAACTCAGGTTTCGTGCTTGAATAATCTCAGTGTTAATTTGCTCTGAATTTACCAGGTCCATGTTTTCTGATTTGTAGACATAATATCCAAGCATATCACTTTCACTTGCTGTAACCCAGGTTAAAAGTACTGACTCTCCACTGAACGTTCCTGTGAAAGAACTCATTTCTACCGGAAGGGTTTGACTGCCACCATCACTATCAAAGGCTACCCATTCTGAAAGGTGGCTGACACCATTTACCGTAATTGTGTTTTCAGCAGCATTCACCGCACCACCAACATAATGCCATGCTCCACCATAATAATTATATAAAACCAGGTCATTTTCTGTTAGTCCGGATATTTCTTCATCTGTATAATGAAAAACAATACTGCAGTCGAAGTTTCCGTTTCCTGCATCATTCTGTGGTACAATATCTACTCCCCTTCGAACAACTCTTCCTGCATGTTCAAGAGGGATATTATCAGGCATAGTATTTTCTCTAACTGTTATGGAAACCTGACCCGGATTAGAGCTGGACACAGATTCCGCAGCAAAAGTAATACTCAAAGCATCACTTCCATCTGACTGATTGGCTGAAACAGTAACTTCTCCTGAAGAGTTATTCGCGTTTTCGCTTGTATGAACTACCAGAATATGTGAGTTATCACCAAAGATTAACCCATCAACAGATCTTACTCTTACATAATAGTCTGTCCCAGCTGATAATCCACTGTTGACTAGCAATGAAGTACTTGATACTGAGTAATTCTGATATGAAGATACATATGATGTGAAATTACCATCTGATGCGATATCTACTTCATATGAATCAGCTATCCCAACACTGCTCCAGGTTAATGTAAAATCAGTCTGATTAACATTGTTTGTAGAAACTAATGCCGGAGCGGGAGGTTGATTAGCTGAAAATGCGTTGTAAGAGTCTGCTCTTCCGTTGCCATATACATAATCAAAACCGGCGTTACCCAGATCAACTGCACTCAGATAAAACTCATCTCTGACTTCATCTCCGGTTAATTCCGGTTTAGCACTCCAAAGCTGACCCATAAGAGCTGCCACATGCGGTGCCGAAGCACTTGTTCCGTAAAATGGATTTGGAAAACCGCCTGCTCCGGTTACTGCAACTCCATCAATCCCGCAAATATCAGGCTTTGTTCTTGTTGTGGAAACACCAGGTATAGTACTGAATGTTACAGGTCCTTGAGAAGAGAAATATTCAATATCATCATTGCCGGGTTCACTTGCCCTTATAGCTCCAACAGCTACGGCATTCTCAACGGCAGGGTGACCATAAACAGCATCTACAGGAGATATATTATCCCCATAGATAGACACTCCGGAATTCCCGTAAATAAACACTTCAAGCTCTTCATTGCCTGAAGCACTGTAGTTCAGAACTCGAATTTTGTATGTACCGTTATTGCTACCGTCTGTATCAAAGGAGAGGAATTCAACAGGATTTCCTGACCCGTTTTGCGCATCCTCAGATGAAGCAACAACATCATCTGATGAATTAAAAAGGAACAAATCATAATCATTATCTGCAGCCCCGCCTTCATCATTCCAGTGAAGAACTACTCTTACGCTTGTGTTTGTTGACATCCCAATTCTGAGATCGTTATTAAAAACTGAGCCTTCACTAAAGTCATGATAATCTGATCCATCATTATAGAACTGTCCCTGATAATGAGAAGCACCTGCATTACCTGCTGAAGAAACATAAATAACATTATTGTCATTCAGAATAGTTTCAACGTGCTGAGCAACAGTTCCATCATAGAAGGCAGGCTGTGTAAGCCAGCCGATATCATCGCATATTACATCACATCCGGCATTAACCAGGTCTGTTATTGCAGAATTGAAAGCAACTGTATTATTACCGCAGGAATGGAAATACAAGTCTGCATCAGGGATTATATCATGTACTATTTCCAGCATAGCAGTTCCCTCGTCTCCACCAATTGTATCATCAAGAACCGTAAGTCCAGATCCATCAGCAGGTAAATCACCTGAAGCCTGAGCTGTAGAACGAGAATTAACACCATCAGAAATAATACCAATCTTGATATTCTGCCCTGTAGCACCGTATACAGACCTTACATCATCTGCGTTATGAATAGCATCTCCTTCTGTAAGAGCTGAACCTGTATTTACAACAGGCTTAAGAACAGGTTTTACTGATAGAACTTCATCAGAGGAGATTATGCTCTTAAGGTTGTTTAACCCTATCCAGACAACTGCCAGATTTGATTTTATATCATAATCCTGCAGCTTTTCAAATCTGTTTTTAAGCAGTGGTAACGAAGCTGGATTTTTCAATTTCAGGTAAACAAATACTTGATTATCATCACCTGATCTGGTATTTCCAATTTTCATGAAACCTGCATTCACAGATGAAGTTATGTGATTATAACGCTCTATGTCTGAGGTAAAACAAGTGTTATCCATGAGTTTAACAATGGCCGTAGAGACTTTGTTATAATCTTTATTATTACTTGTAAAGTCTTTTGCCTGTAAAGTGAGTGATATTATAAAAACCAAAACTATTATGAAATTTCTTTTCATAAAACCTCCAAAATATATTTACAAAATTCATTAATTATAATTTAATGTTTTCGGAGAAAAGATGAATAAATATTTTAATAAAGTTGCTTTCCTTATCATAATATTATCAATCGGATTTTCATGCTTTTGCAAGAATGATGTCAAGGTAAAAAGTATTGACCTTAAGTCTCGACCAAAACCGGTTTACATAAAAGAAAAGCTGGGAGCTAAAGATTCAGGTTTAAAAGCTTTTATGATTTTGAAAGAAGATACTTACATGATATCTCTGCAAACCGACGCTGCCTTCAATTGGGAGAAACTGTTTCCTTCAGGTGTCGAGAACTATAGAATAGTCATCGAATTTGTCACATCAGAAATGAAAAAAGCTGCTGAACTACAGGTGAGTTTTGCAGATTTCGTCAAGACGAAAAGTGATGATGATAATTTACTGGTATTAGAAAAAAAGCTGAGTATTGGATCTGACTACAGGTCTTTTGCTGCAAACTACTTGATTATTGAATTGAAGGGTGAATAAATGAAAAAAAGAATCAGCCATACAAAAAAAAGAAAGCGTAATGCTACAATAATGATAACATCTTTCTACTGTTTACTTATAGGGCCGGCGGCTGCGATATACCTTGGAGTAAAACACTTCCTGTTTACCCCAGATGAAAACTGGCTTTATAAAAGCTTGATCTGCTTTGTCGGCGGTGTTATACTGTTTGGGGTTTTTCAGTTTCTGGGAGCAATTGCAGTAAAAAGACACCTTGTCAGGTTAAGTCAGGCAAAGAAAAAGTAAGGTATATTCTCAAACGGAATAGCCAGGCATCATTCTAGTTAGAGTCAGATTAAACAATATCATATAATGTTAGTATTTTGGCTTAATTTGCATTAGATTATATGAAAGAGGTTAATCATGCTGAAAATTATATATGATTTGTCCGGTTTGTTATTCCGGATTATTGTCTTGTATGCCGGTTTTCGAATGGTTACAGAAATACTCGAACTCCTTCAGGGAAGTAAAAAAGTATACAAGAAAAAGAAAAAATGACTCTACGTTGAGGTTTAATGAATAACTATGATATTATAATCATCGGAGCAGGTGCTGCAGGTCTTCTTGCGGCAATTCAATCCGGTACTGCAAAAGCCCGTACTCTTGTCCTTGAAAAAATGAACAAATCTGCAAAGAAACTCCGAATTACAGGCAAAGGAAGATGCAATATTACGAATACTGACAGTCTTAAGGAGTTTCTCACACATATTCACCCCCAGCCTAAATTCATGTATAATTCTTTCTCTCAATTCTTCAGCAATGATATTATTGAATTCTTTGAAGATAAAAACATGCCGGTGAAAACAGAGCGCGGAGGAAGAATATTCCCCGAGTCTGACAAAGCAACAGATGTGGTTTCCACTCTGCTGAATTCATGTAAAAATTGCGGAGTTGATATTTTAAATAATACAAGTGTTATTAAAATAAAAAAATCCGGTGATAAATTCACATTGAGTACAATCAGTGAAGAAAAAGCAGCAGATTTCTCAGCTAAAAAGGTTATTCTTGCTACCGGTGGAGCCAGCTATCCCTTAACCGGATCGACAGGCGATGGTTACCGTTTGGCAATACAGACCGGACATACGGTTTCTGATATATTTCCGGCTTTAATTCCTCTTGTCACACTGACAGACAAAGCTTCAAAAATGCAGGGAATCAGCCTCAGAAACGTAAATGCCACAATATTCACTGATGGCAAAAAAGCAGATTCTCTTTTTGGGGAAATGCTGTTTACACATTATGGTGTGTCAGGACCTATAATACTTAGTCTTTCCAGACAGTGCGTTCAAGCCCTCAAAGCTAAAAAGCAAGTTGAATTATCTGTTGATTTAAAGCCTGCCCTTGACCATAAAACTCTGGATGCCAGATTAATCAGGGAGTTCGAACAAAATAGTAAAACCAAACTTAAAACACTGATGAAGAAACTTGTGCCTAATAGAATGATTCCGGTTCTACTTGAGGAAACCTCGGTGAATGGTGATAAACTCTGCCATATAGTTAACTCTGATGATCGAAAGAAACTGAGGAATATCCTCAAAGATTTCCGATTCAAGATTAAAGATCATCGTCCAATAGATGAAGCAATCATCACAGCCGGTGGTGTAAATCTTAAAGAGATAAACCCCAAGACAATGGAGTCGAAGATGTGTCCGGGCATGTACTTAGCAGGCGAAGTTCTCAATCTGGATGCAGACACAGGCGGTTATAATTTGCAGATAGCTTTCTCAACCGGTTGGGTTGCCGGAAAACATTCTGCTGAATCTTTGAAATCAGATAACAATTAATTAAGAATTCTTCAGGCTGATCATATCCACGTTATCAGTATATTTATCAAACTCAAAATGTGATGATTCTTTATAAGCTGCAAGTATTTTCTTTATGTTGGCTATGGATTCGGTTATTCTACCCCATGCTTTGTCATTAAGGTATTTAGACTCATCCATTTCCAACTTCATGTGCAGCATTTCTATATTACCTGAAAGCACCATCAATGGTTGTGTTATCTCATGATTAGCCGTTACAGCCATAGCAAGTATTGAGTTTTTTCTCTCCAGCTCCAGAATCTCCTGATGTGCCTGTTCCTGCTGAACATAGGCTTCCTGCAGCTCAACAAGAGCATTCTTGAGCTCAGTATTTTTTAGTTTGTAAATCTCGGCTTCATGCTCTTTCTGCTTTGTTTCAAGTCGGACTTCCAGCTCACGGATTTTTTCATTAGCCTGTTTGTTGTTAAGATCTGCTAGAATATTTACAGACTCCTCAAAGAAATCATACACTTTTTCAGCATCTCCGAGCTGACGATATAATTGACTTTGAATTCTGTAATTACTAGTCAATACTGTTTCCAGCTTATGCTTTTTCGCTAATTCCATTCCGGAGTTAAGATATTTCTTCGCATTTTCCAGATTTCCCTGTTCAAACTCAACTTTTCCTATATTCGTTAGCAGTATAGCCTGCATTCTGATTGAATGTACTTTTTCTGCATATTCCAGAGCCTTAACATAATACGATACAGCAGAAGTATGTTCTTTTTGACGCATTTTAAGCAGCCCGAGGTTGTTATAGACTCGCAGAACCCTGTTTAAATCACCAGATTCCTCAGAATATTGCAAAGCTGTTTTGTATTTTTCTTCTGACTCATCAAGCTTCTCCTGCCTTCTTAAAACATCGCCTATTGCTGTATACACCATAGCTATGTTAGAAGGTTTGCCACTCTTTTTCATAAGTTGAAGAGCTTCGCTATAGTACTTTATGGCAATATCATAATCACGAATTGATTTGTAAAGGTGACCTATATTGAGGCTTGTTCCGCCAATGCCTTCTTTATCGTCTTTCTGTTCAAAAATTTCTTTGGCTTTCATATAATATTCAATAGCTTCAGGATATTTGCCAAGATCTTTATGAGCACAGCCTAAAAAATTATAAGTCTGCTCCAGAGAGAGCTCTCCTCTTCCTTGAAGTGCATAGCCAAGGTACTCTTCAAAAAGATCAATCGCTTTCTCCGCTTCTTCAAGCTGTTCATAAAGTGTACCGGTAAACTGAAGGTAATCAGGATACTTTTCGTGATCCTCAGTAATCAGTTCCTTACACTCCTTACTGAATTTCAAACCTTCTCCCGGATTGCTGTTATGAGTATAATACTGTGCAATCTCCAGAGAAAGCCTGATTCTCTCGTCTACATTGCTGCTATTTTTATAGTTATCTATCAAATTGCTTACATCTACTGTTTTCATGTCTTTCATATTTCATACCTTCTGAGATATTTATACAGTTCGGCGAATGCTCTAAAAACAAGAATAATAATGTTCCGATTGTATATGATCTCAATAATTAAATAACCTTCATTCCAAAATATATATAAATCATGATTTAAGTCAACAGATAGCTGTTGACATTTTTGCTTTTATTTGCTCTTTTAGTGAAAAAAACAGGAAGTATCATGAAAAAATGGAAATTTGTTACAAGTGGACGCTTAGGTAAAGAGTTTGCCGAATATATAAATAGTAATTTCAAGTCTGAAAAAATGTGTGCAAAATACGTAAGCAAACCTGATTTAACTGACCTTTCCGAATTTAATGCCTATGCAGGATTCAATCCTCCTGAAGCAGATATATCCGGACTGCAATGGATTCATTGCTTTGGTGCAGGTGTAGACGGTTATACATCACGCAAAGACCTTTCTCATGCAACCCGATTGACACGCACATCTGGGGCTATGGGACGAAAAATAGCGGAATACTGCCTGAACCATATCCTCAGCGATAACCTCAACCGATTGGAGCTGCAAGCAAGCCAGAGCAAACATGAATGGAAAAGGACAACTCAGCGCTATTTACACGAAACAACAGTGATAATTCTGGGAACCGGCACAATAGGAACAGCTATATCAGTATTGCTTAAATCTCTGAATGTAAAAACGATCGGCATTAATAGTTCAGGTAATACTTCAAAAGTATTTGATCTTGTTCTGCCTTTACGCAGAATTGACGAAATCGTTGATATAACGGACTTTGTTATCAACGCCCTGCCATGGTCAGGGAATACTGACAACCTGCTTGATATTGAGTTCTTCTCAAAGTTCAGAGGTATCCACTTTATCAATGTTGGCAGAGGTAAGACAACCAGGGATGATACTATTATTGAAGCTCTGGACAAAGGATTTCTGCGACATGCCACTCTCGATGTTGTTGAGAAAGAGCCATTGCCTGCATCTTCCCCACTCTGGAACAGACCGGATGTGACCATTACACCCCACCAGGCAGCCCTGACTGAACTTGATGACGTGATCGAGTCATTCAACAAAGTCCTTAACGGTAAAGCAAAAGAGCTTGAGGTTGATATAAAGAGAGGGTATTAGGTTGTGTCATAAAGAGTACTATTGTATAGAAACTGCTCAGGAGAAAAATTAGAAATATTGCACAATTATAAATAAACTTGACTAACTTTCTTATTGTATCTATTGCTTACATATACTCAAGGAGGAATTATGAGAAAATTGTTTTTATTTGTTTTTTTAGTTTGTCTTAGTGCTGTTTGCATTGCTGAAGAAAGACCGGATTCATGCTTTGTTTCCTTATCATCATTCAATGCTTACGAAATTTCTACTCATGAAGTTATTGTTGAATGGAGAGCTGAATGCGAGGTGAGTCTACAAGGCTACAATATTTATAGAGCCAATACTGTTGACATCGGTACTGCACAACAAATAACAACGACCTTAATTAATGCAACCAATACGGATTCTGCAGCAGATTATTCTTATAGCGATCTTTCAGTTTCTAATGGAAATACATATTATTACTGGCTAAGTGCCGTTGATTCAAATGGAGCAGAGACTTACTTTGGTCCTGTGATGGTATCAATAAATTGGTTTGCTACTGATGATTACTGCATTTCTGACAGAATCTCTCACCTCAAAAACGCTTATCCGAATCCATTCAACCCGGAGACCAAAATAGAACTTTCCATTAAAGACAACGAAACCGGCGAACTCACTATCCTGAATATTAAAGGGCAGGTAATAAGAAGAGTAACAGGACTTACAGCCGGAGAACATACTTATACATGGAACGGCACAGATGAATCAGGTAAGGACGCAGCTTCCGGAGTTTACTATTACAGACTTAAAACCCAAACTACTGATATTCTGAAGAAAATGATTTTGATTAAGTAGGGGGATATTTAAGGGCTGCAGTTTTGCAGCCCTTCGTATTTAAAGCCACTTTTCAGTTCTGATCTTAAGATAAATCTATTGAGTATATATTATTTAAACCTTCTTGATAACTATTAGATACGTTTTTTCCTTTCTAAAAAAATCCAACACTCACTCTGCATACTCCTGTTTTCCATCTTGAGAAGTGCTTATGAATATATTACTGATAAGCAAATCCCAGCCTGCAGAGAATGATAACGAAGTCAGGCTGTAATAGACATAGTCTTTCCAGTATTTTTTTAGTAAATAGACAATATCAGGTGGAAAATGTTTAAAACCAACACTAAGGATTGTTATAAAAGAAAAAGAGTAGAACACAGCAAAAACAATTTGTAACACAATGATTAAACTTCTACTCCTCAGTTTGCAGATGAAAAAATTTGCTGGTGTAAAAATTAACAATATTACAATGAGAATACCTAAAGAGGTTAAACCAAAATCTATTAAACCTGATGGGAAGGTGAAACCAGAAAAAAACAAATATATAACTAATAAGAATGTTAACACCAAGATAATGAAGTTCTTTTTAAATGAATACTTATTTCTTTTCAGGTTTTTCCGGTTCATGAATATCAATGGTAACTCCATCTTTCCCATGATCCAGTTTTATATGAGCCGTAAGGATCATACAATACAGATTCATATTTCGTGTTTTGATTTTCATCTATATAAGAATTAGCTCTTTCAATCCATACACATGCATGTGAACCAGTAACATTCCCACCTACAATTGCTACTTTTGTCTCACTCCCATCAGGATCGACAAAATTCGTTGGATTATTCGCAAAAAACACATACGGGCTGTAAAATTCATCTACAGGGTCAACAGCCATCCAGCGTGCAATTTGTGGATCATAATATCGGAAACAAAATAAAGAACTTAAGACACTTATTAACGTTATTATCAAAGAAAACTTCTTAAACATTATTCTCACTTTCCTGTCTGTTTATTCTATTTTTCTTTTCATTTCGCTTTGTATTTAAAAAATTAGTTTTCAATTCAATCTAACGATTAATGTATCACTATTTATGAATCTAAAATTAGAATTCTTTTCTATCATTATTTCGAACTTTCCAAAACCTCTATAGTACTCTATTGGTTCCTTTGAACATACGATTCTTAGTTTATAATCATTTAACCAAACTGCATGTATTACAGAATCATGAGGCAGCATCATATATTTTTCATTGTTAATGTTTAAGATATAATTTCCAAAGCTCACAGGATGTCCTATTATTACATGGCAAGAAAGGACGTTTGAATTATTTGTAGAATCAATTCTGCTAATTTCTACTGTATTCTCATTTTTTGTGCAAGAAGTAGTTTGCATAACTAATACAACAAGAAGAAGAAAGCAAACAATCTTCATATCACATCCTTACAAATGATGAATCTTTGATGTAATTCAATGTTTTATCTATAATAATTTGAATCTCTATTTTTTCCGATTTAGTTATTATTCTATCTGCAATACTGTCGCTAACAATAACAATTTTTTCATTACTTTCCCATTTACCAAAAATGTTACACTCATATGGAAATTCCAGATAAGGTGTTGCATTTATTTTTAACACATAACCCAATGTATTACTACTAAAGGATCCATGAATAGCATGACAAGTCAATATATTTTCTCTGTCAGGCGATTGAAGTTTACCGGTAATGCGTCCAATATTTCTATGCTGGTGATCACATGAAAACAAAAACAAAAAAATTAAAAAAACGACAATATTTTTCATGGTAATAAGTTCCAATACCCAGATTCTATTTGTCTGCCAGCTCTGTTGGTTTCCCCAAAATATTTTAGGTTAAATGTTCTAATACTTCTGCTGTCTATCATATGCAATGCTCCTGCAGACATTATTGTTGCCAGATAACTCATTCCAATTAACCTTGAATTACCTCCGGCAAACTTATTACCAATATCTTGCCCAGTTGACCAGATTCCATTTACTAAATAACCATCATTTACAGTTAGAAAGTTTGTCTTTACATCTAAACCTTTTTTTGGGAAAGAATTATATGCAACAGAGGCAGGTTTCCATATTTTTGCTAATACTTTTGATGTGAAATCTACACCATCGTTAATTACATATACATCTCTTATAGCGTTTAAGAATGGTGTGATATCTCCATACTCAAAACACAATCTATACCCAACACTATAAGAAAATGTATCTATGAACTCTGTTTTACCAACCAATACCGATGGACCTTCACCATCAGGATATTGGTATACTCCAAAATCACCATCGAATGGATTAACATATAAAATTTCTCCATCATTAGCACAATGTGTAGATGTACCATCAGGATCAACAAAATTCGTTGGACTATTCGCACAATACACATAAGGACTGTAGAATTCATCTGCCGGATCGACTGAAGTCCAGCGTGCAATCTGAGGATCGTAATATCTGAAACAAAATAAAGAAGTGAACACACTTATTAACGCTATTATCAAAAAAAACTTCTTAAACATTATTTACACTCTCCTGTCTGTTTATATATTTTTATGCTTTTCTGCTGTTCAATATAAAATCTTTCCGGTAACTCCAGAATTATCCCCATATCAATAGCTTTCTGTCTGTTTGACTTTGCCTTTTTAACAAGTTTGCTAATTTCCGGCAAGTAACTTTCTTTTATTAATCTGATTTCACTAATTAAGTCACTCTTACTTTTGTTTAATCTTGATTCAATACTGATTTCCGTTTGCATCATCTCATTCAACTGTTTAGCTTTTTTATAGTACACAGCGGCTGAGTTCCACCATCCCCCGGCATTTGTTGAATCTATCTCAACAGCCTTTTCCATATAACTTAAAGCTTTATCAATCTTGCCTTCTTCGAAAAAGAAACGAGCATTAATACACATCAATCTGGAGATATACTCCCTGTTTGACAGCGTTCTCATGTAAACTCCGTTTCTGATACTTAAATCTGTAATCCCTGCATTATATATGTAACTATCATCATCAGTGTGACCACCTATCAGTGTTGCTTCAATATTGTTCTCTTTTAAATCTTCTGATACATATCTACAGAAAAAATGGCTTGGACTCTCGACAATATGTATAGGATAATCAAGTCTTTGCCCCAAAACAGCATAAAGCATGGGCATAGTTATACATGATCCCATATTTGTATCAAGGTAACCATTGATAAAATTATTCTTCTTTTCTACTGCATCCAAGTCATTAAGATCATACTCAAACTTTCTGAAACCGTTCCATCGACCATTTTTGTACAGGTATGTATTTATAGCACCTATCCTTGCTATTGGATCATCACATCCTTTCACAATAACATTGATGTTATGAGCCATAACATTCAGCATGTAGGTGTATTTTTTAAGTCTAATTCTGGATAAAAATCTTTAGCTAATACAAGGCATGCATAACCAAGGTCAATATTTTGATCATCATTCTCAAGTACTTTAAAAATAGAAATATCTTTAGCCGGTATATCTTCACAATAGCAAAAGTCATGACCAAAATACAGGCAGATTACACAAAACAATAATATCTTCGCTCTTAGGTTCCCAAGCATATTTATTCCTTATTTTCAAAAATAGTTTGATCTTATAAGTTGTCAATAATTTGCTATTGAAATTTTCCTCCCCTCCCCCTCCCCCAACAAATTTTACTTTACAGAAAACCAGTCTGCAAATTACTTTTCTTTGAAAAGTACGAGATATCTATTATATTATCAATCAATAAGTTATAAGTTGAGTAGTTTTAGATTCATATTTCGTACCTACATAATCTACTGATTTACAGAATAAAATTTTGCTGTTCCGCATCATATTTTTTTGCGGGATATAGATATAAGGAGTAAAAATGAAAGTTGGATTTAAGTTTCCTGCAGAACCTCGTCAAACTGCACTTCATAACGTTGAAGAATGGTATCAGAAATTAATTTGTGAAAAACTCGGACGCGAATACGAACCTATCAAGCGTTCTAACTTCGGTCAATACTCCATGGCAGTTAACTACATAACATCCGTTATGGAAGAAGCTGCTGCAATAGAAAAAGTTGCCATATTCAATATCGACCATATGGCTCAGATTCAGTTCAAGGGTGCTGATGCGGAAGCTCTTCTCGACAGAGTTCTCCCTGCAAATATCCCTTCCATGAAGATCGGTCAGTGTAAATATACTCTCCTGCTTACCGAGCAGGGAACTGTTCTCGACGACCTTATCATCATGAAACAGGCTGACGATAACTTTATCCTGGTTATCAACGCCGGACATGATATTACAGATACAGCCGAAGATCATGGCGAAATGAAAGAATTCACTGCAGATGCAGATTTCATTCTTTCCTATAAAAAAGACAACGAAGATGTGGACGTAAAAGATATTTCTGCTGAACTCGTTAAAATCGATGTTCAGGGTCCGCTCTCCTATAAATTACTGAAAGAACTCTACGGTCAGGAAGTTCTGAGAAACAGGAACAAACCTGCTAAAAACATGGGATTCTTCTCATTCAATAACTTTACATACGAAGGAAATGATTATATTCTCAGCAGAACCGGTTACACAAACCGCTGGGGATGGGAATTATATGTTCCTGCAGCTGTTGCTGAAAATCAGTTCAAGAGAATCGCAGAAAAAGCTCTGGAGCTTGGCGGTCTGGTTGTTGGCCTTGGTGGTAGAGATGAAAACAGAATCTCAGCAGGACAGTACGGTCTACCGTTAAACGGATCAGAATACGATCCTCAGCATACTCCGACTAACTCACCTCTGTTCAACGCTGCAGTTGATATGACTAAAGAAGACTTTGTCGGTAAAAAAGCCCTCGAAGAAGATGATACAACTCAGAAAATGGTTGTAGTTATCAGCGAAGGTATTGTTGTGGGCAGAGCTGTTTATAAAGACGGACAGAGACTTGGAAAGGTTACTTCCAGCATTAATTCACCAAACGTTTCTCTTGAAAAAAGACTGCTTATCGGTTCCAAGAGAAAGTATGTGAATCAGGAAAACGGTTATGCGGCAATCGGACTTGCCTGGTTGAACGACACACCTTTCGAGGTTGATGCTGATGGTAAAGAAATCATGGAAAAAGACGGAAAACCTGTTTACATTCCTGTGGAATTTTTTACAGAACTTGAAGACGGATCAATAAAAGGAAAAGCTTTAAAAGGATTTATCAGCAGTGACGGAATCAATCCTGCAACTGCACCAAGACCTTTAAAAAACATAGAAAAATTATAAGATTGATATGGAATTAACAGAAAAGAACTATAAAGGTATAAAATATTGTATTAAATGCGGATCAAACCTGGATATCAGGAACGATCGGGAAGGGAAACTTCGTCCGCACTGTGATTCCTGCGGCTGGATTTACTACCGCAACCCGGTACCGGCAGCAGCCTGTATTGTGTTCAGGGATGATCAGATTTTGATCATCAAGCGTAAGTTTGAACCGAAAGCAGGAGAATGGGCTTTGCCAAGCGGTTATATTGAACTTTATGACACACCGGCTGAGACTGCAGTTACAGAGCTGGAAGAAGAAACCGGACTGATTGGTGAAGCAGATATTTCACTTGGTCACTACGCAGGTAATTCTCCATTGTATGATCGTATAATATCTTTCGGATATATCATGAAGGTAACCGGAGGTAAGCTTCAGGCAGGCGATGACGCTGCTGAAGCGTGCTATGTCAACATTAACGAAATACCGGAACTTGCATTTGATTCACACGAATATTTCGTTAAAGAAGCTTTAAAAATACGATCTTTGCATAATAGCTGAAAATTGAATCGACACTTTGACTTTCAACTGAAAGTATGAGAAGAGACTATTCCGGTTATGCAAAGCATTCAATACGACAAAAAGGATTAAAAGATGGATATAAGTAAAACATATCAACCGAATGAAATAGAGAAAAAATGGTATAATTACTGGATGGAAAACAAGTATTTCCATGCAGAAAAGGATGAAACGAAGAAACCGTTCTCAATCCTGATTCCACCGCCAAACGTTACCGGAATCCTGCACATGGGACACGTTCTCAATAATACTCTTCAGGATACATTAATCCGCTATAAGAGAATGACAGGTGTTCCGACTCTCTGGCTGCCGGGTGTAGACCACGCCGGAATCGCAACCCAGAACGTTGTAGAAAAAGGGCTCAAGGCAGAAGGTCTTACCAGACACCAGCTTGGTAGAGAAAAACTGCTGGAAAGAATCTGGAAATGGAAAGACGAAAAGGGCGGAAGAATCATTGAGCAGCTTAAACAGCTTGGTTGTTCCTGCGACTGGGACAGAGAACGTTTCACTATGGACGAAGTTCTCTCCAAAGCTGTTAAAGAAGTTTTCGTTCACCTGTACGAAAAAGACCTTATATATAAAGGTAAATACATTATCAACTGGTGTCCGCGCTGTACAACAGCTCTCGCTAACGATGAAGTTGATTACGAAGACGAAAAAGGCAAGCTCTGGAATATCAAGTACCCTCTCAAGAGCGGTAAAGGATTCCTCACTATTGCCACAACCAGACCTGAAACCATGCTGGGTGACGTTGCAGTAGCTGTTAATCCTAAAGACGAACGATATGCAGATTTAATCGGTGAGACACTGATTCTGCCATTCGTTGAAAGAGAAATTCCTATCATCGCAGATGATTATGTAGAAAAAGATTTCGGAAGCGGCTGTGTTAAGATTACACCTGCACACGATCCTAATGACTTTGAAGTAGGTCTGAGACACGATCTTGAGCGTATCCTTATTATGGATGAGCACGGTGTAATGAATGAAAAAGCCGGAAAAGATTTTGAAGGTATGGACCGTTATGAATGCCGTAAGAAAATCCTTAAGATGCTGAAAGAACGCGATCTGCTTGCAGAAATAGAAGATCATGATCACCAGGTTGGACATTGCTACAGATGCGCAACAGTTATAGAACCGTACTTGTCAGATCAGTGGTTCGTACGCATGAAACCTCTCGCAGAAAGAGCTATAGATGTTGTTAAGAGCGGAGAGATCAAGCTTGTACCGGAACGCTGGACTAAGGTTTATCTGCACTGGATGGATAACATTCGTGACTGGTGTATTTCCCGTCAGATCTGGTGGGGACACAGAATCCCTGTATTTTACTGCGATGATTGCGGTGAAATGACGGTTACCACAGAAGACATCACAGAATGTCCTAAGTGTAAAAGCGGTAATATCAGACAGGACGAAGATGTTCTTGATACCTGGTTCTCATCATGGTTATGGCCCTTCTCAACAATGGGCTGGCCGGAAGAAACAGAAGATCTGAACTACTTCCTGCCTACAAGCACGCTTGTAACAGCCCCGGGAATTATCTATCTGTGGGTTGCCAGAATGATTATGTCTACACTGGAATTCAGAGATGTAATTCCGTTTGATACAGTACTTCTGCACGGTATGGTCCTGGATGAAACCGGAAGAAAGATGAGTAAATCTTTCGGTAATTCCCCTGATCCTATCGATATCATCAAATCTCACGGAGCAGACGCTCTCAGATTCAGCATGATATTCAATACACCGCGTGGTCAGGACAGTTATTATTCAGAAGCTATTCTGGATAACGGTCGTAATTTTGCCAATAAAATCTGGAATGCTTACCGTTACATTATGGGTAATGTTGAGAATATCGAAGGGATCCCAACAAAGGATGAGCTTGAAATGGAACTGGCTGATCACTGGATTTACAGCCGTCTTAACAACACAGTGAAAACTGTAATAGATAATCTGGAAAAACTCAGATTCAACGATGCTGCTTCTGCAATGCAGGACTTCATCTGGAAGGAATACTGTTCCTGGTATCTTGAGCTTTCCAAAGAACGTATATACGATAAGGAAAATGCTGAAGGTCAGAGAACAGCTAAATATATTCTGCTTGATATTCTGGAAAAGTCCATGCGTTTACTGCATCCGATTATGCCGTTTATCACAGAGGAAATCTGGCAGTCACTTAAGAGCGTCTTCCCTATGGACGAAGATGCACTGATTATTGCTAAGTATCCGGAAGCTGACGAGAACCTGATTGATCTGGAGATAGAAGCTCAGATGTCAAAGATACAGGAATGTATCTCTACAGTAAGAAATCTGAGAAAACAGGTTAACATTGCACCGGGTAAGAAAGTTAACATCAGCATTAAAACTGTTTCTGATGCAGATACTGAACTGACTGAGAAGTATTCTTACTATTTCCGTAAGCTTGCTAACATCGAAGACATCAATGTTGGAACAGAGATTGTTAAGCCAAAGTCTTCGATTGCTTCAGTTGCAGTAGATATGGAGATTTATCTTCATCTTGACGGACTGATTGATCTGGAAGCAGAAAAAGCAAGAATCAACAAACAGCTTGGTAAACTGGAAGGTGAGCTGAAGAGAATCACCGGAAAGCTTAACAACAAGAAATTTGTAGATAATGCTCCGGAACAGGTAGTAGCAAAAGAAAAAGAGAAATTCGAGGAAGTTTCCACAAAAGTAAATAAAATGAAGGAAATGCTCGATAACTTATAAACTTGATGAGACAGGTGTAATGCCTGTCTCTTTTATTATTTTACCTTGCGAATGGTTGCAGACCTTCGCAATGGTTGCCATGTGGAGCAAACTCTCACCATTCGCAAGGTCAAAAGACCATTGCGAAGGTGGAAGAGAAAAACCTTGCGAATGGTTGCAGACCTTCGCAATGGTGTGAGAGAATAGTTATCATCTCAAAGGAGAAAAGATATGAGAACAGTACTTGAAGTAACAGACTCAAGCGGACACAGTACATTTGTTGTTGTTCCTAAAATACGCGAATTCTTTATAGGGCTTGGCAACGTAATCCTTGTTTTTGACAATGGAGACAAACGTACCCTCAACACAAACGAACCCAAAGAACTTGTAAAACAACTGACAGAAACTATAGAGACTTATTATAAGAATAGGTAGGTAACAATCAGTTTTAAGCAATCATATTTTAAGACTAGCAGCTTAAAACACTGAAAATTTGAATATACAAAAAAAGGAGTAACTAATTACTCCTTTTAAATTTATAAGATAGTTATCTATCGAGCAGCTTCTTCATGAACCTTGTTTCTGTAGTAATCAACCATTCTTTCTTTCATTTTCTTGTTTTCTTCAAAAATGCGCTCAGCAGTTTTTCCGGATGATTCAATATTGCCTGTTCCTCCGGCATGTTCGTATATTAACTCATATACCCAGAAAACATCATTCAGGTAATAAACTAACTGTCCTAATGACAAGTAGTAGTCAGTATATCTTTCCTGTGATGAAGGCAGCCAGTTTGCAGGCAATGTAACTCCTCTATCTGAAGTACCGAGCATTTTATATTTATCACCAGATTCATCATCAATAAAATACGAACCGCATATACACAATTCATCAGGATTGTTATCCAGATCCCATGATATTGGATAAGACGATGCAGGATCATACGTTTCGGGATACGTTATGTTCTGAAAACTTGATGGTCTGACAAAGTCTACATTAATTTCATCTGTACTATCTATAAGACAGGATATGCTCAGAGTATCACCATAATTTGACTCAATATTGCCGTAGCAATAATAGTTTCGACTTGAAAGATCAACTTCTACAGTTTGTCCATTCACTTCTAATTCAACTGACTGCATATCTGTTTCGTCAACCTTAGACACATAAAACATCGCATCTTCACCAACCTGGAATATGCTGATTTCGTATTTCGATCTGTCTTCCTCAAAATCGTTAATAAGATAGTTCTTGCTGCTTCCATTATCCGTACAGGCAAAAATTGAGAATAACAATAATGCAATTAATAAATGTTTTAACATACTTTCTCCTTTTTCTGTTTCTTATTATGCGTTAGATATCAAAATTTTATCTCTTCTCGAAACTTATTTATCATTTTTTCTCTCATTTTCCGTTCAAATTCCCTCTGAATTCTGTCAGGGAAATTACCTTCTCTACCTGCTGCGTAATATGTTCCAAGAACCTTATCTTCTATCTCGTATATCCAGAATGTATCGTCCAGATAGTAGTTCATGCTTCCCACAGCGAGATAAAAGGAATACATTGACTGAATTCCTCCAAGCCAGCCACCCGGAACAGTGTAAGAACTAGCGGAAGTAGGGAGCATTTTGTATTTAATCAAAAGATGATCTGGTGTATCTGTACCATCATCCCGCATACCTACAATATACAGTTCATCAGGGGCGTTATTAAGTTCCCATGATGCTTCGATAGAATTATTGGGATTATACTTCGGAGTATACTCCAGATTTTCAAAATCTGAACGACGCTGAAAATCTACATTAATAGAATCTATCCCGTCAATGACACAGTCAATATTCATGAGTTCATCATAATCAGAATCTATCAAACCATATCCGGAATAACCGGATTGCCCCACAGTAAACTCCACAGGTTCTCCGTTAATTTTCAAACCCACTGACTGAAACAGGGTTCGGTCGACTTTATCAACAAAGATGTATGCACTGTTGGAAATCTGTTCAATCTCAATTTCATATTTTGATCTGTCTTCATCTAATGATGTTACTAGATACTTCTTACTGGATTTATCATCACTGCATCCCAAAAAGACAATAACGACAGCTAATAGAAATAGTTTCTTTAACATAGACACTCCTTCTGACAAACAGGACTATTTATTGCTGAGAAAGTCAAGATAATTTTATGAGCTAAAATCCTATACATCATCAGTTGCCATGCAATTCATTTATGAAGCAGATTTCAGTTGACAATAATTATCAATAACACAAGACATAGATTCAGGAGGAAATATGAGAAAAAATTGCGCTTTCATTTTTATATTATTATGTTTTGTAACTTTGATTTCGGGCATGGAATTAGTAGGAACAGGAAGTCAGGATAACCCATATCAGATATCTTCGCTGGAACATCTGCAGTGGATGACTACAACTGATTTCGATGGGTATAATTATTTTATTCAAACTGCTGATATTGATATGTATGATACAATCAACTGGGAACTGAGAGACCATGATGATAATCCCAATACACCAGACTCAACTGTTGGGTTCAAACCCATAGGTTCTGAGGAAAATCCTTTCACAGGCAGCTATGATGGCCAAAACTATTATATATCCAATTTATACATTAACAGACCTTGGGAGACCGTTGCACTGTTCAGAAACTGTAGAGACAGCAAAATTAATAATATTATAATTAAAGATGCTTCAATAAAAGGTAGATATGCTGCTTCAATTTGTGGACGAACCGATGATTCAGAGATTACCAAATGTTACTCAAATGCACAATTAGTTGCGAATGAGAGTTGCGGTGGACTATGCTATCGTATGGTAGAATCAAGTATTAAAGAATGTACTTTTGAGGGAAGTATATATGCTAAAGGTGCAGGAGGTATAGTTTTTGATCATGTTTACACTATTTATTATAATACACTTTACCCAAAATTCTTATCTCATTGTCTTTCCAAAGGTTACATCTACGGAACAGACTCAGCTTCTGGAATTGTGAATTATTGTAGAGGATATACCTACAAAGGATTCGAAAATGAGTATAATACGATTATTAATAATAATGTTTCTAAAAGTGATGTAATTTCAGATCGCGATGCTGCAGGAATTGCTATATACTGTGAAAACACGGAGTTTGTTGAAAATCATAATATAGGTAATGTTGCAGGAAATACATCCTCTGGTTTATTGTATGGTGCATCAGAATCTCTAATCTATAAATGTTCGTCGGTGTCTAATCTTGGGACTCTAAATGATTCCATCATCTCCAGTATGACAGTAGGCTTAGTTTTTGATTCAGAAGAAAATATTATCAGGGAATGTTATACTTCTGGGAAACTTAGCAGCACCCAGCAAAGTTGCAGTTTCATTCACTTTACAGGAAGAGATTCACTGACAGATTGTTACAGCTCTGCAGAACTCATTTCCAACAGATTTAAAATTGGTTTCATAGAAGATTTAACCTATCCCATTAATATCAAAAATTATTTATTTATTGGTGAAACTGACTCAATCGATGTATTCACTTGTATGACTTTAATGCAACCATCGAATTCACTTATTGCCGATAACTGCTTCTGGGATAAAGGAAAGTATAATATAGATTCGTTTGTTTTTTATCAAAATACGCCTTTTGACACACTAGGTTTATCAACCGAACAAATGAAAAGCATCAACACATACACGGATCTTAGTAACGATTTTCTCAGCACTCCATTCGATTTCGTTGATAATCCTTTTGATGATACACTTGATGGAGATATCTGGAACATTGATCCTGCGATAAACAACGGCTACCCATATCTCGTTAACAATCCACCGTTAACGGTTACTGAGGTATCTGAAGACCATGAATTCGATGGTGTCGGTTTTTCTATTCCGGAAGTTCTGGAAATTTCAGGTAATTATCCGAACCCGTTCAACCCTGCAACAACAATTAAGTATTCTCTGGTTGATCCTGCTCAGGTTACAGTAGAGATTTACAATGTTAAAGGTCAGAAAGTGAAAACCATTGATAAAGGTTTTACACCAAGAGGAAACCATGAAGTTGTCTGGAACGGTGATGACAATAATAATACACCGGCAGCATCAGGTGTATACTTCTATAACTTCAAAATTAATGGAAAATCAAAGAAAATAAGAAAATGTATGCTTTTGAAATAGCCAGTCATAACTCCACGACAATATAAGGATTATGAATGAGAAAATCTATATTACTACTAATACTCTGCTGCACAGTGAACATATTCTGTCAAGAGGTAGAGATTGATGATAAAAAGATTATGCCTTCTGATACGCAGACAGAGGATGAAACACCTTTAGTATTCAGTAAAAGCTATCTTGATGCAAAAGTCAGCAAAAAGCTTTCAGTAGATTATATGGGAGAATTCGAGGTTGCAGAAGAGATAATATCAGATTATGAAGTAGACCTTGCTGGGGCTGGTTATCAAAATGCCGGTAAGGTCAATTATGAAGTTACCTTAGAAAAGGGTGTACCTGCTTCACCTGAGTCAATAATGCTGGACAGTCTCTCTGTACTGGAAACAATCAGACTCAAAATAGTTTTGATCAGTAACGAGGAAATCTCTTTCAAAATGGATAACAGATACAAGAATTTAGCATTTGAAGAGTATAGTTCATACATAAGTCAAATTGAAGATAACGCTATCCGATACAAGCTCAATGTCATTTTTAATATATATTCACCAAATCCGGGACCCTTTAAACTAGAGTTCGATAATAATATCATTGGTAACCCTTTTGAAGTTTTTCTTGATTTTGGGAAAAAGACTGCAGATGAAATAATAGCTGAGAGTGGTTTTGAAAAATTTATGGATACCGAGCCATCGACTGAAGACCTGATTTCAATGTATGGGGAACCTTCTTTCAGAACAGAGATATTCTCAAATGGAGTACAAGTTTTAACATATTATTATTATGAAGGCAAATTGAAGTTCAATATACTTGTTGTAAATGGAAAAGTAAAAGAATACAAAAGACGCATAATGAAACAAAATGGGGCAATCAAGGAATGGTAATTAAGAAGTTTTTTATTGATAACCTTGAGCTTATCTCCATTAACCACTAATCAGACTATTAAAGAGGCTATAGAATAACCTATGACAGGCAGACAGGTGTGAAAGTATCAACATTAATTATTACAATCATCTGCATTATAGTTCTTCAGATATCTCTCTTGATTTATTTCTTCAAATCTGACTACATATTCAGCATCATTGAGGACGAAACTATTTTCCCATCAGAGTTAGAAATTGATAACCTGAAAGCCGGAAAATCATATATAATTGCATTGTATTTCAGCAGTAAAGATGAGATTACAATAGAAATTCCGGAGCAGAGTGAGGAATTTGTTAAAAGAATCGGCACAGGTTCCACATCCCTATCTCATAATGATACGACAAATTATGAGGAAATACGCCATATTACTGTGTGTTCAGAAGTTGCCTGCGAGCAGGAGCTTCACATCAGGAATAATGTAATTGACAGTATATTGACTTTTAAGCTGAATTTTACAGAATAAGTTATTATTAACAAATGATATCAGGTATTTTGGAACATATTTTGCATAATTTTCGCTATTAAGGAGGATAAAGTGTACAAGTTAGTTGGAATTTTTATTTTATTTTCTGTTCTGCTGAGTTTATCGGCTGAACAGGTCAACTTCGAGATTAAATCGGGCAAATTAGGGAATGAGACAGTTATTTTTGACTTGGGAAACTATTCGCTAACTGAGACAAATGTTAAGGGTGTCAGTTACAAGAGAATTGAGCATGCAACCAAGGGATTTATGGTAAATATCGGTAAACCGGAAATCCCGACAAGCAGTACTATTATGGCTTTGCCGGATAAAGGAAATCCGGTTGTGAATATCAAAGTAATAGACTCTGAAATCATAAAGAACATTGATTTGTATCCGCAGCAGGAATTACAATCGGAAAGCAAACCAGCAAAAGCTGAGTTTGTTATCGACGCTGCATTCTACAACAAAGATATTCAGTATCCGGCTGAAACCTGTACAATTTCTGACCCCGGAGTAATCCGTAATCAGAGAGTCAGTACAATTACAGTAAATCCTTTCAGATACAACCCACATACACGTGAGTTACAAGTTATTAAAAAAGCAGAAATTACGTTATCTATGGATGATAATCTGAATATTAATCCTGTATCAGGGAATATGAAGAAGTCTCGAGCTTTTGACGAGTTGTTCTCTACTACTCTGCTTAATTATGATAATCTGGAACCGGGAGAATTTCAACGCCCGTCAATACTGGTAATTCAGAGACAAAACAATGATATACGCGACTTGATGAATGATTATGCCTATTTAAAGACACATCTGGGTTTTGATGTTGAGATTGCGGAATTTTCCAATACAGAAGCAACCAAGTCTAATATCAAAACTTTCATTCTTGATGCTTATAACAACAGTGAAAACCCACCCGAATTCATCTGTCTTGTGGGAGATGCACTTGGTACACCTTACGATATACCAACAGAAACTTATTCCTGGGGTGAAGGAGATCATTATTATTCCTTACTTGATGGGAACGATATTCTGGCAGATGCTTTCGTGGGCAGACTATCTTTTGAAAACATCACTGAACTGCTTGTAATAGTTAACAAGATTTACAAATATGAGTTAGGACTGCTTCCTTCGGGTAACAGTGACTGGTACAATAAAGCCCTGCTGGTGGGAGATCCAAGTGTATCCGGACCATCCTGTGCGGATACAAAACGACAGGTAAAACAGATGATTCAGGATAACAATCCGAATTTTTCTTTCACAGAGGAATATGTTTCTAATTTTGACTATGTAATGACTCATGCTTTTAACAGTGGAATATCATATTTCAACTATAGAGGTTTTCAGGGAATGAGTAGTTGGACAGTTGATGATATATGGCAGCTTACAAACACTAATATGCTGCCGCTTGCAGTTTTTCTCACCTGTGCAGTGGGAAATTTTGCCGGAGATGATCCATCCAGACCAGAAGAACTTTTAAGACTGGGTACACCAACTTCACCAAAAGGGGCTATTGCAGCAATAGCATTGGCTACATCATACACTCATACTGTTTTTAATAATATTGTCGATGCCGGAATTTACCATACCATTTTTGTAGAAAAGCATTATTCTCCCGGTATTGCTCTGGCTAAAGCCAAATATGAGATGTGGAGAAACTTTCCGACAAATCCATTTGATTATGTTAATAAGTTCTCATACTGGAACAATCTTATGGGTGATCCATCCCTCAACTTATGGACAGGCACTCCACAACAGCTCCAGGTATCTCTGCCAGACAGGATTGAAGAGGGTATGAACTCCTTCAGAGTTGTTGTTACAGATACCAATAGCAATCCAATTGACGCAGAAGTAATAGTTGTTTCAGATTCTACAGTCTATTACTCAGGAGTTGCAGAGAACGGAATATGTGTTGTTCCTGTAACTTCTGAACTGAACAACGAGTTTGATATTGTATGCAAGTATCATGATTATATACCCAACATCAGTATGCAGACAATCAGCACTAACAATCTGAAAGTAAGAATGAGCAACTTTTCATTCTTGAACAACAACTCTGCACCAGTTGTTCATCCGAATGAAGTATTGGATTTAACTCTTAATTTCGAAAACCATAGCAATACTGCATCAAACCCAATTGATATTTCTGTTAATATCCCAGATGAGATGGCAGCAATAACTAATAACACTTTTACTATCCCTGCAATTCAGAGTAGTCAGCAATATACAGTCAGCCATAATCCTGAGATTACAATATCTAACACACTTTCTAACGGAATGAGAATTCCTTTGACTATACGCTATATAGATACAATAACTGATGAGACATGGCAAGAATCATTCTACCTTCATGCTTCAGCTCCAGAGATAACAGTTAACAATACATCAGTTACCGAATCTGATATTCCGGAAACTCAATTCATTCTGAGTATGAATATTGCAAACACTGGCTCAATGGATCTTAGCAATGCCCAACTGACATTAAGAGGAATGACCGAAGATATCATGATTTCCGACAGCACTGAATCGATTACCGGTATTTCTTTAGATGGTTCAGTGGATTTGCCGAATGCTTTCTCACTCAATCTCAGCAACACATTCTTCACAGGTCAGGAAAAGCATTTCATGCTCAAAATATCAAGTAGTGATGTTTTGCAGACAATTCCAATGACAATAAGTTTTGGAACGGTTACAGAAACATCTATTACCGGACCTGATGCTTATGGTTATGTATGCCTGGAAGAAAATGACGAAATCACTGATCCTGATCTTGCATACAATTGGATAGAGATAGAAGATTACGGGACAAACACATATATGTATGATGACGGAGATATGGGAGACAGAGTCTCGGTTGATATTCCACTTAAATTCAGATTTTACGGATCAATACATGACCAACTGACAATATCCAGTAATGGCTGGGTCGCTCCGGGTTCAATAGATATGGGTGACTTCATGAACTGGCATTTACCGTCAATATGCGGACCGAAACCCATTATAGCTGCTTTCTGGGATGACCTTAATACAGGTAGTGTTTTCTACTATTACGATGACACGAACAAGTATTTTATAGTCGAATGGAAAGACATGAAAGGTGATTTCACAAACTCAAACCAGACTTTCCAGATTATCATTTACGACTGTGAAGAATATCCCACATATAGCGGAGACAGTAAAATCAAATTCCAGTATAAGGATATTCATAATGATAATGTTGGTCAGTATGACAACTATATTGTACAGCATGGGAACTATGCAACTGTTGGTATACAAGACTATAACGGTTCATGCGGAATAGAGTATACTTTTAATAACACTTATCCGGCTTCAGCCACCGATCTTGGTAACAACAAAGCAATCATGTTCAAGACTATTGATATGACCTATGCTGAATCTGACATAAAAGTTGAATCTATAGATATTGTAAATGAGTTAGGAGGAGCAGAGCTTCTCGCCGGTTATGATGCAGATCTGAGACTCAACATAAAGAATAACGGCTCTACAGCAATGGATAACTTACGTGCGGACATACAGATCTTCAGCGAAAATGTGACAGTCTATAACAATGAAGTTATGTTCCCGTTGATTGATGACAATGAATCAGAAAGCTCTTTCAATAAATTCAGAATTCATATTGATGACGAATTTTCCGAGAACTCACTTAGAGCAAAAATAAATATTATCGACGGTAGTAACTCTATTTCCCGTATTGTGGATCTAAAAGTATCTCAAAGCAATTTTGATTTACAGAGATACTATTTCACCTTCGATGACAACCTGGAATTCAACTCAGGTGATTCTCTTATGTGCTGCTTTGAGATAAACAATAACAGCCCAATTGAGTTTAACAACGTAGATGTCACAATCAGTTCAGAAAGCGGAGTCTTTGACAGCAGCTCTAACAGCAAGACAATATATTACTGGGAAAGTAATGCCCTGAAATATGTACTGTTCCCTATGAAATACCAGCCTGGTATGACTTCGGACATTTTCGAATCAATCCTGACAATTACCCATGGCAGCAACAGCAGAAACTATAGATTCCATATGCAGTTGGATTCCAAGGAAGTTCTGCTTTATAATGATTTCGAGTCCAATGATTTGAGTCAGATTAAAGCATCTAATGGAGAGCTGAGTGTTTCTGAGACAACAAATCATGCAGGTGGAAGTAATAGTGAATTACGCTTAACGCATGCGGCTCAGACTGTCCCTTATATGACTTTTCTGGAGCTGGGACGATACTGCAGTTTAAACACATCAAGTACCGGATTATCAATGAAGTATTACATAGATGCTTCAGGCGGCACCCATACTCTGCAGGTTGGATTTGATGATAACTGGTTTGATCTGCTTACACTTTCCGAGAATACAGCGACAGAAATAAACGAGCTTGTCAGTTCTGTAGATCACGGTGACAGACTGATGACAGTAAGGATCAGATCTGAAATACCATCAGGAGAACTGAATATTTATATTGATGATCTGAAATCAGTTGTGAATCACTTCCAGGGATTTGCATTTGTACAGGGAAATGTAGACACCAGAATCAATCCAATGGTTGACAATCTTTGCATGAATGCCCATGATTTCACGGGTGTTATAAACGATGACAATACATACTATATGGTGCTTCCTCAAATGAGTGGACCGTTTTTTGCATATTGTCCCGGATACAAGGAATTCGTAAGCCCTGTTAATGATTTCGTATCGAACCAGGTGTATAATTGTGACATAATGATGGAGTCTGTGGCAGTTCCTGAAAATCTGACAATTACAGATAATAATGGGGCTCTTACCTTGCAATGGACCTGTTCCACTCCGCAATTAATAGATGAGTATGTCATTTACAGAAGCATCAACAATGAGATATTCACTCCTGCCGATACAACCACATTTGCAACCTGGTCACAATACTATTCAGATGAAATGAATCTGAAATTCTTTGTTGTTGCAGTCTCTGACGGTTACGAATCTCTTCCTACAGATACTGTTGAGCTTATACTTGTTGGAAATGCAAATGAGGATGTAAACAAGTTCAGTACTGCTATAACAGGTAATTATCCAAATCCGTTCAATCCTGAAACCAATATAGCCTTCACGCTGGCTGAAGACTCACATGTTCAGATTGAGGTCTATAATATCAAAGGACAGAAAGTAAAAACACTGGTCAATGAAAGACTGCACGAAGGAGAAAACCATGTAATCTGGAAAGGACTTGATGATAATGGTAAATCTGTTGGTTCCGGTGTATATTTCTACAAGCTTAAAGCCGGAGCAAAGCAGGATATCAGAAAATGTGTTCTTCTAAAATAAAATGAGAATGAGATATTAAATACAAAAAGTTATATAGGGCTGTTGATAAATCAGCCCTGTTTTTTTTGTTACTTCTTACATGAATGGATTATGTGCAGAGAATTTGAGGATAATAATCTTTACAAAAAAAGAAAGATTTAATATCTATCTTACAAATCAATTAAATGGATAGAATATGAAAGGAATCTTTATAACATTCGAGGGTACAGAAGGTTGTGGAAAATCGACCCAAATTCAGCTTTTAAAGGACTGGTTTGAAAAGAACAATATCGAGGCTTTTTTTACTCGTGAACCGGGTGGACCTGAGATATCTGAGAAAATAAGACATTTACTGCTTGATCCAACCAATGACGCCATGCTCCCTGAAACAGAAGTTCTGCTGTACATGGCATCAAGGAGTCAGCATACAGGTCAATGGATCATACCAAATCTCGAAAAAGGAGTTCATGTAATTTCGGATCGCTACACGGACTCTACAATTGCATATCAGGGGGCGGCAAGAGACATTCCTCTTCCCCGTATTGAGATGCTTAACGAATTCGCAACATTCAGCGTCAAGCCCGACGTTACGTTCATTTTTGATATGGATGTGGAAAAAGGAATGTCCAGAATAGCCTCAAGGCAAAAGGACAGACTTGAACAGGAAGACATTAATTTCCATAAATCAGTTAGAAAAGGATTTCTGAATGTAGCAAAATCCGACTCAAAACGTTGCATTATTGTAAATGCAGAAAAAACTATTGAAGAAATTCATGAGTTTATAGTAAATTCTCTTAAAGAAAGATATACAGAAATTTTTAGATAAAGGATCAAAAAGATGAAAATTAAACAAACATTCGCAGTTGCAGTTTTTCTGATTGTATTTCAATCAATGTTTTCAGTAGCAGATGTTAAAGTAAAAAAAGTCGAAGTTACAGATAAAAATAAAGTGGCTTATTTGCAGAATATGACGATTTTAAAGGCTAATCACTATGAACCCCATGAAATTGATGATTCACTATCAGTTAGAGTGCATCACCTTTATCTGCACCGTATGGACTATAACAAAAGGATATTCCTCCAGTCTGATATAGATAAATTCGCAAAATATAAGTACACAATTGATGATCTCATGAATGCTGATCTTGATAAGAAATTTGAGTTCTACATTAAAGTTAATGAAGTATATAACAAAAGAATAAGCTACATAGAAAGCATTTATGAAGGACTTCTGGCAAAACCTTTTGATTATACTAAAAGTGAAGTTTATCAGTCAGATGCCGAGAAGAGTGTATACTGTAAATCACTGACAGACCTTAAAGACAGATGGCGTAAAATGTTGAAGTATCAGGTAGCTCTCAGATACATTGATATTATTGAAATGGATAATCCTGATTCCACAAAGAATCTCAGTGCCGAAGATTACCTTAAAGGCGGAAAAATCGACAGCAAAATTGAAGCTGAAGCCAGAGAAAAGATTGCTAACAGATACAAAAACTATTTCAGGCGCATTAACGAGAGAACGAATGAAGAAAACTTCGCAATTTACGTAAATGCAATTCTGAATGCTGTTGATCCTCACACAACTTATATGCCTCCTAAAGATAAAGAAGATTTTGATATAGATATGACTGGAAAATTCGAAGGAATCGGAGCTTCTCTTACAGAAAAAGACGGTTATATCAAAGTGACGAAAATTATCCCCGGATCCGCATCATGGAGACAAAAGGAACTGGAACCTGAAGATGTTATCATTAAAGTAGCTCAAGGTGATGAAGAACCTCTTGATGTAGTTGATCTTCCTCTTTCAGAAGCAGTACAGCATATTAGAGGAAAGAAAGGGACAGAAGTAAGACTTACAGTCAAGAAACCAACAGGTGAAATAAAAGTAATTCCTATTATAAGAGATGTTGTTGTTCTTGAGGAAACTTATGCGAAAGATGTAATCATCAAAAATGATAAATACGGTAAGAAATACGGATATATCTATCTGCCAAAGTATTACCGGGATTTCCAGGACAGAAATGCTCCAAATGCTACTGATGATGTTAAGAAAGCACTTCTTCAGTTTAAAAACTATGATGTTGATGGTGTTATACTGGATCTAAGAAACAATGGTGGTGGTGCCTTAGTAGACGCTATCGGGGTAGCCGGTCTGTTTATTCCGGATGGTCCTATGGTGCAGGTAAATGATAACCTCTATGGAAGACAGGTTAGGAACGATAGAGATTTCAATTCTTATTACGATGGTCCTCTTGTCGTTCTGGTTAATCAGCTCAGTGCTTCTGCATCTGAGATTACTTCTGCAGCTCTTCAGGATTATGAGAGAGCGGTCATTCTTGGACCGGAACATTCGTTCGGTAAAGGAACAGTACAATCTCTTCTTCCTCTCGACAGAAGCCTTTTCAGATCGTTCAATAAATTCAAACCGCTGGGAAGTATTAAGCTCACAATCCAGAAGTTCTATAGAATCAATGGTGGTTCCACACAGTTCAAAGGTGTTATCCCGGATATAAAAGTTCCTACAACTTATGATTATCTTGATATGGGCGAAAAAGATCTGGACTATCCCCTTAAATGGGACAAGATAGAAGCTGCAAAATACGAGAAATGGTATAACAAAGATATCTATGATTTTGACAAACTGAGAATGAAAAGTGAGCAGAGAGTATCTTCTAACGAAGCATTCCGATTCATTAAAGAAAGAAATGCCAAATTGAAAGCTAAGATGGAAGATACGGATTTGAACCTGAAATTTGATGATATTCTTAATGACAGACTTACGGCTAAAACAGATGTGGATAATCTCAAAGAGAAAACAAAAGAACATGATTATCTTGATATTATCAACCCCAATATTGATGATAATGTAGAAAATCAGGATTCTGCAAAACAGGATGATTTCAATAACTGGACATCCAATCTGAAGAAAGATATATATATTGATGAAGCTATGTCAATCATCAATGACATTGGTAAATAGTTTTGAATATCTCTGAGAAATCAGCCTTTAAGTATATTGCCTTAGCTGTTCTGGCTATAATAGTCTGGATAATGATTGGGAAACTAATTTTTGCCCAGATCGACAGGAAAATAAAGAAGTCAATAGCTGAAGAAAATATTGGAGACAAGTATAAGCTGCTTTCTGAAATTATCGATCTTCTGGAGGATGAATATTATAACGAAATTCCGACAGATACTCTATTAAAAGCAGCTATAGATGGTGTTATGTCAAAATTTGACAACTACACATACTATATGGACGGATATCAGCTGGATGAGTTTACAGATGACACTAAAGGCCGATTTTGCGGAATAGGTGTCAATGTTGATTCTATCAATGACTATATAACAGTTAAGTCCGTTAGACCGGATTCTCCAGCTGCAAAGGCCGGTATTATTGCCGGTGATAAAATTGTTAAAGTCGATAACAAGAACGTAAAGGGTATCACAATTGAAGAGTCATCTTTACTTATTAGAGGTGAAGAAGGATCAAATGTAACTGTAACTGTTAAACACCCTAAAGGAACTAAAGAAGTTGATTTCCATCTCAAAAGGGAATTGATCCCGGTATCAAGTATACCATATTCATTTAAAATTGATGATGTTGGATATATACGAATCAGTACTTTCAACTCCAATACCGGGCAGGAGTTCGAAACGTGTCTGCAAGATCTGGAGTCAGATAAGATAAACGGTCTCATCATTGACCTGCGATCTAACCCGGGAGGAGTTCTTTCCCAGACAGTTAAATGCCTGGATGAGTTTATTGATGCCGGTGAGCAAATTGTACTGACTAAGGGAAGAGACGGTAAGAAACACACGATATATCGCACAGAAGATAATGAATACGACAAGCAATATCCAATAATAGTTCTTATCAATAAAACAAGCGCGAGTGCTTCAGAGATTTTTGCCGGCACTATTCAGGACTATGATCTTGGTCTGGTTATCGGGGAAAGCTCTTATGGTAAAGGCTCGGTACAGCAGATATTCCCTATCTCTAAAGGTGGAGTTAAAATCACAACATCTCACTATTATCTGAAGTCTGGCAGATGCATCCAGAAAAACTATGTAAATGACGATTCAACTGATTACTATACTTTGCAAGGCAGAGAAGTAGAATCAGGTAACGGTATAAAACCTGATCTGACTGTATCTCAGGAGGAACTGTCAACAGTCACCGGTAATCTTCTGGATAAAAACATCTTTTTTGTGTTCGCAGTAGATTTTTTTCAGGAACATTCTCATGAAATCACCAAAGACTTTTTAGTTACCGATGATATTTTTAAGGAGTTCAAAATGTTCTCCAGACATTATGTGGAAGACATCAGCAATGATGAACTAAACAGAAACAGAGAGTCACTATCTTATCTGTTAAAAACTGACTTACTTGGCTTAAGATTTGGAGATGAAACCCGTTACAGAGAGCTGTTGACACGGGACATGCAATTACTCAAAGCCTTAGATATTATAAATAAGTCTGACAGCAAAAAAGACATCTTTGCAATGATAGAACAGGAGTACAAATGAGAAATTACACTGATGCAAGAATTTATGTGCTGGATAACGATCAATACAATCTTTTACTGATTAACGAACTTCTTAAGGAAGCCGGATTCCGCAATACTCAGGAGTTTCTGAAAGCTGAAAGCCTGCTTAAGAAGCTGAAAGAAGATATTCCGGATATTATTCTGTCAGACATCATGATGCCTGAAATGAATGGGTATCAGCTTTGTGAGAAAGTCAAATCAGTTAAGGAATGGCGTAATGTTCCAATCATAATGATTACTGCAGCAGACATGCATAACTCAGAACCGCTGAGACAAAGCTTTGAAGCCGGTGCATCAGATTTCCTCAAAAAACCTATCGATGAAATTGAACTGGTAATGCGGATAAAAAACGCACTGAAAGTTGAGTGGCAGAGACAGGAACTCCAGAAAGCATTGAGTGAAGTAAAAACACTTCAGGGTCTCCTCCCTATCTGCTCATATTGTAAAAAGATTCGTGATGATAAAAACTACTGGCAGGAAATCGAAAGCTATATTTCAAGTCATTCCTCTGCTGAGTTCAGCCACAGCATCTGCCCCGACTGCATGGAAGAACACATTAAACCACAGATGGAGGAGCTTGAGAGGGAGTAGGAGATTACAGAACAGAATCATGGACTTGATTCGCAGCGATCAGTACTGTAAATCAATAATTTATTCGATATCCAGCATTTTGGAGAAAAGCTCGGGTAGGTAGCAATCCTCCCGGTTAGTAACGATGATTCCTTCATGCCAAACTATGTCTAACACATATAACTTGACATTCAGTATCAGTATTTTCTACTTCTATTCATAAACACCGAGGAGTACATCAATTGAAACATTTCATCCATAAATTTACCTGTTCAGTAAATGTAAGCGTGAGAGCTATTGTATTGATGATACTATTTACATTTTTCATTTCCTGTTTGTTTTCAGCTAATGAGGTAATAGATGAAATCATTAATGAGCATATCACTGAATACAACAAACTATTAGAGTCTGACACAATTTCGGTAGATGAATACCTTGAGATTGCGGATTTTTATTGTTCAATTGATTTACTTAACATTGCTGAATCAGTGCTAAAACAAGCTAATAAGTCATATGCTGAGAATCTTCAGATTCAGAGTTATTTGTTTGATTTTGCATATTTAGATTCAGCAGAAGCATTCATGAATGTCCTGACAAATTATAACCTGCCAGATAGTTCAAGTGATATTGAGAAGCAAGTATTTTACGAATTTCAAAAATCTCGAGTTTTTATTAACAGTAGGTCAATATATAGAAAAAGAGTCAAGCATATTGAAGTGTTAACGAAACTTGTTAATAAGTACGATAATGTAAGCCATATAGCGGAACTAATCGAACTATATAATTTCTGGTCAGGTAGAATTCGAAAACTTAACTATGATGAGGATCTTCGATCTACAAAAATGATAAATGAACGCCTTCTGAATTTTGAATTAAGTACAGGAAATAATAAAAGATTCGTTCGTTTGTGCAAAGCATGTATTGACGGAAAAAAGTATCCATTGAATTTTTTTTACAAAAATTTGTTCAACTATTACATCAATATAGGAAAAGATGAATCAGCCATGGATTTATCTGAAAACTTCTTCAAGGGCTTAAAGTTAAGAGCTTATGAAAAAATAGAATTACTCGAAGATTTTTCAGTTTTTGGAAATTATCAATCAAATCTTGATACAATTATTGATACATTTATTGTGCATTTCGAAGATGAAATGGAAGAGCGTAATAACTCTTTTGATAATTTACATGATATCCGATTCTATCTTTCTGACAAAAATAATACATCGAACTACAATAAAGTCCTCGAAAAACACTTATCCAAAACCGACAATGGGATTCAACCGGATGTATTCTCTGCATACTACTATGCGAAAAAGCAAAAGTTCGACAAATCAATTTCCTGCCTGGATAGTATTAAATACATGTACTCTAACGTTATAGCAAGCGGATGTGGGAATCCTCCTTTGACTGTATTAGGCAGAAAAGATGAGATTCTGTATGGCACTTTGAAAGAACTATATGCTGCAGATTCATTAAGACTCATCAGGATGCTGGAAGAGAGTTTTCATATAAGAGAATTGATAGTACGAAATGCTGATCTATGCATGATGAGTAAAAGTACAGATATTGCATTGAAGGAACTCGAGCTATACACAAAAGTACTGCCAAAATCTTATTTCATTCCATATTTTCTTGGGCATTTACATGCACGCAGATTAGAATACAAACGGGCATGTCATTGGTTTAATGTAGCTTTAATCATAAAACCTGATTTCCGATTGGCAATACATGATTTAGGTCTGCTTCATTTTGCAGTTTGTGATTATGAAAAAGCTGAATTGTTCCTTGAAAAATCATATTACAGCTCTATACCTGATAGCACTTACAGATATTTCACAAGATATGATTTCAGTTCGGAACATCCGTTACAAGTCAATCCCCAATGGATCGATTTACCAGACTTCAGAGAAGCTCCATTAATATTGGCTTACGGTATTAATCGTAAATATGAGATGCAAACAGAATTAATTGAAACAGCAATAAACAAATATTCTTTGTTGAAAACTAATGCTGCTATGAATTTGGAAAAGATTAAAAAGGACAAACCTTGGCTTAGAACCGATATATATAAGTGTGAACAAATTATCGAAAATACTACTCGTATTCTAAATACACTTGATTGCATCAAAGCTAAGTACAATAATGAATATAGAAAGTGTGGCAATAATAAATATAGAAGGATTTCTTTTACAAAAAAAATCAAGAGGCTTTTTACAAATCTTTTACCAACTAAAAAGAAAGAAATTTCTGTTACGAAGAATGATGAACCATTATCAAAATTAGACATTCTGAACTACAAAATAAAATCAAGGCATACAATAGAGGCAAGAAATTACTTCTTTAGAAACCAGAATTCATTATCTAAATTCAAAGATTACGAATTACTATGTTATAGTCTTGGAAAACTATTTGAGGAAAATTCTGACTTCGAGAGTGCCATGGAAATTTATGAAAAAGGTCTTGATTTATCATCACTTGATAAAGTCTCGCTTGATATAATAAATTATCATCAAAATGATGTGAAACTACTGCATGCTGTTGCTGCTATATTGGCTAAGCAGGGTGATATGGAAACTGCTGAGGTGTATCTGAATAAATGTCTACTTGCAAGAGATAGGGATGACTATTATGCAAGAAGTGATCATGTTTATGATAAACTGTTATGTCCAGACCTGATGTATCAAATTAAAGACTATAAAAAAGCTGAAACTTTATTTAAATATATAAGAAAGTCATTGGTATGGTCGAAAAAGAGTTACTCAAGTACAAAGTTCAACTTATTCTCTGACAACACTTATGACAAGTATGCTTTTTTCTACCTCTCCTATGCAAAATTCCTTTCAGAATACAAGAAAGATAATGAAAAAGCTCTTGAGCTGCTGAAAGAATTCAGAAAAATTTATACGAAGAAGAATGATGAAGTGAATGATATGTACAAAATTCTTAAGCATAAAGTTAAAAAATAAATCCAATTCTATTTTGAACACCCTGCATTCCCGGCAGAAAAAAAAGGGAGCAAAAGAATATTGCTCCCAAAGATAGAAACTAGTTATTTATCATTACTTCAACAGCATCAGTTTTTGATGCATTACCTTCTTCCCGGTTTTAAGAACGGCGAAATATACTCCGGATGATACGGACTTATCATCATCGGCTTTACCTTTCCAGATAACAGAGTATTCTCCCGGTTCATGGCTACGGCTTACAAGTGTCCGAACCTTCTGCCCTTTGATGTTGTATATCGACAGCTCAGCTTTCCCTTCTTCCGCAATACTGTAGTTAAGGCTTGTTTCCGGATTAAATGGATTTGGATGCACCCCGCTAAATTCTGTTCGGAACTGGCCAATATTATTTTCTGTAACCCCGGTCAACTCATCGAGAAAAACTTCTATTGTGTCACATGTAGCTGGAGCAACAACATTTCCAAGAGATACGAATGGTGCACAACCGTCTCTTGTAACCGTAACGTCATAAGTTCCCGGTCTCATATCCCTCAATGTAATCTGGTTATAATGATGAGGGAATGAATAATCTTGTGCTCCGGTTACCGAAATCTGTAATTGTTCGTATACATTATCGAAAGTTGTGATAGCAAGATGGATTCTGCAATTGTGTACAATCTGAAAATCTACAACCGTTACCGAATCATTGCTAATCTGAATACTGTCAATCATCTCCGAACAATAGAACATTGTGTTGACAAATGCAAAGTACATTCCTTCCGGAATCCCGGTTATGTAATAAGTTCCGGTCGAATCCGTAGGTCCCATCAGAAAGATATCTGACAGAGAAACTGCCGTAAGCACAGGATCTCCCAGCTCGTTAATCACATTGCCCGTCAGAATTCCACCCCGTTCAATCATTATCTCTGCTGTTACATCCGCATTAGAAGTAACAATAATATTTTCGATCTTATCAAGAGGATAACCTTGCAGAGAAAACTCCACATCGTAAACTCCCGGAGAAACATTCTGAAAGCTGTAAAGACCAACAGTGTCTGTAACACATGTTTCACCCGTCTGTACCAATGTTGCTGTTAAACCGGAATATGCTTCAGAGGTATCATCCAGGATAACACCCGAGATTGAACCCGGCATAACAGTACCTGCAGAATATATGCATATGTTATCAAACATGAAGTCAGAGCCATATCCTGAAACTCCCTTTACACGAATATACACACTTTGACCGGTATAACCAGCCAGTGAAATTGATTCTGTGGCAAAAGCAGGTGGAAACATATTGGTAGGATCAGAATCGAAAGCAGTTCCTGTTCTGGACCACAATGATGCCCAAGTTACATTATCTGTTGATATTTCGACATAACCTGCTTCAGATGGTGCAGTATCCCAATAGTTGTGAGCCCAGTCAAAACTGAGTTCCATTACCTGATTTGATGGTAAGTTAATTATGTCAGATGTCATAATTGCATCTGTACCGCTTGGCCAATGAAAGAAATCACAATAGACATAATCCAGTCTTGGCATATGCTGCCAGTTATCCGCCCCTGTTAATGTCCAGAAATTAGTATCAAAAATTGAGAAATCGTCTGACCAGGGAAATGTGTCTACACTCCTGGTATCCTCCAATGAATTGTCGAATTGTCTGCTATTGCCCTGAATATCTGCTGCATTAAGCACCAGAGAAAATGCAAATAGGACGATGCAGACAAAAATAGCGTTTTGTCGCATAGCAAGCTCCTGTTTTGTGTTATTTCCTCCCTCAGATAAACATGTAAATTTAAAAATGAATTGAAATCATTGTCAACAGATTTAATGAGTAATACTATACTAAAATGGTCTTTCTTCTCTACTTCCAGTTAGCACCGAGTATACTTGTTTCACAAATTAATGTTTTATTCAGATAGCTTCCAGTTTTTATTGATCACTGTTCCCGGAAAATAATGTTCAAGAATTCGAGTATATTTCCAACCACTTCTTGCAAGATTCAGTGCTCCGACCTGACACATGCCTACACCATGCCCGGAACCCTTTCCATCAACCAATACAGATCTCTTTCTTCTGTCTATCTTCACCATAAGCAGTGTTGATTTTGCCCCGGGAAACAGACTTCGAATCCTGTATTCCCCCTCAACATTGGTTACTCCTTCTGCAGATGTGATTCTTAACACAGAAATTCTCCCTGACTTACCCCTGGTTATCGGTTCTATACTGCTTATCTCACGCAGGGTAAGCTTCTGTTCAATATATGACAATTCTGTTTCAACTGACCATCTGTAAGCTCTCTGTTCCCAGCTGAACGATTCTTCAGAGGGTGAGCAAATTACTTTTCTGTTGGATTTAATCCATTTTTCTGCAGCAGCATTTGAAGACAACACTGGAACAATCCCTTGCTTAACATCAGATTTGCTTGTAAGATAATCGCGTTTCCCCCCGTTCCAGATGAAATCAGAGTCTTCTGTTCTACCTCCGCAGCAGCTGGCAAAAACGGCATCTGCTACATATACTGTTCTGCATAGTATCTCATGTCTGGTATCCTCCACAGCTTTGTTAACGAATTCATTTCTTCTGGAAAGCCCCCCAAACACCTGACAGTGGGTTGTTGCACACAAATCGATATAAGTTTCCTCATGCTTGGAAGCAAGCAGTTTAATCAAGGTCATAGATCTGCTGGCAACAGCTTGAGCTTTCAGTGCTTCCTCCGGAGAGTTAGAACCGATCTCGTAAGCGACAACGCTTTTAAGGTATTCTTCAATCTCAATAATATTAACCAATTGAAGCTTATCCTTATTGGAGTATAATCTGAAGTTCCCTGTGTATTTATATTTACCTGCAATCAGTGTATCATGGGTAGTGATATTCAGAGGAAGTTGACCAAGGATGTCCTTTTTGCCATCAGAGATTTTTACAATATGCTGATTGCTGTTCACAGAAGATATTCGGCTTATATCAATTTCGTTAGCAAGTGCGTAAGCAATCGCATCTGAATTTGAACTGAAACTAAAAGACTCCGGAGAATGGTGACATTGGAGAGTGAAATCCTGCCAGGTCACAGGTTTTGTTCTAAGTGTATCAGTAATGGTCCAGATCATAGTTGTATCAGCTTCTACAATTTCAATGTCTATCAGATCAGCAAAATTATTCACGAAAGGAGAATTGTCTTCAAATATAGATGCAGAATCTGTCAACTCCAGAGACATTTCCTCGCTTTCGGCAATAAGAACATTTATCACCAGTTTGTTATCTACAATTGATGCAGAGAATAAGCCTGTTGAAACTAAAAGAAGTATTATGATTGTAAAAATGGTTCTCATAAGCAAAATAAAAGGCTGATATCATAGATATCAGCCATCAAAAATATCAGGATACGTCTGATCCGTCTTTTAAATCTTTATCTGGAACCAATAATGAGAGAACGCCATCGTTTTCTGCGGCAAGAATCATACCTTGTGATTCTACTCCCATCATTTTTCTTGGTTTAAGGTTTAACAGCATAGTCACAGTTTTTCCTACCAGGTCTTCAGGAGAATAATGATTGGAAATACCGGACATTACTGTTCTCTGAACATTACCGCATTGTATCTGAAGTTTAAGAAGTTTCTTAGACTTCTTGACTTTCTCAGCAGATAAAATCTTCACAAGTTTGATATCAAGTTTCATAAAGTCTTCGAACTCTATTTCCGGTTTGATCTCAATCTCAGGAGCAGGCTCTGCTGCTTTTGATTTTGCCTCAAGAATTTCTACCTGCTTTTGAATCTCTTCATCGGTAATCTTAGGGAAAAGAGGTTGTTGAACTGTGAATGAATATCCATCAGGTGAGTTTGATAAATCACTCCAGAAAAAGTCATTACTAAGTCCCAGCATATCTCTGAGGGCTTTCATCTTAGCCGGTAGCACAGGAGAGAATACAATGGAAACTGATCTCAGAATCTCTGAACATATATAAAGGATATCATTTGTTTCTTCTTTGGATTCCTTAACCTTTTTCCATGGTTGTTGTTCGTCAAAGAATTTGTTCCCAAGTCTGGCAATATCCATGATCGTATTTACAGCTTTTCTCACTCTGTAGTTAGTAAAACAGTCTTTAACCTCATCAGTCATTGTGTAAATTTTTTCAAGCAGTTCTTGGTATCTATCAAGATTTTCAGGTTTCTTAATTTCAGAATCGAAATACTTTTTAGCAAACACGAGCACTCTGTTAATGAGATTACCCAGCACATTTGCAAGGTCTGTGTTAACTCTATTCTGGAAGTCACTCCAGTAGAAATCACAATCTTTGGTTTCCGGAGCGTTGGCTGCAAGAACATACCTGAGCAGTTCTCCGTCAAAGTTTTCCAGGAACTCATCAACCCAGATAGCCCAGTTACGGCTTGTTGATAACTGCTTTCCTTCCAGATTAAGATATTCGTTTGCCGGAACATCATGAGGAAGTATATATTCTTTATCCTGCTCCATAACCATTGCAGGCCAGATTATTGTATGAAACGGAATATTATCTTTACCAATAAAGTGTATCAGCTTAGTATCGGGGTCAAACCAGTAGTCTTTCCATTTTTCGGGATTACCCTGAGCTTCCGCCCATTCTATTGTTGATGATATATAACCTATAGGAGCATCGAACCATACATAAAGAACTTTGCCTTCAGCATCTTCAACAGGTAAAGGGACACCCCAGTTAATATCGCGAGTGATAGCTCGTTTTCTTAAGCCATCATTAAGCCAACCCATAATAAATTTATGAACATTGTCTTTCCAGTATGTCTTTGTTTCAAGCCACTCTTTTAAGCGTGGTTCAAACTTAGGCAGATCCAGGAACCAGTGCTTTGTTTCCTTAATTACAGGAGTATTGCCGCATAGCTTACATTTTGGTTCTTTCAGTTCCAGGGCATCTATCAGTTTTCCACAATGATCACATTGATCCCCCCGCGCTCCTTCTTCATTACAGAAAGGACAAATTCCTTCAACATATCTGTCAGCCAGAAAACGTTTATCATGCTCGCAGTAAAACTGAGTTATAACCTCGGTATCAATGAAGCCTTTCGCCAACAAGGTTGAAAAGAACTCCTGAGCAAGCTTATGATGTTGTGGTCTTGCTGTACCGGAAAAGTTATCAAAGCTGAAATTAAGTCCCTCAAAACTCTTCTTGATACTGTCATGATAGAAATCAACTATTTTTTGTGGTTCAGTTCCTTCAGCATCAGCTTTAATGGAGATTGGTGCACCATGTTCGTCTGTACCGCAGATGTAGATTACATCATTTCCGATAAGTTTCTGAAATCTTACAAAAATATCTGCAGGAAGATAAGCCCCTGCAACGTGTCCTATATGAAGTTTACCGTTAGCATACGGCAATGCACTTGTTACTAAGTATTTTTCCATCTTAAATCCTCAAAAAAAATAGCCTGCAAAGCGCAGGCATCTATAATATTTCTGCGTTTTACGCCTGTTCTTTGTAGCTCATTATTATTTTATGTAAATCTTTGAATGAATATGGTTTAGGAATGATTTCGTTAAACCCGATACCTTTGTACTCATCAATATCAGAATCTGTAATCATTCCTGAAGAAAGTATAGAGACAAAATCATTATTGATCTTCTTGAGTTCGTCAAATACTTCTAAACCTGTGTTAAACTCAAGATTCATATCAAATATTATAAGCCAGATATTGTCCTGATTTTCTGTGTAAACCTTGATTGCCTGTTCCATATCTTCTGCCGAAAGGACAGAAATACCAAAAACTGATAGTAACTCTTTTGTTAAATCTACCAGTGTTGGATCATCATCAATCAGTAATATACTTTTTTTATTTTCCATAATACCTGTCTTCAATGTATTTCCTGTGCAGTGTATTTACTGCGTTATTATAATCATCGGTTTCTATGAAAAAACGAAATCCGGTTTGAATTCTGTCAAACATAACTACTTTAACATCTATATCATCAAGATCATTAAGAATGTCAGACAGTAAATCGAAATCATCTTTTATTCTGTAACCACTAACACATATCAAAGATAAATTAGACGCTTTTTCACTAAATTCCAAACTAAAATTTTCTGCAATTCGAAGCAACTTATTTTTACATGATTTTGAAATTATTACTTCAAGACCATTAGCTTGACTGAATCGTGATTCTTCGGTAGATATTTTGTTTAACTCACGTAGAAGAGTATTCCTGTTGTTATCAGGTTTAATTGCATAATATATCAGGTCGGTTTTCCCGGAAATACCGACAATTTTCTGTTCCTGCATTTCGTCTCCATGAAAAATCTGAGTTCCCGGTTCAAATGTGTACGAAGATTTAACTTCAACCGGAATCTTATACTGAATAGCAAATTCTAATGCTCTGGAGTGCAAAACTCCAGCACCACAATTAGCCAGATCAAGAACAACACTGCTTTCGGCAGAATCAAGTTTGACAGCTTTATCCGTAATTCGTGGATCAATTGTGAACACACCGTCAACATCTGTATAGATCTCACAGGAATCTGCATTCAGATAACAAGCCAAAGCAACAGCAGATGTGTCTGAACCGCCCCTGCCAAGAGTAGTAACTTCCTTAAGACCACTGACACCTTGAAAACCGGCAACAATAACAATCTTGCTATTATTGAGCTCTTCTCGGATACGAAAAGCACTTACATTCAGTATCTTTGCATTACCATGATTATTACAGGTTATAATTCCACTTTGTGAACCTGTAAAAGAAATAGATTCTAGTCCATGTTCATGCAAAGCAAGGGCAAGAAGAGACATACTTATCCGCTCTCCGGCTGTCATAAGCATATCAAGTTCCCTGTCAGAGGGATTAGCAGAAATACTCTCAGCCATTTCCAACAGTTCATTAGTCGTATTACCCATTGCAGATACGACAATAACCATCTGATCTGTCTTCGAATACTCAGATGCCAGCTTATCAGCAATGTGCTTAATTTTGCTGATATCAGCCAGAGATGTTCCACCAAACTTCTTTACTATTAAACTCATATGCCTATATGTTGAGAAGTGTAAAGAATGTCAAGATTTATCAAACATTATATTAACACGTGTGAAAAATTGCTTATCACTGGTAATTATATCAAGAGAACCTTAAGTATGTTTAGGCTCTGTAGTGAAAATACTATCTGCAAAAGATTTATTCATTCTGATCAAGTTCTCATAGTTACTGATTGAGTTTTTACCATGTTTTTTTGCGTCTTTCAAGGCGTAATCAGCATTCTTGATCATCTCATCAACCGAATCGGGTAAACCAATACATGAATCAGTTAAACCAATACTTACAGTTAACTGAATGATACCTCTGTCTGTTGCAATTATGGAATCATTTATCTTTGTATTGATTTTATCAGCTACCAATTGCGCATTAATTAATGATGTATTAGGCAGAACAATCAAAAATTCTTTACTCGAATAACGACCGAAGATATCCATACGTCTGATATTCTGCTGTATTATCAGTGAAACTTGTTGCAGAATCTGATCACCGATAAGGTGTCCGTACGTGTCATTAATAAAACTGAAGTTGTCAATATCCAGAAGCATACAGGATAGATTTATTCCGTATCGCTGGGTTTTACTGAATTCTTTTAAGAACATATCCAGTACAAATCTGCGATTATATATTTTTGTCAAATAATCGTGAGTAGCCAGCATAAACAACTCTTCGTTTTTCTGAGATAAAACGGCATTTTTCTTTTTAAGCTGACTGTTAAGATGTTTGAGTTTGTTTCGTTGTCTCCTGACTTCAGAATATAGCTCTTTCAGCAGGTTATTTTTAACGGAGTGAGAAATCTCAGTATATTTAGCATCAAATACAATGTCTGATACTGATTCAAAGAGGTTTTCATTAATTTGAGGGACGATATCTATGATAACAGCAAGATTATCATAGTCAATAAGTATCAGCTCAGCATCCTGATGACATACAACTTCATCAGTTATAATCTCTCGGTTAAAGTATCCCAACTCACCTGTGAATGTGTTTACAGCCTTATCCAATCTCAGTTCTCTGTACTTACCGTCTATTGAATCGGAATCTGAAACAGAACAGTGCACAGAAATTAATCCATTAACAACCAGTATAAGTTCTACATCATTAAGTGATTCAGAATGTAGTATCTCTCCGGAATTAAGTCTAACAGAAGTAAACATATCGTCTGTCAAATCAATTAGTTCACTTTGTTCAACACCACTAAAAAGAAGATTTCTTGTGAGTTTTTCGGAATATTTTGCTGAAATCATATAAACCTCGATATTGAGTATTCTTCATAATAAATATACTTGAATTTTGCTTCATGTAAATAAAAAGATTTTTAAATGTGTTGTCAATGATATATATTATTTAATATATTACATTCAATGGACCTTTGCAGTGCTGGAGTTGTCTCAAAGATTAGTTAATTTTTTAAAGATAAAATAGCTGTAAGTGCTTATTATATAGCCCATTTTATCAGGTATTCGTACATACCGTTAACATGTTTTTCAGTACTGCTCTTTTGCCGATTGACTGTGAATCATAATTTTCAGGAGATACTTATGAATAAATATTTTATTATTCTTATCACTCTATTGACTTTATTTCCGGGAGGATACATTTACGCTATGAACAATAATAATAATGCAATGAAGCATGTTTTTCGGTTTGAACCACTCACAGCAGGTGAATATGAAGTTTTTGTTCTTGGAGACTTTAATGGTTGGAAAAAAAATGAAGACTCCAGAATGCATAACATCAATGGAGTTTATACAAAAGAATACAGTTTAAGTCCGGGAGAATATGCCTATAAATTTAATGTGAATGGAAAGTGGATTAAAGATGAAACTGCTGAAAAATTCGCTTCTGACAATTTTGGAGGTGAGAACTCTATTGTTGTAATTGAAGAAGCTGACAAAATTCTTCGTCATATTCATCTTGAGTATCCTGCTTCACCAGGAGTTAAAACCGTAGCAATTTCCGGAAGCTTCAATAAGTGGAGTCCTATGAAATATGAAATGATTAAGAAAAAAAATGGGTTTCAATTGGATTTTATGCTTCATGATGGTAAATATGAGTTCAAGTTCTTTGTAAACAATAAAGACTATAAACTGAACAGCCAAAAATACTCTACAGTACCCGATGGTCTTGGTGGAGAAAATCATCTGCTGAATGTTAACGCTGAATTACCTGAAATAATTGCTCAACTCGGAGACTCTCGAATAGAGACTGAGGTTATAAATACAGTAAATCGTAATGTAATTGAAAAAATCAGCAATGATCTACTTCAGTTTACATTCAGAACAGTAGTGAATGATGTTGAAAAAGTCAAACTGATTCTCAATAACACTACTTATCCAATGCAGAAGGCATATACTTCAAATAACTACGATGTACACCAGATCTTTGTCGACTCTTCAGAAAAACTAGATTTCCATTTTGAGCTGATTGATGGTTCTAAAACTCTTTTTATTGACGGCAGTGGTGTTTCTGACTATCCGGAATCTCCATTCTCATATAGCTTCAGCGAACTGAGAGAACCAGCTCCTGATTGGATCAAAAACGGTGTTATTTACCAGATATTCCCTGATCGCTTTCAAAACGGTAATCAAGAGCTGAATCAGGATTTCAGTGAATGGTACTATGAGGGTATGACCACTGCTCCACTCAAGAATAAAAAGCTGAAACCAAAGCAGAAATACTTCAGATTCATAAAGAATTGGTATGACTACTCATTGCTTCAGCATAATCCCCTTGCTGAAGACGGCAGTCCGGATCTTAATACTTTTTATGGAGGTGATATCGATGGAATACACCAAAAGCTTGATTATCTGGAAGACTTAGGCATTAATATCATCTACCTTAATCCTATCAATGAAGCCAGATCCAATCATAAATACGATGTAATTGATTTCAAAAAAATAGACCCTCACTTTGGCGATAAAGCTACTTTCAAGAAGTTTGTCGCAGATGCACATAGAAAAGGTATAAAAGTAATACTTGATCTGGTACTTAATCATACCGGTGATGGTTTCCATGCATTTCAGCATGTAATTCAATACGGTGAAGACTCTAAGTACTATGACTGGTATGAATGGCGTAAACTACCTGTTCCCTATCCTTTCCCGAAAGGGTTTAATCCTGAAGAATATTATGCCTCATGGTGGGAGCATGCTGACCTGCCTGATTTAAACTATGATCTTTCCCATCCTATACCACAGGAAAATAACATTGAAAATATAGATGATGCTGTCCCGAATCAGGAGCTGGTTGAGTACATGCTATCCGTTGCGGAATTCTGGCTTTCCGAGATGGATATAGATGGTTTCAGACTGGATGTACCGAATGAAGTTCCATTCTGGTTTCTAAAGCTTTTCCGTGACAAATGTTATTCTTTAAAGAGTAACGCAGTTATAATCGGTGAAATATGGCATAATGCAGAAAAATGGATGAATAAAGAATATTTCAACGGAATTATGAACTATGAAAATTTCAAAGATCCTGTTCTGGATTTCATCTGTAATAATAAGATCGATGCAGAAGAATTTGATGCAAAGATTACAATGGGATTGGATAAGTATTCAACCAGAAATGCTGCAAGCATGATGAACCTTCTGGATAGTCATGATACTTACAGACTGCTGAATGTAGCTAATGGTGTTTACAACAAAGTAAAGCTTGCTGTATTGTTCCAAATGACCTTTAAAGGAATGCCGCACATTTGGTATGGAGATGAAATAGCAATGTCCGGTGGTAAGGATCCTGATAATCGCAGACCTTTTAACTGGAAATATTACAAAGATAAAGAAAGTGTTGCTATCAGGAATTTCTACAAACAAATCATAGCAATTAGAAAGCAGAACGAAGAATTTATCAATGGTGGATTCAAAAGTATCCTGACAGATAAAAACCTATATGTCTTCTCCAGATTCCTTAAAGATCAAGAATCAATTATTATCATAAATGCAGGGACATCAGAAAAAAACATAACATTAACCCCTGATGCTTCAGAGGAAAAGTACATTGACCTGCTTAGCGAAAGAGATTATAATCTACAGGAAGGAAAATTGATTATTAATGTTCCTCCAATGTCAGGAGCTGTGCTCAAAGCTTCGAACTAATGTCATAAAAGATGATAAGGCTTGAGAACCTAACGCTTTCTCAGACATTTTCCAGCCCCAGTTTCCTGTCTTGGTTCCGGGAGTATTCATCCTGCCATACGAACCAAGACCAAGAATGTCCTGCATTGGTATAATCAGATTATCAGCACCGGAATTTATCGCAGCTCTTATTAATACTTCGTATAGTGCTTCTTCAGTGAACTCTTCAGTTCCCTGTCTTAAACACCAATCACGCAGTTGGACATTGTTTTTGTTGATTGAAGACTTCAACCATCCAAGAAGAGTATCATTATCATGGGTTCCGGTATACAGATAATCATTTTTATCCATGTTTGGCAAATCATCTCCAAAATGGAACTGCAGTACTTTCATCCCGGGAATACCGTTTTGCTTTCGCAATGTCTCGACTTCTTCAGTCAGGATTCCAAGGTTTTCAGCAAGGATATCAATGTTAGCCTGACTTAGAACATTCTCGATAAATTCATTCCCGGGTCCAGGTCTCCATTCACCCTCTATGGCTGTTTTGCTGCCATAAGGTATCGCCCAGTAGTTTATCAACCCAATAAAATGATCAATCCTGACTTTATCCATAAGTTCAGATAGATGATTGAGTCTTTTTGTCCACCACTCAAATAATTTATATTTGTTTGTATCCCATTTATATAAAGGATTCCCCCATAGCTGACCGGTCTTAGAAAAGTAGTCTGGAGGAACACCTGCAACCGAGTTTGGTAAACCCCTTTCTGAGAGATCAAAGATTTCCCTGTTACTCCATACATCTGAGCTGTCCAGAGCAACATATACGGGTATATCACCAATAATTTGTATATTCCTGCTATTAGCGTACTCTTTTATAGAAGACCATTGCAGGTGAAACAGATATTGCTTGAACACAATGAAATCATATTCATCTCGATAGTTAGAAATTGTTTCTCGAATCAATTTTTCAGAATAATGTCTATCTGACTCTGCCCAGTCAATCCAGGGTTTACATTCATTTCTATCTTTTAAAATTCTAAAAACAGCAAATGAATGAAGCCAGTATGAATTGTTCTTCTCAAAGTATTTAAATGCTTTTCTCTGTTTGTATATGCCATTCAATAAATTGAATAATTCTCTTAAAAGTTCCGCTTTTACTTGATAAGATTTTTGGTAACGAATTTTTGGCGTTTTATGCCATCTGCTCAGTTCTGCCAAGTATCTGTCTTTTACTTTTTGAACTTCCGGGTGTTCTTTAAACAACTTAACAGCTTCAAAGATTGATATCATTACCGGATTACCTGCAAAAGCTGAAAGGGAGTTATAAGGTGAGTTATCAAAACCGGTATATGTCAATGGCAATACCTGCCATAAGTGTATTCCTTCTCTATGTAGTGCATCTACAAACCTGTATGCAGTCTTTCCAAAATCACCAATACTGAAATCTGAAGACAATGAAACCGGATGGAGAAGAACTCCATATTTTCTTTTATGATTATTTCTCATTATTAATTCCATACCTTTTTGTCTATGCGGAAAAAAGATTGTCAAACTTTGTATTTTGCAATATATTATTTAAAATTCAAATTCAACAAGGAGAAAGTATGATTACCAGAACAAAATCTACAATTACTTTACCTCTATTTAACATGAAGTCAAGAATTATTAGTGAAAAAGAAGATATAAAGATCGATCCTAAGATAACAGGAAAGGTAAAAAAAATTTCTTTCCATGCTCCTTCAGATGAAAAAGTAACCATCTTGACCAGTCATATTGTTGAAGTAAGAAAAATAAAAAGACAGGACGAGGCTCATAAAAACCGCGATGGTGGAATCACTCTTGCCAAACGAGAAGTAATAATTAAAGTCCAGTCTGTGAACAATACTTACATGGTGTTTGCAAAAATGTTTGATGATGACACTGAAAAAGCAGTATCTGAAGAAGCTGATGCTATGGTTCTGGAGATTACAAAAGCGATAGATGATATGGTTGCCAGTTCAAATCCGTTTGTTAACATATCCAATCAACTCGAACACAGATTTAATAAGATTACTGATACATTATAGCTTAACTTGAACGCAAAAAGATATATAATTGAGCTGTATGATTTGAGTTAGACTTTCTGAAAATTACTTGCTGAGTATTCTGTCCAGAGTTCCGTCATACTTCATTTCTTGAAGTGCTGCTGAAACTTTACGCTCCAATATTCTTCCTCTGTCAGTATTTCTGAAAACATAGTAAGTCTTCGAGACTGCTATTGGAGAGTTTTTGTCATAATGTATCTCATTCCTCAACCCCAATATTTTGCATGCTCCTGAAACTGCAGTTTCTTCTCCTACAAAAGCATCGATTCTTTCATTATTGAGTTTTCTAGCACTTTGTTCGAGATTATCTGTTTCCTCAAGAGTGAAATCTCTTTCTTCAGCCTTAAACTCTTCATTGACACAATGGTCAAGGTAACCCCGGAGTATACCAATATTCAACCCCTTCAACTCTTTTACATCTTTTAAAACTGGTCGCGTTTTAAGAGTAAAGATATAATCCTTTTTCGTATAAAAAGATACTTCAGATTGAATTATTCCATTCTCCTTCTTGTAGTTACCTTCAACAGCGGGGAACAGCATATCCCCTTCTCCTGCTTTGAAGTCTTCTACTGCCCGTTTTGTTGGCTTAAATACAATATCAAATTTGAGTCCCGTTCTTCGTTCTATTTCTCGGGTAATTAAGACGAAAGTACCTTCCGTTTCACTGATCATTAACTCAGGAACAAGAAATGATATCACTTTTACTGGACCACCTTCAAAAGCAAAAGCATTGTTAACTATGCTCAGAAAAAGTATAAGAGTGTAAATCCAAACAGTTTTTCTCAATATCGTCATAATCTCTACCTCCGTAAAGAGATTCGTTCAATGGTAAAGTAAAACCCATAGTAGCAATATTAATTTCACAACTTTGTATTAGCAAATATTTAACAATCAAAATAGATTTGTCAATATAATTTTCACATCATGAACATACTTTCTTTTGAAGTTATGAGCATTTTTGAGCAATACTTATCTTGCCGAAAATTAAGTAAATTCAGTTAGATTAATTTCTATTGACATTGAGGTAACTATGCTGCAAATATAAGAAGCAGGTGTATCGAGGTTGTTATAAACTTCCTGATAAACCGTTAACAATGCTTTTAGAAGGATGATGTATGTCTTATATTATAGCAATCAGCGCAATTTCAGGTGGAGGAAAAACAACTCTGGTAAACGCCTGTGCTGACTTTTTCAAAGCTGAAAAGCTTTTCTTTGATGATTTTTTCACAAAAGAATACTATCCACAGGATATGAGAAAATGGTTAGACACCGGAGCTGATCTTAATTTATGGACATGCCCTCCTCTGGTAGAAGCAATTCGCAAGACTAAGAAGAAAGGCAATAAGAGTGTTACCTTTCTTGAAGAGCCTACAGGTAAATGCAGACAAGAAGTTGCAGCCCTTATAGACTATCTCATTGTAATCGACACACCTCCTGAGATTGCTCTTGCCCGTAGAATTAACAGGGACATTCAGAATATTCCTCATGATAAACTTGCAGACTTTCCAAAAGATGATCTGGTAAAAGGATTCAGCGAACTAATCGGTTTTTATAAAGGCTATTTCAGAGACTATGAAACCAGCGGAAGAGAAATGTACACCAATATTCAGAGACAGGTATTAGAAGAAGCTGATTTAATACTTAGCTGGCAGGATTCTGTTGATCGTCAGTTAAAGAAGATCCAAACCTTTCTGGAATCGAAAGAAATACTCAAACAGAGGTAATATGGCAATAGAAACAGCAGCAATAACTAAAATTGTATCTCAACTCACTACTGTAGTTCCTAAAATAATCAGCAAATACAGACAATCCGGACTGCAACGGAAAGTGATGTTTCTTGATATGCTGGAAGAAGCTCAGGATAATCTGACTATGCTCAAAGAAGACTATATCAGAAACGCAGCAGCTCACAATTTGATTATCGATAATCTTGAAAATGAGAAGCTTAAAGAGTTGATAAAAGCAATCCGGTATAGAAAATTCAGCCCGAAAGCAATTGTTATGAATAAGCAGTCCAAAGACCTGTGTTCCAGTTACAAACAGTATAAACAGTTGAATTCAATGGGGCTGCAGGATTTTCTGTTGAATATAAACAAAAAGATCAAGGAACTTAAGATAAAGAGAAAGCTTTATCAGGAAAATGAATCAGGAAAATACAAACCGGATATCCGCCTGAGAAACTTGATAAAGATGTATGAGCTATTCTTTGCCAGATTAAAGATTTAGTAACCCAATTTTTACATTGTTAGAAACATCTTTGAATATTAGTGCGATAACGCCAGTTCAGCAAGTTCTATATAATTTTTTGAGTACCCGATCATACCTATTCCATCAATAATAGCTCATCATATGCAGAATGCTATTGATTTTTTTTAAAATCCCCAATTTTAACCAATTCATGTTCCTGTAAAGGCAGGCTGTATTTATAGACTTTTTCACTCTTGATATCAATAAAAAACATGAGATTATCTTTGATGACTACAGAATTCTCCCAGAGTACATGATGCTCAGGAAGAGCAAACTGCCTGAGTACTTTCCCGTTTCTACCTACCAGAACAATAACAGATCGTGATCTCTCCACTTTTGTTTTGAAATCTCTGACTTGTTGTTCTTCACCATGTTTGTAAGATGTTACAACTAACCACAACCCATTCTCATTGTAGCTGCAGATACGGGCTGAAGAACCGTCATCATACTCCCTGTATAAATTATCCAGCAAATTCGCATTGCCCTCAGAAACATCAGAATAAGTATTAAGATACAAGTCATTTTCTTTTTTATCAAGAATATAGGTGTAATCTCCTTCGATAAAATATGAACAGAAACTGCAGTTCTCCCTTAGATATTGCTCAACCTTGCCTTTTGTGACAAGGCCTCCGCCGTCTATTGAATAGAACTTATTCTCAGGTACAGGCTTTCCGGTATAATCTCTGCAATAAATACCTGAACTGCTTCTCAACATATCACTGACCTGCACATCACTGATTTCATTAACCAGCTTACCATCTCCATCCAATATTGATATTCGATTGTTGCCTATGTCGCTGATATAGATAAGCGAATCTGTACCTGTAATACTTATAACCTGAAAAAACTCTCCCGGACCTCTTCCCTCTTCGCCTGTTTTCCTGATAAATGACAAGTCTTCTAATTTGTACTCCCAGATCCCCTTGAACTCATCGGCAATCACAAGTTTGTTATCAAAAACTGCTAAATCAATGGCGTTGCTCATATCCAATTCCAGACTATCAGCAGGAGTCAGAAATTCAATTCTGTAATGCTCTACCGAACAGGAAGTAAGGCTAACAGCAATAATTATAAGAAATGATATTGCTGCAATAATCATGATATTTAAGATGTCTTTATTATTCAACATTTTGTACCTTTCGTCATTAATATTATTAATTGATTAAAATGATTGCAGTTGATTGCTGTCAATCAGAAAATATCCTTATATTATGTTTACAGAACTTATAATGAAATCATAATCAGTACATATGAAGGAGATATTGGATGATATTCAAAAATTGCAATACAGAAATATACTATGAAGTTTACGGAGAAGGTGATCCTGTTCTGCTAATTGCAGGTTTGGCATCTGATTCAGTAAGTTGGGGCACTGTAACGCATGAGATGGCAAAAAATCATAGAGTTATTGTGTTTGACAATAGATATAGCGGTCGCACCAAAACCATAGAATCTGAGCTCACTATAAACATGATGGCTCAAGATGCTAAGAAGCTTTTAGATTATCTCAATATTGAAAAAGTCAATGTCATCGGACACTCCATGGGTGGACTTATTGCTCTGGAACTATCAACACTATTTCCCAACAGGATCAAAAAGGTTATAGCTGCAGCATGTCCATATGAAATATCTTGCAGAAACAGGAAATTATTCAAAAGCTGGGAAGAATTGAAGAGAAAAGAAATACCGGATAGATTATGGTTTGAGAATCTATTCTACTGGATTCTAACTTCTGCTTTTTTTGAGGACAAGGAACTCCTGAAAACTGCTCTTGACTTCTCTGAAAGCTATCCATACAATCAAACTGCTGATGCTTTCAGTAAGCAGATTCAAGCACTTAACAACTTTGACTTTGGGGAAAGCCTTAATGCAATTGATGCAAATGTGCTGATTATTGCTGCAGAAAAAGATATCCTGATTCCTGTTGAGGAATGCAGAAGACTTGCAGAGAGCATAAAGAACTCTCACTTTCTGATTATTCCAGATGCAGCTCATTCAATTCATTCTGAAAAACCCGGTGAGTTTGTTAACAGCATTCTTGAATTCTTAAAAGAATAATCTTTTCCATTTAATCTAAATCTATATAATTGAATAGTATCGCAAATATTGAGAAATCAATAAAGATTTCGTGACTTACAATATACTATAAAGAAAACTAAATATAGAACTTTAATTAATTTGTGAAAATAGTCTGTTAGGATCGATTACTTTCATTTTCTTTATATGACTAAAGAAAACGAAACAAAAGAAACGACATCTTTTTTTAAAGTATTTTCAGCAAGCTGAAACCAAAAATCTTTCCTAAAATCCTTCCAAGGCTTCAGGATTTCTAAACGGAAAAATTTCTTATACAAGAAAAAAAGAAGAAAATGCCGAACGTTGCAAAACTTCAACAGATAAAAGGATGCAGAGAAACATGATTTTCCAATAATTACTTAACATCTTTATAGTATTTAACATAAATGAAAATAGCAAAATCCTCTTCAACCCACTCGAAGTTTAATATGTTATCACTGTTTCCTGTAACTGCTCTAAGAATCTTACTGCCTATGTCATCCCTGACATTCAAATACATTGACATTCTTTCCAGCTTAGTCCCTTTAATCTCGATATAGAATATACTCCCTGTTGCACATGAAGAATGAGAATATCCCCAAATCATGGTTCTGCTCTCACCAATTTCCAGATAAACGCTTTTGGGATGCAGGAACAAAAGATGTTCAGCAAATTCATTATCTCCTTGCTGAGTTTAAGTAAAAAAGGTCCCCGACCTCCACCAAACATGATTGATGGTCCGGAGAATAAACTGTCTAATATACCGTCTCTGTTGAAATCATAAAAGAACTTATGCCCATGTAAAGCATGTCAGATTGTGGGAAAGAATACAAAAATAGTGATTGTCAAAAGAGAATAGTAGATCTTTTGATAGTCATGATGCCTCCATTTATAGTATTATATCTGCATGACAAAAGTTTCGCTGTAAAAATTGTGTCTACAATATCAGAGAAAACTTACAGTACACCTATTTAGTATACAGCTAATTTATCAATATACTTTGACATTAAATCAATGATTTTAAATATGGTTAACCAAAATAATAAAGAAACAGGAATTGAAATGGAAAACAAAATTTTAGCAAAGGTAAACGGAAAAGAAATTACTCAAAATGACATGAACATGCTTTTACATAGCCTTGGACAGCAAAGAGCTGCACAATTCAACAGCGAAGAAGGAAGAAAGCATATACTGAATGAACTCATTAATCAAAATCTGTTTTTAATGGACGCAAGAGCTAATAAAATAGATGAAACTAAAATGTTTAAAGAAGAACTTGAGAGAATGATCGACACAATGATGATTCAATTCAGAATGAATCAGGTTATGGGATCTGTTCAAGTATCTGACGACGAGCTTAAAGAGTATTATGAAGTACACAAAGCTCATTACAGCAAACAGGAATCCGTAACAGCTTCACATATCCTTGTGGCATCAGAAGACGAATGCCGTTCTATCAAAGAAAAAATCACTGCAGGTGATGTAACTTTTGAAGATGCTGCTATGGAATACTCATCATGTCCATCCAAACAAAATGGCGGATCACTCGGTAACTTTGTCAGAGGTAGAATGGTTCCTGAATTCGATAAAGCTGCTTTTGATATGGAAGTTGGTGAAGTCAGCGATCCTATCCAAACACAATTCGGTTTTCACCTTATAAAGGTTACAGAAAAAACTGATGCGGAACCATCCACTTTTGAAGACTCTAAAGAGCACGTATTCAATCACTTAATGCAGGATCGTCAAAAAGAAGTTTATATGTCTAAACTTGAAGAACTTAAAAAACAATATACAGTCGAAATGCTGTAGAAATATCTAAATTCTTAGCCCCTGTTACAGGGGCTTTTTCTTTTGGAGCTAACATGTACAAAATCAGAACTTCAGCAAAAGCAATTATCATTCATGAAGACAAGATACTTCTTTCGAAGCACGCAGACGAAAATGGAAAAATATACTACATACTCCCGGGTGGAGGGCAAAACCATTATGAGGATTTAGAATCTACCGTTAAACGAGAATGTCTCGAGGAAGTCGGTGCAGAAGTAAAAGTGCAGGATATTGCCTTTGTACGTGACTATATTGAGGAAAATCATGAGTTCGCAGGTAGAAATCAGGATTTCCATCAAGTAGAGCTGATGTTCCTATGCAATATTACTAATCCGCATAATCTGCATCATCCTACAGAACTTGATAACAGACAGGTTTCCCGTGAATGGATTCCGCTGATTGAAATCTCGGAGATCAATCTCTATCCAAAAGTACTTAAGGACAAAATACCGGAATACCTGAACGGAAATACGTGTAGGATATATTTAGGTGATGTGAATTAAGGAAAAGCTCAAAGTTGTACGAGCCTACCATACTAATTTTGGTGATATTATTCTACTTCAATAGCAACATCTTTCTACTCTCAGTAAACTCAGCTGTTTTAAGCTGATAGAAATAGACTCCACTTGAGACATCAGCTCCCTTATCATTTTTTCCGTTCCATTTTACAGAATGAGCTCCTGCTTCATCATGATCTTTTATCAGGGTTCTTACTCTTTGACCTTTCAAATTATAAACATTAAGCTCAACTTCTCCATCTTTTGCCAGAGAATAACCGATACTAGTTTCAGGATTGAATGGATTCGGGCAGTTTGCATTAAGTTTTGTATGTAAAACATCTTTAACATCTGAGGCAGCATCATTTACTATAGTCGTATTTAGAAAAGCCTGAATCTCTCCTGTGTGGTATCTGATCACAAGTATATCCTGCAAGTTATCATTATTGACATCGCAATTGTCGAACAAATACTGGATAGGTGTGCTATAATCTTCACATATCAACGTAGTCCAGTTAACATAGTTTAAATTAATAAAGTTTTCCAGATACTCAAGCTTCAAATCACGATTCTGACCAACATAAGTATATCTTTTGGTGAACATTAAGTCTATAAATCCATTATTATCAAAATCAACAAAATCAACATCCCTGAATTGAGAATCAGAATCAAACCAATATGATTCTTCAGTAAAACTCCCATCTGTAGATCCCTTATACAGAGCCAGACGAGAATTACCGTGACTATCCAGTTTAACAATATCTTTTATACCATCTCCATCAATATCTTCGTAAGTAAACTCCCGTATATACCAGCCAAACTGATAGATAGAGTCTGCAAAGGTCATACTGCCCTGATTCATGATGATATTCATTTCATCATTATCATAAGTATAAAGTAAATCACATAGCATGTCACCATTTACATCTGCAAAAAGGTGATTGTCTACCGGTGAAATGTGAATTACAATTGGCACTGTACCAAACTGATTATTCGTGTTCTCCAGGACTTTAACACTGCATACACTATCCTCAACTGAATAATATGTAATATCATAATCTCCATCATTATCGACATCATTGAATTTTGCATCAATGATTGAACCTGCTAAAGGTGAAATATCTAATGTCTGAGTTTGAACACCATTGATGTAAACTTTTATTATGTCCTTATCTAAATTATCCAGGTTGAAATTTTCGACAAACAGATAGTCTAATTCGCAATTTTCATCAATATCTGCATAAGCGAAATCATTAAAATCGTGGATATCTCTGACAGGTTTCTCATTCATTACAATTTGTCCAGCTACTATTTCACCTTCAACAACATAGCCTAATCCTTCCACAATACATTTATCAGATCCAGTAATGTTTTCCACACAAAAGCTGTTCACATACCCAAGGGGATATATTTCTGATTCACTTAGGGAGAATAATCCGTTTTCATTATAATATACAATGTAATCAACGCTGAGATCACCAATGATATCAACCTGACCATCCAAATCTGCATCATACACATAGAATCTTTTGCTATCAAAGACAATCTCAGAAGATAATATAAAGTTTGAATTTTGATTCAGATATACTGCAATTTTTTTATCTCCATAAGAACTGAAATATACAGCAATGTCCTCAGCATTATCATTGTTAAAATCAGCTAATTCCATCTGCATCAAATCGATTACACTGTCAGCAAAGGGTATATTTACAGTATATCCATTTGCACTGGTGCTTTCAACAACTTTCAGAGTTTGCGAGGCAGCAGAATGTAAAATAATATCAGGAGTTCCATCCATATTTACATCACTTGCAATATACGGGTTACCCCAGTTTGATCCAACTATATCATAATAGTTAGTGAATGTATTTGCTATGTGATCAAACTCATAAAATCCTAATTGAAAATCACTGTGATTGAGTCCCAGAATATCAATATAACCATCATTATTAAAGTCTTTTAAATAGGTATGGTTATCACAATCAATTCTGTTATCAAATACAATATTGGCTCCTAATGTATCGACGAGAAAAGTATCAGTTACTGATGTTCTGGTGAGATATCTGGAACTGAATTGATCCGCAATATAAATATCCATTAAACTATCCTGATTAAAATCATAAACACAAACTTCATGCCAGTCTGAAATACCTGAATAATATTGCTCTTTAACAAAGTTTCCTGAACCATCGTTAATATAAATATTGATAGAATCACAATGTGTTTGAGAAGCCACAAAATCCTTAAATCCGTCATTATTCATGTCAACGAAATCGAATGAAAGAACGAAAGTGTAATCAATATAATGTATGTTTTCCAACTTTATCAATGGTAATCTCATGCTGTTCGCATTCTCAACCCAATAAACAACATCTGTGTAATCATATCTTGGGATAATATCATCATCTCCATCATAATCTACATCCTCAACAATATACTCACACTTAAGAATTTCTGAGTGCTCAGGTGCATATAGTACAACAGAATCTGAAAATTCAACAGCTCCAACCATAGAAGAAAATAGTGTTGAAACAGCAAAAAATAGTACGTACTTCATAAAAACCTCCGCTTTAAGAGTTGTTATTGAACAAGTCAAGATGCTATTATTTTACATATTCTTGTAAATTCACATTAAAATGTCAACAAAAACTTATTATGGTTCAGTATGATAGTAGGGACCAAGTGTCCTAATCATTCTTCCAATATATAAAATAGAAAGATTAAATCTCCAAATCAGAGTAAAAACAAAACTCCGCAGACAAAGCACAGTCGCTCAATCTGCGGATATATACACTTTTCTAAAGTTTCAGCATAGTCAGAGGATAATACTAATTATTCTTTCAATTTCTTTAAATGATCCATCAGAGGATTGAGGTAGTTGATGAACATCTAATAAATCTGTTCTATTAGTGACATTCAGTGAGCAAACCTCTTAATGATCCTTCAGAGGACTCCATTCTTTCCATACGTTTCCGACTAATGCAGGTCCGGGTTTAAGGACTTTCTTGCCTTCATCCCAGCCGGCAGGACAGACTTCAGCACCTTTAGTTTTTCTAACATGCTGATAAGCCTTAATTTGACGTATTGTTTCTTCCAGTTTACGACCAACCGGTGGAGTCAGTACTTCCATTGCCTGGATAACACCATCCGGGTCTATAATAAAGCGTCCACGGAATTCTACACCGGCAGCTTCATCATAAACACCATATATTCTTCCAACATGACCGGCTCCATCCGAAGCCATATGGAAAGGCACATCCTTTCCTGCCATCTTGCTTAATTCCTGATCATTCCACACCTTGTGGACAAATTGACTATCGACACTAACGGATACAACATCTGCACCCAGATCAAGTAACTTTTCATAATTGGCAGCGACCGCTGACACTTCTGTTGCGCAAACAAACGTAAAGTCGCCCGGGTAAAAACACAGCACGAGCCACTTTCCTTTAAAATCAGATAACTTTACAGTAGTAAAGCCTCCCTGATAATAAGCCGGAGCTTCAAAATCAGGAGCTTTATGTCCTACTCTTGCTACTTCCATAGCAATCTCCTTAACAACAGCTTCTTCTGCTTTTGCTTCTGTGACGCCTTCGACCTTGCTTATAGGTCTGGCACATCCCGCAGATTTTTCAGCCATTACTTTCTCCTTGATATCCGACTATGCTGAATAAATTTATGTTAATGATCTAATACTTCCTTATATGAATAAATAATAATTATTAATAGATATATGTAAAGAAAATACTTGGAAATCTCTTGAATTTTAAGTGAAAATAAGTTTATCCAGTCTGTGTATTATATTTTAGAAAATTATAAAAATCATTGCGCCCTAAACTGTTAATAAGATTAATCTTGTATTGCTCATAAAATCCTGATTTCAGATCTCCCCTATCAAAATACCACAAACAGCCTAAAAGAATACAGAATTTTAGTAAATCGAATATATGTTTCATTTCTAAATCATTTAATGGTCTAATTGAATTGTATATCGCAATTATATTTTTTGTACTTTCGAAATCCAAAGAACATTCATCTGAATTAGCATCTCTCCAGTTTTTCCAATTAAACTTGAATATTACTGAGTCAATTAACAAAACCAGATCCAACATCAGATATGTATAATTTGCATCATCAAAGTCAATAAGTGCCTGAAATTCATCATTCTTGTACAGGATATTGGTAAAATGAAAATCGCAATGGCAAACGCCTAATGGAAGTTCCACGTTAAGATTGAGGTTATACATTTCCTTTCTGAACCATTTGAATTTCTCATAGATCGGCTTACTGGGATCTTCACCTATTTTCCTGGTCAATGCCTTCATAATTGATTCAGGATTATAGTTGAATCGAAATTGCCTGTATTCAGATTGAAAGTTTCTGGTGATAACACTCAACTCAGCCGTTTTTTTTACGAGTTCTTCTTTTTGTAGTTTATCAGGATTTACAATGTGAGAACCCTCAATATACGTGAATAAAGCAATGGGTTTATCCATATATGTACCGGCATAAGCTCCATTTCTATCCATAATTGCATAAGGACAAGGAAAACCATGATTATAAAGAAAGTTGATCAACTCAAGTTCAAAATACACAGATTCAAGTGATCTGCCCTGTTGGTAATACCTCAGTACATATCTATCATACTCCGTTCGAATAAGAATATTGATCTGAACTGTGCCAGATTCAAAATATTCATAGTCTAAAAGACTTCCTATATTGAACCTACTAACAATTTTTTCAAGATCAGATTTAATGATTATCTCATTTCCCATACATAGTATCCTGATTTAAACCAAAATGAGCATTTCCATGTAATATCCTTTTTATATATTCCCTCTGACTAACCTCTGAGAAAATCTCATAGCCTTTTTCTGCAATCTGTTTTCGTTCTGCATCCCGATTTAGAAAATGCAGACAGGCTGCAACAAGGTCTCTATAGTTACAGAATACTGCACCTTTTCTGAATTTCACTTCCATATCAAGATCATTACCTGCTTCTGATACTACGAATTGCTTATTAGCAAGTAGATATGACACTCGTATAATCTCGAAAATGGCTGCTTCATAATAGTGAACATTCAGTACAATTTTGGAGCGAGCTATATACTTATCACGCTCTGCCCCATACACATCATACAGATGCTTAACTCTTACTCTCTGTCTGGCAAGTTCATTCAAAATCTTTATTCTGCGCTCATTCAGACTCCCATAAAAAAGCACATCAATATCCTTGCTATCAATATGCATTTCATGTTCAAGTGTTTTATTATATCCAATACCGCAATATTCAGCTTCACATATTCCCAATTGTTTCAAAACTCTTATATTTTGAGGTGAATAATCCCAAACTCTGAATTTCCTCAGTAATTCGGGATATTGCCCTTTCATCCAGGGTGAATCCGGACTGATCTGCTCCAGATTAGATATTATTGTATCCTCAGGTAAGTGCTGAGCTTCACTACCCAGCAGATTTGCCCCGAACACAATAGGAGTTCCTTCAATTTCGCCAATACTGACTGCATGCTTGCAATCATATCCGAGTTCCAATAGAGAATCTATAAATGACAGGGCGATCTCATCAAATGCACGAGAATGCTTATATTCTTCCGGTGTTGTCTGAAATACTGTATATTGTTTCATACCTTTCTGTTCAACCACATTTCTTTTATCAGTTTATACTTTTCAAATAGCTCCTGTGAATCCTTCTTATTTCTTGGGAAGCTGATTTCCATTTTAATATCTCGCAAAAACCGTCTGAACTCCTTTATTTCTTCAGACTCTCTATTTTCCGGGTTTATCTCCAGAGAATATTTGAGTCTATCTAAGGAGTATTCCGGCTTTACAATGTATCTTCTCTCTGCTTTTTTGGATTTTATACCCAGAAGATACATGAAAAAATTAGCAGCCATCATTTTTGACAAATCATTGAACTTCTTCTGTTTGAACTCCAGATATTTCTGATCCTTAACATCCTCTGTCTCACCATGATGGACCATAAGATTATCATCACTTACGAATCCACAATTATATCCGGACAGCATTAATCTTATTCCATAATCAGTGTCTTCCCACCCATATCTACCAAAATCCTCACTCCAGAAACCAAGCTCTTTATGTATAGCTTTGTCAATAAACACACATCCACCGTAAATCTCGGCAGTATTCAGAGGTATTTCAAACCTGACACCATCTGATTCAATTTGATTAACTGCCGGCGCATCAGGAGCATTGCGATAAAAATTGTATGAGACTGCTCCTATATGGTTATTCTTTTCTGCTTCAAGCACTTCCACAAATGTTTTTGTCCAGCCTGATTGAGTGATCTCTATATCATTGTCGAGTTTTACAAAGTAATCCGCTTCAGAAAGTCCCCACAAACAGTTTGACGCTGCAGCAATTCCGTAATTCCGATCAAGTAAAACCAGTTTATCTATACCACTACGGACATACAATTCCGTAAGATAATCCCTTGTACCATCTGTACTGGCATTATCTGCAACAAGAATGTTAATCTCTTGATCTGTATAACGTTTTAGTGATTCTATACATTTTTTTGTCAGCTCAAGTCTGTTCCAGGTCACTATGCAAATATCAATCAAGCTGCTTCTCCTTTGGTTTGCGAGTTAGGACACAAACAGGTTATATCAATTCTATATCGTCAAGCATCATATTTTATATAGCAAAAATTTAAAATCTGAGTTGAAGATTTAAGTCTGCATGCAAACCAAATATTGAACACTACTGAAACATGCAATTTATTTGCTGACATCGATGTAAATTACATAAATTAATACAATGCAAAAGTAAATTTCCTTGACATTGATCGCTATTATGCAAATCTCAAAAGAATTTTCATAAGAATGAGGAGATTAAATGAGAAAGATAGTTTTCATACTATTAGTAATGTCGCTTTTTATCATAAGCTGTAACAAAAGAGAGAAAATTGCTGATCTGAACCAGCTTGCCAAGAAGGAATTTGCTGTGCCAACAGGAACAATTGCAGATAAACTTGTACAATCAAAGTTTCCGGATACATCCTTCAAGTATTTCAATACTGTACTCGATGCATGCATGGCTGTAAAAACCGGCAAAGCAGATGCAGCAGCTTACGATGAGCCCATCCTTAAAAATATTGCAGCAAAAGTAGAAGGGTTAACCGTACTTCCTGATATGATAACCATAGATGAATACGGTTTTGCTGTGGATAAGGAAAACAAAGAACTTAAAAAAGTAATAGATGAAGTTGTGTCTTCAATCAATGCTGATGGCAGTTATGATGATATGATGAAACGCTGGCTACCGAAAGAGGGAGCTCCTGCAGACATGCCTGAAATTGATTACTCTGGAACTGATGGTGTTTTAAGATTCGGCACATCTGCCGTTACAGAACCATTCTCATTTATTGATGGGAAACAAAATGTTGTCGGACTCGATATTGAGATAGCTTCACTCGTTGCCAAAAAAATGAATAAGAAACTCGAAATAGTAAACATGGATTTTGGTGCGATGATACCGGCTGTTCTTTCCCAAAAAGTTGATTTTATAGGTGCCTGTATCACAATTTCTGAAGAAAGAAAGCAAAAAGTTCTTTTCTCAGAACCTTATTATAAAGGTGGGATTGCAGCACTTGTTGCAGAATAAAAACCTTACTTTTGAAATAAAAACTTTGTCATCTAATGAGCCGATTGTAAAATCGGCTTATCTTTAATAAAGGGATGTTTATGGATTCTTTAGTATCGAGCTTTGTAAACAATATTTTAGTTGAAGACCGTTATCTGCTAATAATTGACGGTCTGCTTACAACAATTACTATTACTGTACTATCTGTTCTGTTCGGGGTTTTTCTGGGAAGTATTATCTGTATGCTGAGAATGTCTAAAAACAGATTGTTTTCAGGATTAGCCAGAGCATATATATCCATTCTCAGGGGAACACCTCTGCTGGTTTTGCTGATGCTGATTTTCTATGTCGTTTTCGCATCAGTGGATATAGATCCTGTACTTGTTGCAGTAATAGCATTCGGATTAAACTTTGGAGCTTATTCTTCCGAAATATTCCGCAATGGAATAAACAGTGTTCCAAAGGGACAGACTGAAGCCGGTCTATCCATGGGATTTTCAGAATATCAGACTTTTATCCATATTATCCTCCCTCAAGCACTAAAGAGAATTATTCCTGTTCTAAAAGGAGAAATAATCACGTTGCTGAAAACGACTTCTATTGTAGGATACATAGCTGTGCAGGATTTAACCAAAGCCAGCGATCTGATTCGCGCCAGAACATTCGATCCGTTTTTCCCGCTTGTGCTTATTGCTATAATTTATTTCCTTCTTTCAAAGCTTCTTACGGTACTCCTTGATTTTGCCGGTAATCATCTGATTCATGGAGGTTCAAAATGATCAAAGTACGAAATTTGAAGAAATCTTTTGGAGAATCAATTGTTCTGAAAGATGTAAATGCAGAAATCAGAAAAGGTGAAGTGATATCTATAATCGGACCTTCCGGAACAGGTAAATCAACATTCCTGCGCTGTCTTAATCAGCTTGAAGACCCGGACTCAGGGGAAGTCCTGTTTCAGAGTAAAGACTTGCTTTCAGACACTACAGATATAAGTATGGTGCGACAGAAAATGGGGATGGTTTTTCAGTCATTTAATCTGTTTGAACACCTGACGGTAATCCACAATCTTACGATTGCCCCTATTAAACTACTGGGCATGAGCAAATCCAAAGCACATAAGAAAGCTATAGATACACTCAAAAAAGTTGGACTTGCAGAGAAGGCTGAGAGTTATCCGGATGAATTGTCAGGAGGTCAGAAACAACGTGTAGCCATAGCCAGATGCCTGATGATGAATCCTGAGGTTATATTGTTTGATGAACCTACATCAGCTCTTGATCCAACTATGGTCGGAGAAGTTCTATCTGTTATAAAAAACCTTGCGAAAACAGGAATGACAATGGTGATAGTTACTCACGAGATGGATTTTGCCAGAGATGTCTCTGATAGAGTATTCTATATGGATCAGGGGGTAATTTTTGAGAGCGGATCTCCTGAGCAGATATTTGAGTCACCTCTTACAATCGAAGCGGATGTGTTTATTAACAGGATTAAAAACTTCCACTACACTATAAAATCAAGGGACTATGATCTCTACGCTCTTAACGCAGAGATAGTTACTTTCGCTGAAAGACAATTCCTCAACAGAGTTCTTATCGAAAGAATAGAACTTGTTGCTGAAGAAATCATTCAAATGTATCTTGATAACAGTGCTACAGTCGATGCTGAACTTGAAATAGCATATTCAGGTAAAAAGAAACAATTGCAGATAACTCTGAATTACAAAGGCGGCAAACACAATATACTCGAGATGTCAGACAATGCAATCTCCCGTAAGTTACTGGAAAGTTATACCAATGAGATGGAATATGATTTTGTAGGAGATAATCGGATAGTTCTTACAGTAAACTTAGATCATATTGATCATTAAGCATGTTTTTCCTGATTTTCAGCAAGAAAATATATCTGCCATAGCTCTTTTACTGATTGATTAAGTAAAGGTGAAACCACTTTCTGACCAGATTTTCCTATACTTTTTTCGAGGTATTCCAGCTCTTTAAATTTGTCTTCGATATCCTGTTCAACCGGTTCATTGAATCCTGCTTCACGCATCATAAGAATCCCCTTAGACCTTATTGCCAATTCCAGATATACTCTTAAATAGCAGTGAAGATCTAAAACTATTTCAGGAGCAAAGCTTGAGGAAAATCGAGTCATGTACTGACCTGTTTTCGAGTCTATAAACTTTCCGCTCTTCAGATTATCAAGAAGCTGTACATTTGTATCAAAACCAGTTTGAAGCCACTTCTTGAGCCCCTTCTCGCTCTCAGTAAATACAAAACTGATTATTGCAGGTAGAACAATTACTTGTGAAAGCACTTTGTATAAAGGATCAATACTGAAACTATTGAATGCAAAATGGATTGCTGCAGCAACAACATAACCGGGCATAAATCTGCTAACTTTAACTTTATTGCTTTTACTCATAAGCATGATTGAGATCATGCAGAAGACTGCTGTTGTTCCGCCATGCATTATTGCTGTTCCGAAACCCCTTACAATCCAGAAATAGATTCCTGAGTCATGTATATAAGAAAGATAATAGATATTCTCAAAAATCGCAAAGCCACATCCGACAGAAAATCCGGCTATTGCTGCATCAATAGTAAATCCTATCTTATTTCTTCTTATAAGAATGATTGGTATTATCACCTTTAAAGCTTCCTCAAAAAATGGAGCAATGTATTTTATAAGAACACTGTCAGCTATACTGACATAGTTTAAAAGTGAATAATTAACAATTAACGCTAGAAGAGCTACAACAAGTCCTGAACCAATATACAGCAGAATCCTCCTATAACTCATCAGCCTGTATGAGTCAAGAAATGCCAGAAGTACTGAAAATAATACGATAGGGACCAGACTTATCAGAATATCTAAAATTAACATAGCAACCTATAGAATTTTCAGACTGAACATGATTTCTTCTTCTCTGTTGTTGTATCTATCCCAGCCTGATGAATAACCAATTGAGAATGTCGTTTTAATGAACGAGAGCGTCACAACTCTTAAATCGACCTGTGATCCTGCATTAAAATAGTATGCTTTATCATCATTACCAATGTCGGTATGGATAACAGAACCGAATAAAGACATTCTGAGCCATCTCATGTAAAATGCAGCATTTCCAATTTCTTCAAATCTCAGTGGCGGTAAATTCAGTTCAATCATATTTCTGGCAAAAGATTTACCTTTGATTTCGTTTATATCGAATCCTGGGAATGAGCTGTAATTTCTGTACTGTTTCTCGTGTTTCTTCTCCACATAGTTGTTACCAAAACCACCAAAATAGTAATTACAGAAAGAGTCGTTTCTATCACCAAAAGCATAACCTGCAGCAGATCTGAGAAATACGGATGTATGCTTAAGCGGAAGCAAGTAGCCAAGAGAAAAGTCTCCGTGAATTTTCGGATGAATCTCTGAATTTACTTTTGTCCCCTGCACATTCACTGAAAATGCAACTCCCTGTTCATCATCCACATGTCCAAGAGAGTTCTGGAAGAACTTATAATCAAGTTTTGCACCGGCAACATACATTTCAGTAAAATCAGAACCAATTTTCTGATATTCAGGAAGTTTTTTTAAGTTTCCATAACCATCAAAATCCAGAGAAAGGTTCATACTCTCAGGTTTATTGTAAATCAGGTTTTGCGTATATCCTGCACCATACGAATACCCTTTTCTACTCACTTTGACAGGACCGAATATGTCGTAAAAATCTGCTTTATTGTATGTTCCTCTTATGTTGAACATCCTGTAAGAATATCTGCAGCCAAGATGCAGCTTCTCTTCATCTTTTAAGTTATCACCAATCGGAGAGTAAGATAATGACAGTTTCAGACTGTTAAATCCGATATCATCAGAGTAGTTCATAAGATAACCATAAGCCATGTAGTCTTTGTAACCTTCAATAATCGGATATGTTCCCTTATTGCGGAAGTTATAGATATAGCTGTATTTTCCTTCATATGTTTTGAGAGAATCCAGGTTAACTTTTGCAGGTGAGTCATCTCCCCACTCTTTTATGTATGGATACTTCTCATAAACTTTCTGTCCAAGAAACTCTACAGCACTGACATTTTCCACTATTTCATTTTTTATAAACCCGGGCTGCCATCCTTTACCTCCAACATAATTATAGACAATAAGACTATCATTGCTTATCGGAAGAGGACGGAAAAATCCGGTTTCGCTATTGGATATGATTGATATATCATTCTCTTCAAAATCGTATCTGTATATGTTTGAAACTCCTGAATAATAGGATGTACCAAACAGATATCGACCGTCATCTGAAAATACAAAATTCGCAGGAGAACTGTAGTCAAAATCATAGATCAGGTGTTCTTCTACCTTACCTGACTGCAATGCAGGGATATCGTAATAAACAAGCTTCTGATTTCCATCTATCTGCGTCAGTGCCCCGGTTAGTTTTGTTCCGTCAGGAGAAATATCCAGATCATATAAATCATTACCATACTCAAATGCTAAAATTGCAGTCCAGTCTTTATATGGAGGATCGATTTTCACAATTGTGGAGATACCATTCTCATGCCTGATACCCCAGATCGATTTATCTACCCTATTCAGCGCTAGTTCTCCTGTTCGACTGTCACGGATCAGCAATTCTGTTTTTCCTGATGATATATCAACAGAATTAAGGTCTCTTCTGTAAAAATTGTCTGTGGTATATATTATTCTGTTCTCATCTTCAATATAAACAGGATTGGTAGTATAATATGTGGATGCACCCTTGATGTTACATATCTTTCTTTTCTTTCCTGATTCCAGATTAATTTCCATCAAACCTGGCAATTGACCTGCATATTTGACTCCTACAAAAAGTTTTTTTCTGTCTTTGCTCAGGTAACTGCGTGAAACAGATCCCATTGGTTTTGAACCTTTCACAGGTCTGAAATCAGTAACAGGATTCTGTCTTATTCTTTGCAGATTCTTCAGTTGAAACTCTCTTTCAAACTTGATCCACCTATCCCATTCTGCAGAAAGATTTTTGTCATATACTTTTGTGAACTGTGAAGCATAAAAAGCCTTTGACCCTTTGTCCCTTTTCACCCATTCAACGAGTTTATCAGGACCATACATATAAGCAAGATAACCAAAGAATCTTGTTCCATACATATACGAGTTTGCACCTACCTGAAAGTCAATTGCAGTACCTTCTGCTTCCAGCCCAACCATTCTGTAGAAATGAGCATCATCTTTAATCATTCCGCGGAAAACCATTTCATCATAGGCACCCATTGCCCTGCCTATACCACCTCCCATCCAGGTCTCCATGGAGACTGCTATTCCTTCATGATACCACCTTGGAGCGTATTTTCTGGGGTTAGTAAGATATCCGTAAAGAAAAGTTATAGGATCAGCCGCAGTATGCTGTATTTTGCTTCTGAAAAGCTTTCTGAAAAAGTAATCCTGAGGAGAATACATATCCATAGCCAACACATGAGTTAGTTCATGGTGCATTAGTAAACTCATTCGTTCTGCAGCAGGAGCTACTTCAAAGACATACATATACGGGGACATACTGATATAAACAAAATTGTTTGTAACAGCTGTTGCACCACCATTTGACCAATCAGAGAAATCCTCAATGAATATTGATGTTTTTTCGTAAGGTTTGTAGTGCCAGAAATCCTTATAGTAATCCCATGTCCTCAGATAGCATCTTGAAATATGAGGTATGATATAACTATGAGAATTACTGTAGTATATTAAATTCATGTCATCTGTTTTAATATTGTTTAAAGGAATTGAAAACATCAGCACATTAACTGCCAGCAAAATCAATGTCATTTTAAATTTCATAGAAACTACAAACTCCTGTAACTTATTTTGAAAGAACCTGATTAAAACATTTAAATGTTAAAAAAATGAGCCGAACAAACGGCTCATAATTTTCTACCAGCCATTTAACTTCAGTTGATTATGCCTAAAATCTTGAAAATCACCCTCATGCAAGTGAAATACAATGATCTGAAAAGATTGATTAAATGCCAATACCTTGAAAGCAGTATTATTAAAATCAAGCCCAAAAGCACCTATACTTTTCTGAAAATCTGCTGACCAATACTTATTGAAATCAGAGGAAAACGTACCGACACTGGAATTCATTTTTCCACTATACATCTTATCGAAGTTTAAGCTTTTATAGACAGCTTCAGCAAAATCATCTGGACCTAAACCTTTGTTAACGTCATTATTGAGAACCAACATGTTTTGAATATCTTTGTCACCCGCTAATGCTTTGCCAATATTGGATTGATGTATAACATATTTCAGAACATTGAAGTTTATGTCACCTTCGGCTGAATTAAACATCATACTTTTCTGAAATTCCCGGGCACTTTGATACATATTATCAATGTCATGATTCATAAACATTTTTAACCCGGAAGCTAAAAAGGACTTGTTGATATCATCAAAACTCAAGTGGTATTTTGATACAAATTCTTGAGCATCGATAGATTGCAAATCAACATTGTGAAAATATTTATTCCATTCTGCAGAATATAACGCTAATAACTGCAACTTATAAATTGCTCTCATTCCCTGTTGAAAGTGATCACTCTGAAGCATTTTAACGAACTCTTCATCTTTCATGGCATTCTGCCACTCCGCACTTTGAGTAAGTTTTGTCACTTCAGGACTATCAAGGGTCAAATCCTGTTCAGACATCTGTTTTCCCCGGAACTTCTCAGCTTTCTGCACTCCTCCGAGAGTTCCCTGAGTGTTTTTGTTATCTGTTAAAGGCCAGTACTTACCAACGTATATTATACCTGCTGCCAGTGCAAATACAATGACCAAAATAATGATTTTTTTCAATTTTTCCTCCAGTAACTAAAATTTTTCTATCGAATTTTCCAAAGTATCATCGATATTCAGAATTCTGGAAAATCCTGCTATATCGAATATCTCTTTTATGAATTCTTTCATGCAGCATAATCGGAAATGACCACCTGTCTTTTTCATCTTTTTGGCATTCATCAGAATTATCCTTAAGCCTGCACTGCTAATGTATTCCAGTTTGGAAAAATCCAGAATAATCTTCATACAGTCTAAAGATTTCATTTTCTGTTCAAGCAGACCAAACGTGTTTGAATCAAGTCTTCCGGAAACTTTAACAATTAAAACATCATTGAACATAACTTCAGTAATATCCATGCTTACTCCTTTATTTTCTTTTTTAATATTAAAATGTTTCTCTCATTTTTTCTTGAATAAAGAACATTATCCATTTTCTCTTTTACCAGCATTATTCCCAATCCTCCAATTTCCATATCATCAATATCCAGATCAAGGTCAGGAGCATTGCTCTCAAGCGGATTGAACACCTTACCATCATCAATAATAGTGAGTTCCAATATACCAAAATTGTATTCATAGCTGATACCGATAATATGTCTGTTGGAATCATCAAATCCGTAAGATATAATATTTGTAAGAATCTCATCGAGCGAAAGAGTTATATCAAACACTAATTTCATGGGGAAATCCAGTTTTTCTTTAATACCCTCAATCCATTCCACAACTTTAGCAATTTCAGATATATTATTCTCTATTTCGATCTTTTCTGTGTACTTCATAATATCTCACATATTACGTTTCAGGAATAACAATGTAATATCATCGAACTGCCTATTGCTCTGAAAATCGGCCAATTGAGCAGTTAGATTATTAATCAGTTCTTCCATGGTTAATGAATGGTTTTCTTCAAGATATTTGATAAATCTGTCTTCACCGAATAAGTTATTGTCTGCATCAGTAGCTTCTATCACACCATCAGTATACAGAATAAGAGATTCATTAACGCCCAGTTTAATTTCTCCATTATGAAATTCATGTTCATCATCAATACCCAGTGCAATATCCTGTTCAGTTTTAACAACTTTTGATGTCCCTGATTCAGATATGATTATTGGATAGTCATGTCCTGCATTGCAATACGTCAGTACTCCGGTTGAAACATCATAAAATCCAAGAAAAAGTGTAGTGAACATGCATGCATCATTATCCTGACAAAGTATGTAGTTAGCCTTGTTCAATGCTTCGGCAGGTGTTAAATCGACCGAACAGACAGTTTTAAGGAGAGTTCTGGTTACTGCCATAAACAAACCGGCGGAAATCCCCTTTCCGGAAACATCTGCTATGATTACAGCAAGAACGTTATCATTCAGAAAAAAGAAATCGTAAAAGTCTCCGGCAACCTCTTTTGCAGCAATATTCTTTGCATAAAGGTCGAATTCTTTCCTATGAGGGAATGCAGGAAAAATCTGAGGAAGTAAAGATTCCTGAATCTGCCTTGCAATTCTCATTTCACTTTCCACTGCTTCTTTTGCCTGAGTAACATTGGTGAGATTGTTTATATACAGCTTCAAATCGGCAACCATCTTAACAAATGAATGCTGAAGAGCTGCTATCTCATCCTGACTGTCATTGGTTTCCATCTTAACATCCAGCTCTCCATAAGCAATTCTTTCTGTCACATCAACCAGTTTTCTCATCGGGACAGAAACACGTTTTGCAGAGACAATAATTATAACCAAAACAATAATCAATCCTGCAAACATTATTATAAACTGCTTTATCACGTTTTTTCTGACTTCAGACAATACCATTTCTTCCGGGATAACAGCTGCAAAAGTCCATCCTGTTGACTGTATAGGAGTATAAACAATCCACTTTTTCTGATCATTATCAAGGTCATTATAGCTTTCAACTCCACTTTTACCGGCAAGCATACTTCTCCCAAGCTCTCTGAGTTCAGGTCTTCCGTGTTGTGCTGAAAGACTGAATATGGACTCTACCATTACATAATCTTCTCGCGGATGATATATAAAAGTTCCGTTTTTGCTTATGATGAATGTATAACCGTTCATTATCTTGATATTACTAAGCATTTCAGACATAACCTTCAATGAAATATCTGCATATGAAACCCCTATCAGTTTTTCGTCTCTCATAATGGGGTATGCTCTTAACATTAGCAGAGTTTCGCTTATTCTTCCCCAGAATGGATCAGACCAGTATCCTTTTTTCAATACTGCCGGGATTACAAACCAGTCCTCTCTTAAGTAATCATACTGGGCTGCAACATCGGACATGGCAAACTCACCGTCTTTCCTGTGAATAAAATTTGCATACTTCTTATTTTGAAAGGCTTCAGGATAAAATGCAACTCCAGAGCCTACATTATCAGGATCACTTTCCAGCTCTTTCACAATAAAATCAAAAACTAAATCTTCATCATATACATCTGAAGATTCTACCAGATTCTTTATACTGTTTGATGTCTGCGATAACTGTTCGAACTCGCTATCAAGCTTTTGAGCATTATGACGAGTGAGTTCCTGTAAATATCTTTTAGTTTGATTCAGGGCATTACTCTTATTGATTTTATAATTGTTAATGATAACAAACATATAGATTATTATCAGAGGAATTCCAAGTCCTGCAGCAAGCTTCAGCCAGATAGGTCTCTTAATTTTCATTGTCTGCCCCTTCAGGCTTAGAAATGAAATCATTATACTCAATCTTATTCATAATCATCTTCTGATTAAACAAAGCTTCTCTCACATTGTTGTACTTATCTTTATCCAGTTCACCAAAAGTATCTTCCGTGAAGGCCGATTCAAGTATGGTTTCCAACATCCACCTTTGTTCCGCATAGTTTGTTTTAAGCTTCCACTTAGCACAGAATTCCAGAACTTTATTGATGGTTTCTTCTTTATTGTCTCTGGCATACTCCCAGCCTCGTCTTACTGCATTTCTAACTTTGTTTACCTCATCTTTATTCAATTCCAGATATTGTGAAGTAACATATAAGCCATCTTCCGGGAAGTTCGTATCAGGATCTTTTGAAAAGAGGATTGTATTCATTTCATCAAAGTTCTTTCCTGCCAGATACAGCTTGTAATATTCATTGTAATACATTGCAGCAGTCGCTTCGCAGGCACCGGATAGAAAAAGATCCATATTATAGGAACCTTCGATTCTTTCAAACTTCAGATTATGTTTTCGAATAAAAGCATTAAATGACACTTCGAAGTCACCACTCCAGAGTCTGATTTTCCTTCCGTTCAAGTCTGCCGGTGTTTCAATCCCACTTTTGCTGTCAGAAATTATCATTAACGATGAGTTTTGCAGTATCTGCATGATGTTTACTACTGATTTGTCATCATTATTTCTGATTGCACCTGTCAGCCAGGCTGTACAATAGTCAATTTCTCCGGATTTCAGTTCATTTATCAGATTCTGGGACCCATCAGAAAAAATGAACTCCACATCAAGATTGCTTTCTTTAAAGAAACCTTTATCTTCTGCCATTATGAAACCGGCAAATTGAGCCTGGGGATACCACTGAAATTTCATTTTAATAACATCTGCAGAACAGTATACTGATACAAAAAAAATCAGTATTACAATTGCTTTTCTCATTAATTGTTCCCTTATTACTGTTTAATTTACGGATTTTATGTATATTTATACAATAATATTAACTTGTATTTAAAAATGTCCACATAAAAAACTAAGTTGTTATATAGTGGCACTTCAATAATCTGTTCAATTTCACAACTGATAATGAATTATCTTTCATCTATGAAAATGTAAAATTTTTTCAATCACAACTGCAACACATAATATTCAATAAAGACATCTCTTCAGTACAGATACAACTCATTATCATATTTCCATGTATAGACATTATTACGACTATGTAAGTAATATGGATTACAGAATAATTTTCTCTGTATATGAATATCTCCTCTAAAACTCTGCATTGTAAACTTCAAACGTTGAAATAGTAGGTGCAGCGAGAGCATCTTCTATATTAAGTCTGATTTTATCAGCTCTAACCCTGTCAAATCTGATTATCTTTCTGACTCCGACAGTAGTTCCTGTATGCAATCTCTGCCATCCGTCTTCCGTATGAATATCGATGCTGAAAGATGATATTCTCTGACCTAATTGATAATATTCCTCAATCCTGATTACATTGAATTCAGTGTCCATATCCATATCAAGTATCACTTGAGATTCTTTTATCTTATCTTCTGCAGACCAATATGTTTGCCTGTCTCTATCATTAATATTCATGCTGTCAAAATTACCTGAATCATCTCTGACACTTGTGACTGATATATCCTTTCCCTTTGCCAGATCTTCTTTATAAATACCGCTTATAATACTTCCAAATTCTTTGAGTCTTTTAACATCTTCATCAGGAATTAAGCCTCTTTTATCAGGTGTAATGTTCAACAGAAGATTTGCTCCGTTTCCAACACTATCGAAATATATCTGCAATAGTCTTTCTATTGATTTTGGTGATTGATCTTCATGGAAAAACCAGCCATCGCGAATTGAGACATCTACTTCAGCAGGTCTCCATACCTTACCATCAGGTGTTCCATTGCCTAATACTTTTGTATCTGCAAGACCGGGGAACATTCCTTCCGGATCAATGGAAGCCCAGCATGTTACAGGAGCAAAACCCTGTTCGTTGCCCACCCAGCGAGCGTCAGGACCGGCATCACTGAAAACAACTGCTCCCGGCTGAAGTTCTCTGATCATAGCCCAGGTTTTATCCCAGTCATAATAGGTTTCCTTGTCTATCTTTCTGGTAGATTTGTCTCCACCGTAATATCCATCTCCCCCATTCGCGCCATCATGCCAGATCTCAAACATATCACCGTAGTTTGTCATAAGCTCTCTCAACTGGTTTCTGTAGTACTCTATATACTCAGATTTTCCATAGTCTTTATGATTCCTGTCCCATGGTGAAAGATATACACCGAACTTCAGGTTGTATTTATCGCAGGCATCTTTCAGCTCTCTAACAATATCGCCATGGCCGTTTTTGTATGTAGAATTCCTAATTGAATGTTCCGTATATTCTGTTGGCCATAAACAAAAACCGTCATGGTGCTTTGCTGTCAGAATCAGTCCTTTCATTCCTGCATCAGAAGCAGCTTTTGCCCATTGTTCTGCATTTAGTTCAGATGGGTTGAACAGTTCAGGAGATTCATCACCATATCCCCATTCCTTACCTGTAAACGTATTGATTGTAAAGTGAATAAATCCATAGAACTCCATTTGATGCCAGTTAATCTGTCGTTCAGAAGGTACTGCTTTCATAGGTTTCGGAGGTTCTGTTTCTTCGCCACACAAAGCGGATGAAATAACACTTATCGCGAATATTATCAGAAAAATCTTCATTCATTCTCCTTTATCTCTAAAAATCTGATTTTAAACCCATAACTATAATCACGAGGAGGAATCTTGTATTGTTCGTGAGTCTGTGCTCCCCAGCTGTCATCTCCACCAACTCCCATCTGCATCAAATCAAGATTCAGATCAAAATGCTCTGATTCTGTCAAATCTACAGGGTGTCTGTTATATTTATAGATGTTTCGTTCAAGTTCTTTATAGCTGTATTTCAGACAGGAGAAGGACAACAAATCATCAGCTTCAATAGTTATTCCTATCTCAGCATTTTTAAACTCTATCCATCTCACATCTGTCCTGTATCCATTTTCCTGAGGTCGAATATAATCAAAACCAAGGTCATCAGTATAAAAAGCGAACATACCAACAAATGCAGATGTTTTACGATCTATATAGTTTTCATGAGGGCCTCTGCCATAGTACTTTGTCCTGCGAAAATCATTGTGCAACAGCATGTGAAGCCCAATTCTGGGAATCTCAGGTAAATCCTTATCTTTGTAGCCAAAGCCGTATGAAACATGCAATTCTGAGTCACTGAAAAACTCAAATACCAGTTCAACATCAGAATCAATACTATCAAACCCGTATACAACTCTGATTTGTTTTTTGTTTTCATCAAATTTCAGAGATTTAACTATCCTGTTTTCTGAAGCATCAAACCAGACTTTACTTCTTGTAAATAGGTGATTTCCATGGTCATTATCGTTTATAGCTCTTCTGAAGTTCGGAACAAAACCATTCAGTAAGGTCTTTTTTCCTGCAAAAGAGATATAATCGAATAAACCTTTTTCAAGACAGAGTTTTGCTTCAATTTGACCCTTTTGAATGATCAAAAATCTATCAGATTTAACATAATTGAATGACTTGTCCTGCACAAAATTAGTATTTATATATTGCCTTTGGATAAAAAACTGTTCCTGAGCAACAACATAACCCTCCCACATTAGCTGATGAGGTTTATTGAGCTGAGCATAAAAATTAACGAAAATTTCACCGATTGTGGGGATTTCTGCATTCAAATTGAATGAAACACTACTCTGTGGAAGAATTTTACCTGTATATATCTCATCAACAGCAACAACTTCACCATTTTGTAAAATCTCATAAAAAAATCTGACATCTGAAGAGTCTTTAAAAAATCTCTCATTGTATATCTCGTATGTTCTGTCATCCAGTTTCCTGAAATGGAAATCCTGATGAACTTTCTTGACTTCCCAATAGGCAGGATGTGGAGTTCTATCAGGATTAACAATACCATTAATGCAGAAATTCTCGTCACTCGGGGTGCTTTCATCACCATAATCACCACCATAGGTGAAGTATGGCTTTCCTTCAGAGGTATATGCCAGAAATCCCTGATCAACCCAGTCCCAGATGAATCCTCCCTGTAAATACATGTGTTTCCTGAATGTATCCCAATAATCACTGAGATTACCATTACTGTTGCCCATTGCATGTGAGTACTCGCACAAAATCAGCGGTTTCAATTTCCTTGTATTTCTGTATTCATCTGTCTGCTGTAAAAGGGAATACTCTTTCAAATGATTGATATGAGAATACATGGGACAATAAATATCAGTATTATCCCCATGAATAGCTCTTTCGTAGTGAATGGGACGACTCGGGTCCTTTTCTTTAAGCCACTTATAGCATTCTGTAAAACACACTCCATCACCGGCTTCGTTCCCTAACGACCAGATTACAACTGACGGATGATTCTTATCTCTCTCCACCATTCTTTTTACTCGATCAAGATGAGCTTCAATCCATTCAGGATTATTTCCCAGAGTCAGTTCAGGTTCATAGCTCATTCCATGAGATTCGATATTCGCTTCATCAATCAGATAAAGCCCATACTCATCGCAAAGCTCGTACCAGCGAGGGTCACATGGATAGTGACAAGTACGAACAGCATTGATATTCGCTTCTTTCATGAGCTTGATATCCTCCAGCATAGATTCTTCCGATACAACATGCCCGGTCACAGGATCATGTTCATGCCTGTTTACACCCTTGAACAATACAGGCTGCGCGTTGATAAGCAGAACACCATCAACTACCTCAACCTTTCTGAATCCGATTTTCTTCTTATGTTTTTCAATAACTTTTCCTGATGTTCCATTAACAAGAGAAAATTCTATTTCGTACAATACCGGAATTTCTGCAGACCATGCTTTTACATCTTTTATTACTTCTCTGAACTCGAATTTACTACAGGAAAGTTCATATTTATAACTTAAAGTATCACTTTCATTTTTATTTATATTTAATTGTAAATAAATATCTTTACATAACTCGCTAATTTTTCCTTCTATTCTCAGAATGCCATCTTTTAATGATTCGGATAGTCCGGCATCAAGCCAAATATCCCTTAAATGCACAGAAGGTTTTGTGTAGATAAAAACATCTCTTTCTATTCCGGAAATCCTCCAGAAATCCTGACATTCCAGATAAGACCCGTCACTCCAGCGGAAAACTTCCAGAGCAATTGTGTTCTCTCCTTTAGCAATATATTCAGTGATATTCCATTCTGCAGGAGTTTTACTTCCCTGGGAATATCCCACTTTCATACCGTTTATCCATAAGTAGAATGCAGATTTTACTGCACCGAAATAAATATAGTATTCGTTGTCGTTTGACAATACATCCAGAACAATTTTCTTTCTGTAGAAGCCGGTTTCATTGTATTCATCAGGCACATGAGGAGGAACAGGTCGAAAATCTACTCTTGAAGAGGCAATAGCTTCTGACTTACCAACGGCATGGAACTCATAGGGAACATTCACATAGATTGGTGTGCCGTAACCGTTAAGTTCCCAGTTTGCAGGGACAGGGATTTCATTCCATTCTGAATCATCAAAGTTCGGATCAAAGAACGAATCTGGTTTACTATCACTAAGATTAGTCCAAAAAAAATTCCATAGTCCATTCAAATCGATTTTTACGGATTCCTCCGGTATCAGCAGAGTATGTGGTGCTTCCTTATTTATATCGAAGACAGACGGATTCATCAAGTCTTTCATGTTTTCTCCGGATCAGCAATTACTTAATATCTGATATCTTAATTGTCCAGATGTAATCGCAAGGTGGCTGGTTTCTCATTTCTTCAGGAATAAGTATTTCACAACCCTTCTTACCTTTCTTCTCCCATGTTAACGGTTTATCATAGCCTAAAAGATAAACTTCTGCATTTGTTGTCGGACAATGAGAATCAATTTTAATAGTTGAAGGCATTTCAGTCTCGTTTTCATCACAAATATAGAAGAAATAGGAATTACCGTCTTTAGTCTTTGTCATGCAGATATTGTTTTCCTTGTAAGGTTCAAGAACATCACTACTGTATATACCTTCACTATTTATCTTCATCCAGGCAGCAATACCTTCTAGTCTGTCATAAGCTCTGGGATCCCAGTCTCCGGTTGGAGCAGGTCCAATATTAAGAAGCAGGTTCCCCCCCTTCGAAACGACATTCACGAGGAGTTGAACCAGTTCACGAGTTGATTTATATTGATGATATCTGTTATATGACCAGCCAGGAGCCATTGGTACACAAGCTTCCCATGGATCCAGCAGGGCTTCTTCCGGAACTTTGTTCTCAGGTGTCAGATAGTTCTCATATTCACCTTCTACCCATCTATCTACAACAATAAGGTCTTTCTGGTGTGTTCTGGCCATTGCAGCCAGTTTCGGCATGTCTATATCTTGATTGTAATCTTTAGTTATTGCCCAATCTTTGAATTCCTCAGGAGTGTTCTTTCTGGGTCTTACCCATGCTCCATCCAGCCAGAGTATATCTATCTGTCCATAATCTGTCATGAGTTCTTCAATCTGGTTGTAAGTAAATTTCTTAAAGTTCTCCCACTTCTCAGGGTATTTTTCAGGATTGTAGTTTACGTGTCTGGGACCTTTAGGATAAAAAGACCACCAGTAATCTTCACAATGCCAGTCGGGTTTGGAAAAATAGGCACCGATCCAGAAACCTTCATTTCTGAAAGTGTCGAAGATCTGTTTTGTAACATCTGCTTTAGGGTCTTTTGAGTACGGGCATTTTTCAGAAGTAATTTTATAGTCTGTTGTTTTGGTATCGAACATACAGAATCCGTCATGATGCTTTGTGGTAAATACAACATATTTCATACCGGCATCTTTGGCGGCATTCATCCATTTTTGCGGATCGAAATCTCTGGGAATGAATGTCCTCTGCAGGTTTTCATAATCTTCAACATAGTCCGGATAGTTCTCATAACGTGCGAGATCTCTTCCTATCCACTCTTCCGAACAAAGAGTCCAGGATTCCATTACTCCCCATTGTGAATATGGTCCCCAATGCATCATCAATCCGAACTTCAGATCCTGCCAGCGTTCGATTTTCTTAACGACACCATTATCTTCAGGTTTATGATAATCTTTATTGTAGCAAAATCCTGTAGAAACCAATGCAGTAATAATAAATATTAAAAGTATTCTCATGGATATCCCCTTTTTCGTTGTGGTTTCATAAAAAAAAATATGTCACTTAAGATTGTCAAAATAAAAAATGGTAAAAATTACATAATAAAAAGGGTTAAAGTGATTTCTGCAACTAATTATGTAACCTTTTTAAATCAGATTGCTATTTATATATGGTGTTGAGTTTAATTTTATCAGGCAAGTCGATTTTAAATCTTTGCAATTGTTTTTTGTTAAAGTAGAATTGTCCTTCTGAATCTAAAATAGGAGATATTTCACCCGGTCTTTTACCATCTTTGAGAATTCTTTTCACTATTTCGGCTGCCTGAGCTCCATGTGTTGTACCGTAAATTACATAAGCTCCAACTACATCATTATCTCCAACTGCATAATCCTGATGTGCGAAAACAGGTATGGTGCTGTTTTCTGATGTCCAGTGAATCACTTTCTTGTTATCAACGTGTTTCCCATTATCTTTGACATTGTGAAACGTAGGCATTACAATGAAATCATAATCTGATGAAAATTGAATAAATCCTTTCCAATTATCCCAGTCCTGTGCTATCTTGTACTCAATTGACAACCCCTCAAAGACTAAGGCTGTTTCACTTCTGAAAGATGTGTTAATGATAGCTTCTGAAGTTGGGCTGTTATCCAGAAGCACTAAACCATTCTTTGACTCAGGTAGTATTTTCTTAATATACCGAATCCATGGAAAAACCGGAAGATGTTCCAGTACTCCTGTGAAGTTTACCGGAATACGGGAATTAGAAAAATAGCTTCTTGGGTTATTGTTAATGCCCAAAAAAACAACAGGTTTTTCGTAATCTACGAGTCTTTCTGCAAGCAGTTTCAGTGCAGTGTCATCACCGATCATGATCAAATCAGGAGATTCCTCCAGAATTACAGCCCAGGCAGAATCAGCTCTGTCAGAATATCTTTTTTTTTCTATCCTTTTAACATCCATATAAAATTTCACGAGATCATACTCATTACCTAATTCACTTTCAATTCCTTCTTCACATTGGTTGACCCAAGTTAAATCAGGGTGATAACTTTGAACCAGTAAAACCTTATTATTACCCCCGAATGCTAATGTAATCATTACAGTAAACATACTTATTAAAATTATTTTCATAATTCTCATTCCTTGTGCAATTTCAATGAAACCAAGTTAATTCTTTGTAGATATGAGTAAATGTCAACACTTTCATATTAAACAATTTGTCATTCTCGAATATATAACTATAATTTATGTGATTCTTAAATCTTTCAAACAAAAATATATAAACATTTACTGAGACATTAGAATATTTTAAGTAAATTGCCTTAATGGGGACTAAGTTATGAGTGCTTTTATTAACTACAGAACCGGAAAAAAGTTTTATCGGATTTGCAGCGATCTTTTAACTTTTAGTCATTGTTGTATTTCTGGGATAACAGCAAGTTATTAATCATTTATCAAGTTGAGCCTAATAATATTACAATCTCATGATAACTTTTATGGTTTCCTGGCTTATGAAGTTTGCTTCCAACTAAACATCTGGTAACAAACTCATTCATCAACTTGGAATTCACTAATTTATTTACATATGGGTAGAACAGGTTACTTCCATAATATTAAAGATTTTTTTTCAATGAAAGAGAGAAATCTCTGAAAAATCTCGAGATTGTCATTGAAGTATGACATGCAAATACATTCACAATAATGCTTCAATCCTACCAAATAAAAATACTGGTAAATAATCTTGACGACGGTAATTCCTCAAAAAGTGATGGCAGAAATTACATGAATAGACTATATTCTTGTACCTTGAAAAGGAGGAACAATGAAAGGTTGGATTATATACGACCGTAAGGCATATAAAGTAGAAGGTAATACATACGAAAACACGAGATTTCTGGAAGTTGCCAAAGAGATGAATATTGAGCTTGAAATTCTCAGACCGGATCAATTTGACTTAATTGTCACCAGGGAGGATAAAAAAAGTATTCTTATTAATGATCAACCGACTTCACTTCCGGATTTCATTATTCCGCGAATGGGAGCAGGTACGTCTTATTTTGCCCTGGCAGTAATCAGACACATTGAGCGACTTGGTATTTTCTCCGTTAACTCTGCAGAGAGCATCGAGATTGTAAAAGACAAACTTTACTCTCAACAGATACTGGCTCAGAACGATCTGCCGGTACCTAAAACTATGCTTTTGAAATTCCCAGTAGATGTTGAGCTTGTAGGGAAGCATCTCGGATTTCCTGTAATAGTAAAAATGCTTTCAGGTTCGCAGGGAAGCGGAGTATTCCTTGCTCAGACAAGAACTCAGTTTCTGGATTTAATGCACATTATTGAAAATGCAAACAAAAATGCTAACATCATTCTGCAGGAATTCATCCAGACAAGTCACGGAAAAGATTTAAGAGTGTTCACCGTCGGTGGCAGAGTAATTGGATGTATGAAGAGATCCAGCTCAACCGGAGATTTCAAGGCCAACTTTTCAGCAGGAGGTACTGTTGAAGAGTTTCCACTGAACTCAGAGATTGAATGGCTGGCGACACAGACAAGTCAAATACTGAATCTGGATGTAGCCGGAATAGATTTGCTGTTTGCAGGTGACCACTACAAAATCTGTGAAGCTAACTCTGCTCCGGGATTCAAAGGATTTGAGTCATGCATAAAAGTTAATGCAGCCAAAGAGATATTCAGTTTTGTAAAACTGAGAACCGGTATGATGGATTAGCAGCAGCACATATTATTCGAATTAACCTTGATGTAGAAATATTGATTTACTTGACTGAAAAATCATCAGTTTCACAATTCATTAATATGAAAAACTCAGTTACAGTATATTTTCACAGGATCAGGAATGTTCAACGAGATGCATTCTATGGTGTTAATGATGAACTAGTATCAAAACTTAAAAAGTCATCAGAGAAATACAGGCAGCTTGCCGATCGGAACAGATTTGTTTCAGGCAGACTGCTTATTAGACACGCTTTGACTCAACATGGTTTTGAGAATGTAAGTTTATCCGACATGCTTTATTCTGATTATTTGAAACCTTATTTTGATCTGCCCTTTTACTTCAACTTAAGTCACTCGGGAGAGTATGTCATCCTTGCTGTGTCTCTTATATCAAATGTTGGCTGTGACATTGAGTTTCATAATCCTGATCTCAATTTCAGTGAGTTCAATTCCTTCTTCACAGATGATGAACTGAGTTCAATATTAACCTCTCCCCTACCTGTGAAATCCTTTTTTGATTTATGGACAATCAAAGAATCTCTGCTTAAAGCCGACGGTCGAGGAATGCACTTTCCTCCCAAATCACTCAGACTTCACAATGATTATGGCTTTGTGGGCAACAAAAAAATATTCTTCAGATGCGCTGAACTTGCTGAGCAATACTCAACCGCAATTGCATGCACTGAAAATTTTGACAGTGTTCAATTTGTAGAAGTTGTCGATATAATTCAGGTTCTTCCAATTGTCAGATAATCACCGACACTGTAATTACACCCCCTAATTGCTAATGAATCAGGTATTGACAGCCTGATTAATCACTAACTTCTGGCACAAAAAATGATCAGTAAAAGCAAAATCATGCTTTTCAGGAGTTAATGTGTTATATTTATTATTAGTGTCGTTTATCTGGGCATTTTCTTTCGGATTAATCAAAGGAATTCTGACCGGTATAAACCCGGTTCTTGTTTCGTTTATCAGACTGAGCATTTCTCTAGTAATCTTCCTGCCTTTTCTCAGAATTTCCAAACTGAACTTCAGGCAGATGATGAGTTTGTTCCTTATTGGAGCTGTCCAATTCGGAGTAATGTATGTTTCTTACATTTCAGCCTATAAGTATCTGCTAGGTTGGCAGATTGCGCTATTCACTATTTTTACCCCGATTTATGTAACCATAATCAATGATATATATAAAAAGAAATTATCCATTATCCCGCTTTTCGCTGCAATACTATCAATTGTTGGAACGCTAATTATTATGTTTAAAACAGGCGAACCTGGTCCTTTCCTTAAAGGTTTTACTCTTGTGCAGATATCTAATATCAGCTTTGCTTGGGGGCAGATTGCTTATAAAAAACTGAATCTTCCGGTAAATTTCAAGCAGGTTAATGCATTTGCCGTATCCTATCTCGGAGCAGTAGTTCTGACAGGAATTTCTGCAGCACTTACAGTTGATCTCTCTACAGCAGCATTTACAGCAAAACAAATTTATACATTAATTTATCTGGGGGCAATAGCATCAGGAATCTGTTTCTTCCTCTGGAACTACGGAGCAAAGAAAACAAGTGCAGGCTTACTTGCAGTAATGAATAACCTCAAGATTCCTCTTGCAGTCATCTGCTCACTATTATTCTGGCATGAACAGGCTAATATAACCAGACTTGCACTTGGCTCTGTTGTCATCGTAGCTGCTATGATGCTGAACAAATTTAAACGTAAATCACTATAATCATTTTGATATAAATCATTAAGAAGGGCTGTCCTGTTGGGCAGCCTGTAAATACAGCACGATTTCCATTTGTATCCTTTAAGATTCTAATTACTCTGCCATTCCTTCATTCTCAAATTCTTTTATTACTGCAGCCTTGAAAGTTGCATAATCTACTTCTTCCTCCCACTTATCTTTCAGGATGAAATTAGTATACCCCTTATTCTCACATAGCAAGTGTTTTGGGCTCCCTTTTTTGTACTTTGAGTTTTGCTCTGTGTGAACTGTTCGCACAACATCACCATACTTGTCTAATAAATGAGCTATATATATAATATCTCTGCTTTTCTTCGGGGGATCCATCTTCCTCAGTATCTTCACAGTATAGCCCGGTTTAATCTTAAATCTATCATAGACAATAGCCAATGTATCCTGATTAATAATTTTCTTAAGCTTGCCCTTTTTATATGCTTTATGAAGTATTGTGAATACAGAATCAGCCTGCTCATGAGAGTTTATCATATTATAACCCTGCAGAACTATCGAATAATTATAACAATTATCAGCATCCTCTTTAAGAATCCTTTTAAGCTCCTGTTTAATGTATTGCTTTTGTCCCATTTCTTCGTAAACAGTTTTCATTTTTCCTGAAAGGAACTGAGCCCTTTCAAAATCATTATCGGATAACAGTTTCTCGATCATACCATATTTTTTGAACCCATAGCTCATCAGTTGGAGTCGATTATATACTTCAGGAGTTTCGGAAATAAGCTCTCTCATTTCTTCGTTTGTTTTTCCACTAAGCTCTGGAATTAGATACTTCAGGCTTTCATCAGTGATATTACTCTTAAAATAAATTTCAGGGATAACCTGCAGGTACACTTGAGAAAATTCATTTCCTGATTTGTATAATTCAAGAAGTTTGCTTCCGTATGTCACTGCATTCTTAGTCTGGTTCAATGCAATATATGATTTTACTATTCCGGATAATGCTTCAGGGCTGTCCGGTTTTTTTTCTAATGCAGATTTGTAGTCGACAATAGATTTCCCATACTCTCCCATCATTCTGTATGAAGAAGCCCTGTAATATAAAGGCACATACTTATCCTTCAGTCTCGAGTCTATCAGTATTGAGGTAATCTCAACAGTTTTGCTGTAGTCTCCAGTTCTGAAGCAGGATTCACAGACATGGCACTTTTCCTCTCTATTCAGAGATTTCAAATCACCATGTTTTTCTACTACTATATCGTATTTGTGGTGCTCCATCAGTTCCGGGATGTTCATTCTTTCATAGTGAATCACAGGATTTCCAAAGATGTCAGACTCATAAGATACATATTCAAGATCACCGACCTTATGTCTTTGATAATCCACAAATTCCCTGTTTGATGTACATGAGAAAATCAAAAATACAGTAAGTGCTAAAAGTAATTTCTTCATAAATTCTCCTCAGTTTCCTCAAATGAAAAACCAATTACTCAAATGTCAATAATTTTGTTGTGTGGTTTCCAATACTTTCTTGAATGTCCTCCTTCAATAACACTTTGCTCGAACTTGGATTATTTTCTTATATATAGCCCCCCATTACGGTTTATGGCTATATTTCTTCCATAACATCTACGGTTCTGCTTAGCTGACGGACTGTGTAACAACGGTTTGTGATAGAAAATTAATACTCATTTTTGTCGCAGATTTTCCCGATTCTTCGGGACTAAATCAGCTTAACTTACTGATAAAATTATAGTTGTAAGTTCCCAGAAACCCGATAAAGTCGGGAAAGGGAATTAGTTTTTGAGTGAATGAAGCGACAAAAATCTGTTTTTACACACACTGTAACCATGAGCAAAGGCATTAATTTTATGACTTTCCGTGTTTTCCGTTATTTCTGTGTATAGCTTCGTTAGGAGCGGAACCGTTTCTAGAAATACGACTCCCTAATATTAACCAGCTCCGTTAGGTGCGAACCGTAAATCGAAATTGGATCAGTTCCTCTGAAGCATTTAATAGGTACTATGGATTTATAAATCAAACAAATTCGATTCATTTTGAAATGTTCACCACCTCCCTCCGCTGAACGGTGTGCTCCTCCACAGGAGGAAAATTTGTCCTTTAAGACACTTTTACGGTTTCTCTGGATGTATTTCTTAGAAAAATCTACTGGTCTGCTTTGCTGAACATGCTCAAAGTTATTCCGTTTATGACTTTTTCGTGGTTTCCGTTATTTCTTTAGTTCATAAAAAAAATAGACTTAGGGATTTCCAGAGCCAGAACTGTTAGATAAGTGTCAAATGCGACGAAATCTCGACCTATTTAAAAAGATCCTTCAGCAGTTTCTCTGCTTCTTTCTCGACTTTCTTTCCAACAAAAAGAAAGTCTTTTCACTTTAATGCTAAGTTGTCGCATTTACTAATAGTAAAATTTACAAATCAAAAAGCTCCGGGGATTCCCAGAGCCTTTATAGTTAGTTGGATGTCAAATGCGACGAAATCTCAATCTATTTGAAAAGGTCCTTCAGCAGTTTCTCTGCTTACTTCTCTACTTTCTTTCCAACAAAAAGAAAGTCTTTTCACTTTAATGCTAAGTTGTCGCATTCTGAATAGTGATGATCATACTAAAAAAAAACAGACTCCGAATTTGACGGAGCCTGCTGTTATATTCAAAAAGAATGCGACGAAATCTCAATCTATTTGAAAAGGTCCTTCAGCAGTTTCTCTGCTTCCTTCTCTACTTTCTTTCCGGCAAAAGAAAGTCTTTTCACTTTAATGCTAAGTTGTCGCATTCTGAATAGTGATGATCATACTAACAAAAAACAGACTCCGAATTTGACGGAGCCTGCTGTTACATTCAAAAAGAATGCGACGAAATCTCAATCTATTTGAAAAGGTCCTTCAGCAGTTTCTCTGCTTCCTTCTCTACTTTCTTTCCGGCTTTATCTTTTTCCTTATCGATTTTGCCCTGAACTTCATTCTGTTTAGCTTTGACTTTTGCCATTTGCTTATCGATCTTGCTTTGCAGTTTTTTCATTTCAGAATCGAGTTTTGCCTTCTGCTTATTGATCTGGTCATCAAGTTGCTTCTTGTACTTGGCAACTTCTTTATCAACCTTCTTACGCAATTCTTGTTTAGCTCGATCTACTTCTGCACTGAGTGCTTTTTTCATTTCTCTTGCTATCAGATTATCGAGATTACTGTTCAAGTCGAATGAGTAATCAGAATCTTTCTGACTGATTTTAGCATCAAAAGTAATAACATTAATTGCAGCAGTAATCCTCTGAGCAATCCTGAGGAGATGCTTGTTAAGTTTTTTGGAGTAAATATTAGAGAATCTAAGTTTATCCCCTTTGAATCCGATTGTAGATGAGAAATCACTGTTAACAATATCGATCTCTGAACTGAATGTAGCTTCCCCTGATTCGAGTTTTTCAGGTAATAATGCAAAGTTAGAAAGCTTTGTACCGTTAAGAGGAATTTCACTGGCAGTAATCCTGACATTTTCATGATACTGCTCATTTCGGTGGTCAAGTGTAGCGTCTATGCTTGCCTTGAAAAGCCCGGCTCTGCTTCCGTTCAATCTTGCAGTAATTGGTGTATTGATTCGGTCCTGATCGGAAGATATATTGAAAACCTGTCCTTTGATTTTCAAACCATCCCCGGCTTCTCCGGAAAGTGTAATTTCTTTCAGCCAGAAGTTCGGGAGTTCCGGATATTTTTCTGCCTTAGGCTCTGCTTCGACAGCTTCAGGTTTTTCCTGTTTGATTTCTCTTGACATCTGAATGTATCCGATAGCCATCATTAAACCATCCGAAAGCTTGTCACCAAACAGCATTTTCGCAATATCCTCGACATTCGAGGACGGTAAATTAGCTATATTAAGAGCTTTGTTATAATCTTCTTTTACCCATTTAGGCACATCTTTTCTGAGTCCATTAAGTAACTTCATATCTTTCGAGAAATTCTTCTTAACTTCCTTGGCTTCTTTGATCAATTTCTGTGATTTATCATATGCAGATTTTGCATTATCAAGAGCTTTCAACAATTCATCAAGTTTTTTCAGATTGTTGACATCAATTGCACTGATTTTCTTTTCAATTTCTTTATAATCTTTTTCATAGGTATTGTTTTTAAACTTATCATCCCAGTATGCATAACGCTCATCAGCAATTTTCTTGAGGGAATCAATCTTTGCCGGAGTCTGAAGTTCTAAAAGAGCGAATACTGAATCTACATCAATATTTGCTTTGAGAGATGCAGGATCAAACACAGGAATCTTATCTTTTTCTTCCATGATTTTTGCTTTGATCTTTTCAGTTACCATTTTGGCTACTTTACTCTGTCCCTTTTTCTTCTTTTTGGGATCAGGTTCAACATAACCATCCTCAGCTCTGTCCGTATTCATTTTGAAGTTCACTAACTGTACTTTGTTCATGATTACTTTTTTTGCCAGAAGCGGCTTGATCTCAAGATTAATTTCTGTTCTTCCGAACTCAAACAGATTTTTCTTCGTGTTGTCTTTATCTGTCATCTGAAATCTGTTCCATGACAATGTTCCTTCGAACGGTTCGAACTTAAGACTGTCAACATTGAGCTGAGCACCGTAAATCTTAGATCCTTTTCCTTCTATAAAATTTGTAAGTATGTTATTTCTGAAGTGATACACTCCAAATAATCCACCTGCAAAAATTATAAGAAATATAAGTAATCCAAGAAAGAACTTACCAAATTTCTTAAAGAATTTCTTCATCTGAATATCTCCTAATTATCAATATCATTAATTTAATTATTATCCATGTATGAAAATTCAAGTCAAGAAAAAAGTCGCATGACAATCTAAGCTCCAACTTCAACAAGTATATAGAAGAGTGCGTTATTCCATATAGATTGAAGAAACACTGAAATCTAAACTAAAAACATTGACTGATTCGCATTCAAAATTTACACTTTGACAAGAAGTTATTTTTCAATGGAGGCTCTATGCATATACAACCTTATATGGTCTGGATTATTCTGGGAGTTGTTTTCGCTGTACTGGAATTTATGATTCCCGGAATGATAATCATTTTCTTTGGGATTGGTGCAATTCTAACCGGTATATTAACAACATTTATGCTTCAGGACAACTATGTTGCTCAGATGATAATCTTTCTGATATTGTCGATCCTTTCCCTGGTGCTGCTCAGAAAGTACATGAAGAACACTTTAGTTGGAGATACTGCAGATAACCATCAGTTCGCCAATGACAGTATAGGTGAAATTGCTCATGTTACGCAGGAAATCAATTCTTCTGAAGGCAAAGGTCATATTAAATTCAGAGGTTCACTGTGGAAAGCAACGGCTGATGAAGTTATCCCTGAAGGAAGTACTGTGAAAATTGTAGAACAAAATAATATAACTTATAAAGTTAGACTTAATAAGGAGGACTAATGTTTGAAGGAATGTTCATGTGGATAGTAATTATTGTTGTTGTTATCGGTTTGTTTCTTAAATACGCCAGAGTTATACAAAATCAATCAGTCTATGTAATCGAAAGACTTGGTAAGTACCAGAAAACAATTGGTGCAGGTTTCCATCTGTTATTACCTTTCTTAGATAAAATTGCTTACAAACACACATTAAAAGAACAAGCTATAGATGTCCCTCCACAGATTTGTATTACCCAGGACAATATCTCTGTTGAAATTGACGGGGTTCTGTATATGAAAGTTGTTGATGCAGTAAAAGCAAGTTATGGAATAACAAATTATAGATTTGCCATAATCCAGCTGGCACAGACTATGATGCGTTCTGAAATCGGTAAACTCAGTCTGGATAACACATTTGAATCCAGAGAAAACATTAACGCTCAAATCGTAACAGCTATTGACGAAGCTTCGGACCCATGGGGAATCAAAGTTACTCGTTATGAGATTAAAAACATTGATCCGCCAGAGTCAATTAAAGGTGCTATGGAAAAACAGATGCGTGCTGAACGTGAGAAACGTGAGAAGATAGCCCTTTCCGAAGGTGATAAAATAGCTAAGATCAATCGTGCTGAAGGTGATAGAGAAGAAGCAATCAAGAAATCCGAAGGTGAAAGAACCAAGCTGGAAAACGAAGCTAAGGGTCAGGCTGCAGCGATTCTCGAAGTAGCAGAAGCTACAGCTCAGGGAATCAAGAAGATTGCAGACGCTATCAACCAGGAAGGTGGGCAGGAAGCTGTTAATATGAATATTGCCAAGGACTGGATAAAAGAATTCGGTAAAATAGCCCACAAAAGCAATACAATGATTGTCCCTACAAATGTTGCAGACCTTGCAAGTGTTACCGGGCTTGTTGCCAAAACTTTCAATAAAATGAAAGATCAACCGGAATAGAGTCAGTTATAACTATTTCGTGATAGAACTTTAGATATAAAAAAACTCATGGTTTCAGAACCATGAGTTTTTTTTACATTTTTTATTAACTGTTAATCAATTTTCAGATTAGTAATTTTGTAAGTCATCACACTGTTTTGCTGCTGGTTGTTTGGAGCAGTTAATGTGGTGGTAGCTACAAACTTCTCCGGTTTGACCTTCTTGTCATCACCTGTAATGTAATGAATTTTAACTTTCTGATCAACATTAAATCTTGGATTCTCCTCAAAGTACATATACTCATCCATGATGTACAAATCGTTTTGCTTTTTGTATTTCATTGTTATGATTGAGCTGACCTGATTATGTCGATTCATTCTTGTTCTGGTCACAATATCCCCATCCATGCTGTATTGAGACAGGGAATCAGTCATAACATCTTCAACAAAATACTCTTTCAGAATCATAACAATTGCCTGGGTTGTTGCCTTTGTCTGATTTTCCAGCTGCATATTATAGCCATTGATCTGATTTCTGGCATTTTCCGGCATATCTTCATTTACGATTTCCAGATACAATTCAGGTTCATTCACGTTCAATCCGTCGTCTTTCTTGTATGAAATTTTCCAGCTGTCATTCCCGTTTCCGGAATCAACCTGATAAGTCACAGCATTGATCATTTCCACGTTGCCTTCAATATTATCTATCAGCTCCGGGCATTCTACATCAAAACTGAAATTATCTCCCAAATCCTTATCAAAGCAATAAATCCGCTTCTTTATATCCTCAAAATTATCTGATTCTGCCATAAGTGGTGTCATTATTAACAATAAAAGAAAGACAAAAACAATTATTCCATTCAGCTTTTTCATAATTCTCCTTTTAAAACACAGGTGGTTTCTTAAAACAATAAGCTTTATAATAAATATCTAATATTTCTTGTAAAGAAAATTTGTTTTGGATCAGTTTTCTGGTCGAAACAACAGAGAAATTCACAACAGAAACAGTCATCAATTATCTGTTGGTTTTCCGAAATTCTGGTTTTATTTGACAAATTTAAGCTATTTATATTTCTGTTATACTGAAGAATAATGTAAAAACAGGTGACAATGAAAAAGAAAGATATTATTTATTTGATTGTGTTATTGATAGTTATAGGCATTTCTGCCTACAGATTTAAAAACAGAAAATTTCAGTCCAGAGATTCAAAAATATTGATGGACACTATAGTAGACATTTCCATAACCGGAAAAAACAAGAATATAGATGTCATTCTAGACAGTACTTTTGTATTGATAAGAGAACTTGATGAAAAGCTGTCATATTACGAAGATGATAGTGAAGTCTCTTCTATAAACAATCACGCTGAAACAGAATTATCAGGAGATTTACAGAACATACTCGAAGAAGCCGGAAAAGTATATACACTGTCCGGAAAGCTGTATGATGTTTCTGTAGGAGCTTTAGTGGATATCTGGCTGTTTGACAGAGCTGAAGTCCCCGATGAAAACACTATTGCCGATGCTAAAAAGAATATCGGGTTTGATAAAATTTCTATTAAGGGAAATAAAATCATCCTCCCTGAAGGTATGAAACTTAACCTTGGAAGTCTGGCAAAAGGATACATTGTAGATAAAGCTGTAGAATACATACAATCTCAGGGTGAGTATACAGGTTACATCAATGCCGGTGGAGATATCCGATATTTTGGATTGAATTCTCCTGTGACCATAGGTATTCAACACCCAAGAGATAAAGACGAAATAATCGAGAAACTGCACATGAAGAACGAAGCAATAGTAACTTCCGGTGATTATGAGCGTTTCTTTATGAAAGATAATATCAGGTATCATCATATTCTGAATCCGGAAACAGGTTATCCGGCTGAGAATACAATCTCTGTAACTGTTATTGCCCCGAATGCAATGCAGGCAGATGCCTTATCAACAGCCTTCTTCGTAATGAGTCCACAGGATGCTGTAGATTTATCAAATAAGATGCCAAATGTTGAAACTATGATATACTTTATGAAGGATGGAGAACCAACTTCATTAAGATCTGCAGGAATGAAAAAATATATTGAGTAAATTATGATAAATAAAGATATACAAAGCCAGAAAGACGACAGGAACATAGCAATAGACAGAGTTGGAGTCAAGAACGTACTATATCCTATAGTCGTTGAAGACAGGGATAACTCAGTTCAGCAGACAGTGGCTGATCTGGACATATATGTGAATCTTCCCCATGAGCATCGCGGTACACACATGAGTCGTTTTATAGAGATTCTGAACAGATACCACACAGGAAATTTCATTGTGAACCTCGAAGCCTTTCTGCTTGAGGTTAAAGAAAGATTATCTGCTGATTCTGCTTTTACTGAAATCAGATTTCCCTACTTCATCAAGAAAAAAGCACCGGTCAGCGGAATTGAATCCCTTATGTCTTACCAATGCACATTCAAAGCCAGCTATGACACGGATTATAAACTGATTATCGGAGTAGAAGTACCGGTAACAACTCTTTGCCCGTGCTCAAAGGAGATCAGTAAATATGGTGCCCATAACCAGCGTTCATTCGTTAATGTGGAAGTATCCTACACAGATTTCATCTGGATTGAAGAAGTCATCGAATATGTTGAACAATCAGCAAGCTGCGAAATATATTCTCTTCTGAAAAGACGAGATGAGAAATATGTAACAGAGAAAGCTTACGAAAACCCGAGATTCGTAGAAGATATCGTCAGGGACATAACTCTTAAACTAAAATCAGACAGCCGCATAGATTACTTCAAAGTAGAGTCTGAGAATATAGAATCCATACACAACCACAACGCATACGCCAGCGTGGAATTTAACAGATAGAATTGAGGACAAATTGACAATAAACCACCAGACACTTGATAATGGTCTAAAATACATATATTATAAAGACAGTTCTAATCCCATAGTAAGCCTGCAGATGTACGTCAGGATGGGATCCAACTGGGAATTGCCTGAGGAAGCTGGCTTTTCCCACTTCACTGAACACCTTGTTTTCAAAACAACCAGAAAGTTCCCTGAGAATTCCATTTCTGCTTATGCATCTAACCTTGGTGCTAACTTTAACGCATACACAGAGTTTGACTCAACTTGTTTTTATCTGACACTTCCATCCGGATTCATCAATCAAGGTCTTGATATCCTGTCAGAACTAGTAATGTATGCAAAGTTTACTCAGGAAGATTTTGATTTTGAGAAATCTGTTGTTATTGAGGAACTCAAGGAATACCAGAATGATCCTGAAGAGTTTTTCTTTGAAGAGATTCCTAAACGCTACTTCAAGGACAGCCCTTACAAAAATCCCATTATCGGGAACATTGAAACACTTACAGGAAGTACTCGTTCTGATCTCATGAACTTCTACAAGAAGCATTATGTTCCTCAAAACTGCTTTCTGATAATCACCGGAGATATAGAACCAGATACACTCCATAATCAGGTGTCTGCAATATTTGCAGACTGGAAATCAGGAGAGATAAATAAACCTGAACACTCAATGGATGTGGATGTCTCTGATAAAGAGAATATATTTATTCAACGAAAATTGAGAAATGACTACCTTGCTATAGCATTACCGGAACTCGATGAAAATCATCCGGGTACACACAGCCTTAACATTGCCATGAAATCGATTGCCTGGGGAAAGAAGTCCAGGTTATACAATAAACTCTATCTGGAAGAAAAGCTAATCACTTCAATAAGGCTTAATTCAATCAGCGGTATCCTCCCCGGAATCACGATCCTGCTTATTTACCCGAAGAAATCAGAATACATACCTCGCATAATCGAATTGGTTCTGGATGAGATCGATAATCTGAAGAAGTATGGTTTGACTGAAAATGAACTCAATCAGCAGAAAAGAGAAATTCTTCATTCTCACAGATACTCAAGTGAATATATCGAGAATGTGGGCATGAGTCTTGGCTCAGAAGAGCTTGTTGATACATACAGGAATTACATGAATTATCCTGATAAAATTTCGTCAGTAACTCGAAAAGATATTCTGCATTATGTTAATGAAGTATATCATGACAATAATATTCAGGTGTTCCATATGGGACCGAAAAAACAACAGCTATATATTCGAAACAAAACTCAGGATATTAAAGCAATATACACAGGTAAAAAAGACCATGATGAGTTCCGTTTATCTAATGGCATGAGTGTATTCTTCCGAAAAGTAAAAGGTAAACCGACTCTTGGGTTATCCTTAAGTCTTCCTGTTTCTTCACTTCTGGAAGAAAAAGGTCATAAAGGAATAAATCACCTTACATCAACTAGTCTTCTTTATGGGAACAAAAACCGTCAATACAATCAAATCCTTGATTTTTGCACTTCCAATGGTATAGTCCTGGGGACATCAAGTTCTTTTGAAACAACAAGTATGAATGCAAAATGTTTTACAGAACAACTGGAAAATGCTCTAAACATCATTTCAGAAATACTGGTTAATCCTACTTTTCCTATTGAACATATCAATAATATCAGGAATTCGATAATCAGTTCTTTGAGCAGATCAAAAGAACGACCAACCAGCAATGCTCTCAGACTCTGGAAACAAATGTTTTTTGGGAAAGAAGGCAACCTTAATAACAGAAAGGGAACATTGACTGATCTTAACCGAATTACCAGACAGCAGATTTTCAACTGGTATAAACGATACTATATACCCTCCAGAATACAGTTCACGATTGTCGGTGATTTTGATTTTGATGAAGCAAAGTATCTTCTTGAAAGAAACTTTTGTGACTTCACATCATCCCCCCAAGGTTCAATAGAAGAAATTACAACCAGAATTAATACTTCAACCAAAAAAATCAGGAAAACCAGAACCGGCATGAATCAAAGTATTATCAATACCGGTGGATTCAGTGTAGATTCCGGAATGCGTAAGGAAAATACCGGATTCTACTGTCTTTCCTACATTCTGGGTGGTGACATAAACTCCAAACTATTCCAGCAGCTTAGAGAAAAAATGGGGGTTGCCTATTCTGTGTCATTCGACCATACTGCTCTTACTGATATGGGATTTTTCCATCTTTACGCCGCTGTAGACAATAAAAAAGAAAAACAGAGCCTTGATGCAATTTACAAGCTGCTGACATCTGCAGGTAACGGATTAATTATCGAAGAAGACTTGCAAATAGCTAAAAATGCCATTCGTGGAAATAGATTGATGGAAGATGAAAGCAATCTTCATCAGGCACAAGTTATATCCATGCTTAACACATTAGGTTATGGTTACCAGTACTACCTGGACAGAGATAAACGTCTGCAAGAAATAGACTTGGATTTTGTCAAAATGCTGGCAAGACAATACTTGAAAATAGATAATCTTACAACCCATATATACTCATAAAGATATGAAAAAACTAAATTTTGGAATAGATTCAGGATCAAGAACAACCAAGATCGCAGTCTTTGATTTACAAGATGAAAAGCTGTTATATTCTGATAGCTGCCTAACTGGATTTAACCTCGAAGAAACAGCTAAGACATTGTTTGAGAAAGCTATGCAAAAACTAGAACTTGAGGAAGAAAGTATTAATTCAATTAAGGCAACCGGTTACGGTAGAAAGCAGATAAAATTTGCAGATAAGTTTATTTCTGAAATAATCTGTCATGCCAGAGGAATCCTGTATATTTTTCCTGATACAAGAACAATTATTGATATTGGAGGACAGGATTCCAAAGTTATCGAAATAGCTGCTGATGGGAAAGTCAGTAACTTTGTTATGAATGATAAATGTGCTGCCGGCACAGGGAAGTTTTTAGAAATGGCTGCAAACTTTCTTGACTGTCAATTGACTGATCTTTCTTCACTTGCATCTGAAGCAAAGAATCCTGTAAAGATAAACCAGACTTGTGTTGTTTTTTCAGAATCTGAAATCATAGGATACAGATCAAAAGGGATACCGGCTACCGATATTGCTCGAGGAGTGCACATGTCAATTGCGAGCAGAATTTACGGTTTGTCCTCCTCCATACAGGTACAAAGCCCTATTGTATTCACAGGTGGAGTAGCTTTCAACGAAGATATTCTCAAATGTCTCTCAAAAATTTTCGATAGAGAAATCATCAGGTATGAGAATCCAATAATTACAGGTGCTCTTGGCGCAGCACTATCATAGAAGTATGAGTTGGCAAAAGCATATCAAGAAATTCCTCCTGCTGTATTTATTACTGCAGGTGTTTGTCCTGAATGCAAATTTTTCCGATCGTGTTGAAGAGATCAGGTATCACTATGCTCATGGGCAGATATTCTCTGCTTTTTTCAAGATCAGTGAGCTTCCGGATTCCAACCTTACCGATATGGATATTCTACTTAAGGTAAACATATTTCATGATTATTCTGTTTTTACAAGACAATATGATATTTACCTGAACTATTTCGATACCCTTGAATCGGATTTTATCCTGACAAACTTCGATCAATTGAGTAGTAATTACAACGAAATATACTTCAATTACAAGAACATTAAGAAACAAGCCCATATGCTGACTCAGAAGTTGCAAGATTATAAGTTAGATAAAAAACAATACATTACAATGATCGTCACAGCTTATGATTCCGGTGGGTTAAAAGCACTTAACTTTTTACTGGAGTTTGTACCTGTAAGCATTAGAGTAACAGATGAAATGAAGATATGTCTGGCATATTGTTTTACCAGAGAAAAGAGATTTACTAAATCAGCAATGCTTCTTAAAAGTATCCGGATTGACAGTTTAGGAACAAATGAGATCAAAAAGTCACAGACATCTCATTTGGTATCAGAAATCCAGACATACAATATACTACATTCAAACTCCTTTATTGACAAGAAACTAGAGTATTACCATGATCCTGTAAGCGGAATATTGCTTAATTTTAAAGATATCACATTTACAGATTCCGTACTGACAATTATTGAAAATATTGAGCCATCATCAACAAAAGACCTTCTTTTGGCCTACTACTACTATCATACAGGTGAACCTATTCTGGCGCATGAATATGTAAATAAAATTGAGCCAACTGAGTTTAAGAGAGAACTGCAGAAAAGGATTGTGCTTGCCGGAGCCGAAAGAATTAAGAGCAAACTTGATGCTGAAACTCAAAGAAATGACAGTCTCAATATAGAATTGCCTGAGTTTCCGGAAAATAAACCTGAAACAGCTTTTCACTTTGGAAATTCAGAATTAAATGACCATGACAGAATTTCTCCAAGAAATCTTAGAGATGCTATTACTGTCCTGAATTCGGATGAAGATATCTTTTCTAATACTGAAGTATTTATGGAACGGTTGTTTTTAGACAGAAATACGCAATACGAATATGAGAACCTTAAGAATGAGATTCAGTATCGCTTAAAGACAGGAGATTATGATAAAATCCTGTCACTGACTGAAGAGTTTTCCGATAAATTCGCTATTGATACAGACTCCATTTTCATATATAAATACACTGCTTTACGTGGTCTGAACAATTACGATGAAGCACTTACTGCATTATCTGAGTTAGCTACTTCTACAGATAACGATTCTATAAGAAAAAGGATTGTTCTCCTGCTCCCCGAAATAATCAAAAAAGTTTCTCTCGAGAATGGAGCCGATAACATGGAGCAAATGATAAATAAACCCGAAATGATTCAATATAAGGGAGAATTGTTCTGTAATCTGGCGAAGCACTATGAGAACTACCAACTTTTTGATATGGCTAACAGAATTTATAAACTATGCCTTGCAGACAGTATCTGCAAGATGGACAGAACAATGCTGAATAACTTAACAGACAATCTGTTGAAACTTAAGAAATATGATACAGCTCTTTTTTACTTCGATAGTTTCTCTGATTCAATTCAGTTTTCGCAAAGAATGAAGTACAATGTTTTCACAGCTTATTATGAAACAGGACAGCAGGATTCTGCTTTTAGCACTATGATACAGATATTGTCTGAAACGAGTCCTGATTCTCTGGAAAATGAAGTAATACTCTCTGCTGCTTCTTTTTTTGCGGATAGAGGAAACTTAAATCTTTCGTTATTAATGTATGAAATTTACTTGAGTCATAAGTTTAATGTTCTTAATAAAGAACAGAACTCTGCTTATGTGAGAGTTAAACAGGAATCAAATATAAATTTTCAAAATGAAATTAAAATAAACCCACTTAACATAATTTTAAAAAAAGAAATAGAGAGGATAAAAAAATGAAACACGAAAAAATGAAATTTGATACTAAACTGATACACTCCGGAGCCTTCAAAGATCAATTTAACAGCGTATCAGTACCTATTTACCAGACATCTACTTTCGCCTTTGACAGTGCAGATCATGGTGCTGCATGTTTTGCAGGAGAATCCGATGGTTATATTTATACACGCCTCGGAAACCCTACTACTAAAGCACTGGAAGACTGTATTGCCGACCTGGAAGAAGGATATGGGGGTATTGCAACAGCATCAGGGATGGGAGCAGTAACAACGGTTTATATGACATATCTGGAAGCAGGAGCTCATGTTGTCAGCAGTGATGCTGTTTACGGACCTGCTAGAGGAGTATTGGAAACTGTATTCAAGAAATTTGGAGTGGAGTCAACTTTTGTGAATACATCAGATGTTGAGCAGGTTAGAGCTGCAATTAAAGAAAACACTAAATTATTATATATTGAAACTCCTGCGAATCCAACAATCGGAATCTCTGACATAGCCGCATGTGCAGACATTGCTAAGGAACATAACCTTACTTTTGTAGTTGATAACACATTCAGCAGCCCCTATGTGCAAAAACCGCTTAAATTAGGTGCTGATGTTGTTTTACATTCAATGACAAAATTCATCAACGGTCATGCAGATATCGTTGGCGGTATGCTTGTCGCAGGAACAAAAGAGCATTTTAATAAGCTTGCTCCAGTTATGAAAAACATGGGACCCAACATAGATCCTCATCAGGCTTATCTGGTTCTCAGAGGAGTAAAAACTTTATCTATCCGTATGGATAAAGCACAGGAAAACTCAATGAAAGTAGCCAAATTTCTTGATAACCATGAGAAAATTTCCTGGGTAAGGTATCCCGGACTGGAATCCCACCCTCAACACGAACTTGCAAAAAAACAAATGACTGGTTTCGGAGCAATGATCAGCTTTGGTGTAAAAGGTGGTCTTGATGCCGGAAAAGCTCTTATGAATAATGTTAAACTTGCAGGTTTAGCTGTGTCTCTCGGTGGAGTTGAAACTCTTATTCAGCATCCTGCGTCAATGACTCACTCAAAAGTTTCATCCGCGAATAAATTAAAGGCCGGAATTACAGATGAGCTTGTTAGATTGTCTGTCGGTATAGAAGATGTTGAAGATATTATTTGTGACCTTGAGAACGCTTTAGCAAAGGTTTAATTATGAAGAAGTTTGTGTTGTATTTGTTACTGCTGTTTTGCTTTAATCTGTTCAGCAAGGATTACACTATCAATGACTTCAATGATGAAATGAGAACTCGATCTAGCAGACAGGAGCTTAACGCCATATGTTCTGACTTCATTGAAAATGCATCAGACATGAATGTCGTAAGGGGTGTTGCAAGGCACTGGCTTCAGGCGAATGAAGAGAAATGCAGGGAATTTCTGGCTAAGAAACTTGAGGAGAATCCGAACAGTAAAAAATATCTGTACCTCAATGCCAGAAATGAAGAAGATATTGATAAGCAAATGAAAATCAGCCGTAAACTTATTAAGATGGATGAAAACTGGATTGACGGTTATAAACTTATGGCTTCAATTTACATGGGCTCATTGTTTTACAGACAAGCTGAACCTGACGTTATTGAAGAACTTAAGAAAAGCATTAAAAAAGACAAAAAGCACCTGAGAAAATTCGAGAAAATCGGTACAGATGATCCTTTTGCTCATCAGTTCAATTTCAGATATCTTATTTATCTAGGTAAGTTTTCTAAAGCAGAAAAATACCTTGAGTCCCTGGACAGGAAAACCAATGGCTGGATATCAAACATGACTCTGGCAGAGTTTGAAGTTCTGAAAGGAAAATATGATGAAGCTAAGAAATTTCTGAAAGATGAAGCTGACAGCAGAATAAGCAACGAGAAACTCAGTGAAAAGAACAGAAATTATTTCTATGTTTATTACCTTCATGCTTTTTTCTATGATAACCAATTATACAAAGAATATATCAATTTTGTACTCAAAGATAAAGATATTCCTATGACCCCTGAGACATATTATTATCTTGCCAGATGCTATGTGAAAATTGATAAAGCTGATAAAGCAGCTGAAAACTTGTTACTCGCGGCTGCAAATGGATTTGATGATTCACATTATGTTAAGGATAATCCGGACTTTGATTTGCTGAAAGATCATGCAGAATGGGATAATATCATAAAAGCTATTGATGAGCAAAAACAGGCTAATGAGCTTGTTCTGAAAAAAGAAGTACAAGCTGACAAGCTGAATAAACCTGCTCCCCAGTTCCAGCTTAAAAATGCTGCAGGGGAAATGATTCGTCTTGCAGATCTCAAGGGTGAATACGTATTACTTGATTTCTGGGCAACCTGGTGCGGTCCATGTAAAATGACCATGCCGCTGCTTGATGAGTGGAATAAAGAACACAACAAGAATAATGTAAGAGTGTTCTCAGTCAATGTCTGGGAAAGATTTCCTGAAAATGTTGAAACGCTCATGAAATCTAACAACTACTCTATGGAGCTTCTGTATGGAAATAAAGAGTTAGCTGAAGCTTATGAAGTTCAGGGTATTCCTTATATTTGTCTGATAGATAAAAATGGGAACATTGTTTATGAGGAAAAAGGTTATGACAGAGAACTTGTTAAAACAATAAACTGGTGGATGGAAGCACTTACTTCAGAAGAATAATCTAATATGAAATGTAAAAAACAGGGCTGTTGATATCAACAGCCCTTTGTTATCCGTGGATAACCGTTTACCAGAGTAGATTAATTTATTTAAGAAGAAGCATTTTCGAATGCAGCTGCACTCGACCGAAATCAACAATATACATGTAAGTCCCGGATGCTACTTTGTTTTCTTTTTGATCGGTTCCCTTCCAGATTACTGAATAATCGCCTGCTCCATTAACCTTTACAGCAAGAATCTTAACTAACTGACCTTTGAGATTGTATATTTTAATCTTAACAAGTCCTTTAAACTCTGTATTCACAGAGAAACTAATATTAGTTTCAGGATTGAACGGATTAGGATAGTTTCCTTTGAGTACAAACAAACTTTGGTCTTCGTAAGGTACAATCTCATTATCATCAATTTCTATATCATCCCCAGGATCAGAGAAACTTGTGAAAGGTGAAAGTACACCATAACTCATACTGAGTTCAACAACCATATCTTTTATTTCCAATGCTTCCAGGGAATTTTCGTCATATAGGTAGTACTGAGTCATAAGATATTCTATCTTTCTCTTTGCCCAGATTTTTGTCAGAAACTGAAAACTAGTTACTTGGGCATCAGCAAAATTCAAATCATAATTGTATGATACTTCTGATCCCCCGGCTGTTCCTGAAAAATTAACGGATTCCATAACCGGATTTGAATAACGTCCTACTACAACAAGCTGCTGCCCAACATATAAATCCATAAGAGTTCTGGGATATGTCTCCACGATATTGGTTGAATCGGAGAAAGTCATAACCGGATTAATAATCACAGGGTTTCTTATTCGATTATAGAACTCAGATAATGTTTCTTCAATTTCTGAGGAATTAATATTGAAATAGCTTCCGTTGTTATTATTTGAAATGGCTGTCAGAACATCTGTGTTTACAGAAGAACCAACACCAAAGGCAAATAATCTTACGCTGGAAGTGAGTTGATTGAACAGGCTGTTAATGTGATTGGTCAATTGGATATTACTAGTGATACCTACAGTTGCCATCCCATCTGTGAGAAAGACAATCAGATTTGCTGTTGAATCGCCAACACTGGAGAATTGAGGAACAGCTGCACTGAATGCGGCAGAAATATTAGTACCTCCATTGGCATTAGTTGCCAAAATATAGCTTACAGCACTGTCTATATTCGTTTGTGTAGCCTGTACATGTTGTGGCTGGAAACTGCTGACAGCATCGGAAAAAGTGATAATGTTGAAATAGTCCTGCTCATTCAGATTCTCAGTAATATATCTGGCAGCCTGTCTTGCATAGACTATTTTGTTTCCAGACATGGAACCGGATTTATCAATTATCAGCGTAAGATTTTTTCTCACAACTTGTTGAGTATCTGATTCCGGCTCAGCCAGGAATAGGAAAAAACCATCTCCATGGTTGTCTGGAACTTCGTCAAACATTGAACTAATTGAACTTAGTCCCAGTTCATCCAGACTCAGACTATACTTAACATCGAAATCAAAATCCATCGAACTTCCACTTTCATCAAATTCGATTATTGCCTGATGTCCATCATTGGTAGATACAGCAGGCACTAAATCTTGTAAATAGGCAAGATCAATCTGGCGTACAGAGTTAATTTCGCATCTGAAATCTACATTGTAGGTGTTACTGTAACCTGGAATATTGTTAATCATCGAATAATCAGATGGGAAATGAAAATCAACAGTTCCCAGATCATATTCAAGAAGTTGTACGTAAGTGAATTGAACAAAAATTGTGTCATTATCAGGTATTCCATCCGGTATTGAAAAATATAACGGAGTCTCGCCCAGATAGTCTCTGATCAGGAAATCATAAGGATGGTTTGTACCAGGACCCGGTATTATCGAATCCTGAGGAGTTGCTGAGAATTGTGCATGTCTCCAGCCATCATTAACTTTCCAGCTGAGTTGAGTAGCACTGGCATCTTCCGGTATAGGAAATCCCATTCTGACATATTGTCCAAGACCGGAATCATTGATAAACATTTGTGTCGAAGTTACAACTGCAACCTGATTGTCAATTACAACATCAATGTCAGAATCGTATAATTGTAAAAGATTTGATTCGTGAAACAAAATCGCATTTGCAGACAGTAGTTGTACAAATAGACACAGCAATAGTAAATAAAAGTACTTTTTCATTTTTTCCCCCTAATGAAAATATAGTGTAATAATATGCAAACTACGTTCCATTGGCAATAAAAAAACTTGAAATTGACAGAAAAAATACTATCTGTTTTTTTTATCATGGAGTTTAAATGAAAAAATATCAAGTAAATACTGATTCTGAATACAATATTTTTATTGATGAAGTAATTAGAATCATAAATAAAAATTCTGTTGTGGCCATGCATGGTAACCTTGGAGCTGGTAAAACATATTTCGTTCAGAACCTGTTATGTAAACTTGGGGTACAGGACATTGTCAACAGTCCAAGTTTTGTGATTATGAATCATTACAAAGGCAATAATAACAAATGGGGTGAATTCCCAGTGCACCATCTTGACTTATACAGACTTAATGATCCTGAAGAAGTTCTTGAACTTGGACTGGATGAAATTTTCGATGAGGGTTTATGCCTTATAGAATGGCCTGATCTGGCAGAATTCATTCTCCCTGATCAAACTGTTCACATAAGATTCAGCGCAGAAGCAGATAACAGGGAAATAATAATTGAATAGAAAATCGATTTCTCTTATCATTGTTCTTTTGGCAATGACCTGTGTACTATCAGGTGATTTATTTTTTTCGCCTATACATATTAGAGAAATTATCAGATTATACCCTAATACTGAAGAATACCAACTAAAAAAAAGAAACATTGTCAAGGGGAGTCTGGTTTTTAAATCTAAAGAGGACTCTTCAATAGTATTTCTTCCCGGTCTCATTATTTCTCATGAGAAAGGAAGTTTTGAATGCAAACCAGATTCTGTTCAAACAATAATTGCAGAATACATCAAACTTCCTGACAGCTACTATGAACACTTCTATTTCTATAAAGAGCAGACTATTTCCGACTCAGGTAAAGTGGAGTTTAAAACAAGAAAAATATTTACCTTCAAAGAGAATAAAAAACTTAGAATTAATGGTTCTAAATCAATATCATTTTCACTTGGCAGCAACCAGAACCTCAGAGTAAACCAATCTTTATATATAAAGATGAATGGAGAGCTTTCAGAAAACATGATGGTTGAAGCCCAGCTATCTGATAACGAATCACCCATTACACCGGAAGGAGACACAAAAGAACTCAGTAGTCTGGATCAGGTATACATCAAAATATTTGGTAAGCAGTATGAGCTTGCTTTTGGTGATCTTGATTTTGAGTTTTATGAGTCAGATTATATGAATTTCAAGCCTGATTTTGAGGGACTGAGGTTCAGATATGGACTGAGGAACGAAATTTCTGCAGCCCTGGCTGTAACCAAAGCAAGAGAAGCATCCGTAAACTTTGATGGTCAGGAAGGAAAGCAAGGTCCATATTATGTACAGGTAGACTCCAGAGATGTTCAGATAGTTGCCGGTACAGAAACTGTGTATCTAAATGGTGCAAAAATTAATCGAGGAGATGACTACACCATAGATTATGAATCAGGCAGCATTACTTTCACAGCAAATAAAAATATTACCGGAAATTCATTCATCCAGGTAGACTTTCAATATAGTGATGAGAACTATAGAAAGAACATGTACCTGGCACAAACACAATATCATTTTACAGATAGGTTATCAGTTTCTTCGGCATTCATATCACGTAAAGACAATAAAGATTATCCTATTGAGTTAACTTTCACAGATGAAGATAAAAGACTGTTGAATGAAGCCGGTGACAATGAAGTTATCGGTAGTGGAATCACTGAGACAGACCCTGGCAATGGCAGTTATATGCTTATTGATGAAGCATCAAATCATTATCAATACGTTGGTAATGATTCTACGGGAAATTACAATATAGAGTTCATACAGTCATCTGATGGAGACTACAATTATTATGGTTCAGGCTACTACCAATTTGTAGGTCAGGGAAATGGAACATATACTCCCGGTAAAATACTACCATCTCCATCAGAAAAACGCAACATTGATCTGCTCATAAAGTACAAAACGGATTATATGGAAGCTTCTTCCGAATTGTTGAATACATATCAGGATAAGAACTTGTTTTCAGGAAAGAACGATTCGGATAACAATGCTTTTGCAGCAGTAACTAAGCTGCATTATAAACCAAACTTCGATAAGATTTCCCCGAATTTTTTACTTAGACACAGATTCATGGGTAAAAACCTGCAGACATTTGCGGAGAATGAGTCAGCAGAGTCAGTTTACAAATCCGGTAGTACAGGAAATGACAGTTTGAATATCAATCAGTATTATGCATCGCTCTATACAGGCTTTTACAATTTCATTACTCCGGGTTTCGAAAGCGATATACGAAGATCAGGGTCTGAATACAAGTTTAATCGATACGTAATTTCCAACAGCACTAAGCAGATCATGTACTTTCCGGAAACACATGTAAAGTTTGAACAGCAGTCTGAGATTGACAATTTTGAGAATATGGAAACAGATTATGATCAGATATTTGGATCAGGTTCATACAGATATAAGAAACTAAAGTTTTCAACTATCTATGATAAGAAAACAACCAGAGAGTCATCAGAAACTGAGACAGGATTTAAGATTGAGGAAAAAACATATAAGATTCAAACAGTTGACACCAAGTCTTTTGCATTAGAAACACAGTTATCCAATGAGCAGAAATTTAACTACAACAACCAATGGGAACATGTTCATGACGGGCTGACCTATACTCTGCAAAACTATATAAACAAAGGCAACCATCAAATCTCAGGAAATTTCACTCATCGTAAAATCAAGTACTTCGGAACACAGGATGACAACGATTATAATTCTGCAGAAATTACCGGAAAACATAAACTTCTGAAAGAAGCAATTCACTTCAGTTACCAATATAATCTTAAGAACATGGAATTCTATCCTAGAGTAAAGGAATTGATTTATGTTGGTCCAGATAATGGCTACTTTGATCAGGAAGGAAATGACAGTCTTGGCGGAAGCTGGGATTATGAGTACAAAAAGACAGGTGAATCTGAACTAAGTATCGAAGTATCGGCACTTTCTAACGTATCTCTTTTCCCGGGGCGTTTCGATGAAGAGAAGAATATCTGGGATAAAATTCAGTTTGATTCTTCAATTCAGCTTATAGAAAACAACACCGGTAATGAAAAGTGGAAGATATATACCTTCAATCCTGTTGTCACATTCAATGAAGAATATACCACATATGGAAGGAGAAAGTTAAAAAACACCCTCTGGTATAACATAGTCCCAAGGCGACTTTCACTCAATCTGAATACTGATTATACAGAGAACTTTGATCAACGTTATATAAATCTTGAAAAAGATGATTCCCGTACATATGAAGCAGCATTGCAAATCTATAATGTAAGAAAAAACAACATTGAAATAAAATTTTCTCGAGAAACTGAAAACACAACTCAATACAATTCAAGAAGCATTTACAATTCAGTGAATATTGAAGTCAGAACCAAATTTTCCAGAAAATTCTCTCTGCAGTCAGACGGAGAGCTGAAGACAGAGGAGACCAACTCGGAAATTGATGAAGACAGTTACAACATGAAAATCCTGAAACTGCGTGAAAGAGCGTCATTCTTCCTTAACTCTAAATCAAGAATATTTGCTCAGTTAGAATTACAAGAGAATATCAGAAGAGGTTCTGATTTTTTGGGCACTCTTGAAAGCAAAAGAAATGGACTGATTATCAAATCATCTATATCATCTACATATAGAATTAACAAATACACGGTCGTCAATTTTGATCTTAGTACGGTGAAATATCCTGAAGAAGAGAATGAACTTAAGTTCCAGATTGAATTAAGAGCTGAATTCTAGGCAAATTATCTTAAAGATGCTAACTAAGTTTTAAAAAATATATTTTGACTATCTGGGTTATTGTGTTTTTTTTAGTTAATAAGGAAAAACACTCATGAAAACAATAAAAGGAAGTATAGAATATAACCTGAATGAAGCTTCTAAGCTATTGAATAAATATGTGTTAGATAGTTCTAATATTGAATTGATACATAATGCTTCTATCTTAGTATCTGACACTTTCAAACAAGATAAAAAAATCATTATTGCCGGAAATGGCGGATCAGCAGCCGATGCTATTCATTTTGCAGAAGAACTGACAGGAAGGTATCAAAAAGACAGAAAAGCCCTACCTGTAATAAGTCTGACTGACGGAGCTTATCTTACCTGCGTAGGAAATGATTTTGGGTTTGATGATGTATTCAGACGCGGAATTGAAGCTTTTGGTCAAAAGGGCGATACAGTTATTCTCATTTCAACAAGCGGAAACTCCGAAAACATCATACAGGCTTTAACAGAAGCCAGAAAAAGAGACCTTAACACAATTGGTTTTATCGGGAAATCAGGTGGAAAACTAAAATCCAAGTTTGATATTGAATTTCATATTGAACACAATGATACTGCACGTGTACAGGAATTGCACATGCTTATACTCCATATTATAATTGAAGGAGCTGAGCGCATACTTTTCCCTGAAAATTATAAGGAGGAAACTGATGTATAAAGTTGGATATTATCAGTTTAACCCTGTATATCTTGATATCGAAAAAAATTTGGTTAATATCAAAAAAGACTTGTTAGATGTAGAAGCTGATTTACTTGTACTGCCGGAACTCTGTGTATCAGGATATGATTTCCAAAACGAATCTGAGGTAAATCTTGCTGCTGAGAATCCTGAAACAGGAAAGTCTATCGTGTTTTTTAAAAAGCTTTCCCGTGAACTCGATTGCAGTATAGTATTTGGTTTTGCGGAAAAAACATCTGAAGGAATATACAATTCTGCAATGTTGGTAAATCCTGACTCAACAACAAATATTTACAGAAAAACTCATCTTTTCCTGAACGAGAAAAAATGGTTTATTCCCGGAGATACAGGATTCAAAGTATTTAACGCAAAGAATGGAGTAAAAGTAGGACTGATGATTTGTTTTGACTGGATGTTTCCCGAAGCAATGCGCAGTCTGGCCCTTAAGGGAGCAGAAATTATCTGCCATCCAGCAAACCTTGTCCTTCCATGGTGCCAGCAGGCAATGTTCGCACGATCTCTGGAAAACCGAATCTTTTCTATTACATGTAATAGATTCGGCACAGAATCTCAGAGTGGTAAACCCTTGACTTTCACGGGTGGATCTCAAATACTTGATTGTCTGGGGCAAATGTTGTCTTCTGCTGAAACTAACGAAAAAGCTTTGCATTTTGTGGAAATTGAACCGGAAATTGCTTGTAATAAGGATATTACACCTCTCAATAATATTTTTGAGGATCGAAGAACTGATTTTTACGGATTATAATATAAATAATAACAGGAGTAACTATGAAGAAATTTTTAGTAATACTTATGTGTTTTGCCGCATTTGGCCTATTTGCGGAAACACTTGATTTCACACACTTTGTTGATGCACCAACATGCAAAGACAAAGTAATCAGCGTAGATTCCGATGTCAGATACATAGCTGACCCGGGAGCACCAAGACTTCCATACAAAACATCTAATGTTCTGTTACCATACGGTTCAAAGATCACATCAATTGAAATTGATATGATTGAGCCTATTACTATTGACGGTCAATTTGACATCGATCAGGTTCAACAGCAAATTGCTATTAAAAAGGCAAGAACTCAAGAATTTGCAAGAACTGAAAGAAATAGTAATATTTATAATACTTCTGTATTCTTTCCTGAATACGATTATAAACTGGTTACTGTTCAAAGAATGAACGGATTTGACCTTGCATTTATTAACTTATACCCATACAAATACAATCCTGAAACCCAGGAGCTCATGTATTTCGAGAAAGTTAAAATTCATATCAATACTGAATATGATTCCGATATTGCAACTGAGCAAAGCAGAAGAATCATCAACAAACCACGTATTCATCAGAAATTTAACAATCTTGTTCTTAATCCGGAACTTGTTAATACATATCCTGATCACGCTACAGCAACTCTTTCCAGAGATAGCCAGATTGATCCTAATGATCCTAAAAAAATGATCATTATCACTGATCAAGCTCACATTGCAACATTCCAGGAATTTGCTTCGTTTAAGGAAAATAATGGAATTTCAACCGGTGTATATGATATTGGTGTAATTTATACCGACTATAGTGGAATGGACCATGCAGATCAGATGAGAAGATTCATCGATCATGCTTATACATCCTGGGCGAACAGCTCTACAGATTTCCTGGAATATGTAATCCTTGCCGGCGATGATGAGATTATCCCATTCCGTATTACTGTAGCAAACAACGGAAATGAAAGAGGATACATCCCATGTGATCTATATTTTGGTGGACTGGATGGAACGTGGAACGATGATGGCGATAGCTATTATGGAGAGTTTAGTGATTCTCCTGACCTTACTCCGGAAGTTCATGTTGGAAGAATGCCTGGTGATATTACTCAGGACTTCTTAAACATGATTGCAAAGAGTAAGGAATACGAAAACACTTTCTCTCACTACAACGATACAGCACTTTTTATTGGCGAGCAGCTTGATGATGATGGTGAAAACTATTCATACGGTTCCAGCTATAAAAACGCTATCGCTCAGGAATTCTACCAGTTTCAATTTGAATATGATATGAAAACACTATATGAAAGACAAGGTACTTTCAGTCAGCAGAGAGTTGAAGACGAATTCAATAATAATCACGGTTCAGTTATCAACCACGTTGGTCACTGCGATTATCCTATAGCTATGGGACTGACAAGAGCTGAAGCATTTGAACTCGAAAACACAAAATTCCCTATTGTATATTCAATCGGTTGTTATTCACTTGCTTTTGATGATTCCGTAAGTGGAGCGGATGAGTGTATCGGTGAAAACCTTATGGTTGCACCGGGTGGTCTTGCTGCTTACGTTGGTAACACAAGATACGGTTTTTACAGTAGACAACACGTTACAGAAGCTACATCTTATAAATTTGATAAAACATTCTTCCATGATATAATGGTTAACTCTAACTACAACATTGGTTTAGTCCTTTCAAACTCAAAACTTCCACATATTAATGATATTGACAGTGGTGTTTTCAGATGGGTTTATTATGAGCTGGTACTTTTCGGAGATCCTTCTCTTGAATATAAAAGAGGATATGGCTTAAGTCCTAATCTTGTTTTTGAAGAAGGGACAACAGGTGCTGTTGAACATCCGGGAGATGGTGATGGTAAAGTAAACCCTGGAGAAACAGTAGCTTTAAGTTATACACTTACAAATAATCATGTATCTAATGAAAACAACTCACCAATCGGCGGAGATGCATCAAGTATCACAATCACAGTTCTTGATGACGAAAATGTAACAGGTCTTGGTTCAGTAAATATCGGTGACCTTGCAATTGATTCTTCACTTGAGTCAATAAATGCTTCTGCTGATGTACTTTTCAGACTTAATCCTGACTGTCAGACCGGTGCATTTGACATTACTGTCAAAGTTGAAGCTGGAACTGATGCAACTGTAGGCAGAAACTACATAGAATACCATCATGTTGAAATTCAAACAGGTTATGAGTATGCAGGGTTCCCATTAACAGTTGATGATGCTGATGTTCTCGGTGCTCCGGTTATCACTGACATCAATAATGACGGTGCAAAAGAGATTATTTTCTGCGACGAAACAAGTAAAGTATATGCTTATAACAGTGATGGAACTGCATTTGCCGGATTCCCCGTAGCAGGTGCTTCCAGTGGAAACTCAAAAGCATCCATAGCTGTAGCCGATATTGATGGCGACGGTAATAAAGAAATTGCCGTAACACACTTTATTGACGGCTTCCTTAAAGTTATTAATCATGATGGCAGCATTAGATTTGAAAAAACACAACTTGGTTATGTTTTCACTACTCCTGTATTTGCTGACTTCACTTCAGACGCAGGTATGGAAACAATTATCGCCGGTACTCCGGGAAGTAACAACCAGATAATGGTATTCGATAAAGACGGTAATGCAGTTGCAAACTTCCCTGTAGATTTAACTGCTTCTGTAAGAGCATCAGTATCTGTAGCAGATGTTGATGGAGACGGAGCTAACGAAATTATTGCAGCTACAGCTAGCGAAAAACTCGCTATCATCGAAAGTGACGGAACAGCTAACTATGTAGACCTTGAAGGTGTGCTGACAATTGATCCTATCATCTTTGACACAGACAAAATTGTTGTTGGAAACAGTGCCGGTAAGGTATTTGTTGTGCAAAATGGTCAGATTGTTACATCAAGAGAGTTCAATAGCCAGATTAAAGGTTCATTCGCTGTTGCAGACGTAAACGGTGATGGAAACAATGATATTATTCTGACTCTGGACTCAAATGAACTATATGCCGTGGACAGCAGTCTTCAGAACCTTTCCGGAACATGGCCGGCAACACACACACATGATATATCAACTTCACCTGTTATTGCTGATGTTGATGCCGATGAACTGAATGATATAATTATTGTTGATGATTATTCAAGCCTCTTCATTTACAACGGTGACGGATCATTACATGAAGGTTACCCTGTATCAGGTGTATACCAGTCATGTGGACTTCTTACAGTAGATAACCTTGATATGGACAGAAACCCGGATATCTTTATTGGTGCTCCGGGAAAACTTCTTGGATGGGATATTAAATCTCACAGAGGTCATATTAACCAATGGCATACATTCAAGGGGTCATACTCAAGAAATGGTTCTGTCAGCTATATAGTTGATAATGATCATTCAGATGTTAACAATTATCAAACATCAGTTAATGGCAACTATCCAAACCCATTTAATCCTGAAACAACAATTTCTTTCAGCATTAATAAAAAAGACAGTAACCAACCTGCTCTACTTCAAGTATACAACATCAAAGGTCAGCTTGTTAAAACACTTGATAACAAAGTATATACCGAAGGAAACCACACAATCGTCTGGTCAGGTAAAGATAACAGTGCAAAATCTGTTAGTACCGGTGTTTACTTCTTCAGGCTCAAAACTGCAAGTTCAGTACAAACAAGTAAGATGCTGCTGCTCAAATAGCGGCATTAATGAATATATTAAAAGGACTGGTTTATTCCGGTCCTTTTTTTTGTACTAACTTCATGTAAGTATGTACTATCGGTTGCTTCCTTATACCACTCCTTCATTATTTGAAGAAAAATTCATTTACAATTACTACATTTATTATTTTAGCAGCGTCCAAATAACTGGGTCTAATAATTATTTTCAAATCAGAATAGTTTCAAAATTATTGTTGAAGTTATTCTGATTTTTATTTGTATTTCATTTTCTGAAAGTGAAACCATATTTGCAAGAAATTTTTTGCATTGTTAATTGCACCAAAGCCATCTATGTTTTTCAGTTTTCTTTCAAGTTGTCTGTTTCTATTTTCGATCATATTGGTATTGGATATTAACATTTCATCTTCATAGAATGCAGTTAATTTACTATAATGTTTTGTTATTGAACGAATAAAACGCTTATGATAATCTGCTTTGAAGAAAGGTATGAAGTGATTAAATAGTAGATACCAAAATTCCGATTCACTTCTGTCCGGTGCTCTTAACATATTGCGTATAAGTCCTTTCATAAATCGATTTCTTATGAAATATTGACTGCGTTTGGTTCTGGGTAAAAACATACTTACATATCTTAGATAGTGTACAATGCATATCTGGTGCAAGGCTTCTGGGAATAGCTTTTCTATTGGCTTAATGAAGCACCTTCCTTTACCAAAATCACTGATAATTCCCTTAATTTCGGATCGAGGGAATCTATTAAACATAATCAGAAAAGTATTCGTTGCTTCAGTATCTTCCCTTCGATAGAGTCCATAACATATTGGCTCATTTGTATGAGCGTCAGATGCATGCAGCAAGCAATAGGCAGTTCCCGCAATTGTTGGAAATTTACCGTCAAACTGAATGTATCCACTTGTTTTCTGATACATAGGCAACTTGTTTATTGATGAAAATTTAGCACTGTTCTCTATGATCCAATTGCATATACTACTTTTACTAACGTTGTATCTTTCCCCTGTCTCAGAAAGAGAACTTTTTGTTAATACGTAATCAAGTATCACTTTCTCTTTAAGATCGCTGGAAAATGATTTCCGTTTATTATAACCTTGTGATGTAAAACTATGCTGACAATCGTTACAATAGTATCGTTGCAGTTTACTATGTGTTTTACCTCGTATTGTACTAATAATCCTAGTTGTAAAACCTTTCTTTTTTGTGTTCAAACTTTCACAAAGAGGACATCGTTTTTTTTCTTTATCCGCATGACATACGAATAATCTAATGTAACTCTTTTTGTCAAAACTAATTAGGGTCTCCTCCAGACCCAGTTATTTGAACGCTCCCATTATTTTAATATAGTCGAAATTTAAATTACACATATATTATAAACAATAATAAAGTTGGTGGATACTATGGAAAATTTTGAATCTTTGATTAATGAAATAAAGTCTGAGTCACGAAATCCTGTTGAAATTTATGACTCTTTAGATTTGGATAAACTCTTCAGCATGTTTGAAAAAGACAAGAATCTCCCGGAGTCTATTGGACATCTCGCTGCCAGAATCTGGAGGACAACTGAAAGGGACAAGTCATTTGTTCTGGAGAATAAACTGCTTGAATACTGGGAGTCAGAAGATGATTTTGATAAGATAGTCATTACCAGAAACAGAATTGCAGCTCTTACGATAAACTCAGGAAGACACCGGGAAGCATTGAAAGATTTACTCAAATTGAAAGATTACATTCTGTCCTACGGTGATCCAGCAAATAAACATCTGATAAATATTCATATCAATATAGGATTATGCAATGTTTACATCAATAATCTGGAAGAGGCATACAACAACTATCTGCAGGCTGAAGAACTTGCCATTAAGCTTGATAAACAGGTTATTCTTCCTGAAATATATATCAATATGCAATCATATTTTTATGCTATCAATGATACGAAATCTTTTGAGGAGATTGGGTTAAAGGGGTTGAAAATCTCTTCTGAACAGGACAATAAACGACTTGAGAGTGCTTTTCTCGCAAACCTGGGGACACATTACTTCTCCAACCAAAAATATGATAAAGCTATTGATTTTTTCTCTCAAGCCAGGGACTATCTTATACAGCAAGATGTCAACCACGAGTGGATTGCACTCTCCACCATGAATATTGGTGCTTCATACAGAGAACTCAAGCGTTATGATGAAGCTCATGAAGAATTTGAGAAAGCACTTAAACTGTGCAACGAATACAAAATGAAAACCATATTACCAAAGCTGAGACTAAATATTGCTATGAATTACTATCGTCAGAATAATCTAGATATGGCTGAAAAAGAGATAGCAGAATCTGAAAAACTTACTCGTGAACGGGGAAATCTTACTGAACTGAAGCTGGTTTTAAGGAACAAAACCGAGATCATGCACGCTCTCAAAGATTACGATGGTGAAGTGAGAACGTATCAGGAGTTACTCGATCTGCAGGAAGAGATATTCAATGAACATCTCTCCGAGAAATCTGCCGAACTGCGAACAAAGTTTGAAATGGAGCAGAAAGAGAGAGAAGCTCAATTGCTGGCAAAAACAAACGCAGAACTTAGAAAGAGAAATGAAGAACTGGAAAAAGCTCAGGAAGAGATCAGGATTCTTGCCAGGAAGAACACTGTTTATGCTATGGCTGTAACAGCTAATCATGAACTGAATCAGCCGCTGACAGTCATAAAAGGTAATATGGAGATGATTGAACTTCAGATAGGCAAACTGAACAGCAACAGCAAAAAGCACTTTGACAGAATCTCAAGCTCTCTCAACCGTATTGATGAGATTCTTCATAAATACAGAGAAAACAGAAATGTGAAACTTACTGAGTATGCTGACGATACAGTAATGGTTTCTTTTGATGAATAGCATAAATTAATTGACAGATTTAGAATGTCACTCAATATTGAGTTAATTAAAAAAACGTTAAGGAGGCAAAGATGCAACACAAATTGGAAATAGGAATCCAAATAATCTGAGATCAATCTCTTAACGTTTGAATACTGTTAGAGATCTTTGTACTGTGATATTGACCTCGCACCCAAAGAACTCTTTTACGATAGACATTTCAAATACGGGATTGGTCTGTACCGGCTGATCCCATAAAATAATATAAGCACTTTACATGCCCACGGGACTATCCGGTTTCGTGGGCTTTTTTTATAAATAAAACACTGAAAAGGAGATAACTATGGTCCGTGTATCAAGAAAAAACACAACAGGAATGAAGGATTGTCGCACACTAATATATATGAACAGGAACTATAAAAATTGTGAACTACATAGTAAACGGGAGCTCAGACATTAGAAACATTACTGAGTAACTCTCCCGTATTTAAAACAGGAGAATACCATGGTAAGATTTGATGACACTTACTTAAAAAAAATCATCGGAAAACATTATGACAATGAAATAAATTCTATAGAACGCTTTAAAACAGGACTTTGTAACTACGTATATAAAGTCTCTATGAACGATAAAAACGTAGTGCTGAAGATTACTACACCGGAAAAACGAAACTTCATTAAAGGCGGCTGCTGCTGGTATGAACAGCTTAAACCGTTGGGTATCCCCCTGCCGGAGCTGTACTGCAAGGATACTGAGCATAATACGCCCTATATGATTATGGAGTACATTGACGGGATTGATCTGGGGCAGGTTTATGCAGAACTCAACCATGATCAGAAATCGGCTATTGCAAAGGCTGTACAGGATATACAGGACACTGTCAGCTATCTGAGGCCAGCAGAAGGCTTTGGTTTTGCCTGCAGCTACGAAGACCCTGATCTACAGGAGTATACCGACTGGAAAAAGGTGATACTCAAGTCTATATCCGGTGCCAGAAAGAACATTAACAAAAACCGTCTTTTCGACAGTAAACACGCCGATATACTGCTCTCTCAACTGGGCAGGTTTGACACATACTTCTCAAGGATTCGCCCTCTGCCGTTTCTGGATGATCTGACTACAAAGAACGTCCTCATCAAAGACGGCAAGCTTGCCGGTATTGTAGACGTAGACAACATCTGCTTTGGAGATAAACTCTTCAATCTGGCACTGACACGCATGGCATTACTGGCAGACCAGCAGGATACAGAATACTCAGAACTGATTGCTGATCTGTACGGACTCGACGAAGAAGAAAAGCTGGTGCTGGATTTCTACACAGCCTGTCACTGTCTCAGTTTTATGGGAGAAGCAGGACAAATATACAACGGTCTTAATACAAGAATTGACAAACGCTATAATAAGCATCTGGAAAACATATTTGAGTCGCTTATCCATAACGAAAATAAGATGAAAACTGACTTGAGCCGTTATGGAGAGTCCTGCGATATTTTTGTGAACGAAAAGTTAATTACAGATGTCACCAGAGTTGTGAAACGCGGTAAAGAAGCGGTTGTTCTCTGCTGTGATGCTCATTCGAGCATGAATCACAAATATCTGGCAGCTAAAATTTACTTTCAGAGGGAATTTCGAAGCTTCAAGAAGGAAAAGATATATCACATTGGACGAGTTTGGGATACAAGATTGTTAAGAGCAGAAGAAAAGAAATCCGGGTTTGGGAAAATCTCCACAAGAACCACCTGGGTAAGCAATGAGTTCGACACGCTTTCCAGGCTCTATGATATAGGAGCAAACGTCCCGGAACCTATTGCCTGCACCCATGATGCAGTGATTATGGGCTTTATTGGATACGGCGCCAAGGCTGCTCCGCTGCTCAAGGATGTACATCTGGATTATGAGGACGCTGAGCTTCTCTTTAAAAAGCTGATGGACAACATCCATATCATGCTGAGCAACAATATAGTACATGCCGACCTCTCCCCCTTTAACATTATGTATAAGGACGGAGAGCCGTATATAATCGACTTCCCGCAATGTGTTGATCCGGATGTGAATCCGCATGCCTGGATGATGCATAAAAGAGATATTAAGAACATCTCGGACTACTTCGCACGCTCAGGACTGGAGATAGACCATGATCAACTCGCAAAAGAGACCTGGGAAATGTATTTCGGTCCTGTTATGGAGTAGATTATACTGACTGTTTTTCGAGCTTAATTCTATTAGAGACTGCCGTTAACGCGGCAGTTTTTTTATGTATTCGATTGAAAGTTTATGACTTGACAAGATTTGAGTTACAATTGTACATTTGGAAACAAATAATGAAAAAGAGCTCGAACGGATTCGAGCTCCAAATTTGGTGGTAAAAACCTTATTCATAACTTTTTTACCAGCCATTATGTTTTTAGAATTGAATAAATATTATAAAGGAGGAAAATAGTGTCAAGTAAAAAATACAGATTGGCATTAGACTTAGGTTCAACATCTCTCGGATGGGCTTTGCTGTCATTAGATGACAAGAATGAACCTGAGGGATTTATAGACTTTGGTGTGAGAATAGTACCCGATGGAAGAGAAGACAAAACCAAAAAACCTCTTGCTGTTGGAAGAAGAGAAAACAGAGGAGCCAGCAGAAATGAAGACAGATATCTATTGCGAATAGGGCAAGTTACTGCTGTACTTCTTAATCTGGATTTACTCCCTGAAAAAGACAGCGAGATAGTTGAAAACCAGAAGTTAGATCCTTATATGCTGCGAACCAAAGCACTTAATGAGAAGTTAACAAAATTCGAGTTAGGGAGAGCAATAATGCATCTCTGCAAAAAACGAGGCTTTAAAAGCAATCGAAAAGTTGATGGAGCTTCAAAAGACAGTTCAAAAATGAAAGATGCAATAAAACGTCTTAAAGCTTCTTTGGAGTCAAGTGGTGCAAGAACGATCGGAGAGTATCTTCATAACCTTAACTCAGAGGTTGGAGAAAATGAACAACATTTGAGGAAACCTGTTAAATTTGTTAATTACACAGATAAGGAGTCCGGAATTTTCCCTGATAGAGAACTTGTTATTGATGAATTTGACCGGATCATGAACAGGCAAAAATCATTCTACTCGGAACTGACAGAAGATTACATCAATGAGCTTAAAAATGCAATATTCTTTCAGCGTCCATTAAAAGCTCAGCCAAAAGGCAAATGCATCTTTCTGTATAAAGAAGGAGAACTGAGATGTCCGAAAGCCTCTCCCTATTTCCAGAAGTTTGATCTTCTGCAGAGAATTAATAATCTCAGATACAGACACAAAGGTGGAGAATCAACCCCATTCACTCCTGAGGAAAAAAAGATAATATTTAGCATACTAAATGAAAAAGCCAAAGTCACAATTGGGTCTTTTAAAAAGAAAATTTTTAAGGAAGATCCTGAAGATTATTCTTTAAACATTCCTGAATCAGATAAAGATATAAGAGGCAATGACCTCAATGCTAAGATGTCAGCCAAAAAAGTATTCGGGAATCTCTGGCTGGAATTCACTCTGGAAGAGCAGGAAAGAGTAATCAGAATGCTCATAAATGAGAATAACGATCCTGAAATTGAAAAACAGCTTGGAAAATTTGTTAACGGTCTTGATTTATCAAATGAGCAGAAAGAAGTCATTATTGAAACAATTCCGCCTGCCGGCTATGGGAATCTCAGCCTTAAAGCAATAAAAATGATACTTCCATATCTTGAACAGGGGCAAATGTATTCTGAAGCATGCGCAAGTGCGGGATTCAACCACTCCGGAGAATTGGTAGAGCCGACATATATAAACGGAGATTTACCTTATTATGGCAAAATTCTCAGGTCACATGTTATCGGAGCCAAGGAAAATCCTCGAAATGAGGAAGAAGAATTTGGCAAAATACCTAATGCTACAGTCCATATTGTTCTGAATCAGCTCAGAAAATTAATGAATGCAATTGTTGTTGAACATGGAAAGCCTGAACAGATTGTTGTGGAAGTTGCCAGAGACTTACCTATGGGTGAGAAAAGTCTGAATGAAATGAATAAAACCCTGGCAAGCAATAAAAAGCGTAATGAGCAGATCGTTGATATCATTAAAGCCCATAATGCTGAAGTATCCAGAGAAAACATTCAGAAATACAAACTCTGGGAAGAGCTAAACAAAGATGAACTTAAAAGATGCTGTATCTATACCGGTAAACCAATTCCTATTCATCTTCTTTTCACTGATGAAATTGAAATAGAACACATTCTGCCATTCTCTCAAACATATAACGATTCTATGAACAATAAAACAGTCTCTTATAAAACTGCTAACAGATACAAAGGAAATCGTACCCCCTTTGATGCATTTGGAGAAAGTCCTTCCGGATATAATTATTATGAGATTATGAACAGAGCAATGGGATTGGTAGAACCACAAGGGAAAAAACACCCTAAATGGCATAAGTTCGCGGAAGACGCTATGGAAAGATATAAGGATGAAGAAGAAATTCTTGCCAGAATGCTGAATGACACCAGATACATTTGCAGAATAGCACGCGAATACCTTAGCTATGTTGTCGGTCATAATAATATCTGGACTGTAAAAGGTGAAGTAACCTCCAAAATACGCGTTGCTTATGGCTTGAATAAAATCCTGAATGATGAGAATGTGAAAACAAGAGATGATCACAGACACCACGCTGTCGATGCTGTTGCAATCGGACTCACATCCCGTTCAATGGTTAAGAAATTTTCTACAATGCAAAGAAGAGAAGGTAGAAGCTATATTAAACTTGATGAGAAACCTTTTGAAAACTTCAATTTCGTTGAGCTTAGAAACAGGATTAAGGAAATTAATGTTTCATACAAGCCGGATCACCTGTTTAAACTCAATGATCCAACTCGTAAAACGACCGGTGGACAACTTCACAAAGATACTGCTTATGGTGATTTAGGACCTGATCCTGACAAAAAAGGAAATAGACTTCTTACTGAAAGAAAAAACGTTACAGATTTAAAACAAAAAGATATAGAAAATGTAAAAAGCAAAGTACTGAGACAAAGAATTTACAATGCAACGGAATATGCTGATGACTGGAAAAGTTCATTTCTGGAGTTCTGTGACAAAAACAATATCAGAAAACTAAAACTTGTTTTATCTAAATCAGAATCAACCCTTGTAAGAATTGAACATGGCAAAGGACATTACAAGTACTTTGTCGGGGGTAATAACTATTGTGCGGATGTCTTTAAAACAAATAAAGGCAAAAACAAAGATAAATGGAATGTTGAAGTAATCTCCATGTTTGATGCCCATAAAAAAGACTTTATCCCTCAATGGAAAAAGGATTACCCAATGGGCAAACGCTTAATGCGCTTGTTTAAAGGGGATACCGTTAAAATGTTCAAGGATGAAAAATGGGGATTATACAGAGTTGTCAAGTTCTCAGGTTCCGAAATTGCTTTTGTAAAGTTAAATCATGTACAGAAAACCGAAAAAATTGATGGAAAAGTAAGAACAAATCTTGTAAGAATCAAAGGTGATTCATTAAGAAATGCTAAAGTTAGAAAAGTTTATGTCGATATACGTGGTAGAGTTTTAGATCACAAAGGTAATAAAAAAGGATATGATACCTAATTAATAATAAAAAGGATAGCCTATGATTCTACTTGAAGTAAATACAGATAATGTTCATTTAAGCAAATCAAGAGGATTCATCGTTCAGACAGACAGAGAAGGTGACAAGAAAAAAATTGCGTTCGACAATGTTGACTGTCTACTGATTTACGGCTATTCCATAAGCTACAGCCACAATCTTATTACCGAATTGTGCACACGCAACATACCTGTAATACTCTGTGGTAAAAACTTTATGCCTGCAGGTTATGTATACTCGTATCCTGCAGGCTGCACTCATAATAAGCGCTTCCTTTTGCAGGTTGAAGCCGGCAAAGTCTTCTACAAGCAAATGTGGCAGACAATTGTTAAAGCCAAGATTAGAAGCCAGGCCTCTGTTCTTAAACTATATAATAAGAAATATAATGATCTGCTTACTTATGCCAACACAGTTAAATCGGGAGATAAAAGCAATGCCGAAGCCGTAGCTGCCAGAAAATACTGGAAACGCCTGTTCGGAAAAGACTTCTCTCGTCAATACGACCAGCCGGGGATTAATGCCTGTCTCAATTTTGGTTATGCTGTTCTTAGAGCATGTATTGTAAGAGAGATTGTTGCAAAGGGACTAATTCCGGAATTCGGTATTCACCATTGTAATACAACAAACCCCTATTGCCTTGCAGATGATATCATTGAGCCTTTTCGTCCTTTTGTTGATATGGTTATAAAAAAGAAATTCTCCATGGATGATGAAACACTAACATCGAAGATGAAACTGGAACTGATTAAACTGATGAGTTATTCTGTTCTGCTGAATGACTGCCGTTTGCCCCTGAAACGGTGTATTAAAGAAGCACTGAATGATTTTGTGCATAGACTTGAAGATAAGAAAGCAGGAGGAAACTTTGCAAAACCAGAAAATCTTAAATGGGTTACGATTGATGTGGATGATAGTAATGTTTGATTTACCGGTTATTGAGCCGGAAGAAAGAAAAAAGGCTGCAAAATTCAGGAAATTCCTTCTTGATGAAGGATTTTCCATGTCACAATTCTCTGTATACTCAAAATATGTTGGTCCAAGGAAAAAAATTGAATCACAAGTCAACAGAATCAAAAACAAGTTACCCAAAAAGGGAAAGGTATGTATTATCAGCTTTACTGATCTTCAGTACAAGCATATTATTAATCTTGTAAATGCTGAGCCGGATAATCCTGATGCCAGTAAGCAATTATTACTTGATTTTGGATAGCAAAATCTAAGAGATAAATATTCGGCATCGTTATTACTTGGCATTAAAGGATCGATGAAATTTCGAATTACATTAGAATACTGCTCAAATGTAAATCAAATAGTCGAGTCAGGTGTATGAGAAATTTCATCAACTAAGACATACATGTTGCAAACAATTATTACTTGATTTTGGATAGCAAAATCTAAGAGATAAATGTTCGGCATAGTTATTACTCTGAATTAAAGGATCGATGAAATTTCGAATTACATTAGAATACTGCTTAAATGTAAATCAAATTGTCGAGTCAGGTGTATGAGAAATTTCATCAACTAATCTTTGCAAAATGTAAGCAATTATTACTTGATTTTGGATAGCAAAATCTAAGAGATAAATATTCGGTATCGTTATTACTTGGCATTAAAGGATCGATAAAATTTCGAATTACACCAGAATACTGATCAAATTTAAATCAAATTGTTGAGTCAGATGTATGAGAAATTTCATCAACTAGTCTTTACAAAATGGAAGCAATTATTTCTTGATTTTGGATAGCAAATCGGGGTTCGTTGAACTTCGAAAAATGTTGCTATCAAATGTAAGTAATTATTTTATAGATATATGTTGACAAATTCTTTATTTAACAATACGTTAGATTAGTTTTGAAACATAATTAATCGAAAAAAATTATATTGGAGTTTTTCTAAAAAAATGAGAAAATACAGAGAGATAAAAACTATTTTTTATCATTTTTCAAATGCAAAAATGACAGAAAGCCCCTTTATGAGGGGCTTTTTTCTGTTACAATTCTAAAAACATAATGACTGGCGTCAAGCTATAACTGTCAAAAGTGGTGAGTGCTTCTTCGTATTATTCTAAAAACATAATGACTGGCGTCAAGCTATAACTAAAATGTATGAAGCATTAGCATGGACAATATTCTAAAAACATAATGACTGGCGTCAAGCTATAACTGCTAATGGTCTACCGTAGCCCTCACCTTTATTCTAAAAACATAATGACTGGCGTCAAGCTATAACTGCCTGATCAGATGATTCTTGCGGTTCAAAATTCTAAAAACATAATGACTGGCGTCAAGCTATAACTGAATACATACCGTTCAAAACAACAGGATCATTCTAAAAACATAATGACTGGCGTCAAGCTATAACTGCAGCACCAAATTTTTGCTGAAAAGCATTATTCTAAAAACATAATGACTGGCGTCAAGCTATAACTAAAAAACTCTAATCTTGTTAAAGAGAGTGAATTCTAAAAACATAATGACTGGCGTCAAGCTATAACTTGTACTGATACTTTATTCCTTTGCTCTTATTCTAAAAACATAATGACTGGCGTCAAGCTATAACTGTCCCGGACTTCCAAGGCAACATCTAGCGATTCTAAAAACATAATGACTGGCGTCAAGCTATAACAAGCTTCAGACTTGGAAAGGGAAAAGGTTTATTCTAAAAACATAATGACTGGCGTCAAGCTATAACAAAACACCAGGACAAAATTGAATTTCTCAAATTCTAAAAACATAATGACTGGCGTCAAGCTATAACTGAACTAATTGAACCATCATCGTCAATAGTATTCTAAAAACATAATGACTGGCGTCAAGCTATAACCTTACACTCCTGCTCAAAATCTGATCTGTTATTCTAAAAACATAATGACTGGCGTCAAGCTATAACTGGGAGATCATGGGGGTTAGGACAGTTTTTATTCTAAAAACATAATGACTGGCGTCAAGCTATAACGCCAGTATAGTTTTCACTACACTTGATGAATTCTAAAAACATAATGACTGGCGTCAAGCTATAACGCAATTTCTAAAACGAAATCAAGTAAACCAATTCTAAAAACATAATGACTGGCGTCAAGCTATAACAAGAAAACGACAAAAGATTCAACATAATATATTCTAAAAACATAATGACTGGCGTCAAGCTATAACTCAAACTACTGTTGAAAATTTAGGAATTGTATTCTAAAAACATAATGACTGGCGTCAAGCTATAACCACCAAATTGCAAAGGACAATAGTAAGGTTATTCTAAAAACATAATGACTGGCGTCAAGCTATAACAATCGGTACACTTATACCCGGCGCAGGTAATTCTAAAAACATAATGACTGGCGTCAAGCTATAACAGATAATGGACAATCATGGGGTTTAGGACAATTCTAAAAACATAATGACTGGCGTCAAGCTATAACGATACGTCTTGCGATTGCCGGTGCAAAAGAATTCTAAAAACATAATGACTGGCGTCAAGCTATAACAGCTATTTGGCGTGACAAGACAAAGCACATATTCTAAAAACATAATGACTGGCGTCAAGCTATAACGCATTGGTTAGAATTGACGATAAATACGGGATTCTAAAAACATAATGACTGGCGTCAAGCTATAACTTTACACTCCTGCTCAAAGTCTGATCTGTATTCTAAAAACATAATGACTGGCGTCAAGCTATAACCCAGAGAAAAAACAAGGATAGGAAAAAATGATTCTAAAAACATAATGACTGGCGTCAAGCTATAACCAAAAGGTCAATTTACGAGCAATGAAAATCATTCTAAAAACATAATGACTGGCGTCAAGCTATAACGGCAAAACTCAATTAAAAAGCCTGATCTCAATTCTAAAAACATAATGACTGGCGTCAAGCTATAACGCAGAGGTTAGGGTTAGAATAAACGGCGAAATTCTAAAAACATAATGACTGGCGTCAAGCTATAACCATATTTGGACGTATCCTTCTTTTGTTGAATTCTAAAAACATAATGACTGGCGTCAAGCTATAACTACCTATGAAGAATTATCAGAAAAATATGAATTCTAAAAACATAATGACTGGCGTCAAGCTATAACTTAAGTCCCTTCACATAACTGATAATCTAAATTCTAAAAACATAATGACTATTGTGTAAAGCATTGTTCCATGCTAAAACAACCACAGGATTCTCGGGCTATGCCCTGCGAACCTGCACTGTGCTATCGATTGCTATTCCAAAGGTTTGCTCTCGCTTCGCATCGAGTTTACTGGCGTCAAGCTATAACAGCCTGTATAAAGTACGGTTAGTACTATCAATTCTAAAAACATAATGACTATTGTGTAAAGCATTGTTCCATGCTAAAACAACCACAGGATTCTCGGGCTATGCCCTGCGAACCTGCACTGTGCTATCGATTGCTATTCCAAAGGTTTGCTCTCGCTTCGCATCGAGTTTACTGGCGTCAAGCTATAACGCCGCAAACGGAATCAAAACTCTGTCGAAATTCTAAAAACATAATGACTATTGTGTAAAGCATTGTTCCATGCTAAAACAACCACAGGATTCTCGGGCTATGCCCTGCGAACCTGCACTGTGCTATCGATTGCTATTCCAAAGGTTTGCTCTCGCTTCGCATCGAGTTTACTGGCGTCAAGCTATAACTGGTGCAAATCCCCAAACACGCAAGTCGAAATTCTAAAAACATAATGACTATTGTGTAAAGCATTGTTCCATGCTAAAACAACCACAGGATTCTCGGGCTATGCCCTGCGAACCTGCACTGTGCTATCGATTGCTATTCCAAAGGTTTGCTCTCGCTTCGCATCGAGTTTACTGGCGTCAAGCTATAACAGCCTGTATAAAGTACGGTTAGTACTATCAATTCTAAAAACATAATGACTATTGTGTAAAGCTTTTTCCTATGCCACAAAAATCGTCAACTCCACCATTGTGGGTCCTTCCACTCATGCGCAAGTGCAACAACCAATGAAATTCTTCTTTTCGTATTTTTTGTCTCTTGTGGTTAAATACCTTCAGGATTTCATCAGTAACAAATCAAGTTCTGTACACACCATGTTTTCCCGTTATTAAATGGATATCGAGTTTATGAGAAAGAGGGGCATATTAATCGAATAAATTCGATTCAATTAATAATGTTTACCACCTCCCGTCTTCGACATACTCCTCCAATGGAGGAGAATTCACCGTCTTCCAACCATTACGGAGGTGTTACGCTATTGTTAAATTCAATTTATGATTGACAGATTTATTATCTCATTTGTTTTGATATCTATTATTTTAATATGGATAAATGTTTATCTCTGACAAGACCAGAATATTTTCCGCTTAATTGCGGAAACTGGAGAATCAGTAAACCTAATAAATCAAAAAGATCATAAGACAAATATTATATAAGTTAAATCAGACTATACTTCTCACATACCTTCCTGAAGTGCTGACCATAAACCGTATAAGTTATTGCTAAAGTAAACAGTTTGGGTCTATGTATCAATGTCCAGAATATCAAATCCCAGTAATACACTCGTTCTTTACCAAGAAGACCAATATAAAAAACTGTACGTAAAAAAATCAGCAATCGCTTAAAAGTTAATGGTACTTCTGCTTCAGGTTTTCTGTAAATTCTGAGAAATCTCTTTATTCGTTGATAAAAGGAGTAGGGTGAATATATATTTTTCATTATCATTTTATAACCGCTTTGCAGATTATTCAATCCCATTACAGGAATTATATTTGTAGAACCATCCACATTATCTCCAGATGAAGACTCCCGCAACCTGCCTTCCTTTTTCAGACGATTATATAATGCTGTTCCGGGAAGAGCCTGAAGCATTCCCACCATTGCTGTAATAATAGCACTTTCCTGAATAAAATCAACTTGTTTTTTGAAAATTGAAATAGGGTCATGATCAAAGCCCACGATAAATCCACCTTGAATCTCCAAACCTTTCTTCTGACAAAATTCAATATCTTTCAATAAATCACGATGTTGATTAGAATACTTGTTGCATTCAGCTAAACTGCTTTCTTCAGGTGTTTCTATTCCAATAAAAGCTTTCGTAAAACCAGCTTCTACCATTAAATTCACAACATCTTCATCATCTGCAATGTTCATTGAAAGCTGAGTATGAAAAGAAATACCTGTTTTATCAGCCATCCATTTAATTATTTCCGGTAGTAAAACAGATTTAACATATTTCATATTGCCAATAAAATTGTCATCTACAAAGAATATACTTCCCTTCCACCCCAGATTGTATATTTTATTCAATTCCTCCAATATCTGGTCTGCAGTTTTTATTCTGGGCTTGTGTCCAAACAAAGAAGTAACGCTGCAAAATTCACAATCATGAGGACATCCACGGGAAAACTGTATCCCAATAGAATCATAATAATCAAAATTTACCAGCTCCCACAAAGGACAAGGGCTTTTTGTCATATCAGAAAAACTCTTAGTTCTATAGACTTTTTTCAATTCTCCTTTTCTAAAATCTTCCAGGAATAAAGGAAATGTTATCTCTGCCTCATTTAAAACATAACAATTAATATTGTCTGAACTAAGATATTCATCTGTGAATAAAGGTCCACCTGCAACGATAAAAACATCATGTTTTGAACATCTATCTATAATCTGTATTGTTGCCTCTTTCTGAACAATCATACTGCTTATCATTACGATATCTGCCCACTCTAATAACTCATCGGCCATTGGGGTTACATTGAGATCTATCAGTTTTAAATCCCAATTTTCCGGTATTAATGACGCTAATGTTAATAACCCTAATGGAGGAGATGAAGCTTTTTTATTTATAATTTTCATTGCAAATTTAAAACTCCAGAAGGTTTCCGGAATTTCAGGATAAATTAATAACGCCTTCATGATTAACTCCTTAAAAAGAATGTGTTGCTTATGACCAAATCTTTTCAATAATCTAATATTACTTTTCTATAAAACACTATTTTAATCAGATTTATCATAAGGATTTCCGGTCTTGCTCAGTAAACGTTCCTGTTTTAGCAAATTGAATTTCTCATGCGTTGCAGTTTCTCGTTCAAATATAACCTTGCCAGGCAAAGTATTGCACAGCATGAGATTCTAAAAAATTTATAAAGACTTTGCTAAGTACTTCTCGTTTCAATCCTTTCATCCATGATTTAATTATTACTTTAATGCTGTTGTCACACTATTCTGATTTCACCGGATATGTTCTTTCTGATACATCTATGTGTGATGTCGACAAAATGGAGACAGAGTAAATCAATCGAATAAATTCGATTCAATTAATAATGTTTACCACCTCCCGTCTTCGACATACTCCTCCAATAGAGGAGAATTCACCGTCTTCCAACCATTACGGAGGTGTTACGCTATTGTTAAATTCAATTTATGATTGACAGATTTATTATCTCATTTGTTTTGATATCTATTATTTTAATATGGATAAATGTTTATTTCTGACGAGATCAGAATATTTTCCGCTTAATTGCGGAAACTGGAGATAAAATGAGAAAAGCAATAGTAGCCATAGTTGGACGCCCGAACGTTGGTAAATCTACCCTGTTCAACAGGCTTTGCAATAAAAGACGAGCTATCGTGGACTTCGAAGAAGGTATCACGCGGGATCGTAAATACGAAAATGTGGAATGGAACGGCAAACGCTTTATAGTCGTTGATACAGGCGGTATCGTACCCAAATCCAACGATGTTATGGACAGAGCTATCCGTTTTCAGGCGGAAGTATCTATAGAAGAAGCCGATTTCATCCTGTTTGTGGTAGATGCTCAGACCGGTCCTACCGACATTGATATGGAAATCGCAAAAATCCTTTCCAAGCACAGAAAAAGAGTTATGCTCGTTGTAAATAAGGTTGATAACGAAAAACTCGATCTGGAGATATATGACTTTATGACACTCGGGCTGGGAGAACCGTTCCCCGTTGCTGCAGTAAGTGGTCGTAACACAGGTAACTTCCTCGATGCTATTCTGTCACAGATTAAAACACAATCCGTGGGAGACGTAGAAGACGAAGACGACAGCTTCAAGATTGCTATAGTTGGGAAGCCGAATGTAGGTAAATCCTCACTGGTTAACAGGCTTATTGGAGACGACGTTGTAATTGTCAGCGATATACCGGGTACAACCCGTGATGCTATCGATACAAAACTGAAGTATCACAATAAAACCTTCACTTTTATAGATACAGCCGGACTGAAAAAGAAAACCAGAATCAAGTATGGTGTAGATTATTTCAGCTCTATGAGAACTATCGAGAGTATAAGACGGGCAGACATTGTGCTTCTCGTTATGGATGCAGAAAATGAGATTTCATCTCAGGACAAGAAAATTGCATCCCTCGCCCACAGGAATTACAGAGACTTGATAATTGTTTTCAACAAGTGGGATCTCATTGAAAAAGATCATAAGACAATCAATGAATTCAGAGATAAAATTGTGGATTCGCTTCCTTTCCTCGAACACGCTCCGTTTGTAACAACATCTGCTTTGAGCGGTCAACGTGTGAGAAAGCTTCTCGACCTGATTATTGAAGTGGAAGATAACAGTCACCAGAGAATCACAACCTCAAAACTAAACGATTTTCTGGAAAAAGCCATCAATAAATGGCAGCCTACTCACCCAAGCGGAAAACAGGTTAAATTCTACTATGTGTCACAGGTGAAAACTCACCCGCCTACTTTCGTATTCTTCTGTAATGACCATAAACGTGTTACAGAGAACTACAAGCGATACCTGCATAACAGACTTCGCGATGAGTACGGTTTCCAGGGTGCAGCACTTAAGCTTCTCTTCAGAGGGAAAAAGAAAGATGAGCAATAGTATCCTGATTCTGATTCATATAGCCGCTGCTTATGTTATCGGGAGTATCCCTACAAGCTATATTGCAGGCAAGATTTTTAAAGGAATCGACATCCGCGAGCATGGAAGCGGAAACGTTGGTGCCACCAACGCTGTCCGTGTACTTGGTGTTAAAATCGGAATCCCGGTCATGCTTGTAGATATATTCAAGGGTGCAATCCCTGTGATTATTGCCCGTGGTACACTTTCCGGTGTTGAACATGCATCCGAGTGGCTTCTGCTTGTTGGAGTGGCAACGATTATCGGTCATGTCTTTACACTCTTCCTTAAGTTCAAAGGAGGAAAGGGCGTGGCAACATCAGCCGGCGTATTCGGAGCATTAACTCCGATTGCTCTTGGATGTGCTCTGGTAGTATTCATCATTTTAGTAGCTGTCAGCAAATATGTTTCACTGGGATCTATTTTTGCAGCATTTACGCTCGCAATATCTCAAATAATATTATTTTTAACGGGAAAAGAACCGGGCGTTTATCTGCTGGTTTTAACCTGTGTAGTAGCATTATTAATCATTTTAAAACATAAAAAAAACATTGGACGCCTTTTGAAAGGCAATGAAAACAAACTTACATTTACAAAAAAATAAAATACTTGTATAAAAAACAATATTGAAAAGGAAAAAAAATGTGTGGAATCATTGGTGTTTTCAATCATGAAAATGCTGCCGAACTTGCAGCATTAGGTTTGTTCGCAGAACAGCACAGAGGTCAGGAAAGTTGTGGGATGGCAGTCAGTGACGGAAGTGTTTTTCATTTAAGAAAGAAACTTGGGCTTGTAAAACATGTGTTTACTCCAAAGCATCTTGATAAGTTAAAAGGAAGAATAGCAATAGGTCATGTTCGCTACCCAACCAGAGGAACATCAACCGAATACAACTCACAGCCTCACGTTGTGGAAACTCTTTCAGGCCCTAGATTTGCCCTTGCAAGCAACGGAGATATAATCAATTATCATGATATCCGCATGTACCTTGAATCTCAGGGTGTATATTTTAAAAGCTATAACGACGGTGAATTAATCCTTAAATATATAGTGTTCCAGATTGAAAAGAAGAAGAAATCTACAGTAGACGCCATAAAAACAATGATGAAACATGTCAAAGGTGCGTTTTCCACAGTACTTGCTACACCAACAGAAATGTATCTGTTCCGCGATCCTCACGCCATGCGTCCTATGACCTATGGAACTCTGGAAAACGGTGCGGTTGTTGTTGCATCCGAAAGCTGTGCTCTTGATATTCTGGCACCGACTATGAAAAAAGAACTGAAAGCTGCTGAAATCATCGTTGTGAATGAAAAAGGAATCAGACCAATCAGCAATGATCCTGCTCAATACCGAGATGGAGATACAGACAAGCATTGTATTTTCGAGCATATCTACTTCTCCAGACCAGACAGTCATGAATTCTGTGAAAACGTATATGAAGTAAGAGAAAACATCGGTGCTCAGCTTGCAGATGATGATTCTGATCTTGATGTGGACGTTGCTGTTCCTGTACCGGATTCTTCGAACTTTATTGCTCTTGGTTATGCAAAAAGAAAGAAGATACCGTTTGAGATGGGATTAATCCGAAATCATTATGTGGGAAGAACATTCATCAAACCTCAGCAGACAGTCAGAGACGAGAGCGTTAAGCAGAAATTCAACCCTCTCCCCAACTTCTTCAAAGGTAAAAAAGTTGTACTGATTGATGATTCCATTGTTCGTGGAACCACTATCAAAAAAATTATAAACGTAATAAAAGATCAGGGTGCTGCTGAAGTTCATCTCAGAATCGGTTCACCCCAGGTTAAGTACTCATGCTTCTATGGAATCGATACTCCTACAAAAGACGAACTGATTGCCAACAGAATGTCTCTCGAAGAAATGAGACAATATCTGAATGTAGCATCTATCAAATACATTTCAAAGGAAAATCTGAGCAAATGCGTGACAACTCCCGAAGAATATTGTTACGCATGTTTTACTGGTAAATATCCTGTGGAGTAAGTATGCAAATCGAGAATCATAAGAAAATACTGAATAATCTCGCAGGGAAAAAAATACTGGTAATTGGTGATTTAATGATCGATCACTACATCTGGGGTGATGTATCAAGAATATCTCCGGAAGCTCCGGTTCCTGTTGTGAACGTAGAGCGTGAAGAGCATAGACTTGGCGGTGCTGCAAATGTTGTATTTAATATTTCCTGCCTTGGTGGTATTCCTTATGTAATTGGACTCAGTGGAGATGATTCCAATGGTGTAATTCTGGAGAATGAATTTAAGAAGAATTCCATCAGCAATCTGTTCATTGCAAAAGACAAGAGTCGACCAACTACTATCAAAACTCGTCTTATTGCCAATAACCAGCAGGTAGCAAGAATTGACTACGAGGAAATTGACGAGATTTCCGAGCAGATGGAATCAGAGATTATAACTCACTTCAATAAAGTGATTAATAATGTAGATGCTGTTCTATTGGAAGACTATAATAAAGGGTTACTGACTGATGGACTTATAAGACATATCATCAGACGATGTAATGAGCTTGATAAGATTGTTACTGTAGATCCTAAATACAAGAATTTCTTCAGCTATCAGAACTGCACAGTATTCAAGCCCAACTATCTTGAACTGAAGAAGAACATGAATGTTATCATTGAGTCTGAAGAAGACTTTTACAATACTGCCTTCAAGCTGCTTGATAAAATCAATTCTGATTATCTGATCGTTACCAGAGGAAGCAAAGGACTGTCGATCTTCTCCGAAGGAAAGGATGTAGTTAACATTCCAACTTTCGCTAAACAGGTTTTTGATGTTTCCGGAGCCGGAGATACAGTTATCAGCACATTGACACTCTGTCTTGCTTCCGGAGTCCCAATCCGGGATGCAGCCATAATCGCCAACCATGCAGCTGGAAAAGTTTGTGGTATAGTTGGTATCGCTCCTGTATATCCACAAGATATTCTAGACTCATTTAAAGAAGAATAATAGAATTTAATAAGACAATATTTTTTTAGCGATTCCTGTTTGGAGTCGCTTTTTTTAAATCGATAACAAATTGTAACACTAAATATTATATCATCGGAAAAGTTCACTTTTACATTGTATATACAGCAATTAAATTGAATGAAACTCACAAAACATAAAAAACATAGCACAGATTTATGAATATTTCTTGACATCAACTGAAAACAAACCATACTATGAGTATGAAATACAAAATAGTAGTTTTATCAGGTGGAACATCTGAAGAAAAGGATGTTTCAATGATTTCAGCCAATGAAATCAGCAATGCTCTAAACAGCATTGGCTTTGATACTGTAAAGATAGACCCTGGTGATTTTTTTTCACCTGAATACGCCGTATCACCCAACCTTTATCTTATTGAAGAGATAAAGAAGCAGAACCCTCTTGTTGTTTTTAACGGACTACATGGAGGCTGTGGAGAAAACGGTATGCTGCAAGCGCTTCTGGAGATGGAAAATATCCCCTTTACCGGATCGGGATACAAATCCTGTGCCGTTGCAATGGACAAAGAACTTTCTAATATCATTGCCGAGAAAGCCAGACTTACCATACCCAAAACTATTATTTTGAATACTTCAAGCGACTACGACCTTAAACAGATAATCGACAAACTGGGTCTTCCTCTTGTTGTAAAACCGGTATCCTCCGGTTCCTCATTTGGAATATCCATTGTAAGAGAAGAAACAGATCTCCCTGATGCATTGAATTATGCTTTTGAGTATGACCACAGGATCATGCTGCAGGAATTCATAGAAGGTAAAGAACTTACCGTGACCATTCTAGATGATATTCCTCTTCCTGTAGTTGAAATACGACCTTTTGACGGCTGGTACGACTATAATAACAAGTACACAAAGGGTAAAACAGAGTACATTGTACCGGCTGAGATTGATGACAGGGAATCTCACATAGTTCAGGAACAGGCATTCCGAATCTTTAAAATGATGCAGTGTTCCGGTTATGCCAGAGTAGATTTCCGTTATGACGGAATTAATTTCTATTTTTTGGAAGTTAACACTCTCCCCGGCATGACACCCCTAAGTCTCACCCCTATGGCAGCACAGAACGTGGGACTGACCTTTCCCGACCTGTTATTAAACATTATCGACTCCTCTCTGAGGAAAGAGATTAAACAGAAATTTAAAAGTAATCTTAGGAGAATATTATGAAAAAGTACATTTTCTCTGTACTGCTGATCCTGTTCCTTGCAACAGGATTATTGTATGGTAATCTGGAAATCAATTTTCAGGCAACCAACACCACATTTAACGCATTTTATCCATCGTATCTGAATCCACTCGAGCCAGATTCTCAACCCATTCTATTCACAGTAACATTTAGAAATACAGGGACTGAACCACTTGATTTCGATCTGGTTGCCAGCCTTGACTGGAATGGAAATTACTTGTTGAACAGGGCTTCAATCGGAACAGAGAATCCATTAGATCCCGGTGATGCTAATGCATGGAACTTAACATCCAGAGACATTTTCAGAGATTCAGGTTCAGGTTATTTCAATGCTGATTTCGACTTTGATGATATTATTAACGGTAACCCGGATTTTGAAGATCATATTCTGAATACGGGACAGTTTCCTAATGGTGTTTATACATTCATAGTTCAGCCTGTTGACTCTTCAGGCAATGATATTCCGAATACAGCACAATCTTTTACTTTTGTTGTTCAAAGTCCTGCACCTATCATTCTTATAACCCCAGGTACAGTGCTTGGTATGACACCTGTAGAAATTCAGGATTCAAATCCTTCATTTATCTGGAACTCGAACCTTACTTCCATGGCATTTGAAAGCCCTGAACTTGCATTTACCCTTAATGTATATTCACTGGAAGATATTCCTGAAGCATTACTTAATGCAGATGCCATTGCTAATGAATCACCTTATTTCACAGAAGAAACAGATATTACATCCGTATCTTATCCTGCTGATGCCAGACCTCTGGAAGCCGGTAAATTATATGCATGGCAAGTAACATTCCCACTCGTATACCCCGGTTCATCAGGTAATGAAAAAATCAGCAGCGACATGTTCATATTCAGAGTTGCTTCCGGATCAGATGGTTTTACAACATCTTCAATTGACCCCGGAACAGGAAGTACAGACGACAAAGATCAGTCTCTTGAAGCAATCAATTACTTCATTCAAACTCTTCCTCCTCAGTATAAGGATGAAGTTACCAAACTGTTAAACTCAGGTTATATACCAAAATCAGTTATTAATTATCAAAACGATTATAAACATATCAACACTTTGTATGATCTTTCAGAACTTATACTCAGTGGTGAAAAAACTATAATAAGTGTAACAATTGAGTAGAGGTGATTATGAAAATTAAAACTAAAAGAAAAGGATTCATCTTCATATTAATGTTGTTCTCAATCTGTTTGCTGGTAGCTGAAAGCCCTGTGGCTATAACTCTCAAAGCAAAAGGTGATGTTACACTTGAAAGAGCTAAGAAAATCTCTGAACTCAAAAGCGGTACTCCTCTTCAAAACAATGACTATCTGGAAAGTAAGGATAACTCTTACGCAGCTTTCAGATTTGTTGACGGGAACTCATTGATGAAACTGTTCCCTAACAGTACTCTTCAGGTTAAAACTGAAAAAGTTAATGGTGAACTGAACAAAAAAACATACCTGAAATCAGGAAGTGTATTTTCCAAAATATCAAAGAAAAAAGGTGATTTTTCAATAGAAACACCATCTACCGTTGCGAGTGTCAAAGGTACAAAATGGTTCTACAAAACAACTCAGGGCGGTGACTACATCATCACTTTCACAGGAATAGTAGAGTTTAAAAACAAAGGTGATAACAAATCTGTATTCGTTAAAGCCGGAGAAATTGGATACTCAAGAGGATCAGGTGAGATTGAAGTCAGACCGTTTAACCCGGCAGACCTTGATGAAACTGATGAAGATTTAAAAGAAATAAAAGATTATATGGAAGATGATGAGCTTCTTGGTACAGACTCAAGAAATGATGTTCTTGAAATAGTCTTTACTGACGAAGATGGTAATACAAAGAAACTCAAAGTAAACCTTCAGTAGATGATACATTATGTATCATCTGCTTTTCTTTTAACATAAAGAGAACTTTGCATAATTATAAGATCTTTCTGTATAACTCTTAATTGGTGAGATGAAATATTTCATCAATTTTTAACAGAATATCAGATGCAAAAAAATATGCAAATAGCTAAAAATAATGAACGAGGAAAATATGAATAAAATTTCGGTGGTTTTAATCTTAACTTTACTTACAGGAATTATGTATGCGGATGTCATTCTTCAGCACAATGCTCCGGCTGGAATAAAAAAAGGACGTGAGATAAATCTCAGTGTTGATGTTCAGCTTGGATTTAGTGATATTGAAGATATGACAGTATTCTACAGACCGACAGGTGACATTACCTATATAACAGAACTTATGGTAAATGCAGGAGAATCAGATCCTGTATTCAGAGTTCAGCTTCCTGACAATATTGATAAGGGAAATGGAATTGAATATTACTTTGAAGCAAGACTTATGAACAACACTGTCAAAACTCTTCCTGAGATTCAACCTAATATTAACCCTTACAGACTGCATAAAACTGAGAAATCAGTTACTCCTTCTTCCAACTTTGTCAGATTGAGTCCTGAGTATAACACAATTGAAGCTGATGATGCTTTAGTAATTGCTATATCAACATACTCAATAGAAAATCAGGTTCAGGAAGGCTCAGTAAAAATTATGTATGACAATAAAGACATGACTAAAAAAGCCTATGTCTCACCCAACATGGTTGTTTTAACGATTGACAAACCATCTGCAGGAACTCACTCTTTTCAAGTTACTGCAGAACTGAAGAATGGAAAGAAAATTCTTTCCAGAAAATGGATAGTATCAGTTAAATCAAACTATGATTTCAAAATGCCTTATAATATTTCAGGTAATATCAGATTTAGATCAAATGCTTTTTCGCGTTCTGCGGATAACTCTGACCTGGAATCCAGCAAAAAATCAGCTAACGTATCTACACATATCCAATCATATTACAAAAAAACAATGTTCTATACAGATTTAACCTTCTCATCCAAAGAATCATCAACAAAACAGGCAGTTAACAGATATACTCTTGGTTTGAATGTTCCTCACTTTGAACTTAAGTTTGGTGATCACAGCCCTTCATACTCAAACTTCATTTTGAGTTCAACAAATGTAAGAGGTTTTCACTCAAAATTCTTCACCCGTAAATTCAGAATGCTGTTCAACTATGGTAAATCCCAAAGAGCAATAGACTCTGAAGTTACTGTTGTTGGTGATTCATCATATGTAACCAGAACAGGAGCATTCGACAGGAACACATTGGGTGCAAGAGTAGAAATAGGTGATTATGATGGTTTCTTCTGGGGATTCAGTTTTGTAAAAAACAAAGATGACGTCGAATCTCTTGATAAGAACAACTATTTGAACATAGAGAATATCGAAGGTGATAATACTGTTGAAAACAGAGTTTTTACTCCTAAAGATAACTTTGTTGTTGGTGGTGATCTTCACATGAATCTCTGGCATAAACGCATAAAGTTAGGTACCGAGATAGCCATTAGCCTTTACAATAATGACATTATAGACGGTGTTATGGACAAAGATGAGCTGGAAGAAAAATATAATTTTGATGCTCCAATAGATCCTGAAGACTGGGAGAATATTATAACAATCAATCCAAACCTCGAACCACTTAAACCCGGTGATGCTAACATAGCTCTCAGAGGCTATGCTAACATTTTCATTGCCAGAAACCAGTTCATGCTTTCATATTCAGAAGTTGGTTCAAGTTTCAAATCACTTTCTGCCGGATCTCTTCAGCAGGACTTCAGAACTATCAGTATAAGTGATAATGTTTCACTTCTTGAGAACCAGATATTCTTCAATGGTGGTGTTAACATCTCTTCAGATAATCTGGAAAAACAAAGATCTCATACTAACACTTCAACAAGCATTTTTTCAACAATGAACCTCAGATTCAGAAATATGCCAACACTTTCAGTTTCGTACAATACAACAGGTACCAGCAGCAGCCTTGAAGAAGCTCTTGGTGATTCAGTCGATGCTGTAGGGGCAGCAGCTTACAACCCCGAAATCGATATGGATTTCAGTACTATCTCTACCAGAATAGCATACAACGTGAAACAGATCAACGCTGCTCCAACAACTTTCAGCATTGGTTACAGCATGACTAACAGTGTGGATAACCAGAACAGCTATTTCGATAACAGTTCAAATTCTATTTCATTTGGTGCGAACTCTGTTTTCAGAGATTTTCCTCTGATAACAACGTTCAAGTACACATTCTACGAAGCCGATGAAGAGCTTTTAAGTATTGCAGATACTTCAGGAACAACATTCGAAAAGACATCAAGAAACTACAATTCACTTTATACAAAGTTAGCTTATGATATAATGCAGCACAAGGTAAAACCATATGCCAGCATAAAATATACAAAGCATGGTGGAGATGAGGATTCGCAAAGCCTTATATACTTTAACACAGGTGTATTGTATCACCCGTTCAAACCTTTAACAATGTCTACATCTATAGGTCTGAACAACTACACTAATGATGATACCGAAGAAGCAGACTACTCTTCTTTCAACTGGCGATTTAATTTAACTTATAACTTTTAATATGTAAACAATCATACAAGGGTTTGCTTAGCAAACCCTTTATTTTTTGAGGATTTATGAAGTATCTTGTACATTTAATTATTCCGATCCTTTTGTTCGCTGGTTGTATCACAATGTTCCAGCTGGAATTCTGGCATCAACTTGAAAGAAAAGCTTATGACAGTCTTTTTCAGTTAAGAGGTCCAATAGAAGTATCCAAAGACATAGTTATTGTAGCTATTGATGATGATACTTTTTCTACACTGGATATGCAATGGCCATTCCCTCGTGAACTTCATGCAAGGCTGATAGATAACCTGCAGCAGGCAGGAGCCAGACAGATAATATTCGATATTGAATTCACTGAAAGCTCAAATTCAATATCAGATAGTATCCTGGCAGAAACTGCTGCTAAATACGACAATGTGATATTTGCCGGTAAAATACTCAAAGACTATTCAAACAGATACGTAAGAGAACAACTTCTTGATCCCGTGGATGTTATTTCATCAAAGAAACTACCATGGGGTCTGGTTAATATGTTTATAGACTCTGACGGTTTTGTAAGACAGTACAATCTTGAAATGACATACGGTAAAGACAGCTATAACACTCTCGGCATAGTCTCACTTGTTATGGAGAATAATAATTCAAAATTTACCAGATCATCAATCAGCAAGACCTTACAGGAATTCATAATTAATTCAGGTAAGAAGGACAAACTTACCGGAGAAATAAGAATTCCTCGCTTTAAATCTCAAACTGCTCTTATAAACTTCTACGGACCTGCTAAAACATTCCCAACATACTCCTTTGCAAATGTTGTGGATGACAGCACATATGAAGTGCCTACTATTGACTTTGATGCATTTAATGAACACCTGACAGCCGGAACATTCGAAGACAAAATAGTCCTGGTGGGAGCAACAATTGAGGAACTGCATGATACATTTAATACTCCATATATGAGAATGCATACACTTACCCCAGGAGTAGAAATCCATGCAAACTTCATTGAGATGTGTAAAAACAGAGATTTCCTGTATGCTCCAAATATGTTTGTGCTGCTCCTGATTCAATTGGTTTTTGCTATAGCTGCCTATATATTGTTCTTGAAGATTAAACCCAATATCAGTTTTATATTCCTTTTAGTCTTTATGGGTGGAGCACTCTACGGGACATACTACGCTTTTGCAGAAAAAAGCTATGTATTCCCTGTTCTGGAAGTACCTGCTCTGGTTTTTGTCATTTACGTTGTTACTCTGGTGGTTCAATATATTAGAAGTCTGAAGGAAAGAAGATTCATTAAACATGCATTCCAGCAATATATAGCACCAGACCTTGTGGATGAACTTCTGAAAAACCCAGGAAATCTGGAATATGGTGGATCACTTAGAGAACTATCTGTTCTATTTTCAGATATCCGTTCTTTCACAACTTATACAGAAAGCCACAGTCCAAGAGAAACAGTTACTCAATTAAGAGAATATCTTACTGCTATGGTTGAAATTATACTCAGGCACTCAGGAACACTGGATAAATTTGTTGGCGATGAAATAATGGCACTATTCGGTGCTCCGGTGGACCTTGAGAATCATGCCCTTTCAGCATGCAGAGTTGCATTGGAGATGCGCGATAAGCTCACCCAGCTTCAGGAAAAATGGATAAACGAAGGGAAAGATATCTTTGAGATAGGTATCGGTGTAAACAGCGGTTTTGCCACTGTCGGTAATCTTGGATCAGAACAGATTTTTGATTATACGGCAATTGGTGACTGTATTAATCTTGGAGCTCGTTTGGAAGCCATAAATAAACAGTATGCAACAAAGAAAAAGATTATCATCAGTGAATTCACTTATGAAATAATTAAAGAAGAAGTTATTGCTGAATTTCTTGATGAAGTTCAGGTAAAAGGTAAAAATCAGTTTGTTAAAATTTACCAATTGATCGGGCTGAAACAAATATAAGGATAATGAATGAAAATTGAAGATAGAATAAAAGATGCTGAGACCATGAAAGCACTCCTGATGAACTGTAGAGAAAACAAAAAAATCGTTTTTACAAACGGTTGTTTCGACATACTGCATGCAGGACATGTGCAATATCTTGAAGATGCGAAAGCATGTGGGGATGTTCTGATTCTTGGACTGAACTCGGATGCATCTGTAAGCAGACTTAAAGGACCTACTCGTCCGGTAAACAGCGAAATGGACAGAGCTTTTGTACTGGCAGGTCTTAAATCTGTAGATTATGTTGTAATATTTGAAGAAGATACACCCTACAATTTAATCGATGCTCTCATACCTGACGTCCTTGTTAAAGGTGGAGACTGGGCTGTAAAAGATATTGTTGGTGCTGACGTTGTCATAGATAACGGTGGTGAAGTTAAATCTCTATTATTCCGGGATGGACTTTCCACAACAAATGTTATAGACAAAATTTTATGTATTTCAAATGATGATAACAATTCAAATTCAAACAGCAGGGAGCGTTAATGTCAGAACATAATGGAACTGAAGATAGAGCTATTGTAAAGGAAGTAAGAGGAAAGAAAATAGTACTTGAAACAATGAAATCAGGTGCTTGTGATAGTTGTGCAGCGCATGCACTTTGTGCCGGACAATCCAGATGTGTTGAGATTATTACAGAGTCAGATTTACCTTTGAAAAAAGGGGATGTTGTACATATTGAAGTTTCCGCAGGAATAAAGCTGTTCTCATCATTTATAATATTCGTGTTTCCGATCATTATAATGTTTGCCGCCTATTTTGTCTCAAAAGTAATGTTATCCTTGAATGAGAATCTATGTGTTCTTATTTCTATTTTAAGTCTGCTTCCAAGTATGCTTATTATCAGAATGCTTGATAAAAAATATGCTAAAAAAGTTCATTTCGAAATTATAGAAAAAATTACAGAAGAGGATGCAGAGTGAAAGCAGTTTTACATGACATGATTTTTTATGGTTTCCATGGAGTACACCCGGAAGAAAGAAAGCTGGGACAGAGATTTATTGTAACCATTTCCTTTGAGAGTGATCACTCAAAAGACCAGCAAATCAAACATCTGAACGATACTATAGATTACTCAAGAGTCTACTCTGACATTAAGCATATCATGGAGAAAAAGCAATTCGAGCTGCTTGAAGCCTGCGCTAATGATATACTTGATGAACTCTTACAGAATTACCCCAAAATAGAATCTGCTGAAGTTTCAATAAAGAAACCGTCAGTTCCGTTAAATGGCCCACTCAATTCAGTAGAGGTTGTCATGAAGAGAAGCAGAAAATGACAAATACAGTTGTGTTAGGTTTGGGATCAAATTTAGGGGACAGAGAAAGTAATATACAGTACGCTCTGGAGAAGCTCGAATTCTATGGTTCAGAAATTCTGAGTACCAGCAGAATTATTGAGACTGAGCCATATGGATTTACAGATCAACCTGATTTTCTTAATTGTGCTGCTATTATCAAAACAAGTAAGCCTCCACTAGAATTACTGGATACATGTAAGCTTATTGAAACAGAAGTTGGTCGCATAAAAACGATTCATTGGGGACCTCGAGTTATTGATCTTGATATCCTGTTTTACAATGACATTGTAATGGAACATGACAGACTGGTTATCCCACACCCTGAACTGCATAAACGTAAATTTGTACTGGACTCCCTTCTGGAAATATGCCCTAACATGTTGCATCCTGTTCTCAAAACGACAGTAAGAAGTATATACAACGAGTTCAAAGCCTACTGAAAATACATCCTGTTTTGACATTGTCAGAAGCAAAATGAAAAAAATATCAGCTCAGAGAAAGAAAAAACTTGCACTATCAGTACATATGTAGATAAAATATCAATTATGAAAAGATTAAAAAAGTTATTCCCTTTTATTGAAGATTTACTTGATTCAAGTTTACCGGAAAATCTGGTTTATCACTGTAAAGAACATACTTTAAAATATGTTTTTAATGCTGTAGACAGACTTGCCGTTTCTGAAAGCATTAGCGAAAATGATCATGTACTGCTGCTGGTAAGTGTTCTGTTTCACGACGTAGGATATGTTTTTAAAATGGAAGAGCATGAAAAAACAGGGATTGATTTTGCCAGAAAAATCCTGCCTGATTACGGATTCCAACCTGAAGAAATTGAGAAAATAGCTGAGATAATACAATCTACTAAAGTTAAAATTGTAGATGGACTACCATTGCAATGCCCTGGAGATAATATTATGTTCCAGATTATATGTGATGCTGATCTCGACAGCCTTGGCAGAGAAGACTATCCTCAGAGATCATGGGCATTATATATGGAAAACACTAATCTTGGTGCTGTTATAGACCTGAAAGACTGGTGGAAAGGACAATGGATTTTCCTGAATCGTCATGAATACTTCACTAAGTCTAATACCGAATTTCGCAAAGAAGGAAAAAGAAAAAATCTGGAATATGTCAAAACAAAGCTGGATGAGCTTAATATAAACATCTCTGAGATTAAAATTTAGTAAATACTATTTATTCCAAATTCCTTTCGCTGTACCTTTATACAATTTATAACACTGAATTGGAGCCAGAACCGGTCCAAAGAAATTGCAAATAATTGTTGAAACAATAACTGCTTCAGGTCCCATACCGAACTGTCTTATGAGAATATGAGATACAGGAATGAATAAAGCAGCTCCGGTTAAAGCAGAGACAAACTGAAGACGAAGCTTACCTGTACTGTTAACAATCACTGAAAAAATTCCACCAAAACTGAAAATTGCGTAGTTAAAGAACTGGAGGAAGTTCATCTTAAAATCAACTGTTGCTTCACCATCAAGCCATAAATTGTATATCCATGGAGCAGCTGCCAGCACTCCCCCACTTATTATTACTGCTAACATCCAGATAGACATCTGAATTCCGAATACTTTCCTGATCCTGTTCTTGTCATTAGCTGTCCATGCTCTGGTTAAATATGGCCAAACAGTATTCTGAATAATTGATCCGAGAAATGCAATTGTAGAAAACAGTTTTCTGGAGAGTGAATATTGCACAACGTTCTTAGCACCGAAATAGTGAGCAATAACAAAAGAACTCACCTGATAAAGCATGATTCCGGCAATTTTAACAAAAAAGAAGTTTATACTTAGACCAATCAGACTTTTAGCTTTTTTCAAATCAATATGTCTATATGAAGGAGCTACATCTTTATATTTCGAACTGAATAATATAACTGAAGCAAGCAGAAATACAAGCAGAGGAATAACACTCATTACTGAGGCAAATGTCATCAGATTGAATTGGAAGAACTTGCTGCCGATACCAATTACAACAAGTACAAACACATTTGAAAGCGGATCCAAAGCAGTTCCTATGGCCGGATTAAGCTCTGCAGCTGTAACATTTATAATTATCTGAAGCAGGAATCTGATAAAGAAACAACTGAAGATTATATTGGAGACAGCTGTAAGTTCTTTTAAAGGTATATCTGTATTCAGGATATGCTGCCAGTCCAGAAAATAGTTCGAAGCAAGGAAAACGATTAAGAGAGAAAAGGATATAATCCCGATTATGAAGTAGGTAGTACTGACCAGTATCTTACCAAGTTTTACATCCTTTTTTTCCAGCGCTTCTGCTAATTTGTTCTTTAAACCGTTACCCAGCCCAATCTCAAAAAAAGTAATCCATTGAAACATGGAAAGGAATGTCAGCCAGACACCATATTCCGAGTCTTCCAGAATCTTCAACGAAATTCTGTATAAAAGCAGCCCGGAAACGATACTCACACCTTTTGTAAACAGATTCATTACAAAATTAAAGTGTATAGAGTTAGTTTTCCTGTAGTTTGAAAGATTTACAAAGTCCTTAAAGGAACCAAATTTATTTGATGACAATATCATTACTCCATTATTGTGTTTGAGTTTTAAATCAATTGCATTGTGTTTATTGTCAAGACAAATGAAACTTCCCTGCTACTTATGATCAAGTATGAGTATCTTTAATCTAGCAGCTTATAGAACTTCATCACAACTAAAGCTCTCAGAGAATTCCATCTGCTCTCATGCCCCGTCTGCTCCATATCGAAGTGTACTTCTCCCTTTATCTTATGCTGCAAAGGCCATAGTCCATTCTTTTTCCTCTTAGTTTGCAGCAGATTAAGGGCATCATCCATACGTGGATCATACTTCACACCGACTTGCACGAAATAGAACAAACACCTCAAGAAATTATAATACCAGCGAGCAGGGAACGACAGCATCTTGAAACTACTCTTGATATCCTTACCGGTTTTATCCGATTTGTACAGTCTATGCATCAGAAGAAACTCATGTGCCTGATCCCTGAGAATTATTAACTCATCTGATCTGTATGTGTAACCATTTACAAGATATTCATGAATACCTTCGAGAACACTGATTGTTGTATGCATGGAGCTGTGAATAGCTCCAGTACGCCACTTACAATTCCAACCACCATCCTGAAAATGCTTATCTATAATGTAGTCGACAATCTCATTTATCTTTTCGGATTCTGTATTGCAATAGCAGCATATTCTAAGCAACATCCCGGAAATACACATATCCAGCATTCTGTCTTTGCTTCCCATACCTTTGTTGTACCACAACGCATTGAGTAGTTTTACCGCACTTTCTCTGTATTCAGGTGTCTCCGGGTGAATCTCGATATCTCTCAGTTCCAGCATTGTATAGTGGGTTGAACGCCACTTTGGTGTATACCAGCCTCCTCCCCACTTACCAGTTTCAGGGTCTCTGAGTTCCAGAAATGCCTTGCCCCAACCTTCGGAAGAAATCCTCCTTTGGAGACTATCAAGTTTTTCCATGGTGGATTTCAGCAGATACTTCTCAGTCTGGTACCGGATAGAAATGTCTCCTTCCAGTAACCAGTTTATTATTTCATTGTAGTTTGACATAGGTGTTCCTATTCTTCATTAAGTTATATTCATATCAAGTGTACGATTTTAAAAATGAAGTTTTACTATTAAGCAACCAAGTGTAAGCATTCTATAAACATGATTTCAGATATAATGTTACAACATAAAGGAAAGAATCACTCACCTATCATTTCTCCAAAATCATGTGTTTTGTAATGCCTGATAGTCTCTGCGAGGTTACCATACATATTGTATATTCGCTTTGCATGGGGATAGTATACTGTATAATCGTGATAACGCAGAATAAACGCATTATTGATCTCTTTGCTAAGCTCCATTTTCTCCCAGGAATCAGGGAGTTCTGCCGCTAATTCAGCTCCACGCTTATTAAACTCTGCCTTTTTGAGCTTTATCGCTTCCATTGCAGGATTACTGCTGTAGAATTCCTGCAGCTCATCCCAGACCTTATTAACAAAATCCGCAAACATTGACCAGGCAGCTTCCTGATTCACTGTTGCTTCCAATAAATTACTATCATTCAGCTTCTCAGCCAATTCTATACCGCCAAACAAACCTATAACTCTTCCCGAAGATTCCTCAAAAGGATAGGGATGTTCGAGTTTCTCAGCCTTGGATGTTGTATGCCAGGCTTCATGGATGATGACATAGCATTGTCTTGCTCCGGAAGCCTCCAGCATATCTCTGGTAATCGGGCAGTTTCCTCCCCCATGAGCTTCTGCATGATAGAAATATGAATCATTTCCGGCATTCTTCAACTGCATATATCTTTTCCATGCCTTATCTTGATCAGGATAAAATTCATAAGGCCGTTTATTGTTAAAGACGGATTCCAGCTTATCGACCGGACAGGCATAAGCCCAGTTGCAAGAGAATTCTCCCAAATCAACATCCTCGAACGCACCCTTGAAATTCAATCCATACTCTTCCTCACCGAATTTTTTGATTGTCTGAATAAATTCCAGCTCTCTGGAATAATCCCTCATATATCCTCCTTATTTCAGTACTCTTTTATTTCCGATATCATCTACGATATACTCTACTCCATTCTCTATTAAGAGTCCTTTTGTTTTACCGCTTCTCTTTGTTGTCCCATGTTTAAGATCAATTTTTATCACTTTTCCATCATAATCGGTAGAAATATCATCCATTACTGTGTGACCAATAACAATTTTGCTGACCTTGAAGAAAGTAAGAACTTTATCCAGAATAGGAGACTCTATTTTTTTGTAATACTTGTAATCGGTAGCTAAACCTCTATACCACAAAGGTCCCATTCTACTGAGTAGTGTTTTGGCTGTGCTATTATCTTCAGAGAAATCCGTGTCATAGTTATATCTGATGAATGAGTTTATCTCGTCCAAGCTCATATTAAGGTCAATGAGCTCTTTGCTTAATCCGGCGTGCACAAATATATAATCCCCTATCTTCTCAATGACATTTTTTGATCTGAGCCATCTCCCGAGATGACTTTTCTCTGAGAACAGCTCTTTGTAATTATCTCTTTCATATTCGTGAGTACCAATTAGGGCTGCCAGTTTTCTATATTTATCTCTGGCATATCTGAACTTCCCCTGAATGTTCATCACATCGTGATTACCCAGAATGAAATGTACTTTTCCTCCAGCTCTTTCTGACTGATATTCCAGTTTATAAATAAGCCATAACACAGACATAACATTATTACCTCTATCAACCATATCACCGTTGAGTACCAGTGAGCCTTTTCCGTAAGACCAGTTATAGTCTTCATCTATCACTTTGTTACTCATCAGAAACGATGACAATGCATTGAAATTCCCCTCAATATCAGAAACAGCAATCAGTTTTTCCGGCATTATGCAGACAGATTTCTGATTCATCAAAGAATCTGCAAGTCTGACTTTAAACGAATCCTTATCTTCATTATCTACATTTACAATAATCTCCTCAGTAATCAGTAATTTCCTCTCGAGTGAGTTATTGCCGTGCACTACATATATTGAATCACCGATGATGTAAGGTCCGTCTATTCCATCCAGATCGTAGGTTATTTCTTCATTTATGATGAATTTTTTATTCTCTGAATCATATTTAAAAAGTATCTTACCATTATTTTCGATTGTAATATTTCCTTTTGTAAGCATTGCTGCTGAAACAAAAATAACCGGTAATACTATGAAAACCAGAGCCAGTACAACAATGATAGTTATAACAGCTTTTTTCATACCATTATCAGCTAATACTTCTTTTTGAAAGTCATTGAGCATTTATTATCCTTTAATTTTTTCTACTCTTCACGTTCCATCTGCCCAAGAACATTGTCAGCTATACTTCTCAAGTCAGCACATACACTGTCCGAGAGAGTTCCGTTCATCGTATATGTGCTCTCCATCGGGTTCACTGAGCACAGTTTACCAAGAAACATACATGACGCCAGATAAGTCCCTTGCTGACTCGGGTGTGAACCATCTGCGATATAGAGATCGTATTCAGGATGGTTTTCAACAGTGTAAGAGAAAGCTCTACCGACAGGAATCAATATAGCATCAAGAGAGTCGGCAATATGACTATAAGCATTATCAAGCCCATTTATCATAGGTGGATCGTATTCTCTAGCCCAGGTCATAAAGAATGCTGTTTCAGCACCACTCTCTGCAATTACGGAATCCAGTCTGGTAGCATACTCGTAAAACATATCTGTTTCAAGTACCGGACGTTGACTCTGCTCCTGCAAAATCACACAGTCATAATTTCCTGATGTAATGCTGTTTATGGTTGATTGAGTATTAAAATGACCTTGAAGAGTCATACCTCCACCGGTAATTGCATCCACAACAACTTCTTCAGTCGGATACAACTCCTGAATCATACTAAGAACATGAGTATTTATTCCACCGTTTGTATAGGTATAACTGTTACCAAGAAATAGAATCCTTTGGGGAATTTCAACAGGTTCATTCCAATCAACTATTACAACAAGATTTCCCGGTTCATATTCAACTGTAAGCCTCAGTTCAGTTGTCTGTCCAGCCAATACTTCTGCGGTACCGCTTCCTCGAGCAATAAGAATTGTATCTTCATAAATGTATACATTAACTTCGTATGTCCCGTGTAAAAGGTCCTCGAAAATTCCGTGAGCAAGTGTCTCTTCGATTTCAAGATTCATAGAATCGAAAAAACTATTTCTGTGGATTGTAACATAAACACTGTCTATATCATACCCATGAGTCAGCGGTTGTTCAAGAGAAATATTGAGTGGTATGTTTCCACCTTCAGTTCCTGTATCCCTGGAAGGATTGTTATCTGAACAGCCAATCATTAGAAGCAGTATAAGGATGTATACTATTTGTATGTATTTTCTCATGGTTTTTCTCCGTATTATTAATTGTCCAAAACTATAAAAAATTTTCATTTAAGTCCAGATATTTATTTAACTCTATTAACTAAAGGAAATTTACTGGATAATTACAGAGGGAATTTTTTTCCTTTTCGCATAATTGAGAAGAATTCATACATTAAAGTTCTGCATTATATTTATATTCGTTATTTACTTTATCACAGTTTCTTATTAATATTCTTCAAATTGTTTATTCAGCATTTATCAATAAATGTTTAATTGGCACAGAAATTTCTTGTTATATTATAGTTTTAAGGAAATTCGCTAACAAACAGGAGTTAAATTAAGCATGGATGCTACCATAGTCGGAATTTCGATTTTTTTTGTAACATTGATCCTCAACTGGGGAAAACAATATAAACCGCTTTACGTTGATGACGGTAACTGGTTCTACCAGACAGTATTTTCTAAAACAGGAAAAAGACTTTACTATTACGATAAACTTGTGGAAGACATAGAGTTCGATCTGTTGAGACCCCATGGATATTTCACCCTGGACTGGCTTGCTTCAAAATTTCATTTCAAAAATGCAGACAACGAGAAATTCATCCAGAGGTTCAAAATGATATCATATGCACTAACCTCTTCTCTGCTTGCCGTCACCAGCTTTTATCTGTTTAAGGGCTATATAGCGGGGATAACTGCAGGAGTAATTTTTTCCCTTGCTACAGGAGCTGGAAGAACGACTTATTCGGATATTACCTATGCTGAATGGTTTATTATTTTTCCTCTCACCCTCGCCATTCTGATACTTCACCTGGGAGGAAATGAACTCTGGAGCTTTGCAGCAGCCGGAATCATTTTAGGCTGGTCATTACATATTAAAATAACATCTATTGGTTTCGCAGTGTTTATTCCTCTTTTCTACCTTTCAGAAAACCAGATTTCGGAAATCGGAACTCTTGCCGGATGTCTTTTACTTATGATGTTTTTACCGGTACTCCTGATTGCGATATCAAGAAGTTCGCATAGAAAAAAAATAATTAAGTATTACCTGAAGAATTTCTTCAATCCTATAATAATAGGAACTCTTCTAGTTTTACAGAAAAGCGGTATCTGCAAAATCAAGAAAGGAGATTCTGCTGATAAACTTATATCTATCTATGGTACTTACACGAAAGGAAAATGGGATATAAGCAATTCATTCGGGAAGGAACTGAAGTCACTGCGAAAGATGATCAAACCTGTATGGAGCAAATTTGATATTATCCTGCTTTTAACAGCAGCAGGATCATTAAGTCTGCTTCTGGATTACAATAAGCATGTAATGCTACTGGTTATCATCCTCATAATTAATTTCGTTCTAATCATGATCCAGAAGAACTATTTCAGACCCAAAATAAATACTCTGTGGATGCCAGTTTCAATGATAACAGGTTATCTGCTTACTAAAATTGAATTCAACACTCTGGAAGGAATCCTTATTGGCTTTATTCTGTTGTATGCACTTTTGAAAGCACTTATACCTGTTGTTTCAGGTTTGAAAAAAGAAAACAGATCTAAACTGAATGATTATATTGATGATATCCAGAATCTATTTAGATTGAGTAGAGAAATAGGACATTTCATTAAAAGTATATCCAAGCCTGAGGACAATCTGCTGGTATGGGGTAACTATTCCAATATATACATTTATGCAGAACGAAATGCCCATATGGCATTATACCCATTCATGTTCCCTAATAACAGGATTATAAATGAAAAATTACTTACAAGAGCATTCCACATCAAAACTGCTCCTAAATATATTCAGATATTTGACTATAACATCAAGGACAGGTGGGATCCCGATAGAATCCAGATCTATGTGAAAGCACCATACAAAGTGATCAAAACATTCAAATTCGCTGACAAGAAAAAGAGAGTGCATCAATTCCACCTTATGGAAAGACAAGATGCTCCCTACAAGCAGATTCTTCATTCTGAGCTGTCTAAATGTCGTGTCCAGGAAGAAAAAAAAATACTGATCAGTAAACTGGAAAATATAGATATACATGATTTTGAGCTCAAGTACTACAATGACACTGAAAAAATGAGTCTCGATCAGAAAATCGAATACATTCATGCTCAACTGAGCAATAATGATGACCAGGCAATAAAGCAAAGTATATTAGGCAGATTGCTCATTGAACAGGGTAATATTGATGGTGCCGGTCAGCTTCTTAACAGTGCTTCCGGGGAATACACTGATTTCAGAGACTTAATTTCGTTGGGAGAAATAGCCTTTATGCAGGGTTCCTTAGCCATTGCTGCAGACTGTTTCAAACAGGCAGTCGCTTTTAACCCTATCTGTGGAGAAGCATATAATAACCTTGGTGTGTATTTCAACCAGATTGGTGATAGAAAAAACTCGGAGAAATGTTTCAGGACTGCTTTGATGATTAATCCGGGATATAAAGAAGCCCGAAATAACCTTAACACACTTTTAAAAGATATTCACAGGAAATAGATAATAACAGGAAAAACAGGAGAAAACAATGCTGCAAAAAGATGATCCAAAAGTAATTATGATTTCACCCGATGCTATAAGATATGCTATGGTTGAAGAGTTCCAGATTAATGAGTACACGGGTGAAGTCCTGGATGGAGACTGGGACAGGAAAATTCAGAAATTTGAAGATAGAATTGATTTCTATAGGTCCTTCAAAATGAGACTTGAGGACATCCCATGGCAAGAAACACCGTATTTCAAACGTGTGATGAAGGAAATAAATTCCGGTGACACAAAGTGGGGATGTACAACAGAGGAGCAGTTTCTGAGCAGATGTATCCGTCTGGAACGGATTTACCTCAACATGAAAGAAAATGGTTATGTCCAGAATCCCGATAAAGATTATGCAGCAGTCAATATCGGTCGTGACGGAGAAATAATTTTTAATAATGGCAGACATAGAATCTGTTTTGCCAAAATCCTTAATATTCCTGAAATACCTGTCAAAATAACTGTTCGTCACAATGAATGGCATCATTTCAGAGAGAAAGTACTGACTTATGCAGCTAAACATAATGGAGTTGTTTATGCTCCCTTGAAACACCCGGATTTAAAAGATATCCCTTCTCTGCATGCAGGAAGATTCCCATATATTAAAGAGAATATTAGTTCTTCCTCTAAAACAGTCCTTGATATAGGGACTCACTGGGGTTACATGTGCAGTAAACTGGAAGAAGAATGCGGTAAGGAATGCTTTGCCATAGAAAACGGAAAAGGCACATTCTATTATCTGGAAAAAATCAGAAAAGCTAATGAGCAGAATTATCACACAATCTTTGCCAATGTTTTTGATTTTACCAGAAAACACAATAAGTTTGATACCGTTCTTGCTCTTGCCATATTCCACCATTTCATTAAGACTCCTGAACTGCATCAGGAACTGGTCGATATGCTGAACAGATTGGATATGAAGGAAATGTTCCTTCAGGCACACAGAACAGATGAACCTCAGATGCAGGGAGTATACAGAAATTACAAGCCGGAAGAGTTTGCTCAGTTCATAGTTGATAATTCCTGCCTGACCCATTTTAAAGAAATAGGTGATTTTGATGGTAGAAAACTGTTTCATATTTATAAGGATGAAACTGTACAAATCGGTAAAAAACCGTTCAAAGGTCTGGGTGGTTTAACAATAAAGAGTCATACTGAACCAGTTGCAGAAAAATCAAGAAAACTGTCCGCAGGTAAAAAAGTATTGTTCCTCGGCTTTGTTAACGGAAGTTATCCTCAGATTCTGTCGAAAATACATAATAAATACAAAGCTTTTAAAAAGATACATGATAATACCGAATTACTGCTTATTGGAAAAGGAGACGATAAACTTCCTGCAGACTTACCATTCAAGTACTATGATATCCGCAAGATAATGCCTAAAGCCAATTTCCTGCAGACAATGCAGCTTTCAGCAAGTATTGCTAATTCTCTCATAGATGAGATGAAGCCTGATTACATTTATATGAGATACCCTTTAGCCAATGAACACACTGTTTCGTTTGTAAAAAACCATAAAAACCTGATTGTAGAGTTTCAGACCAAGCAGTTTGAAGAATTTGAGAAAAGTAGCCCAAAACTCCTGAACCTGGAAAAACAATACTGCAAAGAATTTCTGAATAACATTGATGCCATAAGTGCAGTTACAAAAGAGATTGCAGATTATGAAAAAAATATATCGGGTAAAAACTTACCGGTAATTGTCTTTACAAACGGAGTAGATGTCAATTTAAGACCAATGAATGAAAGTCTTCCTGAAGATATTATTCATATTGCCTATGTTTCCATGTATACTCAATACTGGCAGGGAATAGATAGAATTCTTCATGGTGTCATGAAATCAAATATTAAAAACATTAAACTTCACTTTATTGGCAATGTAACTGATGATGTAAAATCAATGATTAACCAGCTTAACTTGAATGACATTGTAGAGCTTCATGGAGTAATGGATGAGAAAGGCATTGATTCTATTCTGCAAAAATGCTCAGTTGGAATAGGAGCAATGGCAGTTCACCGCAAAGGACTGAAAGAAGCTGCAGCAATTAAACTGAGAGATTATTGCTCCCGTGGAATCCCATTTGTATTCAGTGGGGATGATCCCGACTTTTCATCGAACCTTTCATTTGTACATCAGTATCCTCTTAATGATGATCCGCTTGATTTCAGCTACATCATAAAACTCGCGAAAAATCACAATAACACTGAATTGCGCCAAAAGATCAGAGACTATGCATTAGTAAATCTGGACTGGAACGTAAAGTCAGAGAAAATAATGAGTTTCCTGTACAGCATGGAAAGTGGTAAAGCTATAGTGGATTCCACAGATGAATACAGCACATTGAGAAATCTGGATGCAAGATTGAAAGCTGACAAGGGTAATCTCGAGATAACCAAACAGCTTATTGCCGAAATGCTCAGGAAAAAAGACGAAAAGATCACATCCGGTCCTTTAGTGTCAGTAGTGATTCCTTATTACAAGCAGCCTGAAACAATAGTTGAGACACTGCTTTCCGTATATAATCAGTCATACAGGAATTTCGAAGTAATTCTGGTAAATGATGGGGACACTAAAGAAGTTGAAGATGTTGTAAATAATAATGCTCAGCTCTTCCCTGATCTTAATCTTAAGTATTTCAGAAAGGAAAACGAAGGACTGGCAGCAACCAGAAACTTCGGTATTTCCAAAGCTGAAGGGAAATATGTACTTCCTCTGGACTCAGATGACATGCTCGCAACGGATTTTCTGAAAGAGACAGTCAGCTATCTTGAACACAATACAGACAAAGATTTTGTTTACACTGAAACCTTGTTTTATGGAGCAAAAAACCAGATTTGGTCATTCAGAGATTATGACCCTGACTATCTGAAAAAACGTAATATGATGACCTGTACAACTCTTTTCAGAAAAGAAGTATGGTCGCGATCTGGTGGGTACAGAACAAATATGAAGCATGGATATGAGGACTGGGATTTCTGGATTACAGCTTCGGAAAATGGATTCAAAGGGGGAAACATTCATCTTCCTCTGTTCCTGTATAGACGCAAGAAAGACTCAATGCTGGAAAACAGAACAAAATATGATTATATTGCTAAGTCTCAAATAGTTAAAAATCATCCAAATATATATATTCAGAATCATCCTCAGGAGGAAACACTTCTGAAAGAGAAAATCGGATTGATTCCGGAAGCCCTGCAAAAGAAGCCTTCCGGAGAAGAGCCTGAGCAAAACAGGAATAGTTTCAGCTACCCTGATATGAACAATATAAAACGAGAATTGTCTGCCATAAGGTATACTCAACAGATTACTGGAACATCCTATTCAAAGCCAAGAATTCTATTTGTATGTCACAATTTTCCCCCGCATAAATACGGTGGAGCTCAATTATACGCTATGCATCTGGCAAAGAAGATTAATGAGCTTGGCATTGCTGATGTAGAAATTCTTTATCCGCTGTTCCGTGGAGAAATCCGACAGTTTGGTCTGATCGAAACAGAGTTTGAAGGATTGAAAGTTTTTCAACTTGCCAAAGACTTTTCTAAAGGTTTTGAATTAGCAGTTAGGCATCCCTATGTAGAGAAAGTATTCGATAAATTCCTCAGTATGCGTCATTATGATGCAATCCACTTTCATGGACTTGGGCAGTTGACGCCTGTAGCTATTGAAGTAGCTTACAAAAAAGGGATCAGAACTGCCATGACATTCCATGAACACTGGTTTCTGTGTTTCTTCTGGTTCCTTATGACGACTGATGATTCTGTGATCTGTTCCGGTCCTGACAGTATTGACAAATGCACGATGTGTGTATTAAATAAATTCAAGAAGCTGCCACAGGATAGGAAAAACTTTACTGAAGTCAGAGAGTTCATTGCATCCAGATTTGAGTATTACAAAGAAATGTTCGACTTATTGGACTACAAGTTTGCACCAAGCCAATACTTGATAGACAAATTCGAAGAGTATTCATTCAAGGGAATACAGGTTAATAATCTCGGCATGGAACCCATGAAATTTGTTGAAAAGAAACAGCATTCCGGTATAAGATTCGGTATTATCGGGCAGATTTCTCCCAGAAAAGGTACTGATATTCTCATTGAAGCTTTCAAGAACTTGAGAAGAAGTGAGAATGACGAACTTCATATTCATGGAAAATGTTATTTTGACAAATATTTAGAACATATAAAGCAAATGGTTAATTCAACTCCTGGAGTTGAATATAAAGGTGCATACGTTCCGGAAGAACTACCGCATATCTTGTCGGAAATAGATGTTCTGGTTGTGCCGTCTTTATGGGAAAACTATCCTCTGGTCGTTCAGGAAGCATTTCTATGTAAAGTCCCCGTGATAACAAGCAATACAGGTGGATTTCCAGAAGTTGTAAAACATGGAACAAACGGACTTCTCTTCAAAGCTGGATCCTATATAGACCTTGCAGAAAAAATGCAGTACATTTTAGATAATCCTCATAAAGTTCTTGAATTCAGCAATAACATCAAACCTGTAAAAACACTTACTGAAGATGCAGAGTACTACACCAGTTTATACAAGAACAAAATAGAAAGATGCAATGACACAAAATTCAGTGCTGCTCATATAAATTGCATATCCTCAGAAAAGAGAGAACTGAAAAACCTGACTGTACAATTTTATATGCAGAAGTCTGTTCACTGGCCAATATATGAGAATTTATATGAACATGTGAAACAGCAGCCGGAAGTTGATAAGATTGTCTTTTGTATTCCACGACTTACTGAAGTGGTAAACTCAGGGTATTATGATGAAATTTCCAGACTCATTGACAAGGTTGACGAAGTTGTTATGCATCCCGCAGATGCAGATGCAGATGTTACTTTTATTGCCAGCACTGTACAAGGCAAAGTCTTGAATTGCGGTAAGGTTGTCAGTATAGGTCACGGAACCATATCTAAAGGATTTTTCTTCAGCGATAATGTCTGGGTACATAGAGAAAACTGGGTAGACTTGCTTTGCGTTCCCGGTAACTATGCATATCAGCTCTATAAGAAGATATTGTCTACAAACATTGCTGCAACAGGTATGCCTAAGCTGGACTCAGCATTTAACAAAGAATATGATAAAAGCTATCTTTGCCGAAAATACAATCTTGATCCAAACAAGAAAATTGTTTTATATGCTCCGACATTCAACAGACGCTTGAGCAGTGTATTTGACTTTGCTGAGAGATTTCACGAATTAAACAATATGGGCTGTTACTTCCTTGTAAAGCTGCATGGATCAACATACAGTCGCATGTTCAGTCATTTCAGAGCTCTTGGATCAAGGCTCAGCAATATCATATTTGTTGAAGAGTCTAATCTTGCTTATCTTCTCGCAGGATCAGACATTATGATTTCTGATGTATCTTCGGCATTTATGGAGTTTATGGCTCTGGATAAACCTGTAATTCTGTATAATAATCCGGAAAGATTCCAATATCACGGTTTCCATGAAACAGATATTGAATGGGCATGGCGAGATCTTGGAACCCAGATAAACAGCTTTGATGAACTGCTCAGGATACTTCCCGGTATTCTCAGGAATGGGGACGGAAAATCTGCTATCAGAAATAAATATGCTTACGAACTTCTCGCTGATCTTGAAGGAAACGCTTCAAAGAAAGTCTGGGATGCTGTGAAAGAAGTTATTCCATATGAATCCAGAGTTAATGTAAATCTGCAGTCATTCGTTATTGTAGTAACTGATGATAACTGGATTGTAACGAGAACTCAGATTCAGTATTGTGACAAATACTTCCGAGTACCAATGGAAATTGTTGTTGTTCAAAATGGCTTATCCGAAGAAGTGAAGAAATCAATGAAATATCTGATCGACTTTCATGAATATCTGAACTTTCATGTTGTTGATCTGGAGCAGACTTCCTGGCATATTGCTTTCGAAGCCGGCGTAGAAAAAGCAACAGGAGAAATAGTATTTACTATTAAGGAAAATGCTCATCTATTTGCCAACTTCGACTTTGTCCTGGAAAAAACATTCAGGAAAAATCCGAATGTAAACCTTTTAACAGGTATCTCTACAAAACAGGACGGTTTTAACTTCTATGAGCAATATATCAGGAAAGAAATAGCAGACAGACCGGATCATGAATTTGCTTATGATGTTTACAACCACTTTGAAGGTGAAAAAACTGCTGTTCTGCCTATGACAAACCTGCCTGAGTTCTTCGCATTCAGAAAAAGTGCTATGTCAACTGAAGATGTATTCAGAAGCAGAGAAATTTCAATAGCTCTATCACTTTTATATCATGAAAGCAATATGACAAGTATTATGCGCTATTGGAATCAGAGAGACCGAATTCCCCCAAAGGAAGTTATAGAAAGTGCACTTGATGTATTGACATATTATGTAATGCCTGATCTTGCAGAGCACATTGTTAACGAATACGTTAAGGGACATGTTGACGAAAACCTTATGTACAAAGCACTTCCACATGCATTAAGTGGTAGATACTATGACATAAATTATAAAAAATATCTGATAAATGTAGTTAAAAATGAACCTATCAGAAAAACACTGCAGAGCGACCTTGATCTGATTTCCCGAATTGGAGGAAAAAGGAAAAGCAACACCAGCCTGAAAAATGACTTTTCCGGTAAGAAAGCGCTCTTCTATTTCTTCAAGAACGTCCATATACCCATCCTTGAGCCTGTTTACAGAAAATTAAAGAAACTACACCCCGAAATCGAAATCGGCTTCAGCATAATGGAATATGCTCCGCAGATCAGAGCAGGTTTTACTCCATCAGAAAGAGAATACATTGTCGGAATGGGTGAAAGAGTATATGCATCCCCGCAGGAGTTCAGCCCTGATATTACTTTCATAGCTGATTCAATTTATCCGCTTGTCAAAGGCTGTGGTAAAATCGTCAATATAGGTCATGGTGTGCTCTCAAAGGGACAATATTATACGGATACTCCCGTTGCAAGAAGAGAAGAAGAAGCCGACCTGGTATGCGTCCCGGGTAAGTTCCATGAAGACATCATGAGGAAGATCATCTCCACACCTGTAAAGGCAACAGGTATGGCTAAGCTCGATCCTGTTTTCTCCGGTGAAATAACTCGAGAATCAGTTATCAATAAATACGGACTTCCTTCTGACAAGAAATATATCCTGTTCGCTCCCACATTTAACGATGAACTGTCTGCTCTACCCTATCTGACAGACAGAATTAATGAAGTCATACCTGATGAAAATACTATCATGATTGTCAAGCTGCACGGATCAACAGCTGAGCCATATAAACAGGCTGTGAGAAATCTTGTCAGCAGAGACAGTAGAATAGTCTTTGCTGAAGCTGACGAATATGATATTACTCCTTTTATGGCTCTGGCTGATGTTTTAATCTCAGATTTTTCTTCTGCAATTATGGAATTCGCAGCTCTTGATAAACCTGTAGTATTATTCAACAACCCAAACTGGAGAAATTACAAGTATTTCAACCCGAATGATATTGGTTTTAAATGGCGCGATATCGGAATTGAAGTAAAATCGGTTGAAGAAACTAAAAATGCAGTAAAACAATGTTTTGCATCACCGGAATTCAAGTCAGATATCAGAAAGAAATATACAGATCAATTATTCGCAAATAAATACGGCAAATCAGCCGCTGAAGCTATAATCAATGAGTCACTAGCCCTGCTAAACAATTAAAGGATGCTGATATGGTTAAATTTTTAGTTCTGGCAACCCAGAGATCAGGAACAGTCTTTCTGGAATCAATCCTGAACAGCCACCCTGACATTTACTGTACAGGTGAAAGGCTGCTTTATAACAATGTGAACTCCTTTATAGATTTCTGGGATAAAAAAGTTAAAGAAGATAAAATCAACCTGACCCCAAAGTATTCCTCCAAAGTACTGTATAACTTTATGGATGAGTACTTTAATGCTCGAACAGAAAAAGCTGTTGGCTTTGATGTTAAATACAATCAGTATTTTACAATTGCGAACATGCACACAGTTTTGCAGAAGCATGATATCAGGATTATTCACCTGATAAGGGAGAACATCCTCAAAACACTGATTTCTTTGAGGTTAAATGTAATGCAGAGAGAGCTCAACAGGAAATCTCATACAAAAGAAAAAGTCAAAGCAGTGAAAATCCGACTTGAAACCGGAAATAAACTGATAAAGGAACTCAATAGAAGGGATGAACAGATTCAATATTTCAAACAGCTTCTGAGCAGTTATTTTCCATACCTTGAACTACACTACGAAAAATTCTTCCCTGAGAATCAGGGGGAGGCTCAGACAATTCGTCCAGAGATACTGAGCAGTATAACAGAATTCCTTGAAGTAAATCTGGGTGAAAACAAAATGTCTACTCCATACCGTAAGACCAATCCGGTAGGATTAAGGGACTTGCTTGAAAACTATGATGAAGTTTATAAGACCCTGATAAGCACAAGGTTTGCTCACTTGCTCAACGAGGATAACCCTGCAGATGACTATGAGAACCGGATCAATCAGGGAGAAAAGCTGTTCTCAGAAAACAGAATACAGGAAGCCCTGAATTTCTTCCATAAAATGCTCGAAGACTACTCTGATAATGCCAGATTGTGTAACAATATCGCAGTATGTTACTGGCAGCTGCATGATGACCGGAAAGCTGAGGAATTCATTAAACACGCTATCCGTATTGAGCCTGAAAATCCTCAATACAAGCAAAACCTGCAAGATATGAAATTATGAAACTGCTTATTCTGAATTATGAATATCCTCCTATTGGTGGGGGCGCTGCAATGCAGACAAAACTGCTTGCTGAGAAATTTGCAGAACGTGGTCATAAAGTAACCGTGATTACTTCTCACTTCAAGAACCTGCCATGGATAGAGCTGAAAGAAAACTTGCAGATTATCAGAGTACCTGCCGGACGTAAAAGAGCTGACCGCAGTACAATGGCGGAAATGCTGATGTATCTTATGATGGCGAAACTCGTCTATCTTTATCAGTTGATTTTTAACAGACCTGATGCAGTCTTGAATTTCTTTTTAATGCCTACGGGAGCACTGGGATTTCTCTGCAAGTTCCTTTTCAGTATTCCATTTGTTGTATTGCTGCGAGGAGCTGATGTTCATGGATTCATTGTTCCGGAACACAGACGTAAACTTAAGTACTTCAAACCTGTTTCAACATTTCTGGCACATTATGCTGATAAACTTGTTGCAGTCAGCAGAGATCTTGCTGATATGGCAGAAGATATTTTCAATGTGAAAGGTGTTGAAGTAATAGAAAACTCAATTCCCATATGCAGTCAAAAACGAAAAACTCCATCCGATTTTACCCGATTCCTTTTTGTTGGCAGACTTTCGCTGGAAAAAAGTATTGATGATATCGTAACTGCATTCTCAAAAACCGAAAACAGCGTTCTGGAAATTCTCGGTGACGGCCACATGAAGGAAAGTCTGGAACAACATGTTCATAAGCTGGGGATTGAGGACAGAGTCAACTTTCATGGCTGGGTTTCCAGGGAAGAAGTAAACAGCTGGATGTTAAAATCTCATTGTCTCGTACTTTACTCCAGAGTAGAAGGTATGTCGATGTCGGGATTGTCTGCTTTCAGCAGTGGTTTACCCATAATTGGAAGTAATGCAGCCGGAATGAGAAATTTCGTGATTGACAAAGTGAATGGTTTCATTGTTGAATTGGATAAACCTGAGGTACTCGCAGAACTGATGATTGAAATTACTGAGGAAAAGTATAATCTTGAGGAAATGAGTGCAAATTGTCGTAGAATCGTTGAGGAGAAGTACTCAGTAGATAGAGCTGCTGATGAATATCTTACTCTGATAAAGCAGATGACAGGGAGATAAAATGAGAATAGAAAGCGCTGCAGAAGAACTGAAAAAGAAAATTTTGTATCTGGATATAAATTCTCTTAGTGCATCAGAATACTTTAAGAACTACCTGAAGTCATATCAGGATGATATTGATGCTGTTATTCCTCGTTATGTTCGCATCCTGAAAGAATCACTTAAAGGGCATAAACGTTCATGCACGGCTTTTCTTGATTATGGTGGAGGAAGCGGCTTCCTGACAATGCTTGCCAAGCTTTCAGGTATTCACAGAGTGGTATATATGGATATCTCTGAGGAAATCCGCAATGGAGCGTTAGAACTTTCATCCGTGTTGGGCATACATGTTGACGCATATTATGCGGGTACCTATGAGAGACTGGGGATTGAAGAGAAATTTGATGTTATAGCTAACTATGATGTACTTGAACATGTCTATAATCCTTATGAGGCATTTAAAGCATTATCGGAACTACTTACCGTGAATGGGACAATATACATGGCTTCCGGAAGTAATACTTACCATCCTGTAATTTACTGGATGATGACAAAGAAGCACGAAATATCTGAATATTCAGGCACGGTATCCGGTAAAAAAATGGACGCTAAAGAACCTTTCTTTGAGATTAGAAAAACAATAATTAAAACAAGTTTTCCATCTCTTTGTGAAGATGAAATTTCAAAGCTGGCAGAGAAAACCAGAGGTTTCAGAGAAGAAGATATCATTTCTATTGTTGATATGTATTTAGAATCACGTTTTATGCCGTTTAAAGTTCATAAAAACAACACTTGTGATCCTTATACAGGAAACTGGGATGAAAACCTGATATCCTATTTCAGTCTGGCGCGCAAACTCAGAATGCTTTTTAAAAGAGTCGAAATTCTCCCGGGATACTATCCTGAAGTAGATGCAGAATTTAAACGAACTCCGGATGTTAAGGATAAAAACATCATAAACAAAGTTTATCCATATCTCAGCTACCTGTCTGTGAAACTCGCCCCATTTCTAAATTCCCTGATAAGACTTCTTCCGGGAAATTCGAAGTTTACTGTTGCACCATATTATGTTATAAAAGCCTCTTACAAAAAGATTCATGTTGATGATTCAACTAAAAAAATAGCTGAAATCTATGATAAATGGGATGCATGGAATGAAGATGTAAAGCCCATGGATATAACTTTACCATACACTCCTGGAATTTCACTGAAAAAAGTCGTAGATTTTCTTGATCAGAAGAATTTTTCAAAAGAATCAGCTATACTTGATGCCGGTTGCGGAAATGGTAATGCCGTTTTAACAATGAAGAATATGGGCTACAATCCGGAGGCATGTGATATTTCTAAGCAGGCATCCGTTGTACTGAACAACTTTAAGCAGGGAAGTGTGACAGACTTGCCTTATGCTGATAAGGATTTTGATATAGTTTATTCCCTGTCTGTTCTACACCATCTGGATGATATAGAACAGGGACTTCGAGAATTTTCCCGAGTACTGAAAACAGGTGGTTACTTCATTGCATCCTTCCATACCAGAAATTCATTGTACTATCTGGAAACCCTAGCCAAAAGAAAGCTGTTTCCCAAAAAGTTCAAGCACTACGATTATGTGACTTTCTCTACCGTTTCGGAACTCCTTGATATGTTCCGTAAAAATGGTTTTGCCGTTGAGAGTTTTGATGGAATTCATCCTTTCTGGCTGATTAACAAGTTTATAGAGATAAACGAGTTCCTGAAAAGAAAGGGCATTGTTAAGTCTAACCCCTTTGTTAAGATCGAAAAAATACTGTCCGGACTTATTCCACAAAGAATTAAAACTGAAATTTCTTATCACGCCATATTTGTATGTAAGAAGGTGAAATAAGATGGGAAAAAAGTTTTTGATTACAGGAGTATCGTTAAGGAGTAAAGGCGGTTCTGCCATGGTACAGGCTGCCTGTAATCTCATAGGTAAACAGCATAACTACAGTGTTCTCAGTTTCTATCCGGAGCTGGATAAGGCTGCAATATCAAGTATTCGGGATACCCACAGAATCAATGTAATATCCTATTCAACTTCATTAGGCAGAAAAATAGCTTTCAAATTAGAAGCATTATTGATGCTGCTTGATTACATATTTGGTTATATCTCAGGGAATAAGCTTCTTGTTAAACTCAGCAAGTACAGCAAGGAAATTTCAAAAACAGACGGAATTCTGGAAATACACGGAATAGCTTTTTCAGATTACTATGGATTTAATGATGCTCTAACTTCATTTCTGAAAATGAAAATTGCCAAATTCAGTAAAATACCTTTTTTCTGCTTACCTCAGTCCTATGGCCCCATATCGTCAAATTTGAACAGAAAATTAGCAGAACACGGACTTGAAAGTACTGAGTTAATCCTCCCCAGAGGAATGAAATCACTAAAACTAGTTGAAGAGTTCAGATTGAATAACCCACATGTGGAATTTATGCCAGACCTAGCTTTTGCATTTAACAATCCACTTGAAGAAAGCACACTTAATTTACTGAAAAAACTTAAAATATACCACAACAATAAGTACGCTGCAGTAATTCCAAATATCCTGTTTCTGAGATGGGGATTTCCGGAAACTGTTTCTTATTATGCTGAGATCATCGACCATTTTCATAAGAAATACGGATATAAATTCATCCTGATTCCGCATCAATATAATGACGCAGGAACAGACGACAGAACATTCAATCAGGAGATATACAATAAAGTATCTGACAAAAGCTGCCTGATTAAAATAGATGTTATGCTGACAGCGAAGGAGATAAAGTCACTGATTTCAGTTTGTGATTTCACTCTCTGTTCCAGATTCCACGGAATGATCTCATCTCTCAAAATGGGAGTTGAACCTTTTGTAATCAGCTGGGCAGAGAAGTATCATGAGATCATGGATTTGTATGGTCTCATTGAAAACGTTCAGGACCATAAGCAAGTAGATATTAAAAACTTTATTGATAGAATTGAATCGCGTCTCCAGGTTGAATCAAAAGAACAGATAATTGCTAAAAATGAGGAGTTTATGAAAACACTCAAGAAACTCCGGGAATACATACTTACGAGGTGCTAAATTGCTCAAGAATTTATCTACCTACATGTCAGGGAGTTATAATAAAATTAAACATATTGGGTTTGTACCTGAGCAAGGCTTATGTACCGGATGTGGTGCGTGCACTGGGATTTGTCCTGTTAATGCAATTAAACCTGTCTGGGATAAATATGGTGACAGAGTCCCTGAAGTAGATAATGAAAAATGTATTTCCTGTGGTCTCTGCCTGAAAGTTTGTCCGGGTTATAAAATAGATTATAAACATATTAACCAGCAATGTCTTATGCAGGAATCTGACACACTAAAGGTAGGCATTGGCTCATGTAAATCCTGCGACATTATATACACTAAGAACGAAGAATCATTTAAGGAAGCAACATCCGGAGGAATAGTTCGCGAACTAATAGCCAATCTTATTGAAAAAGGCGAAATAGACGGAGCATTGATGATTACAGCTCAAGAAACACTAAGTTTTCCCTTTTATGCTCCTTTTAAAGTCTTTACAGACCCCGATGAAGTACGCAGACACGAAGTACATTCCAGATACTGCCCTGCCCCACTTCTGGAAGGATTAAAAGAAATTGAAAATGACGACAAAGTGTATGCTATCGTCACTCTGCCCTGTCATACACACGCTATACGTAGTTTACAGGCTGAAAAACCGGGTTGGCAAAAAAAGATAAAGTATGTTATCGGGCTTCTGTGTGGAGGCACACCTACTGCAAAAGCCAATATGTATATGTTTATAGAAAATGGAATTGAATATGATGTTATTGACTGGATTGACTACAGATACAAAAAAGATAAAGAAGGCATTTACGGAAGAGATTCAGCTGGAAAACTTCATAATGTACGTGTTTTCGGAGGGTTATATGATAACAACCGGAAAAAGCAAATGATCGGTGCAGTATTCATGAGTCCCTATTTCTACCGCAGAAGATGCTTTTTCTGTGCTGACTACTTCAATGCTTATGCAGATGTTTCCTGTGGTGACCCCTGGATTAAAAGTTTCTGGAAGGACTCTCTTAAAAAAGGAGATAGCTGGGGAACACTTACAATCACGAGAAACCAGGAAATTGACGATTTTCTAAAAAAACTACTAACTCATGGCGTTCTGGAGACAAGACTGGAGCTGACTGCCGAACAAGTCTCAGAATCAATGAGTCCGTTCCAGAAAAAGAAAATCAAGTTGTTCAACAGCTACAGAAAGTATACAGGTCTGTTCAACATTATGTTCCCTGAACATCTCGGACTGAAAAACCCTTACAGAAATCACTCATCGTTCAGAGCTTTCACCAATCTGCTGAAAAACAAATTTGCACTGAATCAAAAGCTATGGTGGATATTCAAATACATTCAATTTGTTGAAGAAGTCTTTGCTTTCATAAAGCGTAAGATTAAACGAGAAATAGCATAGGTAATATAAATGGAACATATTGGATTTGTCCCTGAAAACGGAATGTGTACCGGATGCGGTGCCTGTACAGGAGTCTGCCCGACCGGAGCAATATCTTCCGTCTGGGATGAATACGGAGACAGAGTCCCCAAAGTAGATGAAGATAAATGCATTGAATGCTCTTTATGCGTATTAGTGTGCCCGGGGCATAATGTCGATTATGCAAAACAGGCTGAGCGATGCAGCTTTACGACTATGAAAAAGCTGGAGTCCGGTATACAAAGTACAGATAAATGTTCTGTGCTGTATGCAAAAGATGAGAACTTCCTGAGTACTTCTACATCCGGTGGATTGGCAAGAGAGTTGGCAGCCTCGCTCATTGAGGAAGGGAAAGTAGACGGAGCATTAATGATCGTCTCTGAAAACCATGTAAAACTGCCTTTATATGCAAAATACAAAGTATTCACTGATCCAGAAGAGATCAGATCACAGGATAAACACTCAATGTACTGTCCTGCTCCGCTTCTGGAGGGATTAAGAGACATTGATGATGACGATAAAACCTATGTTATCGTAACTCTTCCCTGTCATACTCATGCTTTAAGGAAGCTGCAGTCAGAAATGCTGCGCTGGCAGAAGAAGATTAAGTATATCATCGGGCTTCTATGCGGAGGAACTCCCACTGCAAAAGCAAGCATGTTTCTGTTTGAAGAGAATGGAATTGACTATCATGATATTGATTGGATTGATTACCGTTACAAAGGTGCAAGAGAAGGAGTCTACGGTCGAGATTCATCAGGAGAACTGCGCAACGTACGTATCTTCGGTGGATTGAACGATAACAGTCGAAAAAAGCAGATGACCGGAGCAATCTTCATGAGCCCTTATTTCTACCGCAGAAGATGCCTTTTTTGTGCAGACTATTTTAATGCTTATGCAGATGTTTCCTGCGGTGATCCCTGGATAAAGAGCTTCTGGAAAGACTCTCTTAAAAAAGGAGATAACTGGGGAACACTCACAATCACCAGAAACCAGGAAATTGACGATTTTCTAAAAAAACTACAATCTAATGGCATTCTGGAGACACGACTGGAACTGACTACCGAACAAGTCACTGAATCAATGAGTCCATTCCAGAGAAAAAAGATTAAGTTGTTCAACAGCTACAGAAAATATACAGGGTTGTTCAACATGATTTTCCCGGAACATGTCGGACTGAAAAATCCACATAGAAACTACTCATCGTTCAGAGCTTTTATCAATCTTCTTAAAAACAAATTTGCACTGAATCAAGAGTTATGGTGGACATTTAAGTATATCCAGTTCCTGGAAGAAGCCGCAGCTCTTATCAAAAGAAAACTAAGAATTAATTCTCCGGATTAAACATGTTTATAATACACATACCTGAATTAAATTACAACAAAATACATTATATATTTAAAGTTTTACTTGAAGTCTGGGCAGACCTGAAACCTGTCTATCTTAAGCATGAGTTTGACTACATTGAAATATCTTCTGAGCAAGGTATAATCAGGTTGCATTCAGAGATGTTCAATATCATCCAGGAACGGAAACTGGTAAAGGAAGACCTCAATGTTAATGATATTGAGATTGAGAACATCAGCACTAAAATCCTGTTTGAATCTGATAAACCGGCTCTTGTCACAAAAAATGGATTGATTGAAGTAAATGCGGATATAATTGGCTCAGCCTTTTTCCTGCTGACTGGTTATGAATCCGCAATCCACAATCCTCTCGATAAACATGGAAGATTCGAAGCTAAAAACTCGCTCATTGAAGATGTAATAGATAAGCCTGTCGTTCACGATTATTGCAATATCATCCTTAGCCTGCTGAGAAAAATCCATCTCAATATTGATGTTCCGAAAAACGGTTTCAAAGTCATTCCAACTCACGATGTTGATCATCCGACTGAGTACATGAACCTGCCTCTGCCCCACATGCTCAAGAACTGTGCAGGAGATGTAATCCTGAGAAAAAATAGCTTTATTCCAAGGCTATTAAACTATGCAAAGAGCAGATCATCAGGCTTTGCAGATCCTTTTTACACATTCGACTATATGCTTGATCAAGAAAAAGACTTTGAATCAATCTATTACTTTTTCTTTGGAAGTTTTGGCTGGGACAATCCCTCATACAGAATCGATGAGTTTATTCCATTGCTTGAAAAAATCCGAAAGCAGCTTAACAGTAATATTGGGATCCACTTTGGACTGGGTACATACAATAATAATGCAAAAATGATATCTGAGATGAAGAAAGCTATCTCGCTCGTTCCGGAGTTGTTACACTCAAGGCAGCATTATTTAGCCTTGAATATTCCGGAGACAATGTGTAATCTATCAGAATCAGGAATAAAAATGGATTCTACTTTTGCCTTCAGAGATAAAGCCGGGTTCCGCTGCGGTGCCTGCAGACCCTTTCCATTATACGATTTTGTGAATGATAAGCTGCTGGGAACTTGGGAAAAACCTTTGATATTAATGGAATCGCAAATAATTGACAACTCTGAATTAACCTGTGTGGAAAAAGCTGAAAAAATCTTATCTGTAAAAAATACGGTAAAAAAATATGAAGGTGAGTTTGTATTCTTATGGCATAATCACAGGTTAGTTGAGGAGAAAGAAAAACGTCTTTATGAGATAGCACTTAAGGGATAAATGGTAATGAAATGAAAATAATTATGTTAGGTCATATTAACTCGGAAACAAGTGATGCAACCAGCATCCACTTCAGCGAAACAGCAAACGCTTACAGCAGGCTTGGACATTTAGTGAGTGTGATTTGTCCCCAGGTTACACGAGATATTTACGATACTGAGATAGACATCAAAGATTATCCTGTTAAGTATGAAGAATCTCTTAAAAGTGCCTTTCTGCACAGTTTTTTCATCTATAAAAAGTTGTTCAGGGTCATAACTCCGGATACAGATCTGGTTCATATTCGCTGGAGATTGTTCCCTGCTATAATTGTCAGACTGATCTGCTGGTTGAAGGGTTGTTTCCCGCATATTCTGGCTGAACACAATGGTTGGCTTGATCTTGAGATTAAGATTCAGAGAAATTCAAAACTGATCGCCTGGATTGGCAAAGCACTGCAGATTTCCGACTCAATGACTGCTGACCAGACACTAACTGTAACCGATGGTATACGCAATCTGCTTATTGATTCAGGAATATTGCCTGATAAGATTTTTACAGTCGGTAACGGTACGAATGTTTCTCATTTCTACCCATTGGAAAATAAATCGGATTTGAAGCAATCTCTATTGGGAGTAGATGGAACAATCATTGGTTTTATCGGGAATATTTCAAAATGGCAAGGTATTGATGATATTGTTGATAGCTTTGCTAATATAAACCGTAACTTCAATAATGTTTATCTTCTGATTGCCGGTTCCGGAATGTATAAAGAAGAGCTGGAAAAGAAAATCAGGCAAACTGATTATGCAGATAAAATCATACTTAAACCCAACATACCTTATGACAAAGTAAACGAATGGATGAATGTAATAGATATTGCTGTTGCTCCCAAAACGAAGAAGCTTAACATTGTGGGCTACTCCCCTCTCAAAATCCGTGATTATGCGGCAGCTGGTTGTGCTGTTGTTTCAACGGATGTAAACGGTATTGTTGAGCTTGAAGAGCATGGTTGGCTGAAAACATATAATCCTGAGAATCCTGAGAGCCTGGAAATCCTGCTTTCCAATATGCTTCTGAACAATATTCATGAAGAAATGGGCAGAAAAGCCAGAAAATTTGCAGAAGAGCATTTCAGTTGGAATAAGATTGCGGAAGCTATAATCGGGAATTTACCGGAGAAAGTGACTAATTTTAAAAAAAAGTAAAGTTCGCGTTTTGCATCCTCATATCTTCGATAAGACAGGTGTACCCGTTGTTTAATTCCGTGTCTTTACATTTAATCCTTGGTTTAAACATCACCCTTGAAAGGCGTTCAACTATTCCTGAGGTGTCAGGTGAGTAATCCATCAATCAGTCAGTTCAGGAGAATCAAGATTCAGCACCCATAAGACAAATCGTCGTTTGTCTCTCTGCTGTTGCTGGAACTGCACAAGCTCTTACGGACCAAGTAATCATTATTATCACACTGATTGAGGAAGTCTTTCCGATCTTTAGATAGCCTTGTATTCATTTGTTTTCGTTTCTACCAATACACTGACAGTGGATTATGACTGATTAACGCACAGGTGGAGTATTCCGGTAGTATCTGGTCTGCATTGTTCATACTCAAACCTATCCTCTCAGCTTGGAGCAGATTCAATACACCCCGTTGATTACTCATGTCCGGACAGCAATTATAACCAAAGCTGTACCTTGCTCCCTGATACCTGTTCTTGAAATCCGAATCTGGATCCGGTATATAGCCCTTCTCAATCCTCAGCTCTTTTCTAATTTCATAATGACATGCTGCTGCCAGAGCTTCAGTCATTGCAGCACAAAACCCATGCCAGAACAGGTAGTCCTGAAATTTATCCTGCTCCTTAAGCTCTGCAGCATACTCAACTGCCGTCTTTCCGAGAGTAACAACCTGAAAAGCACACAAATCACGCCTCCAGTCCTTTTTACCTCTGAAATACTTACCTACACTATGACACCCATTATCTCCGCCTGAAGGTGTATAAATGGCAACATCAGTCGTGTATCCTGCATCCTTTGCAAATATCAAAAGCTGTTCATCATCCGCAGCACATTCGAAATACGCCTTTATATATACAGGCTTTACAATATCTATAGCGATCCGGAACAGCTCTTCTATTTTGTTTGCTGCAAAATTCCTCATGCCTGCATCATCAGCCAATACAGTTGCTTTCAGCCCCCATTGAGTATAGTAGAGGAATCTTCTGTTCAACCAGTTTTTAAGATCATCAAGTTTGACCGACACAGGCTCTGAACACCCTATATATGGTGGATCAGGTATGATATTATCATTCCATCTCTTTGTAGACTGACAATTACTTTGAGCTGACTCTGTCACATTCTCAGTTTTTACAGATTCAAACTTTATCTGATCTTCCGGCTTATATTTCTCAAGATAGTCCAGACCTGCCAGAGCGTCTTTGCAATACACTACTGTACCTTTATAAACAGGCTGTAACTCATTTCTCACAAAACTGTCATTCAGGGCTGCCCCACCACACATCACAGGCACAGATATTCCATTTTCTCTCAGGTAGATAAGAGTATTCCTTATCTCATAAGTAGATTTAATCAGCAATGCACTAAGTCCAATAAATTCAGGATTATAGTTCCTTACTGAATCAGCTATCTGCTGAGAAGTCTGCTTAACCCCGAGATCAATCACATTATAACCGTTGTTAGAGAGAATAATCTCTACCAGGTTCTTCCCGATATCATGAACATCACCCTGTACCGTGGCAAGCAGGATTGTTAATTTCTTTTTCACTGTATCAGACTCAAAAAAATTCTCAAGATAACCCACAGCCTTCTTCATGACTTCTGCCGATTTCAGTACAAACGGCAGCTGCAGCTCTCCCCTGCCAAACAATTCTCCTACCTCAGACATACTGCTTAAAAGTACTTCATTCACTATTTCCGCAGGCTTCATTTCTTTCAATAGTACATCAAGTAATACTTTAATCTCTGATATCTTACCTTTTATTATACTTCTATTTACTTTATCAGCTACAGCTAAATCCTGATCAATAGTTTCACTCTTAAAAGAAAAATCCGAGAACCTGGAAATGAACTTTTCCAGAGCATCAGGTTTTATGTTATAGATCAAATCTTTGCTTACTCTAAGATCAGCCTGATCCAGCTCATTGAGAGGTATTATCTTGCCGGCATCAACAATTGCAGCATTGAGACCATTTGCAATGCACTCATGCAGGAACACTGAGTTTAGTACTTTCCTGGAGTTTTTCTTTAGTCCATAGGAAACATTGCTGACTCCCATTATCAGATTCACCTCAGGATAATTTTCATGAATGTGCTTTATTGCTTTCAATGACTCAACTGCCGAATTTCTGTAAGATTCATCTCCTGTTCCAAGCGTGAATGTCAGGCAGTCAAAAAACATATCACTTGCCTGTAAACCCTCTTCCTGAGCCAACCTGAAGAATCGTTCGAATATCTTTATTTTATCCTTAGCATTATCTGCCATTTCTTTTTCATCGATTGCCAGACATATTAAGGAAGCACTGTACATGCTACATAACCTTATATAGTCTTTAACAGAATTGTCACCATTCTCGAAGTTTACAGAATTTATTATAGGTTTTCCGGCATAACATTTAAGAGTTTCTTCTATTACTTCAGGGCTTGTTGAATCTATCATCAGCGGTATCTGCAGATCAGTGTTCAGCATTTTCACAATTCTGATCATATCTGTTTTTTCATTCCTATCGGTCAAGGCAGTGCATAAATCTACAGCATGAGCCCCCTCATTCTGCTGTTCTAATGCCATACTGACAATCTCATCCCATTTTTCCTCTTTAATCAGCCTCCTGAAGCGTTTGGAGCCGTTTGTATTACACTTCTCCCCAATCAGTAAAGGTGCAGGTTTAACATTTGTTTTCTGCTCTGTGAACATAGATGAAATACTACCGGATCTAACGACATGCCTTCTACTGAACTTAAAATGCTTTATCTTATTATGCAGAAGCTGAATATGTTTTGGAGTCGTGCCGCAGCAGCCTCCTACAATGTTCACATTGAATTCCCTGACATAGGATGCGACATTATCCGCAAACTGCTCGGGAGTAATGTCGTACTCAAGCTTTCCATCACGTAGAACCGGCAAACCCGCATTAGGCAGGACAGAGATATGCTTATCACTGGTTTCTGACAGAATTCTGGCATAATCTCTCATCTGTACAGGACCGGTTCCGCAATTCAAACCGATCACATCTATATCAAGTTTACCGAGAGTACTGATAATAGCCGATAAATCAGAGCCAAGCAGCATTCTTCCATTTCCCTGCATTGTCACCTGTACTAAGATTGGTATTTTACTGTTTGTCTCTTTGAAGACAACCTGAGCAGCATTGAATGCAGCTTTTATCTGCAATAAATCCTGACATGTCTCTATCTGGAGTAAGTCTACTCCTCCGTCCACTAATCCTCGAATCTGTGGAATATATGAATTTTTCAATGTTGCAAAATCTATTTGAAGCAGTGAAGGAAGCTTACTGCCCGGACCAATTGAACCTGAAACAAATACAGGTCTTTCTTCACGAAATTTTTGAACAGCTTTAGCGGCAATTTCTGCAGCACGCTTATTTATATCGTATGTCTCTTCAGCCAGCTCAAACTCGGAAAGCGTTATCTCATTAGCCCCGAAAGAATTGGTTTCGATAACATTTGCACCTGCCTGCAGATAGGACTCATGGATTTCCATGATTTTTTCAGGTCTTGTCATTACAAGCCATTCGTTACAGCCCGGATAGTCACCAAAATCCCTGTTGCTAAGCTCAAGGCTCTGGATAGATGTTCCCATTGCTCCGTCAAACAGACAGATATTCTTGCTGATAAACTCTCTGAAATCCATATAATTTTCCTCAATCTCTGTAATTATCGTGTATATCATTAAAATGATAACCAATTTCTACTAATGGGGTCAACATTTCTTTTATATTAGTATGATAGCCTTTCTTTTTATGATACAATTTACTCGGATCACAAATAATGGTAAAATTCTTTACTCCGGAATCAATAGGATTATTGTTTATATATCATTAAATTCTGACGATAATAGACTAAAGTACTTCAGGAGTTATTTATGCAAGTTACAGAGTATCTCGAAAGATCATCCGAACCTCTTTTTTCCATAGAAGTAACACCTCCACTAAAAACAAAATCTATTAATCAGATTTTCAAGGTAATTGACAGACTCCTGCCGTACAATCCTGCCTTTGTAAATGTAACTTACCATAGAGAGACTGTCTCCGAGCAGATGATAGACAATAAACTCAAGACTGTCACTTACCAAAAACATGCAAGTATAGTAGGTGTGTGTGGAGCTGTAAGATATAAATATGATATAGAGGTTGTCCCCCATATACTCTGCGGTGGTTTTGACAAGTTTGAAACGGAAGACGCTCTTTTTGATCTGTGCTTTCTGGGAATCGATAACGTACTGGCTCTGAGAGGAGATAAACCAAAGGATGATAAAAAGTTCGTCAATGACAAATCCGCCTTTCCGCATGCAATCGGTCTTGTGGAACACATAAGAGAAATGAACGATCATCACTATATACATCAGTTATCGCCAAAAGTATCCCCTGCGTTCTGTATAGGGGTAGCAGGTTACCCGGAAAAACACAGTGAAGCATCATCGCTGGAAACAGATATAAACTGGCTGAAAAAGAAGGTTGATGCCGGAGCCTCATATATTGTAACCCAGATGTTCTACGATTTTGATAAATTCGTTGAATGGGAGCAAAAATGCAGACTGGCTGGGATCACGGTACCTATTTTCCCCGGTTTACGTCCCATTACCAAAACTAAACAGGTCAGACGTTACGAAGAAACATTTAATGTATCTATCCCGGAAGATTTCAAAAAAAGAATGCTCTCGATTCATGATAAGCAGAAAGCTTTCGAGTGCGGAGTAGATTTCATGTCTGATTTATGCAGAAAACTGCTTGATTATGGTGTTCCGGGACTTCATTTCTTTGTTTTCGGCAATGCAAAAGATGTGGAGGAAATCGCTAAAAGAGTCTTTTAGAGGTGAAGACTGTCATTTCACCTCTACGGCACTTAGTTCATAGCTTTTGAGGATATCATTGTATTTCTTTGTCTCCTGGAATTCTGCCAGCCTATTCTAGAATTTTTTGTTTCTAATCTAAGTTTTTATGCTTAAGACTTTCAGCTATATAGCTCTTAATCAAGTTTATTGCGAATTTTCAAATACTCAGGTTCATATCTAATATTATCAAAATCAGGGTCATTATCCCTCCACTATTTCAATTCTTCACTGGTTCTTTTTAGTTATCAGAATCTTCCACCCATTACTCTGGCAAAGATATAGAATGCCCATAATTGCTTGCGATTATCAACTTTACCCTTGATATGTTCGTCTAATAGCTGCATAATCTTTTTTCTGTTGAAAATACCGCTTCTGTACATGCTGTCATCCAGGATCGTTGATGATATCTCATCTTTAAGCTTACCCTTGATCCAGGCTGTGAGCGGAATACCGAATCCTTTTTTCTTTCTGTAGAGTATGTTTTCCGGTAATCTTGATTCCAGAGATTTTTTCAGAATGTATTTACGGGTCAGTTTTCTCATTTTGAAATTGAATGGCAATGCATTGACGTAGTCAGCAAGTTCATGATCCAGAAACGGAGATCTGGCCTCCAGTGAGTGCATCATGGAAGCTCTGTCTATTTTAACAAGAATATCATCTGCAAGGTACAACTTCTGGTACTGGTAAAGCAGATTATTCCAGAAAGACTTTTCTCCCAGCTGAGTTTTATGATACAGCACCTGTCTGTAAGGCTGTGTAAAATCTACACTCCCTGCAGCTTCTTTATTGAAAAGACCTTTCAGCTCGCTGTCTGTAAATGCACCAAGCCACTTTTGATTTCTGATTACTGATTCAGAATAAAGACCTTTGCTGAACTGCTTCAGTTTGAAATCAAGACTAAGGTTCTTACTGGAAACAGGTAGTTTTTTGATCATTGAATGAAACAGAAACTTATGCATAGCTTCAGGCATTAATTCGTACATTTCGGCAAACCTGTGAGCCAGAAACGGATCATATCCTGCAAACAGTTCATCTCCCCCGTCTCCCCCCAGAGCAACCGTCACATGCTCTCTCGTGAATTCAGACAGAAGATATGTAGGAATGATAGAAGCGTCAGCAAATGGTTCATCCAGCTTATCGAGAAGATCAGGCAGAATATTCAGCATGGTATCAGCAGATAATTTCTTATGCCTGTGATCTGTCCTGTATATCCGGGCTACCTGCCGGGCATAGTTTGTTTCATCAAAAGAAGATTCTTCAAATCCAATAGAAAATGTTTTTATGTTTCCGGAAGGCACAATTTCACTCATGAGGCTGACCAGTGCGCTGGAATCAATACCCCCGCTGAGAAATACTCCCAAAGGAACATCGGACAGCATACGCTTTTTAACAGATTCCTTGAGAAGCTCTATCACCTTTTCTTCAGCTTGATGTTCAGAAATTCCTTCCAAATCATATTTACTGAATGATACATCCCAGAACCGATCTATAGTGATCTTATTATTCTTCCATTTCAGGATATGCCCCTGCTCAAGCTTATGAACCGATTTATACAGAGTCATGGGAGCAGGAAGGTATTCGAAGAGGAAGTACTGGGCAATACTGTTAATATCTACCGAAAAATCCAGTCTACTCAGAGATTGGATGGCTTTCAACTCCGAACTGAACGCAAAGTTTCTCTCATCATAATAGTAGTACAATGGTTTCTGACCAAAACGATCTCTCGCAATTGTAAGCTCAGAACTTACAGTATCCCATATAGCCAGAGCAAACATTCCGTTCATTTTTGCGAAAATCTCATCCCCATACTCTCTGTAACCGGATAGAATAACCTCTGTATCAGTCATGGAATCAAACTTATATCCCTTATTCAGCAGATCGCTCTTAATCTCTGCAAAGTTATAAATCTCACCGTTAAAAGTTATCCAAAGCCTACCATCAGATGTAGACATAGGCTGATGCCCTTTCACAGACAAATCAAGAATGCTTAATCTTCTATGTCCGAAACCGACAGTCCATTTACCGGAAGCATCTTTAAGTATCTCATAACCACTGCTGTCGGGACCTCTATGAGAGAGATAGTCAGTCATATTTTTCAAAAGTTCAATATCAAATTTGTCTCGCGACAGATATCCTGTTATTCCGCACATTATTTTATTCCCGTATCTTTACTGTGTATGTTCTCAACTATATAATAATCTTTTTTCTGTCCTTCAAAATAATGCCTGATTATCATTTCCCCCAGCAGTCCCATAATTACTATCTGAAAGCTGGAAACACAGAGAATCCCGAACAGAATAAGCAGAGTATCCCAGGTGAAAGGTAGTGTCCAGAATCCTTTCAGTACTCCGGCTGCAATCAGAATTCCTGTACCGGTGAAAAGTATTTTCTTGGCAATTTTTCCAAAAAACTGGATTGGTCTTGTCATGTAATCCGAGAAGAATCTTACAACCAGCAGATCGAAGATTACTCGTGTTACTCTGGAGAGATTATATTTTGCGTAGCCATGAATTCTGGGATGGTGTTTCACAGGGATTTCTGTAACTTTTACACCAATCCAGGCTGCGAACACAGGGATAAATCTGTGCATTTCCCCATAAAGATTGATGTTCTTAACGATTCCCCGTTTGTAAGCCTTCAGAGTACATCCGAAATCATGGAGCTGAATCCCTGTCCCGGCAATCAGTTTATTGATAAGAGCATTAGCAACCCTGGAGGGTACTTTCCGAGTTAAAGCTTTATCTTTACGGTCTTTACGCCATCCGCTAACCAGATCATAGCCTTCAGACATCTTTTCCAGAAGTCTTGGTATATCGGCAGGATCGTTCTGCAAATCTCCATCCATCGTTATAATCACTGCACCATGGGCGTATTTGAATCCGGCACTGATCGCCGCAGTCTGACCGTAGTTACGTCTGAACTGTATCACTCTGACACTTGAATCTTTTGATGCAATCTCTTTCATTATGGAAAGCGATTTATCTCTTGATCCGTCATCTATAAAAACAATCTCAAATGTCTGTTTTAGAGATTTCATTACATCCTGAATCTTATCATACAAAATCTGAATATTACCCTCTTCGTTCATGACAGGAACAACAACAGACAAATCTATGCTATCACCAACAGACTGAAACTCAAAGTCCTTGATCAGATGGATAGGTTCAATTTCATAAGTCTTTTCAGACATTTCCAGATGAGGATCAAGTTCTGCCGGATCAGCATTTTTCTGCATTGTTTTCAGCTGCTGACGAAAATCAGCAACTTCGATATTATGAAGATTAGCCATATCCAAGCGCTTCATAACTTTTTGTGCTTCATCCATTCTGGCAGTATACAGATACACATATCCAAGATTAACCAGCGCGAAGTAATAGTCAGAATTCAACTCAATCGCTCTTATAAGATACTCTTCAGCTTTGGTGTAATTCTTCAGGTTGAAGTACATAACTGCAATGTCATTTATCAGCTCAAAATTGTCAGGATGAAGCTCCAGAGCGTAATGCAGCTTTTCTAATGCAGCACGATATTGCTTCTGCTCAAACAGAATCAGCCCGTAATTATAGATGTACTTAAAATTGTCAGGTTCCAGATCTAGAGCTTTCTTCAAAGCAGAACTGCTCTTGTCAAAGTCATTGAGCAGCTTATATGCACCGCCCAGTACGGAAAATATTTCCGCATTTGTGGTGTCCTGCTGTGTAGCCTTCTCCCAATGTTCCACTGCTTTATCCAGAGCATTCTTCCTGAAGTATTGAAGCCCCTTCTGAAAGTGAGAGCTTTCCGAATCCTTAAATCCGTCATTCATAATACATTCCTTTATTAAAAAAATCCATACAAGCACTGTGCTTCTAAAGAGGAAGCTTCAATGGATTGTATGGATTTAAACTATTGAGTTCCAATCCACATCCATGTGTTCTGAAGTTTCATTCCCTTGAAACCGACATTATTCAGTATTCTCAATATAAAATATATGGAAATAAATTCCTTGTAATACAATAGATACAACTAATAAATAGAAAATTGCGTGCCAATTATTTGTATTCTGCAGAACACAAGTCACAAAGACGATCTTTACAGTAGTTTTTGTATAAGTAGTTTAGTCCCTGCTGATGCACGGCTTTTAGTTTAAAATCCGTTTTTTTACCACCAGTAAGACTGGTGAGTGCTTTTAATTCAATATGATTCTGTTCAAGTTTATTGTATCGCATATAATATGTTAAACATTTATCTTTCAGTGTTTCGACCTCAGGATCACTGCTACGCAAAGAATAATCGGCATACATCAATGGCAGAAAAATGTTTATCATGGCTTTATCAAACATGGTTCTGCTGATTGCTGCTGCAGAATCTTGATCACCTACCATTTCCCTGTAGAACTTAGCTCCGCATGGTTTTTCTCCGGAGTTCTCAATCACCTGTGATACGGAAGAATAGAAGTCTCTTTGTGAACTGAAAAAGTTAACTATCTGCACAATCCTCAGAACAGGATGGTTCACAGGACGCACCCTGAACATATTCCAGTTAATGTTGAGCTTCTTAACGGAAAGACTACCACGAAATTCGTTTTGGTAGGCATTTCTGTATTTCATAACATTATTCATAGAAAAAGATAGCGGAATATGACTGAACAGATCGCAGACATAAAGCAGAAAACCTGTTACTGCATCATTTGAGTAACTGGAGAACAGGAAATGCAGATATGAGTATGAAACAACCTGAGACAGCTTTTTCATAGGTTCTCTATTCCTGGAATAACCAAAACTTTCCAGCATTGCCATGTATAAAATCTGATTCCTGCCGGTAGAATGAAGCAGCTCACGATATTGCTCGGATTTGCAGTAGAACTTTTCCAGACCCTTAACAGTCAGGAATTCCTCCAGTCTGCTTTTATCTCTTATTCTGGAGACAATGCAAAAGTTGCTCTTCCTGTTTCCTTTCAAATGTTTAGTAAAGTCTTTGAGCTCAAGAGTGAATATTCCCTTATTCTTCTCAGTTACCACACGTTTATATTTGTAATCGTGTTTGTATACAACATGTAGAATAACATTATTGTAATTGCTGTCGAAGTTGTGATTATGTTTGTACCAATCAGATGTATGAACATGAATTTCAATATCGCCTTTATAAGTAAGTCCATCCACTTTAATGAAAGAGCTGTTGAAATCCGGTCCTTCAAGTTTGTTTCTTGTACCGGGAAATATTACCTGCACTTCTTTACCGTCAATGGTTCTCAGAGTGCTTTTGAATTTTTGGTCAAGCCAGATTTTGTATAGTTCTATTTCCTTCATAATTTGCAAAAAAAAGGCCGGCATTACTGCCAGCCCATCTGTATTATACTTTTTTCAATAATTCCGATACAGCTTTCTTTAACTGCACATCATTATCGTTGATTATGTCTTCAGGTGTCATATTGATTTTAATATGAGGTTGAGCACCGTTACCTTCCATATTCACTCCATCTTTTGTGAACCAGCCGGACCTAGGCATCCTCATACTTGATCCGTCAAAGAGTTTGAATGGAACTGTTCCTATTACTGAACCGGATGTAGGCATGCCAATAATTACACCAAGCTCAAGGTATCTGAAAATCTGAGGGAAGATTTCAGCATCAGAAAAAGAGTCCTGATCGATAAGTAATACAAGAGGTTTTTCGTATGCATCTCTTGGAGCCTTGTAGTATTCATTACGTTTAATGGTTGTTGACATTGCATAAGATTTCTTAGTAAGAACATTAATAAGTTTATCATGAATATTTCCACCACCATTTCCTCTTACATCAATAATCAGACCATCTTTGAAATAGTTTTCAGAGTACAGATCTTTAATAAACTGATCATAAGATTCACCGTTCATTTCTTTTATATGAAGATATCCCAATTTGCCTTTAGAGAGTTCATTGACCATTTCTTCTCTTTCTACTACCCAACTGTCATACTTCATCCCACCCTGCTGAGCCCAGGAAAGCCCCTTAATCTCTGCTTTTATTTTCTCTTTTCCTCTCAGGAAGACCAGCTCAAGTTTTTTATCCTGTTTATCAAACAGCATTTTGTTCAGAGGATTTTCAGCTGTTATTTCTTCCCCATTAACTGAGAGAAGAATATCGCCCTCACGTATACCAAAGTTTTTACTGAGGACTCCTGTTTTATAGGCTTTGGCAATCTTCATACCTTTCTCAGGATAATCGGAATAATCGTATTCAACACTGAGATACGAACTTCTTACATATCTGTAATTTTTTTCTTTTCGTGGATAGAAACCTGTATGAGATGCATTTACATCACCAATCATTTCACGAACAACTTTTTCCAGATCGCTCACACTATGAGCTTTTTCCATTTCCTTGTTAAAAGTTTTATATGCTTTATCCCAGTTAAATCCATGCATATCTTTGTCATAGAAGCCAAGACCGAATTCAGCCCATACCTGCTCAAATACTTTACGATTAAGTATTTTCTTGTCATATTCGTATTTAATATGATTTTTAATCATCTCAGGATGTTTTGATCTAAGATCCATTTTATAAAGCTTGGATCCTTTTTTGAAATAAACTGTCTTTCCGTCAGGAGTATAAGGGTTTTCCACTTCACCACTGAACTCTTTCACTACATCATCGTTCTCACCTTTAAAGTTTGCTTTTCTGATTGTAGTTTTGGGACCGTTCGTGTTCTTATAGTAAAATGTTGAGTCGTCAATTACATACATAATGAAGCTACTGCCCTGAGGTTTTACGATTCTTGTTTCTCTGATATCTAACCTGTCTGTAGACTTCAGGATATCGGCAAGATTTACTTTCTCCGGTTTTGCTGCTTCTGCTTCATCGTTCTCATCTTTTTTATCTGCTTCATCGGATTTCAGAATATCATCCCAATTGTCCTTTTCCAGATAAAAATCAGATTTAGGAATAAAATCGAGTCTATGAATATCACCTTCATATGTATAGAATAATGAGCTCATGTCAGGGCTGAAAACATAACCGCCGACATACTTGTTTTTAGTCATTATAACATGTTCTTTGTCATTATCCATATCATAGATAATGATATCGTAAGAATAATTTTCTTTATGTACCCTGGAAAAAACCATGAATCTATCATCGTCAGAAAGGGCAAAACCTCCCCAGTTAATCTCACCGGGAACATCAAACTTCTTGTTTACTCCTGTACTGTCGAAAATAGTTGTCATATATCTTTTCTCACCCTTGGAGTGTCTGATAACAACATTACTTTTTTCATCAAGATAAATTGATTCAATATACCGGTTTTTACCCCAGCTTACAGCTTCTGCATCACCGGGAGTTTCAATGCTTGTTTTGTATAACTCAGGCTGACCTTTTACATGCTTTGAGAAAAGAATAGTTTTGTTGTCATTCAGAACTACAATATTTTCTATTCCCGGTTGATCGAACGTAAGTTGTTTTACATCCCCACCCTTTACAGGTACTGCAAACATGTCAAACTTGTATGAAAACACAACAAACTTTCCATCTGGCGATACATCATATTTATCAAATGTATTATATGTTTCACTTACAGCAAGAGTTTCATCATAAGTATCTTCATTTATCTCAATTTCAACTTTTCTTGTTTTATTGTTGTCAGGATTGTATACCCAGAGCTCATCGAACTTTTCAAATACTATCCTGTCATTCTTTCTGGAAATACTCAAATCTCGGACAGCCCATTGCTTGAATTTTGTAAGGTAAACCGGTTTTTTGTAATTACCATTATCAACTCTGCAAAGCTGAAAGTTCTCTCCATCTGATCCACCATAATAAATCGAATTTCTGGTATGGGAAAAAACCGGATAGCGCTCTGTAGTTTCAGTGAATGTAAGCTGTTTGTATTTTCCTGTCTTAATGTCAAATTCCCAGAGCTCGCCGTTTTTTGATCCTTGATATTTTTCACGGTAAGCATCTCCTCGTCTAGGGAACACGATTTTATTGAGATCGGGTGACAATGTAGTAAAGAAATCACCTATCTCTGAAATGAGTTCAGGACGTTGAACTTTCATTTTTTGTGGGTTCTTATTAAGCTTCCACCTGAAAATACCTGATCTGTCTATTGTTACTCCACCTACTGTCAGAAGTGATTTTCCATCAGGATACCAGTCAACCACCATCAAGTTCTGATCGCAAATCATTTCTGCTTTTCCACCCGTTACAGGGATAATATAGATATTATTCTGCCCTGATTTGTTACTGCCGTAAGCAATCCATTTTCCATCTGGTGAAAATATAGGGGAATATTCTCTGGAATGAGTCGATGTTAATCTTTTTGCTTCCCCCCCATCGAATGGAACTGTCCAGAGATCATCATCATAAACAAAGCTTATAAGATCTCCATCCGGTGAAATTGCCGGGTCTTCCATGAAGTGTGGTTCGTATGCAAAAAGTACTGATGTCATTAGTGATACGATAATTAAAAATGTTCTTAGTTTCATTAGATCCTCAATTTTCATAATTTTTCCTTAAACAATAATTCTGAGATTTTGTTGTCAACCAAAATCCAAAGTTATAGGTTTTTAACTTTCATTCTGTACATATGGTCACACATTTACAGCAAACTTTCCATTTTCGATTAAACATATAACAACAATATATATAAATCTTGACTTTTTTTTTAAAATTTCTTCAATTTTATTTCAGAGGAGGACTCTATGATTAAACTTAATGTTATGTGTTTTATCATTTTAACACTTTCTTTAAACTATGCATTGGCTTCAGATGACTTCACATTTCCACTCGGAGTATTAAAGGTCTCTATTGCTCCGTTACCGAAGAATGTCTCCAAAGCTACAAAAGAAATATCCGGTCAGGATATGCATATCTTAAGCTTCGACAACAACACCATTTATGTCTGGCAAAACGAAATAATTTTTAACAAACTATCTTATGGAAAATTTAAAGATACTGACAAAATATCCATTATCGAAGGTAAATTTTGGGTAAATAATGCACCTGTAATCGGAGGACAGGTTTCAGATGCCATGCAGATGTTTCTTGATCAATCAGAGGATTACTCAATCCAGAAAATGGGAAACCATTATGTAGCTGTTTACACTGTAAGTGGGATAAACATCTACACAAAGACAAGTGAATGTAATATTGAAAGACATGAATATATTGCAGGCGATAAGACAATTGTCATTGAAAATGACACATTATATGTTAACATCAGCTGCTACGGTAAAGTTCCGGAATCTTCAGGAGTTGTTATAAATGAAGATGGTGTAAAATTTGAGCCACTGAAGTAATGCAGATCAACTTCTTTAGAAGTTATTCATTTTAACCACTAAAAAACTTGCATTATGTATACTCATATTTAGATTTAGTTAAGAGGATTACTATGAATAAAACATATAGATATTGGGAAAAGTTTGGAAAAGAGGATCCATATTTCTGGGTTACTACAAATGATAAATTCAAGGACATAAGGGATGCTGAATCATTAAATCAGTTTTTTCGAGAAGGTAAAGACTATATCTGCAATATATTTAAAATAATTCAAAACAGACTGAATAGAAATTTTTCACCAACAAGAGTCCTGGATTTCGGCTGTGGAGCAGGAAGAGTACTCTTACCCTTATCAGATATGGTTGATGAAGCAGTAGGAATGGATATATCTCCAACCCTTCTGAATGTCGTCGAAAAGCATAAAGAAGAGAAAAAGAAGACCAACATCAGTCTGTTCTTAAGTGATGAAAAACTCTCGCTGCTAAATGGAAAATTCGATTTCATACATTCAATCTATGTTTTTCAGCATATCCCGACCGAGCAAGGATTGTCAATTTTCCGAAGACTAATTAAAAAGCTTAATAAAGATGGAGTCGCTATGATACATTTCGTTTATGAAAGCGACATTACAATTTTCAGAAAATTTATTGAGTGGACAAAATCAGAAATACCCTATGCAATCGAGCTTTCGAATATCCTGCATGGAAGAAAAGCTGATACCCCATATATGGAAATGTATAATTACCCACTGAAAAAAGTTTTCAGGACACTGCATGAACTGAATATTAACCATATATATACAAGATACACTAAAGATGGGTGCTACAGGGGTGTAATGCTGTTTATCCAGAAATCTGCAAATGATGACGATTTTATAATGCTCCCGGAAATCCCCTGAACCATGATTCTCTACTTGAGTTGAGAATAAAAAAATTACATATAATTATCCAGTATTTGAATCAGCTGGAATGCTATTAACAGACGTCTTTTTTGCGGTTAATGAATTCTTTCCCTTTTTGTTATTGACATACTGGTAATATTAAACATTTTATCTATATGGATAAAAATCACACTCAAAAAAACATATTAACTGATTCAGAAGACACTACTAATACGTCACTTAATGCTCTCCATTCCCTGCGTCATACTTTGCATCAGCATGCTGAGCTATCTCACCTTGAAGAAAATACTTCCCGAATTCTGAAAGACTTTGTCAGACATTATAATCCTGATGAGATTATTAACTTTGATAATGGTTTTTCTGCTGTCTGGGATAGTGGAAAATCAGGGAAAACAATAATGTTCAGAGCTGATATTGATGCTCTGCCAATAGCAGAACATCACGGCATAGACTATATTTCACTTGAAAACGGAGTCATGCATGCCTGCGGTCATGACGGACACTCTACCATTATGGCTGGGCTTGCTGAAAAGATCAGTTCCAATCCTCCTGAAACCGGGAAAGCAGTGCTGCTTTTTCAACCGGCTGAAGAAACTGGAGAAGGTGCAGAGCGAGTTGTAACAAATCCTGAGTACACTCGTATTAAACCAGATTTTGTCTTCGGACTTCACAATATTCCAGGCTACCCTTTACATAGCATTCTTGTAAAGAATAACAGTTTTGCCTGTGCATCAAGAGGAATGACAATAAGTCTTACCGGTAAAACATCTCATGCAGCAGAACCTGAAAACGGTATTAATCCTGTTTTTGCTATTAAAGAGCTGATTGAAAAACTGTATGCAATTGTTGAAGACAAAAGTAAATTTTCAGCCTTTACAAGTCTCACCATTATACATATAAAACTTGGTGAAGTTGCTTTTGGTACTTCTCCCGGGCATGCCGAAATCATGGTAACACTACGTTCTGAAACAAACAAAGACATGGATTTACTGGTTCATAAATGCGAGAAACTGCTGGTAGAAGTAGCAGAAAAAGAGAAACTCAAACATAAGCTGTCATATTCTGAGGTTTTCCCGGCAACAATTAATGATATTGAGGCTGCTAACAAAATCAGAAATGCATCTTCATCACTTGGACTGGAGACTATAGAATTAGAAAAAGCCTTCAGGTGGTCAGAGGATTTCTCGCAATATACTAACAGACATAAAGGAGCTTTTTTCGGATTGGGAGCCGGAATAAATCACCCTATGCTGCACAATCCGGACTATGATTTTCCTGATGAACTGATAGAGACAGGAATAGACGTTTTTTATAAAGTTTACTCAAACATTTTTAATAAATAAGGATTTTATGAGCTGTTCAACAGAGATTTTTTTAAGTAATAGAGCAATAACAAATAATATTGAATTCCTTCAGAGAACATTTGGAGAAAAAGTAAGAATATCATCCGTAGTGAAAGCAAATGCCTACGGACATGGTATAGAACACTTTGTACCTGCAGTCGAAAAATGCGGTATAGATCATTTTTCCACATTCAGTTTTCATGAAGCTCTCAGAGTAAGAAATGTAGTAAAAGAATCAACAGATATTATGATTATGGGTTGGATAGACAGTGATGACCTGGAAAGTGCAATTCGTATGGGATTCGAGTTCTTTGTATTTGAGCTGGTCAAACTGCGTCAAGCACTGGAAATAGCCAAAAAATTGAATATCAGAGCTAAAATACACATTGAGATTGAAACTGGACTTAATCGAACAGGTCTCTCAAATAGCGACTTTATTCACTTGATGGAGATTATTAATTCTAACAGACAATTCTTTGAAGTAAAAGGTATATGTTCGCATCTGGCTGGAGCAGAGAGCATTGCCAATCATGTCAGAGTTGAATCCCAGATCAACAAATTCAAACTTTACAGGGAAATTTTGAATTCAAACGGTATCAAACCGGAATACTCACATATCGGATGTTCAGCCGGAGCTATGAGCTATCCGCACTGCAGATTCAATATGGTAAGAATAGGTATTATGCAGTATGGATTCTGGTCAAGTATGGAAACATTTATCAGATACAAAGCCAACAATGGAGACATGAATGATCCCTTGGAAAGAGTTATCTGCTGGAAATCAAAAGTAATGAGCATAAAAAAAGTAATAACCGGTGAGTTCATCAGTTATGGAACAACTTATCTTGCATCAGAAGATAAAACTCTGGCTATTGTACCGGTGGGATACTCAAATGGCTATAGTCGATCTCTAAGTAATAATGGGCGTGTCCTGATAAATGGAACCAGATGCGGAGTCATTGGTCTGGTTAACATGAACATGATAATTGCTGATATTACCGCTTTACCTGAGAATCAGGTGCAGGTTGGTGATGAAGTAGTAATTGTGGGAGTACAGGATGATCTGGTAATATCAGTCGATTCTTTCAGTGAAATCAGTCAGCAGGTTAACTACGAAATTCTTTCTCGTATTCCTAAAGATATACCAAGGTATATTGTGGATTGATATCCGGTAGAAAAACAGATCATTTAACCTTATTGTCCTGATTCTTCTTGAGATATTCCTTATTTTTTCTTAAAGGTTCTTTTGATAGGAATTTCATGGATGAATCCACTTCTCCCCATTTCCCGAATATTGAATAACTGGCTATTGAAACCCCGTTTCCATCTGTCAACATTTTAATGATCGGTACCTTATTCATAAAATCACTGAGTTTTTGAAAAAGAGATATCTCTCCAACAAGATTAATTTCCTTGTCGTTTAGAAATCCGTTTGCTGTAACATATAAACCGGGGTTAACTAACTGTACGTTTGAAAAATCTATCTTTTTATCTTTCCAGTCGTAGTTCAATGTAAGTTTCTCAAAAGGTACACCACCGGTTTTAAATCCTTCTGTAAATCCTTTTAATGACCCCATACTTATGAACCTTGCTGAAGCAGGTGCATCAAGAATAACAAAATCTTTTACTTCCACCTTACCTTTCAGCGCTCTTTTAATCCCATCCGGTTGAATAGAAACATAGACTTTACCTGATTTTATGTTATCATAAATCTCCAAATCCTTTAGAAATTTTCCAAGATTGTCAAATTCCATCTCATAAACAGAGCTGTCTGCAGATTTTTTGATCGTGAATTTGTCAGTCTCGTTTATGTTGGCATCAATAGAAGCATCAATGATTTTTCTATTTCCGGATTTGAAGTCAAAATCAACTTTGCTCAAAAGCTTCTCATCTTTGTAAAACAGTTCATCTGCATGAACCTTAAGATTCAGATTCTTCATCCCTGTGTCTTCTGATGCAGCATAGTTCATATTAGCCAGCAGTGCCAGATTCAGAGATGAGCCGTCATAAACAATCTTATTGAAATCTTTATTTCCAGTAAACCGGAGTATGCCTGTGCATTTCTCAACATTCTTCAATTGAAGTGTCGCGCTGTTCTCCAAACCATTATGTTTAGCATTCAGATGAATTGACGCTCTCCCCGACCTGTATTTGAAACCTTCAAGTGAGAATCCATTATCAAACAATTTCACAGATCCTTTAATTGTACTAATTTCATTCCTGTTTTTAAGCACGTTCCTTTTCTTATCAGTTATCATAATATCGGTAGCATTAGAATTAACTGATATAATTAACTGGTCTTCCAGAAAGTTGTACTTACCAGTCAGCTCCTGCTGCCCTCTGAAAAACAGAGGTAGTTTGAGGTTTCTGCTTGACTGTTCATTCCAGTAAAGCGTTGCATCGAAACTGCTATGTCCGTTATTCAGATTTGTTCTCCAGTTACATCTTGAATTAAGGTGCTTATATAAGACTGATGCTTTGACATATATCTTATCTGTCTGTATTCTGATTCTTGTCTGATCTGTAAAAACTGAATCCAATCCGAAAATATTTGAGTAACTATTTTTCGCCAGTCCATTATAATTGACATTCAGCTCAGTGAATTGTTCAATTCTTTTGAGCGGAAAATGCAATGATAATTCAGATTCTGCATTACCTCCCTCTAATCTCGTTTTGTTCAGAAACTCCGAACTGTTATCTGTTATAGCTCTTGCAAAAACCATTACATCTTCTGTCGGACCTTGAGCAGTACCGCTTATATCAAAGTATTTTATTTCATCCCTGAAATCGCTCAAAATCAATTTGCAGTTTTTCAGGTGAGAGTTAAGCATTTTCCCATAAGAAAAATCGATGGACAGTCTTTTTGTATTAACTTTGAGTAAACCCGAAGCATCTGTAATGGCAGGATATCCAAGTACATACTCAAATTTGAAATTGTTAAAAGGCATTGTTACCTGAAAATCAAACTCTGGCTTTATCTCTTCTTTCTTAGGCAGGCAAAATTCTACAAAGACTGATCCGTTCTGCATTTTCCCGGAATGAATGTGAGATTCAATCCAGTCACAGGTCACAGGAGCAAACTCAAAAGGAGCATATTTAGAGAAAACCTTTTTATCAAAAGCAGATACCCATAATTTTGCCATAAAATCTATTTTATCAGGTGTCTCAGTAGCATAAACAGACCCATGCAGATTTAAATCCTTATTTCTGATTTTAACATCTTCTACAGATATAATTTGCTTTCTCTTAATCTCTACACCCTTTAAATCAATCTGATCAATAAAATACGGATCTTTCTTAATTCCGGGAGCGAAAACTTCAACATCTTTTATAGCAGCAGAACTCCTGGATAAGTTCACGATGTTATTCTGATCTACTTCAGCCAGTACATTGAGAAGAATTTCACCTTTAATATCTGGCAGCTTGACTCCCTTTATATAGGCGTAGGCATCCTGTACACTGAATTTGCTGAGAAAGCCATCAAGAATAAAGACTTTCGGAGTTTTCTTTCTGACAAGGTTAATGTAGAAGTTAGATCTTTTGTCCTGAGATGTCAGAAAGTCACCGGTAAGTTTATAGGGCCCGTTAAATATTCGTCTTGCATGAATATTTTCAACCTGCAGAGCAGTATATTCATACTCCAGCCCAAGAGATTTAATCTTCAAAATAATGTTCAGATCATCGATTTTTCTCAAAATCTTATATATTGGAAAAGGATTCTTTGTATTCTCTTCATTAAGAGTTCCGGACATGAATCTTATAGTACAATTACTAATATCAGCGGAGAATATCCTGTACCTGTTTCTGAACAATTGCCATGCTGAGAGTGTTACATCAACATTCTTCATGCTGAAATTAATTTTACCATTCAGTACAGCATTTTCAATATGTATTACAGGTATGAAAAAGCGTTTCCAACGCAGCTCAAGGTCAGATATAGTAACATCTGAGCCGGTTATTATATTCCTGACACTTGTTTCCAGATATGGTTTCAGGAAATTTATATCTTTTTTGCCAATCCTGAGCCAGCCGTAGCTTGCTACAATAAGTATTGCAGCTGACAAAAGAACTATTGAAATTATTTTAGGTAGTTTCTTCATAATATATCTTCTCAAGTGAAGAAATTCAACATAAAACAAAACCGTCAATACAATTCTGATTTTTTATACTCCTGTCAGAAATATATTGACTGAAAACATGGGAAAACCTTATTAATGAGATATCATTGATATACATTTGTAAAGAACTGCTGATTACAAAATGTTTGAATGTTTACACGGATAACCCTGTATGATATTAGTCTGTCATTAATATCTCACCATAACCGGGTCGAAAGGAGATAAAATGAGATACAGAGTTTGTTTTGTACTCCTGGTACTATGGATATCCATAAAACTGGGAGCAACTGAAACAAGAACTTACTCATGGAGCTTTGCAGGTTCTGAATGGACTTTCGAGCTTGAGCTGAATGAAGAATCTATGAGATTTTACAAATCCAGATCAAGACTGAGAGATTATGACTTGTATGTAACAGATACATTTGATGACAAATTCATTAACTCTATTGTTAAATCTCTGGAGAAAGCTGCAAAAGAAAGCAGCATTCCGCGAGGTCAAGTACCTCATTTTGTTATTTCTTTTGTTCAGCACCTCCCCTATACTGAAGACAGTGTAACAGCAGGTTTTGACGAATATCCCAGATTTCCCTATGAGACGTTATACGATAACGGAGGAGATTGCGAAGACACTTCCATACTTGTTTCAGCCCTGCTAAGAGAAATGGGGTATGATGTTGTTCTGCTGAAATTCAACGCCCACCTGGCTGTTGGTGTTAAAGCTATACTTACTGAAGGAAGCTACTTTATCCAGGATAATAACAGGTATTACTATCTGGAGACAACAGGAGATAATTGGAAACTGGGTTCTATACCAAGCGAATACATTGATGAGATTCCGGAAATCATAACAATTAAACCAAGAGAAGATTTTGATGTAGTTCTAAAATCTGAGTACACTTATAACGCCACCGTGGCATCAGTTGATGTCATAGCTGAGATGACAAATGTTGGATCTAAAAGCTCCAGCAATACAAAAATCTATGTGTACTTATTAAAGAAGAATGGTAACTTATGGTCATCTAAGTTCGATAATCTCAAGTCTCTGGAACCGGAAGATAAAATCACATATAGATTCACTGATCTGTATGCCTCTTCAACTGAACCATTCAAGATTAGGCTCGCAGTAAAAAGAAAGAGCGAGCTTATTACTCAGATAGAAAGTGACTGGATTACCTGCACAGAGCCTATCCCCGAAATTCTTCTTGATTTTTCCTCTTCATACAGATACAATAAATTCTTCTCAAGTGTTGAAGTTGATGTGGAAATAAATTTGGAAAACAAAGGTTCTCTTATTGCTGAAGGCTGCTATATCATTGCCTCACTTGAAAACCCTGACTCAAACATTCTTTGGGATGTTGAAAGGCGAGTTCTTGGAAATATCAACATTGGTGAAAGCAGAAAAATCACAATTAATGCTCTTAAAGCTAAAACGAAGCTGGATGTGAAAATTATTGTAAAACTCAAAGGTAATAATTTTGACGAATTAAAACTTGCCAGTGATTGGCTAATATTAAAATAATTGAAAAAAAAATCAGGCAGGCTAAATGTTAGAATTCTCACAACGAAATACTACTGAAAACAGTACTAATCAATGGAAGAAGTATCTTGAATACGATATGAGATTCACTAATATGTTAGAGAATGGAATTGAAGGTACATCATTCCAAAAACTGCTGGAAAGAAACTGTATCTTGGATTCAATACCCGAAAGCGGTAAAGACTATGCAAAAACTGTATGTGGAAGTTTTCAAAATGGCATTGAGTTTTTGAACAGCACATATTCTTCATTAAAAGAGGATTTATATTGGAGAAACAGCTTAAAATTCGATGCTGCACTTTTATCCAACATCATTGTATCAGATATGTCTTTTCTCAGTGAACAACTCAATTGGAAAGAGGATAAGATCGAGCTGTTGAAAGTTGCTTTCCTGGAATATTACTCTCTTGTAGATGGAGACAAAAATGCATGTTCTGCTCTGAAAAAATTTCTGGAGCTGGATAAGCTTAAACCCGAGAATTACTACCTGCAGTACAAAATCGGAATGCTGTATTTGTTCTCACCATCTTGTTTAGATATTGAACAGGCTGAGTTTTTCTTTAAAAAGAGCATCCACAATTCAATGGCAAAACATTCTTCTTTTGCTATCCAGCTTACAAAGCATACTTTGCCAGAAGATACCAGCATTAGAAACATAAATGATCTTGTAAGATTTTATACCGCAGAATCATATTACAGATACGGTATATTGAGCTACATCAAGGGAGATTTTGACAATTGCTTCAAGAATACAGTAAAAACCTGTAATATTAATGCAGATCATAGAAATGCACTCTATTTGCAGGCAAAAGTTCTGGCTCACCAACACAAAATGCAAGATGTAATACAAATACTCAACAAGTTGTCAAAGACTACTTCTGTGTACGCTGTCAAAACAGTATTCGATCATGATTTCTGTTCTAAAACAAGATTAGCAGTTCATTTTGATGAGGTAAGAAAAGTAAATGTTTCGATGGTATACAACCTTTTAAATCTGCTGAAAAAGAAAATGATTCGTGGGAGTATTACAGAAGCCTATATTGAAAGAATCGAAAACTCACTGAAAGTTGACGATTCATACCTTTCTTCATTTAATGCACTTAGACTTTCTAAAGATAAGCAACTATGGGAAATCCATAATTTAGTAATAGACACAACATCAAAACCAATTGTATTACAGGCTCATAAATCTCCTGTTTCCGCTCTTGATTTCCATCCCTATCTTAATCTTCTCGTGTCAGCAAGCTGGGACTCCTCCGTTATAGAGTGGAATCTTAAGAATCAGAAGATACGTAAGCACTACAGAGGTTTCAGAGGTGAAGTATACTGCACTGTCTATAGCAGTTCCGGTAAGTATATTGTTGCTGCAACATCTGAAGGACATGTTAAACTTATTGATTCAAGTGAATCAGCAGTCATAAAAGACTGGGATTTTGGAAAATGCAGTATATCATCTGCATGTTTCTCTAACGACGATAAATTGATTTACTTCGGTTGCTCAGATAAACAAATTCGCATTATAGACAGGAAAACAGATACAATAACTAGTATAAAAACATCTGACCCAGTGACAGCTCTGATCCACTGCCATAATTCCGAAGGAATATTCTGGGGAGAAAACTCCGGAGTTATTCATTTCCAAAACGAGGCAACCCAGTCAAAAAGCATACTTAAAGAACATACAGAAAGTATTACTGCATTAGCTCTTAACAGTAGTGACACAAAATTAGTTTCTGCAGCTGATGACAAGAAAGCTATAATCTGGAATCTCAGCAATAATCAAAAGCTGACGACAATTTCGAGTATCGGTATCAAGATTCATGATATAGATTTCAGCCCGAATGATACACTTTTTGCCGCTGCCTGCTCAGATAATTTTACCAGACTGTATAATCTGTCCGGCCGGGAAATAGCTAAGTACTCCGGTCATAAAATCAGTGTTGAAGCTGTTAGAATGCAAAAAACAGGTAATATACTGGCAACAGCAGGTTATGATAAAAATGTAAAACTCTGGGGAAAATTCATAGTTAACAAGTCATTCGAAGTAAGTCTAAGAGACATTGTTTCTATTGAATTAAAAAATGCCAAAAATCTGGAAGCATACGAATCTAACAGTTCCAGAATCAAAGAAACAACAGATAAATGCATTCTCATAGAGGGTAGAGAATACTTCGAGGCTGCCAGAGATGAAGAAAGAAAGCAAAATAAACGGTTCGGATCGAAAGACTATGAAAAAGCTGCTCAGCTCTATAGAAAAGCTCTTGAGTATGGCATTGCAGAAGCAGAAGAGAAAGTCAAGGAGCTTGAAGAAAAGCAATAAAATTATATAAGCTCCCAATCCTTATATATAATCTGATAACCGGCATTTTCGACAAATTCAACTATTTCTTCGGTAGATCTTGCATCTGAAATCTCGAATTGCGGTGTTTCTTCTGAATGATCGCTCGAATATCCGCCAACTTGAGTATTTGATTCAGCAGAGAATCTTGTCACTCCTAATGGAAGAACATTATTCCTGAACTCCGCATTCTCCCGAGTAGATACAGTTATACCAATTCTTGGTAAAAACAATCTGAAAGCACTCATATATTGCACAAACTTTTTATCCGTCAGAGGATATTTTGCCAGATATGCCCCTTCAGCATTATTTATTCTTGGTAGAGAAATACTTATTTCCGTATCAAGATATTTTCTCTGGAGATAGTCTGCGTGCAAAGCACAGAAAAAAGCTTCACGATATGTACTTGCTAGTCCGAAAAGCGGTCCTATCCCTATCATCCTGAAACCTGCTTCTGCTCCTCTTTCAGGAGTAAGTATCCTGAAGTCATAATCGCGCTTTTTACCCTTCAGATGCACTTGTTTATACACTTCACGATCATATACTTCCTGATAAACGGTCAAGCCGTCTACACCAGACTCCTTCAGTCTTCTGTAGTCGCAGGTTTCCATTGGGTAAACCTCGATAGAGATTGAAGAAAAGTACTCTTTGGCAATTTCTACAGCCTTTATAATATAATCCACTGTTGCCAATCCAGGAGCCTCCCCGGTCAGCAAGAGTAGGTGTTTCATTTTGGTATGTGAGATGATTTTCATCTGTTCGCGTATCTCATCTTCATTCAGCTGAAGCCTTTTTATCTGGTTCTTATGATTAAAACCACAATAAATACACTCATTACTGCAATAGTTTGAAATATAAAGTGGAATGTATAGCTGTATTGTTCTGCCAAAATACTGTATAGTCTCGTTATGAGACTTACGGGCAATCTCTTCTAAAAAATTCTCTGCCCTGTCAGATAGCAGATTGAGTAAATCGTTTATACTTCTGTCTTTTTTGCTAAGACTTTTTTTTATGTCATCATCTGTTACATTTTTATTATATGTATCGAAATCAAAATCTTCATATTCTTTAATAATGTCTCTGAAGTCACCGTTCAACATGTTTATCTTCCTATTTTATCTGAGGAATCCTGTTAATGGAGATGATGCATCTGCCACCATTTTTTCCTCAGCAAGTCTTGCTGTAAAAGCCATTCTACCGGCCTTAACTGCCAGACTGAATGCTTTTCCCATAGCTTCCGGGTCTGCTGCCGCTGAAATAGCAGTATTTACCAGTACTGCATCAGCTCCCATTTCCATTGCTTCCGCAGCCTGAGATGGTCTACCTATTCCGGCATCTACAATAACAGGTACAGTAGAGACATCGATCATCATGCGAATTATTTCTCTTGTCTGTAGTCCTCTGTTAGATCCAATTGCAGATCCCAGAGGCATAACTGCAGATGCTCCCGCATCTATCATTTTTCTGGTCGCAGCAACATCAGCCATCATATATGGAAGAACAATAAATCCTTCTTTAGCTAATATTTCGGTTGCTTTGAGAGTTTCTTCATTATCGGGCATGAGATATTTTAAGTCTGTGATAACCTCAATTTTGATAAAATCTCCACATCCTGCTGCTCTGGCAATCCTGGCAATCCTTACAGCTTCTTCGGCATTTCTAGCTCCTGAAGTATTTGGCAGCAGTCTGACTGATTTTGGTATATACGATAAAATATTGTCCTGTTCAGTAGATGGATCCACTCTTCTCAGTGCAACAGTAATCATTTCTGAACCGCTTGCTTCCAGCATCTTAGGGATGAGCTTTTTTGAAGAAAACTTCCCGGTACCGGTAAACAACCTGTTCTTGAATTCATAATCTGCAATTTTAAATGTATCTTTCATAATCATCCACCTCCGACAAAACTGAGAACTTCAATCTTGTCATTTTCTTTGAGCACTTGTGCTGACCAGTCTTCCGGTTTGATGATAAAACCGTTGTATTCTACAATTAAGGAAGCTTTGCTCAGTTTGAGTAAATCTATATATTCGGAAAGAGTTACCGAATCAGTGTTTTCTTCTTTTCCATTAACAATTATTTTCAATTTCTTCTCCTGAATCAAGGCTTTTCTTTAGAGAGTTCAGGTCAATAGATTTTTGGATTAACTTTACCAGTACAATCTAAACACTCAGATATTTCCATGCAATAGGATAATTTATTATTTCAGTTCCATTCTCATTTTTAACCAGCAACTTATATTGAACACTTTCTTAAGTATTATTGATCTACTTTTACTGCTGATAAAGAAGCCTACCCTTTTATAAAGATGAATTGCCGGATTTGAACTGGCAACATTTATTGTTAGAAGTCTCAAACCTCTTATACTGGCTATGTTTCTGGCATATTTCAGCAATGCTGTTCCAACACCTTGATTTCTGTATTCAGATCCCACGGCGACAAGTTCAATGTAACACTCATTAAATGCCGGTTTGTTATGAAGTATTCTAAGCCCTGCCCAGATTCTAATGCTTTTCCATAATCCCACCTGAAAAGCCTTGAAATAATACAGGAAATTTGTCTTTCTGGTTTTCTGGTTTTTCCACCTCAGTATAAGCAGTCCTGCAATCTTACCATCTGCTTCAGCAACGTAATACCCTTTAAAGGGTATTGTCTTTATAACGGAAACAAGATGCATCAGCTCTACAAGGTTTGAATCTTCAAAACGTAAAAGTTTTGTGTATTTACTTTTATATGCATCCATTATAATTCTTTTACAAATATCCAGATCAGATTCGTAAAAGGGTCTTATAACAAGGTTCTTTTTCTCCAAAATATCATCCTGTTTAAATTTAGTTAACTACAACTACTGAGTATGCCATATTAATTAACTCAGATTAAAAATCAAGTTTCGTTTTGAGAAAATTTTATTCTTGACAATTTACATTATACATATTGAATTTTTACGAATTCAAAATAGTACTGTAATTAACTAGGTATAGTGAGGACTCTACCTGCAAAGAATCAGATTCTAATATTTATGTAATTTCGATTAAGTATGTACGGGATACTTAAAATCCTAATATAGGGATGCTTTATGTATTTGTTTGTATGTTTGAGGGAACATACATTAAACTCACTGCCAAGGCAGTTTACGTCGAGGATAAATAAATAATGAAAAACAAGTTTTTGTTTCTACTAATATTTCTAATTGGTATATCGTCATTTGCATTTTGTGATATGATGGCAATGATAGCAAAAAAGGGACACACTGTTTCTGAACAGGACAGTCTCGATGGGGCATTTAATGATCCTTTTGATTACTTTGAGTTTTTGATGCTGATGTCTAATAATATTGGAATTTACCCTTCTTATCTTTCTAATTTGCAGAGTGACCATTTTGCAGATCGAGTTATCAATAACGATGGCTATGGAGTTATTTTTTATAAAAACAATCCTTACATAAATGACAATGAATATTATGTTAGTGATCCTAATTGTCAAAAATTTTACCAGAGAGGTGAAGACTCATATTTTCCGGGATCGACCTGGAATCCGAGTGGTGAAGGAAGAGCTTTGTCTTTTGCTTATTCCAGAATCTTAAATCAATCAGACAGATTGGTTCCTTATGACTATAACAGTGAAATAGCAGCTATCGTTATGGGACATGACAGACATGGAACAGTGGGTAACGGAAACCATCCATTCACAATTACCGATAATGATTTTGCTCCACGAACAACTTATTCCATGATGGGTACAGGAACATTATGTTCCAACTGCTATACAGCAATGAGAACATTTCTTTATGATCTTGGATGGTGGACGGATCACCAAACGAATTACAATACAAACTATCTGACCTGTCCAGATACAGAAATCCTTTTCCACTACCTTATGTACTTCATACAACAATTCGATGGAGATGTTGAAGAAGGTATTATAGCAGCTCTTAATCAGACTGATATCAATGGTTTCAATATTAGAGAATACTTAATGAGCCCTACTGAAGGAGTTGGTGATGAAGAAGATTTCTGGCTAGGCGTAACGAACTTCGTATTAAGTGATGGCGAATCCTTATACCTCTATACTAATGCTGATGAAGAGGATTTACGTCATGAACTTTCTTATAAGGATGTAGGTGAATTCTACGCAGTAAAAACACTCGCTCCTGAAGGTGGAACTCTGGTTGAACAATTCAGTCTTGTGACTCTTTCAGCAGATGTTGTACCAACAGTAACTCATGATGTTTTTGATGTACAACCTGTGCATGAGCCTGGAATAAGTACAGTAAACTCACAATTTGGTAAAGCTGTTTCAGTTAATGGAGATTTTGCTGTGATCGGTGCTCCATATGATGATCTCGGCGGCTGGGTTACAGGTGCAGGTGCAGCTTATGTTTATAAGAAAAATACTTCTGACCAGTGGGAATTCTTCCAGTTGCTTAACCTCGACACTCCGGGAACATATGACAAATTTGGTTATTCTGTATCTATAGATGGTCATTATATTGCCGTAGGATGCCCAGGAGAAGATGATGGTACCGATACAAATTGCGGAGCTGTATATAGATATAAATATAACAGTTTATTAAACACCTGGCGTCCTGATCAATATGCAATGGGTTACAGTTCATATGATCAATTTGGCTTTTCCGTTGCAGTTAATGGTCATGGTTTTGTTGCTGCCGGTGCTCCTTATTACGATAATCTCGCTGGAACTTCAATCGGTATTGTAAGAATTTTTGAAACAGATACTAATGGTACTCCTGTTGATCCACTTTCATGCATCCAGCAGTCATATGGTAATGAGCCTTACGCATATTATGGATGGGCAGTAGCTATCAGCAAATACCTTGCAGTTGGTGGTGCTCCCGGTCATGACCTTTATGACACAGATTCGGGATCAATAAAATTCATGTATTTTAACACAGGAACAGAATCATATTTCACGGCACCTGTTGAGGTTGGAGAATATGACTATTACGGATATTCTCTTGATCTCGCATCAGACTGTTCAGATGCAGACGTTTACGAAAAACCGGATGAAACAACCTCAATTGCTTTTGTAACTGAGCCTTCAGGTTATGACATTATTGTTGGAGCTCCCGGAGTATCTAGAACTCCTTCAAATTACAACTATCAGGGTAATGCCTATATTTCCTGCCTTATCGAAATAGATCCTGCTGAAACATACACATACAGACCATTCTTCGGCTATTCTGTTGCTCTTGAAGACCATCAGGCAATAGTTGGAGCAAGAAATGCTGATCTTCAAGGTGCAGTATATACTTACACCGACACAGGTTTATTCATGGACAAGTTCGATAGCTACTCTAATGAAAATTATCAGAATTTCGGATGCTCTGTATCTTATGATGCACAAACATTAGTCATGGGAGCATATAATCATCCTACTGATCATGCATCAAACGGTGCTATCTACTTCGTAGATTATCCTGCGATGGGACTGTTTTCATCAGTCAGCACATTTGCTTCAGGAGGTAGCTGCTCAGAAGAGACACCGGATGCAGGTCTAAGAACCTGTCTTAAAGGCAATTGCCCTAACCCATTCAATCCTGAAACTTCAATCAGCTTCTCACTCAAGGAAGAAACTCAAGCCAGCATTACTGTATACAACATGAAAGGTCAGAAAGTTAAAACTCTTGTAAATGAGTTTATGACATCCGGAGATCATTCTATTGTATGGAACGGTAAAGATGACAATGGAAACGATGTATCCAGCGGTGTTTATTTCTATAAACTTACTACAAAGAATTATTCTCAGATCAATAAGATGATTCTGATGAAATAGCTTCTGAATTAATTATATCACAGGCTGTCGAGAAATCGGCAGCCTAATTGAAATGGATTGCACTCAATATTGAAATCAAACCTTCTTGTCACTTAATTTTCGATGAACTTATGTACGGGATACATCTTAACGTCCTTAAGGATGATTATTGTATTCGTGTATATGTTTGAGGGAACATATACTGAATCACTGCTTACGCAGTAAAAATGTTGAGGAAAAAAAATGAATAACAAGTTTTTATTTCTACTTATTTTATTAGTTGGTGTATCATCATTTGCATTTGGTGATATGATAGCAATGATCGCAAAAGACGGTTACACAATTTCAGATCAAGGGGAGCATACAAGTAGTTTTAATGATCCTGTTGATTATTTCAAATTCATGATGCAGATGTCTGATGACTATTATATTTACCCACCTTACCTCAGTGGATTACAAGGACAGAATGCAAACAGAGTTGAAAACTATGATGGATATGGTTTAGTATTCTACAGAGACGGAAGCAGACTTCTTGATCCAAATGAATATTATGTATCAAATTACAACGCTCAGTTATTTTATCAGAGAGGAGAAGGTACATGCTATCCGGATACTGTATGGAACCCAAGTGGTGGTGGAAGAGCATTATCTTTTGCATACGCAAGAATTTTGAATGAATTTTCAACTACTCTCCCTGGTGATTTTGATAATGAAACAGCAACAATCGTAATGGGACACGACAGGCATGCTACAGTTGGTGATGGTAATCATCCATATACAATATTAGATACTCTCTTTAATGAAGATATTACATATTCCATGATGGGTACAGGTACACTTTACGCGAGCTGCTATGTCAATATGAGAACATTCCTGTACAATCAAGGATGGTGGACTGACCACCACCCAAATAACTATACAAATTACACTAATTGTTCTGATACAGAAATACTCTTCCATTACTTGATGTATTTCATTCAGGAGCATGATGGTGATGTAGCTGAAGGAATTATTTCAGCTATAAATCAAACTGATATTAACGGTGCGGATATCAGAAACATGTTAATGAACCCAGTTGAATACAGCGAGGATTTCTGGAAGAATGTGGCAAATTTTGTTTTCAGTGATGGAGAATCACTCTATTTGTTTACAAATGCCAGTCCTTATGACTTACGTCATGAATTGTCATACAAGGATGTCGGTGAATTCTATGCAGTGAAAACATTAGCACCTGAAGGTGGTACACTGGTTGACCAATTTGACCTTGTTAAGCTTTCTCCTGATCATGCTCCTGAAGTTTATGAAAATGTATTTGATATGCAGGTTGTAATTGAACCGGGAATGAGTACCGTAAACTCCAGATTTGGATATACAGTAGATGTTGATGGAGACTTTGCAGTTGTTGGCGCGCCTTATGATAATCATAATGGTTCTACCAGTGCAGCCGGAGCTGCTTATGTTTATAAGAAAAATGCGAGTGATGATTGGGTACTGTTCCAGACACTTACTCTTAACAACCCAAGTACTTATGACAAATTTGGTTACTCTGTAGCTATTGATGATGACTATATAGTAGTAGGCTGTCCGGGAGAAGATGATGGAACAACATCTAACTGCGGTGCAGTTTACAGATACAAGTATAATAGTCTTTTTAATAGCTGGCTGACAGACCAGCATGCCATGGGCAACAACGCATATGATCAATTTGGATTTTCCGTAGCAGTAAACCATGGAGGTTATGTTGCTGCTGGTTCTCCGTATTATGATTCACTTGCTGGAAACTCAGTAGGTATCGTCAGAATATTTAAAACCGACACAAGCGGAACAGCATCTGATCCTCTTTTAGACATACAACAGTCATATGGTACTGAAGCTTATGCATATTACGGCTGGTCTGTCGATATAAATAAACATCTGGCTGTAGGTGGAGCTCCGGGGCATGACTTATATGATACTAATTCAGGTTCGATCAAATTCATTTTATTCAATTCCGGTACAGAGACTGCGTTTACAGCTCCATTCCAGGTTGATGAAAATGACTATTACGGATATTCACTAGATCTGGCATCAGATTGTTCAGATGTAAGTGTTAGTTCCGGCGGAATCACATCAGTGGCATTCAAGACAAAACCAACAGGTTATGATATGATTGTTGGTGCTCCGGGAATATCAAACACACCATCTGGCTATAATTATCAGGGAAAAGCTTATATCTCCTGTCTAACCGAATTAAATCCTGTAGAAACATTTACTTACAGACCTTTCTTTGGCAGTTCAGTCGCCATAGAAAAACAACAGGCTGTTGTAGGTGCTAAAAAATCTAATTTAAGAGGTGGAGTCTATACTTACAGCTATACAGGCACATTCCTTGATCGCTTCTACAGTTATCAGTCTAACGATTATCAATATTTCGGATGTGATGTAGCCTATGATGCAATTACCTTAATGATGGGAGTTTATAACCATCCAAACGATGATTCTAATGGTGCAGTTTACTTCCTGGATTACCCATTAATGTCAGTATTTTCATCAAGGACCAGCCTTGCTTCAGGTGCAGGCTACTCCGAAGAAACACCTGATGCAGGTCTAAGAACTTGTCTCAAAGGAAACTATCCTAACCCATTCAATCCTGAAACTTCAATCAACTTCTCACTCAAAGAAGAAACTCAAGCCAGCGTTACTGTATACAACATGAAAGGTCAGAAAGTTAAAACTCTTGTAAATGAGTTTATGACATCCGGAGACCATTCTATTGTATGGAACGGTAAAGATGACAATGGAAGCGATGTTTCCAGTGGAGTATACTTCTATAAACTTACTACAAAGAATTATTCACAGATCAATAAAATGATTCTGATGAAATAGCCTCTGAATTGCTTTCATTACAGGCTGTCGAGAAATCGGCAGCCTGATTGAATTGATTGCACTCAATATTGAGATCAAACCTTCTTGTCACTTAATTTTCGCTGAGTTTATGTGCGGGATACATCTTACATCTTGAAGGATGATTATTGTAATTGTGTGTATGCTTGAGGGAACATATACTGAATCGACTGCTCATGCAGTAAAATGTTGAGGAAAGAAAAATGAATAACAAGTTATTACTAATTGCCATCTTATTTGTACTGGCATCTGCTTTAATGTATGCAGATTGCGATTTAATGGCTTTACTGGCAAAAGATGACTACACTATTTCTGAACAGGATGAAGTTACCGGTGATTTTAACGATCCTTTCGATTACTTCGAATACTTGATGTTAATGTCTAATAATTCGAATTATCAACCACCTTATTTAAGTACATTAGGAAACTTCTGGGCTCGAAGAAAAAGCAATGATGACGGATATGGCCTTGTTTTCTACAGAGAAGGAAGTAACATTGTCTGGGATAATGAGAACTTCAGTGACGCAGGTTGTCAGAAGTTCTTTCTCAGAGGATTAAATGATGATTATTATCATGGTACAGTTTGGGATAGTTTACCTGATGCAAACAAACCACTGGCTTATGCTTATTCAAGAATACTGAATGAATCACCTCATGTAGTCCCAAATGATTTCGATAACGAAACAGCGAGAATCATTATGGGACATGCCAGAAAAGCTACTGTCAGTTTGGGAAATCATCCATATACACTCGTTGATGCAGATCTTGGTTTAAACAGGACATACACTTTCATGGCAAATGGAACAATACCTTCAGTTGAGATGTGGGCAATGGACAGTCTTCTTGTCAACGATGCCTGGTGGACAACACATCCGCCAAACAATGGTTATAGTCATACTCAAATATCTGATAGTGAGATATTCTTCAACTACATCATGTATTTTGTTAGAGAAAACAATGGAAATGTTGAAGAAGGTATAATTGAAGCTTTGAATCAGACAGATATATGGGGTGAAGATATAAGGGCAATGATTCAGGATGCTAACGATGATGATGAAGATGATTACTGGAGCAATATTGCGAACTTTGTTCTCAGTGACGGAGAATCGTTATACCTTTTCAGAAACTCACCATTAGCAGACTTACGTCATGATCTCTCCTATATTGACCATGGAGAGTTCTACGGTGTAAAAACCCTTGATCCGGAAGGAGGAGTTCAACTTCAGCAATATGATCTTGTTAAACTGTCTCCTGATCATGAACCCGAACTTCATGATGACATCTTTGATATTCAGATTGTTAATGCCCCGGATGACATCACGAACAGCTGTTACTTTGGTCAATCTGTTTCCATTGACGGTGATTACGCTGTTGTTGGAGCTCCTTATGAGCATACCAATGGTGTCTCTTATTCCGGTGCAGCATACATTTACAAGATAAATGCTCAAGGTGTATGGGAGCACTTCCAGGATCTAGAGCTGCCAAATCCTGGAACATCAGATAAATTCGGTTATTCTGTTTCCATAGATGATGATTATATTGCTGTGGGATGTCCCGGTGAAGATAATTATCTGTCAACCAATTGTGGTGCTGTTTATAGATACAGATATAGTCCTCTCACTGATTCTTTTAATCTAAATCAACTGGCTTATGGGATAAACTCAAATGATCAGCTTGGATTCTCTGTTGCAGTCAATCATGGTGGATATGTTGCAGCAGGAGCCCCATATAATGACAACCTGTTTCTGTCAAATATGGGAATGGTAAGAATCTACAAAACAAACAGTCTTGCTCCTGCTAATGGTATATTAACAACCATGCAGACATCTTATGGTATGGAAAATAATCAATATTTCGGATGGGCAGTTGATATAAATAAATATATTGCAGTTGCCGGTGGTCCCGGACATAACTATAATGGTACAGACTCTGGCTCAATCAGATTCATATATTTTAACGATGGCACTGAATCAGCATTTACAGCACCGGTAGAAGTATCAACAAGAGACTATTATGGCTGGGATCTGGACCTTGATATGCTCTGCGATAAGGCTAAAGTATATACTAACCCTTTGGGAACTGATTCCGAAGCATTTAAAACAGGACCAACCGGTTACGACCTCATTGTTGGGGCACCCGGAGTCAGAGGATACATACAGGGATATAATTACCAGGGTGCTGCTTACATTTCATGTAAAACAGTTATCAATGCAGAGGAGACTTTTGACTACAGACCATACTTCGGTTATTCCGTAGCTATAGAAGAACAACATGCCGTTGTTGGTGCAAAAGATGTACATTTTAGAGGGGCTGCTTACAGTTATGATAATCTGGGAACTATCATGAAAAAATTCTATAGTTATGGAACCGGTCAAAAACAACTATTTGGATGCGATGTAGCTTATGACGCTGAAAACATGATTATTGGATCGCTGGGACATGATAACGACGATAATAGAGGTGCGGTATACTTCTTTAATGATCCTTCCACAGGCATTGTTAGCTGGGGAAATTCAGTTGCTGGCAGCGGATATTACGAAGAAGCCCCGGATAATGGACTAAGAACTTACCTTAAAGGAAACTACCCTAACCCATTCAATCCTGAAACTTCAATCAGCTTCTCACTCAAAGAAGATTCTCAAGCCATTCTGACTGTCTACAATATGAAAGGTCAGAAAGTTAGAACTATCACAAATGAGTTTATGACAGCAGGAGACCATTCTATTGTCTGGAATGGTAAGGATGACAATGGAAGCGATGTTTCCAGCGGTGTTTATTTTTATAAACTGACTACAAATGATTATTCAAAGATCAATAAAATGATTCTGCTTAAATAACCTCTGAATTACTTATATTATAGACTGCCGAGAAATCGGCAGCCTGTTTTTTATGCACAATTTGTGCGGAATTTGCTTTTTTTTACCCTCAAAACACTTATATTTATGTCAACAGGAGTAGTTATGGAAAATCAAAGAACAATGTTCGCTCCGGGTGAGAGAACTTCCGGAGAACAAGTAACAACAGATTACAGAAGATTTGTATCCATAGATCCATTTCACCAGGCAACTAATTCATTACCCAGTATCGTAATGATACTGAATAAAGAAAGACAGATTGTATATTTCAATCATATTTTGATGAAAAGCTTGCAAATAAAAACTGAGAAAGAAATCATTGGAAAAAGACCAGGGGAACTTCTCAACTGTATCCATGCACATAATGAGTTTTCAGGATGCGGTACATCAGAATTCTGTCGAGAATGCGGAGCTGTTAATGCAATACTTCAATCACAGAATCTTAGCATAATAACATGTTTTGAATGCAGAATAACAACAAGAGACAAAACTGCTCTTGACTTGAAAGTATGGGCATCTCCTTACTTGTTTAACGACAAAAAGTATACGATTTTCAGTGTAATTGACATCAGCAATGAGAAGAGAAAAGAAGTACTTGAAAGAACTTTCTTTCATGATATAAACAACCTCCTGATGATACTGATTGGCTATTCATCTATACTTAAACTATCTGATAATCAAAATATGCAGCGCGAATACATAGGCTCAATATGCTCGGTAGGACTTCAACTTTCTGAGGAAATCTCCTCTCAGCAAAAACTGCTTCAGGCTGAAAATGGCAGTCTTAACGTTAACACTGATTCTCTGGATTCCATTGGAACATTACGAGAACTCACAGATTTCTATGACAATTCAAATCTATTTGGAGGTCGAAAGGTTATTATCAATAATAACTCACATGATTTTAAGATATATACAGATAAAGCCTTGTTAGTGAGAATCTTGAATAACATGATTAAAAATGCTCTGGAAGCATCCTGTGAGAACCAGAATGTAATAATCAGAGTTGTAAAGAAAGGTCAAGATGCCGAGTTCAGCGTTTCCAACATTGGGTGTATGCCCAGATCATCTCAGCTGCAGATATTTCAAAGGTCTTTTTCAACAAAGGGAAAAGGACGCGGTATAGGAACTTACAGTATGAAATTATTCGGAGAGAAATACCTTAAAGGCAGAGTCTGGTTTAAGTCTGACAAAAAACATGGAACAACTTTCTACCTGTCAATCCCTGTAAACTTCACCAATACAAAGTCAGTCTTCTGATACTTATATCAGCGATCGAATATTGACATAAATTTTTAAATTTTAAAGAGTAATATAGCTAAGCAAATGTATGACTTTGTCAGAATTCACTTGACACAGTTCGACACAATTCAAGCATTGTATTATACATTGGTAATTTAAAACTGGAGAACTAATGAGTCACACGCTAAAATTACAGAAAATTAATGATGATTCTTGTTTTGATAATCTTAAGGAATCTGCATTAATAAGGAAGATGGCAGACACACTTCCTTGTATTGTTCTGGTCATCAATGATGAAAAGCAAATTGAATACTACAATCAGAATCTACCAAATCTACTCAAAGCAGAATACCCTGAGATTGACCTTATTGATGATCTGCAAATTATTGGAAAAAAACTCGGAGATATATTCAACTGTATTAATGCTAAAAGTACAGGCAAAGGCTGCGGCTTTTCCGATTTCTGTAGTGAGTGCGGCATTGCTAAATCTGTAATAGACTCATCAAAAAGCCATAATAGTAACTCTGCTTTCGAGTGTAGAATCACCACAACTAAGAATGATTCTTTTGACTTCAGAGTTATGTCTACTGTATATGAATTTAATGACAAAGCTTTCACATTTGTAAGTCTGGAAGATATCAGTGAACACAAAAGAAAAGAAGTTCTCGAACATACTTTTTTTCATGACATAAATAATCTTTTACATATTATCAATGCTTATTCTGAACTGCTCACTGTTGATCTGGATCATCCATCAAAAGATAAATTTCTGAATTCAATAAAAACAGCAGCTATAAGAATGAAAGATGAGATTGATACTCACAAAAGAATAATTCAGGCTGAGAATGGAAGCCTGGCTGTACACATGACAGAAATTAACTCAATAGAGATATTGGCTGAATTGACAACTTTGTTCACCAAAAGTGAAGCATGGGCAGACAAACACATTATTATTGATGATGATGTCATGATTGTTGAATTTAAGACAGACAAAGCAATTCTCCTGAGAATCCTTAACAATATGACAAAAAATGCATTGGAAGCAACTACAGAATGCGGAGATGTTAAAGTCAATTGCTATGTTGAGGACAGTAATATTATTTTCAGTGTTCACAACTGCGGATACATACCATATATAGATCAAGGTCAAATCTTTCAGCGTTCATTTTCCACAAAAGGTAAAGGTCGAGGTATTGGCACTTACAGCATGAAACTGTTTGGAGAAAAATACCTTAACGGTAAAGTCTGGTTCGAATCAGATATCTTCAAAGGCACTGTCTTCAGTATCTCCATTCCAATAAATATTGAAAATTAATTCATATTTATTTTTGATATTGCAATTTAGTTGACAAATTTACAAGTAGATAATATTTTTTTGATTATAGTACTTTTATGGAGAAATGATGCAAGATTCCGGAATAAACTTCGATCCAACTAAAAGAGAGAAAGAAGAACAGATTAACTTCTGCTTTGACTTACTGAAAAATTCAGGGTTCCTGAAGAGGATATCCGATTCTGTTCCCTGCATAGTTGTTATACTAAATCATCACAGACAGATTATATTCTTCAATAAGAATCTTGCTCAATCCCTGGATAAACCCCTTCATGAAAACATTTTGGGGAAACGTCTTGGTGAATTATTTAACTGTATCCACTCTACTGAAACCGAAGATGGTTGTGGCAGTACTGTATTCTGTAAAGAGTGTGGTGCTGATAAAGCTATAACAGAAATTGACAATCTTTCTGAAGAAGCTTGCTATGAATGCAGGATAAACACTTTAGATAACGAATCTTATGACTTTAAAGTATGGGTAACTCCATACTATTTTGCCAAAGGCAGATATACTTTCGTCAGTCTGGAGGATATAAGCGACCAAAAGCGTAAAGAAGTTCTGGAAAGGACTTTCTTCCATGATATCAACAATTTGCTGATGCTGATTACAAGCTATTCCGAACTGCTTACAGATCCTTCCGACTCTGAATCTCACAATACTTATTCCAGAACCATTCATAATGCCAGCCTGAGGCTGTCCGAAGAGATTTCAGCCCATAAGAAACTTTTACTTGCTGAAAAAGGAACACTAGATATTGTTATTTCGGAACTGCACACGAAACTATTACTGAGACAAATTGCAGATTTATACGCATCAAGTGATTTCGTTACAGATATTTATGTTGTAATAACTGATGAATCAGAAGATTTCAGCATATTCACAGAAAAATCTCTGCTTCAACGTGTATTGATCAATATGACTAAAAATGCAATAGAAGCATCCTCCACCGGAGATACTGTCACACTTTCTTGTGTCAGAAATGGGGACAATGCCCTATTCAGTGTTCACAATATGAGTTATATAGATCCATTAAACCAGTTGCAGATATTCAGCAGATCTTTTTCAACAAAAGGTAAAGGTCGTGGGATTGGAACTTACAGCATAAAACTGTTTGGAGAAAAATATCTGGATGGTGAAGTTGGCTTTAACAGTTCTGAAGAAACCGGTACAACATTCTATATAAAAATCCCTGTTATGCATAAAAAAGCTGCACTGCTGATGTAACACTTGTTATTGCAGTACAGCTTACGGATTATATTCAATAAATCCGGGTTACAGATTTTTCTTTTTAAAATGGTCTGATAATGTCATTCTGGTGTTTGAAATTGCAGTCATGAACATTACACTTATCTTCATATCAATATTCACTTCAAGAGGTCTCCAATCTCCATTTTCATTATATTCAAACAGAATAGTATTTTTCATAGATTTTATCATTCTGGATGGAGCTTTAGCAAAAGTACTTTCCTGCATTATCATTGCACCTGATATTTCATCAAGCCAGAAAGTACCTTTCATCTTAGCTTTTTTCATTTTTGATCCGGATTTATCTTTGCTCATGTCAATCATATCTTCATATTCGAAGTCATAGCCAATACAAGTGAATCCTGATATCCCACGCTTTTCCCCGGTGCGCTCTAAACTAAGATCCTTTCTATCGGAAATAGAATCGTCACTGTCATCATCTTCGTCAGAGTCAGAGAATTTAGTCAGAAATTGTTCAACAACCGGATCATCCTTTTCAAGAGGAACACCATCAGATGATCCTCTAACGAATTCAGATTCAAGACCATGTTCAGTTTGCTTGTACTCAATAACAACTTCCAGATCATTCATGACTTCACCTTTCTTGTTTGATGTTACCTGCTTTGTTGTTACTAATCCAGGTTTCCAGTCACGATTTTTCTTCTTTATATCTTGGAATTTTTTCCATAATTCATCCGTATCCTGAACTCCGGCAAATATTCCGGAGAAAATGGATAGAATACATATTAATGCAGTCATTCTTTTCATAATTAGATCCTTGTTACTTCTTCTGCGGTTGTTTGATCATCAGATTTCTTTACTTTGATAAGATTGTCATTTGAATCCCTGTCTATAAGCTTATTTAACGGATCCAGCCCAGCCTTTTCCGGTTCACTGTCCACAATAATGCTGAATGTATTATCTTCTGCTGAAACCTTATGCTTTTTAAGGTAGAGAGCTACTTCTTTCTTTTTTCCATTGATAGTCTTTTCTGCAAATACGCCAACATCAATCCATTCTGTCAAAACAGTCTCATTCATAACTCCAAGACTGTCCGCATAGAATTTCTTTGATTTAGTGTTGATAACCACTTCGTATCTACCGTCTTCCAGTTTATGATATTCAGCGGATTCAGTCATGTTATCGAAGATAGTGATTTTTTCAAACATATCCGTTACCATATATTGGAGCGAGTCAGGTGTTGCTTCTCTGATGTATTCAAGAAACTCTATTGAGTTCGTGTAAGGAGCTTTCTGCCATTTCTTAGCAGCAACATACTTCTTGAGAGCGCTATTCAAAGCTTCTTCTCCGATGTAATCTTTTAATGCGTACATAACAACTGAGCCTTTGTTATAGTGCAGATACTGCTGATTTTCTACAAGATACAACGGCATCTCCGCTCTGGACTCATAACCTCTACCTTTCAGATAACTGTCTAGTTCATGTTTCAGATATGTTTTCATCTGGTCTTCCCCATGTTCTTTCTCCAGAACCATAAGGGCTGAATACTGAGCAAGTGCTTCCGACATCAAAACAGCACCCTGCACATCTGCACCAATAACCTGATGTGCCCACCATTGATGCGCAAGCTCATGAGCAGTTATGTTGAAAGGATAATCTACACCCTTTCCTCTTTTCGTATCTGCAATGAATCCTATTCCCTCGGAATATGGAATTGTATTTGGGAAGGACTGCGCGAAAGTGCCATATCGAGGGAATTCAAGGATTCTTACCTGTTTATGCGGATATTCACCAAATTGGTTTGAATAATAGTCTAAAGATACTTCCAGTGAACGAATCATAGTGTCTATATTATAAGGGTGTTTTTTGTCGTAATATATTTCAATGCTGACATCCTTGCCCGACGGAAGTGTCCAGTTCTGCTTTTTGACTTCATATCTGGCAGAAACAAATGAGAAGAAATGAAGAATAGGGTGATCCATCTTGTAATGGAAGTACCTTCTGTCATTATCCACCCATTCACTTTGCAGGTATCCGGGAGCAACAGCAATTTGATCTTTGCTTGTACTGACTACAGCTTCAAAGTTAACCCAGTCAGAATCTTCACTGATATATGTATTCATTCGAGCTTCATCATCATCTACTTTAGCCATACGTGGTTTTGGTGGGAGTCCGTGTTTTTTTCTCAACACTTTACTGCCGAGTTCACCACCTGAAGAATAACCAAGTCCCGGAGTAAACATTTTGTTGTTAAGGAAAGTACCGTTTTCACATAACGATGTTGTTGGATAAAATGAGTCACGTCTGGATTTGAATGCAAATTCCAGATTCATGGAATCTCCCGGCATCATAGGATTTTCCAGTTCCAGAATGTATATACCTCTGTCCTCATTTTCATGGACTCGTTTGCTCTTAGCAGATACTTCCAATTGATCCATTTCCAGTCCACTGTTTACATTAAAATACAAAGTATCAATCGGAGAGTCTGATTTGTTAACCATTACCATTTTACCTCTGGCATCTGCTCCCTGAATTTCCGGGAAAATATCGACTTCAAGGTAAACATCCGTGAAGCGAGGCATAACAAGACGGTCATACTTCTTATATGTCTTTTCGTAATCTATTGCCTGCTGAATCCCTTCTTTATTTGTAGTATAATCATTAACAACATTAACGTTATAGAAAATCCATCCACCTGTTGATAACATACCAAGAATCAGTAATGAAAGAACAGTTATACTCGGTTTATTCATTTTAGGAAATGCTTTGATTCTCTTCAGGAATCCTGTTTCCCTGCCTCTTACTACAACTTTTTCAGCAATGAAAAGCAGGATAAGTCCAACCAGAAGCCAATGACCTTCATAAGCCAGAAATGCATCCCAGAAATTACCGTAACCGTTCATATCTGAATACATGAGAGATCCACCTTTGCCATAGTGCCAGAGCGGGTGTTCCAGGCCGAATGTTGCTAAAAACATATTGAGAAGACTGAAAACAATTATAGCGAGGTGTGCTGCGTATTTGTTATTGATAAGTGAGTGGACAAAGAAAGCAATGAACACAATTTGAGAGATGTTGATTATCTGTTTTCCAAGTGAAACTGTATATTGAAACATGTCAATATTATCGACATGCAGAACCATCTGCGTAATTATTCCGATAAGCATTGCAAATGTATATAGAACTAATGGAATAAACATAACGGCTATAAATTTCGAGAGATACATTACCCAGGTTCTGACAGGTGTAGAATCTATGAGCAGATCTATCTTTTTCTCCCTGTCTCTCCAGATTAACTCACCACTGAAGATAATTACAATTATGAGTGACATTGAAGAAACTGTTGCTGTAAGAATACCGATTACAATATATGTTACTTTTATCAGAGGAGTATCATACATTTGGCCGGATTCCGACATCGAACTCATTACCATTGCCAGAGTACAAAGACCAAGAACAATGAAGAGTGGTGACTTGAACAGCTTACTTATCTCAATTTTACACATATAGACGAATTGTCTGATTGAGTTAAATACTGAATAATTATGTGATACTACCGGAACTCTTGTTTTGTTCAAGACCAGATCCTCATGTGAAAGACTGTCTTTATAAGCCTTTGGTTTCATTCTGAAAAGCTTTCTGATATCTACTCTCTGTTTATATGCAAAACGAAAAATCCAGATAGAAAATGCTAGTATAACTACACTAATTCCAAGCCAGACAATTCTGTTCATCAGAAAATATGATTCCAAAGGAACAATCATTGTGTTCTTCTCAGCCACAGTCCAATACTTTGTCATTAGCTCCAGTGAGTTAACACCAAATGGATCCAGCAGTGCTGACAACCATTGTGTATCCAGATCTCTCGAAAACTGAGAAGAAATACCATTCAGAACCATAAGTATTATACCGCTTACATATAGAGCAGCCATCTTTCTGGTAAGAATAATAAGGGAAAGGAAGATTGCTCCGGTTAAAATGAATGTTGGTAAGACTTGAGTAAGATATGGAGCTGCATAATACATGAACTTTGCCGGCCCCAGTAGATCTTTGCTGACCCAAGGAGTCAGAGTTGCCAGATACATACCTAGCCCCATTGCAACCATAATCAAAAATGCAAGAAGCACACTGGCAGCATATCTTGCTATAAGGTAACTAATTTTAGATACAGGCTTTGTAAAGAATATCATATATGATTTGTGCTGATAATCTCTATATACTGAATTACCCACGAATGCAGCAATAATGAATGTTGCAAACATTGAAAAAACAGCAAGCAGCATGTGGTTGAAGAAAGGTCCGTTGTACAGCATTGTTTCACTGCTGCCAAAACCAAAAGATACGTTTACTCCGCTGAATGCACCGGATGCTCCAACAATAATGAAGAATCCCAGCAGCAAAGCAAGTATATTGAATACATAGGTAGAAATCTTTGTAAATTTATACTTTATTTCAAATGTAAATATATTCCAGAACATAGCGTCCTCCTAAACTTCAATTTCAGGTGGAATTGTAGAAAAATATACATGTTCCAGATCAGGTTGAGCAGCTTTAAACTCTTCGGCAGGTTTATCTTCACTGTACACATGAATAAGCAGTTTTCCCATAAAGAGACGTGTTGCTATAATCTTATAGGTTCGGTTGTAATCAGCCAGTTCGTTTTTCTCAATGAGGCAAGACCAGACTTTGCCGTCCAGCTCATTAATTGCATCAGCAGGATTACCTGTAACACGAACACTACCCTTACTGATGATCGCCATATCCTTGCAGAGATCGCTTACATCATCCACAATGTGAGTTGAGAGAATAACTATCATGTTCTCACCTATTTCACTGAGCAGATTATGGAAGTGACGTCTTTCCTTAGGATCGAGTCCTGCTGTAGGTTCGTCCACGATCAGCAGTTCCGGATTTCCGATCAATGCCTGAGCAATTCCCAGTCTCTGTTTCATACCACCGGAGAAACCACCTACTTTTTTTCTTCTGTGCTCATATAAGTTTGTTCTGTTAAGGAGAACTTTTACGAGCTCTTTTCTTTCTTTAGTATTTGAAACACCTTTGAGTATTGCGAAGTGATCGAGCATATCTTCAGCTTTGACCTTTGGGTAGAAATCAAATTCCTGAGGTAGAAATCCGAGAACCTTGCGAACATCTTGTTTTTGTTTGAGCACATCCATACCGTTAAGTGTAACAGATCCTTCGTCAGGATCCTGCAGAGTTGCGATAATTCTCATGAGAGTGGACTTCCCTGCTCCGTTTGGTCCGAGCAGTCCGAACATTCCGCTGTTGATAGTTAAATTAACGTCATTCAAGGCTTTTACACCGTTAGGATAGGTCTTTGAGAGACCGTTGATCACAAGCTGTTTCATAGTATTCCCCTTTGTTGTGTTATTCTTTTGGTGTACCACTACACCAGTACAGTAAATCTGTCAAGGGGAAAATATTTTTTTTATTTTGCAGTCTGTGGAAATGGGTTGACAGGAAAGATTATATTTACCTACATATATCCCGCAAAAATAAAAGAGAAATCTGGCAGAAATAAACGAGAATTTTTGACTTTCTCTGCAATTCCTGCCAGATTTATTTATATATCGACACATCAAGCACTTAAGTAAGTTTTAGAATTCTCTGTTATTTTTGCAAAAATTGAAAATTCTCTCTAATTATTGCCAAAATTCAAGCCTGTTTCTGTTAAATATCACAAAATTCTCTGTAATTATTGCGAAAACTGAAACATATTTGACGACATTCATGATAAAATTCTCTCTAATTATTGCCAAAACTACACCAACTTAGCCACTAAATAGCTGTTTGAATACACTGAAATATTACTAACCGACACCACAACTCCAGCCGATGTCACAACTGTATTATGTACATTCATGCTGTCAGATTTGTCTATTATCTCAATTTCCTTGCCCTGGTACTTCTCAGGGAGCTTAATAGAATCCGCAACACATGCAGTGTGATAATCTGCATATAAATATGTAGCAGATCCACACGGCACCAGGTAAACACAGGTCGGCTTCTGGTATTCCTGCGGATCAAAATAAACACGATAAGCCGAAGCAGTAAACACCTGTCCGGCTGTTGTCTGTCCAAAGTTATAAACAGGTCGTGCATAGATTTTACTTGCCGACACACTCCAGTAATTATCCGAATTAGCCAGTATATTGCTGTCTGTTCCAGCATCAAAAGGCAGTAAACCTATCGCATAACCAGTTACAAATACACTGCCGTCTTTAGACAGCATAATAGTCCTGTTATTAGGCTTTGACACGTCCTGAAGCTCAGTATTAGTAATAAGTGCTGCACCTGAAAAATCAGCCTCCTGGATGCTGCCAAAATCTAAGTTAGTCCCTTCACTTGTAAAAGCCTTTACACCCGGTAAATAAAGGTGTATTGAGTCGTCTATATCCTTAATTATGGCTGACATCACAAAACAGATGAAATCCAGGTTAACAGCCTTATGCAGAACCACAGTCGAATCGATCCGGCAAACTCCTCTGTCAAAGAATCTGTAATTGATTGTATTCGTAACTACCTTAGTAGGCGTTATATAAGTCAAAACTCCCGGAACAGTGTCTTTAATTTCTGTCGGGTCTGTAATCTCATATTGTTCAGCAATATTCAGTGAATTGCCGTAATATGTACCGTCGGCATCGATCTCTTTGCCATGTACTTCTAACGTCAGATAGTTCTTTCTTAAAGAAGGTCTGAGCTGTACACTGGCAACTGAAGTAATATCAATTGCACTTGTATTGATTGCTCCGGATACATGCGTCAAAGCATCATCCATAGCGGTATTAAACACCCATACATCACCGGTGCCGGTATTCTCACTTATAAACAGCAGTCTGTCACTATCTATCACCTTCAGTAAGTAAAAGCGTTTACCGTACACATCAGCCCACAATGAGCCTAAATCATCGGCTGTTTTGCCATGTCCGGTCTCTGTAACCTCAAAAGCCATTGCTCCATGATTCCCGCCTAAATGGATATCATTTAAGTGATGAGCCGGCACATCATCGCTGCAAAAGTGAATCTCAGTTCCGGACTGCAATTGACCGACCGAATTGCCGGTGCTTTTATTAACTAAACTGGCACGATAAAAGTTAAATATCCCGTTATCGTTATACTCCAGTTTTACCCTGATAACAATGTCCTTTTGTGTGTTATAGCTCGAACGAATATAAACGTCAATGCCGTCTTTTACAACTACCAGATCTCTATCTGTTTTCATAGCTGTAATCTCATCAGGAGCAGCAACAACCTCACTTGGCAGCATATCAGTATTAAGTTTTAAGGTGTATTCCTCCCGGTCTGTTCTGGCTGTTCCTTCTTCTAATTGCAAGCTGTTTCTCCAGGTCTCAAAGCTCTCTGTAATGTTCGTCACATCCACAGTTGACGCCACAAAATAACAGCCTGCCGGTGCAGTAAAATAAAACGCTTTATCCGCAACGCTGTAGGTAGCTGTAAAGCTGGCTGAAGTCTGATTAAACAACCACGCACCACTCGCATTATAACCATGGATATAAGGCACAAACCCATCATTTGAATTAGAGCTCAGCACGTAAGATTTACCGGGTTCAACAGGAATCTTACCAGTACACCACCAGTCTGTATGACTGATCTCTGCACCGTCAGAATTGTTGTAATATTTGTCAACCAGGGCAAGATCCGGATTATATTTGTTCTTTGCCGGTGCCAGAATATCGATGCTGTACTTATTGTTGATTTTGGTTAATGTATCGTCAAAGATATCACCAAGCCCATCAATGCCAACCTTGCCAATCTGAACAGGAATACCGGTGTCAGCCTGTGAACCTGATCTATTATCATAAAGTTTGTAAAAGCCTTCCGGAATAGCATCACTCTGATAATAACCGGTTGAGCCTATTTCTGTAAGTGTAATATCATTACTATCGTTTACTAATCTCGCTGTAAGCCCGGTTATCACTGAACCGGAGCTGTTAGTCAATTTCATTCCCCAGGTATACATATTTACTCCTGTATTATTAAGTCGCTGACTATTGTATAAACTGAGAAATCAACCTCTGTCAGCGTGTTATAAGTTGATATCAATGTAAATTTAACAGCATCTCTGCAATATCTCACATCGTTTGTCATTTCCGGATATTTAGACACTTCAACAGGAAACTGCTTCTTATTCACAGCATCAAACTCAATGTACAATTCAGTAGAATCTAACAGCATTGACAGCAGTTCCCGGTATTCCTCCGGTAAAAGAAAGCCAACACAATCAATTGTGTCCTCATGATATTTGCCTTTACGAATCTTAATAGTCGGATCAAACGCAGCAGTCTTGACTGTCTTGTACTTAACCCCTGGCTTATAAGTCACCAATCCCGCATCAATTGTCATTATCCTGACATTTGCATCGTTGATTGAAATAAGCCTGAAACCGTCTATATTAAGCATCTAAGAGCCATCCTGTTATAATATACTCGTCTTTTATCCTGTCTCGTTTAACCTTTGTCACACCTATCTGTTTAACGCCATATCCGATTATGCTGTAGACATTAATACAGTATTTAGAAAGATTATCCAATGTGATTGAATATTCCCATTTAGACTCAAATTCACCTGTCAGATAGTTAAATATTCTTTCAACCATTACAGCTGTATCACCGGTAATAACTGACAATAATTCAGGATCAAATTTCGGTCTGTCCGCCCTCTTCTTGCTGACTTGTATAACATCAGCATTATCCAGGGCAATCGTTGAACCTGCAAAACCTGTTCTATTATTAATGCATATTGTGCCGGAATCATCGTAAATAACAGCATTATATATAAATGTAACAGCCTTCAGAGCTTCAAGAATCTTGACCTTTACATATCCGGATGTGTTATCCACCTCACCGAACTGCATGTAATCAGGTATAATGTTCCCTGTGAATAAACAAGATAGATAATTGTTTGCAGTACTTACATTATATGAATTATTATTGAATGTAGCCGATTCCTGCCAATAGGACAAACTATAATAGGGTATTTCATTATCTAAGAGAAACTGTATCAGATTAGCGGCTCTCTCATCAAAATCACTATTGTCTGTGGTCCAGTCACTTTGGTCTTTATACTCGTCAACAATATACTTGCAGATCCCGTTGTAAAATTTAACGATTTTAGCCATTGATTTGTAGCTGTAAAAATCTGTTACTCCATTAACATCCTCGTACTTATACACCTTCTGATGAAAGAAGACAAACGTTATAACTCCGGTATTGTAGTCCACTATGTACTTTGCAATGTAGCTTGGAAATGATTCAGCGGTCTCCGTAAATATGTAGTCATCACCGGTATATGTCTCAATTACATGATTATAGTTTAATGAGTAGATTGATAGACTGGTCTCGTTGCACACAGGATTAACAAGTAAGCTGCTGTAAGGTGCAGATGTCATAATTTGCGACTCGATTTCTGAGCAGAAAGTGGCTACCAAATTGACCGGAGTGCAGTCTCCTGTGCTGAATGTATATTCTGTTTCTTCAAATATTTTTAATAATCTCAGCTTATCGTAACAGGTAAATTTTACAATATCAGTTGCTTCATCATGATTTAATGTGGAGGCGTCAATAATACCTTTAAATATCAATGTACTATCGTTATAACACTCAACCTCATAATGAGATATGTATTTAATATTCTCGTAATCACCTGATAAAATATTGTCGTTTATCCAGGTGTCGCTAAATACGGAAAAAGTCAGCCTTTTAGGCTCATAGGTGAAATAACTTGTTCCGCTCATCTTATCAGCAGACGTTGCCCATGTTATAATTTCAACCTGGTTAATTGTATGCAGCACATCACCGAAATAATTACTGTTTCGTCTGCCTTGAATAAAGTCTATTCTAATCATATCTCAGACCTCAAGGCATAGCCTTCATCAACTAATTCGCTCAACTCTTCAGTTCTGCCGTTAATCGGATCAACATTCACGTTAACAACAGGTCTGTTGTCCTTTAATTGCCTGATTTCGGCTTTCATAGAGCGAAGCTCAGCCACGATCTCTGACGCAATGCTGTTTGACCCAACTTGTCCGCCCGTAGCGTAGTAGCTCGTATTTACGACAGGAGCAGGAATGGATGGCATTTCAACACCGGAAAACCTGTTTGCTACTTCTTCTGCAGGTGAGTAATTAACAAAATCAAAGAAGTTTTTGCCTAACCTGGCAACAGTCTCTTTGTTAATAATATATTCACCGCCTTCAGCTTCAATAATCAATCCACCGTTGTCATGGCTTGCCCCGGCTAATATTCCAGAAAGACCGCCCTTTGCCGCTTTCGGAGGTTTTGCCTTAGAGATTTCAGCCACTGTCATTGCACCCTGAGCTATTGCCGCAGCAAAGGCTATTGGCGCTAATGCCGGACCAACAACAGGCATACCGATAACTGATCTATAAGCAGCCATTGCCGCAGCAGGTGTCTCCATTACTACCTGTGCAATATTTAAAGCCTTAGAGATTTTAAAAGCCGCCTTGCTGTGCTTGCCAAGACCTTCAGCAAGCTTTGTTAATGTCTGTAAACCACCTTTAAGCTTCAGCTTGTTATATTTATCAATGATATCTTGCTTTGCTTTTTCCTCAGCCTCAATAATCTGCTGTTCAGTCCAGCCTGCCTTAATAAGCATATCATGTTTCTTAGCAAAGAAGTTTTCTGTAGTCCTGAGTTGAGCATTAAGTCTGGCTTTTTGAGGATCTTCTACCTGTAAAGCTCTGTTTTCAACTTCAAATACTGCATCTTGAGCAGATTGCTGTTCCTGCTGTCGCTTTTCCTCTGCATCTTTACGGACTTTGTCTATATCATTTTCATATGATTCTCTTATCTGTTTCAGTGTCTCGTTACTGGCTTTCAGGTTCTCAGCTTTTTTTAGCTCTTTTTCCCGCTCAATTTCAAGCTCCCTGACGGCTCTTTTTTCTTGATCTGCAATCAACCTAAGATTATACTTTACTCTAAGCTCTGCCAGCTTTTGTAGGCGTTCAATCTCTTTAGCATCTTTAAGTTCCTCAGCAGAGGAATCATCTAATTTACCATCAGGCAATATTGTATTAATCCGCCTTTCCAGTTTCTCTCTTTCGAGAAGCAAGTCTTTTTGTTCTAAAATTTTCTCGGTTTCATCATCCAGTTCTTTCTTCCTTTTTTTTATAGCTTGTATTATAACTGAATTTGCAGTTAGGAAAACACCTGCATCAATTGACTGATTATATTCCTTTACTTTCTGCTTTGCTTCAGTATAAGTAAGACCAAGACTCCTCCAAATTCTTAACAGGTCTTCTCTATCATATCTTTCTCTTTTACTGAAAGTTGCTTCATCTTTAACTAGCTGTATTTTTTCCTCATTGATGCTTTTGATTCGCTCTGTTACAGACTCAATCTTTGTAAACTCAATACCAGTTTTCTTCAGCTCGTTATTGATTTCGATTAACTGCTGCTGCATGGCAAATTTTTCAAGCTCTGCAATGTCTTTAGCAGCTGCTCCCAGCTCTCTTAACTCTCTGATATTACGTTCTAATGAAGTTCCAGACAGTCCTTTAAAAAAATCATCCAAAAAGCCAACAACTGTCTTCAACCAATCTGCAAGTTTCGCCAAAACAGGAAGTATGCCCATTCCGAGAGTCTCCTTCAAATCCCCCCATTTATTACTGAATTGCTTCAATGCTCCGGAATATGTACCAGCCATAGCTTCAGCCTGACCGCCATACTGTCTGTTCAGTTCTGCTAAAATAATATTTTGAGCCTCAGCTTGCTTACCTGCATTCCAGAGTTCCTTGACCATTTCTTTCTGCTCAGCTGTAAATTGAATACCTGAGCGACTTAATGCAGATAGATTTGTAATAGGATCATTAAGTGCCTTCCCTAATTGTATAGAAGCACTTTTCAAATCACCATCAAGAACTGTTGCCAGGTTTAGTGCCTGTTTCTGAGCTTCTTTGAACTGGTCTTGAGTAATGTTTGTAAAAGTTAACATCTGAGCTGTAACGTTATTCATAATGTCTTCATCACCAATAGTAGTAAGTTCCTGCATTCCTGAAGCCATTACTTTTAGTTCCTCAGCAGTATAACCTGCAGCCATACCAGTCTGCTTTACAGCCTGTTCTACTTTTCTCTCAGCCTTTTCCTGAACTCCGGCGGAATTAATCAGGTCGCCAACTGTTCCATTCAGGACTCTTCCAATTGCTGTTATCCCCTGCATTGCAAATCCTAAGCCACTTAAACTTTCCTGTACTCTTCTTATGGCTCCTTTCTGTTTTTCATAGGATTCTGATGCTTGCCTTGTTACCCTGTCAATAACTGAACTGGCTTTGTCTTCTATTGTAATATCATTTTCGATTTTCATACTTTTGAATGATGCTATCTTTTTGTTAAGATTCTTCAGTTCCAAATCAAAAACACTTGTATCAACAGTTATTTTCCCACTCATCACACCATTTATCTGCTCATTAAATCGTTGCCCCATTGTTAATGCTGATTTAAGAGCTTCTGAAAATGGTTGAATATTTAATTTAAGCGAAAAAGATAAATTGTTTGACATTATTCTAAACCCCGCTAACTTTTAGATAAAAGGAATCATTATGCTTAGTTTTGTTGTTATTGTATTCATAGTTTTCCCTGTATTCTACGGATTGTACAGGATTATTAAATCGTTTTTCAAATCCGGTGTCAGTGGCAATCCATTTCATTATTAATCCCTTATTATCTATCATTCCTCTGAGTCTTCTAAGTATTTTTTAACAAGGTAAACCGCTTCATTTAATTCCAAATCTTCATCATACAATTGCAGCCTTTTAAGCACATAAATGTAGTCTAAGAAAACGTTATCAGACTTAACAGACCGCCGATCCGATTTCTGACTGACTTTGGAACATACTTGGAAATACCGATAAAAAAAGTATCAACTAATTGTTCCACCTCCTCAGACTCAATTTCGCCGAAATCTGTTTTATCATCTCTCGTAATTATTTGCAGGAATTCGATATACTTTCCTGCAATAATTAGTTTATGAATAAAATCTGAAACTAAGATTTGTTCTTGTTCATCTCCTGTTAACAAGCCCTTTAATCCCAGATCATAAAACAGCCTTGTAACCTTAGCCAATGTATTCAGATTTGTATAAACCTTCATTATTTCTCCTTATTCTTCAAAGCGTCATTTTCGGCTTTCAAACGTTGATTCTCAGCCTTTGTTACAGCATGGTAGACTGAATCCTCTATCTTCTTCATTATCTTGTCCTCATCCCATAATTTCGAATTTGTAACTCTTATGTCAGAGGATAATACTTGTATTTGCTTCTCATTTGTTTCTATTGCTCTGTCATGTTTCTTAATCGAATAGAAAAGCAAACTCCAGGCTACAACTGAAAGACCTGTAATGATGAGCATTGCTATTTTCATTTCCATTATCTGCCATTCCTCATTATATTTGCCAGAGTTACAGCTCGTTGCCCTACCTGAGAAGCCCAGCGGGAATCAAGCATTTCGGCAGCGGCTTTGTCATAATCCTGCTTAACCAATGCACCAAGCATCTTCCTGAATTTCATAACTCCACCGATTCCCATGTTAAAGACCATCTCAACAAGCACCTCTTTTCGTGCTTTTCCCTGGATTCTCTCAAGAACATTCGGGATGTGCTTCTCAAGCTGTTCAGCAGCCTCGTTAATATCAGCCATTAGTAAAGCAGCAGCTTCATTCCTGCTTATGCCTTTGTCTTCAAGATTGCGTCCGTAACCGATTGTCAGCTTGCCTGCTGTGCATCTGTACGGATTAGCCCTGAAACCTTCATGCTTCTTGATTCTTTCCACCAGCTCCGGGCTTATTGTATCTGTACTCAGTATATCTTTCATATTCACTCCCTTTTAAGGTGAGGGCTGGCAGAACCAGCCCCCAAATTGCTAGCCAATGGCTGTTGGCAGAAACTTCTGCATCAGCTCAGTCAAATTGTCGTCAGCCTCGGTGTCAGTACGTTTGGCTAACGTGTCGAATAACGTTATTATCAGCTTCACGATCTCCTCTTTATCCAGATTGCCGCCATTAAGCAGAACACTGTCCAGTATTGAAACAACGAGGTTGTAAGCATCGTCATCGAATTTGGTTTCTGTTGCCTCAACATAGAGTCTTAAGATTGATTTAACGATAGTGTATAAGCTCTTTTTAGGCAGAAATCGAAGCATTTTAATTATCCAGCCAGTCATTTTATGTTGCCTCCGGGATAGTGAGCTTTGTCCAGATTTTACGATAAGATGAACCGGAAAATTCGGCTTCAATAACAGCATTGTAAAGGGCATTTCCTTCTCCGTTATGCTGTCCTAAAAATCTGAGACCGTTAAAGCATTTCACAGCATTCTCGTCTTTATTGACCATGATAATTGTTGCGTCCTGCTTGTTTAGTTCTGACTCAATAAATTCCTTTCTAGTATCACTCATACCGTTGAAGTTGATTGTCACAGAGTTTGTTCTTTTACCTTCAATTATCCTGTGTAGAGTTTTGAGTTTCTCCACCTTAGAATCAATTTTGTAAGGTTTGTCAGCCAGGTCACCGAACTCGTCGAATTTCACCAATTCAGTTGCCATTGCTGTTAAATCAGCGAATGCTGTTTCGAAATCAGTTTTGCTGTCATAACTGCCTGAAGCAATATAAGCTTTGCCTACAGCAAATACTTCAGCATGGTTATCGGGATTACCCGCGGCAGCCCCATTTGTGAATTTTGTTATACTCATACTCTACTCCTACGTTGCTTTGATCTTAGCTGTAGATTCTGATTGAACAGCTTTTCCGGTTGTTGTTCCGCTTGCTGCGACAGGCGTCACTTCAAATTTGATAAACTTGTCAGTGTCAGCTTCAGCCAGTGTGTAAGTTGCTGAGGTTGCACCGGATATTGCGGCATAAGTACCGTTAATTGTGTCAGCTCTCAGCCATCTGAAGGTTGATGTTCCTTCAGCAGTTCCGTCAGTTTCAACATAGTCATAAGAACCTGTCAGCACTTGCCCGACCGTTGTTGTTCCGGAAATTGTCACGTTTTCAGCCACAGGAGGAACTTCAGTTTTAAGCTGGAATACTTTGACGAAGTTAGGCAGATAAGTTATGCCTGCACGCAAACGCATATACCAGTGCCATTTCCAGTCTGTTTCGAACTTCTTCATCAGCTCAATGTCTGTTCTGACGCCGACCATGATAAACTTTGGCAAGCCGATAATGATTGTATCATCGTCCAGGAATCGTCCTTTGATAGGAATATCGTCAAAATAGACATTTTTGCCATCAATGATGAGTCTTCCGGATACGAGATTAGCAGCCTTTTTAGCTTCGGTTCTGATTCTGATCAGGTTTTTTCTGGAGACATAGATAACCATTTTGTCCTGATGAGCCAGTTTCTCTTCGTCAAAGGAAAGTAAGGCATTTTCAAGTCGTGCCTCCCAGGTTGTGAATGCGTCTGAGTCAATATTACTGATATCGCTGTCATTCTTAGCCTTTGCTACAACACCATTGATTGCCTTTAATCTTGCCAGTGCAGAGCTTCTGTCACCTTTGAATAAAAGTGTTCTGATTGCTTCATTTACCTTGATTGTGTTTTTCTTTGCAACATAAGCACCAAAAGCGTCTTCACCGTATTTGTCTGCATAAAACTCTACGGTTGATCTTTTGAGGTTTACATGAGCAAATAATGTGCTGGATGGACAGGCAATATCTCCCTGTGGTACTTCCTGAATCTAGTAATACTAACAAATATTTGAGTAAAATAAACAAAAAACTCAAGGCTAAGAATGGTAGAAAGTACGTTATGTCAACTGATGATATTGCCAATATAAACATGAAATCAAGATCTTACTATGGATACAAGATAAGAAACTACAATGAAACTAAGGGAATCGCTGTAGTAATGTTTGAATCACTAAAACCAAAATTAGACAAAAATATAATTGACACTTTCATGGATAAACATGATTTTTTTTGTAGAGAATGTATCCTTACTTTAGACCCAATAGATTTCTACACCCAGAAAGCAAAAAAAATGGACATGTGATGCAAGAAAGAATGAAGTTCGTTGTTGATTATATTTTCTCTAGATTGAGCAATTATGAAATATCAAAGGCAAGAATTGTAAAAATGATTTATCTTGTAGATTGGAAGTATTGCTTAGAACATGATTCACAATTTACAGAAATTCAATGGATATTCCACCTTTATGGTCCTTTTGTTGATGATCCACTAAATTATCTTGTGAATGATAAACGATACAATGTGTATAATCCTCATCAAAATCTTACTCTTGTAACTCCAATATCTTATATAGAGAAACCTTCATGTCCGGTATATAAAAATTCTGACATTGAAGATATAATTGATTTTATCATTGATAACACAATTGATATGCCTTATGATGAGTTTTTGGATTTGGTTTATTCGACATATCCTATACAAGTTTGTGAGAGATTTGATACACTTGATTTAGAACGTTTAGCATCTGAATACAAGAATATCGTCCCAAAATTATAGTAAACTCTTGATTCTGATTATTTCTATATAATCGTAAGATAGTTCCTGTTTGAGCCTTTTAAATCAATCAAATATTAGTAAAGGCAAGTCAAGAAGCCAGAAAATGATATCAGGACTCAAGAAAGTCTTTGGGGTGATTCTCAGTAATTTTTGCACGTTTTAGAAATTCTCTGTAATTTTTGCGAAAATAGAAAGGTGTTTTATTCTCTGTAATTTTTGCCAAAAGTGGGAGTGGTTTTCTTAAAAAGTCTTTAAAAATTCTCTAAATATATTGCAAAAAGTGGCTAAAATGTTGTAAATTCTTTATTCCTGCCATTGTCCTCAAATCGTGTAAACAGTTGAGAGTAAAGGCGTGCGGCGTTTTTTTACTCTTCTCTTCTATTCATACCCCCTATAACTGCTCAAAGAACAAAAATATTGCAGATGAAATTGACAATATATTTAAGCCGCTTCCTATAACAGTCAATAGAGACATAAGAGATGTGAAGTATAAGCAGAGTTTCAAGAAATTCATGGAATCAATAAGAGAAAAGGATCATGCATTACTACTGATAAGTGATGAGTATCTGCATTCCTACAATTGCCTCTATGAGCTCCTTGAAGTGAGAAAAGAGCAAGATTCCTGGGATAAGATTCTCCCTGTTATAGTAAAAAGTGAGAAAAGTGATTTTTTAAGCAGTAAGTATCGTATCAGAATTGTTAAGCATTGGGTTAAGGAGTTTAATGATTTTAAGATGGAAATGCATAATTTGCCTGAGACAGCAAAATCTGATGAAGCTAAGCAATTGAAACATCTCCAGTTGATCTATAATGAAATTGGAACTTTCTTGAATGAGTTGAGTGAAAGGAAATATCTTAGTTATAAGGAACTGAAAAATGAAAACTTCAGAACACTTCTTGATCATATAGAAATATCTGAAGATGACATAATTACCAGAATTATTGAGGTAACACAAAAACACAAAGATGATTTTGAGAAACTTGATTTTGAGTTAGAGAAGATGTTATCTGATTATCCTGAGAATGGTTATGTGTATTTTGCCAGGGGTATTGAAGCTCAAGAAAATGACAAGGTGAGTAAAGCAGAATTCTATTACACTAAAGCAATAGAGATTAAACCGGACATGGATATGGCATATAACAATCTGGCTGTTCTGTACCAAAGCATGAAAGAGTATGAGAAAGCAGAAAAGCATTATCTGAGAGCAATAGAGATTAATCCAACTAATCATAAAATACACTACAATCTTGGAAAAGTGTTTTACATGCAAAAGAAATATGATTTAGCAGAAAAGTATTTTATGTCTGCAATAGGTATTGAGGCAAACTATTATAAAGCACATAACGAGTTAGGTTTAATGTACGGAGAACAAGAATGTTACCATAAAGCAGAAGCACATCTTGAAAAAGCTATTAAAAATAGTCCTAATGAACCTGAATCAATTAATAATTTAGGAATTGTTTATTTCAATCAGTGTAAATTTCAAAAAGCAGAAGAGCATTATCTCAGAGCAAATGACATTAGTCCAAATAATGAGGATATCAATTTTAATCTTGGTCAACTGTATTTGGCAATAAATGATCCAGTAAAAGCTGAGATACATTACCTTAAGACACTAGAGATTGTACCAGATCATGTTCAAGCTCGTTTTTTTCTTTCAATATTGTATACAAAAACTGGAAGAGCAAAAAAGGCCATGGAGCTTGTGGAAACGCTGAATAAAACTCAGATATGACATATGAAAATTTCTCAATATTATTGACAGAGTTTTAGTAAGGTTTTCAGATTTTCCTCAACTACTTGAAATATGTGTACTTCTTGTCTACACCGTCTTTGATTGAAGGATACTTAATGCTGAACTTCTTCTGAAAGTCTAAACTTACAAACAATCAGAAATTGGATCTAATGAAATAATCAAGTAATCCCTGAATCCTGTTAACCATAATTCATGAAATAGCTACAAAAAAACAACAAATGTCTGCATGCGGCTATTCATGTAATAAAAAGTTAAGCAATTGTCGTTCAAATTACTGTATTTTTTCCTGTCCATCTTGAGAATATTTCTTTAATTACGTCTTTTTTATGTTGACAAATCAATTCTGAATGTATTCATTTTGTTAATTGCAGATATTAATCATGTGGCATTTTAAATTATGTATGGAAAGTCGAGGAAAAAATGGAACATTATTATGATTTGAACAACGCCATAAAGGCAAAATGTAAGGACTACCACTATTTATGCTATAAGCTATATGACAAAGCAGTCCATGAACTTAGTAAAGGGAAAAAAGTAACAATTTGTCATGGGAATGACCAACTCGTATCAGTAACTAATCACGAGGATTTCTATTATTTTGTTAACGTGATAATTTCAGGGAATTGCGATCAGTCCTGGTTATCTGAGTAAATATTACTTTTCCTGAAACAAGACCGGATCAGAACCGAGATGACTGTCATAGTCAAAATATTGAGAGAATAAGTGTAAAACTATCTTAACTTTTGACAATGCAATAATCCAAGATATGAACGTGGAAGAGCTACATTGTAAGGAGTGAAAATGCAAGACCTTTTTCTGGCTAAACTTGATGAAATCATCGAAATTATGAAACCAATAAGTGAATATTTTGAGCAGGAGTTACTGGGCAAGTTATCTCCTGAAGAAAGAGAACTCAGAATAATCGAAGGGAACAACAAAATAACAAGATCATTACCGGAGGGTGAACTAAGAAATCGCAGGATAGAACTTGCGAGAAGTATCATAAAAAAACTAAATAAAGAATTATAATCTACACCATGCTCTTTCCGTCTTACAAAGCAAAAAAGGCTGCATAAACTGCAGCCTTTTAATGTTTATATGATTCTGATATTATTTAATCATTACCATTTTATGCGTTTCATCAACAGATTCTGATTTCAGACGGTACAGATAAACGCCTGAGCCATAATCTTCCGCATCCCATTTAAACTCATGATATCCTTCCTTGAATTTCTCTTCAATCAGCATCTGCCCTTTAAGATTGAATATTGAAAGCGTAGCTTCCTCATCCTCTTTTACATCAAATTTTATCATAGTTGCAGGATTGAATGGATTTGGATAGTTCCCAAAAAGATCTGTTACTTGCGGTAAGTCAGGTGCAGTGTTACCATCAGGAATGCTTACACTTAACGGACCGTAAAATCCGGAATTACCGCTCAGTGATATTTCTTCTATCCAGTACCAGTAAGTTGTTCCTCTTTCAATGTCATTATCATCTTCCAGCATGTATTCTGTCGGTATTGAACATGTCCCGGCACCTGGAATCATTTCTATGTTCAACTTCAGTGCACAACTGTTTTTCAATGCATCGGCATTTTCACCTCTATGGACATTCCACCCCATATTATCTGTTTCAGTCTCGGTTCTCCAGGTAATAACAGGCATTTCATTAACTAATACTGCATTGAATGTGGATAGAGTAACTGGAAGTGATCCATCTCCGTAGTTGTTACCATCAATTACAACAGTGTTATTGTTCCCCTGAATAATTATAATGGCTGGTGGTTTTGTGGGTGGAGTAGGTGGTTTAGGAGCTGGAGGTTTAGGAGCAGGTGGTACAGGTTTGGGTTTAGTTATCCAATCCCAGACATATTCAATAATTTCTTTTACCACAGGCTTTCCATATTTCCATAGCTTATCCCAGAAAGATTCTCCAAGCGGATCAAAGTATAACACAGGATTGTTTTTCACATAGTTATATTTGTTCAGCATCTGAGTATCTGACGAATTAGCTTGAGCTGCGTCTTTGGTCAAAAATCTACCTGCATTTGCATCATACATTCTTGATCTGTAGTTATACAAACCTACTTCTGAGTCATATTCTCTTCCGGTATAACGTATTGTGTTGTCCAGAATTCCAGATTCATTTCTGATATTTCCAAATACACTGTATTCATAACTCTTTACGATATCACCGGATGTACTGGAAATATCAGATGTACTGTTCACCCCATCCATATGATAACAATAACTTGATCCTCCTGAAGAGAAAGAAAGCCACTCATCATAACTCAAACCGGTTGTATACCTTTTTGTTGTACTACCTGCATCATTCAATTCCATAAATGGATTTACATTATCATACAGATATCTTTTTACTGACCCATCACTAGTGTTTTTCCTGCTTCTGTTACCGAATGGATCATACTCAAAAGAAGATGTAGATGTATCAGGATTAGTAACGAGAACCAGTCTGTTCATACCATCATAGGAGTATGTAGTTGTTTGACCTCCAACCGTTTTCGAAATCATATTCCCATTATCATCGTAGGTGTATGTAACACTGCCTCTACTCAACATTCTGTCTGCATTATCATAAGTATAGGTTGTTCCTGAACCATTTTCAGTACAGCTTAACCTGTTTCCGGCATCATCATATGAGTAAACTTCTGTATCTGAATCAGAGTATGTTACATTTGTTATCTGATTTGAGTTATCGTAGATATAGGAATTATATCCACCATCCTTGTCTGTCATTGACAATCTGTTTCCATTATTGTCCAGAGTATATGTAAAACTCGACATAACGGAACCGGATGAATTATAATTTCTGATTCGAGTGAGTCTGTCTGCATTATCATAAGTATAGGTGGAATATGTACCGTTGAAATTATCCTGTCTGATTCTTCTTCCACCAGTATCATAAGTAAATGTCGTAACTTGTGACAATGGATTCGTTATACTTGTAAGTCTGTTCATCGAGTCATAAGCGTATACTGTCAGTCCACCATCAGGATCTGTCATTGTTGCCCGATTTCCTGCATTATCATAAGTATAAGTTATCTGCTTCCCAAGTGTGAGATTACTTCTCGTCAATATCCTGTTCATCCCATCATAAGTGAATGAGAGACTGATATTATTGTTTGATGCACTTATCAGGTTTCCGTTATTGTCATATGAGTAATTATCAGTATTACCGTTATAAGAGCGACTTGTCATCCTGTTAAGTTCATCGTAGCTATAAGTTATTACATCTCCATTTGCGTCAGTCATTGATGTCACATTGCCATTTGCATCGTATGAGTAACTTGTTGTTTTGCCTATTGCGTCTGACTTGGACTGGAGGAACCCATCAGATGTATACGAGTAAGTACGTGAATGGGAATTTCCATCAGTTATCCTTTCAAGATTACCAAGGTTGTCATACTGATATGTTACAACTCCAAAATCAGAATTGATGTAGTTTAATCTGTTAAAGACATCATAAGAATATGATGTTGTATTTCCATTCTGATCTGTCATACTACTTAACATATTATTTCCGTTGTATGTCATGCTTGTTACTCCGGAAGAGTTAGTAATACTGGTGGTCAGACCTGATGCATTATAGTCATAGTATGTTATATTCGAGTTTGCATCAGTCACAGAAGACAAATATCCTCTTCCATTATATGTATAGGAATATGAACCAGAAGGTAAAATCTGCTGCAGCATATTCCCGTTAGAGTCATAAGTATAATTTATAGTGTTGTTGTTTCCATCTGTAGAACTACTTAGAAGACCTGAACTATTATATGTATATGTCTTAAAGATATTTGAGTCAACTGATATTTGCAGAAGATTTCCATAAGAATCATAATTATATGATGTGATATGACCGTTTCGATCATTTATTCCTGTTACAACATTGAAAGTATTATCATACGTATAGGTAATTGTACCTGCGGCATCAGTTTCAGATAGTTTGTTTCCCATGGAATCATATGTCCTTGTAATCTGGTTCCCTGCTTTATCCGTAAATCCTGTAATGTTACTGGTAGCATCGGAGTATGTAAAGTATTCCGAATATCCATCCGAATAATGTATCTGCGTAACTCTTTTGTCAGAATCAAAGTAGTAGTCTCTGGAATAACTCCCGTTACTGACAGTTGTTATCTGATTAGTCATATCATAACTGAAGTCATAAGAGATTGTAGAACAACTTACACTCGTATAAACCCCATTGGAATTGTAGGAGAAATTTACAATATTTCCTTCTCCATCTGTTATTTGGGAAATCAACCCGGCATTATACTCAAATGTTGTGGTATGTCCATCCATATCTGTTATTTGACTGAGGTATTTACAATCATAAATAGCTGTTCCATATGTGAAGTAAATCACCCGGTTTGGAGTTGCCGAATTGTCGATAATTTCCTGTATACAGCTTGTCCCCCAGACAAAATCTACAGTTTTCCCGGTAGAACCAGTGATCTGTGAAATCCTTCCATTTTCATCATAGTTATAGGTATTTGCATTCCCATTTCTATCTACAACTTTTGTAAGCTTTCTTGAAGCAGGATTCTCAAAATAGTAAACAGTCATATCTTTCATTACGAGTTTATACAAATTGAGGTTATAAATCTCCACGTACTCATATATGCCCTGTTCCGGAACATATCTTGATCCATTCCAGACATAAAGAACGCTATTACCATTGAACTTCGTTATCCTGATCGAATCAATTCCAACGAATTCATACTCCATATCGAAACCGGACCAACCGTAACCTGATCCTCTGTCAATGTTGTTATGCCCACTGTTATAGAAAGAATTGATATTAATATCCAAATCTGATCCTTTTAAGACCATCCCCTGTTTTGAGAAATTAAGCCTACCGCTGTAAGTATCAATTGAATAGTCGAAACAACTCACAAACTTGTCTGCAGTTTCAGCATACATAAGAATTGAAATAAAAATAAACAATAATGACATAAATGAATGATTTCTCATTTTCATGATTTCTCCTCATCGTACAATAAAAAGTTACCCCTAATCCGAAACACCCTTTACAAATTACGTTAACATAGATAACCATTTTTTTTCATTTAAGGTTCACTAATAGTTTATTTTCCATTTCGCACTATTTCACTGTTTTCCCTATCATTACAAACTTATTATGAGTATTACTGTAATCTATTGTCAAGAAGTTTATATCTTTTTCTTTTTTCCATAAAAAAAAGGCTGCATAATCTGCAGCCTTTTAATGTTTATATGATTCTGATACTATTTAATCATTACCATTTTCTTAACAACTGATGTTTCAGGAGTTTGTACTTTATAGAAGTATACACCTGATGTAACATCGTTATTATTATTGTCTTTACCGTTCCAAACAACACTGCGTTCACCGGCTTTGTATGATTCTTTTGCAAAAGTTTTTACTAATTGACCTTTTACATTGTAAACGCTGACTTCAACGTTTGTATCATTTTTAAGTGAGAATGCAATTTTTGTTGTTGGGTTGAATGGATTAGGATAGTTGCTTACTTGTAATCCTTTTGCTTCATTAACGTCTTCAAATGTAGCAGTTCCTGTTGATCCCATTACGAGAATTCCGTCTACTTCCCATGTAGCTGATTCGCTGTCAGTTGATGTGAACTTCCATGCAACATATGCTGTTTGTCCAATGTAGTTAGCGAGATCGATAGCACCGGATTCTGTCCATGTCCAGCTTCCAGGGCAAAGTGTAGCCTGAATTGGAGTCCATGTAGCAGTTGTAACGTTTCCTGCAAAATCTGTAGAAATGAATACTTCAAGGTCCGGACCAGTGTAATCTTTTGCAGTCCAGAAAGTCAATGTTGCAGCACTAACAGTTGAAAGATCAAGAGCAGGCGTGATCATCCAGTCTTCATTAGCATGAGCTCCACCGTCAAAACCTGTAACTTTCGCACAATAAGAACCGTTAAGACCGTATTGTGTTGAATGTTCCCATGTCTGGTCACCGACAACGCTTACTAATGTCATGTTATCGATACCTGTCTCGAAATCTTCGGTGAAGATAACAACTGAAGAAGCTGATGTTACTTCAATATAATCTTCCATTGTTACTACTTCGTCGCCAGTAGCATAAGTTGCTGTAAGAACAACAGTATAAACACCCTGATTCTGATATGTGTAAGATGGATTAGCTGATGTTGCATCTTCTGTACCATCATTATCAAAATCCCAGCTGTAAGCTGTAGGGTTTCCGATTGAAACAGATGTGAATTGAACTGTAAGAGGAGCAGGTCCGAGATTTACATCTGCTGAGAAACCTGTCATTGAGTTCATTGCACCTGGAGTTCCACCGAAAACAAAGCTTGCATGCCAGTTAGCAGCAACATTGTTATCAGCTGTTGGATCGTTAAGCTCAAGGGATACATCGCCACCATCAGGTTCTGTAGGCCATGGATCACTGTCACTATATTCAACATCGTCAATGATAGCGCCGGTATCGTCCATAAGTTGAAGACGTTTACCTGAGTTACCAAGACCGAAGTAAGTACCTGCAGCAATTACCGGACACTGAAGATTAGCATAAGCTGAATCGTTTTGTGCAATAACTACATATCCGCCAGCTTGAATCTGAGCAGTAAATGCAACGGGAGTACTCATAGAAGTGTCACTGATAGTCCAGTTTGTCATATCAACAACTGAAGTACCTGTATTATACAGTTCGAGAAATTCATAATCTGTGTCTGGTCCAACACTTGGATTATAATGAATTTCATTAATTACTATGTCAGCAAAACAAGTTACTGAAACAAAAAGTAAGATAAAAAGGATGAGACTATTTCTCATTTCAAAACCTCCGTAATATTGTGTAGCTTTTCATAATGTTTATTGCGATTTTTCTTGTCAAGTTAATCTATTATATATTAACTATACCATTTATTATTATTTCAGTTTTTAAGAGAATAACAAATTAAGTGTTAATTTTCGAAAATTAATATACATTATTGATTCTTTAATTTACGAAGTTTCCTTACTCATTAACTTTGATAGAAATTACTCTATTTTCATATCTTAGTCAACTTATTTCTTAAAGTTCTCAAAAGAGATATTGTCGTCTTATTTTGCAGGTATCTCATAAATGTTTCAAACTGGGGCGGTTCTGCCTAAGGAATGTATATACAGGGAATTATAAAGGCAGCCTGATAATGAAGCATGTTCCTTTGTCAACCTCACTATCAACAGAAATATCTCCTTTATGCATATCAACAAAGTCCTTTACCAATACCAGTCCAAGACCCGATCCCTTCTCAAGTCTGGTCCCATTAGTCGTATAAGCCTTTGTCGCACTAAAAAGGTCAGGAATTTTTTCTTCAGGGATTCCAACGCCTTCATCTCTCAAACTGATAATAACACTTCTGTCTTTCACTTCCCAATGAAGCCTGACTTCATCACCCGGATGACTGAACTTAAGCGCATTTGTCATAAGGTTGCGAAAAACTGTTTTCATCATATTCACATCGGCTTGAATTCTTATATCGTCATTAGAGAATATAAAATCCACCTTCTTCTTTTCAGCTGAAGCCTTTAAATAATCAAAAGATTCATTCACCAGTTCTTTTAAAGACACAAGCTCAGGGGAAAAAGTAATCCTTCCTGTTTGACACCTTGCCCACTCAAGAAGATTATTCAGCAACTCTGTCACTCTGTTACTTGCAGATTTAACCTTGCCAAATTTTTCGATAAGCTCTTCTCTTGATATACTATCGCGAGTCTGCTCAATGAAGTCTGCAACAAGATTTATGTTATGAAGAGGAGTTCTGAGGTCATGAGCAATGATAGACATGAACCTTGATTTTGAATCAACAGCTTCGTTAAGTTCGATATTCAAAACTTCCAGTGTATGGTTAAGCTTTTCCAGCTCTCTGTTTTTAGTACGAACAAGCTCGTTTTCTCTTTCTTTCTGATCAAGTTCAAATTCAGATCTAGTCTGAGCAATACGATCACTTAGTGTTTCATTAAAAATCTCATCCTTCATTTCACCCATCAAGTTGGAGTATTCAAGAGCTCTTTCAAAGTTCTTTCTTTCAGCTTCAAGATCAGATAATGATTTATAGCAGTTAATGAGTTGATCCTTTGCTCCTATTTCTCTGGAGAGATTTACAACAATCTGGAAATAATCATTAGCCCTCTCCAGCATTCCTTCTTTAAGATAAGAATCCCCAATATTCAATGAAGTCACAACCTTCCCGTACATATCACCTAATTTTTCTCTAAGTTCAAGAGATTTATAGAGATATTCTCTCGCAAGTTCATAATTACCTGTTGCTATATATATTGCTCCAATATTATTGGATATTACAGCAATCCCTTTTACTTCATTAATCTCCTGTTTAAGTTCCAGAGACTCATTATAGTAATTTATTGCAGTTGAATAGTCATTTCTCCTGTTATATATATTCCCCATATTATTCAGGGAAATTGACAATCCTCTTATATCCCCTACTTCTCTTTTAATATCTATTGATTTCTGCAGATAATCTTCTGCATCAGCAAGTTTATTAAGGGCAAGATATATTACAGCAATATTGCTGTATGTAGTTGATATTGTTTCCTTTTCACCTAACTCTTCTCTAATTCTCAGACTTTTCTGAAGAGTTTCAAGAGCATCTGCAAACCGTCCCTGCCTTTTATATAGCATACCAAGATTATTAAGAAGGCTTGAATAGTCTTTTTTATTCTTTTCAGGATTAATCAATATTAAAGCCTTATTCATATACTCTTGAGATTTCTTGTAGTCCCCTGTCTGCAGATAGCTGTTTGATTTCAGTTGATATACATTACGCATAACAGGAGGTAACTCTCCTTTGAATTTCAGCAGCAGTCTTTCAGCTTCAGATATAATCCTTATTGTTGCCAGATAATCCGCTTTAACAGCAAGAGCAACAGCATAATAATAATATGCTGTAAATGTTTCCTTAACAGGTTTCACCTTGCTTTCATTGATAAAATCCAAAGCAAGTTTTCCGTAAACCTCCGGCTTTTTTTCTTTAAAAGCTGTACGAAGAATTTCAGTCAACTCTCTAGAATCTTGCAATATTAATCACTCCAACTTAGTTAGCAATCAGTTTAAATAACCCCTATGGTCTTTCTTAATTTCTGAATCTTTCGATCAGCGATATTTCTTGCTTTTTCAGAGCCTTCTTTAAGAACTCTATCTATATAGGCCGTATCAGCCATCAGATCATTATACTTTTCTCTTATTGGTGTCAACACAGAATTCAGTTTTTCGAAAAGCACCTGCTTAGCTGTTCCCCATCCCATTCCACCGGCACGATATTGATCTGCAAGTGCTGTCTGTTCTTCCTCAGTTGCAAATAATTTATACAAAGTAAACACATTGCAGTTTTCCGGATCTTTGGGTTCTTCAACAGTCTGTGAGTTCGTAACAATTTTCATTATTGTTTTTCTAAGCTTCTTTTCTGTCAAGAACATTGGAATAGTGTTGCTGTAGCTTTTACTCATTTTTCTTCCATCAAGACCTGTAACTGTCATGGAGTTCTCCCTTAGTAAAGGTTGAGGAAGCTTAAATACCTGCTTACCGTAATTATGGTTTATTGTCTGAGCAATATCGTTTGTCATTTCCACATGCTGAAGCTGATCCTTACCTACAGGAATTATATCAGCATCAAATAAAAGGATATCAGCAGCCATAAGCACAGGATATGTGAACAGCCCGATATTCACTCCATCGTCAAGGTCACGGTTAAGCTCTTTATTATTGGCAATCATTGCTTTGTAGGCATGGGCACGGTTCATTAGACCTTTTGGAGTAAAGGCCGCCAGTAAAGTAGCTAGCTCAAATGTTTCGGGGACATGTGACTGTTTGTAAAATACAACCTTTTCAGTATCCAGTCCACAGGCTAGCCAGGCAGCAGCGATCTCCAGACTCATCTTTCTGAGTTCTTTAGGATCTCGCATTGAATTCAGTGCATGATAATCTGCAATGAAATAAAAACTTTTGTACTGCTCAGATAATTCCAGACCAGGCTTTATTGCTCCGAGATAATTCCCGATATGCGGATCACCGGTAGGCTTTATTCCTGTTAAAGATACTTTCATTAGATTCTCCAAATTATTTTTTGAGGACTTGCATAAATCAATTGTGTATACCATATATTTCTAAATATATACGAGTATATGAAGTTTTCTGTATCAAGGTTACATCTAAAATTCATAAATTTTAAAAGAACTTTCAGGAGTAATCAGAATTTTTCATAAAACATCTTATGCCGCAACCGACAGTTCCTGCATTTATGCAAAGCTCTCTTTTTGTAAAAAAAAATTCCCTGACAATTTTAGTCAATGATTTCTCACTTGAAAAAAGTACTTGCTATAAATCAGTTACGAAAAATATTAGGGAAAAACAATAAAATTGAAGGAGATAAACATGCAAAAACTGCTTTTGTTAGGCGATGAAGCTTTTGCGCAGGGAACTCTTGATGCTGGTTTATCAGGATTCTACGGTTATCCGGGAACTCCATCTACCGAAATCGGTGAATATATTCAGCATTCTAAGCAGGCAAAGGAAAGAAACGTACACAGAACCTGGTCTGCAAATGAAAAAACAGCTATGGAAGCTGCTATCGGTATGTCTTATGCAGGTAAAAGAGCTATTGTAACCATGAAACACGTAGGACTTAATGTAGCGGCTGATCCTTATATGAATTCAGCTCTTACAGGAGCTAATGGCGGATTAATCGTTGCTGTTGCAGACGATCCATCTATGCACTCTTCCCAAAACGAACAGGATTCAAGATTTTACGGTAAATTCGCATTACTGCCTTATCTTGAGCCGGCAAATCAGCAGGAAGCCTATGACATGGCAAAACATGGTTTCGAACTTTCTGAAAAATATAATGTACCTGTCCTCTTCCGTCTTACAACAAGATTAGCTCACTCCAGAGCAGGTGTTAAAAGAATTGAAGAAATTGCCGAAAATGAAATGCATCTTCCTGAAAACAGAAGACAATTCATGCTCTTACCGGCTATAGCAAGACAGAAATATAAAAGACATCTTAAAATACAAGACGATCTGGTAACTGAGTCTGAAAACTCTCCATTCAATTCTTACCGTGATGGTGAAGATAAAAAACTCGGTGTTATTGCCTGTGGTTTAGCATACAATTACCTTATGGAAAACGTTGATGAAAACTTCAATCACCCAATCCTTAAAGTTTGCCAATACCCATTACCTAAAAAATATGTAGAAAAGATTTCTGCTGAATGTGACGAAGTTTTAGTTCTTGAAGAGGGTATGCCGCTCGTTGAAGAAATGCTTAAAGGTTATTTCGGAACCGGAACAAAGATTACAGGTAGATTAAGCGGAGCTATCCCACGTGATGGCGAATTAAATCCTGCTATTGTCAGAAAAGGTCTTGGACTTCCTGAATATAATAACAGCCCTATGCCTGAACTCGTAACAGGCAGACCACCTGCACTTTGCGTTGGCTGTCCTCATATCGACTCTTATGTTGCTCTCAATGAAGCTCTTGAGCCATACGGTAAAGGTCATGTCTTCTCAGACATCGGTTGTTACACACTCGGTTATCAGCCACCTTACGATGCAATTGATTCATGTGTAGATATGGGTGCATCAGTTACTATGGCTATCGGTGCTGCAGATGCCGGTTTATTCCCATCTGTTGCTGCAATCGGCGATTCCACATTCGGTCACTCCGGAATTACAGGTCTCCTTGACGCTGTTGAAAAGAATGCAAATGTTGTAATCCTTATTCTGGATAATGACACTACTGCAATGACAGGTATGCAGGACTCATCTGTAACCGGAAAACTTGAAAGAATCTGTCTTGGTCTCGGAGTGGAAGAAGAACACCTCAGAGTGATTACTCCTCTTAAAGCTAAACACGACGAAAACGTGAAAGTATTTACCGAAGAATTCAATTACAATGGTGTTTCTGTTGTTATCGCAAGAAGACCTTGTATTCATGTATTTGCTAAAAGAAAGCGTGCCGGAGGTAACAAATGAAAATAGATATAATTTTAGCCGGAGTCGGTGGACAGGGAATCCTCTCTATCGCTGCAATCATTGGTTATGCTGCTGTTGAATCCGGACTGCACCTGAAACAGGCTGAAGTTCACGGTATGAGTCAGCGAGGCGGAGACGTTCAATCTCACCTCAGAATCTCTGACACAGAAGTATTCTCAGATCTCGTTCCATTAGGTCAGGCAGATATGATTCTCTCCGTAGAACCTATGGAAGCTCTCAGATATATGCCTTATCTTGCTACAGATGGCTGGATTGTTACAAACACTACACCTGTACTCAACATTCCTAATTACCCTGAAGTTGACACAGTGCTTGATGCAGTGAAAAAAGTAAAAAACAATGTTGCTTTTGACGCTGACACACTTGCTGCTGAACTCGGATCTAAAAGATCTATGAACATGGTTATTCTTGGTGCTGCCAGTAAACACATCGACATCCCTGTTGAAAAATTCGAAGAAGGAATCAAATTCCTTTTTGGACGTAAAGGTGATGAAGTTGTTGAAGCTAACATCAAAGCTTTCCATGCAGGAAGGGAAAAAGCATAAACATTAATTCGTATTATATATCAAGGAACCCGATTTGATCGGGTTCTTTTTTTTTACTGTAATGCTATTTGCACATGCAAAGCAAATGGTTTGCGAACATCCCTGCTCGCTTTATCTTACTCTATAAAATATCATACTAGTAATTAGTTTCAATAAATCTTTGTATAGAAAGCAGTATTTACTATTTGCGAAGGTTAGGGGTCTTTTTGCAAGGGTACTGCATCAGATATTTATTAATCTTACATTGTTCAACAATTATGATAATTCTTGATCTTTTATTTAACTCTATATGAAAATACAAAATTACTTAAGCCATTTATATAAAATAAGGTATAGCTATTTATACAATAACCGAGAGCATAATCTCAATAATGTTAAATCCTATACTTTAAGATTTGTCTTGACAAGCTGAATAAGTAATAGCTCTTTTTGAGAATACTCTCTAATTAATTTCATTACTGAATCATGTTGAAATTTCAAATGCAAATATAGAGGAGAAAAAATGAAGATAATCAAAATATTATTTCTATTAATAATTATTTCTCTTATTATCGGCTGTGCTTCGATGGTTCCTTATTCCATTCCAAAAGAGAATTGTTTTTATTATGAAGATTTTCGTAGCACACAGGAAGGAACACTTCCCCAAAACTGGATAGGTGGTTCTACGCTTGCTGTAAACTCATCAAATCGCTTAACTCCCTTCAAAGAAGCTGATTGGAAAACAGGACATCAAGTAACAGTTGATAACATCGAATTTCCAGATAACTTTGTATTTGAATTCGATATTGCATCATATAAAACCAAAACTAATATATTTAACAAAGGTATGAACTTCTCTATAGGAAATCTATCTCTCAGCATTTCTTCAAGAGGAGTATATTTCGGAGAAAGCAAGTTAAATACAAAACATGGTATTCATAAATTTTATGTCATACCGGAAGATAATAGTGGTAATGTTCTTTATTGGGACACAAACTTCCAGGGAGCTATTTACATGAGAAACATGAAAATCAGAATAGAAAGAAAAGCTCAGGTCTTCACACTATATATATATGGCAAAAAATGCAAAGTAATACGAAAAGATGATTTCTCCGGCTCAACATTCTCTATTAACTCATTTGTTGATTTTTCAATAAGTAAAATATATGGTTATGACCCAGGTAAAGTAGGTATCAATGAATAAAATAATAATCGCAGTATTAGTTTTCATCACCATTTCATGCTCAACGCAGCAGATTTCAGCAAATGTGAGTCAAAATGAATCGAACAACACTTTTAGTTACAATATTAACGTTATAGCCAATCAACTCATTGATGGACTGAATAATGGTGGATATAAAAGAATTGCTATCCTTACATTCTATGATATTGATAATAATCAGACTAACCTGAGTAAATTGTTGGTTGAAGAGTTAACAACTAAGCTATTCATGACAAAGAAATTTGTTTTAATTGAAAGAAATTTAATAAATTCCTTACTTGAAGAACAGAGTATGAATTTAAGCGGAAATATTGATGAAGAAACTTCTGTAAGTATTGGGAAAATTTTGGGTGTTGAAGCTGTTGTAGTTGGAACAACAATTTTATTAAATGATGGGATCAAAGTTAATGCAAGATTGATTTCAGCAGAAACGGGTGAGTTAATATCTGTGGCATCATCAAGTTTACCAAAGAATAACCAGCTAACCACAATGTTAAGCACCATTACTAACAAATCTACAGTCTCTTCCATATCCCACAATTCCACAATTAAATCCGGTTCCAGTAATAGTGATTTTTATTTCGAAGACTTTTCATCAACTGAAGAGGGAATGCTGCCAAGTAATTGGATAGGTGGTTCAACATTGATGGTAAAGAAAGTTAATGCAAAATCAGTATTATCAACTTTCAAAGGTAAAAAGCATAATTTTACTATACCGGAAGTTAATTTCCCAGAAAATTTCAAGCTTTCATTTTACTTAAAGAATAATGATAATGATTTAAAGATAACGGTAGGTAACTTAAGTTTTGGTGTGAGTCAGCTAAACGGAAATAAATTCCATTCCTCACAAAGTAATGAACTTTTTATATTAGAATTAGTAAAAGACAAATCAATATTCAAGGTTTTCATCAATGGTAAAGAAAAGAAAATGATAAGATTCTCTGAATTCAAACATGATAATACAATTGAGTTTAAGTCATCAAATTGCTATATTGATAAAATTGTTGGAAAATACATGTAAATTTAATGTTTTAGTTTTTAAGCAGGAACCTGATAATGTCGGGTTCCTTTTTTGATGATACAAATGTCACACCATTGCCAAAGGTTCTCAACCATTGGAAAGGTGTCCAAGAGAGCAGTCCTGCTTTCAGTGTCATTTCGTGTTTTTCCGTGGTTTAATTGTCATGAGTCAACCGTCCGGTTGCCTCTACGCGTCAGGTAGATCAGCACAAGCCAGTGCAGAATAGTAAATCCTACAGGGCGATGAAAGCCTTAATCACTTCATTAATACAACCTTGCGTGTTTCATCCTGTTGACCGGATACCAGTCTGAGAAAATAAACACCGGATGATACATCCTTACCGGAATCGGTCTCACCTTTCCAGACCGTGCTGTGAGAGCCGGCTGAAACCTGAGCATCTACCAGAGTCTTTACTTTTTGTCCTTTAAGATTGTATATTTCAAGACATACTTCTCCAGGATTATTCAGACTGTATTGTATGGTTGTTTCAGGATTGAATGGGTTCGGGTAGTTGGTCAGTAAAAATACAGGTGCAGGGGCATTTTCTGTTACAGCGGTTACTGCCAAATATGTAAAAACATCCCTGAAGGAGTCAAGCCACTGTCCTTGTGCATAAATTTCGGAATCAATCTGTACTAATCTCATTTCAGTATCATAATTGTATGTATATCTCATATCTGAAACCCATAAACTATCCTGCCATAGACTGTAATTGCATATAACAGGTAGATCACCATTTAACTGGTATTCCAACTTCGATCTGTTATTTAATACCGTATCATCATTTGCATCATAATTCTGCTTAAGCCTCTCAGTTATTGCAGTACCATTATGGGTAATTGTATACAGTGTGTTACTAATCCATGTTCCACTGAAATATTTCTTGCATATCTCAATATTATTCGCTGAATATGTCAGTTCGTATTTTGTGTAGTTTTCCCATTGCCCTGCATTTCGTATTTCATGAAGAACTTCAGAGATTCTGTCCTGATCGTATGTAAATATTCTTCTTTCCACATCATACCAGCTTGGATCCTGGAAGTTCTGCTTTGTTATCTGTGTAAGATTTCCATTCGTGTCATGCACTAATAAATATCTATCCTGCAAAACACTGGAATCATCAATAACATATCTGTACAATTCGCTGATATTACCATTGTTCCAGAGAACACCATAAATTTTCTGAGAACCCGTGATACCAGGATATGCTCCTGAGATCGAGTCTATTTTACCGTTTGAGTAATACATGTTTACATCTGTATAGATTGAGTCATTAAAATCTAATAGTGTCCACGAACTGACAGCTTTGTCATTCCAGTTATAAACTTCAATATATGGACCCTCTCCTACATAGCTCATAATCGTTTTATAAAAATCCTGCCTTTCTGTATTCTGGGCAACAAGATTCCCAACAGCCGCAAGTAATAACAATGCAAATAATGATCTTAGATATCTCATGATTTCCTCCAATTACATTAAGACTATAATCGTATATTCTATTGTCAAGTAAACTTTTATTGATTGTTTTTGAGAAGTTCTATAACTTTTTTTATATAGCAACATCAGATGTCTATTCATTATTGAATGAGTATTTAAGAAAACAACCTTTAGCTTTGTGTAGATGTCGGAACAAGACAATCTTGTCCCTGACAATAAATTCCACATGGAATTCTTACCCTCAGCTTCCGATTAATAAATCGGAAACATCTACGCTGGATCTGGATGTGTTCCTTCGGAAACATCTACGGGTTCTGGATGTGTTCCTTCGGAAACATCTACGCTGGATCTGGATGTGTTCCTTCGGAAACATCTACGGGTTATAGCCAATTGGACAATAAAACAAAAAAACAGGCTGTCAAAACTGACAGCCTGTTTCTATATACTATCTAACGATTGTTATTTAACCATTATATCTTCACGTGTATCTTCATCTGGGAAAGAAGAGAATACTGCAAGGTTATTGAAGTATTTTTTAGCAACGCGTTGAATGTCTTCAGGTGTTACTTTTTTCAGTTCCTGGATGTTTTTGTGAAGGAAGTCATATCCCATTCCGAAAGCTTCGTAAGAAACGGAGATATTAGCCATGCTTTTATCTGTAAGCATTGCATTGAGCATCTTCTCTTTTTCTTCTACAGCAGCTTTAAGTTCTTCTTGAGATACTTTTTCTGTTTTAAGCTTTGTGAGTTGGTCTTTCATTACTTTAATCAGTTCATCTTTCTTATCGTAAGATGTTTGTGAAGTGAGTCTTAACCAACCTTCATCAAACATAAATGAGTAACCTGCATAAGCAAAATAAGCAAGGTCTCTAACACCTCTGGTTTCAACATGGAGTCTACCTCTTGAACCATTAAGAATAGTTTCGATAACCTGGAATGCATAAAAGTCATCATCATGTTTATTAGGAGCTTTACAGTTAATGTTAACGTTTACTTGTTCAAACTCATATTCATTTTCATACAGTCCGTTAAGGTCCGGAATTGTAATTGTATATAATTTATCTTCGATTTTTCCGTGTGGGATTTCTTTATAAAGATTCTTAGCAATATCTTCTGCTTCATCTTTTTCAATATCACCAAAGATAGACATTACCATTCTGTCAGCTTTGATATATTTTTCATGAAGTTTAAAAAGATCATCTCTTGTCAAAGCATCGATTATTTCGAATTTTTCTTCACCTGTTACTCCATGAGGTGAGTCAGGATAAAGAACACTGCTTCTGAATTCATCATGGAAAGTTTCAGCTTTTGCCTGGTTTCTGAGAAGAGCAGCACGTCTACCATCTTTCGCAAGCTGGATTTCTTTTTCAGGGAATTTAGGATTGTTCAATGCATCAATCAGTATTTTTTGAACTTCTTCGAAATCTGACTCAAGACATTTGAATTCAATAAATGTTCCGAGGAAACCGGCGTTAATGGATAATGAAGCAACATGATCTTCCATGAATTCAGTAAGATCCATTGAATCATATTTTTTAGATCCGGAAAGTAACAGACTTACCATAAAATCAATTTCACCAACATGGTCTTTATCACCAAAGTTAGAGTTGATTGGAAGGAAAATTTCTCCATATACTAATGGTTTTTCTGTATTTTTCTTATGAATTAGTGTAATGTTTTTCTTAACATCAATTTTTTCTATGTCAGTTTTAACAACTTCTTTCTTTTCTGCAGATTCAAGGATGCTTTTTGTACCTTTGGGCATTGCATAGAATATCTTTCTGTTTTGAGGAAGGATATGTCTTGTAAAGGCAGCTTTGATATCTTCAGGAGTAAGTTTTCTCAACTGAGCCATAAATGTATCATAAGTATCAGGAACATCATTTCTTACAATTGATCTACCAATAGAAGTACATTCAGAATCCACGTCCGGAGTAGAAAGTTCATTGTAAGCAGTGTATCTTTGAATCATATTGTCAATCTGGCTTTGTTTAAAACCTTTTTCAACATACTTGGCAATTTCTTCATCAATGATTCTTACGATCTTTTTAACATCTTCAGGATTTTTGGCTTCGAAACCAATATTTAGTGTACTGTGTGGTGAAGCAGGATTGATATCAGTATAGCCATATACATAGTTAACCAGCTTTAATTCTTCCACAAGTTTGTAACGAATTGGGGCTTTTCTTTTGTTGAATAGTGCTGTCATACCGGCATCAAGTGCAACTTCATCTACATAATCAGCAGGTGAAAGTATTGATGACATGAAAACCATAGGTGATTTAATTCCAAATTCCTGAGCTCTTTCATGACTACCGCTTATAGGTGATTCAGCTGGAAGATATACAGGATCCATCACTCTTCTTGGGAATTGCTCGAATGCTGCTTCAATCTTTCCGTACATTTCTTCAGGATCAATATTTCCTACACATACAAAAACCATGTTATTGGGAGCATAACGTTTTTTGTAATAGTCATAGAGTCCGTCTCTGGTTATTCTGTTGTAAGTTTCAACATAACCAATTACAGGAAATCTGTCATTTGAGTTTGGATAAAGAAATTCTCTGTAAGCCTGAAAAGCTTGAGATTGTGCAGGTGAAGAACGCATAACAATCTCTTTAAGGATTACTTTTTTCTCCCTTGCACATTCAGTAGAATCACAACGATTGTACTGCATTTGCTCAGCAAGCATTCCAAGAGCTTTGTCTGCATACATTTTGTCTACAGTAATATGAAAAGCTGTCATGTCGTAAGTTGTGAAAGCATTAACAATAGCTCCCATTTCTCGACCCATTTCTCCAAATTCAGCTTCAGTATGGAAATCTGTACTTCCACCGGAAACTATATGCTCAAGGTAATGAGATATACCTGCACTGAGGTATTCACCTTCATTAACTGAGCCTGTTTTTACAAAACAATAAAGACCAACAGAATTATTACTGTCGTTCTTCTTCACGGCAACTTTCATACCGTTAGGCAGAGTTCTATAAATTATGTCTTCTGCCATAAGGAAAGCCATCAACATCAGGATGACTGCAACAAGAATACCTTTCTTCATCGAAAGACCTCCGATTTTTTATTTATCTGTAACCATTTTTTACAATATCAAATATATACATTATGTAGCAGTATATATAAAGTATAACGAATAATCCCTGTTTTCATAACAGAAATACTTGTTTTTTTACAATCATTACAATAATTTTTGAGTTAAATATACGTCAAATAATTTCTCAAATGATTTATGTGAACATAATTTTATTGGATAAATTTATTTTTTAAGTAATCATTGACACTATTTGCCGTTATTAATATTGTAGAACAAAATTAATAGGAGTTTATAATGAAGAAATCAGCTTTTACCTTGATCCTCGCAATTATCGCATTAGCCTGTTTTGCACAGATTCCCGGCATTAATCCTCATTACAAATTTCCATCATTATTCGATTCAGGAATAATTAATCCCAACAACATGAAAATGAGCCACAGTATGTCCTTTTCTTCAAGCTATAGTTCCAGTTCTTTTTCAACTTACAACACAACATATACTAATCATATAGAATATAATCTTCGCTCTAATCTGAAGCTAAACATGAACCTGCACTTCTCAAATTTCGGTACTGGCTATCTTAAAAAGGGGTTTGATTTTGACTCAAATGATGATAACAGTACAAAAGTATTTCCGGAGTTTCAACTTATATACAAGCCAACAGAAAACTCCACAATCAAATTTGAGTACAGGCATTACAACCCTTACAGCTACAGAAATAATTTATTTTACAGGTAGAATTTGGAATTATTAGTCATTTATCTCTTTTTATTTTTCATTGGAAGCTGCTTTGGCAGTTTTTTTAATGTATGTATCTGCCGCATTCCTAAAAATGAATCGATAGTATTCCCGTCCTCTCATTGCCCTGTCTGCAAAAAAAAGATTACACCTTACAACAACATCCCTGTTTTCAGCTATATTTTTCTGAAAGGTAAATGTCGTGATTGCGGTACAAAAATACACTGGCACTATCTGTTTGTGGAAATCCTCACTGGAGCTTTGTTTGTATTCTTATTTGCTTTTCTGGGTAACAGATTCAACCTTACTTACTTCAAATACCTGCTTTTTTTCTCAACAGCTATTATTGTCATTTTCATAGATTTCTTCCATATGATTATACCGGATTCAATAGATATACCTCTTATAGTCATCGGTATCATCCTGGCTTTTCTTCCAATGTCAGACATTACATGGAAATCATCTCTCATGGGAGCAGGAATAGCATTTACACTTTTCTTCGGAATAGGCTTTATTTATTCCAAAATAAAAAAGATGGAAGGTCTTGGCGGTGGAGATGTGAAATATCTGACAGCTATAGGAGCTTTCTTCGGAAGCCCCGGAGTATTCTATATTTTGTTCATTTCCGCGGTGATTGCACTTATATACATCCTTGCAATGAAAATTAAAAGATCATCTTTTATACCATTCGGTCCATTTCTCGCTGTAGCATCCTTTGTGTATTTTATCATAGAATTCTCAATTACTAATGGTATGACCGGTCTGTTCATGAGAATGTACGGACTGTAGAAATTACTCCCCCGGTACTTAAAAACGATCATATTCATCCACTCTGAGTACAAACTGTAACGCTATTGTAAAGACTTTATATTGACAACTTTCCCTGCTATTTAGATTTGTTCATTATGAATTGGACAGTAGAAGAAAAAAAAGAACACTTCGTGGTCGAGTTTCAAGAAAACAAGATTATCGATTTTAAAAAAGTATTTGGTAACGACAAACCTCTCCATATGGAGATCGGTTGCGGTCATGGGGATTTCCTTGTGGAAAAATCCCTGAAACATCCTGCCGTTAACTTTCTCGGGATCGAACCAAGATGGCGAAGGGTTAACAGTATAATGAAGAAAATTAACCATATAGATAACAATAATGTAAGAATTGTAAGTGAATATGTTGACAAATCAATAACAAACTTTATACCAGCAAATATATTCGAAAGAATTTACATTATCCACCCGGACCCTTGGCCTAAACGCAGGCACCATAAGAATAGACTTATCCAGCAGAACTTTCTGGATGCCCTTTCCAGCCTGCTGCAAAAAGACGGAATCGTACAGATTTCTACAGACCACACCGGATACTCCGAATGGATAATGAAAGAGTTTTCACGCCATAAAGATTTTGAATGTCATAAAGAGGAACTACCGGAAGACAGAGTAATCACTTTCTTTGAGAAAGTTAAAGAAAAAGAAGGCTTTCCTCCAATTTTTATGTGGTTTAAGAAAGTCTTGTAATCAGGACGGACAAAATGATAAATGAAAAAATGCTAAAGAAGATCAAAGAAGATCTTAAGAATAAAACACATCAAAACCTTAGTGAGTATGCCTGTACTGACTCAAAAGCATATAGAACCAGAAAGGAAGATAAAACACACTTCAGAACACCGTTTGCTCTGGACAGAGACAGAATCCTGTATAGTGGTGCTTATCGACGGTATCAGGGGAAAACACAGGTTTTTTCCTTCACAAATCTGTTTGATGAAGAAATGACAAACAGATCTCTGCATACTACTTATGTTTCGCAAATATCCAGAACTATTGGTAAAGTTCTTGGTCTGAACCTTGAACTGATTGAAGCAATCAGTCTGGGACACGACCTTGGTCACACACCATTTGGACATGACGGTGAGGTTGCTTTAAGTAGAAATTGCCGTAAACATAATATCGGGTCATTCCATCATAACATAGAAAGTCTGCATATTGTAGATAACATATCCAAGAAAGGACATGGTCTAAATCTTACTTTTCAGGTAAGGGACGGTATTATATCTCATGACGGTGAAGTACATAACACCAGACTTGAGCCTGAGTGGGATAAAACAGAGGAAGGAATTCAGTACTACATAAGCCAGAAGAAACAGGCAAAAAACCATTTATGGATGCCGGCAACTATGGAAGGATGTGTCGTAAGAATTTCCGATACTATTGCTTACATCGGACAGGACATTGAAGATGCTGTACGTTACAACATAATGAATATTGAGGATATACCACGGGACTGCAGAGATTATCTCGGCAGCAGAAATGGTCAGATCATCAATACACTTGTAAAAAGTGTTATCACTGAAAGCTATGAGAAACCTTACATTGCTTTTGATGAAGACACTTCATTCATGCTCAAAAAGCTTAAAACATTCAACTACAAAATGATATATACAGCTCCTCACGTAAAATCTGCTAATGAGCGAATTTACAGAGGTATGGACATCATGTTCGAAAAATATCTTAATGATATTGAATCGGGTAATCATGATTCTAAAATATACAAGCATTTCCTTAATCACAAATGCGAGAAGTATCTGAACGATTATCTTCCGGCTGAAAAAGTACGTGACTTTATTGCTACTATGACAGACAGATACTTCAATGAGGAGCTGAAACAGTTCATATTGCCGGGAAGATTCTTATAAAGGTGACACATGGAATTAAATGATTTTCAAAGACTTGCAGAAAGTACAATAAACCAGATATCTGAGATACGGGGGTATCTTTGACCTTGAAAAGATAAAAGGAGAATTCGAAGAACTCGAAAAACTATCGCTTCAACCTGATTTCTGGAATGACCAGGCAAAAGCACAACAGATTACAAAAAAACTGGGTGCTTTAAGACTGCAGATAGAGCAGGACGATCAGCTTAACACGATGAAAGAGGATTTGACAACCTATCTGCTATTGCTAGATGAGGAATTTTCACAAGATTTATTCAATGAAGCAGTATCTGAGATTGAAGATATGAACATGCAGATTGATGAAAAGGAAACAGCTTTTCTCCTCAGCGGAAAATACGACCTTAACAACGCTATTCTCACTCTCCATCCGGGAGCAGGTGGAACAGAGTCTCAGGACTGGGCAGAAATGCTTTTCCGTATGTACAAACGCTGGGCAGAGCAGAAAGGATTTACATTCAGAGTTGTAGATTATCTCCCGGGAGACGAAGCCGGTATTAAAAGCGTTACTGTAGAAGTGGAAGGTGAATTTGCTTACGGACTCCTTAAAGCTGAGAGTGGTGTGCATCGACTGGTTCGAATTTCTCCATTCAATGCTCAAGGAAAGAGACAAACCTCTTTCGCATCTGTTTTCTGTTATCCGGAAGTAGATGATGATATAGATATTGAGATTAATCCTAAAGATTTGAAGATCGACACCTATAGGGCTTCCGGGGCCGGTGGTCAGCACGTGAATACAACAGACTCCGCTGTTCGAATAACTCACTTGCCTACAAATATGGTAGTGCAATGCCAGAATGAGCGATCTCAGATGAAGAATAAAGCCACAGCCTTAAAAATGCTCAAATCCAGATTAAATCAGCACTTTGAGGAAATCAGAGAAAAAGAGCGTCAGAAAACAGAGAATGCAAAAACGGATATAGGCTGGGGAAACCAGATCAGATCTTACGTGTTCCACCCATATCAGATGGTGAAGGATCACAGAACAAATTTTGAAGTTGGCAATGCAAGTGGTGTAATGGATGGGAATCTGGATGGTTTTATTCAAGAGTTTCTAAAAATGTCTGCGAGGAACAGGAAAAAGCATTAACTATGGAAAATTTAATTTCAGAAATAACAAAGAATAAAGTACCAGAACACGTTGGCATCATCATGGATGGTAACGGAAGATGGGCTAAACTCAATAAAAAGAATAGATTACAGGGACATCAGCAAGGTGTAAAAACTGTTGAGCGCATCATTGAAGCATCTTCTGACATTGGTGTAAAGCATGTAACTCTGTACACTTTCTCAACTGAAAACTGGAGAAGATCCAAGTTCGAAGTTCAATATCTGCTGAAACTAGCTGTTTCAGCATTGAAAAGCTATATAAACCAGATGATTGAGAATGATGTCAGAATCAGGTTCATTGGTTCGACAGCCAACATGAAACAATCGTTTCAGGATAAAGTAAACTCTCTGTGCGATATGACCAGGGACTGCAAAAAGATTAATGTTTACATCGCATTTAATTACGGTGGCAGACTTGAGATTATAGAAGCTGTTCAGAAGGCTATGAAAGCGAATCCCGGTGTAAGACCTGAAGACCTGAATGAAGAACTTATCCAGCAGAACCTTTATGTACCGGACATCCCTGATCCTGATCTTATCCTCAGAACATCCGGTGAGCAGAGAATTTCTAACTTCCTGCTCTGGCAATCAGCTTATTCGGAATTCTGGTTTACCAAAACCTTATGGCCTGATTTCTCTACAGAAGAATACTATCAGGCTATCCTTGATTTTCAAAACAGACATAGACGATTTGGAGCAAGATAATGAGTTTTATTAAAAGAACACTGGTAGTAGCAATTTTTGCTCCTCTATTGACATTCCTGTTTTATCAGGGAGGACACTTACTTTCATTTGCAATATTCGTAATCTCAATAGTGGGATTTTACGAAATGAGAAAAATTCTCAGTAAATTCAACATTGAGCTGCCATTATTCCTGGCAGTTCTTAATATCCCCTACCTTTTATTATACCTGTATGCAGATAAGAAATTCTGGTTTATCCCCATTCTGTTGACGATCATAGTATCCTCAGTCAGGAACATATTCAAGAATCACATTAAGGGTTCAATCGTAGAAATCAGTACTACTTTATTTGCAATCATATATACCGTATTCTGCCCGGCATTCATGTATCACCTTAGAGAGCTTCAGCATGGCAGAGTCATTCTGGTTGTGTTCCTGTTATCAATCTGGGCTACAGACACTTTCGCATATCTTGGCGGAATGCTGTTCGGAAGACACAGAGGAATTGTGAAGGTCAGCCCAAAGAAATCTGTAGAAGGTTTTGTGTTCGGATTCATCATGTCATTCCTTACACCTGTACTTTACAAGCTTTTCTTTGCACCGGAAGTCCACTGGTTCGTTTATCTTTCCATAGGTTTTTCAGCAGGTGTAGCTGGACAGATTGGCGACTTGTTTGAATCCCTGATTAAAAGAGATGCAGATGTAAAAGACAGCTCTAATCTGATCCCCGGACATGGCGGAATATTAGACAGATTCGATAGCCTGCTTTTTGCTTCCCCGATTCTGTATTATATCATTTCATTGTTCTTCCTAAAACAATGAAAGTGCAATGAATGGCTAAACGCTTAATTTGTTAGAACTTACGTATATATATAGTGTCATATCAGAATATTAGCTTTTGCTTAAATATTTTTTTCTCCGTTACTACTATACATTTTACTAAACTTTGATCAAATAATACTATGTTTTTCCCTGGTGGATTTAATGAGCTCTCAAATTGAACTCCATCTACATTGGAAATATATTTTACGAATTCACAAATGTATTGAGTTGGGACATATTCTAAAACAGAATCATATCTACGCATTGGTTTAGACAAATCCCTGCTAATCTGTTTCTTTAACAAAACTCTTGAAACATAATCCCTTAATCCATCTTCATTCCTGAAAAGGCTATCATCCTCAGTAAAATCCACAATTCTTATTGGATTTGAGGAGATTACTTTAAATTCTCCTATACTGACGACATCCCCAGTTATAGCTCTTACTTCATGTAATGTTGTCTCTATATTATCACATAAATACAAATAAGGAATACCAATGGGATTTGCTCTACCTTCTTTAGAACAATCTGGTGGGGGAGCTCCCATTTCACTCTCTTTGTACTGTTCTTGATCTACAGAATCATGTATTCTAGCCCTGTAATAGGTTTGGGTTGTGTTTAGTTCTATTGCAAAACTGAAGTAGTAATCCCATTTAAGATCTATTAGTTCATCCCAAGATGAAGTATACCTTTTATTCCACATGATTTCATGCTTAAATACTTTCCAATGTTCGACAGGAATTTCAACTGAAGCAATATAAGTAACTTTGTCGTTGGAATTGCTAAATCTTAGACTATGTCTATTTAAAACTGAGTTAATTATTGCATTCGTCACTTTTATATCTGTGAATAAAGTCCAATCGGATAAGATGAGTTCATTTATTGGACGTCCATATTCAACTTTCAGAAAGAGACTAAAAAACTCAATAAAGAATAAATCTAACTCTTCAATACTAATAATTTTTGTATCAGCAGTACTTTGACATATTGAACACTGACCGATCTCATTTGAGTTATTCTCTATGTAAACTTTAATCTCTTGATCTGAGAAGCAATTTGGGCATACTTTCATAGCATCTGTTCAATTAAGAAGCTATGTACAAGTTCCAGATGGCTCATTATTGACCACTTTTTAATTGTACCAAGCCCTGGATAAGATTGACAATTAACAAATTCTTGTGATGCCTTTGTACCAATATTTTGCATACTTATGAATTTTTTTGCTTTCAGCAATGCTTCGTTGAACTTACCCTGAATGTTTGATGGATCATCATTTGAAGTAGAGGTCAAATGCTTAATCCAAATCTCTTTATTATCTTTGCAAAATGTTATGTGAATAGCGACAGCATATGGTCTAAAACCAGATTCTACATAATCTGATGTTACAACTGTAAAATCTGAAAAACCAGAATATCCTTCATCAATAAAAAAGATGTGTTCCTCACTGAATTTTTCTTCAGGTACATCCAAAAAATCACTATTTTTTTTTTGAGAAATAAAGTTATCATCTAATCTTATTATTTTTTTATTAGCTTTACCAAGCTTCCTTCTTAAGGATCTATTTTCATACGAAACAATATATTCAATTTTTTCTATGTCAATCAATTCCATGACAGTACCTGAATTTATATCTAAACTTTGATCCATAATAATCATGATTTTATTGAAAAGAGATTCATTTACTAAGTTTCTACAGGACTCAATATTCCTGCTATTCACAATATATGCAGGAATAAGATAGTCAGAAATCAGGTTGTTAGTTCTGAAGTTTTCAAGAATTATCTCGAAATCTTCAATTTCTCCTACTTGCGGATTCACTATTATTACATGTTCAAATTTGCTATTTATGAAAGTTGACAAAGCGAGGTTCAAACTATTGAAATTATTCTTTACTGGTTCAATGATTGGTATAACTTTTTGGGGTTCCGAGAAACTTTCTGAGAATTCACGTAAAGCAATTAACTCAAATTGTCGCCCTCTTAAATATGGGTAATACATTATCACATCCTAATTGGTTTACTTAATTTGCCAAAAAGCTCTATATAGTTCTCTTTGGTAAAGTTTAGAGACAAAGTTACTTGCCTTAGTTCTTTTTTCATGTTCCTAAACAAGTGGATTTGCTTTTTTCTCTTTTTTAATACATCAACGAAAAGGGAATTCAATTCCTCAACAGGTATATTCATAATAAATTCAAGACAGGTTTCAAAAATTTCAAGATTACTTACATTAGGAATACTTCCATAATATTTCTCAACAATTTGCAAATATTCTTGCATTCGTAATGATGAAATTAATACTTTGGGTTTGATGGAAAGGTTCATTTCTGATTCTCTGAAGACATCAATATGGAACTTTGAGTTTATATTATTATAGCAAACTATACCAACTCTTTGATCAATATTATAATATGATTTTAGTTTAGATTCGTGAACAAGGACATAAACCTTGTTAAACAATTTCAAGTAATCATTTATTTGGTTTCTCAGCCTATTTCTCGAATCCAATACAGATTTCATTTCGAAAATTGTAGTCACATCATTCACCAAAACAACATCTGCGATTGACTTACCAACTCTAAACTCATTGAGGATTGTAGATGATTTCTGTTGCTTATCATTGAATATTAGGTACTTGATGAGAGAATTCTTTAAGTAATACTCATTTTGGTAATCTCTTGAAATAATTTTGTATGAATAACATAAATAATCATAGTATGTGTCAAACTTTGAGCCTACTTTATCTGAATCATACGTTTCAATAATTTCATTGAAAAACTCATAATTATCATTATGGAACAATTCTAATATAGCTTTTCTTGAAAAAAGTGATGAATATTCTCTATGTTTATTCTTCTCTCTCATTTAAATCTCCAAAAGAATATTGGATTTCTCTTTGCTCGTGTCAAGCAATTAATTGTCTAATCAGACTATTGGAAAGATTATTCTTCCTGAAACAGTAAAAGTGCAATGAATGGCTTCACTGCACTTGTCTGGAGGTGGTAAAAGAAGATTATACAATCATCTTTAGAAAATAAAGTTTATAATTTTACTCAGCAATCCTATTTTGGATCCGTTATGAACATCACCCTTTCCTCTGTACTCAATCTTTGCCTCTGCAATGTTATATGAGTATACGGAATTATCTGCCTGAACATCCTGAGGTCTTACCATCCCTTCAAGTTCAGTAACTTCCTCTTCCCCATTCACTTTGAGTGATCTTGAACCTTTTATCACAAGATTTCCGTTATCATCTATTGAAATTATTCTCGCTGTAATTTTACCTTCGAACTTACCTGTTCTGTTTGTGGAAGCATCTCCACTGGCTTTATTACTTGCTTTTGCACCCATTGACATCATAGGTATGAACTTAAGCGTTCCCATACCCTGATCAACATTCAGACCATGATCAAAGCTTTTATCTGTTTCCGATCCGGCTGATGAAGATGCGCTTGTCTGCTCACTGATCAGTATTGTTATAACATCACCAACACTGAAACTCTTGTGATCAGAGAAGAACGAGTTTACCGGAACTGCACTGAGCATTACTGCTGCGCTTACAAGGATTATCATTATATATTTTTTCATTGTTCCCCCATTTCTATGACAGCCTGTTTCCTTCCTGAGATTACTGCCATGAAGCTTTCGTTGGAATCAGGATTTTCAAATTTTATCTTTTCACCAATATAACCGTCTTTCTTGGCAACAGCATTGATGACTAACTTAACACTCGAACTTTTCACTTCAACCATCGCTGTTTCGCCTCGAGAGACATCAGGAATGATTTTTGTGTTCTGACTTGTGATAACTGCACCCGGTCTGATATATTTCGAAGCTATTCTGCCTTCAATCTCATTTATGTCATTGATGTAACCTGAATTGATACTGACTGGCTGAACTTCCATGGTTAACGCTCTCATATCAAGCTGAGCATTTCTTTTAATTCTTCTTTTGGCAACAAAAACGTTATCGAATACTGAAAGTGAAATCCTGGTACTGAAACCGGAAATTCTTTCTGATTCATGCATTATGTTTCCTTTCAGAATGATATTATCTGAGAATGTCGGGCTTCTCGGAAGATCATACACTATTGTAAAATCCTTCTCAGGGACTTCAATATCCGGCCAGGTATGTACTTTGTATTCGAACTTACTGTACTTTCCAAATCTGCTTTTGATGAAATCAGCTACAGAATTATCAATTTCCTGCTTACTCAGTCTTCTTGAACTTCTCTTCACTACACACACACTGTTTTTTATTTCAAGTTCGGCGTTGTACTTGCTTCTCATGATAATCTGAACATTTTTTGAGTGTATATTCTTGAACACACTTTTAAATGCCAGAGAATCAATAACAGTATCAGCAATTTTGTCAGGCAATAAGCCGGAATTCTCAATAACATCAGAAAGTTTTATGAGTTTGGAAGATACAGATGCACGTTTCTTTAGAATATACTCATGTTCTGCTGCTGAAACAAAGCAAACCACTGATACTACAATCAGCGTCGCTAATATCTTCAAAAGTCTCATATTATGTTACCTCTTAAGATTGTTAGCAGTTTCAATAAGTTTATCGGATGTTGTAACTGCTTTTGAGTTCAGATCGTAAGCTCTCTGAGCCATAATCATGTTTACCATCTCTTCAACAATAACAACATTAGATGATTCTACCCAACCCTGCTCAAGGGCACCAAAAGTTTCAGTACCTGGTGTTCCCACTATCGCTTCACCTGATGCTTCAGTCTGTTCATATGTGTTTCCACCTGCAGAGCGCAATCCGGCAGGATTAACAAATCTCGCCAGATCAATCTGTCCAACTTCCTCAGCATCAGTATTTCCGTATACCCTGACAGTCACAATACCATCGGATGATATACTGATAGCTTCAGCATCAGCCGGAATTGTTATTCCCGGTTCAAGCTTCAGCCCCTGTGCATTAACAATTGTGCCATCTCCATCAATCTTGAATGATCCATCACGAGAGTAGACTATGTCACCATTACCGTCTACCATCTGGAAAAAACCGTCTCCGGTAATAGCAATGTCAAGAGGGTTGTTTGTATTAGTAGGTGTACCTACTGTAAAACTTCTCTGGGTTGCAACAGGTTTTACTCCTGATCCTACGGAAAGTTCCACCGGACGTTTTGTGTTCTCTGATGTTGCAGATCCTGCTTCTTTAAGTGTCTGATACATTAAATCCTGAAATTGAACTCTGGATTTTTTGTATCCTGTAGTGTTAATGTTAGCGAGATTATTTGATATATTATCAATATTCAATTGCTGCGCATACATCCCGCTTGCTCCGTTATATAAAGCTCTTATCATAATAATCTCCTTTATTTACCTATATCATTACAGGATTTCTGCAGAGTATGATCCTGTGTCGTCATCAGCTTACTGTTAGATTCATAATGACGCTGAGTTGTGATCATACCAACCATTTCTCGAACAATGTTAACATTTGAATCTTCTACAAAGCCTTGTATGACTTTCGCATTTACTGTCTCTGGTTTCACAGATTCATCTTTAGGAACTACCAGACCGTTTTTAATCCGGAGCAATTCCGTATCATTAAAATCACTGATGAGAAATTTATTCTGGATTGTACTGTCTATTATTATGTGTCCCTCCGGACTTACTTCCAGACTTGAACCGGTCACCTGGATAGGTCCTGATTCTCCCAGAACATAATAACCGTTTGCATTAACCATATACCCTTCACTGTTGATAGAAAATTCACCGTTTCTGGTATATCCCTGTCCTTCAGGTGTCTGAATTGTGAAGTATCCTCTCTCACTGGTGATTGCCATATTGAGAGGATTGCCAGTATCTCGTATTCTTCCCGCAGAGTGATCTGTATAAGTTCCTGTAAGCATTGGAGTAGAAACGAAATAGCCTTTATCCTGACAGCATAATCTTTTCTGTTTGATAAAATTCGTATCAATTGTTTGCAGAGGAGCTTTTCTCTGATAAGGATTATCCTCGTTAACAGTATAATCCTGTCCCCTGTAATTCTTAGCTTGTATTCTGTTTTCTTCTAGAGACTGCTTCTGAGAAATCAATTCCCGGAAGAAAACATCTTTCCTTTTGTATCCTGCCGTAGATGCATTAGCCAGATTGTTTGACAATACATCCATCTTCGTCAGCAGCATCTGCATAGAAGAAGAATTCTGATATAATCCTTTTACCATTTTATTCACCTCGACCATTATTAAGCAAACATGATGCCAAAGAACTATTGTTTCATATTAGCCTGTTATAACACATGTTAGAGCTTCTTAACCTTCTTACTAAAAGTGGAAATATTTTCCGATAAAGGATATCAGCACATAAATTTTGGAAATGATAATAATTAATATAAATGAGAAATTATGTAAAAAAATTTGTGCAATTGCCTATATCTTGAAGATTTTCCTTGAAAGGAGAACAATGTACATTCTTTAAGCATGTATATTTATTTATTAATACAAGTAGTCTCACTGCATTGAAAAGAATTGCAAAAATCGAAGCAGCAAATTTTCATGTGTGTATCTATTTCTTACATTATCAGTAAATTAAAAAGTTAATATGAATCACAATCATATAAATTCATTATTAAGAATATAAGGCATTGCACCTACTGTCTCTTTTTTTCATGTATAAGATATCTTTCCGTTTAGAAATCCTGAAGCCTTGGAAGGATTTCAGGAAAGATTTGTGGTTCCAGCTGGCTGGAAATACATCTGAAAAAGATGTCGTTTCTTTTGTTTCGTTTTCTTTAGTCATATAAAGAAAATGAAAGCAATCAATTGATATATAATGATCCGCACGATTAACTCAGAATATGTTTATTAATTTTGTAAATGACATCAATTAACATTAAATTATTGAAATAAAATTATTTACTTTTACATTGACGGCAAAAAGGCAAAATTAAAAGTGCGTCTCGAATAACAAAAATGGAGCTGATAATGAAAAAGAATTTAACCAGAAACATTAAGCAGTTGATAGGTATCTGGCTTGGTGCAATAGTCTTTGCTATTGCGTATTCATGGTTTCTCGTTCCTTACAAGATTTCACCAGGTGGAGTCGGTGGTCTGGCGCAGATCCTTTTTCACCTTTTTCACCTGCCTGTCGGTATGTCGATGCTGATATTCAACATCCCCTTATTCATTGTAAGTTATTTTGTAATGGGTAAACGATTTGGATTCAGATCATTCTACGGTATGTTCGTAGGATCGTTGATGATTGACGCAGTTGATTTGACAACACTTCATAAAATAGGTATAATTAAGGATTTAGATCCATTCACCTTTATGGTAAACGGGGAAAAGATTATTGCAATGCTGGGTCCCCAGGATATTTACCTTTCAGCAATTGCAGGATCTGTTCTTCTTGGATTCGGTCTTGGATTAATTTTCAGGTTCAAGGGTTCTACAGGCGGTACAGATATACCTGTGGCAATCATTAAACAGAAAACCGGACTTTCTATCGGTACCGGTTACTGGATTGTAGAGACACTTATAATCTTAACTGTTGGCCTTGTCTTTAAGGATCTCAAGCTGATAATCTGGGGTTATGTGAACCTCTTTATTACAGCTAAAATTACTGACATCACCAGTGAAGGTCTCCCCTATGTGAAAGGTGTATACATCATATCAGAAAAGGCTGATCTGATTAAAGAACAGATTTATGATAAGCTGGGGCGTGGTGTTACATTCTTCCATGCAGAAGGAGGATACACAGGAAATCCTTTGAAAGTGCTTTTCTGTGCTCTCAACCGTAGACAGGTTTCCATGCTCAGAGATATTACCAAGGACATAGACAACAAAGCATTCATGATCCTGACAGATGTATGGGATGTTATGGGATACGGGTTCAAAAGCCGCAACATTGACCTGACCGGCAGTGACGAATAACTTTAAACAGTGCAGACATATACTTAAACGTAGAAGACCATTGCCTCCGCGATGGTCTTTTTTTTGTGTTCTTCCGTTTTATTCTATGGTTAAAATTATCACTGGACAACCGTCCGGCTGTCTCTACACGTGTGCCAGAGCTGGGGAAGTGAGTTTATACCGATTGAAGATCTGGATAGACTTTCTTTCCCAATTATCTAGATATTTTCAATCAATTTTGCTAGTCTTATCATTGGTTTGTACCCTACTGCTCCAAAAAACTCCTTATAATCTTCCATACTCTTTTTGATTTTTTCTTACTCAGCTCTCCGCTGGTCAGAACAATAGAAAATACTATACTACCCTCAGAATCCACAATAAAATGCCAGTTATCATCAAATCCTTTATGGATACTCTTAATATTCTCTAAAATCTCTGCATTTACATCCAGGAAAATCGGAATGTTTTCATAATTACTGTTTTTTACAGCTCTCATAGTTTCTTTTCTGTAATAATCTGCTACAACCACTATTATCTGTTCTGGATAATCTTTAGCTAACTTATTAAAACGCCTGGACCCAAGCGCATCGCATCCGCCACATTCATAGGGACTTATCAATCCCACATAGTAGTATTTCTTATCACCGAATTTCTTCACCGCTGCATTATCCCCATATCTGACTAACTGAGATTTATCTGCGAACAGTGAAAATGGTTTATGGATTGTCCCGTATATTAAATCATCTTCAGACAATTCAGCAAAAGTCTTGATAATTTCTGAATTTATATCGCCTAGACTATGCCTTTTTGCAGGAAAGATACTACAACCGGCAATGAAAAGCAGAATAACAATTAATATATTAGTACTTAAATTTATACCTATATATCTTAGATGTTTTTTTATTTTCATTCGATACCCCAATAATTGTACTATTTTGAACAGCCACAGGACTGAAATTGATCGGTATTAAATTTGATACGATCCCGGACTTTAAATCCACAGTAATAAGAAGATTCTTTGACTTGATTTTTTCATTTGTGTAATAACCTGTAATATAGTGAATCAGTACTTTTTCATTTTCTGCATCCAACATTATTCTATTCAAGCGAGAGAAAAATCCTGCTTTCTTTATCTTATTTCTGTTCTCAATTTCATCAAGTCTTATCTCGTGGAAACTATCAAATTGAATTACACTTACGACATTGAAATCATAATCGTAAATATAAAGTTCTGTACCATAGACACTTGCACACATTATATATTCTTCAGTAAAAACATATTCAACTTCATCGGTTAAACCTTCTGAAGCCATGGTTTCACAAAGAGCTACGCGTACAGGATTAACGTCCTCTTTTTCCTTTTTCAGAAAACTTGCAGCGTCCAGCTTCATTTCTTTTTTGTATTTAACGTAAGGCATAAACCTCTTCTTCAAATTCAATATTCTATCTTCCGGATATTCTTCATCAACAAGAATCTGTGCACACAACGCAATTTTATCTTCTATGATTTTTGTGTAACAATTAATATTGTTGTGAGAACCGTAAAGCATCCCATTAGAAACCGCAAAACTGCAGTTCAGAGAAACATCGCTGTCGATGCAATATAGTAGTTCGTCTGTAGATGTGTTAAAAGCTGTTGTTCTGCTACTTCCTTGTACAAACACTTTGCTGCTGTCAATCGCAAGAGAATAGGCACCACGTATTCCACCTCTTTTTCTGGATCCATGAATTCCCACAGGCACAATTTCCTCACCCTCTTTTACAGAGTAAACACCTTTTTCATTATCTTTATTCTTTTGAATGAAATAGATTTTATTGTTCAGCTCATCGAAAGTAATTTTGGATTTTTCCGGTGGATACTTGGCATCAGGAAAACCTGTTTGCTCCTCTGATACTATTTCAAATGCATTCAAGACTATAGAAAATATTATGCTAATTACAAAAAATAGTGTTTTCTTCATTAATTTCTCCTATACTTCGAAAGTTGAAAAGGGAGAGCGAACTCCCCCATTAATTTAATGTGTTGCAGCATAAGCCTTCATGTAAACTCGAGAATCTTTATGAGCACCCTTACAACCTTTACCATTGTCTCTACACCTAATGATAGTGTCTCCCCCACCTGCTTTATATTCAAGAAGTTTACGATCACTTGACCATGGCCAGAACAAAGCTACGAATTGATCATCGTTCATTTGTTCAACCTCATCATCAATTGATACTTCATAGATTATTACCTTATCAACTTCGTCATATGTTGCATGTGTTTCAATTATTGCTGATGCATCAAGATCATCTTGTGTGAACGCAAACATTGAAAAAGCCATCAGGCTTATTGCTAATACAATGAGTAATTTTTTCATTTTTCCTCCTTAGAGAGTATGTTAAATTGTTAACACCAAAATATGTATATTGGAGGAAAGAAATCCTATCTTTGATAGTTCTCCACCCCATATACATTGCCTTCACTATTTCCTTACGTAAGTGAATTAACGCTTGTAAATAGTTTTTTTTGTCAACCTTTTTTTAATTTTTATTTCACGCTCTCATCTTATCTTTTGTTAATGCTATATTGAAATCGCTACGGATCTAAAAGTCAATTGCAAGATGTTAGTAATTAGAAAACCGTCCGGTTGCCTCTACGCGTCAGGCGGAACTGCTAAAGTATGTGATTGATGTAGAGCCGTTGCATGCAACGGCCAAAAGCCCATCATTGCGGAGGTTTTCAACCATGCGCAAGGCTTTGACCAAAGAAATCAAGCAATCCTTATATCCTTTTAATCAAGGTTCAGACATAGAATAAAACAAACAGTTTAACAAATTCTAAACGCTATTTTGGAGTGCGTTGACTGTGTCAATGCAAAATCGACATAGTCGATTCACTCCGATATTTGAGACAACCGTCCGGTTGTCTCTACGCGATTGATAGAGCTGGGGAAGTGAGTTTATAGGTCAGGTGATTAAATCTCTAACCCATCAACAAAAATAGGAAAGCCAGCAGAATCATCATAATACTACCAAAAACCCTGATCCCTTTCACAAGACCGGCTTTCATCTTCTCGTCATTCAGGAATACTCTGAAAGCAGATTCTTTCAGCGAAATTGTCAGCAGACTGATAGCTGAAATCACAACTGCCATTCCCAAAGCCATGGAAAGAATCATCACAAAGCCAAAGTTGAACATTTCCATTCGCATGGCAAACAATGAGATAATTACACTTCCCGGGCAGGGAACAAGAGCAACAGACAGAATTGTCACAAAAAGGTTCTTATTGTCATGTGCATGCTCTGAACCCTTTCTGAATGCCATAACCAGAAAGTATATCCCCAAAACTATCAGTATGCCAAAACTGATTTTAGATGCCATCTCTACAAATTTATCAGATTCCCTGAACACATTCTTACTCAGCAGCTTAAGCACCATCACAAGTACAATCCCGGATAAAGAGTGCACAAACGCAAATACTGTCCCACCGATTATCCCTTTCCACACTTTAACATCATCTGCCAGCATATAACTGGATATTACCATTTTCCCATGCCCCGGACCTATCGCATGAAATATACCATATATGAAAGCAACCATCAATATCGACATCATCAATCCAAAATCATGCCCTTTCTTCAATGCTCTCATTTTTCCTGAAATTTCAGTACGAATTTCCAATTGTTTAATGCTGTTCTTCTCGATTACTCTCTGGAACCATCCGGGTCCATCATTTTTATCTGATTCTTCCTGAGTATCTGCCAATATCAGAGATGCTGTAAACAGTATAATCAAAGCTACTATAATTGTTTTATTCATGAGTTATTCCTTGGATATCTTTATCTTAATTTCTTCCGGATTGAGCTGTCCGTAATAGTAAGAAATCTCTTTGTTAAAGAAACGCTCAAATGTAATATCTGCCGTATCCGGTTTCACAACTTCCACAGCTTTATCTTTATGCAGCATTATTTTCACGTAATTGTCCTCGTCGTATAATAGCAACCGGACATCTTGATTAAGCGCATTTAGAGGAATGTTCAACATAACATCGAACTCATAGTTCATGTACATTCCGTCGAAATATGTAGAGAAGTTATCAATTTTGTTTATTGTCCTCAGGGAATCATTGATAAACAGATGTACGTAGAAGTTTTTATCGGACTGGTTTTCAACAAAAACACTCTGGGTCTCTTGCAGTTCTTCTCCATCAATATTATCATCAGAGTTTTTATCGAATTCTTCCAGAATCCCGAAACTGGTCATATCATCAAAGACCCACTTGAAATGGATTTTCTCCAAATCAGTATCTGTAAAAACAATCCTTGAATCAATGCTGACAAAGATATGAGGATGCGCAAGCAATAGCACACTGGCTATCATCAATACAATAATTATAAGGTATTTTTTAGTATTATTCATATAAGAAGGATACATAATAATTGATTTTTTCTGTCAAGGTTGGATAGTAATAAGTTCATTTACATAAAGTTCAGAAAAGCAGGCAGAATGTTTAACACTCTGCCTTTTATATTGATATAGATTACTTATTGAAATATTCTTTTATTGTATTGCAAACATATTTTATCTGATCTTCAGTCAACTCAGGGAACATTGGGAGAGACACATTCCTGCTGACAGTTTTCTCTGTTACAGGCAGACTGCCTTTCTCAATCCCCAGATGTGTAAAAGCTTTCTGAAGATGAACAGGCATTTTGTAATGCAGTGCAGTATCAATACCTTTTGATTTGAGATAAGCCATGAATTCTTCTCTGTTATCTGTCAGAATCACAAACAGGTGGTAAATAGGATCAATGTTTTCCGGATTGTGCGGAAGCTGTATCCCTTTTACATCTGCCAGAAGTTCTTTGTAGAGCTTTGCTGCTTTCTTTCTGGAATCGTTCCAATCATTGATATGTTTAAGCTTTATCTGCAGAGCGGCTGATTGCATGGCATGCATTCTATGGGTTCTTCCAGGAAATTCGTGGATGTATTTCTCAACAGAACCGTGGTCTTTGAACATATCGCAGAACTTAGCGAACTCATCGTTATTTGTTACAATAGCTCCACCTTCTCCGCAAGCTCCAAGGTTTTTACCTGGATAAAAACTATATATTGTCATATCTGCAAATTCTGTTGTAGAACGCCATTCCCCATTAATCACAATTCCGGAACCAATGGACTGAGCAGCATCATTTACTATTATCAGATTGTGCTTATCTGCAATTTCTCTGATTTTTACCAGATCTGCAGGTTGCCCATACAGATTTACAGGCATGATAGCTTTTGTTGCAGGAGTAATATGTTTTTCTATTTCTTTCGGGTCTATATTCCATGTATCAGCATCAATATCAGCAAACACAGGAGTTGCACCAGTGAAGTGTATACCTGCAACAGTTGCGATAAAAGTATTAGATGTTGTAATAACTTCATCACCAACTCCAATGCCGGCAGCTCTCAATGCAATCTCAATCGCTGAAGTACCTGAATCAAGTGCAATAGCATGTTTAGTTCTGCTGAACTCAGCGAGATCTTTTTCGAACTCTTCTCCGGTTTTACCATGAACAAATTCAGTTCTATCGTATAATTCTTCCCATTTGCAGAATATTTCTTTCTTTAGTTTTTCGTGTTGGAAACTTAATGTTACAAAAGGTACTTTCATATCAGCTCCATTGTGTATTTTATATTTTTTGAGTTTGTTATTACAGTGTTTAAACTCAGATACTATAAAAAATATGTAAATAAACAGGTCAATTTATATATTTCAATTTATGATTTGTTATATATTAAAAAAACCTGCCAATTACTCAGCAGGTTAGGAGTATTTCACAGATGTGTCTGTAAAACTTTAGTATTCATTTCAAGGGAGTATTTATTGAAAATTCTGTTTTCTTATTGATAAATGCACGAGATATTTACTTCATACCGTATTTTTCCAGAATTTTATCGTATGTACCATTCTCTTTAATAATCTTCAATCCTTTATTGAAATCTCCAATTATTTTCTTGGCTTTAGGATTTTTCTTTGAAACTAAGATATGTAGGTCGTTAACTTTTAAGGGTGGCTGCACAACACTGATTTCTGAGTAACTATCTGGATAACTGTTCTGAAGAATGTGAAGAATAACTTCTCTGGAGTTGCATATAAGATCTACTCGTTTATTCAGGAGAAGTTTAAGACTTGCTTCTGAATCAGGACTGGATTCTTTTGTCAGATAATCTGCATTATCGAACTCTTCAGTATTGGCATAACCATATACTACTCCAATCTTGTATTTTGCAAGATCATTCAAAGTACTATATTTAATATTACTTCCCTTACGTTCAAACAAAACCACCTGAGCAGAAGAAATTGCATCTGAATACTCAAAAATCTTTGTCCTTTCTTCGCTGTAATATGCTCCTATAAGTATATCAAATTGTACATTCTCTGCCTGAGTTATAGCTCTCTTCCATGGCATCCAGTTATATTGCAAGTCGTGACCTACAGCTTTGAAAGATTCAGCAATCAGTTGAGTGAAAAAGCCGTTATCTCTGATTTTTGCACCGTAAAAAGGCTCAAAGTCATCTGTTACAGCGGTGTAAGTTTCGGCATAAATTCCGATAGCAGATACTAAAAGTAACACTGTCAGTAAATATTTCATACTTTCCTCCGGTTTCTAAGATTTTCATTACATAATATAAAGAGTTTCACTCAAAAAGCAATGTAATTACTTGGAAGATAGTATTAACACCCAATCTAATGGACTTAATTTCTCAGGTAGTTATTTTTTTATCTTCATAACTAACTGGTTAACAAAGAAAGCAGTTCCTATTACAATGATTATTGTGGCTCCGGGAGGAATTACAAGAACATGACTAAGGAAAAATCCAAAAAGCATAAATACAAAACTCAGGACAACACTTTTGATAATCATCTGTTGCGTGTTAATTGAATATGATTTAGCAATTGTAGAAGGCAATGACAACAATGCCACAACCATTATAATACCTACAACCTTCTGTAGTGCAACGATTGAAATAGCTATGAGAATCATAAGCAGCAGGTAGTAAAAAGTCACATTGATTCCTGAAATTCTGGCATATTCCTGATCAAAGCAAATCGCAACTAGCTTTTTATAGAATACAGTTATAATTATTATTGAAATAATAGTGACTGCAATAAGTACATATAGACTTAACTTGTTTACAAGCAAAATATTGCCGAATAGATAAGACATAAGATCCACAGTATATCCGGGAGTAAAATTAATAAAGATTATACCTATTGCCATCCCAATAGCCCAGAAAGAGCTGATTACACTGTCGCTGATGCTGCTATGTTTCAGAGTGACAAGTCCAATTATTATAGCTGAAAACAAAGCAAAGACAAATGCTCCAATGTAAAGGTTAAGATTCAGGAAATTAGCAATACCAACTCCTCCAAGAATAGCGTGGGCAATGGAACCACTCATCATAGTTATCTTTTTATTCACAACAAAAGTACCTATCAAACCGCACAGAACTGATGCTGCAATAATTGAATACAAAGCATTCTGCATAAACTGATAATTGATTAGGGAATTAATAAAATCTGACATACTATAGATTACACCTATGTTGTATTTGTTCAAGAGTGTGATGATAAGTCGATTCAACATTCTCAACTTTAATCTCTGCTGTATCATGAACTGCGATGTTCCTGTTAAGACAAGCTACTCGTTTTACGAAGCTGGAAACAAAACTGATATCATGTGATACAAGCACAATTGTTTTAGTTTCATTAAGTTCTTTCAAAGTGTCGTAAATAGATTTTTCTGAACTGAAATCCACGCTTGCAGTTGGTTCATCAAGGAGTATTATTTCAGGATTACTGATTAATGCACGACCTATAAGTGTTCTCTGCTTCTGACCTCCTGAGAGAGAACCGAAGCGAGCATTTCTCAGTTCAGTAATCCTGAGCTTCTCCATTATGCCTTCCCGGCGCAGTTCTAATTCCTGCTTCTTCAAATTAGATGAAAGCAGAGCAGAATCTAACACATCCTGAACCTGGATAGGGAATGAATCATCAATCTTTGAATACTGAGGAACATAACCAAAAATTCCTGAATCTGTTTTTCTCTTCTTTCCCTTAATCAGAATCTTTCCAGTATCAGGTTTTAGAATTCCAAGCATGAGATTAAGAAGAGTCGTTTTACCTCCGCCATTTGGACCAATTATCCCCAGAAAATCTAGCTCTGGAATAGTTAAGTTTATATCTGCAAGAACAGGCTTATCCTTTGTACGATATGAGTAACTGACATTAGATATTTCAATTACGTTTTGCTTCATTGATTCAATATTTCCTTGAAAATCCCACTGATTTTCCTTAAATTTGAGAGATAATCGTATGCCAGAGGATCAATAGCAATCACTTTACCGTTAATCTCAGATGCAATACTTTTTGCAACTGAAGTATCAAATTGCTTCTGGACAAATATCACTTTTATATCTCTTTCTCTGAGTAATCTTATTATTTCAGCAGTTTCTTTACTGTTAGGAGTTTTTCCTGAAATTTCGATAGGTATCTGATTGAGATTGAAGTCTCGGGCAAAATATCCCCAGGAGGGATGAAATACTGCAAAAGACCTTACTTTAAGTTGTTTCAGGTTACTATTTATCTCTGACTCAACCTCATTTAACCTGATCAGCAGATCATTAAAACTCCTCTGATATGTTTCTTTGTTTGCATAGTCCAGCTCTAACAATGTATTTAAGATCGTCTTAAGCTGAACCCTTACCAACTTTGGAGATAACCATATATGCGGATCCAATCCTCCATGGTCATGATCGTGGTCGTGATCATGTTCATGATGTTCAACATCTGTATGGGCGTGGTGACCTTCTTCATGATGCTCTTGATCATGATGATCTTCCATTTCCATCATTATTTCTTCAAAGTTCTGCATGGGCAGTCTATGTATTCCGGTATCTGTCGAAACAACTTTAGTCTCCTTCAACAACTCTTGAGCGCTTTCCAGAAAGTTGTTTTCATATGGAACACCAATAGTAAAAAAAACTTTTGAGTTCTGCAGATTTTGCAGCTGTTGTGGAGTTGGTTCATATAAGGCAGGACTGAATCCGGGCTTAACAAGTGTTTCCACCTGCCACAAATCTCCGGTAATCTGCTCTACAAAAAACTTTTGCGGAAGTATACTTACAAAAATAGTCTTTTTATTTGTTACTTTTTTCTTAGCACATCCTGATAAAGCGATCACAATCAATATAGTGATTAATCCAATTTTACGCATGATTCACATACTCCTTTAATTACAAGATTTATATCTTCAATTTTATATTTGTCTAATTGAGAAAACAAAGAAAAGGTATCTTTCAGACTGAAAGGAGCCAGACAAATAACTTTCCTGCATTTTTTACAGAAAAAATGAGAATGAGAAGGGATACTGTTCAAGGATAAACCGTAATAGAGTTCTCCCCCAATACTGCTGATCTCCCTAATAATACCGATAGCATGCAGCTTCCCAATAAATCTGTATATTGTAGATTGATCGATATCAATATCCGTACGCCCTTTCTGCAAGTCATTCGCAATAGTTTCCAAAATCATCTGAACAGAAAAACATGACTGTAATCCCACTATATGTTTGACTATCAGGCGTCTTTTATCAGTAATCCTGACCTTATTTTCTTTTAAAAAATCTAATATTTCTTTTTCCATAATGACAGAATAACTAAGATGCAAATCACTTGCAAGTATTTTTTATCTGTTTAGCTTAAAAAACGAAGCAAAGGGTATACACTCTGCTTCGTAATATTGTTTGCAATGAGTAATAATAAATATCGATAAGTTTATTTAATCATCATTACTTTCTTTGTCTTCTGATATTCATTTGTTCTGAGTTTAATAAAATAAACGCCGGTTGCTGCTGATTTACCTGAATCAGTATCACCATGCCAGATTACACTGTGTTCTCCTGCTTCAACAGAATTGTCAATCAGTGTTTTCACTCTTTGTCCTTTAAGATTATAGACTTCAAGAGTTACATTACCCGTAGATTTAATACTGAAATCAATGTTTGTTTCTGGATTGAACGGATTGGGGTATACATTATTCAACCTCGTAAGAAGTTGAGCAAAATTGCTGATATTGTTTGTCATTGCAATATCTGCCTGCCATGAGAACGACTCTGACTCAGAATCAAGATATACCGAACATTCAATATTGTAAATGCCGTCGTTAATGAAAGTGTGAGTCAAAACAGCTGTAGAATCTCCTGCTGTCTGTGAATTGACTGTCCATGAATATGTCAGAAGGCTATCTGCATTTCCGGAAAACATTTCGAAAGTGATTGGTACACCAGCCTGGTCCTGTATTGTTGTGTTTTCTGGATTTTGCTGTACAACAGCAATGTAGTTTGTTTTAGTTACGGAATCAATAGTGTTTCCATCTGATGCAACTAATTTTACAGTATAGATACCTGTATTATTGTAATTCCATTGAGGATTTTCATCCGAAGAATCTACTATATTATCATTATCGAAATCCCAAGTCAAATCCGTTGCATTTGAAGACACTGTGCTGGAAAAATTCAATGTCTGACCAATAAGAGCAATTCTATTATTCACAGAGAAGTCAGCGAAAACAGAGTCTGATCCGGGTTGATTAAGTATAGGAAAACCATTGTTAATAGTTGAACTAATCATCCAATAATCTTCGTTTGATACATCATCATTGGGATTACCGGAAAAATCCCATGGATCTGTCAATCCGGCAGTTGATAATGAAGTGAAAGTTGAAACACTCTGCATTTGAGCTGTTGTAATTCCCGTTCCGAACCCATTAGTACTTGTGATACCTGATGTTTCTGTGTTCCAGAAGCAGTCGTAGACATTGGATGTAAAACTCATTCCTACAATACCTGCAGCTCCGCTTTGAGATGCCGAAATACTTGCAGTGCTATAGCATTTTCTGATTTCTACATTATCCCATTGGTAACCAACTATTCCTCCGATTTCACTGCTTCCTGAAACAGAACCAGTTGAATAGCAATTTTTTACGATTGATGATAGATATGCATAGCCAACGATACCACCTACGTTGAACTGACCAGTAATATTTGCATTCACAATACTGATCCTCTGTAGCTCTGCTCCGGTGACATGTCCAAATAGACTAACCGGATCAAAAGTACTGGGTCTGTTGATATACAGATTTTCAATTTTGAATCCATTCCCATTGTAGTTTCCAGAGAATGCATTATTCATGTTCAATCCAATTGGGCTGAATCCTTCTCCATTGTTCCAGCTCTGTGTCTGGGCGGCATCAATATCCGCTATCTGAAGGAATATTGAACTCCAGCATGTATCAGTTGTACTAATCCACAATAAATTGTCTAATGATTGAATTAGATATGGGTTGCTCTCAGATCCAAGTCCTATAGGATGAGTCCCATCTGCCCATAATCCAACCATACAAATAGTTAAAACAAAAAAAATAATCTTTTTCATACTTTCTCCCAGGGTATTTGGATATATATTATGCAATATTAGTACCACAGTAGAAATATTTTATAAAGATAAAATCATTTGATTGTATAGTTAATTTAGCAAAAATAGATGAATACAATAAATATTAGATTAAAAATAAGGTGTATTGCAGATTTTTGAGGATAGTAGATAATTCGAATACTAAATGAATACAACAAGTTTTGAGACAGTTTCAGAAAAAAATACTTAATGAATTGATAATCAGTGAGTTTCCAATACAAAATCTTGTGATATATTCGAGAATTTTGTGTACAATGTGTACACTCAAAGAGCAGGAATCAGTCTGATTCCTGCTCAATAAGGATACTTATACAATTCTATTACTTAATCATCATTACTTTCTTTGTCTGCTGATATTCATTTGTTCTGAGTTTAATAAAATAAACTCCGGTTGCTGCTGAGTTTCCTGAATCAGTATCACCATGCCAGATTACACTGTGGTCACCGGCTTCAACAGAATCATCAACCAGTGTTTTCACTCTTTGTCCTTTAAGATTATAGACTTCAAGAGTTACATTACCCGTTGTTTTAATACTGAAATCAATGTTTGTTTCAGGATTGAACGGGTTAGGATATACAGCTGAAATCATATCTGTATATTCGGCATCAGGGACATTGTCGCCTTTATCTCTGCTGATCGTGATGGATACAGGTCCGTATAATTTAACATTATTATCGAGAGATACACTTTCAAGCCAGTAGTAGTAGGTGTTATCAAAATCTACATCTACATCTGTAAATGAATATTCGCTACCGCTGGCTGTGTTTGCTGCTGCAATAATGCTGCTGTTAACTTTTACAGCTTCGTCATTGTTTTCAGATTCGCTCTTAAGGATATTAAATCCTGACTGTTCTGTTTCAGACTGAGTAATCCACTGAATCTCAGCGAAATCAGATTCATTCTGAAGAGCATTGAATGATGAAAGTTCAACAGGCATGGGTGCATCATTATAGGATATTCTTATTGCATTGATCAGCATAAGAGGATTAATACCATCAGCTACTGCATCTATTGTAATTACACCACCTACAGGTACAACAGCATCCCAGATCATCCAGTCAGTAGAAAGATAACCATCGTTATATGAATCCCAGCCGAAACTGCAGTTTACATTTGGACTAGTATTAAAAGATCTTTGTGCATAAGCAGAATTTACTTCATAAGTTCCTGAAAGTATGCCTAAACTGGTAAGACTGATTATTTCAACCTGATATGAGTTTTCTACAAGACCTGAAATTGTAATTACCTGTGGAGTACCTCCATCATAATAAAGCATATCATCACATACTTCCTCATGAAACCAGTGTAGATCTCCCGAGGAATAGTTACTTGGATCACCAAAGCTATCCAAAGTTCCGGACAATGTAAGAGAAGCTCCTGAGGCTGCTTCTGTGTCATTATCAATCAAATTATTATAAGTAGTTGAAGCTCCGTCAATTGTATTCCATGGACCTGAATGGGTATAGACAGCTCCAAAATCAATAAGAAATTCTTCTGCGGAAACAGTAACTGAAACCGTCAGTGCTAAAAATAGTAAAATTAGTTTGAGATTAGTTTTCATAGATACTCCTTTATTATCAGAATTCAAAAGTTATTGTAATGTAAGGTTTAAGTCAGCAGGTTATTGAATGAAGCTCTTAGGCATAACGGTTGAGTTGGTCATTTTCAGCCGTCAGTATAAAAATTTAATAACCCGTAAAATTTTCTCATTGCTCATGTCAAATATGACAAGATTTCTTTGAAATGAGCAAATAATAGATATAGTATAATGTAGATAAAGTTTTTTTGCAAGTATTTTTTTTTACTAGAAAAAAGCAGGAGTTGACCGGACTCCTGCTTTACGACATCATATTTCAACAAATTTCAAATATGTGATTCTTGAAATTTGCACATGATGATACCAATTATTTAATCATGAGTATCTTTCTTGTTTCCCTGAAATTTCCAGTATTCATTCTTACGAAATACATGCCTGTTGCCGCACTTGTTCCGGCGTCTGTATCACCTTTCCAGGTTACTACATGTTCACCGGCGTCAACAACACCGCTTACCAGAGTTTTCACTTTTTGACCTTTAAGATTGAAGACATCCAGTTGTACCATTCCTGATTCCTCAATGCTGTAACTGATGTTAGTCTTGGGATTGAATGGATTTGGATAGATTGACGATAATTCTGTTACATATTGAGCATCAGGAGCGTCGGAATCTTCTCTCTTAATTGTTACTGATACAGGACCGTAAGTTTTTGAGTTTCCGTCAAGGGAAACACTTTCCAGCCAGTAGTAGTAAGTTCTTTCATAGTTTACATCGATATCAGTGAAGCTGTATTCTGACTGAGTAGTAGAATTATGACCACTGATAATTCCTGTATTTAATTTGTGTGATTCATAATATGAATCGTTTTCACTTTTGTATAAATTAAATCCTTGATTATCTGATTCAGATTGTGTAATCCACTGAATCTCAGCAAAATTTGCTTTTGTCTGTATTGCATTGAATGATGAAAGTGTTACGGGAAGTGTTCCATCTTCAGTTGAAGCAACCATCCAGTCACTGAATCCTGTTACATTATTAGCTCTGAGTGTAACCTGATCTTCAATTGATACATCTGCCCATTCTACCCAGTCAGAGTCTTCATCAACTCTACGGAAGATGCGGAGATTAGCTATATCACCAGGATTGGGAAGTCTGCTGATATCAAACGAGATTCCTGCAAGGAAACTATCAAAAGTAGTTCCAAAGTGCCAGTATCTGTCTGGTAAAGAGTTAATACCATCTGGTACGTTTCCGTCCGGAGCTTCTCTGAATAATTCACAAATTATGTCATTTCCGTCACCGGTACCAAAATAGATATCCTGGAAGAAGAAATCTACACCTTCATCATCCATTGAGACAGGATGATTAACACCATCACCTTCAACAGGTACATCATCTCTACTGTATGTTATCGGTACCAGTACAGGTGTAATAGTTACATCAAAATTATAGTATCCATATGCACTCTGATGTACAGGAGAGAATGAATCAAACACAAATCTTAACTGACCGGTTCCGTCAGGGTCAAATTCAGCTAACCAGGCAGGATCACAGTTTGCAACGTCAAGATCAGCTTGACCATCACCCACAATTGCTCCACCTGTTCCAACTCTATTTCCACTTATTGTTTGCTTGAATGGATAAGGAGTCGTGAAGTTAATTCTCATATTACTCCATACAAGTTTGTTTTGCCCATCATATGTTATTGAGCCGTTTCCACCATCATAGAATCTATTATCACCTGCTGCCGGTGTTCCCCAGTCATCCCAGGTTAAGAAATTACTCTCAGTATTGAATTTTCTATATCCTGATAAACTGAAGCTGTCCATTGACATATCAAGAAGATCGGAACTTAATCCATCAAAAACAGCTGCATCTTCTCTGTGCAGATGTGCTTCTGTAAGATATCTTCCAGCACCTTCTGTTTCATTCCATTGAAGTGTCTCATAAGCATATACGTTATAAATATCATTTGCATTTTGAACATAAGGCATGTTTGCTTCACTGTACATCCAGTTTGCAAGAACAGGTCCTGCTTCATAGTTTTCAATAGTGAAAGTTCCATGAGGTTTACCTTCATAATCAGGTTCAGCTCCGAACATATAGCAAACACCTTCAGTCCCGCTGTTTGTGGGATTTATCTCCTGCTGATCATCAGTTACAAAAATCTGATTACCTGAAACTTCAACATCTGCTGACCATGTAGCAGACTCAACAGGTCTCTGTACTTCTTCCAGTAAATTCCATGAATCCGTATTAAGATCAAGCTTGTAAAGGTATGCTTTTTGTGTTGTATGTGTAGGTGATCCACCAACAATGCAATATGGAGCATCAATCGCAACTGAAGCACCTGCAACCGGTGTGTTAAAATGTGCATGCTCAACGAAAGTTCCATTTACATCTTTAAAAATATAAAACTCATATGAATCTTTTGAACCTACAGTAAGCCATATTCCGTCAAGATCAACATCATATCCGAAGTCATCTCCGGGTACTGTATCACTACCAACAATTATCTGGGATTCTCCCCAGTTGTCTGCTCCACCTTCGTCTTTTCTGTATACATAAACGCCATCTCTTCCGTAAGCTCCAACAACGGCAACATTACCATCGATAGCTACAGAAGTACCAAAGTAATCATTACTCGAAACATCAGATGCAACAAGCTGTTTAATGTATCCCCAGTTATCCGCTCCACCTTCATTCTTGGAATAAATGTAAGCAGTTCCAGCATGAGAAGCAAATGTATGATCATTAGCTCCAACAATAGCATAGCTATCTGCAAGATCTACAGATCTTCCGAAATAGTTACTGCTGCCTGGATTAGCCAAAGCTATTTCATTATTCCAGTTGTTTCCAACAAGTTTAAAGATACTCGCTTTTGCCGCATAGTCTCCGCCTGTGATGATATAATTACCTTTAATATCTACATCATATCCTGCGTGTCCCCATGTTGAACTGTTGGCAGGCTGAATTCTGTCATATCTCAGCCAGTCAGTGTTCCACTCATCATTTGTTCTTTTATAAATATAAATTGCCCCTGAATAATTTGGATTTCCTCCATACCAGAATTTTGCGCCTATTACAGCCCAGTTTCCATCACTTGCTACGCTGTTACCGAAATGTTCGTTCGTGAGTTTGTCCCCGAACACTTTCAGTGCAGAAACCGAAGTGATTGCTAATGATGTTAATAATAACAATAAAATAAATTTCTTCATTTTGTACTCCATTCTATGATTTTTTTTATTTAACGATTTATATATAACAAGACCTGTGCCATTCATTTTTTTCGTTTTACTACAGTATTTCGACTGTTTAAGCTTTTATCACGGTCTTTTGAGCTACTGATTGTGCGGAAAATTGTAGCATAATCGCACAGTGTGCTTTATTGATACAGGCATCAATTAGTCTATTTAATATCATATTTGCTGAGTCTTCTTATTAATGAATGCCTAGAAATACCAAGAAGAGCTGCTGCCTTGCTCTGGTTACCTGAGGTTTCATCCAGAACTTCAGTAATCAACTGTTTCTCATTCTCATCAAGATTAAAACTCATTCTCTTAAAAGGCTTTTCTTCTACAACAGTGTTATCTTTATTAGATGGAATCAGATCTGAAGAAAGACTTTTACCTTCGCATAGGATCATTGTTCTCTCTACCAGATTCTTCAATTCCCGTACATTACCCGGAAATGTATATTGCTTCAGGTCTTCAATAAACCTGTAAGGAATATCGGGAATATTTTTACCGGTTTTTCTGGCAAAGTTATGTACGAAATGGTTAACTAAAGGCTCAATATCTTCTGTTCTCTCCCGTAATGGAGGTATATGAATTTTTATCACATTCAGTCTATGGTAAAGATCAAGTCGAAATGTCTTATCTGCTATCATATTCTCTACGTTACAATGTGTTGCCGATATTACTCTTACATCCACATTAGATTCTGCTGAGCTTCCTACTTTTGTTATGATTTTTTCTTCCAGTGTCCTCAGAAGCTTAGATTGGAGATTCAATGGCATTTCAGCAATTTCATCCAGAAAAAGAGTACCACGGTCAGCTAATTCGAAAAATCCTTTTTTGGTTGTAACAGCACCTGTGAATGCTCCCTTTTCATGACCAAAGAACTGACTTTCCATCAAAGACTCAGGTATAGCAGAACAGTTTACTGAAAAGACTTTCTGAGATGCTCTGGGGCTGGCATAATGGATAATTCTTGCGAATATCTCCTTACCTGTTCCGCTTTCACCTGTTATAAGCACGTTAACATCAGGAAACTCAGCAGCTTTCAGTGCTTGAGACAACGTATTACGAATTGCTTCACTGCTGCCCACCAGCTCTTTTCCTGTCATTTCCTCCAACTCTCCGGATAATAAAGACTTACTATCTTCAAGCAGACTAAGACGTTTTTGCTGTTCTACAAATTTTCTGGTTCTCTGAATAGCAATTTGAATCTCAAATATCCTGAATGGTTTTTTAAGAAAATCTATGGCTCCCGACTGCATTGCTTCAATCACAATATCCATATCACCATGTCCGGAAATCATAATAACTTCGATAGCAGGAAACTTTCCCTTTATAATCTTAAGTACTTCCAGACCACTAAGTTCCGGCATTTTTATATCCAGTATAACTATATCAAAATCTTCTTCGTCAAGTATTTTAAATGCCATTGAGGGTCTATGTGCTGTTTTCACATAGTAATTCTTTCTGGTAAGATATTCCTCCAGCTCTTCACTTACCCTTATTTCATCATCTATTACTAATATTTTCAAACGTTTTCTCCTTCCGCTATAGGTAGTGATATTATCATTTTAGTTCCCTTACCCGGATCACTGCTAATCTCAATTTCACCTTGCATATCCTTTACAATCCCGTAAGAAATGGACATACCCAATCCTGTACCTTCTCCTGGTTCTTTAGTTGTAAAAAATGGCAGGAAAATACTTTTCTTAACCTCTTCATCCAGTCCTGTACCGGTATCCTCAATGGAAATCTGAATACACTTATCTGTCATATAAGAAGATACGATAATTCTCTTCTCAAAAGCAGAACTATGTATATTTGCTTTCTCCAGAATTGCATCTCTGGCATTTGTCAGAATATTTAATAAAACCTGCTCAAGTTTATATGTATTACCAATAACCTTACCCAAAGGTCTTGTCAAACCTTCAACAACTTCTATTCCTTTGTTTCGGTATTGTTGACTAACCATCCTTAATGCATTCTCAATACTGATATTTGCATCGAATAGTTCAATTGATTCTTCGGACTGATTTCTGGAGAAAACCCTTATATGGTCAATAATGGTTCTGATTCTGGCAATATCATCATACAGGTATTTGGATTTCTTGCTGAAGTACGGACTTTTAATATCCTCATCTTTCAAAATATCAAAGAGATTATCCAAAGTAAAAGACAAACTTTGCAGCGGCTGATTAATCTCATGAGCAATACCTGCTGCCAACTGTCCGAGAGCAGCAAGTTTGGACTGCTCAATTGCTTTCTCCTCCTGTTGCCGTCTTATCATTATTTCTTCAGCTACCCTTTCTTCCAAGGTCTTGTTGAGATGATGAAGATTAGCCTGATACTCATTTCTCTCAGTAACGTCTTGAACTATTGCATAGAGAAGTTTAACACCCTCAAGAACCATTGGAGTAATATACATTTCAACATCTTTCATAGCATAATCATGCATCTTATGGCGCATCTTGAGAACAGTATTACTTTCTATAATACTAATTCTGCTTATCAAATCATCGTAATCTGTTTCGGAAAGGTCAGTTAGGTTCGCCTTATTCAGTTCTTCTTCAGAATATCCGTAATATTCTAGTGCAGAGTTGTTACAGCCTTTTATATCTCCCGTATGCGGGTCTATCAGAATCATAACGGCACTGTGTTTAATAAACATATCCTGGAATTTCCTTTTACTTTCATCGAGTACTCTATTGAGTTTTACAATGTTTCTGTGTCGCAAGAACAATGCCAATGCTATTAAAAGTACCAGTATTCCTCCTGCTCCAATTAAATTCCGGGTTAATCTGGTTTTTTGCAGTGTCAGACTGTTTATTTTTTTCAGTGACTCTATCTCTCGATCTTTCTTCTCTTTTTCATGATTAACCTGTATATCCACAATCCTCTGACTCACCTGCTCATTGAACAGGCTATCCCTGTATGTTACATACTTTCTGAAATAAATTAATGCCTCTTTGTAGTTCTGTCTGGCTTCCAGAATTGTTCCAAGATATTGGTAAGATGTGGAAACCAGCTGTTCAACACCGCTTTGCTGAGCATAGTCCAGAGCTTTTCTCACAGACTCTTCAGCTTTTTTATACTCACCCATCTGATAGTAAATATCACCAATATTATTCAGCATAAAACCGATTGAATATGGATTTCCTGTTTTCAGTCTGTATCTCAGGGCTTCATTATAATACTTTAAAGCTGTATTAAAATCTTTGGCGTGTCTGTAAAATGCTCCAAGATTATTCAATGCTCGTCCAATTCTATCATCACTTTTGGTTAATTTAGCATATTCCAATGCTGATTCGAAATAATCCAGAGCCTTCAGAGGTTCATTCAACCCTGCATGTACTTTAGCCATTCTGCTGTGTGAAATATAGAGATTTACCGGATCGTTAAGTTTTTCCCATAAATTAATGGATTTCTGCAGATATTCCTTAGCTTTTCCCGGATTTTTCAGATTAATCTGTATTTCTGCCAGATCCTGATAACTGTAGGCCACTCCCACTGTATCTCCGCATGACTCTGAGATTTCCAGAGAACGGGTTATCAAGTCTATTGCTTTATCAAACATATCATGCCTGATAAATCCAACTCCTACTGTTCCCAGTATCTTCGCTTCAAATTCAGGCAGGTTGTTTCTTTTACATATTGGGATGGCAATATCTACATAGCGTAACGCTTCATCAGGATTTTCTCTGTATATCTTTGTAATATACTGATCAATAAGCCTCAGTCGTGATATATCATCCAATGTCTTATCATTGATTTTAATTAAAAGACTGTCGTCTGCATACATTAATCCGTAAGATACAATAATGAGTATAAAGATTAGGTACTTTAGAATATTCACATTTTTCTTCATAAAGACAATGTTGAAAAAATATTATTTTCTTAACAAGAAAAATAATTTCTTAAGCTTAAATCATTTTTTCGAAGCGGGAGAGATTAAAAAAATTGACAAGTGGAAATATAGTTATTGAGTTATTACAACGAAGCAAGGAGATGTTTATGAAGACGAAATTACTCATGGTTATAATCTTTGCTGTTCTAGTTTTGAGTTCTTTAACTGCCGTAGATGTTGAGTACATTGTGATTAAGCAGACTTCAATAGTGCTGAATATTGAGCAGAATAGGATTACTCCCTCTCAGAATTATTATACTGATCTTGGAGCAAGCTGGACAGAAGTAAGGCAAATAATGGATAATCTGGAAACTATTTTCGATATTGAGATTCCGGATGAGGATGCAACTATGATTACTACGGTAGGTAGTGCAATTTCTTACATTTCGAGAAAAAACTGAATATTTTAATCTGAATATAAGGCTGTCAAATATGGCAGCCTTTTATCAGCATAAAAAAAAGCCATGAGACATGGCTTTTTTAAATAGTGATATCAACCTGATTATCCTTGGCATGGTCAGGTTCATCAGTAGCTTTAAACTTTCTGATTGCACTTTCCGGATTTCCAGGTTCTGATACAGGAGCTGTTATCTTTTCAAATCTGCTTCTTCTGTTTAAAGGAACAGAGGGTCGGTGTGCGTGCTGGGGACCCTCAGCCTTTAAAATTTCCATTGTCGGACTTTTATCCTCTTCGGAGTAATCTGTCAATTCCTTAGAGGCTCCTTCCAATGGCATCGAATCATTATTTAAAAAAGCTGACTCCGTACCATTGAATTCCGTGCTTCTGACATCCCTGTCTTGCTCATCTCGCCGATCATTTTCGGCTTGTTTCTTCTGCTTGTGTTTGATCGATGAGACGCTCCTTATTCCTGGGGTGGAACTCTTCTGAAGAGCAGAAGAATGAGTCGCCAAGCCTTTTAAAAAGCTTAACTCTCTTTGGATTGTCATCCATCCTCCTTTGTCAGAATCACGAATGTTTCAAAGAACTAATCTATTATCGGTCTCCCCTGCTCTCAACTTTAACAGATTTTTTAATTAACTCTGATTCGCATAGTAACAGTTCTTCAATCCTACAGGAAAAGTCCTATTTTCTTAATCAACAGAAATTATTAAACTACGCAGCAGTTGTAAAAGTATACACTTCATTGACGTTATCTGTGAACCACTCTTGAATTATCGCTTGTGCATTAAATATAAAATTGCTGGACAAATGGATTATATACTTATTTTGTGTCTCATACACTGTTAATACAGTGAAAGTATTTTTTCTTTCAAAAAATAAACAAAATAAACAATTATGGAAATGTTATGAAAAAAGCGCTTATTTCTGGAATTACAGGACAAGATGGTTCTTATCTTGTTGAATTATTATTGGATAAAGGTTATGAAGTTCACGGTATTATCAGAAGAGCTTCATCATTTAATACTCAAAGAATTGATCATTTATATAAAGATCCTCACAAACCAAATACCAAAATGTTTTTACACTACGGTGATTTGACAGACAGCAGTAATCTTAACAGACTTCTCGAGAAAATTCGCCCGGATGAGATATATAATCTCGGTGCTCAATCTCATGTTCAGGTTTCATTTGATGTCCCTGAATATACTGCTGAAGTTGATGGAATTGGAGTTCTCAGATTCCTCGATGCCATAAAAGAAACAAAAATCAAGACTCGGTTTTATCAGGCTTCTACAAGTGAACTCTATGGAAAGGTTCAAGAGATTCCGCAGAAAGAAACAACTCCGTTCTATCCAAGATCACCATACGCAGTCGCCAAATTATACGCTTACTGGATAGTGAAAAACTACAGAGAAGCATACAATCTATATGCCTGCAACGGAATTCTGTTTAATCATGAATCACCAAGAAGAGGAAAAACATTCGTTACCAGAAAAATCACCAGAGCTGCAGCCAGTATAAAACTAGGTCTGCAGGAAAAACTTTATCTCGGTAACCTCAATGCCAAAAGAGACTGGGGCTATGCTAAAGAATACGTAGAAGCTATGTGGTTAATGCTCCAGCAGGAAACACCTGAGGATTTCGTTATTGCTACCGGTGATACCAGAACAGTTCGAGAATTCTGTCAGCATTCCTTCAACGAGCTCGGAATTACACTAAGATGGGATGGTGAAGGTGTTAATGAAAAAGGTATTGATGCGGAAACAGGTAAAGTACTGATTGAAGTTGACCCGAAATACTTCCGTCCCACAGAAGTGGAATTACTTGTGGGGGACTGCTCAAAGGCTAAAAAAGAACTTGGCTGGACTCCGAAAACAACACTTGAGGAATTAATCAGTCTTATGGTCAAAGCTGATTATCAGGAATTAAAAGCACAACACAACCTATAGGGGATGATTATGGATAAGAACAGTAAAATATATGTAGCAGGAAATACCGGACTGGTTGGATCAGCTATATGCAGATGTCTCAACTCAAAAGGCTACAATAATCTCGTTTTCACAGAATATCCTGAGTGGGATCTGAGAGATCAATGTCAGGTTGAAAAATTCTTCGCAACAGAAAAGCCTGAATTTGTAATTCTCGCTGCTGCCAAAGTTGGTGGAATTCTGGCAAATAATACTTATCCTGCTGAATTTATTTATGACAACCTGATGATAGAATGTAATGTTATTCATGCAGCTCATAAACACGGAGTCAAAAAACTGCTGTTTTTAGGCAGTTCATGCATTTATCCGAAATTATGCGACCAGCCTATAAAGGAAGAATACCTCTTAACCGGAAGTCTGGAACCTACTAACGAAGCTTATGCTCTGGCAAAAATCAGTGGTCTGAAAATGTGCCAGTATTATAGACGACAATACGGAGATGATTTTATCTCTGCAATGCCAACAAACCTGTACGGACCTCATGATAACTTCAATCTCGAAACATCTCATGTGCTTCCTGCTATGATTCGCAAAATGCATCTGGCAAAAGCTATCTCAGAAAATGATTATGCTGCTGTCAGAAAAGATCTGGATCACTTACCAATTCCTCAGATGAATGGTAAAAAAGCATCAGAATTCACAGATGAAGAACTCGTGAAAATGCTCGAAAAATACGGACTTAAATACGAGAACGAACTGGAACTTCACTTGTGGGGAACCGGAAAGCCAATGCGTGAATTCCTCTACGTGGATGATCTTGCAGAAGCATTAGTATATATGGTAGAAAACTACTCTGCTGATTCACATCTTAACGTTGGTACAGGTAAAGACCTGACTATCAAAGAGCTTGCTGAACTTGTTGCTGATGTTGTCGGCTACAAAGGTATTATCTCATGGGATAGTGACAAGCCTGACGGAACTCCGAGAAAGCTTCTTGATGTTACCAAGATCAATGAAGCAGGCTGGAAAGAGCGTGTTTCCCTGAGAGAAGGTATAGGATTAAGCTTTTCAGCATATCTGAACAATCAGTGAGAATTTATGAATAAACACATAGTTTATCTGGGCTACAGCGGATTCCCGAAAGGTTATGCTGAAGTACAGAAATTGATAATGGTTTCGAAATCATTAATGCATGCCGGCTGCAAAGTAAAAGTGATTAACAGAAAATCTGTCCTGAGAAACTCTGACAGGATTCCTGCAGCAGGTAGTTTCGAAGGAATTGACTATATATATACGACCGGAACGTCTGTCAGACCTCCCGGAAAAATCAACAATTACCTTGATTCCATAAAAGGGATTATCGGAGAAGTAAGTTACCTCTTCAAGCTCAAGAAGCAGGGAAAACTGGACGGGGCAATTCTTTCAACAAAGAGTATCGGCTTTGTCTGGTTCTACACCAGTATCCTCAGATTTCTTAAAGCAAAATCTGTACTTAATTACGTTGAATACAGGTCAGACAGCAGCAATAAGAATGATACTGCTCTCGATAAGTTTAAACTGAAACTGTTTCTCAAAAATGCATTCAAACTTGTAGATAAAGTCATGCCTATCAGTGATTTTCTCATCGATGTCATTAAAGAGAATTCACCTCAGAGTGAATATCTTAAATTACCACCAATCTGCGATTTCGAGATCTTCAAAAAGTTCTCCAGAACTGCAGATACAAATTATTTTCTGTTTTGCGGATCAATTGCCTACTGGGAGTTACTGGACTTTATTCTGAATGCGTTTGAGAAAGTCAACAACGACTCCACTGAGCTTCATCTGATATGCGGCGGGTCTAAAAAACTGATCGAAAAGCTGCAGAACAGAATCAACAGCCATCCCAAAAAAAACCTGATCAAACATTTTTATGATATTCCATACGATGAGCTTGTCAGCAAATATGTGAACTCTTATGCCATGCTTATCCCTATCAGGCACACTATCAAGGATATTGCCAGATACCCGCACAAAATCAGTGAGTATGTAGCTTCAGGCAGAGCAATAATCTCTACAAACGAAGGCGAAGTTAAACTCCAGTTCAAAGATGGTGAAACTGCACTGCTGGCTGAAAAATATGATGTTGAAATGTTTGCGGAGAAACTGCAGCAGGCAGTGGACAATCCTGAGCTTGTGGAAAAGATAAGTGAAAATGCCTACCGTATGGGTATGGAAGTTTATAATTATAAGGCGTATTTCGAGAAACTAAAAGCGCTATTCGACTAAATTTTAATGTTTTAAAAGAAAAGCAGGAGTCATTTTGATTCCTGCTTTTTCAGTATATAGTCTACAGTTAAAGCGTTGCTCCAAAATCTTCGTATTTTTTCAGCAGCTCAGGTTTATCACATTTACCGCTCATGCCGGTAAAGTCTCCTTCGTGGATTACTTCTACTTTTTCCATCCCGAAGAATTGATTTCCAAGCCATTTTTCCAGATAGTCAGAAACATCTTTGAATGCACCTGTAGGGGCACCTGATGTAACGATTGAAATGAATTTCTTGCCCGGTAAATCTCTCATGCTGAAATCTTTCATGACAAATGTATAGAATCGATCCAGCATAGTTTTAAATTTACCTGTTACCTGTCCCATATAAACCGGTGAAGAAAATATTACAAGATCAGCCTCTCGAATTGCAGGCAAAAGTGTATTTTTGAAATCGTCGTCAAAGATACAGTCTTTTTCCAGATGCACTTCATTAGAGTTTGAGCAGGCAACACAATTTTTAATATCCATGCCATATAGCTGCATCTCTCTGCAGGTATGGTTATTCTTTTCTGCTCCTCTCATTATCGCTTTTGCGATATTGTGGGTGTTTCCTTTGGGGTTCGGACTTCCATTTATAGCCAGTATTTTCATAGTTTTACTCCGGTATTAGATTAGTTAGTTAACATATTTTCAGGTGGAATACTGAGAGATATTCAGAGTTTTGTCAAATGAATCAAAGAAGTTTTTATCAGAACCAACTGAGTAATCTTCTTTTCTTGATTGGGTTAATAATAACCATCCCTATCACACTTGCTGTAACGATTACCCCCGGAGATCAATCCATTTAATATCATGTTTTTTTATTGTTAACTCCTGAATTTACTCCAGCCCCCTTATTCTATCGAACTCTTCTGAACTTATAACGTACGGCTTTTCTCCCGGTTTACGTACGACAATTATATTATCGTTTCGCTCTTCCCCACACCAGACACCACCATTGTCTATGTTATACTTCTTTGTGAGTTCCGAATCAAAAGCATAATTCCCATTTTTCATAGAGTAAACAAAAGATGGACAATACTGCTGATAAATGTCGCTTTCATCTATTTGCTGTCTCCACCATCTGACTCCAACTATCTCCTTAGTTCCATCTCCGTTAAAATCAATATCTCTTGCCGTTTTAAGCTCCTCATTCATTATAATTTCCGGTTTATCATCCTTATTTATGCCAATCAGAAACATTGGCGAAGTCCCGCCATCATAAACATGTTCTTTAATATAAAAGGCAAACTCATCCTTTTTGTATTCTATTATCCGAATAAGCTCATCACGTTCTGAAGGGTCAGACTTGATTGCGTCAATATCAGTGTCACTCCAGAAATCCTTAGCTTCCCATGAAATTGTATCATTCACTGCGGCAATGCAAAATTTGAACTCAAAATCACCAGGATAATATTCATGATTATATATTTCCAGTAGTTCTTTATTACCGTCTCCGTCAAGATCATGAGATAGTTCCACTAATAATTCAAAATCATTAGCGATCAAAGCGCTTGCAAAAACGACTAATAATAGCAGCAATATGTCTTTCATAATTTACTCCTGATTTCACTCCCTATCTTTTTTTCTATCAAACTCTTCTGGACTGATAATGTAAGGATTTTACCATGGTGTAAGTGTGACTACAAAATTATCGTTTCGCATTCATGAAATTGATTACTAATTTACTCTATTTCAAGATAATGAAATAAAAATTTTCACAGCATCTGCCCCGATTACGTTATAATCCAAGCTTAATCCACAGAATTGAAAAACTAAACCATTACACTACCCATCAAGCCATTCTTTGAATTCGGTAGATCTTGATCTGGTGACAATCACATCCTCTGAATATGGCGGATCAATCACAAGCAGCAGCCTGCTATTGAAAAAAGAACTTATCTTTCTGATAGCTTCAACATTCACAATCATCTGCCTGTTTATTCGGAAAAATTTTTGCGGATCAAGTACTCCTGCAATATCTTCCAGGGTAGTGTCCAGCGAATGCTTCTTACCTTTTGCTGTCATTATATAGTTCATTCCATCTTCGAGAAAGAAGTAGGCAATATCATCTGTCGGAATAACTTCGAAATACCTGCCTTTCTTAATCAGAAAACGGCTTTTATAGTTAACAGTATCACTCTTAAGCTGTTTGAGAAGGACATCCATATTGTCTTCTCTCTGCATATTCATCATCTTGTTGACTGCATTCTGCAGTTCGTCCTCAAGAACTGGCTTCAGCAGATAATCAATACTGTTGACAGTAAACGCCTGAATGGCATACTCATCAAAGGATGTAGTGAAAATAACATAACTGGTTACTTTCACCTGCTCAAATATATCAAAACTGGTTCCGTCAATAAGCTGGACATCGGCAAAAATAAGATCCGGCATAGGGTTTTCCTGCAGCCACTTCACAGCATCTTCAACCTTGCTTATCACCTTCAGCAGATTATACTCAAAATCTATACTGTCCAATTGTTTAATCAATCTCTTAGCTACATACTTTTCGTCTTCAAAAATCAATACATTCATTTAGTCATCCTTCTATTCGGTTATTACAGGCAGCCTGACAATGTATTCTTTCTCGGTTTTTATGTATTCCGGCTCCATATCTGAGACACTGCTGTAAAGTTTCTTCAGGTTATCCAGACCAATACCGGTAGAGTTTTTCATTCTCCGGAAATCTACTTTCTTGGGTGAATTAAGTTTATGCATAACATTTATCATGTTATCTTCATCAATAAATATGTGAATTTCCATAGGAGAAGAACTCTCTATGATATTATGCTTTACGGCATTCTCCACAAGTAATTGCAGTGTTAAAGGCGGAACCCTATAGCTTCGATAACTTGGTTCAATATCTGTTTTCAATGACAGATTATCATTATATTTTATGCTAAGCAGGTAGACATATGATTCCAGGAAATCGAGCTCTCTGGTCAATGTAACAAGATCAGTCTTTGCGGCCTGCAAAACATACCGGAATATAATCGATAGTTGTTCAACATAAGTCACAGCTTTCTCCTGATCTTCATCAATCAGTGAAGTTAAAGTTGCCAGTGAGTTAAACAGGAAATGTGGGTTCATCTGGGTTTTCAGAAAATTAACCTGAGACTGTAACTTGTCCCTCTCCAGAATAAGGAACTGCCTGTCCTTTTCTTCAAGGTCCATTGTTTTGATCTGCAAAAGCTCTCTGTCTCTTTTGTATTTCTCAATAATAACATGGATAAACAGGAATATAATTGTAGATGAAACTAACAGATAAAGCATTCTAAAAACGTCATCATAGCCCGGTTTCTCGATAAATACGACTAACGCTGGCAATATTATATGTGCAAGCCCAATGAAGAAAGCTGAGCTAGGATAGACTTTCTTTCGTTTTACAATGATCAAAAACAATACTGACAAAGTTACTAAAAACTGGTTAGAAAACATAAGCACGATATACGGCAAATCTACAGGATTCCAGACCACCCAAAGATTCAAGTATAAAATATGAAGAACCTGATAGACAATTACATACTTGATTAACCTGTTTCTTCCTTCAGCAAAAATCTGATTCACCATAATCAGTACAGCAATATTATGTAAATCCGTAAATGTCATACTCAGATGAAGATTCAAGAAAGGATGCATGGAAAGCAATCTATAAAAAAAAAGATACTCAAGCTGAGTCAGGCTTTCTACAAATGCAAAAAAAGCAAAACTAAGAATCAATGCTCTGGAGGTTTTAATTTTAGCATACAGAATCAAACAGAACACCGAGAAAAAAAGGAAAGTAAAACCGAACAGATTGGAGAAGTGTCCTCTGGCAATTCGATCAGAGTGATCATTCATGAAGTCGCTAATATATTCCTTTTCAACGAATACTACTTTTGTGAGAGGGAACTCAAGATATTTATGATTATAGTAATATGTAACATCCAGCCAGCCGTTTGTTTCCTCAGGGAGAGAAATAACATGACTGATCTTATGGAAACCTTTATCCGGGATATATCGATATAGTATTGAGCCTGAATCAGCTACTTTGAACTCAACATATTCAGATTCCAGATAAAGAAAATCTCCTGATTCCGCACTTTTAGGTAAACTCACTCTGAAAACAACTGTGTCAACAACTGAAAATGGCATGATATCGTATTCATATAAACCATATGACTTTCCATCAATTCTGAGGCATACATTATGCTCAGTAAGATCGAAGAAACCGGTTTCTGCATATCCAACAGCCATTGTTATTAATAGCATAAGTAATATCTGTATTTTTTTCATTTTACCTCTTGGGATAGCTTTTACAACATCATATATTTTTTTGCAATGATTTTTATCTGACTTGCACAATTCTTAGTCTGAAATGCAAAATATCCCGATTCTCTAAGATTTCTCATCCCAAGAAAGATTTTATGCATTTCACATCTCAGATACTGCAATCCATGCATCAACTTCAGCAGCTCCCTTGTTTCAGATTAACAATTCTTAAAATCTGAGTAAGATGTAATCGTAAACCAAAACAAAAGGAGCGACTAATGAAAAAGTTTTTAGTTTTTATTCTCGCAATAATTGCGATGCAGATTCTTTCTGCTGCAGAAATCTGCTTTTCCCCAAAAAAATCAATTGCTGGATGCAGTATAGTGCAGCCAGCTGAACGTGGTGAATGTGTTTATAGTTTTTCAGATTGTTTTAATGAAGATGCAGATGAATTTTTGCTTGAATCCATGTCTGTAATTAAAATGAAAAACACAGACGTATATTCGGAATCAGGATCTCCGATGCTGGCTAAAAGAGCAATGAAAATTGAACTGGATGGACATTTCGAAATATCAGGTATAAATATTGAATCAGGTAATTATGTTTCAGGATATACTGCTAAAAATGTCAGGAGACACAGTAAAAAACACAAATGGCATAAAGATTATAATGCAGCAGATAGAACTGTAGTAAACTCGGACTCATTTTATCCGGGAAAATGGGTTTCATATAATAGCGGTTTTGACGGAAGCAGAACAATTGTATATCTGCAGATTTTACCCCTCCAGTGGAATCCTGCTACAAGAGAGATATACCAGTTAAAAGATTATACTCTCAACATTTATGGTCAGCAGATACAAGCTGAGAATAATGATAGAAGTATCAATCCAGTAAATGATGAGCATATCATTATAGTTCCGGCAGCCTGGGAAACTGTAGCAGATTCAATGGCAGCTTTCAATACAAGTCTGGGAGTCAGTACTTCAACTGTAACCATAGATGAGATTTCTGCGGACTACTCCCCTGTTTCTGAACCAACAAACTCAGGTTATGCCACAGACACAAATACTAATATCGTGAACTACCAGTATGAAGATGCAAGAAAAATCGTCGCATACCTTAGAGACACTCAGGCACATCCTAATCTGCAATACATTACAATTGCAGGAAGCGGAGAAGCAGTTCCCCCTTCATATTACTTTTACTTCAATGATATTGAAATGGAAGAGGATTCTTATAATGCCTGGATTCCTTCTGATATATTTTATTCATCTCCTGATTTTGACTGGGTGGAAAACTACTCTCTGGCAAGAATTCCTGTCAGTACAGAAGCAGAATTCTCTGCCTACTACCACAAAATGATGAACTGGCATAGCTCCTGGAATTCGACTTGGACAAATAATGCCTCTGTTGGAGGAGGACCGGCATTCCTGTCTCCTTTCGTGATTGGAGAATTAATGTGCAATCAAATTATCAGTGATGAACTGCTGTCTGGATACAACATAGAAAAATTCTATCATTCCAGAGGTAATCTTTCCAGATCGGACATCCTTCAACATCTTCAGAATAATAATTTTCTGCTTCATTTACAGATTAATCACGGTTCTGGAGATGCATTCTGCTTTGATGATGAAACATATCTATCTGTATCAGATATTCTGGCACTACCGCAAAAAGATGAACTTCCGGTTATACTAAGTGTTGCCTGTATGAATGGTGCTTTCGACACTGCAATTTACCCGGGGGAATGGAATGGAATGTCATTTTCCGAAAGTGTAATCAAATCAGCTGGAGCAGGAATTGCATACGTTGGAGGTTCCAGAACTAACGGTGGAGATGCACTGTTCGATTACAACGGTGGAAATCTGCAATATACCGGAACAACAGATATCTACTCTATGCTGTACAGTTTTATAAATGGATACAGAATGACTCCAAATCCTACTTTTGGTTCTCTCGCCAGGAGTGCAAGGGAAGATTTCCTGCTGAACAACGATTTATCAGCATCTTTTTATAACGAATCTGCTTATGTAAGATTTGTCTGCCTTGCAAACTCTGGAATGCTCTTGCCGCAAGCACCTGCAGCAGTATACTCCAATTCTGTTCCACAGATTGAACTCGACGGATTTCAGGGAGTTGAAGAGTTTTATCAATACAAAGCATACTCCGGTGCTGTCAATCCATCTTATTCAGTATTTAGTGCTGATTTTTATGATCTGAGAGCCTACAAACTTGAAATGGTGGAATTCCAGGGAGAAGAATATCTGTCAGATATAGTTTCAATCTCTGAACAGGAGAATATAAACAGCAACTTTGCTTTCAACTGTTCAGACTCAGAGCTACTCGTTCTTTCACGACTTGAATCACCCGATTATAAAGAAGCCTGGCACTGGAGTAAGTTAAACGGAACAACGGATTCTGATGAAAATAATGTTAACAATAGAGAAGCTTTGAGCATGACGAATTATCCAAACCCATTCAATCCCGAAACAACAATAAGTTTCAAACTTCCTGATGATAAAACTGATGTTGAATTAAGCGTTTACAATATTAAAGGTCAAAGAGTAAAAACACTGGTTAATGACAGCTTTGATTCAGGAACGCATAGTATAATCTGGAACGGAACGGACAGCAGCAGTAAAAAAGTAGGTAGCGGTCTATACTTCTATAAGTTAACGACTGATAATAAATCAATAATCGGAAAAATGATAATGATGAAGTAGCCGCACTTCCTTCCTAAATCCGCACATAAGCCCCGATGGGGCTTTTTTTATATTATGGAATCTCAAACTGTTTCTAATTATTTTCGGAATGCTTTTTACAATAACAATTTACGATCAATATTTGAGGGAGTCTTATTATGAAAAAAGTACTATGTTTAGTTTTCTGCTTTGCTGCCTTTAGCATTTATGCTCAGGGAGTACAACCAGCAGGTTCAGGTACTGTTGCTGACCCATACCAAATCAACACTCTTGACAATCTGCTCTGGTTAAGTTCTACACCGCCATCATAAACATGTTCTTTAATATAAAAGGCAAACTCATCCTTTTTGTATTCTATTATCCGAATAAGCTCATCACTTTCTGCTGGGTCAGACATGATTGCTTCAATATCAGTGTCGCTCCAGAAATCCTGAGCTTCCCATGAAATTGTATCATTCACTGCGGCAATGCAAAATTTGAACTCAAAATCACCAGGATAATATTCATGTTTATATATTTCCAGTAGTTCTTTATTACCGTCTCCGTCAAGATCATGATATAGTTCCACTAATAATTCAAAATCATTAGCGATCAAAGCGCTTGTAAAAACGACTAATAATAGCAGCAATATGTTTTTCATGTCGTATCTCCTAAGCTATAGTTTTATTCCATATTGAACCCTGTCAAGTTTTCGGATATCAATCCAATGAAGTTATATCAAAAAACTGAATATTATTGTTGATTGTTTAGCTCATTCACTTATAATATTATTATTATCTCGAATAATATCTACAGGAATATTAATAATGACAGATAAAGAAAAGAAACTCATTCAAAAAATAAATCAACTGGAACAACAGCTGGAAGACCTCAATACAAAATATCAGGAAGCCTTACTTTTCAAGCAGAAAGCTCGTATCCTTGAAGACTCTGCAACTGAAGCTATTGTTGTAATGGATGAAAAAATGGATATCATCGATGTCAATCAGCACTTGCTGGATATGCTGGGCTATAAACGCGAAGATGTAATCGGAATAAGTGGTCTTGCTTCAGTAGATCCTGAGTATTACGAAGCGCTTAAGAAAAGAGGATTATCAGATCATGCAGAACCTCTTGAAGCAAAGCTGATAAAAAAAGATAAAACATCCATACCAATCATCATTCAAGGTGATTTCTTCAATATATGTGGAAAGAAAATCAGAATTACAACAATCAGAGATATGTCCAAAATGGCAGACCTGAATAAAAAAATAGCTGAAAAAACTCAGGAGTTTGATTCTATTTTCCTTAATAGCGGTGCAGGAATAGCTTTTATAGATGGTGACAGAATTATTAGAAAAGTCAATGAAGAAACTGTACGTATCTTTGGTTGCAATAATGCAGATGAAATGGTAGGTAAAAGCATCCAGGAGTTTCATTACTCTGAGAGCAGCTTCAAAAAGATTGGTGAATACTACAAAACATCTCTGATTGAAAGAAAACCTGTTAAAATGGATATGAAGTTTGTAAAAAAAGATAGCACTCCTATTTGGGTCAGTGCCAGTGGAAGAATTGTTGACCAGAATGATCCTCCTGATCTCTCCAAAGGAGTTGTCTGGGTTTTTGAAGATATAACAGATAGGAAAGAAACTGAACTCAGATTAAAAAAAGCTCATGATGAACTGGAGTCAATCTTCAGTAATACAATGGTAGGGATTGTCATGCTCCTCGGTGGAAGATATATTTACAGATCAAACTTGCAGACAGCCCGAATACTGGGTTATGATAATCCTGAAGAGATGAAGGGCAAATCTGTGGAGAAATTCCATGTATCCCACGAAAATTACGTAGAGTTTGGCAAAAAATTCTATTACTCCTTAACTTATCATAAGGTTCAAGAAGTTGACTATAAACTGAGAAGAAAAGATGGCTCTGAAGTATGGTGTTCAGTTTCAGGTCAAGCCCTGGATAAATCAGTACCGGCAAATCTGGACAAGGGAGTTCTCTGGGTTATCAAAGATATATCTGACAGGAAAACTATCGAGCAGGAAAAAGAAAATCTTATAAATGATCTGCAAAAAGCTTTGGCAGAAATAAGGACACTTCAGGGAATAGTACCTATCTGTTCGCATTGCAAAAAGATCCGTGATGACAGTGGATACTGGAAAGCTCTTGAGTCATATATTCAGGAACATTCAGACGCTTCTTTCAGTCATGGAATATGCCCTGATTGTGCTAAAAGATACTTCCCTGACTATGTAGATGAGAGTGACTTCGAAAAATAAGCACTTAGTCTAAACTAAAACCTGATTCCAGAACTGAGTTTTCTACGGCATTCAGAGTTTTTACAGAGTTGTATTTTTTTCTCAGGATATCTGGAGCAGAATCAACAACATAGCTTTTTTCAGCCCAGTCAAGCATTGCTATATCATTGAAATCATTACCTAATGCGATTGTCCTGCTGTGATCAATCTCCAGAATATCGCAGAGATGAGCTGATGCAGTTCCTTTATCTACTTCCGGAGGAAAAATCTCTATCCACATGCTCTTCCCATCCAAAGGAGAAGTCGCCCGTATAATTGAATACTCAGGTAAAGTTTCCCTGATTTTGAGAAGCATATCTTCATCATGATTGAGAATAACCAGAAATTGAGTGGAGTTTCTGAGATAAGACTTCTTCTCCACGTGTTCTTCGGCAAACTCCGAGTAAACTTTTATTCTTCTTCTGAAGTCAGGAATACCCCTGTTCTTAACGTAGTAGAACTTATGGTTATCAGGAATGGGAAAATGTATGCAGAAATCTAAATTCAGGGTTTTGAGGAAATAGTACACTTCTTTAATCTGCGGTTTAGTAAAAGCTCTTGAGTGCTTTATTTCCTTTGTCTTCCACTTTACTATACCTGCCCCGGATGAGAAAATCAGATAATCTATCGGAAAATCATCATCCAAAACCTTTCTTGCAGAATACAATGATCGACCTGTTACTATAGTGCGCAAAAGGATATTTTCCTGCTTTCTGAGAAACTCCAATTCGTTAACATCAAAACCTTTACCTGAATGCAGAATTGTTCCGTCCAGGTCAGTAAAAAAAGCTGCTTTATGTCTGTTTATCATTTATATTTCCTTTTTTCTGTTCTTTTATGTAGTTTTTCATTCCAAAGCTTAGAGCTCTTTCATTATTTTTTCTGAATGAGAAACTGTCTCCTGTGCGACTATCTCCGATATTTATTACTTCCGTGCCAAATCTCTTCTTCAGATTATCTATTGTTTCTGCTGTCAATTGTTTTTTTACATCGTATCTCGGGAATATTTCGAGCTGTTCCGGGTGTTTCTCATAAGTCAGCTTAGTAACTCCAACTCCGATCAATCTTACCTTGTGTGGTTCAAACCTTACAGAATCAAATAAATGGATAATTTCTTCATAGAGTTCTGTATCAAAAAATATTTCTCGGTCTACAGTACGATGGTATTGGTGAGTTTCGAAATTCTCGTTCCGTAATCGCAATCTGATTGTCCTGGCTTTCGCTCCGTGTTTTCTCATCCGGAAAGACACTTTATGAACAAGGGCAAGCAGAATCTTTTTCAGGTGATATCTGTTATCTGTAGGTTCGTATAAAGTTGTTTCATTGGAAATAGACTTAGGGTCACCGGAATCATCAACTGTATCAACTCGGGAGTTATCAATTCCTTTTGCCTTAAGAATCAGGTCCACTCCACCTTTACCGAATTTATGTTGCAGTATATGCTGAGGAAAACGACTTAACTCACCTGCCGTGTGTATTCCTAATAGATTAAGCTTCTCAGAAGTTTTAGGACCAACACCAAACAAGTCCTTGACAGGTAAATTCTCCAGAAGTCCTGGGATATCTTCCTTTTCTATCACAAATGTACCGTCCGGCTTGGCAAAGCGACTGGCAAGTTTTGCTAAGAGCTTGTTAGGAGCTATTCCTACCGAGCTTGGTAGATTCAGCAGTGATCTGATCCCTGATCTTATTCCATCCCCTATTGCCTTCTTGGATCCGAATAGTTTTAGCGAGCCTGAAATATCAAGAAACATCTCATCTACGGAAAAAGGCTCGACAACAGGTGTGAATCTATAGCAGATTTCAATGATTCTGGAGGATGCATAGCAATATTTTGCGTGATTACCGGATATGTAATACCCATTCGGACACCGTTTTCTGGCTTCTATTGTTGCCATTCCGGATCGGATTCCGAATTTACGGGCCTCGTATGAACATGTTGAGACAATCCCCTTCTGTGCATGTGTTCCTGCAATTAAGACGGGTTTACCCCTTAAACAGGGATTATCTCTCTGTTCGATTGACGCAAAAAAAGCGTCCATATCAATCAATGCTACTACTCTTTCCATACAGCAACAGAATATTGCTGACCAGAATAGTCAAGTTATGAATGCGTCAATACGATTCTTCTCGCCTGCTGTTAACAAGGATTTTATATGGATCCCAGTTTATCTTCTTGATTCTGTCATCATTCCTGAAAATCAATTCAGTTTTGGCACCAGACAGCTCCAAAACTCTCACTATCATTGAATCATCAATAAAAGTTAGTTTAACAGGTAGCAAAACTTTGTACTCATCGGATGCATATTCAATCTTTGCAGAAAAAGTTGTTGTATACTTGCCTTCACCTTCGGAACTCTGATTTATCTTAATATAATATGGAGGAAACTCATCATTATAAAGCCATTGATTGAACAACCATGAAAAATCCCTGCTGGTTATCTGCTTAACTGTTTTGACAAAGAGCTCTTCATCAGGTTCCTTATACTCACTTGCTATCATAAAAGCGCCGAGCAGATTGTTGAACTCATCGGAATTATCTGTCTCATAATATGTCATTAGAACTCTGAGGTTATGCAGCAGCAGAACTCGTTTTACCATCTGCTGCTCTTCTTCATATATTTTATATCTCATTTGAGGAGAATCAATAAAACCTATCTGACCTCCTAAGGCCTGTCCCATTTCATTGAAATGTTAGAGAACACGATTCCATCTGATAGTATAAGTGACAAAAGTATTATAAGTTCTGCCATTCCCATAAAAATTGTTGAGTTCATCGGGATCAATATAAGGCTGGTTAAACTTTGCTCTGTATTCATCAAGAATACTCTCATAACTTATTCCATTAAACTCACAATCATAATGTATAAACATCATAGCTGCATAAGTCGATAAAGTTTTTATCATTTTGTTCTCAGGATCGGATTTTTCCTTAAGATTCACAAACCAGATATCACAGATTTTTTCAATGTTTCTCAAGTAGTTCAGATTTTTGTTCATACTAACATCAAAGTTCAGAGTGATGAAGCCGTTTTCAGAACTATTATGTCTTGCATGCTCAACCAAAGCAATCTCACTAACAGGACACTTTCCAAAAATCTTTTCCATAAATCCGATACAAGCGTATAGCTTATCAATCATGTAGGAGTTACTTCCTCTTAACATACTTCGGATTACAACATCACTATCGGTGCGTTTTTCTTTAAATCTGCAATAGCTTATTCCAATGTTCATTTCCCTCTTATTTATAATTTCAGAGACCAAAGAGTGATAACCCTCAACTTGTTCAGGTACTTTCAGGATTCCACTGGCAAGACACTGATAGTCATCGGGATAATCTATTTTCAGTTTTGCATTCCATTTTCCTTTAGCCTGCAGTTTTGGGTACCATGCACTGATTGTACATAATGAATTCTCACCCGAGTCAAGAAAAGGTGCAGTGTAATCAAAAAAAAGTTTCAAAGTATCTCCGGGATTTGCCTGGGAACTGAGTTTAACAAACAAATATTCCCCCTGAAATAAGTAATCCAGGGCATTGGAATCTACATCTTTTATGCTGGAGACCTTAACATCCTGCTTTGAGAAATCTTCTCCGAAACGAAAACACACTACTGAAGTTCTCTGAACAGTGGGAACAAACTCCAGATAGGCGGAAGTACTCATATTACCCCTCTTATATTTTTTCTGATAAACCTCATCAATAAATTTTGTACCTGTCTATTTGTTTCTTTTAGTTGCTTTCTTATATGTTTCTATTCTTTTTTGAGGCAGCAAAAGCTTAACATCCATATCATAATTAATAATACTGAAATCTTCCCTCCTCCTGTTACCCGATATATTTTGCACGGATGAGCCTACAAATTTCATACTAAAATTCTCATCATCAGCTCGCTTTTTATTTTTATTTATAAACGTGATCTCATGAGTATTCAAACTACCATCAAAATTATAATAGGCACATTCATTTAAATCGTCTTCAAAAAAACATGCATAAAAAGCCCCATACGCAGTACTATTCAGTATATCACTCACAATATTCATCCTCGGGGAATCAAATCGAGAAAAATCAAACCAGGGAGTAGTAATTTTCGAAATACCTTCATCAATTTCAGAAGATTTTTTCTTTTTTTGAACCTTCCTCTTTAACTCTCCCAATAAAGTCTCCATGAACAAACATCATCATTGTTTTGTATCTCTTTGTATACTCCTTCTTACTATAGGCACCTTCTATCTGAGAGGAGAAGTCAGGATTATCTGCCTTAACATTGACATCAACTTTACCAATAAATAATATTCCAGCTTCCTTGCTGACGACAGGTGTCATTAGATAAAAGTAACCTTTCTGGAAAGAAAATACAGCAACATCAGTTATATACTCAAAATTCTTAACTTTATATATATTATCGGAATCAATCTTCAGCTGAGTAATATCATCACCGAAACCCTTCATGTCTAGCGAAGAATGATCTGCATTGTTCAATCCGGAAAGCAAAGACAGTGTATAAATCACCAGCAATACGCATGTTATTTTTTTCATTATTCTCCCCCTATTGATTTGTCTATTTCTTCTCTTTGAGTATAACAGTATTGAATGGATCGAACTCAAGCTCCTTCATTTCCATTGGCAGTTTGAGTTTGTTTTTATAAGTTGTGCCTGTAACATCTACATTGAATGTTGATGATTGACCATTCTGGTATACAACTCGCACAGGTATTCTGGATATGAAGTTGTCCCCCACTCCGGACTGAGTAATCTCAAGATTCAGGTAGTTTACTCCATTCTCCTGAGAACCGGAATAATCATACTCAATTTCAGGAAGCCTGTTACCATACACCCATTGATCGAAGAACCAGTTCATATCTTTTCCGGTTACACTGTTTACAGTTTTAATAAAGTCTTTTGTACTTGCTTTTTTCCCTTTGTAATCAGAATAGAAAGTCCTTAAAACTGTAAGAAACACATCATCATTCTGATTTTGTACATTCATCAGATAGTAACGCAATAAGTGCATTACGTATGTTGCTCTGTAATCGGATGAATTGCTGAGTTCATAGTAAAAGTCAACACCCTGAACGCGATCTATTTTGAGATTTAAATTGTATTTGGTTCTGTAGTTCATAAATACATCATACACTGCATCCGGATAAGTTCCTACACTTACAGCATTCTCATATATTCTCCTTACATAATCATTCTGAAGAGAAATGTTGTCTTTATATATATCTGCCCCTGCAGGATCACACTTGTGAATAAGAACCAATGAAGTAATTTCAGACAACGAGAACTTAAGCCAGTTGTCATCTATATTTTTCATTTGAACACTCTTTCCCCACCACAATTCTGAAATTTTCACTATAGGGTATGTAAACAACATACTATTCAATTGCTTACTGAAAACTGTATTCCCAATGTTTGCAGAAATTTCCGGGAAATTTAGCACAACATAATCAGGGATTGAATAATCGACCCCACTAGATTCACTTAACTTTAATTTTTCAATGTCCAGACTACCTATTATTTTAGACATAATCCCCATAAAATTGACCACCATATCTACGTTCTCAGATCTGCCTTTATCCATAAAAACAGTTATTTCAGGCAGCCCCTCTTTACTCAATGTTGTTGACTTAATTTTTCCAAGAGTAAAGTCTATGTGCTTAAGAGGTTTAACAGTTCTATAGATAGATTTTTTTATTTTACCTGATTTTTCTTCTGAAATCTTTTCTCCCACACAAAATATGTTAAATTTCTTCGGGTAAGTGAATGTTAAGTCAGCATGATATTCTTTTTCAGATAAAAGATTAGGGTACCAATACCCAACCGGACTCTTAGTACCTGAGCTGCGGTTAGTATTTGTCATGTATGGTGCTTTATATTTGAACCCAACTTGATAGCTGTTACTTGATGAACTATCAGGAAGTTTTACCCAAATGTCATTATTGTTATGGAAGTATTTGAGAGCTCCACCATCTGAGTCTACGACATACTCAAGCTCGAACAAGTCCATATCATCCAGATAACCTATATCAAATTCTATCCACTTTGATAAGTTATCTCCAATTGTCAGCTTTACAGTGCCTTCACACACTAAATCCATATTTTTAGATATTTCCACGTTTAAGTTATATCTTTCAACTTCAATAACAATATTCTCTTCAGGAGTGGAATTTTTACCGAATTTATCAGAATTATCCAATTTATCAATCCATATATTGTTTCTGAAGGATTTTTTAATTTTATTTTGAGCAGGTATAAAATAGAGATAGTTTTCATATTCAGCAATATTATTATATGAGTAACATACTCTTTTGATTCTGTCATGATCATTGATTAACTCATATCTGCAGTATCCCTTTGGCGCATCTTGCACAAGCTTTCCGACAAAAGTATCCCTTAGTTCAAGGTCACTGCCATTACTGATTGAGACCTTGTTCATCCTCAAATCTATGTTCTTGAACTCAGGATAATCCTCTACTTTCTCGTTTGTACTCCTTACTTCTTCAATTAATCCTCTGGTATCAGTAATAAATACTTCATCAAAATCACCTTCAAAGTAATCTTTGTCGGTCGCATTTTTGAATTGCCTGATAGCATCTTCAGCATCAGACATCAGCTGAAAATGTACATTACCTTTGAATGCACAGAAAACATGTTGATCATTTACAGGAGCAAAAATATAGTAGTAACCATCTCTCAGGTTCAATGTTGAGACATCTACAATAATATCCAGACTATCTATCTGATAGACTTCCATACCGTCAGTACCCAAATCTCTGAATTCGGTATAAATTTTCTCGATTTCGGTTATGACCTCATCAGCTCCCAGATTAACGCACAATAATAAAATTGAAATTAATATCCCTATAATCATACTAAACTCCTGAAAAAAATTATTTACACTGAAATCTTTTCATAATTGCTCATTTCCATAATACATCAATGTTTTTTTACTTGATCCATACCTCATGACACATGTTGATTGATTCAACTTTTGTGCAAAGCTCTCATTTCGTAGAAATTTTCAGACAAGAAGTATCAGTCAATAAATTAATTTTTCATTTGATCAATTTAGTCTGATATAAACAATGACATCCTGATAGATTTTCTATAAGATGAGGTAAATATGAACTTGAAAAAACTAAGATTAGCTCCAACAGACACATTTTTCCTGAAGATGTATCTGCTGCTTCTGTCTTTCTTTGCATTATTCAGAGTATTCTTTATTATAAGATACCATGGACAATATGTCGGTGTACCCTTTAAGGATATACTGATTGCTTTTTTCTATGGAGCACGTTTTGACACTGTGATCATAGGATACTATCTTGCCCCTTTCTTTCTGATTGGGCACATACCATATATTGGTATCGAGTTTTCCAGAATAATGAGGATAGTGCTTCAGGTGCTGATGCTGATTCTCCTTGTCGGTTATACAGGAGCGATGATAGGTAATCTTGAGTTTTTCGAGGAGTATAATTCTCATCTGGACTATACTTCCATTGAATATTCTGATACCCCTGATCTGATTGTATACACTATATGGAATGAATATCCGGTAATACCCTATTTGTTTCTTATGATACTTGTTATAGGCTTATTCGGTTACTTTCAGCACAGATTTTTCAAGAACCTTAAATACAGAAAAACTCACTATATTAACAGATCAGTCACATTCCTTGTTTTAGCAGGACTTTTGTTTCTTGGTGTCAGAGGGCGAACAGGTACAGCATCCATCAACTGGGGTGTTGGTTTCACAAGCCAGTATAATATCGCAAACCAGACAGCGGTGAATCCCATATTCAATTTTATTCGTGATGTTTATGATCACGAAAAGCGGCCGCAATACATTTCCGATGAAGAAGCCATTGAAGTAACAAAAGAAATTGTTATGCCGAATGAAAAGCCAATTGTGAAGGAATATCCTTTTTATAGAGAATTTAAAACTGATGAACCTCAGAAAAAGATGAATGTCGTGCTGATTCTTCTGGAATCATTCTCTGCAGAATTTGTTGGATGTCTCGGATCAGACCTGGAACTCACACCTAATTTTGATCAGCTTTCTGAGGATGGAGTTCTGTTCACAAATTTCTACAGTAATGGACAACGAAGTGCAAGAGCATTTAACACCAGTTATTGTTCCTATCCTGTACTGGCAGGTAAGTCGCTGATCAAGCAGGTGCAGGCTCAACAAAAAATACCATCAATCAGTCAGATTCTGAAGGACACGGGTTATTCCACTCACTTTATATATGGTGGAGATATTGAATTCGATAACATGAGAGGATTTCTGGTGTCTAAAGGCGTTGATAATTTTATCGGACAGACTGATTTTGACCCCGAAACATTCATCAATAAATGGGGTGCCCCTGATCATGTTGTCCTCGACAGAACTCTGGAAGAAATGGACAAATTCCCTGCTGATGAGCCGTTTTTTATGTCTGTTTTCTCTACAACAAATCATCCCCCTTATACAATACCTGATGTTGATTTCGGCAAAGTAGAAGGTGGAGGTGAACTTAATGGTAATTACAATACATTTAAATATATGGACTATGCTCTTGGGCAGTTTTTTGATAAAGTAAAAAATAAACCATACTTTAACAATACATTATTTATTATAACAGGGGACCACTCCAAGAACTATCATCATGACATTCCATTCGATCACAGAGCTTCTTATGTGCCTTGCCTGTTCTACAGTCCGGGAAATCTTGAGCCTGCAAGATATGATTATGTAACGAGCCAGGTTGACATTCCACCAACACTTCTTAACTTTTTGAATGTTTCTGCCAGACATTCTTTCTTTGGAAAAGACATGTTGAACGGAAATCCCGACAACAGATTTGCCCTTATTGTCAAGCACAACAACATCGGTTGGCTTGAAGACAAGTATTTTTTCAGTGGAAAAATGGGACATGAATCACAATTGTATAATCTTGAAAATGAAACTCTTATTGACATCAAGAACTCTGACAGAGAGCTTCATGACAGGCTTCAGCGGAAAGCCTATTCCATGGAACAGGCTGTGTTCTATCTTTTCAAGAAAAGAAAAATAGCATTTTGAATAAAAACTTTATAAATAAAACTGGACATTACAGCCGTGCATTTAGGATTTTGACACACTGATTAATCACAGGAGATTGTAATGTTGGAAAACGTTGAAAAAAAACAAGATGAAATGGTTGGAACTGATACAGTTCAGAGTGAAAACAAAGTCGAAGAAAAAGTAGAAATTACTGAAGCTGCAGAAACTGCAACAGAAGAAACTCATGAAGACATGGAAACATTAATCGAGCAGTCAATTGCTGAAGCATTTGAAACAACAGAAGGTGACCTTGTAACAGGTACAGTTGTTAATGTTAACGATTCATATGTATTCGTAACTCTCGGAGATAAACTTGATGCACACGCTGAAGTTTCTGAATTTAAAGATGAAAATGGTAATGTTACCGTAAAAGTTGGTGACGAAATTACTGCTTACGTAGTAAAGAAAAATGATGTTGAAACTGTCATTTCCAAAAGATACTCAAAAGCTAATGTAGATAAATCTGCTTTAAAAGATGCTTTTGAAAGAAAAATTCCTGTGACTGGAAAAGTTGTCAAAATTATAAAAGGCGGATTCCAGATAGATGTTCTTAATGCAAGAGCATTCTGCCCATCCTCACAAATCAGTTTATTCCCTCTTAAAGATCAAAATTCAGTTCTCGGACAAAGCTTTGACTTCCAGATTATTGATTATACTGATAAAGGAAGAAATATTGTAGTTTCCCATAGAGTTCTTGCGGAACAGGAAGCTGCTGAGAAAAAAGCTTCTGCACTTGAGCAACTTGAAATTGGAATGGTTATCGAAGGTACTGTAACAAGATTAACCGGTTTTGGTGCATTCATCGATCTCGGTGGAATCGAAGGTCTTGCTCATGTTTCTGAAATTTCATGGACAAGGATTGCTAAACCATCTGATGCACTTGAAACAGGTCAAAAAGTTCAAGTTAAAATTATTAAACTTGATGGTGAAAAGATTTCCCTCAGCATCAAACAATTAACAGAAAATCCTGTTAACGCTGCTATGAGAGAACTCAAAGAAGACCAGATTGTAAATTGCCGTGTTGTTAAAAACGAATCCTTCGGTTCATTCGTAGAAATCATGCCTGGCGTTCAAGGACTTATTCCTATCTCAGAAATGAGAAGAGGCAAAAGAGTTAACAAACCATCAGAAGTTGTTCAAGTAGGACAACTCGTTGAAGCTCAAATCCTCAGAGTAGATGTTGAGAAAAAGAAAATCTCTCTTTCTCTCAAAGCTCTTCAGCCTGATCCATGGGATAACATTGATGAATTCCTTAAAGAAGGTGAACTTGTTGAAGGAACTATCGATGGCGTATCTGAATTCGGTACTTTCGTAAAAGTTGCTGAAGGTCTTACAGGATTAATGCCTAAGTCTAAACTTGCAATTGCTAAAGTAGTTCATGCTAAAGAAAACGTTGGTGATGCTATTACTGTTAGAGTTATCAACATTGATGAAGGCAAAAAGAGAATATCTCTTGAACCTTCTGAAATGCCTGAGCAACCTCAACAACAGGAAAGACCTCAGTACAACGAAAGACGTAGAAACAACGATAACAGAGGCGAATGGAAACGCTATGCGAATGAAAACTGGGACAACCAGCTTGACAGTCCATTCAAAGATTTATAGAAAATTAAATTCGAAAATATAATCTATAAGCTGCGTACATGTGACGCAGCTTTTTTTTAATCTATAAGGACAGGATAGTTTAGAGACAAATTCTTAGAAGTATTGAATATGTGTGTAAAATTATTTTGGCGGAGATATAAGGTCGAAAAAGTACATTGAAAATGGAATGCTCTAATCAAATCCTCGGCACTGGAAGTGTTCAGCTTAGTTAAAACTTGTAATCTACTTCACTCTGTATTCAATAAGCACATCGTTGTCCAGAGTACAAACTTCCTCCACTGACAGCTTCACAGCCTGATCAACTTCATCAATCTTGAATCCACCGAAAATACTGTGTTCTCCCCCAAGGATTTTTCCACCTATAAAATACGAAATGCGATTGAGCAATCCACGCTGTAAGAATGCTGTATTCAGGGTTCTGCCGGCTTCCAGCATCAATAACATATATCCTTTATTCTTGAGAATACCTGTCATCTGCTCCAGATTCACATGTCCATATTCCATTGCAACCATGATACACTCAACACCATTCTCTTCTAAAACTTCAACTTTTTCAGGTTTTCCTTCAACATAAAAGACAATAGTCTTTTGCTCTTCGGCTGTTTGCACAATATTGCAATCAACGGGAATTCTCAGATTTGTGTCCAATATCGCTCTTACAGGATTACTAGAGTTCTCTATCCCTCTTACATTCAGCATGGGATTATCCGCAAGAACAGTATTTATCCCTGTAATTAGAACATCCGAGCGGTTACGCATTGCATGCACTCTCTTTCTGGACTCCTCATTCGTAATCCATTTAGATTTACCATTATCCAAAGCTGTTTTACCATCCATGGAAGCTGCAATCTTGCTGTGAACATACAATCCTGTATTTTGTCTGGAGAAGATATATGCTTCAAGCTGTTTGCGGATTTCCTCATCATATAGCCCGACCTCAACCTTCAAACCTGCTTCCCGCAGAATATCTATACCTTTACCGGCCACTTTATAGTCAGGATCTTCAATACCAATAAAAACCCGTTCAATACCACTGCTGATTATTGCATTTGTGCAGGGTGGGGTCTTGCCATAATGACAGCAAGGTTCCAGAGTTACATATATATATCCACCCTTACACTTATCTCCCGCATCAAGAATTGCTTCCACCTCAGCATGGTTCTGTCCTGCAGGCTGAGTGAACCCTCTTCCCACAACTCTGCCTTTACTGACGATTATTGCTCCGACAAACGGATTGGGTGATGTTCTTCCTCTTCCCTGCTCAGCGATGTCTATCGCCTTCTTCATATAATAGTACTTATTCATTTTAGTGTTAGTCGACATCTTCTTTATAAGGGTTTGGATCAATAAGCCCTGCTTCTTTAAAAGCATTTAGACGCAGAACGCAGCTATCACAAGTTCCACAGGCTTTTTCATTATCTCTGTAGCAGCTCCAGCTGTATTCAAACGGAGCATCCAGTTCTTTACCAAGTGTGATTATATCAGATTTTTTTTTGTGAATCACCGGAGTAACAATCTCTATCTTTGTTTCATCTTGTGTTCCCGCATCTATAGTTTTATTGAAATGCTTATAAAATTCTTCACGACAATCAGGATAACCGGAACTGTCTTCTTCCACTGCTCCAATGTAAATTCTCTGAGCACCAATAACTTCTGCCCAGGATACAGCAATACAGATCATGTGAGCATTCCTGAAAGGCACATATGTATTTGGGACAACATCTTCGCCTGAATAATCCTTAATTTCCAGAGAGTTATCAACCAGACTGGATCCACCTATTTTTTTCAGATATTCAATATCAGCCACAAGTGTATCTACAGGTTTATAGTATTTTACAAGATTGTTAAAGCATTCCAGCTCTTTTGTCTGTGTTTTCTGTCCGTAATTCACATGCAGAAAGTAAAGCTCATCCGATTCATTTGCAGCAATTGCAAGAGTAACCAGTGAGTCCATACCTCCGCTGAGTAATATAATTGATTTTCTCAGCATAGTTCCTCGCAATCCGGTGACCAGCCCCCATCTACCATACAATAGAATTCAAGAGTATCATCCCCGGTGTTTTCAATAAATTGAACAGCTCCAGCCGGAATGTAAATTGTATCCCCCGGCTTAACAATCTGCTCATCCTCATTTATATACATTAATCCATTACCTTTCAAAATTACATATATCTCAACACCTGTTTTAATTCTATGTTTAAGTGATTTACTATGTGGTGCCAGCTCTGCATGGGCAAGACTGAAATTCATCTCAACACCATCCTTTTCGGGATGTAGAATCTCTTTTACTTCTGTCCCGTCCAGAGCATTTATTTTACTAATTTTATCAAGTGATTTGACTAACATCAAGTCACCCCTTTGTCATTTTTTCAATAATTCCTGCAGCATCTCTCATACTCAGAGGATTGACATACAGCGTTTTCTGGTTCTTATAAGTTACAAATCCGGCAGCTGATCCTCTGGGTTTACGTACATGTCTGATCTGTGTATAATCTACGGGTACATTCTCAGATTTCTTTGCTTTACTGTAGTATGCAGCAATCCTTGCAGACAAATCTCTTAAATCATCCGGTAACTCTGCCTTCTTCTTATAATTACGTATAATGATATGCGATCCGCGGAAAATCCTGGAGTGAAACCACCAGTCATATGGCTTGGCAAAACGTGTTGTTAATTCGTCATTTTCCCTGTTTGTTCTTCCTATGAAAATTTCCCAACAATCATCTATAAAGAGCTTCCTGTAGCTTTTCTTCTTTTTCGATACTTTGTTATCCGACTTCTGCGTATAACTTTTCAGTTCAACATAATCGTTTTGCTCTTCAATGTCAAAAATCTCACGATTGATCTCATCTATATCCGTATCTGTCTTCTCAATCTCTTCCTGGATTCTAAGTTTACCTGATTTTGCTTTTCGGTATTTCTTAAAATACCATTCTACATTCTGCTGAGGTGATTTCTCTACATTCAGTTCAATTGTAATAATCGGATAATCTTCAGCAAAATAGTTCTGAAGTTCCACTTCTTTCATTCCTTTTTTAACATTATGGAACGAAGCTTTTAACAATTCAGCTTTCTGGTAATAAACTGTTTCATTAAGTGAATCTTCCAGCTCTAACTTAAGCTTTTCAAGTTTCTTCTCTTTGGATTTAAGCTTCTTCCTCAGTGTTTTGAGTATCCTGCTGCGCTCACCATTAATTCTGTTCTCCAGAATCACATTGAAATACTGGTGTTCCAGAAAATCATTGATTGTTTCGAATGAGTTGTAGTTAAAAATAATTGGGAACTGAACATCAATATCAGTTATTTCAAAATTACTGCTTGGAGGCTGATATACAATTCCAGGCAGAACTTGACGTGTTGTATTCTCAGCAAAAGATATCCTTTTCAAGGAATCGGAGATTAAACCATCCTGATCGGAGTCGTTTACCAGAATAATGTTATAATAACGCGGTATAAGTTCCAGAATCAGTCTGAACTTCTCCTGTTGATTATAAATATTAACTCTGGTAAAGACAAGTACAATTATCCTGTCTTTATCAAGTATATTTATATCGTTTAGCGTACTGTTCTTCAGGTGATCATTGCAATAGTTGCAGAATCCATTCTCAGTTGTGAAAGGTGTTTTTATTCTGGAATAGAAAACTGATCCTTTTGAAAGATCAATCTGCAGTATCTCTTTGCGCTTTTTAAAGGTGATAATATATTGGTCTTCAAATACAGAAAGTCCTTGAAATCTGAAACCCCTGATATTGTCAGAATCCTTTATCCAGCCTTTGAGATACCTGTACTCCATTTTAAGAATCCTCTCACTTATGTACTTTTAGATGTTAGTTATTTCTTCACTTTCTTCAAAGCTACTACTATTTCGTATTGTGCAGGTGGTTTGTCAAAAACCTGTTTACCAATGTAATCCAGAGGATTTTCCAGAATTTCCTGCTCTGTTAATTCAACAAAATGATTATCTTCGGTTACAACCCAGTATTTTTTTTCTCCTGCTGTCTTTTTAGCTTTTGGTGCAGCCATCATTTCTCCAACTATTTTGTATTCCGGATGTTGTGATACAAACTCCAGAAGTAAGCCAATTGTTATAGTTTCTATGTATTTAGGACATTTTTTATGACAATTGATAGCACAGACAAAAAGACTTTCATGTCTCTTTGATTTAGGACATACTATACTAGTTTTATCTACTTTCTTTCTGTTTCTAAGCATTAAATAACTCTATCAGATTAAGCCGTTCTCTTTAAGAACTCCATTAAGAAATACTCTGTTGTTTTCAGACAACTCACACATCGGTAGCCTGAACTCTCTTTTTATGTAACCCATCATTACCAGTGCTTCTTTAACCGGTATAGGATTGGTTTCAATAAATAAGGCAGCATTAAGTTCTATCAATGACTGATGAATCTCTAAAGCAGTATCGTTTTCTTTATTTGCGTAAGCCTCAATAAGGTCGTGCACTTTCCGAGGAGCAATGTTAGCTGTAACGGAAATAGCTCCCTTAGCACCGCAGGAAAGCAGAGGAAGATTCAATCCGTCTTCACCTGACATAACTGAAAAATCTTCTGATGTACCTTTTGCAACAACTGAGGCCTTAATCAAATCCCCGCTTGCAGCTTTCAGTCCGATAAATCGTTCGCAGTCACCTGCAAGTTTAATCACAGTCTCTGCATTAATATTACAACCTGTTCTTCCCGGTACATTATAGATAACAATTGGGATATCCGTTGCATCATGTACAGCTTTGTAAAAACGATATAAACCGGTTTGTGTAGGCTTAACGTAATATGGGGTACTGATTAAAGCATAATCCCCTCCCCATTGAGCAGCCCTTGTTGTTGCAGCTATAGTGTGATTGAGGTTATTCGAACCCGTACCTATCATAATCGGAACTCTTTTGTCGATGAGCTTTACACAAAAACGAATTAGTCTTTCCTTTTCATCTCCGGCAAGAGTAGGAGTTTCTCCGGTAGTACCACATAAAAGAATACCATCGGTTTTGTTCTCAATATGAAATTCTATTAGTTTCTCGAGTGCATTATAATCGATTTCACCATTTGTAAAAGGTGTTACAAGTGCTACGTATGATCCTTTAAGCATTTTTCCTCCGGATTAAAAGCCTATCTGCCGTAAACCTTCGTACAAGACGATAGCGGCACTGTTGCTGAGATTAATTGATCTGATCTTGTCAGACATAGGAATAGTAATTGATTTTTCTCTGTTTTCGTCAAGTAATGATTCCGGTAAACCTCTGGATTCTGGACCTAAAATGAACGAATCACCAGATTTATAGATAAAATCAGTATATTTATTCTCCGTTTTAGTTGTACAATAGTAATGGTTAACATCAGGAAACATAAGGAGATAGTCATCAAGACTGTCATGGAGAGTCAACTTCAGGTCTTTCCAATAATCTAAACCTGCTCTTTTTACATATTTATCATTGATAAAAAATCTCATAGGTCTTATGATGTGAAGTTCAGCATTAGCTCCAACACATAATCTACCTATATTACCAGTGTTTGCAGGGATTTCAGGTTCATACAAAACAATTCTGAAAGTTACATCTTTATCAGGATATTCCATCTTTTTTTCCAATAATTATAGTATTCATCAATTTTTTTATCCCACAGAATTTTTGTTACATCCTGTGGTGGAACATTTGATAAACTGAAGTTACTGGGAGCTTCAACATCCTTCAGAACCGAAAACATGTACATTCTGCTCTGCATCAACATTTGATATTTTTTATCCAGCATCATTTTAATCAATTTATCTGTATTCATATTCAATTCAGTTTCTTTTGGAACTGCCATACCGAGAACCTGTCTGAAATGCCCCTCAGAAGGGACTATAACATCATATCTCTTGTTTTCACCTTTAGAAAAATGGTATGCTATTCTGGAGGAATAAGTAAGGACAAAATTATATTCTGATGCAAGGAACTTATTATAGGCATCCTCCGTATTATCCTCGATTTCACCTATATTATCCTTGATTGCTCTTGTGTAGTGAGAAAAACCCCATTTCTTGAATATACCTCCTACCCAATAAACGAAGGCGTTTCCAATACATGTATCAAAAGGCTGACTAAGCAATATGCGCCCTTTGTAGTTTCCATCCTGCAATTGTCCAAAAGTCTCAGGATATTTACTCATGTACTCACGATCAACCATGAAAGCCAAATAAGACCACGAAAGTGGTATAAAACCCGGAAATCTCTTCAGATTCAGGTAATCATGCATTTTCTCTATCTCAAACTTACGGTTTGCTGTGAATATAGAATCCTGAATCATTTCACGATAAAAGGTTTGATTTAAGCCAATTACAAGATCAGGCATTTTCATGCTGGCAATATTCATACTATCATTTGCGATTTTTTTATTGAATTTCCTGATTGCATCCAATGAATCTCTTAATTGCCCAAAGTTTTCAAAGATAACATTATTAAGCTTCACCTTATTGGTTCTGGAGAATTCAGATGATATCTCCTGCATATATTTCAGAGAGAAAAAATCCTTAGTAACAAATACATCCAGCGAATCTGTTAATTTATCTTTTACTGCTTCCTCAGGAGGAGTACCACAATTTATAATTACTACTGCAATAACAGCTAAGAATAGAAGTTTTCTGATCACTGGGTAAAACCTCCGAACAAAAATGATGCGACAACAAAATCTACAAATAAAATCAAAATTGAAGCATATACAACTGTCTGAGTTGTAGACTTACCAACACCCTCTGCCCCATTAACGGTGTTAGATCCGATGAAACAGCCTATAGATGTAATAACAAAGCCAAAGAAAACCGATTTCACCAGTCCTCCCCATAAATCCCAGGTATCAAAGTACTGCTTCATATTGACAAAAAAGTTATAAGCAGTTATGTTATACATGTACTTTGAAAGGATAAATGCTGATATTATACTAATCAGATTTGCATAGATAGTCAGGATAGGCACTACAATTATTCCAGCCAGAATACGAGGAAAATACAGAAAGTCATAGGGATCAATCGCCATGGATTCCAAAGCATCAATCTGATCAGTAACCTTCATCGTTCCGATTTCTGCAGCAATAGAAGCTCCAGCCTTTCCGGCTAATACGAGGGCTGTAAGTACCGGTGCAAGTTCAATCATGGTTGATTTACCCACAAGAACACCAATAAGTCTGTCCGGTATATATCCTTTTGTCTGGTAAGATGCCTGAACAGCTGTAACAAGACCGGTAAACCCGGCTGTCACGCTTATGAGAATCAGGGAATCATAACCCGACTTCTTCATCTGCTGTATTGTCTCAAAAACTCTTTTCCTCAAACATCCAATTTTGGCTGCAACATGAAACAAAAAAATCACGTAGGCACCAATAATTCTGATTGCTTTCATTTATACTTTTCTCTTCTATGGTAGTTTTGTATAACGGTTTTTCTTATCAAGGAATAACTCAGAAAGGGAGATTATTCGAAATTAAACTGCATCTATTCTACTCAAGCATGCTTTAAATACTGTATAATGATTTTGAAAATCTCATCAACACATTTTTTACAAAGCTGTATAGTAGACCATTATGCACATTTACTCTAATATTCTTCAAGATTTCTGAAAGATGTGTACTCTCCGATAAATCTGAGATCATTTGAACCGGTGGGTCCATGTCTGTTCTTACTCACAATGATTTCAGCAACACCAGGTTTTTCAGAATCTGCATTATAATACTCATCCCGATAGATAAACATTACAATATCTGCATCCTGTTCAATCGCTCCAGACTCTCTCAGGTCAGAAAGAATAGGACGTTTATCAGGTCTGGACTCCAATCCGCGATTAAGCTGAGACAGTGCAATCACCGGCAGTTCCAGCTCTTTTGCCAGAACCTTAAGAGCTCTGGAAATCTCCGAAATCTCCTGTTGGCGACTATCGGTTCTTTTTGATCCGTTCATAAGCTGGAGATAATCGATTATGATAAGATCCAGTCCCTTCAATTCGGCTTTAAGCCTTCTTGATTTCGCCCTGATATCCAGAGCAGAGTTAGAACCTGAATCATCTATATATATGTTTTTTTCGTTTAATGCTTCACCAACCTGAATTATCCTGTTGATTTTCTCGGAATTCATACCATAACCTTTAAGCATATTATCCATACTAACTTCTGCGGCAGAACTGAAAATACGCATAAGAAGCTCATCGGCTGTCATCTCAAGAGTAAAAAAAGCAACATTCATATTGTGATACATGGCAGCATAGAAGCCTATATTCAGGGCAAAAGATGTTTTACCCATTGCAGGTCTTGCTGCCAGAACAATCAGCTGCCCCGGCCGGAATCCACCAAGCCGTCTGTCGAGATCGGCAAATCCAGTAGGTATACCCACAACAGATTTCTTCAATGTTGCTACTTCCTCAATCATGTGAAGGGTTTCAGGGATTATATCAGAGACTTTAACAAAGGACTTCATGTTGGAGTGTTCAGCTATTTTGAAAATCGCCTGTTCAGCTTCATCAACAATCTCATCCACATCTTTCTCTGCATTGTATGCAGACTCAATAATCTGGTTGGAAGTTTCTATCAATTGTCTCAGGTGTGCCTTTGATAACATGATATCAAGGTGATAAGACAGATTTGCTCCACTGAGAACAACGTCTGAAAGCTCGTTAATATATACAGCTCCCCCAACTTTTTCCAGATTACCCTGCATCTTGAGACGGTCAATCAAAGTAATGATATCAATCTCTATCCCGTCTTCATACAGAGAAGAAACAGCTCTGTAAATCAATCTATGAGCTGTCTTGTAAAAGTGTTCCTCGCTAAGAGTTTCTATAGCTTTGGAAACAGTATATGTATCTATCATCATTGCTGAAAGCACAGCAGCTTCAGCATTAATATCCTGTGGTAATGTTCTTTGTAAAGTCTGACTCATCAATACCTGCTTGAATATAAAAAATTTCTCACATCATACCATATTGTTAAGAGAAATGCAGTGCCATTTCGTGTCAATCTGTTTCCTGAATAAAGTTGTTTAAAATTTCTAATCATTTTTTTTATGATCATCAAGCAAAATCATTGACAGCAAAAGCCTAATATCAGGGATCTTAAAAATCAAAAAGGTTGAACCAATATGAAAAAAGTACTGGTAGTTATTATTGTAATCATTTCCGGATTAAGCATTCTCAATGCTGAAGATATTGTCTTTGGCGCACACGCAGGTTTAAATATAGCTTCAGCCAGATTAACACCCGGGGGATCAAGCGATCCGCAATCAGGATATTGTCTTGGTGTGTTCAGTGATATCTATTTAAAAAGAAACTCATCTGTAGTTCTTGGAATAAATTATACTCAAAAAGGAAGTATTGTTAATAAAAGATACTGGAACAATAGAAAAAATACTTATCACATGTTCTCACTTCCTGTTCAATACAGGATTTCCAGAACTGTTTCAAATGACTACAGACTGTTTATTGGAGGTGGTTTATGCGGAAGTCTTGTAATGAGCGGCAGATATGTAGATAAAAACAACGACAAAAATAAAGGTGATATAAATGATATTTCTGTTTTCGAAATGAGCAGCATTCTTTCTGTCGGAGCATATATTTAAAAAAAATACAAATTCGAAATACTGTACGATATTGGCTTAACAGATGTTTATGATTTAAGTTACTTAAGCAGCTCCAGAAATGTCACATTTATGACTAAATTCGGCTATGTAAGCCATACAGAATTTTTAAGATAAACGTTCCAATGCTTCATTAAAGCTACTATTGAGTAAAGATTCTACGTAAAATCTTATTTCAATATCCTACAGCCTTTAAGGAAGCTTTTTGCATACTAATGTCCAGATTTCAGAATGATTTTCATTGACATATTTGGAACATTTTTTCCTATGTGTATAATTAATTAAGGAGGAAAAGTATGTTTAAAAAAATTTTATCTTTTTCATGTTTATTATTACTTAGTTTAAGTGGGCTTTATGCAGTTAATTTTACAGGGTTTCATGGAGGACTTAATTTTGCAAGTATTGATATTGAACCACCTGAAGGCTATACAGCACCAGATGTAGACTCCAGAGTCGGCTTTAATGCTGGTTTTTTCGCAGATCGATCAATCAGCCCAATGTCATCCATTGCCTTTAGTGTCAATTATTCACAAAAAGGTCAAAAGCAGGAAGTCGGCAGTCAGGAATACAAAGAAGTTTATCACGCAATCAGTGCTCCTGTTCAATTCAGACTTACATCTCAACAAGATGCACAAAGCAGATTCTACGTTGGTGGTGGTTTATGTGCGAATTTTCTGTTAAGCGGAAGCTATGAGTATGATTCAGGAACTGGCTTTACTGATGATGATGATTTAGAAGATCTTTCTTCTTTTGAACTGAGTGCTGTATTCTCTGCCGGAATATATTTTAACAATAAATTCAAAGCAGAACTAATGTATGATCTTGGGTTATCAAACATACTTGATAGTGATTCTGAAAATGCAGCAGAAATCAAAACCAGAACACTTATGCTTGTATTAGGTATTGTATCAATAGCAAGATAAGTGTGAATAAAGTAATTTTCTACAAGCAGCCGATTGTTTTATTGGTTGCTTTTATTTTCACTAATTAGAGTGCCACTCATCATCATAATACTTACCAGTAATTAATTTTATTGATATATGGAAGTTAATTTTGCACAAATTGTTTCAAAGGAGAAAACTATGTTAAAAAAAATTTTATTGTTCGCATTTTTATTACTTTTGGGGCTTAGTTCTGTTTAATCAGAAGAGATTATTCAGGGTTTTCATGGAGGTTTAAATTTTTCTAATATCGAGTTTGATCCCGGATCATCAATGGATTCCAGACTGGGAATCAATTTTGGGATATTTGCAGACAAACAGCTTTCACCATACTCTTCTCTTTATGCCGGTGGAAACTATTCTCTGAAAGGTTTTAAAAGAAGTGAAGAAGAAATAGATGTAACTGAAACATTCCATTATGTTACATTTCCGGTCCAGTACAGGATATTTAAAGATCAGCCTCAGTTGGGAAGGATATATGCAGGAGCAGGAATTAGTGCTAACATATTTATAAGCGGTAAATATGAGGTTGAAAACAGTTCAGGTGAAAGTTATGATGGAGATGTAGAAGACTTAACAGTATTTGAAATCAGTGCTGTCTTCTCTGCTGGCATGTATTTCCATAACAAGTTTAAAGCTGAAATAATGTACGATCATGGTTTAACTGATATTCGAGATATTGATATCACGGGTTTACCAAAAATAAAAACCAGAACTTTCATGATTATGTTTGGCTATATTCCCAGCAAATTTTTCTAGATTATTATAGAGCAGGTGATGAAATTTACCTGCTCAACATCTTTACAACAATCCTCCATACTCATTTCAGACATAATCATTCCCCATAATACAATTAACTTGACTAATACTCATATACTCTACATAATTAAACAAAGGAGTTTGTGTTATGAAGTATTCTGTTTTATTAATTGTTATGCTGTCTGCAGTATTAGCGACTGCAGATGAATTTTATGAAGGTATTCACGGTGGTATGACAATGTCTTCAGCATCTCTGGATAAAGGTGATGATCCTGAAGCACTGAAAAGTTTTATGTTTGGTATTTTTCTTGATAGACCTATTTCCGACAATACTGCCTGGAGCTTTGGTATTAATTATTCACGTAAAGGATACAAACAGGAAGAAAATGATGATGGCGACGGATTATTATATGACAGAACCCATAGATATAGCTATATTACTTTACCACTTCAGTTTAAACTTACATCATCAAGAGATGAAGCAACAAACTTTTTCATCGGAGGTGGGATAAGCACAAATTTCAAGGTTTCATCGACCTATGAACTGGAAAGAGAAGACGGCGAAAACAAAGATGGGGATTTGAATGATGTTTCAGGGTTGGAATTCAGTGCAATCTTCTCCACAGGTTTCTATATAAATGAGTTACTGAAGTTAGAACTGCGCTATGACCTGGGTTTGACCGATATAAACAACACTTCACTTGGTGAGGATATTGAAGTAAAAACCAGAACTGCATCAATATTAATAGGCCTGATAAGAGTATTGTAGAATTAATCTGACGAAAAAGGTATTCTGATAGTGAACTTAGTCCATTCACCTTCAGATGAATCAGCAACAATATCACCATCATGATAATCTCTTATAATATAGTAGGAAATCGGTAGACTTAAACCTGTACCATAAACATCTGGCTTTGTAGAGTAGAATGGATCAAAAATCTTTTTGAGATTAGTGTCTTCAATACCAATCCCATTGTCCCAAATTTCAATTTCAATGTATTTTTTTATTTTCCGGACAGTAAATCTAAACTCGGGATGTCTGTCTGACCCAAAAGATTTTTTATACATTGCCTCTGCCCCGTTTTTAATGAGGTTAAAGAAAGCAACCTTCAACTTTACTGGTTCACAATTAATGTAGGGTATATTATCCTCATACTCTCTTATCTGGTGAATTTTGTAAAATTCACACTTCGTCTTTAGTATATAATCATTGGATGCCAATTCTATAGCATCATCAAGTATATCAATAACACTGTTCTGTGAGACTCTTTCAGATTCAGTTCTGGTGAAATTCAACATGTTGTTGATTATTGAGTCAGCTCTTTTACCTGATATTTTTACAGACTCCATCATGAGATCAATATTTCTCTCAGACACATATTCTCTTATAGCATCCATACTGATGTTCAGCTTTTCAGCAACCTCTCTGTTTTTTTCAGAATCAAGTTTTAATCTGTTTTCCATAACCTGTATTGTCTGCATAACTCCTGCCAAGGGATTCTTTATTTCATGGGCTATCCCGGCAGCCAAACCGTTAATTGCCGACATCTTATCAGCCTTGATTACATTCTCTTGAAGTCGTACCTTTTCAGTAACATCATCAATCCTGATTACCGCTCCATTAAGTTTTTCTGTCAACACAGGGTAGACAATGGTATCAATATAAGAAGTAATGTTTTCAAAAGTTATCTTTTCCCTGTTATGCCTAACAAGTTCCCCGGTTCCTATTGATTCTATGATTTCATCAGAACTAACTGAAATCTCTGGTACAACATCATGCAGTTTTTCTCCAATCACTTCGTTTGCACTAAAGCCAATTTTATCCTGTGCAACGTGATTCCAATGTGTGATATTTAGTTTATCATCAATTCCAATAATAATTGACGGCATGGAATCAAGAATTTTGCTAATATACTCTTTAGATTCCTGTAACTGGTTATTAAGCAGCCAGCTATTAAGTCCCTGAGCAACAGTATTTGATACTTCTTCGAAGAAATCTGTTTCCTTTTTTGTCCATAGTTTCTCATTTTGACAGTATTGGAGACCAAGAATCCATGGTTTGCCATCAACAATAGGTATTTTTTTAAAAATTTCTGATCTTACTCCTAACGATTTAGCTACCCCCTCAGGTTCTTTTCCTTCTGAAAACCGCCCATGAATCAATGAGCTGTCAGATTTTAAAACGTTTTCAGTAATTTTTCGGGTCTCTTCATCGACAACAAAAGGACCACACATATCCGACTTCCCGGACCATTGAGGTTTACTGATAGCCATTGGGATTTCGAAGATTTTCTTCTTAAGACTAATTGGTTTGAGCAGCCAAATTCTATCTGAATCAAAAAAGTCCATCATTGAATATAGAATATTCTCAAGCATCTCTCTATAACTCTCTGTGGAAATCAAGATATTGTTTATTTTATTCAGAAATTTCTTCTCATTTTCATTTCGCACTTCTTCTGTAACATCCTTAATAAATGCCTGAAGAAGTATCTTTTCACCCCATGGAATAGCAATCAGATGTATTTCTCCAATCCAGGGAGTACCATCAGCTCTTATCAAGTTCCACTTAAAATAGCTTTCACCGTGACAAAGGGCCTGTTCAATCTTTTTATCTGCCTCGACTTTAGCTTTCTCATCACTGAAAATATTACTATCAGTTACATCAACAATCGATGTCCTCTTCAAATCTTCCTTGTCTGAGAATCCAAAAACACTCGCAGCAGCTTCATTACATTCCACAATACACATTTTTTTCGGATCAATGATTATATTGGGAGCAAAAGTTCTGCTAAAAAGTATCTCCCTGTACTCTTCACTTTTCTGTAAACTTTTCTCAATAGATTTTTCCTGGCTTATATCTTTCAAAACCGTAGACAAATATTCCAGATCACCATTATCATTTCTATGGGATACGATTACCTGTAAAACATCGACAATACTCCGGTCTTTTCTGACTAAAGTCGTTTCCCCCTTCCATGAGCCATCAGAAATCGCTATAGGTATGCCAACTTCTTCTAGATACTTGTATGTACTTTCTGTGTGAAGATCTTTTATATTCAGTCCCTTCATTTCGCTTTCACTATATTGCAACAGCCTCAGACCTGCAGTATTCATAAAAATAATGTTTCCATCAATATCTGCGGTAGAGACAACCTCCGAAATTTCCTCAAGAAACACCCCTAAATGAATGTCCTCAAGTTTCAGCTTACATTTGCTTTCTATCATTACCTTTTTCTCAATTTGATATTACTTCTATTTCTGATGCACTTCAAGATAAACAAGAACTTACTTCTTTTTTATCTGCAGTTGAGTTCCAAGTGAGATAATATGGGCTTCAAACTTTGTATCCCGCTTATAATAGCTGTAGTTAATCTGCAGGTTCTTATAACCAAAGACCCACAAGTATTTGGTCGTAATCATATCATACAGCTTAACTCCAAAACTCAATTGGTAAGAATTAAACTCTGACAGATCGTTATCGGATGTATAATATTCATCAGTAGATAAGTGCGAATCATATGGTGCAAAGTACTTAGCTGAAGTTTGAGTATAATATCTGTAGCCAGGATAAAGCGTTAAATTGGAAGTCACCTTTACAGGAACCTCTATATTTGCAGTATGAGACTGCAGCTCCCAGGAATCCTGATAAAACCTGTAATATAACTTCAGTATAAAATAGTCGTTAAGATAATGACTGTATCGCATTCCTACTGGGAATTTATACCTGATATCAGGAAGTCTTTCATAATCGTCTGCCAGGTGGAATACTCCAGTGTTAGATTCCGATTCATAATTGTCTATGAACTCAGGGTTCCCTATGTAAAAATTATCTTTATCTGCAAAATACACTCTCTGCATAGGATTTGCCAGCCACCCCTTCTGAAAGACGAAATCAGTAAAAAAAGATATCTGTGAACTTGGATTAATCATCTGAGATAAACGCACTGACATTGAGAAACTGTTACGACCTTCATTATCCAGCATCTTATCTGTAGATGGGTTCCAGGTGTTATCACCGGTTTTATCCGTAGCTATACCATTCATGTCATAAACAGGTACGTTTTCAAAGTGTCCGGTGCTAAGATTTCCGTCATACTGGAAGAATCGAGCTAACTCTTTCGGTTGTTTTGGACGCCATTGATCAAGGTACATATTGAGCTTCAAATCAAACTCTGTGTTTTTCTCATTGTAAAAACCTGTAAATCCTCCTCCAAAGCCAAATGATGAATAATCGTATTCATTAGAATAACTTACCTTACTTGAATAAATCCCTGTTCTCTCACTATTATAATGACTGAAATCCAATTGGGTGTTCACCCAGACATCACTTTGTGATGCACCTGAAGACTCAACCCAGGGACTTCCTTTTACTGTTGAAACAGGGTTGGATGTTCCACCTGATGATGCAGATGTAAAAGGATTCAAATTACCGGATGAAGCCGAAGAATATGCCGAAACGGTTGCATCAATCTTAAGGATGTTATCTTCTTTTACAGGAATTGCAATATTGATATTAGTTGCAGAGTTAGTAAGTTCCTCTGTCCCAACACCACCGGTCACTGCTGCATTATCTCCGTCCTGCGAGTAATAACTGGTGAGAATATACAGCTCAGTTTTATCCAACACCCTTTTTTTGTAGCCTGTTCCGGGACCTGAGGCTATTTCCATACTCATACAGAAAGTAGAAATCAAAAGAAACACAAGCAACAGCGTTTGTTTAGTTGCAGCCACAGCCACCTCCAGATTTTCCTCCATTCGCTCCGGAAGAACCTTCTCTGTATGTCTGAAAAGTAGTCTCAAACTTTTTACTGTCTCTTTCTGAGAGACTCATATCATCATCGTTAAGTCGCATCTTTTCAAATCCCTGTACATTAGCACAGGATACCAGAAACACCATTGAAAGAAATAAGATAACTCTAAAACTTTTCATCTTCATTTATCCTTATGTCCTCGGAATGAAACACATTCCCTTTATCATCAACAATTATACAATCTACTTTATCAAGTTGATTTATCCTGTCAATTCCGGCGTCTACTCCCATAACAAATATGGCAGTTGCCAAAGCATCAGCAAGTTCTGCATTTTCTGCAATAACACTGACACTCACAATACCCGTTGCAGGATAACCGGTTCTGGGGTCAATTATGTGTGAGTAGCGCTTTCCTTCAAGCTCAACATACCTTTCATAATCGCCTGAAGTAACAATAGCTCTGTTGTCTACAGGTAAGACAGCAAACTGCTTGTTCTTATTCAAAGGATTAGTAATAGCAACTTTCCAGCTGCTGCCATCCGGTTGTTTTCCCCAGGCTGAAAGATCTCCAGAAGCATTGATAATTCCTGCTTCGACGCCGTGTTCAATCAGCAGAGCTTTAGCCTGATCAGCCGCATAACCTTTGCCTATGCCACCAAAATTTATCTTCATTCCCTTTTTCCTCAGAAAAACGCTCTTATCATTTTCGTTAAGAATGATATTCTCATAGCCAACTTTTTCTACCGATCCGGCAATATCTTCTACCAATGGCAACGACTTCATACTTCCGTCAAACTTCCAGATTTTATCCATGGAAGCATAACTAATGTCAAAAGCTCCATCAGTTATTCCTGAAACAGTTTTAGCTCGCTTAATCAAACGATACAGCTCATCATCGACCATAACAGGTTTTATTCCGGCATTTTTATTAATCAAAGCTGTTTGGGAATCAGGCAGCCACGACGAAACAATACCCTCGATGTTGTGTATTCTCTCAACTGCAAGTTCAATGTACTTATCTGCTTTATCTTCATCTTCCGACACAACTGTAATGTCAAATCGACATCCCATCAAAATCAATTCTTTTCGGAAGACTCTCCTGACTTTTTTGCCATAAATGATTTAAGCTTTTCAATATACTCTTCTGCAGTATAATCAGAATAAGGGATTGAACCAAGAACATTACAATTCTCATCAAGAAGAACACCAAACGGAACGCCGCCTATAGTATCATACTTTTTGAAAAGTTCTTTGTTCATCTCGTGTTGTTCTTCCGGCAGTTTATTCTTTTTGAGTTTGGGAAAATCCACGTTAATCACGACACAGTTCTCTTTTACAAAGTTATCGAACACATCTGTGCTCCATACTTTCTCTTCTGTACTCATACAATAAGTACACCAGTCGGAACCCTGAAATATCATCAACATGTATTTATGATTAGCTTTGGCAGATTCACATGCTTTATCAAAATCAGTGAATCCCTGTAATGAGAATACTGTACCTACACATAAAATCAAAAGGTATAAAAATATATTTCTCAACATAACATTCTCCATTGTGTAATATGTTTATATGATAATCTTTATTTACAAATATCCACATTTTATTTGATCTAATTTATCTTCTTTTTTACAGGATATCTTATTATTGTCTGGTATTTATCAGGATTTCCTTCAAAAAACATCCCTGGACCTTTAATGTATTCCTCTTCATGCTGTCCGTTTATCTCATAACCGGACTTCTCAATGAATTCATGCAACTTATTAATAGTTGCATCCTCTGCATCATAAGCTCCCACATGAAGTATTTCTGCAGTTTTCCCGTATTTCCAAACCTTAAGTTCCAGTTTCGGGTACTTTGTCTTGATCTTTTCGGGAATCTCTTTGACTGAAGCATTTACTTTCAGTGCAAACTCACCAACCCATTCTTCCTTAGGTCCATTCACATCACCACTCCATCTTGCAATCGGAGCTGAAGACTCCAGACCATGTTTACCTTTCAGTGCATAAAACGCTGAGAATAGTGCTTTAAAAGCTTCTGCACCGGTTGCTCCCGGTGTACCCTTTACTGTGTATGAAAGTACCGGTTGATCTGTTTTTACTGTTATTTCCGGATTTTTCAGTCGTTGAAACTGGGACAAATCATGCCCACAAGCTGTCAGAAGCAATATAACCAGTATTATTATTGAAGTTCTCATAATTACCTCGAATGTATTAATTTTGAGTGGATAACTGAATCATATTTAGTAATTTTGTCAATGTTTCTGTGGTTTCCAAGCATTTATCTTTCTGAATAAAGCTTCATCTCGCACACAAACAGAGATTATAACCTATCAGATGTAATGCTGTATCTAGGGAGCGCACCTGAAAGAGCTGGTTCTTCCATTCAGCGGAACATAAACCTGAAGCAGACGGCACCTGACTGAACTCAAAGACCGAGTTGTCAACAGCCCATATTACTGTTGTTACTGCTAGTTTTAGTTAAACACGCATGCAATTCTGATGGCTGTTCTTGTTCTCCTTTATTGAACAGTTAATTTCATATCAAAAATAAATAAGTCAGATATCATTTTACCTTAATGCAAAAAAGCCCGATGAATCGTCATCAGGCTCATAGCTTTATAAATCTCAGTTACTATTTGAGCAACAGCAATTTTTCTGTATATACGTTTTTATCAGTTTGAACTTTGTAAAAGTACACTCCGGATCCAACAGACTTCTCTCTGCTGTCCCTGCCTTTCCATGTTAAGGTCATTTCTGATAAATCGGTCTTTTCATTCCAAAGCGTTTTAACAAGCTGCCCTTTAACATTATATACCTTAACTGAGTTCAGCTTCTCATCTTTAAGTGAAAGACTGATAGTTGTTTCAGGATTAAATGGATTCGGGTAGTTTGAAATCTCTGTTCTATTGTATTTGTTTACATTCTCTTTAACAGGAACAAGCTCATTATCCGAGTAATTACCTGTTCTTCTTAAGTTACCTCTGTAGTGTATCCATGGACTTTGATGTCCAAGGGTGTATTTGAAATCAATTGCCGCAATTGCAGATTCAACATTGAAGATAAGCTCAAAATCTCCGTCGTAATCAAGATCTGTGATCGTTCCGGAAGTAATATGGTCCAATCCAATCATGAAAGGTGCAGAATTCAGGAGAGTTCCGTCATTCTGAATAATATAAACATTACCTGCATCTGAAACCTGTATTACATCGACCTGATTATCATCATTCACATCAGCCAGAAGAGGTGCAACTGCACAATATTCTCCAAGACTTACAGGAAATCCGTTCAGAAGTTGACCATCTGTATCAGTGATATAAACATCACCGGTCCCAAGCGTAAATACAAGTTCGTCACCGGAGTTTCCATCCATCTCTCCAAATGCAATTTCATCAATGAAGCATTCAGGTAAATCTATGACATTACTTACATTACCATCCATACTCACTTTTCTGATACCACTCCCATCATATAAGTACAGATAAACACCATTAACTGTCATTTCTGCATCTGCAACTGTCTGACTCACAGGGAAAGAATTCAGTTCGGTTCCTGTACTGTTGAATACATGGATTTCATCATTAATATAGTATACGATTTCATTCAATCCGTCATTGTCAAATCCTGATACACTTAGTTTGCCTCTACCTGTACCCAAATCAGGGAAACCTAAAACTTCATTTCCATTTGCATCAAGACAATACAAATCACCAAAGATATTTGAAAAGACAATATTCCATTCTGTTACAGAAGTAACATGTGCTATAATCGGTTCTGAATAAAGAAAAGCATCATACTCTGTACCGTTAACATCATGAGAAAGTCCTTTTGCCCACAGTCTCTGACCGTCAAGTGAATATGCAAATAGGGAGTCGTCTACACCAACAACAATATCTGAAGTATTGTCATTATTCAAGTCTGCAAAAGACGCAGTCCTGTAAGTTGTTTCACCAAGATCAATTACAGTTTCTTCATTTCCCGTAATACTGGAAATGATAATTTCACCACCGGCAGATACATTAACAATCTTCCTTATATTGTTTACTTTAACAATGGCAGGATCTTGATAGCAGAAATAATTCAGTGTTTTTGGCCATTGACTCTGCATCATACTTAAGTCAAAACTCTGTTCGTATTCCTTATGATATTCACCACCAACAATTGCCGCATCAACCACTATCCTGTAATCAATGTCATATATATCTGTTTCTTCCAGGATTCTCACACTTATACTGTTTCCGGATACTTCAGCACCTGAACCGGTAGATATTTCACCAATAAAGACATCATCAGATAAAACTTCTGCAACTGAATCAGGAAACACTACAGAAACTCTTACGCTGTCTGCATCTGCTCTTTCTATGCTATTGGCAATAGTAAACTCAATGTTCACAGTTTCACCCGGATTGATTATTCCGTCAAAATCACCGTTTTCTTCCACAACCTGAACATTCTCAGGAAAAAGTTCCGGGAAAATCCCCTGCGGCATTTTAAGCTCTGCTGAAGGATCCCCGAACATTACCAGCTCATAATGAATCCAGCGCCATACTTCGATGTTCACAGCCTGATTAGCCAAATCAATTCTTGACTGCTGTAATGCCCAGCCAAGTTCATTGATATTATCAGCAAAAATTGCATCTACAAAAGCTCTGTGATACCATTGTGATCCACCATTTGTCGTGCCAAGTTCTCCCCAGCCATATCTTGTATTTCCAAAGTAAGCAAAGAGTCCACCTTCATTGAAAATTAGTTTTTCTGAAATCGCTTCTTCAGGTCCGGATTCAAGTTCATCAAATCCAGCTGAGTGACAGCCATGGGTATAAATCAAACCATATTGAGTATTGTTGAGATTCGCAATAGCACCGGATGGAATACCCAAAACATAATCAGAATTTGCATGACCATCATGAAAGATAATTGCAGGACCAAAATTCAATGCATCCACTACTGCTTGTTGGCTGTACGTCCCTTCACGTTCATACAGTCTCACATATTGATAATCTTCCGGCATCATTTCTGCAAGTTCATCCATACTGTCTCCACCCCAGGTCTGAGGTGTCCAGTCCAGATCTTCTCCTATCAGATAGACAAAGTCATTTCCATCTGTATTTACATCTACATAATGATAGAGTTTATTGAAGAAATGATTAAATTCCTCTTGAGTTTCACATGGAATTCTGCCAAGAGCTACTTCAGGAAACATATCAGGATTATCTCCCGGTTCTCCGAAATCACTATCATTATCATCATTCCATGATCCATCCAGAGCACTGTAATAGAAATCAGTCGGAACATCTTCCACCAGATCATAAACATGCTCAGGACTAAATGTTGAATCGATTGCTGCCCAGGCATAACGTACCGGTATAATCTCATCATCACCACCGAGAATCACATATTCCAGAGGGTCTGCTGAGTTAGAATATGTTACATAAGCATCTTTAATGAACTCTCTGATCTTTTCCTGATCATCCACACCGTTATAAGCCAGCAATATATTCTCTGTTGTGAAGACTTCTGCATTTATCCCCTTAGAAGCCTTCCATTGAACAAATCCGTCAAACCAGCTTGCACGCTGAAGGTCAGTAATGATAATCATTTTGTGGGGATCAAGCGGATCGAGCAAAACCGGAGGTCTTTCAACGTGTGTCTTGGCATAAGAAGAAACCTGACCGGGATTGACAACCATGCTTTTAATCTGCTCCCTTTTCTCCACAGTATCGAGCAGCATGCTGTTTTCTTCAAAACGGACATTGACATCTATCTCTGTACGTATAGTTATATTTACATCATTATATGTTCTGAGTGCTTTCTCTACAGGATTGTATTTCTCATTATATACATTAAGAAGCAGAATTTTGTATCCGTTTAAAAGATGGTTTCCACCATTCTGGAATTCTGAATATGGATAAAACCTGTTTGCACTGTATACTGTTTCGTCAGCAGACGTAGATGAATAACGAACACCATCTGTAGGCACAACAGAGTTTACATGTCTTAAACTATAGTTTAACTCGTCTGTATGACTGCTTAGCTCGATTTCAATATCGGTAACCTTCTCCCCCATTGGTAAGAGTACCTTAAGAGGTAGAAAACTGATTGCAGGCTTACCGGGTTTCAGTTCCTGTGCTGGTTCAATTTTACTGATATCGTATTTATTAAGATGAACAGAAATATCTGCAGATAACCCACAGATTGAAAAGATAATTAATATAAGTACTAACCTGATTCTGGTTGTCATGCTTTGCTCCTTAAAGCTGATTTTTTACTTAAAAGCCATATTAATATATATGATAAAATCTGCAAGAAAATATAAATGAAAAGATTTTGAATATTTTTTTGAATAAATTCTTTGACCTGTCCAAGCAATTCTATATAATTGTGAATATGTAATTTAAGAAAGCAAGAGATGATAAAGATAAAAATTTCTTGACTAATTTTAGCAGTCTCAATATAAGAGTGCTAATAAATAATTTGCTTTATTTTGAATTCTGATTATTATGTTTTCAGAAACAAAGAAACAACGAGCTTTCACTAAATCAAAAAATTAGTGAAAAGACTTCGAAAAGGAGAGAAAGATGATTATTTATCCATTTAATGCCAACAAGCTTTCATTAAAGGATCGATTCTCGCTGTTCCCCATGTTCGATGAATATGTAGACAGGGTGTATAGCAAAGGTAGAAAGAGAAATGACGGACTCATGGCTCTTGACATTATCGAAAAAGAAAAAGAATTTGAAGTCAAAGCCGATTTGCCCGGAGTTCAGAAAGAGAACATAAAGCTCACCAGCAAGGAGAACTACGTCCTTATTGAAGCAGTAAAACACAAACAAGAGCAAGATGAAGCCAAAGTACATTATTCGGAAAGGTACACCGGAAGCTATGCAAGAAGAATCTTCCTTCCGGACAATTGTGATATCGAAAATGTCAAAGCTAAGTTAAAAAACGGTGTTCTCACACTCACAGTCCCCAAAACAGACAACATTAAAAAAGAAATAAAAATCAGTTAGGAGGTTACCATGAAAATGATCAAACCCAGACGCCATTCAGATCTGTCATTATTCGATGATTTTCTCAATAGCTTCTTTAATGACAACATCACTGATGACAGCAGATTAATGCCGATCGATGTCCTTGAATTCGACAAGCACTATCAACTTATAGCAGATATGCCGGGAGTTCCTAAGGAAAACCTGAAAGTATCTATTAAGCACAACGAGTTGATGATTGAAAGCTGCATTGAAAAGGAAGAGAGCAAGGACAGCGAAGTTGTTCACCACAGAGAAAGATTCCAGGGATGCTACCAGAGAATCATAAAACTGCCAGATAACTGCGATGTAGACAGCATCAAGGCAAAGCTGAACGACGGAGTCCTGGAACTCACAATCCAGAAGATAGAACCAAAACCTGATAAGAAAATTCTTATCGAATCATAAAAACCATAGTGAGATGAAAGCCTGTTGGGAAACCGACAGGCTTTTTTTTGTTGACTGAGTTTGGAATAATTTCCGAACTTCCTCTATAGCTTATAGATAATTTAGATTTTGTAGTAGCATTAAAAAAGTTTTTTTACCAACGGAGAATTTAAAAGAAACAAGTTTATTTGCTTGAGCGAACGAAAAACCTGTTTGAGCAGGCTTGTAAAATATATTGAGTTATTAGAAGTTTTCAACAATAATGAACTAGCAATAATTTATGATAAATATTTTGAAATATATAAAGAAATCAAATAAGAAGGTTATTATATGAAATATTTCTTTTTTTCTTCCCTTTTCATCTTATTTCTGATTATGGGTTGTTCTAACAATGAGAACAGCACTGTAGTTCAGCTAATCATGACAGATTCAATTAGCGTAGTTAATGACAGCCTTTATTTTGGCAGATTTACATCAATCAACGCAATTGACAATAACATATACACTTTTGATGATACCAACGGAAAAATAATGGTTTTTGATGCTGAGAATTTCAATATGATAAAATTGTTTGGATCAAAGGGAGTAGCACCTGAAGAATATGATTTCGTTAATTCAATAATCAAAATAAATGACAACGAATTGTGGGTAGCTGAGTCCGGTAATTATCGAATCCAGAAAATAGATACTAACGGAAACAACATTGGTATTGAAAAAATGCAACTGATTTGGAAGATGCAAACTCTTGGAAACAGAATTTTCTACAATAACTTCGCTGAGTTACCGGAATGTTCAATTTTCGAATACTCTAATGGAATTTCCAATCCAATTTTAAAAATTAATGAGTATTTTAATAAGGAAAACATCAAACATGAAAACAGGCGATATAGCTACTGGATTTCAAAAGATAATATTATAGTTGTGTCCTTGTTTCAAAACGGTAGAATTGTAAAATTTGTTAATAATGAAGATGTCCTGGAGTTCCAGCATGCAGCGGACAATTATTACAAAATTTTTTATGGTGGGATAAAGGAATTTAACAATCACTTTCTTGTTTCTGGAGGAATACTGTGGGATGAACCTGCTCCTGATGCTGATATGGACTCAATAGACTTAACTGAGTTTTTCGCTGAATATGATAAAGAAGGTAAACTACTGACTCGATATGATCTGCCTTCAGACAAAAAAGGAATTGATGTTTATACCTGGGATGTTTGGAATAATTATGTTTTTTTCTTTAACAATTTGGAATCTACCTTCTACAAAGCAGAACTGAATCACAAAAATACTTCACATTGGCTTACATTAAATTTCAGAAAACATGTGACTCTGTTGATATAGTACCCTTGCAAATGATCACTGACCCGTAGATGTTTTCGAAGAAATACATCCAGAATTGACGTAGATGTTTTCGAAGAAATACATCCAGAATTGACGTAGATGTTTTCGAAGAAATACATCCAGAATTGACGTAGATGTTTTCGAAGAAATACATCCAGAATTGACGTAGATGTTTTCGAAGAAATACATCCAGAATTGACGTAGATGTTTTCGAAGAAATACATCCAGAATTGACGTAGATGTTTTCGAAGAAATACATCCAGAATTGACGTAGATGTTTTCGAAGAAATACATCCAGAATTGACGTAGATGTTTTCGAAGAAATACATCCAGAATTGTCGTAGATGTTTTCGAAGAAATACATCCAGAATTGTCGTAGATGTTTCTGAAAGAACACATCCAGTGAAGTTCTCAATGATGGATTTGGCTAATGCAAAGTATTTGAGTCAACCGTCCGGTTGTCTCTACGTTACGCAGATCTGCTATGGCTCTTTCTTATAATGTTTTCCCTAACTTGTTTCTGGATGTATTTCTTCGAAAACATCTACGGGGAAATGTCGAAAGAATTGAGACAAAGGATTAATATGTAGTACGCAGGCATCCCTGCCTGCGAAATTTCATTTCTTTTCCGAGTCATTCCGCTATTTCTTAGGTTCGACTAAACAAGTCAGGCAAAGTATTGTAGAGACACAACATCTTGTGTCTCAAATTCAGTTCTATTCTCACACCATTGGGAAGGCTCAAGACCATTCCAAAGGTGCTTAACTAAGTCAACCGTCCGGTTGTCTCTACGTTACGCAGATCTGCTATGGCTCTTTCTTATAATGTTTTCCCTAACTTGTTTCTGGATGTATTTCTTCGAAAACATCTACGGGGAAATGTCGAAAGAATTGAGACAAAGGGTTAATATATGGTACGCGTCATCCCTGCCTGCACTAAGCATGTTCTCCCTTAATGCTTGTTTGAACAATTTCAGGAAGATAAAGAGTTTACGAGACGAAGGTTAATAATCCAGTGTCTGTCTTATTGCTCTTGCCAGTTCTTTTCTTCTCACAGGCTTCATAAGATATTCCTTAATCCCCAGAGCTTTTGCTTTATCACTGATATCATCACTGCTTATACCTGAGCACATTATCACAATCAGCTCCGGTTTCTTGGCAATCAGCTCTCGAGAAAGCTCAAGCCCGGTCATATCCGGCATCGAGAAATCAGTCAGCACAAGATCGAAGCTCCCCACAGAATCATCAAATACATGCAGGGCTTCATCACCGGAATGCGCATATACAACCTGATAACCAAGGCTCTCAAGCTGTTTCTTTACTATCCTGCCAATTACTTCTTCATCGTCAACAAACAGTATTTTCTCACTTCCGCCCAAGGCTGACTCTATTCTTCTCAGATCACTTAAACCTTTAAACTTATCGAAAACAGGAAGATATATAGTGAATACAGTACCTCTACCAACCTCACTTTCCACATCTATCAACCCTTCATGTGAAGTGACTATTCCATGCACAACTGAAAGTCCCAGACCGGTACCTTCTCCTTGCGGTTTTGTGGTGAAATATGGATCAAATACTTTTGTCAGCGTGTTCTCATCCATACCAGTTCCGTTATCTCTCACTTCTATTCTTACGTATTCACCTTTTTTAACTTTTACATAACGGATAACTGTATCTTTGTCAAAATAGTGACTGTCTACCGTTATACCGATAGTACCGCCTTTATCCTTCATGGCATGGTAGGCATTAGTACACAGATTCATCATTATCTGGTGAATCTGAGTCTGATTGGCATTTATACTCTTGCAATCCTCGCACATATTAACATCTATTTTGACTGTAGACGGAACTGACGCCCGGATGAGCTTGAGGGCTTCGCTTATAACTTTTTGCGGATTGATAACCTTTCGACTGTCTTCAGCCTGTCTGCTGAATGTAAGTATCTGATTCACCAGTTCTTTCGCTCTTGCAGTTGCAGCCAGAACTTCATTCAGGTTCTGTTTCAGAACTGGTCTGTCATCAAGATCCATAATTGTGATTTCAGAGAAACCAATAATTGGGGTCAGAATATTATTAAAGTCATGAGCAATTCCACCTGCAAGCGTCCCCAAAGCTTTAACTTTTTCCGAATGCTGTATACCTTCAAGTGCTTTTGCAAGCTGAACATGAGACCTGACTTTTTCAGTTATATCATGAGCAATACCTTCCACCACTTCCAATCTGGCATCATCATTGAAGATAGGCTGTTCTGTAATTTCCAGTCTTCTGATAGTACCGTTTTTATGGAAAATTTCCACTTCAAAAGGTTCTTGCTTCTCACCAAACATACTGTTTTCCAGTATATTCATAATGTTTTTATTTATAGCATTGTTAGTAAGAAGATTCAGGAATTTATCTCTGAATTCACTCTCATCATAACCGAGCACATTTTCTACAGATGGACTGAGGTAATCGAACATCATATCAGGAGTGTGAGAAAAAAAGAAATAGTCATCTCTCAATGCCTCAATCAGACATCTGTATTTGCTTTCACTGAGTTTAAGTCTGTTCTTTTCAATTTCCAGCTCATTCACTTTCTTTTCAAGCTTTCTAGCTAAAACCCCGGAATACTCTTTTTCAATCTTAACTTCATCTATCTTTGGTTCCTCAACATTCAGACTGTTAAACTTCTGCTGATTCAGCACTTCTTCAATTTCCTTCAGGAACAGATCAACCTCTGCAGGCTTGATGATAAATTTAGAAACACCAATATTCTCTGCGAGTTTTTTATCTTCAGGGCTGGTAAACGTAGCTGTGTAGAAAACGAATGGTACGGTTTTAAGGATTGGATCTGCTTTCATAGCTTTGCACAGGGCATAGCCATCCATTTCCGGCATCATAATATCTGATATAACCAGATCAGGTTTCTCCTTACGGGCAAAATCTATAGCTACACGTCCATTCTCTGCACTAGTAACCTGATATCCGCTGGCATCCAGTAGTGATTCAAGCAGTACTCTGGAGTTCTCGTTATCTTCAGCAATCAGAACTTTTATCTTATTCACCGACAACCTCCCTGATTTGAGACATCACCAGTTCAGGATCAATAGGCTTTTCTATATATCCGTTACATCCGGCCTTCAAAAGCTTCTCTTTGTCACCTGCCATAGCATAGGATGTCATTGCTATCACCGGTATATCTCTGGATTCTTCAAATTTCCGTAACTCAGAGATAACTTCTGTTCCCAGAATATCCGGTAATTGAATATCCAGTATTATGAAATCAGGTTGCATTGTTCTGGCTTTTAAGATACCAGAATTCCCATCAAATGCATGGATTGTATCATACCCATTCGCATTCAGAATGAATGATATCAGCTCCATATTGTTTTCATTATCCTCTATTATCAAAACTCTACTCATGGTTTTCTCCCTCAATACTTATGGGTATCCTTAAACTAAACACTGATCCCTTTCCAATTTCACTTTTCACAATAACCTCACCCTTCAATATTTCATTTACCAACTTCTTTGTAAGATATAAACCTAAGCCGGTACCTCCGGCTTTAACTTTTAAATGAGACTCAACTCTTTCGAAAGCTTCAAACAATCTCTTCTGGTCTTCAACCGATATTCCTATACCAGTATCTTCCACAGATAATGTAATAAAATCTCCCTCAATTATATAGAAAATTTTTATTATTCCTGCTTCAGAGTATTTAACAGCATTGCTCAGGAAGTTGATCAAGCATTGCAGTAAACGCCTTTTGTCTGTATACAACCATATCTCATCCTGAATATAATTCTCCAGCTTAAGGGATTTTTTTCGCTTAAGCATTGGAGTGATATTATTCAATGCCTTTTCGATCACATCCAATATATTGAATCGCTCAAATTTGATATCGAGCCTTCCCGCTTCGATCTTGGATATATCGATAATATCTGTTATCAAAGCAAGAAGATGTTTGGCAGAACCGTAAACACGTGTAAGATGATCCTTCTGCTTCTCATTCAGCGGTCCTGTCATCTCCTGCAGTATAATTCCTGTAAAACCGATGATTGAGTTAAGCGGTGTTCTGAGTTCATGGCTCATGGAGGCGATAAACATGCTTTTCAGTTGGTCAAGTTTCTTAAGCTCGTTGTTGGCGGAATGTAACTTAGCTTCAGCTTTTCTCCGTTTAAAAATCTCTTTTTTCAAGTTAAAATTCCATAGAGCAACAATCAGAACCACAATAATTATCAATGCTATAGCCGGTAAAGCATACATGAAAATTACTTTTTTGGATATCCCCGGTTTATATTCTATCTTTATCCATTTATCCATTATCGCTTTCTTTTTTTCTTCGGATATGGAAACTAATGCTTTATCAATAATACCTTTCAGTATGTCCCAGTCATCCCTTATACCAAAATGAAGGCTGAATGTTTTCTGAGATACAGGAGCAGCAATTTTAAGGTTTGTCAGATTCAGCTTTTTAATCCAGTATGAAGACGAAGACACATTCCCGATAAAAGCATCTGCCCTACCAAGAGAAACTGCTTTAAGTGCTTCCTGCTGTGATTCGTAAGAGACCGGTTTAATATCTGTTTCGTACAACAGAAAACTTTCATGTGAGCTTCTTGCCTGCACAGCTACTCTTAATCCGGCAATATCACTTATACCGGTTACAAAAGGCTGAGTTTCTTCATTGATGATCACTCTCTGAAAGTTTATATAAGCTCTGGAAAACTCCATAAAATCACGTCTGTCCGGAGTAATAGCAACACAAGGCAGAATATCTATCTGCTTCTGAGCAATCCTGTCTGTAGCATCTTTCCAGGAGATACCTTTTACAACCTCAAATTTGACTCCCAGCATTTCCTGGAGTATTTCTATATAATCATTAGCAATACCATTATAATTACCTGTTTCATCTATAAACTCGAATGGAGCAAATTCCGGATCGATTCCAAGCTTTATTACTTCATGATCTTTCAACCACTGTTTCTCTTGTTCGCTGAGATAAAGACCTGATTTGAGCTGCGAGTCAGTATCATTAGTTACTGCATCCTCAGACAGTCCTGACAGATAAGCATAAACAGCCTTATTATATACCGATTCGTTATTTTTTTTCATTTCTTTGAGATGCCTGTCAATAGTGACAGAGAGGTACTTATACATGGAAGATTCTTTGGGAAATGCAAACATGATATTTCTGGGATTAAACATAATTGATGTCTTATATATAGGATATTTTCCCGCATTTAACGAACCGAATATTCTGTTAACAACTCCGGCATCCGCTTCACCCTTAATCATTGCATCGAAAACATCTTTGTAAGATTGTACTCTTATAAAACTGCAATCAATATCAAATTCTCTTAGAATTCTTTTTATTCCACCTTCTCCATCAGTGTGAATACTGCCGTCCATCACTGCTATTCTCAATCCCTTCAAGTCAACAAAAGACTCTACGATCTTACCGTTAACTGAGTATATTGTAGCCCAGTTTACCAGGAATGTTTCAGCATTAAAGTTATACTTTTCCTCACGTTCATTAGAAAAAGCGACATCCACCATAATATCTATTTCATTATTCTCAAGTCGACTGAGACACTCGTTCCAACTCCCGGGTACATATTTTATTTCCCAGTTTTCCTGCTTAGCAATTGAGTTCAGCACATCTGGAAACAATCCTCTGTATCGACCTTCTTCGGACATGTAAATCTTAGGCCTGTTTTCGTAAGCACCAACTTTTAGAACCAATATCTCAGCAGACAATAGTGAACTTAAAGCAAAAATGATAAAAAAGGAAATGCTTAAAAACCTAATATTTGTTACTGTAATTAAATTTGGCAGGGTCGATAAAGATGATTTGTTATTATCTTGAATAACTGAATTAAATCTGAGTCTACGCATTACTTTCCCTTTTTTAATTTACTTGAGAGACTGCATAAAATTACAGAATCCTTAAGTTTGATCTGTAGGACATACATATAGAATAATCAGAAAAATCCACAGTCTATATGCAAAGATTCCTGATCGTATGAAAGCTAAAACGTACCAGAGATTTAAGTTTTGTCAATTTTATTAGAAAATCGAGCTAAAAAAAATTTATTTATGTTAGTTGTTTGTGTGATTTCTATGTAAAAGATGATCTTTCAATGTATTTTGTAGTATAATCATAGTAGTACTTAGATGGAGGATCAATCTTACTGACTGTCTTCTGCATATTATGACTATTAAGAATCAGATCAGGCAGTACTTTCATGCTGATCGACACAAATGAGTTTTTGATCATTTCATCACGCTTCTGGGTCTCAATCTTCAGAATCTTGGACATCATTGTATGTTTCTTTTCCAGCTTGTTTTTCTGCTGTATAGCCTGAATAACCCTTTCCTTCTCGACTGCTGATAATTCCTGCATTTCATTGTAAATAGTCGGGGAAGTAATATCCAATTCAAATTGTCCGAGAAGCTCTTTGATATTCTCAGTAATCTTAGCACAAGTCTCTTCAAGATTCTGTATTTTATCACACAAATGGTTGTCATTACCAAAATGAATCGTTGTTGGAAGCCCCGCAGGTGAACCTATTACAGGACAATGCAGTTCTTTTTTAACAAAAATTTCAGAATCAACAATAGCTCCACGTTCATTGAGGTTGATGCTGGATCCAAAGACAAGGATATTGTCATAAGAACGAACTTTCGCTCCTCTTATAAAACGCTGAACAGTAATCTGCCCCTTAGCAACAAGAGTACAAGTCTCAACATATTTTGCTGAAAAGCTTCCTCCACATATAATTTTGGTTGATTCTCCGTTAACACCACCCTGAAGTGTAATATCTCCACCAGATTCTATTATACAATTATCTTCAATGTTGCCTTTAATGAAAATATTTTTATCGGATTTTACGTTAAAGCCTGCAAGTACATTGCCCATAATTTCAACATTTGCAGTTGTTGTAATGTGACCTGATTCAAGATTTACATCACCTCTGATAGTTACTGTTGGAAATACTGAAATTGTACTATTATTATAGTCAAGTATCCCATCTTCAGCACAATAAATTTTAATCTCATTCTCGTTTTTATCTACTCTGGTTCCCTTGCTGTGCCTGAGCACAACATCTTTAGGAGCACGGGCATTGATCTGTTTACCAAATAGGTCAGTACCGGCTTCTCCTTTTATCGGTAGAGTTTTCTCTGCTAGAAGCACATCGGCTTTTACGTTTTTGAATTTATTTCTGATTTTATAGTCAATATTATTATGATCATCTGAATAGCCAATTGACTCACTCATATCAAAGTGAATTTTCACGCTCGCATCTTTTGATTCCCCGGGAAGCTTTCCTTGAGCAATTATAGGATGTTCCCATATTCCAAAACTGCTTAAATCAACTTTCTTTTTGCATAAATCAAGTATTTTAGATCGCTGGAAAAAGTTATATAACTCAACTTCCCTGGGGAAATCACTGGTGTTGATTCTTGGCAAATTAATAAATCGTGCAGACATATTATCACTATCAATCTGAAAAGCTTCTTTAATTGTAAAAGCACTTTCACTAAGAGAGAGATAGCCGCACACACCTGCTATATACTTACTTCTATTCTCATCAAAATATACATTTTCTCCTGCCTTAAATTCCAGTTGAAAAGCTCTGGACGCATGAATTTCTTCATCAAAAATGTTTTTTCCGGGAATTCTGTCCTCAACTTTTTCAACTTCAGCAATTGGCTGACCTTCATGTACAAAAATGAAATCAAACGGAAGATCCGTATCTGGTTCAAACTCCTTGTTACGGAGGAAATCATTCACAATCTTCCATTTAGTAAAATCATATACATCTAATTGAGATTCTACCAGAAAATGGTATCTGTCCGCCCCTTTTCTGAATGGAATCTTTGCTTGAGCAACTATTACGTTGGATATTGGAGAGTCAGAGTCTTTTGCTTTTTTAAGGTAGTAGTCAATTACTTCCTCATCTATACCAAAATGTACCCTTTCTTCTCTGAGCTTATCAATAATATACTCTTTGGTTATCTCGGTTTCATCAGGTAAGTAGGCATACAGTTTAGGTATTATTATTGAGTCACCATTCCCGGTTTCTTCGAAAGAAATATTGCCAACATTAATTTTCATAATTTACTCCATCAGACGTCAAAAACCATTTTAATCAGTTTCCACTTCAAATCCAGGCATTCTAACTCGTAGTAATTTCCAGATTCATCTGAAACTGCGAAAAAATGATATAAACGATTACCTTCATATGAATTCCAGTATCCGTTTGTTGATTTTACTTTTATTACTTTGTCATTCCATTTGAATTTTAAAGGTCTTAATTCCTCCAGACCGGAATAAAAAATCACCTCAATAGGATCATCGTATTTTTCTACAGTCATTTTAGAATTTCAGTCTCAACCCGACGGGTCTGTGATCGCTGATAATTGCATCATATGTATTCCATCTTCCGGGGAAATATAATTCCGCCTGAATTGTTTCTACATGATCATAATTCAACAATAACTCGTCAGATACAATTATATGATCGATATGACTATTATAGCTCGGATATGATTTATTGTCAATCAGATTAAGTGACGCATACTCTGAATCTGTAATTAAATACTGATCGTTCCCGACAAATGCCGTAAAAACATTTGCATCTGTTTCATCTTCAATCTGATCATTAAAATCACCAAGAATAATAACTTTGTCATCCGGATGCTCTGTACTGCAATACTCTTCAAGCATGTTACAGGCATCAAGCCTTCTCTTTTCTTCATCCCAGTCATAGTCATAATTTATTACGTTATCCCCGAAAGCTTTCAGGTGGTTATTTATTACATAAATTTCTTCATCACCGTAGGACATTCTCAAGACGAAAGGGAGTCTGGGAAATTCACGGCTGTGTCCGGAAAACAAACTGTAGGATTCGTGTATAGTTATGCCCTCAGAGGTGTTTATAAGGAATCCCAGGTTACTGTTACTCTGATAGACAACTTCCCAATCTGTGGAAAGAACTAAATCTATGGGACTGGATTCAACTTCCTGAAAAGCTATTAAATCCACATCCAGAATTTCAATTAGTTTCCTCAGAGAGTCTATTGTAGAATCATCCTTGGGAAAATGCTCAACATTCCAGGTTAAGACATCAAAAGTAGAGTCTCTTCCAAATGGATCGGTCACAATTTCTGATGTTTCAGTCACAGTGGTATCTGGTTCTGTCACATCAGGATTATTCCCCACCAAATCTTCATTTTCTCCACATCCGATTAGAATAGAAAAAAACAGAAAACACAATGTAAAAAAAAGATTATTCCTCATAACGACTATTTTACTAAGTGCAATGGCAGCTTAACTGTTGTAACAACCTTCTTATTGCTTTCCTGCACTATATCCAGTATTCCTTTGTATGTTTTTATGGTCCTGCAGCAATAAAGCATAGTTGTATCACTGACCAGCTTATTTTCTGAGTTCATTTCTCTATAACATAAGTACGAATTAAGCTCTTCCGGACTGAGAGAACCATTAGACTCAATCTTAATCCAGCCATAATTATTGTCAATACCACTTTTGATAGAAAGTAAAGGGCGCTGCTCCTCTGCAAGCAGTACCATCTGATTCATTATCAGATTCTGGAAAATTTGAGCTGTATCCTGAGGGTCAGCTGCCACATATATTTCCTGAGATGCAAGATTCAGGTCTTTCTCAAATTTATTGCTGAAGTCATAATGAAGATGCATAAACAGAATCTCTTCATTTATAATGGAGTTCAGTTCGGATATGCTTCCGGAAGGTTTGTTGGACAATAACATTTTCGATTTCAGTGAGTGTACAATCCTGTTCAATTGCTCATGGACTTTTATCAGGTCATAGTTTGTCTCAGATAAATCCATCATATTTCGATTTATCATTTTAAACACAAAATCCTTTTTATTCAGACATACTCCCTCAATCTGCTTTATAGAATCACTGAAGTTCTCAATAAGCGTTTTCAAACCATCTACAGGAATCTGCACATTGTTTATCACACCCTGTATCATTAAGCCTATTGCCGAACGTCTTTCACTCAGTATAAGCTGTTCTGTACGCTTCTGAAGCTCCTCTTCCAAAACCTGATTGTATTGCTTTATTATCCTCTGAGACAGAAGGATTTTCAGCTGATTGTCCAGACGGGCAAGAACTTCCATTGGATTGTATGGCTTCAGTATATAGTCCTCTCCGCCGGCTTCAAATCCTCTTACGATATCCCTGCTGTCATCTTTTATCGTCAGAAACAATATAGGAATTGTTTTGTAGTCGCTGTCTGACTTTAACTTCCGACAAATATCATAGCCGTTTGTATCCGGTAATACAACATCCAGCAAAATTAAATCAATGCTCTTTTCTGCCAGTTTATCATATAACTCAGCCCCATTTGCTGCTTTCTCAATCTTATAGCCGTGCTTTGTGAGCAGATTTTCCATTATCTTCAGGTTTATCGGATCATCATCAACTACAAGAAGTGTAAAATTTTCTTTCTGAAATTTATCCATAGATACTCCATATATTGCTTTGACAATTTCTGGACAAAGACCAATCTGACATCAAAAATTCCTGTGTATGCGGAACTTTTTATATAAATTATTGTAAATTAATCAAAAGACAAAATGTTTTAGCACATATTGAACGCTTACAGGCTATAAGCTATGTAAAACATTCCTGTCTGTTGCTGACATAAGGATAAAAATATGAATTTAAAATATTCAGAAGAAGTAAAAAAAGCATTAGAAGAAAATCTGCCAATAGTTGCTCTGGAATCTACAATCATTTCTCATGGAATGCCTTACCCGGACAACGTCAACCTGGCGTCAGAGCTGGAAGATATATGCAGAGACAATGGTGTTATTCCTGCCACAATTGCCATAATAAAGGGTGAAATCCATATCGGACTCGAAAACGAACAGTTGGAATACCTCGGTAAATCCGTTGAAATTGAAAAGGCTTCAATAAAAGACATTCCCGAAATCATAGCATCGGGGAAATCCGGAGCTACAACTGTTGCCGGAACATTATTCTGCTGCAGTCTGGCAGGAGTTGAGATTTTTGCTACAGGCGGCATGGGGGGAGTTCATAAAAATGCCGAAGAAACCTTCGATATTTCTGCAGACCTGCATGCTCTGGCCTCTCACAGAGTTATTCTGGTTTCCGCCGGTGCAAAAGCAATTCTCGATCTTCCTAAAACTCTGGAATATATGGAGACTCTATCAATCCCTGTATTCGGTTACAAAACCAATCTTTTCCCTGCTTTTTATTCAAGCAAAACAAACCTGAAAATAAAATCTATGGAATCTGCTGAAAAAATAGCTGCTGTCTTCAACACAATGATCAAACTCAATGTAAATTCCGGTTTAATGATAGCCAACCCTGTTCCGGAACAGGACGAAATCCCTGCCGAGGTCATTAACAAACACATCCAGAGTGCCCTTGATGAGGCTGACAGACAGAACATAACAGGTGCGGCAATCACACCGTTCCTGCTGCAGTACATTGTGAATGAGACTGGTGGAGCATCATTAAAAGCCAACAAAAGCCTCGTAAGAAACAATGTTAGACTTGCCTGCAAAATCGCTAAGAATCTGAAAGATATTAAAAAGTAGCAGTCCAATAAATAGACTGCTAATATTTTTATTGACAAATTTGTTTGGTCTATTTTTATTGCATCAAAAGAATTAATGGAGGATTACATGGCTAACAGTAAAACGAAAGGACAAAAAGGAAATCTGTCCATCCACACAGAGAATATATTCCCCATAATTAAAAAGTGGCTGTATTCAGAGCATGATATCTTTTTAAGAGAGCTCATTGCCAATGCTATTGATGCTCTTAACAAAAGAAAAGCAATCGATCCTGATGTTCAGGAAGAGAACCTGAAAGTTGAGATTAAAATAGATAAAGAAAACAACACAATTCAGGTTATCGATACCGGTATCGGAATGACGTCTGAAGAAGTAGAAAAATACATTAATCAGATTGCCTTTTCCGGAGCTGAAGATTTTGTTGAGAAGTTCAAAGATAAGCAGTCAACAATTATAGGTCATTTCGGTCTGGGATTCTACTCATCATTCATGGTAGCTGAAAAAGTAACCATCAACACCAAATCATGGCAGAAGGATTCTGAGCCTGCATTCTGGGAATGTGACGGTTCAACAGAATACTCATTAGATAAAGGTGATAGAGAAACTGTCGGAACGACTATCACACTGCATATCAATGAAGACAACAAAGAGTACCTCGAGACTAACAAGATCAAAGAGATAATCGAAAAGTTCTGTAATTTCATGCCTTATCCGATCGAACTCGACAGAGATGTTTCTTTTGAAGAAAACAGACTGAAAGAAGACAAAAAAGAAGAAAAGATTACAGAAGAAGAATACAACCAGAAAAAAGCAAAACTCAAAGTAGTAAACCAGACTTTCGCGTTATGGAACAAAAAACCTTCTGAAGTAACCGACGAAGAATATAAAGAATTCTACAAAGAATTGTTCCACGATTATCAGGATCCGCTTTTCTGGATTCACCTCAATGTGGACTATCCGTTCAACCTTAAAGGTATTCTCTATTTCCCTAAAATCAAAAACGAACTTGATATGCACAGAGGAAAAGTTCACTTATACTGCAACAATGTATTCGTTGCTGAAAACCTGAAGGACTTCATACCTGAGTTCCTCACACTGCTCAGAGGTGGTATTGATATTCCGGATATCCCGCTTAATGTCTCAAGAAGTTTCCTGCAGCAGGATAAACAGGTTAATAAGATTACAAAATACATCATCAAAAAAGTAGCTGATCAGCTTAAGAGCCTTTTCAAGGATGACAGAGAAAAATTCGCTGAGCTCTGGGAAGACATTCAGCAGTTCATTAAATTCGGTATTCTCACAAACGAAGATTTCTTCGATGCTGTAAAAGACATCATCATCTTCAAAAGCAGTACAGGAAAATGGGTAACTCTCGAAGAATACAAAGAAAACAATCCTGCACCTGAAAAAGAAAAATCAGAAGATGAAAAAGATGATGCGGAAAAGATGCCTGATCCTTACAAAGTATATTACTCACAAGGTGAAGACAGCCAGTTATCTTACCAGAAACTGATGATTGATCAGGGATTCGAGATTCTATTCTCCAACTCTCCATTAGATTCCCACCTGTTCCAGCAGCTTGAGCTCAAAAACCCGGGAACCATGTTTGTCAGAATCGACTCAGAAGTTAATGACAACCTGGTTGATACGGAAAACGCAGAAGTTGTAGATGCTGACAATAAAACCGAATCTGAAAAAATCATCGAAGTGTTCAAAGAAAGCCTGGACAATTCTGCAGTGACGATTGAAGCAAAAATGCTCAAATCAGATTCAGTTGCTGCCATGATTGTCTTCAACGAGCACATGAGAAGATTCCAGGAAATGAATCAGTTCATGAGCACAGGTGATATGGGATTCATGAATAACCACACTCTGATGCTTAACACAGGCAACAAATCAGTAAAGAAAGTGCTTCAGCTTAAAGCGTTGAACAAAGACGAAGAAGTAAAAACACTTTGTGATTTCATTTACAAGCTTGCATTAATCGAACAGAAGAAATTCACAGGAAAAGAATTACAGGATTTTGTTTCCGTAGCAAACAATGTCCTTAACATCATATAATAGACTTATAAACCTGAAGGCTGCATTCATGCAGCCTTTTTTTTACTTAAACAGATCGAATATAGAACTGCAAAGAGAGATATTTTGAAAAAAGTAAGAGATGAGCTGCTTGAGTTTGTCAGAGAACGTGACTGGGAGCAATTTCATTCACCTAAGAACCTGGCAATGGCAATGGCTGTAGAAGCAAGTGAAATACTGGAGATATTCCAGTGGAAAACGGAAGAAGAAAGTAAAAACCTTAGTAAAGACGAAGTCAGACATCTGAGAGAAGAGGTTGCTGATGTCTTTCTTTATCTGGTTAATCTTGCATCCAAATATGATATTGATATTATCCAGGCTTCGCACGATAAAATGGTATTGAACAGAGAGAAATATCCGGCTGACCTTGCAAAAGGTAAATCGGATAAATATGATGTCTATAAAAGAAATATTGACAATTAAATATTATTTACTGAGATTATTATTGAATTAGAGCTTTGCATAATTTCCAAGTTAAGGTTCCTCGTATGTTTTCTTTAGAATGTACGAGATAGGAACTGCTCCGATTATGCAAGGGTCTCTAAAATTAATTTGAATGTTGCGAGGATGTATGGATTACGAATCAGCTACTCCCAAAGTGCTCATTATGGACGATGATGAGAATTTACTGGAAATAGTCAGTGATATTGTTGAACAGCACACAGAATATGATATAAAAAAATGCTCAGTACCGGAGGATTTCATGGATATCGTACTGGAGTTCATGCCGGATGTCATACTCATGGATATCATAATGCCGAATTACTCAGGTTATGAACTGGCTGAAAAAGTAAAATCTAATGATAAAACCAAAGACATCCCCATTATTTTCATGACAGGCTTATCCAACGAGAACTCAGTTGTAAAAGCCTTCCATCTCGGTGGTATTGACTATATCACAAAACCTTTCCGTGCCAGCGTCCTTATTGTACGCCTCAACGCACATATAAAGCTGAAGAAGGCACAGGATGAACTTAAATATAAAAATATGATGCTGCAGAACCGAGAGTTACATCTGGCAGAACTTGTTAATAAAAAAACTACACAGATAAGCCAGATAACCCTCGCAATGGTTTCTGCTCTGGAAGATGCAAACTTCTATAATGATAATGATACGGGCAATCATATTAAAAGAGTAAGTGAATATTCTGTAATTCTGGCAGACGGATACGGCTGCGACAAAGAGTTCAGCAATAAGATCAAGCTTTACTCATCCCTGCACGATGTTGGAAAAATCGGGGTTCCATTCCATATTCTGAATAAACCGGGTAAGCTTGTTCCCGAAGAATTTGAGGAAATCAAGAATCATGTTATTATTGGATTTAAAATGCTGAATTCTCCCGGTATCGACCAGATGGCTAAGAACATTATTCTATATCATCATGAAAAGTGGGACGGTACAGGCTATCCCTACAAACTAAAGGGCGAAGACATACCCATTGAAGCCAGAATTGTTTCTCTGGCAGATGTCTATGATGCCCTGATCCATACTCGGGTATATAAAGAAGCATACACAAGCGAAAGAACCGAGAAAATCCTGAGAGACAACAGCGGAATCCACTTTGATCCCACCCTTATAGATGTATTTTTCAAGAATATTGATACAATTAACGAAATCAGACATAGATTGAGGTAGTTACTGAATAGCCGAATTTTAACCACGAAAAACAAGAAAGAACACGAATAGACAATTTTAACACAAACTATAGCAGCTCTACCGAACGCGTAGAGTCAACCGGACGGTTGACTCAGTTAAGCACCTTTGGAATGGTCTTTGGACCTTTGGCAATGGTGGACGAAGCAATGGGAATACTATAAAAAATTACGGAAATGATTTAAGGTCTGTAAATTAGGTGAATCCAATCAATATGATGTTTACTATAAGAACCCTCTGTCTCGTATACTCGACATCTCCCTGTGGATATTTTAGCAAATATCCATGGAGAGCATTATCAGACAGAGCCTTAGCAGCTCTGCCATACGCGTAGAGACAACCGGAGGGTTGACTCAGTTAAGCACCTTTGGAATGGTCTTTGGACCTTTGGCAATGGTGGACGAAGCAATGGGAATACTATAAAAAGATAAGGAAATGATTTAAGGTCTGTAAATTGGGTGAATCCAATCAATATGATGTTTACTATAAGAACCCTCTGTCTCGTAAATTCTATATCTCCCTGTGGATATTTTATCAAATATCCATGGAGAACTGTCTCATTTCCCCCCTTTCCCTCGAAAATGATTTGACACACAATTACACAATTTACTGTATGGCTTAAATAAATTATCTCATTAAAGGAGTTGCACATGGCAAAGATTAAACCTTTTAAAGGTGTACGTCCGGCAGAAGACAAAGTTAAAGAAGTTGCATCACCTCCATACGATGTAATGAATTCTGCGGAAGCAAGAGTAATGGCGAAAGATAACCCGATGAGTTTTCTTCACGTTGTTAAACCTGAAATTGATCTTCCTGAAGATATCAATATCTATGATGAAAAAGTATATCAGAAAGGACATGACAATCTTTATAACATGATAAAAGAAAACGTTCTTATTCAGGACAATAAAGACTGTTACTACCTTTACAAGCAAGTTATGGGCGATCATTCTCAGATCGGCCTTGTAGCCGGTGCTTCAATTGAAGACTACGAAAACGATGTTATTAAAAAACACGAACATACAAGAGCCAATAAAGAAGCTGACAGAATTAAACACGTTGATACACTCAACGCTAACACAGGACCTGTATTCCTTACTTACAAAGCTGTAGAAGAAATTGATACACTCGTAGCAAGAATCACAGCGGAAAAACCTGTATACGATTTCACATCTGACGACGGTATCCAGCACGTATTCTGGGTTGTTGAAGCTGATGAAGATATCAATGAAATATCCAGACTTTTCGGTGCAATCGATGTACTTTATGTTGCAGACGGTCACCACAGATCAGCTTCCGGTACAAAAGTCGGTCAGAAAAGAAGAGCAGCTAATGCCAACCACACCGGCGAAGAAGAATATAACTTCTTCCTTTCCGTTATCTTCCCTGACAACCAGATGTATATCATGGATTATAACAGAGTTGTAAAAGACCTGAATAATCACACAAACGAAGAATACCTTGAGCTTATCTCTGAAAAGTTCGAAGTGAAAGAAGTCGGTAATGGCTTCAGCCCGACTGAAATGCATACATTCGGTATGTACTTCAACGGTCAGTGGTACAAACTCACAGCTAAAGACGGTACATTCCCTGAAAACGATCCTGTGAAATCACTTGATGTATCAATTCTTCAGGAAAACCTTCTTACTCCTGTTCTTGCAATCGGAAACCCTCGTACAGACGAAAGAATCGATTTCGTTGGTGGAATCAGAGGACTCGGAGAACTGGAAAAAAGAGTTAATAATGGTGAAGCTGTTGCATTCTCCATGTGCCCAACATCAATCAAACAATTAATGGATATTGCTGATGCAGGAGAAGTAATGCCTCCTAAATCAACCTGGTTTGAACCAAAATTAAGATCAGGTGTAATTGTCCACTTGTTAGACTAATATATTTTATGGGATTCCTGCAAAGGGATCCCTTTTTGCTTTCTTGAAAATCCCTTATTCAGGGACGATAATAAACGGAGTTAAAATGAAAATCGAAGTATCAACAGGTGAAGTAGTAGATAAAGTGTCTATTCTGGAAATTAAACTGGAAAAGTTCACCAACGAAGAAAAGAAGAAAAACGTTAGAAAAGAATATGAACTTCTCAAGGCTGATATGGAAGCTCAGGGAATAACAACTGATTCAGAAAACTATCTTGCTCTTAAAAAAGTTAACCTGCAGTTATGGGACATTGAAGATAACATCAGAATCAAAGAACACCGCAGTGAGTTTGATCAGGAATTCATCGAACTTGCAAGAAGTGTATACTTTACCAACGATGTAAGAGCTGATATTAAGAAAAAAATCAACATGGAATTCAATTCTGATCTCGTTGAAGAAAAAGAATACGTAGACTACAAACAGGCTTAATTTTAAACCGAAATGACCTCTATAAAAGATATATCTAAAATACTGATTATTCAGCTGCGACCTTTCGGGGATGTTCTGCTTACAACTTCTTATCTCTCGGCAATCAGAGAAAAATATCCTGCTGCCCAGATTGATTTCCTTGTTTCCAAACCCTATGACAGTATCCTGATTAATAATCCATTCATCGACAATGTCATAAGCGTTTCCAAACATAAAGGACTGAAGTACATTCTTAGTAGAGTAAAACTGTTTGCCAAAGTAAGAAAGATGAAGTACGATCTGGTTATTGATCAGCAGAACGGAACCGGTACAGCCCAGATCTGCTTTATGAGCGGTGCACACTACAGGCTTGGCTATGAAGACAGCAAACACCGCTATGCCCATAATCTGCATGCTCCGAGAGGCGAAAAACGCTATGCTGCCAGCAGAAAATTTGATATCATTTCACCATTGGGAATCGAAGAAAAAGAATACAGCTTATATTACTATATTTCTCCTGATTCTATATCCTACGTGGAAAGCTGGTTTGTTAAAAACAATCTTAATTCTGACGTAATATGTTTTTCTCCCGGGTCTCCGGTAAAGAAAAAGCAGTGGGATCTGGACTCTTATGCCAAAACTGCTGATATGATAATCAGGGACCTGAAGATACCTGTAGTATTTCTCTGGGCACCGAACGAGCTGGATGATGTTAATACGATTATAGCCGGAATGAAAGAAAAACCGATTCTGGCACCACCAACTACTTTCAACCAGGCTGCAGCCTTCTTACAGAAAGTAACACTGCTGATTTGCAATGATGGTGGGCTCAACCATTTATCTGTCGCGACCAACACGCCGGCACTGGCTATTTTTGGTAATACAAATCCTGATTTCTGGTCACCACAAGGTGTTTTCGATAATCACTTCCACATTTTCAATCCTGATTTCCAGAGAATGACAGACTCGACTTTCGGTATAACTTCAGAGCAAGTATTAAAAAAAGTTGAAACAATTTTGCAAAAGTTAAAATAACAGTAAATTATCTTTAAAAAAGAGAATTTAATGAAAACAATACTCATCATTGATGATAAAAAGGATAATTGCAGGCAGATTACTGAAATCATCAATAAAATGAATGAAGATTATACCATACTGGAAGCAGAGGACAGCAAGTCCGCCATGGAAGTACTGTCTAACCATAAGGCTGATTTAGTCTTTATTGATATTATGCTGCCGGGAAAATCCGGTCCTATGCTTTGCATTGTACTCAAAGAGCAGAACACTTTCATTCCGATTATTGCAATTTCTACTCATGATGACAACATCAAGATTCGAGAAAATATTCTCAACGCCGGAGCTGATGATATTGTAAGAAAACCTTTTATTGAGGAAGTCATTCAGATGAGGGTGCGCTCTTATTTGAGGTTCAAGGAAAACAACGATCGCCTTATAGAAAAAGAGAAGCAGACTCTTGCTTTGACGTTGGCAGTAACGGCAAGTCATGAAATTAATCAGCCGCTGATGATCCTGAAAGGCAATATCGATCTCCTCAAGTTGAAAATCGATAAGAAGGAATACTCAAATTCCATTGAAAAATACCTTGATCATATAGACACAAGCATAAACAGAATAACTGAAATTCTGGCTAAGTTCAATAATCTCAGAGATTCCAATTTGATATTTGATGAATATATAGAAGACTCTGCAGAAATGGTCTTTAATCTGAAGAGTAACAAAGAAAATTCCTGACCTTTAAGCCTTTCACATGTTGAATAACAAAAAATCTGACCAGTTAAAACTTAGACAAGTCATTAAATAACACCATATTTCACCTCATAACAATAACCACATGAGAAGATTGTTGACAAATTTAACTTTATATAGGGATAGTCGATCAAAACTAATTAAAGCTTTGTAAAATAGATATCATTTTCTAAAAGCTGTTGTTTTTGTTGAAAATGAGTATTATTTCTGATATATTTTTAGTGCAAAGCAAAATTTATTGGAGTGTAGCTTGAAACATAAAACTTACGATAAACTCGTTAAAATGGCTGCTGAACAGGCAAATTATGTATGTTTGATTGATCCTGACAGTACTGATGTAAGAGAATCAGTTGATCTTGCTGTTAAGTGTGAGAAATACGGTGCAGATATTATTCTTGTGGGCGGATCCATTATGCTTCACAACAGATTCAAAGAAGCTTTACGAGAAATAAAGAATGCTGTCAATATTCCGGTTTTGATTTTCCCTGGTGTTTTTGAGTTTGTCAGCCCGGATGCGGATGCGCTTCTGCTTCTCAGCGTCGTTTCCAGCAGGAACGCTCAAATGCTGATAGGAGATCAAGTCAGATCTGCCCCTCTTATCAAATCAACCGGTGTTGAAGCAATAGGAACAGCTTACATGCTTGTGGAATCCGGTAGTCTTAGTTCAGTGCAATACATGAGCTACAGTATTCCAATCCCGAGAAACAAACATGACATTGCGGTTGCACATGCACTTGCAGCACAATATCTTGGATTCAAATTACTTTATATGGACGCAGGAAGTGGTGCAGATTATTCCATTTCTCCTGAAATGATAAAAAAAGTGAAACAAAACACTGAACTCCCTCTTTTTATAGGTGGAGGTATCAGAACTCCTGAAGAAGCATACAAAAAAGCTGAAGCCGGAGCAGATTTTATTGTCACAGGAACTTCTATTGAGAATACAGAAGATCCCGGATTGATAAAGGCATTCGCAGATGCAATCCACAAGAGGTAGCATGATAGATATTCATACCCATATATGTCCTGGGATTGACGATGGTTCGTCTTCTCCTGAGGAATCAGTAAAAGCTTTGAGAACCATAGCAGAGGCAGGAATAACTGATATATTCCTGACACCGCATTACCTTCCCGGTCATTATGAAAATACTTCAGATGTGGTTGTTCCTATTATGGAAAACCTGAGGAAATTGCTGGAAGCAGAAAACATCAGGATAAATCTGCATCAGGCAGCTGAAGTATTTATGTCACATAATATAGTTGTTGAAATTGTTGAGAACCAGCTTTCCATGTCTGAATCACAGTATGTGCTGGTTGAGATGGACATGAACAATATTCCTGTTAACCTTAATGATATTTTATATCAGATTGTTCTGGCAGGTTTCTACCCTATACTTGCACATCCGGAAAGATATATGGGAATTCAGAGAGACCTTTCTCTGATTGAAGATTTAATCTACCGCAATGTCTATATGCAGATTAATTCAGGAAGTCTTCTTGGTATGTACGGTAAACAGGCTCATGACACTGCCTGGTATATGGTTGAAAATGGTCTGGCTCATTTCATGGGGTCAGATTATCACTGTCATGGTAAGAACTATACATTGATTGATGGAAGAAAAGCTGTTGCGGAACATATAGATGAATATACTGCAGACCTTCTGACAAAAATAAATCCATCCAAAATTCTTTCCGGAGAAAAAGTAGATCTCCATTACCTGAAATTTGTTGATGAATTCAGAAAAGAGCACAAAAAGAAAACCTGGAAAGAGAAATTAAAGGGACTTTTATGGAGTTAAAGAAAAAGTTACTTATTACAGGAGTCACAGGGTTTATCGGGAAAAACTTCCTCAGACTTATTATCAACAGAGATTATGATATTCATGTGCTGGTAAGACCGGATACAAATTCAAAAAGATATGCTGATTTCGAAAAATCTGTTACTATCCATGAAATAGATCTGACAGACATAAAAAAACTAAAACTGTTCCTTTCGAAAAATTCTTTTGATACAATCGTACATATTGGAGCTTTAAGAGGTGGTAGAAAATTTTCTAAAGAAGACTATTACAAAGCAAATGTAGAAGCTTCCGAACAGCTGATGTATAATGCCCTGGAACATAATTCAAAGTTTATTTTCTGTTCATCCGTAGGTGTTTTCGGGGCTATCCCAAAAGAACTGCCTGCATCCAATATGACTGAAAAACAGGATGACAATTATTACCATTTTACAAAAATTAAATCTGAGCAGATACTTCAGAATCTTGTTATGAAAGGTTTGAATGGAATTGTCCTCAGACCTGCTATAACATATGGTCCCGGGGACTATGGTTTTCCATACACCTTGACTAAACTGATAGATAAGAAAATGCTTTTCCTGCCGGATAGAAACTTCAAGATCCATATGACCAATGTGCATCTTATGGCTGAATCTTTTGTCAAAGCAATTGATATAGACCTGAAACCCGGTTCCGAGTATAACATAGCTGACAGAAAACCTGTAGAGTTCTATGAAATTGTAAATGCGATTTCTAAGAAAATCCACGGGCATGAATACCCTAAATCTCGTTATATCAAACAGGAATACTTTACTTTCTTCGAGAAAATCGCGAGATTTATGAAGAGTGAACTCTGGATAGCCAGATTTGAATTAATTTCCAAGAGCTGGTATTTTGATGTAGAGAACAGTTATAGAGACCTGAAACTCAATTCAGGAAAAACAACCAATGATTTTATGTCAGTAGTTGACTGGTATAAAAAATAAAGAAAGAGAAAATTATGGCAATACCAATCTTACACTTCTGGGAAAAATACTATGATAATCCTGATGAAGGACTTGGTTCTTCCTATGAAAGAATCATCCTGAATGATTTCATGCTGAAAGTCGTCAAAAACTATAATGTCAAAACTGTGCTTGAGAGTCCATCTTTCGGTTTTACAGGAATATCAGGAATCAACAGCATGGAACTTGCTGCCAATGGCTGCGATGTTACAATTCAGGACCATCATAGTAAGAGACTTGAGAAAATCAGAGACTTCTGGGATAATGTAGGTCTAAAACTCAGAGCAGATATCAATGATAAATATACTGAACTGCAATATGATGACAATGCTTTTGACATGAGTTGGAATTTTTCGGCATTATGGTTCGTTCAAGACCTGGAAACTTATCTGAATGAATTATGCAGAGTTACCGGAAAAGTGATTGTACTTTGTGTTCCGAACAGATCCGGCATCGGCTACCTGTCCCAGAAATACTCGGGAAAAGATGATTTGAAGAAATACCTGAAAGAAAAACATATTGTGCCGGCAAATTTCACTAAACTCATGAGACAAAATGGATGGGAACTGACAATGAAGAACTTTATTGACTGTCCTCCATGGCCTGATATTGGTATGCCAAAAGCAAAATTTCTAAAGAAATTCGGACTTGGTTCCCTTGTTAAGGATGAAGAACCGGTACCTGTAAGCATAGCTGACTATTATTTTGGAAAAGATCCGAATTTTCCTGAAAAAATGAGAAAATACAGTTTTGTCGAAAAATATGCTCCAAATGCATTCAAGTTCTTCTGGGCACACCATAAATACTTTGTGTTTGAACCAATAAAGGACTGATATGACTGAAACTGCTTATTACAACGATTATTGGAAAAAACACAAGTTGAATGAATTATCTGCTTATTCAAAATGGAAAATGACATGCCTGAGCAAACTAAATTTAGCAGGGGACACAATTGTAGATATTGGTTGCGGAAGCGGAATTCTATCTGCACCATTCACATCAAGATTCACTGTTTACGGACTGGATTTATCTTCCGAAGCACTCGAGCAGGCAAGAGAGAGAGGGCTGGAAACTGTAAAGCTTGAACCTCAGCAATATACTCTGAATTTTGATGATAATTCCATCGACAACGTATTCTGTTTCGATGTTCTGGAACATCTATTTGCACCTGAGCAAACAGTGAAGGAAATATATAGAATACTCAAGCCGGGTGGAACATTCCATGTTGTAGTTCCAAATATACTCAATGTGATCAACAGAATCCATTTTCTTATGGGAGAATTCGTTGATATTATGGATGTTTCTCACCTGAATAACGAATTATTTTCTGAGCACATCAGACCTTTTTCAAAGAAAAAATTAACCTATATTCTGGAAAAACACGGTTTCAGAATATTCAATAAAAACAATTATTTCCCCTTATCATTTGAAGAAGAATCTTGGAAGAGAATTCAGGTGATAGGGAATTTAATGAACTATTTCAAAGTCCCTGACCTGCTTCCATCTCTGTTTGCCCTGGGATTCTTTTACTCTGGTCAAAAAATGAAATGAAAAAAAATACACTTTATCTAATTCTGACTATTGCTGCAGGTGTTCTGCTTTTTTTCATCTGGATGCAGTTTGTTGATTTTACTGAACTACAGCATCACCTGAAATCTGCCAGAATTGATTACCTGCTTCTGATGATTGTTTTTTACATTCTGTCATATTTTATACGCTCTCAAAGATGGAGAACGCTACTGAAACCTCTGGTGAAAATCTCACCTTACAGATGTTTTCTGCTATGGACAGCCGGTAATTTTATTAATTACTTGATTCCCATAAGAGCTGGGGAACTCGGCAAAAGCATTTTTCTGAAAAAAACAAACAGTATCCCTGTTTCAGAATCTTTACCATCTGTTTTCATAGACAAAATGTTTGATATGCTTTCTGTTTTTGTCGTCCTTAGTATAATTCCGTTCCTCAGAATCACCATACCCAAACCAATCCTGTGGCTGATTATAATGGTTGTAGCCGTCTTTTTAACAGCACTGTTCGTTCTCATAATGGCAGCTTTCAACAAGGAACTGATTATTAAATTACTCCACAGAATTTTCTTCTTTGTTCCTTCCCGTTTCGAGGAGAAAATGAAAAGTGTTATTGAACTTTTTATTCATGGGCTGTCTCTGTTCAGAGAACACAAATTAATGATACCAAAAGTAATCGCATTATCTTTAACCGCAACGGCAACCGATGGTTTATTCTTTTATTTCGTAGTGAAAGCATTTCAAGTATCGATCAGCTACTTTAAAGTACTGTTTGGCTATACACTGTTGAATCTATCATATATATTTCCGCACCCCCCAGTTCAACTCGGATCAAATGAACTTATTGTAGGTGTGATCTTTCATAACGGGTTCGGATTAGATAAAAATCTCGTTGCAGCAATCACAGTAACAGCTCATTTGCTGACAGGGATTGTAATAATTTCCATAGGTTTATTCGCAATAGGATATTTAGGGCTTAAACTATTTGACAAAAAGAAATCTAACTGACAAATCAACATGAGGATTAAAAATGAGTAATACAAAAGAAATCTATAATAATATAAATGATTCAAAAAAGAAAATTCTTAAAGAGATAGAAAAAGTTATCATCGGACAAAAACAAGTAGTTGAAGAACTTCTGATAGTACTGTTTTCAGGAGGTCACTGTGTTATAGAAGGGGTTCCCGGACTTGCCAAAACACTTATGATTTCATCTTTGTCGGAATTGCTGCACCTGAAATTCAAGCGTATACAGTTCACTCCTGACCTTATGCCTTCTGATATTACAGGAACTGACATTCTTGCAGAAAACAAAGCTGATGGTAAAAAATACTTTCAATTTATTAAAGGACCTGTCTTTTCCAACATTATTCTTGCGGATGAGATAAACAGAACTCCGCCCAAAACTCAGGCAGCTCTTCTTCAGGCAATGCAGGAAAATGAGGTCACAATTGGTAACGAAACTTTCAAACTGGATAAACCTTTTATCGTCCTGGCTACTCAGAACCCTATTGAACAGGAAGGAACATATCCACTTCCAGAAGCCCAGTTGGACAGATTCATGTTTCAGATTAAGATTGACTATCCAACTTTCGAAGAAGAAATAGCTATAGTGAATTCAACAACATCAGGAATTACAAACAAGATTAATCCGGTTGTAACAGCTGAAGAAATTCTTAGATTCCAGCAAGCTATCAAAGAACTTCCTGTTAGTGACCATGTTGTGGACTATGCAGTCAGACTGGTCAGATCTACCAGACCATCTTCAGATCAATGCCCTGAGAACCTGAGAAAATTCATCAGCTGGGGTGCAGGTCCACGTGCATCACAATTCCTTATTGCCGGAGCCAAAACCAGAGCAGCAATCGACGGCCGCTTATCACCATCAATAGATGACATCAAAAGCATTGCTCACCTTGTTCTCAGGCATAGAATTATCATAACTTTTGCTGCAGAGGCAGAAGGGTTATCCAAAGAAGAAATAATCAGTGAATTACTCACTTCAGCCGAAAAAATTCAGAGGAAATAATGAAACTGAAATATACGGTTTTTACAATAATAGTTCTTATTACAGCAGCAGCCTTGACGGCCTACCTGCCTCCGATGAACCTGTACTATGAAATTGAAGAAAATATTAATCTCACCCTGAGATGGTCTGCTCCTGAAGATATTGGCGGGACTTACCTTCTGTATCAGGGTTTTGAAAACAGTTTGCTTGATTCTGGTTGGTCTCAGAAAAGGTCAAATGACCTGACAGGAAATAATCTGGTAGATGTTAGTTCAGCAACAAACTCCTGGTTTCTTGTCGATCCGACTTCCTTTAACAATCAGGGAACCAACATGATCTACTCAGGAAATCATTCTGCCGGTATTAGATATAACGTAAGTGGATTTCATTGGCTTATTTCGGAAGAAGTTAATCTTACCGGTAGCAACATCCTGAAGTTCCAACTCTGGTACAAGAATGCACCTGAGTATAACTGGATAACAAAGTTTCATATATTGCTTTATAATAACCAGCAATGGACTGAACTGCAGTCATATGGTTCCTCATCTGCAAACAACTTGTTCGAACAAATGGAAGAACTTGATTTATCAGGTTACACAGGTGCAACAAAGATAGCATTTGTTTATGAGGGAGATAATGGATTTCAACTGGCAATTGACGATATAGCTGTTATTGAACCAACTGTTACGAGAAACTCCAGATCTGTCGATGGATACAGAATATATAGAGATGACAGTCTTTATACAGAAGTTTCTGCAATAGACACTACGGAGACTATTGAAGGACACCCTCTAGGTCAATTTATATATAATGTTACAGCTATCTATGGCACGGACGAGTCATTACCTTCTAACAGCATAGAAGTGACGATATCAAATGATGAAGTGACTAAACCTGTTGGCTATTTAGCAGCAAATGCTGAAAATGAGATGGAAATTGTTCTGATCTGGATGTCTCCGAGTGAAGAAGATAATCTGTTATGGTCTGCTGACTTCGAGTATGGGAATCTTGATTTCCCTCCACAGGATATGCAGATACTTAAACATGATGAGGCTGAGGGATATATATCCACGATGATTAATATTCCTGTTGCAACTGATGAATCATGGAATATTACAGATATTAATCCCTATTCAGGAGAATACTCTGTTTTCATAAATCCCGGTGAGTATAGGGAGTATTATTATCTTATAACTGAGCCTTCAGAAAGAGATAACCATGAAGTCTTGAGTTTTGATTTGAAATACAACTCGTCAGATGAGACAACCACTGAGTTCATGGTAAAAGCAATTGTTGGTGATAATGACTGGAAAGACCTTCTTATTTTTAACAGTGAACTGTATAATAATGACTTTGAATACAGAGTATCCATTCCATTGGAAAAAGCTGATGGAGACGAAGCCGGAATAGCTTTTATCTATAATAAACAGAGTCACTCTCAGGTAATGATTGATAATGTGATTATAACTCGTCCACCAATTACTAACTCAAGAAGTTATGACAGAGGAGTCAGAGATGCGGTTCCACTTACAGGTTATAATATCTATATGAAAACTACTGAGGTCGATACTCTGATTGCTTCTGTATCTGATAGTGTAACCACTTATACAATACCAAGAAATTATGGCAGTCAATACAACAATACTTTATTCTTTGTCACTGCCGTATATGGAGAATACGAATCAAGAAGATCTAACTTCTACAATACATCCATGTTTGATACTCCTAATAGAATGTCAGATATAGAAAGACCTGAGCTTGAAATTGTTAATTATCCTAACCCATTTAATCCTGAAACAACTATCAGCTATTCACTTAAAACAGACTCTGATGTGGATATTACAATTTATAATGTTAAAGGACAGAAGGTGAAGACAATTGTTAAAGGTTCCAGAACAAAGGGAAATCACAGTGTGGTCTGGAGTGGTGAAGATAATAGTGGCAACTCAGTTTCAAGTGGAGTCTATTTCTGCAGAATTGAGACAGATAATGCATCAAGCTTAAGGAAAATGCTTCTGATTAAGTAGATATACGTAGTTTAATCAGTGCTATTGAAAATAGTTTCTACAGCGGAATATCCTCTTTCGATTATCTCCTTTCCTTTGTGGAAATCAAATAATGTATATTCTCTGACTTCAGGTTCAATGTAAATATCCGGTTTGTACAACTTCATTGTCAGTTCTATGATTCTGGTTTGAGTAATCTCTGTTGATCTCATCATAATCTTTTTAGCACCAGGAACATCATTATCCCTTCTCAGCTGATCTTTTAACATTTGAGAATTTATCCCGAAACTATCAAGCTTATTCAGCAGGCTTATCAAACCTGCATTCTTTTTGTTACTTTCAGCCGGTTTAGCTGTCTGCGGCTTATTAATAACATTTACAGCAATTATTGGATCTTCATATGATTCCCAGGCGATGTTTACAGGTAAAGGATTTACAAGTCCTCCATCCACAAGAATACCGGACTCATTGACAACCGGCTCGAAAACCAGGGGTATAGAAATACTTGCCCTGACAGCATCAACCAGTCTTCCTCCATCAATGATAACTTCATTACCCGTGTTTATATCAGTTGATACAGCTTTATATGGTATCTTAAGACCTTCTATTCTGACATCTCCGAACAGCGAGAATAAGTACTCTTCTACTTTTTTACCGGAAGTTATTCCACTTTTCGAAATTGTGGGGGAAAACAAATTTACAACTTGCTTAAGATCAATCTTCAGTGCAATCTCCTCAATTTCAGCGACAGTTTTTCCCGAGGCATATAAACCACCCAGCAATGCACCGATACTGGTCCCTGTAATTGAATTTACCTGTATTTCTTTCTCTTCCAGATACCTGAGTACTCCTATATGAGAGAGACCTTTTGCTCCACCTCCACCCAAAATAAGAGCCGCACCGTCAGCAAGTCTGGATAATTCTGTCTTAATTTTCATTTGATACTCCCACTCCTGAATTAAGTAGAAGCAAATTACTGTCAACACAGTTATAGATTAAAATTCTTAAAAATTATATCTCTTTAAAAGAATAGTTATTCAGTACAAAAGTATTCTTGACAATTTTTATATTATTGTTAAGTTTTAAAGTGTAAAGAAATTGATTTCATATATACATAACATCCCATGACTTTAAGGAGACAAGATGAAAAAAGCTGTATTGTTTTTCATGATAATTTCTCTGATGCTTGCCGGTTGTGCAGACAGAAAAGCTGAAAAACTTAATAAATCTTTAGTACAGGCAGTACTTGACAATAATCCGGAAGAAGTTTCTGCTCTTGTTAAATCTGGAGCTAGTCTCAGTTCAAAATCTGAGGAAGGAATGACGATACTGATGATTGCAGCACAAAAAGGATATTTCGAAGTTTTAAAACTTCTGGTGACTCATGGTGCTGATGTTAATGAAAATCCTCTGTTCTCCGGAGATGAAACTGCGTTGAAAAAAGCATTGTTATATAACCATCTTGATATTGCACAATATCTTAAAGACCATGGTGCTGATGTTGATGCAGCAGATAAATCAGGCAATACTATACTCATGCTCGAAGTCAAATACGCAGCCAGACCGGATATTATTAAATGGCTTATAGAAAACGGTGCAGATGCTTCCAGAAGAAATGATGATGGTCTTAGCGCTCTTGACTTCGCCACAGAAAGAAATGACTTTTCCATCACAAAATTACTCCTTGATAAAGGCACTGAAATTACAAATGATAACTTATCTGAACTCAATGAGAAACTCTGGGAAGCTCTTAAAGATAATAATCTGGAAACAGCAAAACTGATTTTAAAGAAAATTACTGATATCAATACTGTTAACAATGAAGGAAAATCAGTCCTAATGTGCTCAATAGATCTTGATAACCCTGGAGCAACTGATTTACTCTTACGAAATAAAGCCAGTATCGAGACTGAAAATGTTAACGGAAATACTTGTTTATCATATGCGGTTTTTAAAAATAAAGATGATGTTATAATCAATAAACTACTCAAATACGGAGCAAACGTAAATACTGCTAACTATGATGGACTTACACCACTTATGCTTGCCGCACTAAACAAAAACTACGAACTTTCAAAACTGATGATCGAGTATGGTGCAGATGTGAACGCTGTTGATGCTATTGGCAGAACTGCTCTGATGTTATGTAGTATCGATCCTAAAACAGAATTCCACGATACACACAAGCCAACAAATGAATTCAGTAAAACAGCCAGACTTCTGCTCAACCACGGTGCAAAGATCAATATAAAAGACAGAACTAAGTCAGACGCTCTCTCTTATGCTCTTCGCTATCACAGAACTGAATGCGCTAAGATGCTTATAGAAAAAGGTGCAGATATAACAACATTTGTTCCTGATAAATACAGAAACAAATATCCTGCAATAGTCTGGGCATCAAGAAAACACTTTTCAAATGCAAATTACACTCCTATCGTGAAGCTCCTTATAGAAAATAAAGCAGATGTCAATGCTCGCGGTACAACAGGAACAACTGCCTTGATAGAGCAAACTAAAAGAAATAATATTGAACTAATACAGTTCCTTCTGGATAATAGTGCAGATGTGACAATCGCAGATAATGAAGGTGTAACAGCTCTTGATATTGCCAAACGAAATAGTTATACTAAAGCTGCTGAACTATTAAATGCTGCTCTTGAGAAGAAATTGAAAGAAGAAGAAGAAAAGAGTCAACAACAATAAATTATGCGTTCAAAATGTAGAAAAAAAGTACTGCATAAATTTCTGGCAATTCTACTGACTTCTTTTTTGCTGTACAGCTGTACCGGAAATGATATAAATTCTAAACTGATTCAATCTGTAAAAGATCATGACATTAAGACGGTCAAAAAATGCCTTGAAAAAGAGGCAGATCCTGATACGAAAGATTCAAAAAGTAAATATACAGCTCTACATCATGCTATAAGTTCAAAGTCTTTTGATATGTGCAAGATACTGCTTGATGCAGGTGCTGATCCTAACCTTTCAAGCCCCTATATCGGTTCACCACTTAATCACTGTTATAAAACCAATCAGGTACATATAGCCAGACTTCTTCTGGAAAAAGGAGCGAGTCTGGAAGAAACGAACAGCAGTGGAGAATCTTTTGTATTACAGGAAATGCTTAAAGAAAAGCGCTATGACTGGGTAAAACTGTTTGTGGAGTATAATGCTGATTTGAATGTAAAAAACGCCAAGCTCCTTTCCCCTCTCCGTCTTGCTGTTCAGAGTAATGATTCACTATTAACGGAACTATTCCTTAACAGTAATGCAAACATCAATGAAGCAGATACACTGAACGGCTCTTTGATGTGGTCAGCTCTGGAATCCGGAAATGTAGTAATCGCTGAAATTCTGATGGCATACGGTGCAAACATCCATAACAGCAATAAGATGGGAAACACCCTTCTAATGCATGAGCTGACAAACAGTGCCAGAACTGAAATTATAGATTTTCTGATCCGTAACGGTATAGATGTTAATCAGAAGAACAGAGATGGAATGACCGCTTTGATGATTGCTGCATTGAACAGACATCCTCATGCTGTACAGATGCTAATTGATAATGGTGCAGACGTAAATGATGTAAACGGGCTCAACATGACTGCTTTAATGATGACCTGTATTGACATGAAAAAGAAAACTCAGAAAGAATACCTTAATCCGGAAGGAAATCTGGAATCAGCTGTAATTCTTGTTGAATCAGGTGCAGATATAAACAAAATCGACAGACTCGAATTTAATGCATTAAGCTATGCCCTGCTGAATAATGAAGTAGACTTAGCAGTTTATCTGCTTCGTAACGGTGCAGATGTAAATTCAAAAGTAGTTGATAATCGTAACAATTCTTATACGGCACTTGTCTGGTCTGCACGTAAAGTATACTTCAGCAACAGTTTCAAATATATATCTAAATTACTTATCTCACTGGGAGCAGATATCAACGTGCAATGTGCTGAAGGTACTACTGCATTGATGGAAGAAACGCGAAAAGGAAATTTTGATATGATATATCTTCTGCTGGAAAACGGTGCTGTTATAACTCTAAAAAATGATGATGAGGAGACAGCATTGGATATTGCTAAATTCTATGGTAAATTTGATGTCATCAATCTACTTAAGGAAGCGGAAAAAGACAGTACTCTTTTTAAGTAGTGACTTCATTTTAGCTACATTAAAAAGCAATCAAGCCGTTTTCATAACATTTAAAAAATCTGCTGGTAAAAGTAAGCTTTTTGTTGCAAATTTACTGATTTTCATTATTATAGTTTAATACTGATTCTTTTATATTAATATTACCTACTGAATCATAGAGATAATAATCTTTTAACTGACATAATAAAATAAAGATAAGGAGAAAATATGCAATTTGCGCGTAAAACAATTGTATTGATTATTTTGCTGATGCTGCTGACTACAGTCCTGAATGCCAAGATAATCGTCATTATTAACAAAGACTCAGACATTAAGGTTATACCGAAACCTGCAGCCAAGGCAATATTTATGGGAGAACTGAAATCTCTTAAAGGGATTGATGAGTTGATCGTTGCAATTCAAAATGACAATGATTCACACAATGGATTTTTACAGGAATTTACAGGATTAAGCTCTTCAGATTTCAAAAAACACTGGGAAAAGATGATTTACACAGGTAAAGCAATTGAACCTGAAGTATTTAATTCCGACAAAGAGGTCATTGATTTTGTAAAAAGCAATAAGGGTGCCATTGGATATATTGATGTTAAATCCCTGGATGACAGCGTGAAAGCAGTCATGGTTAATTAAGGAGAACCTATGAAAAAAGTAACAATATTATCAATAATTTTAATTTGCATGTCTATTTCATTATTCGCTTTGGGTAACAAAAATGAAGTTAAAATCCGCGGATATGTATCACAAGGCTATTTGTACTCAGATGAAAACAATTTTAACGCAAGAACTTCAGAAGGATCATTCCATTTTAACGAAATCGGTATAAACTTCCAGAAAAAGATATCAAGAAAACTCCATGTAGGAATTCAGCTTTCTTCAAGAGATCTTGGAAATATGGAAAACAACACTGTAAGAATTGACTGGGCCTTTGCAGACTACCAATGGAAACCTTATCTTGGTATTCGCGTAGGCAAAGCTAAAGTTCCTGTTGGGATGATGTCTGAATATTGGGATCTCGATATGGTAAGAACCAACATCTTCCTTCCACTTGGTGTATACCCTGAGACTTTCAGAGATGTTTTCATGACTAACAGAGGTTTAGGTCTTTATGGAAGTCGCAATGTTGGAACTTTTGGTAATTTAAAATACAATATGATGATCGGAAGTGATGAAATAGACACAAAAGGAACTTTCGGGAGATATGTTTCAGAAAATCTGCAGGCACTTGATATGAGGTACAAGTATAATGTCAATCTGACGTGGGAAACACCTTTGAATGGGCTATCCATAGGGGGATCCTACATTCAGGGAGATTTCAAATATGCTCTTCCGGATCCAGCTGACAATTCGGTGTCAATCGAATCACATGTAAGACCTGAAGTATATATTGCATCAGCAAAATTCAGCTACAAAAACTTCAACATTTCAGGAGAATATCTTTTACTTGATATTAATCAGCTCAGACACTTCAATAGGACATTACCTCTTCCTTCATTTGAATTTGTTGAAGTTGATCTGGCCCCTGATACAAAATCAATGGGATTTTATGGCAAAGTTGATTATCGAATCAATGATATGTTCGAAGTTGGAGGATACTATACTGAATTTTACCCAAATAAAGATGATAAAGATGGTAAGAAAATACTTGTTAATCCTACAAGAGCATGGTCACAAACAGAGGAATACGGATGGCAAAAAGATATTTGTCTTTCCCTGAGAACAGACTTGATGTCATCCTGGATAATTAAAACAGAAGTACACAAGATGAACGGTGCTGCCAGCCTTTTTGAAGTTGATCAGGAGAATTCTCTTGAGGTAGAAGAAGACTGGTTCCTTTTTGCGGCTAAACTAACATACCTTTTCTAATCAGCTTACTTATATGTCTGATTATGCTGCTGAATTACTTCAGCAGCTTTTTTTATTGCAACTTTTCCAGTAGTACTCAGTTATTAGTATAAAAGAACATTTCTGTTGTAATCTACAGGAGTATATATGAAGAAAAATATGCGTAACCTATTTTTATTATTAATTGTTGTAACTTTAATTGGATGTGACTTTGTTGAAACTGAACCGGTGAGAAAAAGAAGATCAAGAGGGAGTTTATCAGGAGCTGCGGAAAAAGCAAGTGATGACTACTCAGAAGAGCGAATAGTAAAAGAGAAATATGTAGTGGATCACGTCATTGATTGTAATACTGCGAGTATTATGACCTATAGTGATACTAGTTCTGTGAAATCAATTGAGAAGGCTGAAGCGATCTACATAAAACCTTATTACACAAGTGGAGTTATAAATTTAAGATCAGGTACTGACATTATGCAGTTCGGTTTGGATATAGGAGGAACATACTCAGAAAATAAGAGTATTGGTTGTGATCTTGGAATTGGACAATTAAGTCTGCTGTCTGGTCATAAACTATCCAAAGGTTTTAAGAAAGACATGCTTCTCATGAATGCAAGTCTCAAATATTCAAAAGCATATACTCCCGAATATACATTTCTTGGAGCACATTATACGATAGGGATAGGACCAAGTTTATTATACTACAAGTTCAGAAATTCTATTTATGATGATGATGGTGACAAAATTTCCAGTGATTTTGTTACAGGTGTAAATATTTTCTTTGGATTGGGCGGTCTTGTTTTTAATCCTGAGAACATCAAGATAACGGCAGACTTTGTTGGAGGAATTCACTTGTGGAATGATACAACCTTTCAGGATTTTGAAAATGATGTATTCAAGCCCTCACCGTATATATTGTTTAAACTTGGATTGCAGTTTGAGAACTATTAAAGGAGAACCTATGCATTTTCTGATTATTGGAGGGAAAAAATTCCTCGGCAAGCATATTGTGTTAAAGTTGATTGAAAAAGGACATAAAGTCACGATGTTTAACAGAGGTAATACAAATCCCGAATTGTTTAGCAACTTGGAAAACATTCACGGAGATAGAAATACTGATCTGGAAAAGTTAAAAAATATGAACGCAGATGTCGTCATTGATACATGTGCCTACTTTCCGAACCAAGTTACTCAGCTTCTTAAGACAATAAAAAATAATATCAAACACTATATACTCATTTCTTCCGTGTCAGTCTATCAGGATTTCAAGATTAGAAATATTGATGAGGGTTATCCAGTTGGTACAATTGAAGATGAGAATATAAGAGAAATCACGGGTGAAACTTATGGACCCTTAAAAGCTCTATGTGAGAAAAGGGCTTTAAATGAATTCAAAAATGTAACAGTTATTCGTCCAGGACTCATTTGTGGCCCGGATGATCCTTCTGACAGGTTCACATACTGGCCAGTAATAATGCAAAGGTCAACTGATGTGATTGTCCCGAACTATAATGATAATATCCAGATCATTGATGTACGAGACTTGGCATTATGGACAATTCATCTTGCTGAAAAAAGCATAAAAGGTATATTCAATGCTGCAGGTCCAGAGACTCCGATAAAAATGTTCGATTTTATTAATCACTGTAAAGAAATAGCCAATCCGGCAGTAAATATTAACTTCCGCGATAATGATTTTCTTACAGGTAATAATATTATGCCCTGGTCTGACCTTCCGGTATGGATTCCAGCAGAAGGTGATTATACCGGATTTTCAGACATAAGTATAAATAGAGCTATAGCAAATGGTCTTCAGTTCAGAGACTATCGAGAAACAATTGAAGATACTCTAAACTGGTACAACCAAAACTTTAATGACAAAACAGAGCTTAAAACAGGCTTAAGCAGACAAAGAATACAAGATCTGCTTGAGTTGGAAAAATAGATTTCTACTTCTCCAGTTTTTTGAAGTAATCAATAATAAATGGAATCATCTTCTTGAGGGCTCTGCCTCTATGACTGATTTCATTCTTTGCTTCATCGCTCATTTCTCCAAAAGTTAGACCTGTTTCTGTAGATCTGAAAATTGCATCATACCCAAAACCTTTTTCACCAACTTCCTCATCAGTGATTTCACCTTCTACCCTGCCTTCAGTGATATGTATAACTTTTTCAGAAGATGCAAAAGCTGCTATTGTTCTGAACCTGGCTGATCTGCTGGCTTCATTCTCCATTTCTTTCAGCATTTTTGATCTGTTATCTTTATATGAGCATTCCGGTCCGGCAAAACGTGCAGAATATACACCTGGTTGACCGTTCAATGCATCTACAAAGAGTCCGGTATCATCTGCTATAGTATGTAAGCCTGTAAATTTCGAAGTTTCCAATGCTTTTTTTCTTGCATTACCTTCTAATGTGTCACAATCCTCAATTACTTCAGGCATATCAGCATACATACTGATTGAGACAACATCTATATCTGTACCTTCAAACATTTGCTTTATCTCTTTAAGCTTATCTTTATTTCTTGTAGCAACTAACAATTTCATATTAACCTCTTCTGACATTTATCCACTTTTTAATTTTAGAAAAAACTTTTGACTTCATAAGCAGATTTGATTTATCAATAATATTTGTAATAGTATTAAGCAAACTGGATTTCCCACTCCAATGTCTGTTTAATATCTCAGGACCAACATCTTTAATTATAGCATTCAGCCCATACACAACAATGAGAAGATCATCCATGAGTCCGACTACAGGAATAAAGTCCGGGATAAAATCCACGGGAAGAATGACATAACCAACAAGTGCCAGGATAAAAGTCTTGTCTTTGACAGGAACATCTTTATCTTTGAGAAGTCTTAACAGCAACATGAAGAAATCGGGCAGCAGCAGAACATAATCAAGAACAGGATGATCATGATATTTCCCTGCCATATCTCTGATCTTATCTCTTAGTTTCTCGTAAAAGCGAAAGTGCTTCTCCTGATCCTCCTTATTATATACAAAAGCTTCAAGCTTTCCTGACTCTTCCCGGTTGAGTTCTTCTGCTTCAGTTTCTATTACATCTTCATCATTGAACATCCCTTTCCTCCATTAACATTTTTTTCATATTGAGATAATGCATTCGCGGCACCCAGAAAGACTCACTGTCCATACCCGATAGACATTCTTCAAGCCTGATATTCTCTTTTAGAATCTCCATAGTTTGATCAAATCCTAAATCTTTTTGGACAGCAATGATCTCTGTGAATTTTATATCCAAATTTCGTAAGTATATAAGATCTGATTCTATCTTTTCTTTAGTCACACAGTAACCATGTCCCGTCAAGTATGTTTTGCAGTTGAGTTTTATCAGTTTCTCCAAACTCATAACCAGTTCAGCATGAGAACCCCAGTAAAAATAAGGTATGGCATATTTTTCGTTACATGAGTTCAGTACAGTATCTCCACAAATAGCGAATGAATCTTCTTCCGAAATTATAGATGAGCTATCCGGAGAATGTCCGGGAGTGTGAATAACACTTAAGTTTATGTTTTCAAGTAATTGCATTCCCGAATCAAAAGTAATATTTGGTTTTCTGATAATATCATTATTAATTGTTCTTACTCTTTTCTTGGATATAACATACTTCTCACGGCTTATAGTTGTCCAGAACTCTTTATGGGCAATGATTACAGTATCATTCGCGGCAATAATCCTGTTTCCGTAACAATGATCGCTATGCCAATGAGTATTAAGAATATACTTCACCGGTTTAGCCAGATTATCAGTAAATTCTTTCAGTTCATTTATATCTTTAGGACGAATTAGAGTATCAAAGACTATCAAGAAATCATCTTTTTCCAGAACATATGAATTCACACATGCCCCATCTGAACAGAGTTGAGTTAGATTATCTCTGATCTTTATTTTTTCCAGCATAATTATCTCTCTTTATCAGTTTAAAGTCATTTCTATACTTAATCATTTTTATTGCAAGATTTATTAAAAGAGCCCTCTAACAGCAGAATCAGAGGGCTCATGTTCATGAGAACATATGTAATTACTCATAATCTAATTATTTACCATCTATAATGTTATGTCAACATAAACTATTTATAATATACATGCAATAACTGCAAAATGAACATGGAACCCGATATAACAATGACAAAACATTATGCTAAGAATATTCAGAATATACTGAAATTTAATGAATATAGAATTTTGTGTTTACAAACTAAGTTATTATATTTTAGATATGTTTACTTTCAAATTGCTAGTTTCAATAGAAGTCATATACTACACGTTAAGGAGAATCAGTGTCTAAGAAAGTGTTTACAAAAGAACTGAAACTGAAAATCAGACAATCATTAGTTTTCATGACGCTATTTCTCTCAGTTGTTTGGATAATTCACGACTATGCATTATACACCAGAAATGTAACCAATTTGCGTAAATACTTGGTAGACAAAGCTAAAACCGATGCTCTTGAGAAGATAAGAGAAGTTAAAGTTTATATACAATATCAGAAGACTAATACAGAGAAGCGGCAGAGAGATGAACTAGTAACAAGAATTAATGAAGCTCATTCCTATATTTTAAATCTTTACAGAAAATACAAAGATAAGATGTCTGAACATGAATTGAAACAAATGATAACAAGCAATCTCCAGTCTGCAAGCTGGAATGATGGTCAAGGATACTACTTTGCCATAAATATGTCAGGCATAAGTCAATTGCACCCAATAGACTATCAAGGAAAGGATATACTTGAGCAACAGGATTCAAAGGGTAACTATTTTGTAAAGAAAATGATAGATTTGATTAGAAAAGACCGAGAAGGTTTTATAAAATACTACTGGAAGAACCTGCAAGGTTCAAGGACTGATACTGAGAAACTTTCATATATAAAGTACTTTGAACCATTTGACTGGTTTATAGGAACAGGAAGTTATATCAACGATGAGTCTTCATATCTACAACAAACAGTATTAAAACAGTTCAACTATATAAGTGATTTGCATAAACATGAATTACTGTATCTTTTCCGGGGGGATGGTCCTGTAATTTTCAGTTCAACTTTCCCGGAGTTGGTTGGCAAAAATTTTAGTGATATTAAAGATAGTGATAATCATCACTTCATGACAAGTCTTAAAGAAAATGCTGATTTGAACACAAGAGATTTCATTGAATACAATTGGATTAATCCTTCTACATCAAGAACCTCAAAAAAACTATGTATAGCCCGGAAATTTGACGATTGGGACTGGTATATTGTTTCCGGCTTTTATATGGATGAGATTGAAGAGAAGATCAATGAGCAATTGAAATTTATTAAGCTTGCTTCATTAATAAAAATGCTGCTTTCTATGTTTGTTTTCATAATTCTTGCATTTATTTTCAGTAAGATTTCTAATCTGATGATTGTAAAGACAATTAACGACTTCAGTGTCTTTTCTCATTTTATCAAGAATCACGATAGAATGGGTAAAAGAATAGATACAAGTGAGATTCAGTATGCAGAATTTGTGGAGCTAGCTGAAGATGTGAACCTAATGATTCAGAAGCGAGAAGAAGCTGAAGGGCAGATTACAAGTTACAAAGATGATCTTGAGCTTCTTGTTGAAAGCCGTACAAAAGAATTGGTTGATCTGAATAGTCAACTTAATAAAGAGAATCTGGAAAGACTGAATACCACGAAAGAGCTGAATACTCAAAAGCATCAGCTCGAAGTAATAATCCAGTCATCACCTTCAATAATATTTGGAGTATCTCCATTTGGGGAAATCACTTTTGTCAATCCTGCCGGGGAACAGATTATTGGTTATACTTCTGATGATGTCAGAAAGATGGATTGGAAAAAAGTCTTCCTTCCGGATTACAGAATAAGATTCCCTCAGGATTTTCTGAGTGAGAATGAGTTTAACTTTTACGACCATGTTTCATTGACAACCAAAACTGGTGAAAAAAGAAGTGTTATCTATAATATCAGGAAACTGTTTGATAAAGAAAAACAACTACAGGAAATCTTGTTTTTCGGAAATGATGTTACAGAAATCCTTAAAGCGAAAAATGATTTAGCAACATCAAAGAGATACATTCAATCGATTATTGACTCTATGCCTTCAGGAATTGTCAGTGTAAACTCTAACTGCATCATAACACTCTGGAATACTGAAATTTCAATTAATACAGGTATATCTGCCGAAGAAGCCGAAGGAAAAAACATTAACACTGTCTTACCATGGTTAAAAGCTATAGACAAAACCGTTGAGAAAGCTATTTTGCTGCGATCAATTCAAGAGGAGTCAAAAGTTCCTTATGCCAACCTTGACTCAACTTATATTCTTAATATAACTGTATATCCTCTGATTTCTGAGAATGAAAATGGAGCTGTAATAAAAATTGATGATATAACTGATAAAATAAGAATGGAAGAAATGATGATGCAGTCTGAAAAAATGCTTTCCATAGGTGGTTTGGCTGCAGGTATGGCTCATGAAATAAATAATCCACTGGCAGGTATGATTCAAAATGCAGATGTTCTTCATAACAGATTGACATCAGGATTAAAAAAGAACTATAGAATAGCTGAAGAAATTGGCATTGACTTCAAACTTATTCTGGAATATATGGAAAAGAGAAAAATCCTTCATTTACTATCCAACATAAAGAAATCCGGGCTGATAGCTGCCAGAATTGTAGATAATATGCTTAGTTTTGCCAGAGACAACAAAACAAGATCACAAAAAGAAAATATTGCTGTTTTACTGGATAAAACTATTGACCTCGCTTCCAATGATTATAATATGCGTAAGAAATATGATTTCAAGAAGATAAAAATACATAGAGAATATTCTGCTGACATACCGGAAGTTAACTGTGAAGGATCTAAAATACAGCAAGTTATTCTTAATCTTCTCAGAAACTCAGCCCATGCTCTGATGTTAAGCGACATATCTAAGCAAAGAACTCCAGAAATATTCATCAGAGTATTTGCAGAAACTGACAACATAAGAATTGAAGTCGAAGATAATGGTCCCGGTATATCTGAAAAACACCAGAAGCGTATTTTCGAACCTTTCTTTACATTAAAAACAGTTGGAGAAGGAACAGGACTGGGATTGTCAGTCTCGTATTTTATCATTACGGAAAACCATAAAGGTACAATGTATGTTGAATCCATTCCTAATGCTTACACTAAATTCGTAATTACATTGCCCTATAATTAGCTGAACCCATCAAAAAATAATTCGCTTTTGCTTTATTTACATTATAATATTATTGATACTTAAATACTATCATGAGGTATAAATGGACAATCAGGATATTAAGATACTTGTTCTTGATGATGATATAGCCGTTCAAGAGAGTCTGGAAGCTTTTCTGGAAGATGAAAATTACGTAGTATATAAAGCAGGTTCGTCTGAAGAAGCACTGGAAACACTGAAAGATATTGATGTTGATATAGCTATTGTTGATATCAGATTACCCGGTATGAACGGTGATGATTTTGTTAAAGAGATGCTGCAGAGAGGAACACAGACTAAATTTATCATATACACTGGATCTGTTGGCTACGCGCATCCAAATTCAATCTGCAATTCTGAAAATGTCTACAAGAAGGTTTTTATAAAACCTCAGATAAACCTCAATGTTTTTATTGATGTTATTGATCAGATTATGTCAATGGAGAGAGAATGAACGATCAGGAAAACTGTAAAATATTAGTAATTGACGATGAAATTTCTATTCGTGAAAGTTTTGTAGCACACCTTGAAGATCTTGACTATGAACTATATCAGGCTGAGAATGGACGAATTGGTATAGAAAAGATTAAAGAGCTTAAGCCTGACCTGATTCTTGTTGATTTGCGAATGCCGGATATTGATGGGCATGGAGTACTTCAATGGACAGGAGAAAACACTCCTGAAACTCCGGTAATTGTTATATCAGGAACAGGTCTTATCACTGATGCTGTAGAAGCACTCAGACTTGGAGCCTGGGATTATCTACTCAAACCTGTTGAAGATCTCAATGTTTTGACCCATGCAGTCAACAGTGTACTGGAAAAGGCAAAGCTTATCAAACAAAACGAGGAATACAAAGAGCACCTGGAACAACTAGTTGAGGAAAAAACAAAAGAGCTGAGAAGTGTTAACACAAATCTTGTTAACGTGAATCAAAGGTTACAGCAAATCGTTGATACAGCAAGTACATTATCCGGGATTACCAATATTGAGGACTTCAGAAAGAGACTTCTTGAAGAATTCGGGCGTCATATGATAGCCTCCGGTGGTAGTCTCTATATTATCCGAAAAGAAGGTTTACAACTCGTACATACCCTGGATCCCGGGCATGCACCGGGCTTTATCAGTTTTCCGTTGGCAGACCATACTCTGTTTAAAAAAGTTCTGGATGAAAAAAAACCGGTACTTGTTGAAGATATTTTTTCCAATCAGGAAATAGAATCCAGCGGATTCAGCAAATATAAGAACAAATCATCTTTAGTTTTTCCCTTACCTGATGAAAATGGAAATATTTTCGGATTATTAGCGCTTCATAACAAAGTAAGACCTCCATTCCTGGAACAAGACAAAGAAATTGGCAGTATTCTTACTACTTATGGATCTGAGACTCTTAGAGCAGTTCATGCAATAGAGGCGTTAAAAGAAAGTGAAGAAAAGTACAGAGTTCTGGTAGAATCAGCAAATCAGGTAATTCTCGTAATCTCTCTGAATGGAATTGTAAGATTTATTAATCATTCATCACAATCTCTTTTTGGTAGGGACCCTGAGTATATAATTGATAAAAACATATCTGAGCTCTTTGACCATAAAGTTAAAAATGAAATTCAGGAAAGAGTAGATACTGCCCTGTGTAACAACCAGCAGGTCACAAGCATACTTGAAGTAAGAGATTACAATGATAACAGCAAATGGTTTGATATAAGAATTCAACCAATAATCAGTCACAAAAATCCGGACACAAATACAGCTCTTGTAATTATGGCAGATATCACCGATAGAATACTTATTGAAGAAGCTCTGCTAGCCAGTGAAGCTAAATTCCGTGCTATATTTGAGTATTCTCCTATAATGATTCAGCTTCTTGATAACAAAGGTTTGTGCATGCTGTGCAATAGAGAATATAAGAGGATATCAGGGTGGTCAGATGAACAACTTAAAGGTCATGATCCTCTTGAATTTATGCTCAAAGATAAAACCACAGTTAATACAGCCAGAGATGAGCTACTTTCTACAAGCGGTGAGTTCAAAGACTATACGACAATAACCAGCTTTGGAGAAACCAGATATCAGTCATGGGCAAGCTTCAAACTTCCGGATGAATCCATTCTGTATGTTGGTAATGATAATACCGAGAAGAAAAAAGCTGAGGAACAAAACGAATTAATCCAGCAGCAGCTTAATCAGGCTCAGAAACTTGAAGCTATTGGCAGACTTGCAGGTGGAGTAGCACATGACTTCAACAACATGCTCTCCCCTATTCTAGGATACGGTGAATTATTGCTTGATGAGTTCTCGGAAAAGGAAAAGACTCGATCAGTTCTGATGGAAATCAGGAAAGCTGCGCTACGCTCAAGAGACCTTACTCAGCAGCTCCTGGCATTTGGAAGAAAACAAACTCTCGAGATGAAAACTTTCAACCTGAACAAAGCAGTCCAGGATTTCAATAAACTGATAAGAAGAACCTTGAGAGAAGATATTGAGCTGGAACTTGATTTGTGCGAAAATGAAAACACCATCAAAGCAGATATCGGCCAATTGGATCAAGTACTCATGAACCTTGTTATTAACGCTCAGGATGCTATGCCTGATGGAGGAACACTCAAAATTTCCACCAGGATGGAGCAGCTTCAGGCTAATCAATTGGAGAAATTGCAGGATTTAACTCCCGGCTCATACATGGTATTAACTGTTGCTGACAGTGGGCTTGGAATCCCTAAAGAGTTAATGGACAGAATTTTCGATCCTTTTTTTACAACCAAAGAGGCTGGAAAAGGTACGGGGTTAGGCCTTGCAACAGTTTACGGAATTATGAAGCAACATGGAGGAAGTATATCCGTGAGTTCTGACCTTGGTAAAGGTACTAAGTTCACAGTATACATGCCTTTAGCAGATGCTCCACCGGAAGACTATAATTATTCAGAATCAGAAAAAGTCAATACTGATGGAAATGAGACGATTCTAGTTGCTGAAGATCAGGAAGTTGTCAGGAATCTGGTATGTAACATACTGAAAAAACAGGGTTTCCGAACAATTACTGCAGCAACTGCAGAAGAAGTAATTAAAGAAGCAGAATCTTTTGAAGGAAAAATCCATCTCCTGCTATCCGACCTTGTTATGCCTGGTATTAACGGCAAACAATTATACGAACAGCTCCAAAAGAAGAGAAAAGAAATGAAAGTCCTCTATATGTCAGGATACACAGGTGATGTAATTGCCCATCACGGCATTCTGGATGAAGGGACAGAATTCATCCAGAAACCATTTACAATTAAGTCTCTATCAGCAAAAATAAAGGAAGTATTAAAGAAAGACTGAAATTCTTAACTTACAATAAAATCGAACACTAAAAGACTGTTCACAGAACCTATCTGTACTTCATTGCTCCCTTTGTGTAAGACTGTTTTTCTCTCAGCTCTCCTACTTCCTCCAATTTGTATATTATTTACAAATGTTCCCAGAGTAGAGCCTCTGTCGTAAAAAACCAATTCATCTTTGAAGAGAAGTACAGAAAAATGCGATCTGGAGACAGTAAATGGAGGATTATCATAAAGCATTAAGTTATTGGAGTGAAACATATCATCAGATCTTCTTCTGGAGAATCGTCCACAATAAAGAGGGTATTCACCTATCTCAATTTTACTTTTTCCATTCAAGGCTTCTAATGCATAATCAGTTTTGGGTATGATAGTAAGTTCAGGTGAATTATCATCTGAGGTTTTGTTTATTATTGATGCCTTGTCTGCATTTTCAAGCAGCAGCATGTTGTAGTGTCTTATTCTTTCAGCCATAGACTGAATAATAGGTTTTATCAGATCGGCGTGTTCTGTGTCATAAAGCTCACTGAAAACCCTTGGGTTGATGAGCTTCAGCTTAACATTAGTAAATGCTTTTGCTGTATAGGTTCTGGCTTCTTCCAGGATAAATCCCATTTCACCAAAAACCTGTCCTTCAGAAAGATAGCCAATCTCAACTTCTCTATCCTGCTCATCTCTTTTTATTAATCTGACTTTTCCTTCAAGTATTAGAAAGATAACGTCAGCCACTTCACCTTCTCTTATGATTAACTCATTTTTCCGGTAACGCTTAATATCTGCATACGAATATCCCATTTATTCTCCATTTTTTTCTTAATGAATTTTACTATTAACATTTCTAACTAACTAGCGTAATCATTGTCAAGAAATTCTGACAAAGTAGAACATTGTTTATATGATTTTTAACTTCCGTCACTGATTATAAAATTGTGTTTTGTAAGGTATTTTTCTAGAATAATCGAGAATACAATAATCAAAGGTAAAGATAACAGTAAACGTATGAGAGAAAATTTCAGACCAAGACTGGAGATTTCGAATACAGTCATAGGTATTCTGAATATTGCCGCAGCATTGATATATGTAAAAATGACGCTTAACCTTGCTTTCTTTTTGTAAAGGGAATAAGCTACAGGAAATGCAACATACAATCCACCAACAGTAAATCCTGCCAGAAGAACTGCCCAGAAATAACCGGCGAAGACAGATTTGGTCCCCATATGATTTTCTATAGTTTCTTTTTTTACCCACACTTCCAATAGACCGATCAAGACAAATGCACAGGGAAGCAATATGATAAAATCTTTAGCAAAATCCAGAAAGTTCTTCCCTATCTCCTTCCCCGGCTCAAATGATATGAAAAACGATGCAGCAATAAACAGCAGATAAACCGCTGAAATAATTATAATCCTTTTACTCATATTATAACTCTCCGAAGATTAGCCCTGTAACTAAGGCAATAATCAGAGCAATCAGCAGACTAACCAGATTCCTTAAAATTGATATCTTAACTCCGAAATACTTGATTTCTATTGGAATGGAGACGAGTCCAACCATCATTAAAGTTGTGGAAAAGGCAGAGAGAACCATGTAGGTCACTCCTTTCTGGAGAAGCAATCGACATAACGGGAATGCAATGAAACCGGGCAGCACACTGACAGACCCTATTGAAGATGCTAAAAGAAGAGATAAACCTCTGCTTTCATTATCCAGAGTTGCTAAAATCACTTTCTCAGGCAGGATATACAGAACAACCGAGACGAACATGAGCATAAGAGCAAATGAAGGCAGAATCTTCTTCATTTTTTTCCCGGCTATTTTTAAGGCTTTTAGTGTTCTTCTATAATCAAAGCAAAATGATACGATAACTGAAAGAACGGTTACAAGAAGAAGTATCTTCATTAATCTTCCGTATCCTCCTGAACATCCATATCACTGTTTACTGTGTAATGGTCATAATCAACATCAGTAGAAGCTTTGTAACTGAAAAGTATATCCTGCATCTTCTTAAGAGAATCATAAATCCGGTTAAGGTATCTGGACTGCTTAGGTGTCTTATCATCAAGATCAAAAGAGATAAGCAGCATCTCAAGATTTGCCTGTAAAACCATTAATGGCTGATTAAGCTCATGATTGGCTGTAACTGCCATAGCAAGGGCAGAACTTTTTCTTTCTAACTGTATGATTTTCTCTTCTGAAGCTTTTCTGGCATCAATATCTATAAGAATTGCAAGTATGGAATCAATGTTGTTAAACCTGTCTGTTATAACAGAACAAGATAAATTCACCCAGAAGGAGTTTTTACTATCTCTGTTGAATTTAATCTGCAGATGAAACTCACTATTAAGTCCGTTTTTCAAGTCATCAAGATTACTCTCAAGTTCTCTGGAATAATCGTCTATACACTGCTCCATGAAATCTGTTCCAATCAGCTTCTTGTCATCCTTGTTCAGCATAGTTCCGAAATATTTATTGCAGAACTGCACAGAGTTATCTTTGTTCAGAATTACAATACCTGCCACAGCATTATTGAAAATAGCTGTGAGTTTCTCAACGTGCTGTTTTGCTTCATCATTTCTTAATGCAACCATGCGTTCAAGCTTTCTCGTCTGAGCCTTTAGTACTTTTGTTTTGATATACAGAATAAGCTGTACAATGATAACTAACAGCACAACATATATAATTTTGAACCACCATGTAAGCCATATGGGTGATGCAATTTTAAAAACAAGAGAAGTCCCGTTTTCGTTCCATATACCATCACTATTAGAAGCTTTTACCTGAAAGGAATATCTTCCGGGCTTAAGATTTGTATATTGAGCATATCTCTGGTTTGCATTAACCTTGACCCAGCTTTCATTGAAGTTGGAAAGCTTGTAAGCATATTGATTTTTGTCCTGAAATGTGAAATCCAGGGCTGCAAACTCTATCTTTAACTCCTTAACCGAGTGTGGAAATTCGAAAATTTCTTTTGAAGGATCAGATATTGGGACTCTTTCACCATTAGCGTAAAAACCGGTTATAAGAACCTGAGGTTCTCTGTTATCCACCTTGAGCTTGTTATGTGCAATAATGTTGAAACCATTCTGCCCACCAAATATCAGTTCCTGCTTATCGGTTATCCCGTATGCTCCCTGATTAAATTCTTTGCCCTGCAGACCCTTCTCTTCATCAAATAATGCAAAGCTGTTGTTAGTTAGGTCATACCTGATTATTCCGTTTGTGGAACTCAGCCACAGATAATTATCCAGCTCGACGATCCCATATACAACATCTGTAGGTAATCCAATATCTTTCAACCTGGTGAAAGATTTGTTCCTGATATTGAACTTATTCAACCCACCGCCATTGGTACCAATCCATATATAATTATCTTTGTAATATAGAGTCCAAATAAAGTCTTCACTTAGTGATTTTGGATCATCAGGATCGTTAGAATACTTTTCAAACTGTGCAAGATTGTGATTATACCTTATCAAACCACGCTCAGTACCCAACCATAGATCTCTCCTGTCGTCTTCCACGATATCATATACTATACCCATATCTCGGATAATTTCATTCCCCTCATTGATAAAGTAGTAAAACTGTTTTGTTTCAGGATAGTATACAGTTAATCCTTTGTTTTCACCACCAATCCAGATTCTGTTCTGAGAATCTTCGTAAATTACCCTGATAACTTTTTCTTCACATTCGGGGAATAAATCCGTACTGCCATCACATACGTACATCTTTTCAGATTTCTGGTCATATACATGAAGGTATCCAAACCATTCGCCAATCCAAAGTCTTTTTTGAGAATCTTCCAAAAATGAGATAATAGTATTTGATGTTGTTCTAAGTCCTTTGGAAGTTTTGGTGATTTTTTTAAAAACTCCGGTATCTCTGTCCATTATGTTAATGCCTCCACCATCAGTACCAATCCAGAGTTTTCCGTCATATGTCTCGGTCAAAGCATATACACTGTTGTTTGATAGAGAGTTAGTATCGTAATAGAGATTGTAATAATGAGCAATAGCCTGATGATCCGGATTAAAAAAGCTTAATCCGTTCCCGTATGTCCCAACCCAGATATTTCTCGTGTTATCTTGATATACAAAACTTGTAACATTGTGAGCAAGTGAGTTGACTATCCCGTTCTTATGTGTATAGTTGATCGATAAATCCTTCTCTTCATTTATACACCCCAGACCATTACCCCAGATAGTGAACCAGATATTGTCAACATCATCAGCAAAAACGTTCAATACAATCTCTTCCGTAATATTGACTCTGGAACTGCCTTTTCCTACGTATTTTATTTGCTCAAGGACCTTCTTTGTCTTGTTCATCTTCCACAATCCGGATTCCCAGGTTGAAATCCACAAATTTCCCTTATTGTCATCAGTCATGCTGATAACATGAATTCCATGTACGGTGTCTACTGCATCAATTTCATTCTTCTCAGGATCATATTTAATTATCTTCTCATCCTCTCCGTTGATAATCACCATCCATAAAACATTATCTCTATCTACAAAATAATTATCTATTGTCTCATATTCGAACTCTCTGAATTTACATCTGGCTCTATACAGTTCATCTTTTCCCCTGTCATACATAATAAAAACATCATCAGCTTTAGACATGTGGAATGGAAAAGTAGATACTTGTTTATAGAAGTCTTTAAGAGTAAGTTCAAGTTCCTGCACAGGTTGTCCTTTAACATAGAATCTGGTGAAACTTTCTTTATAAGGATCATACCTGTGTATTGCACCTTTTGTTCTAACCCAGAGCGTGTTGTACTTATCTTCAAAAATACATACAACATAATTACTGAAAAGGCTTGTTTCATCTCCGTTTATCTTACGGAATACCTTTACATCATATCCATCGTACCTGTTTAAACCATTTCGTGTTCCAAACCACAGATAACCCTTGTTATCCTGGTGGATAGAGCTGACAATATTCTGACTCAGCCCGTCTGAAGTATTCAATTGATGAAAATTTATATTCTCCAATGAACCAAGACAAATACAGGACATTAGCAGAACAGCTGCAATAATACCTTTCAACATAAAACCTCTTTAATGCTTCATATTTCTATTTTTGTATTAAACTCAATTATTGTCAATTTTGATTTGCTCTGAGCAAACTGTTTTTTTAAATCATGCATATTAATTGTTACTAAATCGAACGTATTGTAGTGCATAGGAATAACATTTTCAGCTGCTAACATCCCGGATGCAATAACTGCATCTTTTATGCCCATAGTAAAGTTATCACCCACCGGAAGCAGTGCATAATCTATCTGCTCAATATCTCCATACAGCTTCATATCACTGAACAAAGCTGTATCTCCTGCATGGTAGATTGTCTTATCATTCAGCTTCAATATATATCCGCAAGGATTGCCAGTGTAATGCACAACACCTGTTTCAGGATCAGTCAATGATGAACTGTGCTGAGCATATACCATTTTTACCTCACCAAATGGAAATGGAAAACTTCCACCGATCTGCATCGGGTGAGTATTAATCTCATATTTCCCTATTAACACAGCAAGTTCAAACGGTGCAATCACGGTACATCCCTTATTTTTGGCGAGTTCAAATGTATCCCCGACATGATCACCATGTCCATGAGTCAGTAAAATATAATCGGGTTTGATATCATTGTATAAGCTCTGGTCAAAGTGAGGGTTGTGTTTCAGAAAAGGATCTATAAGTATTGTAAAGTCATTGATTTCAATCATAAAAGCAGAATGTCCGAAATAAGTTAATAGCATATTATTTATCTCCGTAAAACAATATTTGACATTTTTTATAGTCTTAACCATGTTTTATTCAGGAGATTTATATGCAAGAAAATAAAACACTGAACCTGATACCTTATCCACAGGAAATAAATTTCAAAGCAGGATTCAACAGCAATTCCGCTTCAGAATATATACATGATACCTCTCTCCCTGAAGATCATTTTCGGATTTTCATCAATAAAAAAAGTATAGAAATCAAGTACAACAGCAAGAGATCAAAGATTTATGCCGAGATGCTGCTCAAGCAATTAAAGAAAAACGGCAATGAACTACCATGCATGGATATATATGATTATCCAAAATACTCTTGGAGAGGAATGCACCTTGATGTAAGCCGTCATTTCTTTGATGTTGAGTTTGTTAAACAATACATTGATATACTATCGTTCTACAGACTCAACTATTTCCATATGCACCTGACAGATGATCAGGGCTGGCGAATTGAGATTAGTAAATACCCTGAACTTACCAGCCATGGAGCATATCGTAAGCTGGATAATGGAGAGAGCTATGGTGGATTCTTTACTAAAATCGATATTGCTGAAATAATCGACTATGCCGACGAGAAAGGGATAGAGGTGATTCCAGAGGTAGATATGCCGGGGCATATGCAGGCTGCAGTTTCTACATATAATTATTTATCCTGCAAAGATGAAGAAACACATGTCTGGAGCAAATGGGGTGTATCAGAAAATGTATTATGCCCGGGAAAAGAAACGACTTATGAGTTCGCCTATAATGTACTGGATGAGATAATCAGTCTCTTCCCGTCCAAATTCATACATATCGGCGGAGATGAATGTCCCAAGGAAAACTGGAAGCATTGTGATAAATGCCAGAAAATACTTTCCGATAATGATCTTACAGACGAGAATGAATTACAGGCTCACTTCATCAAAAATATTTGTAACTATCTTCATGAAAAAGGTAAAATTGCAATAGGCTGGGATGAAATACTGGAAGGTGATTTACAGACAGAAGCCTGGATTATGGCATGGAGAAATGAAGGCGCAGTAAAGAATGCACTGGAGAAGGGCTTCAAAACAATTGTAACTCCAAATAATACATTGTATTTTGACTGGAAGCAGACTGCCGAAGAAGGCGAAAAAGGTGGTTTTGGAGTTATAAATACTAAAAAAGTATATTCATTCGATCCGAATCCGGACAAAAGTGAGCTGATTGTGGGAGCACAGGCTAATTTATGGACAGAGCTGATTCCTACTCCTGAACGAGCATTCTATATGCTGTTTCCAAGGGTGGCTGCACTGGCAGAGATGACCTGGGGTACAAATACACACTGGGAATCATTCCTGACAAGACTCCCTTCTGCACTTCCCGGAATCTTCACAGAAGCAGAAATTAAGGATATATGCAATAGAGCCAATTCAGATTAGAATTCCAGATGAACACAGTAGTAATGGGATATTTCAAAATGCATTCTGTCATGATTGTTTCCTCCGACAGTGATACCTTTTTACAGTTTTCATCGGGGCTGTTAACAGCCCCTTTGCAGAAAAATTACCTTACTTAAGCAGTACACACTTCTTTATCACAGTATTATGCTCAGAACTTATCCTGATAAAATATATTCCGGAAGCAAGTTCATCAGCACTGACGGTAAGTTCATGAATACCACTGTCAAATTCCCTGTCTGCTATTGACATTGCATTCTGTCCCTTAAGGTTGAACATATCGACTTTAACATGCTCTTTCTTTTTTAGCGAGAAAACAACATTGGTCTGAGGATTGAAAGGATTCGGATATACTGCAGCCTGAAGCTGATAGTCGTTCACTTCATTATCGGAAACTGCTGTTGTACCACTTACCGATACAGTTGTTGAACCATTTGCAGGAATATTACACCTGACTGCAACTTCTTTGTGTCCATCAACATCCAATTGATATACTATTTCGCCATCATCTGTAGCATAGTCAAAACCTGAAGTCACATGGAATTTCACAAGTCCATGCTCAAAGTTCGTGCTATAACCGTTGTAAATCGCTGCTGTGTTCTGTGACTGAGTCCCGTTATTTGGAGCGTTATAGGTAACAGTAAAGCTATCCCCGTTTCCACCGGCATACATTGTCTGAAGAGGTGTTATAGTACCATTGTCGAACTTAACGATTCTGAATGCTCTGTTGTTGTCACAAACTGATTCTGTTGCCAGATCGTATGGATAGCTGCCGATACTGCCTGAGTTCGAGTGTATATGTCCCCACAGAGCCATATCAAGGTTCTCTGCGGTTAACGATATCTCACTATTAAAGTCATAGTGATAGAATGCAACCTTTTCCATTGTCGGATTGCTCTGAACCAGATTCCTCATCCAGCTTAGCTGCCAGGATGTAAAACTTGTGTTTCCAAACAGATCCAGCCTATAATCATCATAATTATCATAAGAATCCATCCCTATAAAGAGCGTGTTGCCATAGTTGAAATAGTAGTTCTGAGTATTCGGCTCCGTATCATAATCAGCCAGATAAGACCATCCAAAGAATCTGAACCAGTTGTTACGGGCTGTTCCTGCAGGTGGAGATGTCTGCTGCCAGCCACCAACGTCATGGTTACCTGTAACTAAGAATACAGGCACATCAAGTTCCGTAAGCAGATTCTTCGCTATTGTATAATAACGTCTGTCATTCAGATCTTCCAGTTCCCCCTCATTGACAACATCCCCTGTAAAGAGAATGAACTCAGGTCTGATCACATTCAAATCGTTTATAATTGAGCGTAAATCTTCAACCTCTGTCATATCCTGTTCTCCGGGATCGTCTCCGAACATAACATGCCCCGGAAGGTGAGTATCTGTGAAATGAGCAATGTAATAACTGTCTCTGAATTGAGGGATCATATAGACTGCGTTTTCAGCAATATCCGTTTCAATCTGGTCACATGTGACTGAAATATCATACAATGCATATATATCTGTAACAGGGGTTTGTACTGTAAGAGTCCATAAGTCGTACAGAGCATCGAACTGTGCATTCTGTACCAGCATGTTCAGTTCATAATCAGCATATTTCAATCGTGCATCCCAGTTTGTTGCCCCCATCGGACCATTAACAATAATGTCGAAGGTTGATCCCTGAGGAGCAATCTGAGGAACACTGAAGATTGGTCTTTGTATGCGCGTAATCTCATCTGCCGGTCTTAATAAATCGGTTCTTACGATAAAATCACCAATAATTATATTCTGGTTATCCGCACCGTTCACATAGAAGTCTGTCACGCTGAGTCCGACATCCCCGGAATCATCTGCATCCATAACGAGAGTAAAGATATTCGTCTGACCGTTTAACTGCTGCCCCGGAGCAACTCTGATAACCCCAGAGCCCATATTGTCCGCGTAAGAAGCATTATAGCCCTGAGGTGCGCTATGAGAATCATAAGATATTATATTTGATGAGTATGCAATATTAATTCTGATACTGTCAATCTGCTCGTCTGCAGGGGTGTTGAGAAGGAAGTCAATAGTAAACTGGTCCCCGACATTTGCATTTTGTCCGGGAACATTAAGAGAGACAGGAACGTCACCTCGGATAAAATCGCTCTCATATCTGGGATGGATAGTGTAATTCCCATAATCATAGGAAATCATTCCTTTAATAGATGTAAAGACCATGCCATTGATGATATCAAAGGAAAGATCATCCTGAGAAATACAGTTGCCGGCTATAGTAATAGATCCGGATCCGTCATCCACAACAAAGTTTCCATAACCATCATCCGCAGTAATAACTGTTGCATTTGTAAGTTCTACAGGTGCTCCTTCCAGGGCTTCCGTGGAAGATGCTTCTCCTGTTGTCGCCTGATAGAAAGCAGGTACAGGATTTCCACTGCTTATAACCTGCATATCAGTCAATGATGCCATTTCAGTAAGCCCGTTGTACTCTCGAACCTCTCCTGTAATAGAAACATAATCACCAATATTTACATTTTCACGATCGTATACAAAAACACAGTTCCAGTATCCGCCGTTGGAGTCGGCAATAAAGAATCTGTCTGTCAAATAGTTGTTGCATGTTACAACTCCACTGATTGTTACAATCTGATCTTCATATTGAGAAGGATATGTTCCATCTCCTGAAACGTCTGTGTATTGCACATCATATATATTTATTGAATATAAACTTACTATGCACAACATAAAGCAAATTATAAAGTATCTCATTTTATCCTCATCTTGTTTTTTGAATATTATGAATTACACAATCCTAACGACATCCATAGTTATAATCCAACTCAATTAACTCTGCAAATATCAATTTTGTGCAACGTTCAATAATAAAATACTCCAGATGAGTGTAAAGCTAAAATACAATTATTTAGTTTTTTCGCGTAAATATTCAGCAGTAAAACTTTCGTTTATTCTCATTACTTCATCAATAGAGCCTTGAGCAATTATATGTCCTCCATTGATTCCACCTCCCGGTCCCATATCTATAATCCAGTCTGACATAGCCACAACACGCATGTTGTGCTCAATCATAATAATCGTTGCTCCCTGGGCATTCATAGCCCTGATGAAGTCCATAAACTTCTGAACATCTGCAATATGAAGCCCGGAAGTCGGTTCATCCAGAATAATCAGAGCATCTTTCAGGTCCGGAGAGTTCAGCTCTGCCGCCAGCTTTAATCTCTGAGCTTCTCCCCCGCTTAAGGTCGCTGTTGACTGCCCGATCTTGATATAGTCAAGCCCAAGCTTTATAAGACAATTCAATACATCGTTAATCTTTGAGTTATCCTGAAACAGCTTAACAACCTGCCTGACATCCATTTCAAGAACATCAGCAATAGAATTCCCATTATATTTTATCTCCAGAACCTCTTCTTTGTATCTCAAACCCTTACAGGACTCGCACCGGATGTGAACATCACTCATGAATCCAAGAGATATTTTCTTGAAGCCCAAACCCTTACACACAGGACATTGTCCTTTGGGTGAGTTTGTGCTGAACATACCATCAGTGTACTTCCTCGATTTTGCCTCAGAAGCAGCTGCAAAAATCTTCCTGACCTCATCCAATACTCCAAGATAAGTTGCTGCATTGGAGCGAATAGACTTCCAAACAGGTCTCTGATCAATAACGACCAGCTTTGATACATTCTCAAACCCTGATACGCTTTGGTAATCACCTGCCGACTTCTTTCCGGTACAGAAGTCTTTCCAGGCTCCTCCCAGTACGTCGTATACTAAAGTGCTTTTACCAGAGCCGCTTACACCTGTTACTGCAATAATATTACCCAGAGGAATATTGAGATCGACATTCTGCAGATTGTTCCTGCATGCCCCTTTTACAGAAACAATGTCTTTCTTATTAACCTGCCTGTTCTTTGATGCAATGAAATGGCTTTCTCTAAGAAACCCGCCTGTTATGGATTCAGGATGTGCCATTATATCCTGCACGCTGCCCTGAGCTACTATTTCCCCACCGTTGACCCCGCTTTCCGGTCCAAGATCTATGACATAGTCAGCCTGTCTGATTATATCCTCAGCATGCTCTACAACAACGACAGTGTTTCCGGCATCTGCCAAACGTTTTACCTGTTGAGATATCTTATTATAATCGTAAGGATGCAGTCCTTTAGACGGCTCATCAAGCACATAAAGCAGATCAGTTAATCCGCTGTGCATTCTGGTAGAGAGAATCAGTCTCTGCATTTCTCCACCGGATAGAGTCGGTACCGGTCTGTCCAAAGTCAAGTACTCAAGCCCTGCTCCGGAAATAGAAGTGCAAATCTCAATTATCTGTTCAAATATTACTTTATATTTATAGGAGTTTATCTTTTTACACCAGTAATCTAATTTACTGATAGAACTTTCTGCAATACGTGTATAATATACTCCATCCAGCATTACGTTCCTGCCAACCGGTCCAATTTTACTTCCTCTGCATGACGGACAGATTTTCTCTATGCAGAATCGACCCAGCATTCCGTTAGTACTTTCTTTATTCTGGGCAAGCAATCTTTCAATATTCGTTATTGCCCCGGAGGCATAACGGCTAATGTTGCCTGACCGACCTGAAGCTGACTCATACCTGAAAGTTACTTTTTCATCCCTATATCCATTGAGCAGTTTATGCCTGAAGTCTCCGGGTAAATCATTCCAGGGCTTCTCCAGATCGATTTTGAAATGAGCTGCCAGAGCGAACACTTCTCCCCTCATCCAGTTTGCAGATGGTTTATCCCGGAACTTGCGTAAATCACCCCACCAGGCTGAAGCACCATCCAGTATGGATTTTTCGGGATCGTTAATAACTGACTCTTCCTCCACTTTTATCATTCTGCCTGTTCCGTTACAGTCCGGGCACATCCCTTCCGGATTATTACTGCTGAATATGTAAGGTTTCAGATCGAAGAACAGATTTCCGCATTCAACACAGCTTTTTCGATCAGTCACATCAACAGATGTCCCATCATCAAAAAAAAGAGTCAATTTATGATGTGTTTCAAACTTAGATGCAAGTTCACACTCCAAAGCTTTCAAATCCCCTGAAACAGCTTTTTTGACACTTTCAATGAGTATCTTATCACCTTGAACAATCTTAAAATCCGTATTTTTCTTCAACTTCCTGCCCAGATTAATAAGGTCATGCACGGTGTAATAGTGATGCTGAGTGCCGCAAATTTCACAGAATCGTGTACCGAATGTAGAGTATAACGTACGCAATAATCCGTATATTCCGGACAGCGAGCCGACAGTTGACCGTGAATTCCTGATGATCCTGTTCTGCTCAATCGCAATTGCCGGAGACAAGCCTGTTATATTGTCAAAATCGGGTTTATCCGGAACAACCCCGGAGCCAGCAGCACTGAAACTGCCTGTAAAGCGTCGTTCCGCTTCAGCATATATCGTATCAAAAGCAAGAGATGATTTACCTGATCCGCTCAGTCCCGTGACAACTGTGAACTTATGCTTGGGAATCCTGACTGATACATTCTTGAGATTGTTCTGTCTGGCACCTTCAACAACTATGTGATTAAGATCTGAGTTTTCTGCTGAAATCTCCCTGTCCTGAGTAACATTCTCTGTCTCACATTCAATATATTTATTTATATCAATATATTTATTTTCATTATTTTCAGATATATCGCTACTTATTTTAAAATGATCTTGCCAATGAGTCATCCATTTCGGCACCCTGATATCCTCAGTATTTCTATCTATTGAACTATACGGAAGAACATCCAGAACAGGTGTGTTATTATAGGCTTCAATATCTGAAATCTCTATCGTACTTCCACTGATACCGAGAATTTTTGCAGTAGTTATTGCTATTGGATTGGGACGGACAGGTGATCTTGTTGCGAATACTCCACTTTTCGGGGCATCCTCATATGGTGGATTAACCTGCAGGGTTTTCCTGAATGCTTTCTTATCAAACTTTGAGAACCACCACACAACTCTGACATAATCGCCCGGTTTGAATTGACTATGAAGCTCATCGTCTATAATCAGCACCTGCTTTCCCTGAATTCTATCTGTCCGACCAGCAGGCTCATGAGTAATTTCCTCTTTATGCGAGAGAGCACCAATACTTGATTGTTTTTCCGGATATACCCCGCCAATTACTCTATCTTCACAGGGGATGAATGGTTTGAGATCGTATATGGCAGCAGATTCAATCTTTTCCTCAATCCTGAGAGCAAAGTAACCTGGCAGCAGATCGATGTCCTTAATTTCTGCGGTTATTATACGAAATCTGTTCTGCCCCTGCCCTTTTGTTGCAGCGATAAGCAAAATATGACTGAACATCTCAATGTTTTTCAGCCCTTTAACATAATTCCGGTCGATTATCAGCTCGTGTAAGCCTTTCGTTTTTTTAAGATTCCCGATTGAGTTCAGTGTACATTGCATAGTAGTTTATCCTCATTTTTGATATTTTATGCTGTACTACAGGAATTTTGATTTGTCAATTTATTAGTTTGGGGACAGCAATGATGAGAATTTATACACATCCACAGAATGGAATAAAAGACACTGTAATAAGAACCTCGTAGAGACAAGCGGATGAAGTTTCAGGGATGCTCGCGAACCTTTTTCGTTGCATACCTGTGGTTTGTTTTTCAAACTCCCACAAAAAAAAGTCTGCTGAGCAGACCTGCAGGCTTGAAGTGTTTATTATAAGAGTTATTCAGAAATATTTACTGTTTCATCGGAGTCTGCATAATCTTCTTCTTCAATGTCATATACCGGATTTTCTTCCGACACTTCCTGAATTTCAGAAAGCTTACATTCATACTTTGAATACAACACAACAACTCTGATGAATAAAAGAGTTACAACTAAACCCAGAGCGTCAGAAAGTGTTGCCAGGAATGTATATGTGTAAATCCCATGAATGCTTTCTGCGGCTGTTATTCCCGATCTGATAATGCCAATTGAAACAATCTTGATAATATACAGCATCCACCACCAGTTTAAAAGGTTTATTGATAAAGGTCTTTCTATAATTATATTATTTTTCTCCAGAATCCTACTGGTCTCTGTTACAGTCTCTCTCACAATTTCGTAAGGTCTGAACAGACTCAATACAGGAACAAACCAACTTACAATTCCCCACCCATTCTTATATTTCAGACCACTCACTTTCTGATGAAGATTGTAATAAGCCCTACCGGACCAAAGGATAAAGCAAAGCATAGAAATCAAATACATAATTGTGTAAAGCCAGCTGATGATTACTTGCCTTGCATCATTAGCTGCACCTTCCAGCTGAGTTACAGTTCCTCCATTCAGCGCTTTTTTTATAAGATTTACCTGGATTGCATCCGAGACTACAACCATTATTCCTATTGCAAACAGAATCCACAGGAACATTATTGCTGTTTTTGCTCTTTCACTATTTGATTTGATCAATATTCAGTCCTCCAAATATTATTAGTATAAGGCGATTTCAGTGGATAACGATAAGTTGTCAATCTATTTACAAACCCATGTCTGCAAAAAAAAAGCCTGCTGAGCAGACCAGCAGGCTTTAAGTGTTTATTATAAGAGTTTATTCAGAAATAATTTCTACGTTTGCTCTTGGGATTACAACTTCTTCACCGGTATCCAGTTTAGCTTTGAGGATTCTCACCAGAGTCTCACTTTCAACTTTATAGAGCTCTTCCGGAATAGAAGTGATTTTACCGATATGACCGAAGTTAGGCTGTCTGATAACACGAATCATTGATCCGATTTCCAGAGTAGGCATTTTTGCCTCTTCTGCACCAAGGTCTTTCTGGTCAAATTCGATAGGGATGATAATCTCAGGTCTCATAACACCGGCACGAATCTGTGTTTTACCGTGAACAGAAGCTTTCTTGCCGTTAAACTGTTTGAGAAGACCGAAAGTCTTGTCAGCCATTTTAATTTTACCGAAACCTTCAGTAACAACGATAGTTGTTCCGATTTTCTCATGTCCTGTAATTGCAACACCAATATCGTAACCAAGCAATTCTTTAAGATCCTGGTCATCAATTCCACCGGTGATGATAGCGTTAACACCGCACTTTATGGCTTTGTTAATTGCTTCAAGTGAGATCATTGAACCGGACACAATAATTTTGCCTTTATGTGCATCAGTTATTTTGTCTGCTTTCAGTTCTTCATTAGGATCACTTATAAGTAATTCTATATTACCTGTAGTTTCTCCTGAAAGACCGAAGATTCCCTGAATATAAGCTGATCTGTTCTCAACAATTACCCCTTCTTCAGGGACAACGTCAACAACAACACTATCGATGAAGGCCTTAACTTCTACAGGTATTCTTGGCTCTCTGAGAAGCATTTGTCCTGTGTGAGCAGAAACACTTTCAACCTCTCCATCAGTTGGAGATTTAACTGTAGATTTGAACAATCCGAGGAAACCTTTTGTTTCAGCAAGAACTTGTCCCTTCTTGATGAATTCTCCCGGTTTTACATGGAGAAACTGCCCCAGAAGCTGAGGAGTAGTCCCAAGTTTATTTGCAAGGTTAATAGGAACAACTTTTCCAGGAAGCATTGTTACTGCAACAACATCTTCAGCTTTAACCTTATCACCTTTTTTTACTTTTACTTCCCCTTTTAGAGGAAGAATTCTTTCTTTTCTTAAAACAATATTATCTGTTACTGCTAATCCTGGTGAATATGCTTTAGCCATCTCTTCCTCCTATTTCAAGAAACTTTCAGGATAAACCTGAAGTTCCCTCATCCATTTTTTAAGCATTGGAACACGTTCGTTTGCTTCAACCGGAAGTACGAATGGAGCTCTTCCGCGAGTATCAAGAACAATACCCACAACTCCACCGTGTAACTCTGTGTTAATTGGCTGGTGTTTACCTGCACCAAGGTCAAGACCTTTACCAGGTTTAAGTACAGCAGCAGCTGTCTGACCTTCAGCGCATGGGATCAGTCTCAATTCACCATATGGAATATCTTCTTTAAATGTAGTGCCGTCTGGAAGTTTTATTTCAGCGCTTAATGCAATAGCTGTAGGCTTACACTTTCCAACAGGAGCAACGCATGTACCAAGATATACCATACAGTCTTTGTCAAACACTTCTGTTGCAGCTTCCGGAGAAATTTCAGAAAGTACACCAAGGTGAGGCATCATGAAGATACTATCTACACCCAGTCTGGTGATTCCTTCAGGAAGGAATGCGTCGATAAGCATCATTACTGTCTGGTGTCTTCTTGGAGCGTGAGATGTAACACCACCTGATCCGACAAGCAGGTCAAGAGTCATCATGTTAACAATTGTGCTACCGGATGTTGATTGACTGAATGCATCAGCAATCTCTCTTTTTCTCTGAGTTCCTTTAAGAGTTACAGCAAATTCTTTGTGCTGAACAAAAGCTAGTCTCAGTGCTTCTTTCGCAATAGCCTGTTCCAGAACAAGTTCTTCAAGTTTCTGAGGAATTGTTGTGGGACGGATCATTTTGTTTTTAATCATATTTCTGAGTTCTGACTGGTCTATATCCATTGGAACCCATCTGAGTATATTTTCAAGACCTGCGGAAGCAAGTACGTTAGAAATAGAATAACTCATACCAAGGTTAGCACTAACTGTTCTGTTAAACACTTTGTCTTCTGAGAATACTGAGAAAACGTCAGTTGTAGCACCACCGATATCAACACCAAGAACTTCAATATCTCTTTGTTCGGAGATAGTTTTCATGATGTTACCCACAGCTGCAGGAGTCGGCATGATTGGAATATTCTGGATCTTACCGTTTTTCGGTCCGCGAGTCCAGCTCATAAGTTTATTATATCCCGGCGCCTGCTGCATAACGTGTTCCATGAACAGATCATGAATTTTGTCTCTTGCAGGTCCGAGGTTCTCGTTATCGAGAGTAGGTCTGAGGTTATCAGTAATAATAAGGTCTGTTTTCTTTTCAAGAGTATCTTTAATGATATCAACAGCTTTATTGTTACCGGAATAGATTACAGGAAGTTTATAGCTTGATCCGAGTCTTGGCTTTGGATCTGCGGCAGAAACAAGCTCAGCCATTTCAGCAACGTGCTTGGTTGTTCCACCGTCAACACCGCCTGCCATAAGAATCATATCCGGTCTTAAGTGTCTTATACGCTCAATCTTTTCATAGTTAGCACGTTTATCGTTACTGGCTATAACATCCATAACAATAGCACCTGCACCAAGAGCAGCACGCTCAGCAGATTCACCAGTCATGCTGGCAACAACACCGGTCACCATCATCTGAAGACCACCACCGGCACTACTGGTGGAAACATATGCATCTGCACCTACATCACCATTTCTCGGGATAATAATCTCTTCGTTTTCAATTAGTTTAATATTCGGGTTGTTGTATTTAATACGCGCAAGTTCTTCAAGTTCCTGCACAGCATTCACAACACCACGTGTAACGTCATTCAATGGCGCTTCCACTGTTGTAGGGGCTTCCCCCCTGACTGTCTGACGATATTCATTATCAACAAACTCAATGAGAATTGCTTTAGTAGTAGTACTACCACAGTCTGTAGCAATTATTCTTCTTAATTGCCCATTTGCCATATTCTCCTCCATCTATGTTTTTTTCTGTTTCTTATTCTTTTTAAATATTGATTTAACTTTATTCCAGAACCTTTTGCGAGCTTTTCTGCGTTTCTCGCGTTCTTCAAAATACATTTCGTCGTCCAGAGTTTCTATTCGTTTTATTAAAAGATCAACATTTTCACGTTTCTCGAAAAAAGCTGAAAATTCCTGATAGGACTCCGGATTCTGAAAAAATATTTCTGCAAAAGGTCCAACTGCATATAATCCCTGGTTAAACAAAAAACTAAAGGGCTTATGCGCTTCCAACATCAGAATAGCTGCTGATGCCATCTTTCTCTGCACAATAAATTCTGCAATTTTCTCAGCAACCTTTACGGCTTTTTCATCGGAAATTTCTATTATCATTTTTACCTTTTTCCTGTCGATAGAACTGAATTACGCTCTAGCTATCGTAAATGCATGTACCGTATCCGCTCCATTTCGTTTGAACTCACCCGCAAGTGAACTCATGGTAGCACCGGTTGTAAACACATCATCGACCAGCAGTATATTCCTTTTTTTGAAAAGCTTCTTAATTATAAACGCATTTTCAAGGTTTGCTTTTCGCTCGATTTTATTCAGTTTCGCTTGCATCTCTGTATATATTGACCTTGCAGCAATATCTGTTCTCATCTCTATGAAAGAACACTCACTGACAATCTCAGCAATATACTCTGCCTGATTATAACCTCTTTCCCGCAGTCTTACATTATGTAGAGGCACGGGAATAACAACCCAATCCTGAGGTACATACTCGTTTTCAAAAAAGAAAGACTTGATTCCCTTTCGAAATACCGCAGTAATTTCAGGATAGTCATTGTATTTTATGTTATGAATCAGATTATGAATTCTTTCACTGTATGGGAACAATGATATCTGCTCATCTATATTCTCATATCCTCCTGCAGTATTACGCGAATCCTTAAGAATTTCAGACTCGAGTTCCTGCAGGCAACTCTTACACGCTATATTCTTATAATGATCTATCAACTCTCCACAGCAAAAACATCTGGCTGGGAGAATCCAATTTAATATATCATCTAATGTATTTTTCAATGGAATCAAAAATTCGAGTTCCATCATGGCTTACAACAGTATCTTCAGCAGCTCTCTCAGGGTGAGGCATCATCCCAAGAATGTTTCCATTCTTGTTGTAAATACCGGCAATATTATAAATAGAGCCGTTAGGGTTAGCCTGGTCTGTGATGTTTCCTTCTTCATCGCAATACCTGAAAGCAATCTGGTTATTATCTTGAAGTCCCTTCAAACCATCAGCACTGATGAAATAGTTGCCGTCTTTATGTGCAATAGGAATATCAAGAACCGCGTTCGGATCTATTTCACAGGTAAAAGCATTTTCAGTGTTGACCGGTTTCAGAAACTGGTGTTTACATATAAATTTAAGAGTATTATTCATCATTAATGCTCCCGGTAAAAGCCCGGTTTCTGTCAGAACCTGGAATCCGTTACAGATACCTATGACGTATCCGCCTTTTTGAGCAAATTGAACAACTTCATTGATTATTGGTGAAAATTTTGCTATTGCACCGGCTCTGAGGTAATCACCATATGAAAAACCACCAGGGAGTATAACAACATCAGGATTCTTAAGGTCGTGATCTTTGTGCCACACAAAAGAAACATCATTCCCTCTGATGTCAGGAATATGGAAACTGTCATAATCACAGTTTGAGCCTGGAAAACGTACTACCGAAAATCTAATCTTTGAACTCATAATAGTATGTTTCCGTATTTGGATTAGCGAGAACTTTCTTGCAGATTTCTTCAATTTCTTTTTCAGCTTGTTCTTTAGTATCCGCAGCCAGTTCCAGTTCGATAAACTTACTTACTCTAGTATCTTTTACATTATCATAACCCAGATTATGCAATGTCTGCATAACGACTTTACCTTGTGGATCGAGTACACTTGGTTTCAGCGTGATGTAAATTTGTACTTTCATTATTCCTCTTAATATTTATAGTTCGTGTTTTATTTTTTCAATGTGATCAATATAAATCTGTATAAAATGTCTGACAAAACCATATGTTACATAGCTTGAAATGACAACAAACAATGTTATATAAGGCAGCTTTATTAATGATATAAGAATTGCCACCTTCAGAATTTTCAACAGATTTATGCTCATTGCATTATCATCTCTGCAGAATTTTACAGGATATTCTATCTTACTGATCATCAGAAATGCACCTGATAATACGATCAGAATTAAATAGCCTTCTTTAATGGATTCTACCCAGTACTTATCATTGAGCAGAATAAATGTCGTAATAAGTGAAGCAGCTCCAGGTATTGGAAGTCCTTCAAACGGCTGTTTAGTACCGGTTTCAACAACAGAATTGCTGAGATTGAACCTAGCAAGTCTGAATCCGCCACATGTAATATATATGAGAACTGCAGCAATACCGAGTATCCCAAGATTGCTGAGAGCATACTTGTATACCAGAAAAGCCGGAGCAATTCCGAAAGCCACAAAATCACTGAGAGTGTCAAACTCAGCACCAAGCTCACTGGAAGCATTGAGAAGTCGGGCAACTTTACCGTCAAATCCATCACAAACGAAAGATATAAGTAAAAGCCAGGCAGCGAACGTGTACGCACCTTCCGATGTCTTAAGCATGGAAAAGAAAGCAAAACACAAACTGCTTAAAGTTAGTAAGTTGGGAGCAATATACTTAAATCTCATCCTTTCCCTTTGTAATTACACTTACTCCGGAAATAAGTTTATCTCCGGACTTGACTTCAAGATCTCCACAATTCTTTATCTCCAGACATGATCTGCCTGCAAAGAAAAAGAATCCCAGAGCAACAGATCTCTTCTCTGATCTGTTCTCATACTTTTTGAAATTACCACTGATTACTTTGAATAATACTTTTCCTGATTCAAAACCGTCAGCAGTTACACTCAGAGAGTCAGCAACACTGGCTCTGACATCAATCTTTGCCAGAAAGCCTTTTTTGATATATATCGATGTTGTGTTACCGTTTTTCTCGATTTTATCAACCTTGCCGTTAACGGGTGAAACAATTCCTGATTCAGCCTCTGGTAAAGTTCTATTAACTCTCAACATCAGGTTCACAAACAGGTAAAATATAATCCCCGGTAAAGCCAGATATTTCATCTCTTCTATTTTGAACATCATCTGAGAAACAAAAGACACACCAATCAGAAAAATAGGCAGGCTGGCGTACTTATACTTAAGTTTCGCAGCTTCAATAACATATTGAATAGGTGTCACATCATCTCTCATTTCATCATCCTGTATGAGTCAGCATTATTTCATTCAAAATAATACAATATACCTCATTGTACAATTCCAACGCGGTTAAATATATAGTCAACATTTTTCAGATATCTTTCGTAAGAAAATACTTCCTGAAGATCTTCCTCTGTTAAATATTCCATGATTTCACCGTCATTTCTTATATATTCTTCAAAAGGTTTCTTCTCTCTCCAGCATTTCATTGCATTTCTCTGAACGAATGCATAAGACTGCTCTCGGGTAATGCCTTTTTCTGTCAGCTTAAGAAGCATAGGCTGTGAAAAGACCAGTCCGTTTGTCAATTCGATGTTCTTCATCATGTTTTCAGGATAGAGCAGCAGATTATCTATGAGTGTTATCATTTTCTCAAGCATGTAATGAACAAGTATTGTTGAGTCCGGGAGTATCACTCTCTCTACAGATGAATGACTGATATCTCTTTCGTGCCATAAAGCATTATTTTCAAGAGCTGCATGAGCATTGCTCCTGATCAGTCTGGCAAGACCGCACATCTGCTCGGTTGCGATAGGATTTCTCTTATGCGGCATAGCAGATGAACCCTTCTGTCCCTTTGTAAAGTTTTCTTCAGCTTCCAGAACCTCTGTTCTCTGCAGATGTCTGATCTCAACAGAAATCTTCTCTATTGTTGAAGCTGCCAATGCCAGAGCTGACATGAATTCAGCATGTCTGTCTCGCTGAATCACCTGAGTAGCAATGTTAACATTATCAAGCTGTAGAAACTCACATGCATATTTTTCAATTTCGGGAGAAAGGTGAGCGTAGTTACCGACAGCTCCGGAGAATTGTCCAATAGATACTATTGCTGTAGCTTTTTCCATTCGTTCTATGTTTCTCAATGTTTCATCATACCATAAAGCAAATTTGAGTCCGAAAGATGTAGGTTCTGCATGTATACCATGAGATCTGCCGATGCAAAGAGTGTTCTTGTGAACCAAAGCCTGCTTTTTCAGAACATCAGCAAATGAAATAAGCTTCTTGATGATAAGAGTACCAGCCTGTTTCAACTGAAGAGCAAGACCTGTATCAAGAATATCTGATGATGTAAGTCCATAATGTATAAATCTGGAAGAAGGACCAACATGCTCTGCTACATTAGTAAGAAATGCAATCACATCATGTTTTGTTTCTTTTTCGATCTCGTCTATTCTTTCAACTTCAAAATCTGCTTTTTCAACGATATTGTTAAGATCCTCTTCAGGTATCATATTCAGTTTTGCCATAGCTTTACAAGCAGCTATTTCTACATCCAACCAACACTGATATTTATTTTGCAGTTCCCAGATATTCCCCATTTCAGGCTTAGTATATCTTTTAATCATCTTTGTTCCCTTTTATTTGTTAGTTTATGATTGGCAAAACCTTAACTTTTGCCGTTGTAATTTTGTCAATTTTAATATTAATAACATTCTTATTATATTGTTCCACAATGAGTTCACTCAAACCCTTGTTATTCCTGTAGTTCATTTTAACTTCCGAACACTGTAACGGCACTGAAACCGTTTCCAGAAACCCGTACTTATTTGTGGAAATCATGATATCATCAATCTTTACATGTCTGTTTCTTAACAATTCAGCTTTTCTTTCAGACAAAGATGTACTGACTGATCTTAGAACTGTAACTACCAGTTTTATGTTTTCTTTATCATTTTCACTTAATACAAAATCCTCTGCGCTGCTTCTGAAGACGAAGGCAGTATCTGCATATACAGAAAGAAATGGAGTTGGGTTCATTCCCATAATCCCTGAGTCGAATATATCAAGTCTCAGAGCATTACCTTTTTTCCTGAGCGAGATATTCTTTCTGAATGAGAATTGTTTGTGATTGTACTCAATAACTCCTGAGATTTTAAACTCAGTGAACAGCTCAATCTGAGATTCAAGATTGCTGGTAAACTCATCTTCAGATATTCTGAAATAAGCACAGGAGCTGACAATCACTACCAAAACCAGAACAACAGATAATTTAAGAAGTCTCATTGCTCTCTCTTCGCATATATATCCTTATCATGGCTGCAAAGGCAGTAATCAGCATCACGAAACTGAGTATCTGTCCCATTGTAAGAAAACCGATCAGAAATCCATGGTTTGGCATGTGGGCATCCGGTTGCCGCACAAACTCAAGCACGAAGCGGAATATACCGTACAGTCCTATAAAAGCCCAGAACACAATACCATGTCGTAAACTTTTCTTATTGAGATACTGCAGAACTGCAAACATGATGACACCTTCAAGAAACATCTCGTATAACTGAGAAGGATGCCTTGGCTGACCGTTTGTTCCCGGAAAAACAATTCCCCATGGAACCGTTGTTATTCTTCCATACAATTCTGCATTGATAAAATTACCTAATCTGCCCAACCCCAGACCTATGGCTACAAGCGGCATTACAGGATCAGCATATTGATAAAATGACAGTTTGTATTTCCTGCAGAAAATCAGTCCCGCTGCAATTACACCGAGAGCTCCTCCATGAAAAGACATCCCGCTAATTCCCACAAATTGCCCGTCCTTGAATGGCCATATAACCTCAAGAGGATGCTGCAGGTAGTATGCAAAATTATAAAACACAACATATCCTGCTCTTCCTCCAAGAATAACGCCAAGCATTATGTAGAATATCAGATTTTCATATCCCTCTTTACTGAGTTCTATGCCTTTTTCTTTGTAATTCCTTTTAATAAAGATATACCCAATTACAAAGCTGATTATATAGAAAAGAGCGTACCATCTGATTTCCAAAGGACCAAGATGTATCAGAACTGGGTCTATATCGGGAAATTTCATATAACTCTCCAAATTGAAACAGGAAACCACTATGATTTCCCGTTTTATTAACAGTATATAATTTATTTGTTATAAAAAAAGGCTCAGTCATCACAACCGAGCCTGAAAATTACAACATTAATTCTTTAAGTTTATTATACAGTATTTCGGCTGCTTTTTCAGGTTCAACCTCATACTTCTCACCTTTCTTCTCAATCTGTGGAGAGAATATTTTTATAACCTGAGTCGGTGAACCGTTCAAACCGATATTAGCTTCGTCCAGTTCGAGGTCAGCTGCTGTTAGAACCTTAAGTTCTGCTTTTCTGGCATTTCTTTTTCCCCTGAGAGAAGGAAGTCTTGGTGTATTGATTTCTTTCACTACTGTTATCAAAGCAGGCAGATTCATCTTAACTGTATCGAAACCTTCTTCCATAAGCCTTTCAATAGTGATACTCTTTTCGTCAACCTCAACAACTTTTCTGACAAAACAAGTTTGAGGAATATCCATATGAGCTGCAACACCGGGTCCTACTTGAGCAGTATCTCCGTCAATAGCCTGCTGCCCCATGATTATGAGATCATAAGCACCTATTTTTCTGATAGCTTCAGTTAGTGTAAGACTTGTTGCCCATGTATCAGCGCCGGCAAACTTTCTGTCAGTTATCAGATAAATTTCATCAACGCCCATAGCAACACAGTCCCTGAGAGCTGTTTCAACCTGTGGAGGTCCCATACTTATTGCGGTAACCTTTCCACCGTACTGTTCTTTTAATCTCAGAGCTTCTTCCAATGCATAAAGATCAAATGGATTGATAATACTATCTACAGAATCTCTGATCAGTGTATTTGTAACCGGATCAATTTTAATTTCAGTTGTGTCCGGCACTTGTTTTATAGCTACAATTATATTCATAATTAACCTCTTATTTCTTAAAAAAATCCTTTATGGTTTTTATCACATAATCCATCTGAGCTTCTGTCAACTCAGAAAAAATCGGGATTGATAATACTTCATGAGAGGCTTTTTCCGATTCAGGAAAATCACCTTCCTTATACCCCAGATAATCAAAGCATTCCTGAAGATGCAGAGCCAGGGGATAATAAACTGCACAGCCAATATTGGCATCCTTAAGAGCACACATAAGCTCATCACGTTTATCTGTTCTTATGGTGAATTGATTATATATCATGTAGGCATCATCAAGAACTACAGGGAGTTGAATCTGATCAACATCCTTCAGATGCTTGTAATAATATTCTGCATTCTTCCTGCGCAGTTCAGTCCATCCTTTCAATTTCTTCAGTTTAACAGATAAAACTGCTGCCTGAAGAGTATCCATTCGACTATTCATTCCCACAAACTTATGGAAATACTTTGGATCCTCACCATGAACTCTCATCTGTCTCAAATCTTTGGCAAGTTCATCATTATTTGTAAGACACATACCTGCATCGCCCATAGCACCAAGATTCTTGCTGGGGAAGAATGACAGAGTGCCAATATCCCCAATTGTACCTGCTGCCTTCCCTTGATAGAGAGAACCAATTCCCTGAGCAGTGTCTTCAATCACATATAGATTATGCTTCTTAGCAAAATCCATAATCTTATCCATCTCAGCTGGCTGCCCGAATAAGTGAACAGGTATTATTGCCTTGGTATTTTCGGTTAAAGCTTCTTCAAGCTTATCGGGGGACATATTAAATGTATCCTTATCAATATCAACGAAAACTGTTTTAGCACCAATTCTTTCAATAGCTCCACATGTTGCAAAGAAAGTGAATGGAACAGTTATCACTTCATCACCTTTTTTTAGTCCCAATGCTCTCAGAGCAAGCACAAGGGCGTCTGACCCTGAAGCACATGCAATAGCATGTTTAACATTAAGGAATTCCTCAATCTGCGATTCAAACTCACTGATTTTTGGCCCCATTATATAGCGATGAGTTGCAATAACATCATTTATTTCTGTTTTGATTTCATCCAGTATTCCATCATACTGTAAGTCTAAGTCAAGCAGAGGTACTTTCATTAAATCTCCAATCACAAAATTATTTTATAAATACATTATATAGAGTTGCACACGAAACCAGGGCATATAAATATTGTCTGATTGAGTGCACCCATGTTTCAGGAACAAAAATAGTATCTCCGGGAAGTATCTCCTGCCCTTTATAATTTTCTTTTGTACCATCATTTTTGAGTATGTATATTTTCTTTTTTGATCCGTAAAGAGTATTTCCACCCGCTCTGGAAATATAATATCTTGCATTTTTCCCAGATTCAAATGGGAACCTTTCCGGTCTTGCTACCTGACCAGTAACATAAACATAGTCTAAAAGAGTACCGAAATATACATTATCTCCAACCTGAAGCTGCACACCCGGTTTAACTTTCAGAGCTGAACCTTTTCTAATCATACTGGCATTATCAAAATCAGTAAACCTATACTTTTCCTCAAGAGTGGTTCTCAAGCCCCCTACAGTATATGTCTCATCAAGTTCAATATACTCTATCACACATGAAGTATCAGAGTAAACATGCACTTTTGCAAAATCTTTGGCAAATTCATAAGTTAAAATATCCCCATCATAAACAACAGGATTATTTGATACATCTCCATTCCTGATGAACTTTCTCAGATCGTATGTACGGGTTATACCATCTCTGGTTATTTTGATCTTTCTGCTGGCAGAAGGCATCATTCCCCGCGGAAGCTTTGATATATCATACAAAGTCATGATATTTTCGAAAATATAGCTTCCGGAGTAAACAACAGCCCCATTTAATGTGATCCTTGATGGAGCTATCGAAAATAAATCAACTAAAATATGACTGACTTGTGTTTCAGAATGAAATGCCTCTTTTATGAGTTTTATTGCATTTTCCAGAGTTTCCCCCTGAACATGAACTTCCACCTCTAAAGGGTGCAAACTAATATTTCCGGAAGCTAACACCGGAATCTGTGCAGAGGCTGAGTCTATTAAAGAAGACTGAATAGAGAAAACATCTCCAATTTTAACTTTGTACTCAGATGGAATTAAATCAATACCGAATATACATGTTATACTCAGCAAAAATAATGCTATCAGTATGAATCTACTTTTCATAGTATTCAATTATTCCCCTTAAAATATCATCTAAATTATTTTTAGGCTCGTAGTTAACAAATTCTTTTATTTTACTTATGTCCGGCTTACGATTCATCATATCTTCAAAACCATCTTCATAAGCATCTTCATATTTTACAATTTCTATTTTGGAAGAGCTATTGGTAAATTCTTTAACCTTTACTGCAAGTTCTTTAATTGAAATACTTTCTGTTGACCCAATATTAAAAATTTGACCTTCAGCTTCCTTCGTTGCCATTAATTTAATCATTCCTGACACGACATCAGCAACATGAGCAAAGCATCTTGTCTGCTCACCTGTTCCAAATACTTCGATAGGGTGGTTCAGAAGAGCATTTTTCACAAACTTTGGAATAACCATTCCATACTGACCCGTCTGGCGAGGTCCAACAGTGTTGAAACATCTTACGATTACAACAGGTAATTTCTTTTCTCTGTGATATGCAAGTGCAAGAAATTCATCCACAGCTTTTGCACAGCTGTAGCTCCAGCGTGAAATATGAGTAGAACCAAGAATACGGTCATCTTCTTCTGAAAAAGGTATTTTATCGCTTTTACCGTAAATCTCGGATGTTGAGGTTATCAGTACCTTTTTCTTATACTTGTTGGCAAACTCAAGAACATTTTCTGTTCCGGTAATATTTGTTTTCAAGGACATTAACGGATTATCAATAATGTATTTTACACCTACCGCTGCTGCCAGATGAAAAATCTGATCTGACTGCATGATGAGTTTTTCGAGAATCTCTCTGTTAAGTACAGAATCAATATGATAAGAAAAATTTTTATTGTCTTTCAAATGAGATATATTTGTTAAACTTCCCGTAGACAGATTGTCCAGAATTGTAACTTTATGTCCTGCTTCAAGAAGTGTGTCCGCGAGATGAGAACCAATAAAACCTGCTCCTCCGGTTATTAATACTTTCATATATTCTCCAATTTAATATTTATCAATACAGGTCATATTTTATTATATGACCTGTATTTACAAGTTCTTCTCCAAGAAGAACGAAAACATGAAAACAACCATGTTTGTCAATATTTCATTTTTAGAAACTAAATCCGACACCTCCGATAATACCAAATCCACCCATATCTACTTCATCCCATACAATACCGGTGTCAGTTTTTTCCACGTCTCTTTTCAGTTTTGCACCACTGAATAATGCACGTCCGAATAAGTGAGATTTCTCGCCCAGAGGATATTTCACCCCGGCAGTAACTCTATAATTAAACCCATGATAAAATTTTACATCGTCAATTTCATCTTCTGCCCTATAGACCTTCTCCCATAAAAGACCCCAGCCTGCTTCAAAGCTTCCGCAGAAGTTCAGTTTTGGGTTAATAGGCAGCTCAAGTATAAGAGATGCGGTTACAGGAAAATAATATGTTTTGATATCTACAGATTTTTCTACTTTTATAACATCTACAATCCCTGTCTCATCCTTAAAACCAAGTTCCTTCTCATCATCATAGTTCAGATAAAGCATATCAAAGCCGGCACCAAAAGTCAGTTTACTGTCTATAAATCTTAACTGTCTGACTCCCCAGATAAATCCACCGTCAGCACTGGCAGGCTTGAAGAAACCTCCGTGAAACGAGGCTCCTCTTCCTGCACCGAAAACCGGTACAAGTACAGAAAGTAACGCAAGTACAACAAAAACCTTTTTCATAACCTCTCCTTATTTGTTAACCTGAAATGTAGTATCTCCGCTCTGGAAATAAGCAATTATCTGATTAACTGCTGCAACCCCAGCATTCACGTTTGCTTCAAGTGTCTGAGCTCCCATTTTCTTAGGAGTAAAATAACATCTTTCAGGATATTTTTCCAGTAGTTCATCTTTAATTACTGGCGCAATATCAGATACATATTTAAAATCTTCTCTTTCAGAAAGAACTTTCAGCAGATCGGCTTCGTTTACAACTTCTTTTCTGGCAGTGTTTACTATGGTTGCTCCAGGCTTCATCTGCATCATTAAATCATAATTGATAGATTCTTTAGTCACCGGCAGGAATGGGAGGTGAAGAGAAATGTATTCGCACTTACCATAAAGCTCATTGACATCTTCTACTGGTTCAACATTGTCTTTCTTCATAACTTCGGCATCAACAAAAGGATCATAACCATAAACCTTCATACCAAAACCTTCAGCGATTCTTGCCACGTTTTTTCCAACGTTACCGTAAGCATGAATACCAATTGATTTGCCATATAATTCAGATCCTGATTTACCATTGAATTGACCTCTTGCCATATATACCAGCATGCCTAAAACAAGTTCAGCAACTGCATTTGAGTTCTGTCCTGGAGTATTCATTACAACAACATTATTTTTTGTTGCAGCTTCCAGATTAACGTTATCATAACCTGCTCCGGCTCTGACAACTATTTTAAGGTTTTCAGCAGCTTCGATTACTTCCGGTGTAACCTTGTCTGAACGGATAATTATTGCATCAACATCTTTAACTGCATTAACAAAATCACTTTGCTCTGCATATTTTTCCAAAAGAACAAGTTCATGTTCTGTTCCGGCAACAATTTCTTTTATGTCTTTAACAGCTTTTGCTGCAAAAGGTTTTTGTGTGGCGACTAATATTTTCATTATTCCTCCAAAACTATTTTTTTATTTATGTTTTTCTTAATTTAATTTGTTTTAAGGTCAAGAAAAGTTTTCTCAAGATAACCACTTTCTGAAAAGCGGAACTATAATGCTTCCCAGAAAACTACTTACTTAAACCATATATTGTATAGCTCAGGCAATAGTTCTCCTGCCTTCCCCAGATGGAATTCATCAAAGAATGCAAAGTTATCCGGTTTCTCAAGATTAATCCCTATTGTGTATGCTCCCTCATTTTTAACCACCATGAGAAACTGAGCTGCTGGATATACTACTCCACTTGTACCAATAACAACCAGTATATCTGTTTTCTCCAGAATATCATAGATTTCATCAATAAAATACGGGACTTCTCCAAACCAGACAATATATGGTCTGAGAACACCTCCACACTCGCATTGCGGAAGCTCATCATCAAGATTCACATCTTTCATATAATAAATTGTATCACACTCTGTACAAGAACAGTGATCGAGAGCTCCATGCATTTCAATTACATTCCTGCTACCGCTTTTCTTATGCAGACCATCTACATTCTGAGTAATTAATCGGAATGAATCTCCGAGTTTATCCTGAATCTTCTTCAGGGTTAAATGAGCTTTATTGGGTTTTGCTTTCAAAGAATCGAAATAACGCTGCTTGTAAAAACGCCATACCATTTCAGGATCTCTTTCAAAAGCTTCCGGTGTGGCAACTTCTTCTATTCTGTGAGTTTCCCACAATCCATTGTTGTCCCTGAATGTAGATATGCCGGATTCTGCACTGACCCCAGCACCGGTCAGGACCGTCATTCTTACGTTTTCGGGAACTGATATGCTCTTCATTACCCCCTCCCAATTGCTTTTATTTTGCTGAACTGCTGAACAGCTTCTATTTTTGAACTTGTAAACTCAAGATAAGCTCCTTCGAAAACCTTCCTGCCATCATCAAGACAGATTACCCTGTTTGCGGATCTGTGCAAGCAACGCAAATCATGAGTTATCACAATGGAGGTTATATCAAGCTCCTGCTGAAGACTGATTATTAAAGCGGTTATATCATCAGAAATTACCGGATCCAAACCTGTAGTGGGTTCATCATAAATCAGGTATTTTGGGTTCTGTATTATTGATCTTGCCAGAGCTACCCTTCTCTGCATACCGCCACTCAGTTCAGAAGGCATTTTTTTCAGAACATCATTGAGTCCGACTCTATCAAGAACAGAAGATACTTTAGTTTCCAACTCCCTGCTGTTTTTGTGACCATGTTCTATTAATGGGAGAGCTACATTCTGAAACACATTCAGATAATCCAGCAACGCTGAATTCTGAAAGACAATGGAGATTTTCTTGCGAATTTCTGTCATTCCTCTATATGATAAATCCCTTATCTGTACATCATCAACTATTATATTCCCGGAACTGATATCTATCAGCCTCATGAGACTTTTCATCAATACACTCTTACCTGTACCACTTTTACCGACAATCGCTGTTATACAGTTTTCAGGAATTATGCATGATATATCGCGTAACACAGGGATTTCATCAAAACTTATACTTACATTGTTAAATTCTATCATAGATTTAGACATCATAAAGTTTATTTTTTTGTCAATCCTATTTCCATTAAATTGCTGAAAGCCTTTTATTATAACAAAAAAACTGAAATTTTTGCTCAACAGAAACAGAAAAACGTCGAATATATAATATAATCCAGGGAAAGGAAAATATTATGAGTACGATGAAAGCTACTTCAGCAAAATCAGTCTCTACGGAATACTATGGAGAGTATCCGGAAAAGACAATAGATGTTAACAGCCCCAATGATGCTACTGTTGACAGAAGAAAAGGCCAGGACATCCTTGGCAGATCATTAAAATGGTTTACTGTTTTGAGTTGGGCAATTACCTATGTAATCTTTCTCATTGTTGATGAAGGTAACAAGATTGCAGGTAATTTTCTTTCAACAACAGCTACACACAACTACAGATTCTCAGTGGTTACGGAACACCTGCTTTTGGGTCTGCTTACGGTCGGATTGATTATCAGCGGAACGGGATTGGTTATCAATTTTAAAAGAGCAAGACGTAAATCAGAAAAACTGAAACTTTCTCTTGTTCTTCCGGGACTAATATCTCTGACAGGCTTAATATTCTTTACTATCTGATCAAAAGTCCGTCTTTATATAGAGAAACTGGTTCTCCTCTGATGATCTCATCAGCTTGAGCATCTACTTCTTTATATATACGAGTATAATGATCTGAAAGAGCTGTTGCCGCACTTGAATCAGCGTTTTCAAAAACGCCTGACAAAAGTGTATTTTGTTTCAACAGCATTTCCTTATAGTGAGAAGTCTTTTCCTCTGATAGATGATGCAGGATATTACTGCGAACTTTCTTATCCTCGGTGCTAACCTGAGAATTCATCTTCTCTGCCAGAGTACCTTTCCTTCTTGAGTAAGAAAACACGTGAAGATAAGTGAACTCAAGACTTTTCAGAAAAGCAAGAGCCTCTTCAAATAAGGTTTCAGTCTCTCCCGGCAAGCCTGCAATTATATCAATACCAATTGCAGGGCTGATATAATATTTGTTAAGGTTTCTTATTACATCTCTGAATAACTCTATATCATATTGTCTTCTCATTAATTTCAGAATTTCATCAGTTCCATTCTGGAGAGGGATATGGAAATGAGGGACAACCTTTTTAACTCGTGATAATCGCTTTATAAACTCTTCAGTGAATAATTGAGGTTCTATGGAACTTAATCTAATAAATTTCAGTTTTTCAATTCTGCTTATATCTTCAATCAGGTTTATCAATCTATAATCATTATCTTCAGGATCCATATACAACCCCAGATTGATCCCTCCCAGAACAACTTCCCTGTAGCCATTTTCAGTTAACTTCATGATCTGACTTAAGGCATCCTGATGTCTTCGGGACCGTGAATGACCTCGAGCATAAGGAATTGCACAATAAGCACAATAATAATCACAACCATCCTGCACCTTTACAAATGCTCTCGATTTTTCCAGCATTATACCAGTGGAATGCTCTGAGAAATTTTTCTGCTGCAGTATATCTCTGAAGCTTACGGTTTGGTTCTTTTTTAAAAAGTCAATTATCTTGTTTTTACTGTTGTTATCAATGACACAATCAACATCACCAAGCTCAAGGATTTCATCTTTGCTTCTCTGTGAGTAACAGCCTGTTACAATAACTTTCACATCAGGATTAACCTTCTTGAATTTTAACGCTTTTCTGACTGCGTTCCTGCTTTTGAAATCTGTTCTGGCTGTGACTGTACATGTATTGATAACGTATACATCAGCCTGATCCCTGAAACTGACTGTCTCGTATCCTTCCTGTGTAAAATCCTCAGCAATACAGGAAGATTCATATTGATTAATTTTGCAGCCAAAAGTAGCAATAGCAATTTTTTTCATGATTCCTCTTTGAGATCAAGTTTTTGATATATCGGATATTGAGCAAGAAAAGTTTTAGAAATCACCTAATATATATCTGCTGTTGAACTGCTGTAAAATAAAAAGTTTGACATTTATCAAATAACTGCTATAATTTAGAAAAATGATGGAGGAACTATGAAAGCAATCCATGTATCCAATGCACCTCATGCAATCGGACCTTACTCTCAAGCCGTATGCCACAAAGGATTAATGTTTGTTTCAGGACAAATTGGCATTGACCCTAAATACAACAAGCTTGTGGAAGGTTTTGAAGAACAGGTGGAAATGATATTTTCTAATCTATCCAAAATTCTGGAGGCAAATTCACTTTCATTAATTGATATTGTTAAGGTATCTGTTTTTATAAAAGACCTTAATAAATTCTCAGTGCTGAATGAAATATATGCCAAATATTTCCACGAACCATATCCGGCCAGAGAAGTAATCGAAGTCAGTCGTCTTCCAATGGATGCTGATGTTGAGATTTCTGTAATCGCAATGGGATAGCAAACAGATTTGATCTTTTTAACCCTACATAAATACTCTGCTCATGGGAAGCTGTAACAGGCTTCCCATACTCTTTTATTAATACAGCTGAAACAGTAGAGAAACACTTTTGAGCTGAGAACAAATAAGAAAATTTTTCCTTTAATTAACACCTTTTTCATCAAAAATCCCTTATAGGGCTTATATATGACAAAAACTTTTGGCATTAGTATTGCATATTATATTGCCGGAGGTTTCAATGGTAACTGATATATTATTCGGTCGAAACAGTATTCCTGACATGGAAAAAGCTCTGGATGCCTACTCAATGCGGCAGAAAGTAATAGCAAACAATATTGCTAACGTTAATACACCTTGCTTTAAGGCTAAACGGGTAGCATTTGAAGAAGAGTATGCTAAGCATCTCAAGAAATCTTCCATAGGTTCAAAGACTACAGATTCATCTCACATTCCGCTTGGCATGCGCACTCTGGATAATGTTACTCCAAGAGTTGAAGATGCTGCAACCTCAATGAATGACAGTGGAATAAACAATGTGGATATAGATAAAGAAATGGCTGAACTGGCCAAAAACAATATTCGTTATGAAATGACAATCAATCTGCTGAAAAAGCGTTTCAAAAACCTTCAATCCAGCATAAAAGGCAGATAAGGAAGTAAATTATGATATCATCACTTTTTAATGCAATAGACATAGCATCTTCCGGAATTGCAGTACAGCGTACACGAGTTAATACAATTTCTGAAAACATTGCCAACGCACAGACAACCAGAACTGCCGACGGTACACCATACAAGAGAAAAATTCCTGTTGTTCAGACAGGTGATCCTAACATGAAGTTTTCAGATGTTTTCCATAAAAATCAGTTAAAAATGGAACAGACAGAAAACACCCACATGGAAGACAAGCCTTTTAAAAGTTTACAGAAATGTAATCTTACAGGTGTACATGTATCAGAAATTGTAGAAGACCAATCACCTTATAAAATGATATATGACCCTCATCATCCTGATGCAGACGAACAGGGATATGTAGAAATGCCTAATGTAAACATTGTACAGGAAATGACAGACCTTATTTCTGCAACACGTACTTTCGAAGCCAATGTCACAACCCTTAACAGCAGTAAGGACATGATTAGAAAAGCCCTTAAAATATAGAATAGTATGAGGTTAAAATGGCTTTAAGAATATCAAATCATAATATTGCAGCTAACGATCTGCTGAAAGATTCCGCTCTTCAGAGATATGGGAAAATTTCTCCAGATCAGAATAATAAAAAAAAGGTTGAAAATAATTCACCTTCAATAAATAATTTACCAATAGTTAAATCAAGCGAATTGAGATCATATATTTCTGCTGATGAAAGACATGTTCTGAATGAAATATTTGGTAAAGATCCCAGAGCTGACAGACCTGAAGGCTTCGTCATGAAGCAGGATCCTGCTTCAATGAAAGGTCTACACATTGATATTCAGTATTAAACCCATCTGGATATTTACCGATAATATGGTAAGGAGTTAAAATGTCTGATCCAAGAATAACAGCTATTCAGCAAATGAGCCAGTTGAAGGATATTGCTCAAAGTAAAGATAATATCCGGCAGAACAAACCTGAGATTTCCTTCAAAGATATGATGAAGGAATATCTTAATGAGGCCAACGAACAGCAGCTTGAAGCTGATGAGAACATACAGAAAATCATTGCAGGCGAGGATGTTGATCCGCATGATGTGATGATAGCGGCTGAAAAAGCAAACCTCAGTTTTGATTTGATTATGGAAATTAGAAACAAGATGCTGGAAGCATACAAAGAAGTAATCAAAACACCTGTTTAGCAGCTAATAATTTACTTAATTTTCCGGTAATCTGAGAAAGAGAATATGCAGGATTTTATACAAGACTTTCGCGCAAAAATAACTGAGATTTACAGCAGATTAGAAACCAGACAGAAAATTGTTCTTGGTGTACTGTTGATTGCCAGTTTTGCTGTTTTTATCTGGCTTATAAGCTGGAGCACAAAAGAAGAGTATTCCCTCCTTTTTGGTAATATGGACCCTAAGGAAGCGAATGAGGCAATTAAAAAATTAGATGAGCTGAACATCAAATACAAGCTTAGCAATGCAGGAAAATCTATCCTGATACCTAAAGAGCTTGTTTATTCAACCCGAATAAAACTAAGTTCGGAAGGCATCGCCAGTCAAAGCGGTGTTGGATTCGAGATTTTTGACAAACCGAATCTCGGTACAACAGAAGCTGTACAGAAGCTCAACAGACAAAGAGCTTTAGAAGGTGAACTCCAGAGAACCATTATGGCGATTGAAGGAGTTGAATTTGTCAGAGTACACCTGCAGCTTCCCGAAGAAAAATTGTTTCAGGAAGATCAGCAGGAGCCATCTGCATCTGTATTAATCCAGTCAAAAGGTAAACTTAATCAGAGACAGGTTGAAGGTATTACAAATCTTATAGCTTCTGCCGTTGAAGGTCTGGAAGTCTCCGCAATTACCGTGACAGACAGAAACGGTAACATACTCACAGAAAATTACGATGATTCTGTTTCAGGATTGTCCAGTTATCAATTGAAACTGCAAAGACAGGTTGAAACAGACCTGAAACATAAAGTCCAGACTATGATGGATAAACTCGTCGAGCCGGGTAATTCGGAAATAAGAGTTTCTGCTGAGTTGAATTTCGATAAGATCGAATCCACCATGGAAAAATTTGATCCGGACAGCAAGGTTACCAGATCTGAAGAAATCGAGAATGTTACTTCAGACATGGCAGCAGATAGTATTTCAGAATCATCTGAACATTTAATTACAAATTATGAGATCAATCGCACCGTACAGCATGTTTTTAATTCTGTCGGAAATATAAAAAGACTTTCAATATCAGTTACTGTTAACCATAGAATTGATTATAACATTGTAGACGGTAAAGAGGTCAAAGAATATACAGAAAGAACAACTGAAGACCTTGAGCAGATTGAATCACTCGTGAGGACAGCTGTTGGTTTCTCTGCAGAACGTGGAGATGCAATTGTTGTTAATTCCCGAAGATTTGAAACTGCAAACTACGATAAGTGGAAACGAGAACAAAGTCAGATTGAAACAAGAGGTGAAATGATGAAGATGGTTGAAACCGGAGTCATTCTTCTTATACTTGTTATTCTGATTTTCACACTTATCAGTCAGTTCAGAAAAGTATTTGCACAACCGGCAGAACCGGAAGAAGATTCACTTCGCCCTGTACTTGCCCATGGCGATATTGATCAGGAAGGTTTCTACCCTGAAGGAGAAGAAGGCTTACCTATGGGTGAAGGAAAGATTTCCTATACATTCAAGCCTATGAAAGACATAGAAATTGAGCAGACAGAAACAATGGCTCTGCAGGAATCAGTTAAAACATTTATTATGGATCACCCTGATGTAGCTGTTAAACTGATTAAGAGCTGGATACTGGAAAAAAGACATTAGATTAATACATTATGAATAAATTCACACTTAAGTCCCCTGTGCCTGTCCGAAAAGTTACCTTAAGCTCTTCAACTGGTGATAATCAAGAGAAAAAAATCATGAACAATGATATACTTGATCATCTGCTTGAGCAAAAGGAACGTAAACTCAGAGAACAGTATGAATCTCTTTTAAAGCAGGAAACGGATAAAGCATATCACAGAGGATTTACTGATGGGAAAGATCAGGCGCAGATTGTTTTGAACCAGCAGCTTCAGCCCGTACAGAATTTTGCCAGAAGAATAGCTGATCAATTCAGAAATAATCTTAACGGTTTCTACGAAAAAGAAGAACAGCAAATTCTGGAATTGATCTTACATATTGCCCGAAAGGTTATTCATACAGAAGTTTCTTTAAATCCTGAAATAGTCCTCCACATATTGAGATCAAGTCTTAAACTTCTCAGTGACAGGCGAAACATTGTAATCAATGTTAATTCTGCTGAGTGGTCTATGATCAAGGAAAACATGGAAGCACTCAGTCACGAATTTGATATTCCTGCCGATACAGAGATACGGGGTTCACAACATCTGGAAAAAGGAAGTGTTAGAATTGATACCGATTCAGGTACTATCGACTCTCAGATATCCACTCAGATTGATGAGATAACCAGAAAAATTCTTAAAGAATACAAAATATAGCAATGCCTGTATCAATTAACCTTTCAAAATATCATCAAATTATCGATAACGTTAACCCTATAAAGCAAAACGGGACTGTTTCACAGATAATCGGACTTATTGTTGAGTCTATAGGACCGGCAGCTTCTATTGGAGATATATGTTATATCCATTCTAATGACGGTAAAAAACATATGACTGAGGTTGTAGGGTTCAAAAAAAACAAAACTTTGCTTATGCCTCTTAAGGAGCTTTACGGTATTGCGCCAGGGAATCAAGTATCAACTTTCAGAGAGCCTTTTTCTGTTGCAACCGGAGACGAATTACTGGGCAGAGTGATAGATGGTCTGGGAAATCCGATTGACAGCGGTCCTGAACTAAAACTGAAAGATCATAGATCAGTATTCAGTCCTCCACCTAATCCATTAACCAGACAAAGAATTACGGAACCTCTGCAGCTTGGTATCAGATCTATTGACTCATTGTTGACTTGCGGAAAAGGTCAGAGGACAGGTATTTTTGCAGGTTCCGGTGTGGGTAAATCAGTTTTACTGGGTATGATTGCCCGTAACACAAAAGCAGACATTAATGTTATCGCTCTGATTGGAGAACGTGGACGCGAGGTAAGAGATTTTATTGAAAGTGACCTTGGTGAAGAGGGTCTCAAGAGATCTGTTGTTGTTGTTGCTACTTCGGATCAGGCTGCACTAACCCGTGTGAAAGGTGCTTTGGTTGCAACAACTATTGCCGAGTATTTCAGGGATAAAGGACTAAACGTTCTGCTGATGATGGACTCTGTTACCCGTTATGCAATGGCTCTCAGGGAAATAGGGCTGGCAGTCGGTGAACCTCCGACAACCAAGGGATATACCCCTTCTGTATTTGCAAATCTGCCTAAACTTCTTGAAAGAGCAGGTACATCTGCAACTGGCACTATAACAGGTCTTTATACTGTTCTGGTTGAGGGTGGAGACATGGATGAACCAATTGCTGATGCAGTCAGGTCTATCCTTGACGGACACATATTGCTTTCACGTAAATTGGCATCCAAAGGACATTACCCCGCAGTTGAAATACTTGGATCAATCTCTAGGGTAATGAACAGTGTTATAGATAATGATCAGAAAACCGCAGCACAAAAAATGATAGAAATAATGGCAACCTATAAAGAAGCGGAAGATATTATCAATATTGGTGCTTACTCAGCCGGATCCAATCCGAATATTGATTATGCTATTTCAAAAATTGAAAAAGTAAACAGATTTTTGAAACAACAGATTGAAGAGAAATCTGATTTTCAATCAACTCTTGAACAATTAAAAGCAATACTGAAATAACCTCATAAAAATATGAAAAGAATATACTTTATTTCGATTCTGATGTATTTTACGATACAATCATTTGCCCTGGACAAAACTACAGCTAATCAATTTATACAAAATCTAATACACAATGTGAATATCTCCCGACTGGCAGATGAAACCGTTATAGAAAAGAGTAAAAGATTAGGGATTTCTTATAAAGGTTATCCCGAAAAATGGCTTATCGGCAACGATATTGACATGGAAACTAAAGAGAGAATCAGAACCGGGAAACTAAACTACTCATATTGTATTCTTGAAATAGATTCTATTTACTCAAAGCTTAATTTAACCATAACAGGAATGGAATCGCTGAAAACATTTTACTTCAAGAATAATAAGTATATATTCCCGGAAATGTACTTCACAAGTGACTGGACTGAGCAGACCTCTGAATTCTTCAATTTTCATATATATGATCCTGATTATTTTAATGAGCATTCAAAAGTCCAATTGGACAATTTCGTTTATGATCTTATAAACATTTTTGATCTTGATTCTCTCAAAGTAAATAAATTGAAAAAAGAAAAGATTGATTACATTCTTTGTGAGGACAGCAGCCAGATAGAAATGATAACAGGATATCCCGCGCGAGGTCAGTTCCTCTTATCATCTGATGCCATTATCTCCAGCTTCAATTGTCATTATCACGAAATCACTCACTTTTTCATTAATTATGTTCTGGAAGAAAACAACCTTTACACTAACCCATTCATTCTGGAAGGACTTGCAGTTGCACTCGGGGGACGAGGAGGTAAGGTTCCTGAAGTTATTATGGATATGGGGTATTATCTGGAGAAGACAGGTTATCTTAATGCTGAAGCAATACAGACTTATCAGGGATTCTATAACAATAATGCATCTCTATCTTATCCTGTAGCAGGTCTGTATATTAAGTTTCTTCTGGAATATATGACTCTAGAGGATTTCCTGGAACTCTATTCAGCATCAGGTGCTGCTGAAGTTGATATGACTCAGCTCAAAAATGAACTGCTTCCAGCTGATTCGGAATGGAATGAGTTTTTGAAAGAATATAAGCAATATAGCACTATCATCCCTCATGATCCTGAAATTGCGGCAGAAGACAGCAAAAACGATTCCCTGATTGTTACAGAGAGCAATGATTACTATTATTTCTGGGCAAAAAAGAGTTTTAACCTTATTGGTACTCCCAATAACAATAAAAAAAGCAGACTAATTGAGCATGATTATCATGATTATTCATATAATGGAGAAGACTATCTTCTTAAAATATCAGATACAGAAATCAGCATTTATGATCTTCGAACCAATAATCTGATTGCTAACTACGTCAACAGTTTCGATACCACCGTTAAAACAGTTTTCAACATTAATGGCTGGTACACATTCAAAGTGAAAAAAACAATTTTCACCGACCTCAGCAAAATAACTGATTTACTGAGATAACTCATGAGATACAAAGACAAAAACCTTTCAATCAATGAGAGAGTTGAAGATCTGCTTTCCCTGATGACAATCAAAGAGAAATTCTGGCAGCTGTTTATGATCCCAGGTGATTTATCAGATGGAAAAGATAAGTATGAACATGGTATTTTTGGTTTTCAAGTAGCTGCAAAAGGCAGCACTTCCAATATTACAGAGCAGATTCTGGACTATTCAAGCGGATCAGCAGCGAAAGAAACTGCAATCCAGATTAATGAAATACAGAAGTATTTTGTTGAAGAAACCAGACTGGGAATTCCGATTATTCCCTTCGATGAAACACTGCATGGTTTGATCAGACAAGGAGCAACAGCGTTTCCGCAATCTATTGCACTGGCTGCAAGTTGGAATACAGAGCTTGTAAAAAGTGTATCTATGGCAATAGCTGATGAAACAAGAAGTCGAGGAATCAGACAATCACTTTCTCCTGTTATCAATATTGCTAGAGATGTTCGCTGGGGCAGAACCGAAGAAACTTATGGAGAAGATACTTTCCTTACAAAACAAATGGCAATGGCTTATGTTTCAACTTTTGAAGAATCAGGCGTGATAACAACTCCTAAGCACTTTATTGCTAATGTAGGAGATGGAGGTAGAGACAGCTACCCGATACACTTTAACGAGAGACTGCTTGAAGAAATATATTACCCGGCATTTAAGTCCTGTTTTAAAGAAGCTGGTGCGAGGTCTGTCATGACTGCTTACAATTCATATGATGGCAGGCAGTGCACAGCAAACAACTACCTTCTGAATGAAAAACTCAAGAAAGAGTGGGATTTTGAGGGTTTTGTGATCACCGATGCAGGTGCTATTGGTGGGGCATCAGTTCTGCATTTTACAGCCGAAGGCTATGATGAAGCAACTGCTCAGGCTTTCAATAACGGACTTGATGTTATATTCCAAACATCATACGAACATTATCCTCTGTTTATCAAAGCTTTTGAAGATGGCTTAATTCCTGAAGCAGTGATAGATAATGCTGTAAAGCGTGTTCTGAGAGCAAAGTTCGAACTGGGATTATTTGAAAATCCTTACGTAGATGCAGATAGAGCAGGGAGTATCAATGGTTGTAAAAAACACAGAGAACTCGCTTATAGAGCAGCATGTGAGTCAATTGTGCTCTTAAAAAACAATAATTCGATCCTGCCCCTTTCAGATAACATCAGGCGATTAGCTATAATTGGTAATGATGCAGTTGAAGCCAGACTCGGAGGTTATTCAGGTCCTGGCAATAATCCTGTCAGCATATTGGACGGAATAAAAGAAAGATTCAGTCCCGATACTGAAATAAAATATTCTGAAGGTGTACCGAGAATCAATTCTGACTTTACTTCTGTTGCGGCAGACTGTCTGAGCCACATGGAGAATGGAAAAAAAGTTCCCGGATTACTGGGAGAATACTTCAATAACATCAATATGAAAGGTAAACCGGATTTAGTTAGAACTGACAGTCAATTAGACTTTGGCTGGACATTGTTTTCACCTGAACCTGATGTCATTAATTACGATTTCTACTCAGTCAGATGGACAGGTGAGTTAAAACCTGCTGAGTCAGGGAAATATAATATTGGGATAACCGGAGATGATGGGTACAGGCTCTACATTGATGACGAGTTATTGATAGATAACTGGAATAAACAGACATTCAGAACAATAACAACGCCCTATTACTTCACAGCAGGGCAATATTATAATCTTAAACTGGAGTTTTACGAATCAACCGGAAACGCAAAGATCAGGTTAGTATGGAATCAGTGTGTGCTTTCTGATAACAAGCAGAGAATTAAGGAAGCAGTTGAGATTGCAGCAAAAAGTGATTTAGTAGTTATTACTGTCGGCATTGAAGAAGGAGAATTTCGTGACAGAGCATTTCTCAGTCTACCCGGAGAGCAGGAAAAGCTGATTGATGAAGTTGCAAAGACGGAAAAGCCTGTAATTGTTGTAATCGTAGGAGGCAGTGCAGTTACAATGAATAACTGGATAGATAAGGTAGATTCAGTTCTTCATGTGTGGTACCCTGGAGAAGAGGGAGGAAATGCTGTTGCTGATACTCTGCTTGGTAATAATAATCCTGCAGGACGTCTTCCTATAACATTCCCGGTACATGAAGCTCAGCTTCCTTTATACTACAACCATAAGCCAACCGGAAGAGGTGACGACTACACCAATCTTACAGGTAAGCCCTTATTTCCATTTGGATTCGGATTAAGTTATACATCTTTTGAATATTCAGATATCAATTTGGAAAAAAAACGAATACATTCGGATGAAGATGTATCAGTTAAATTCAAGCTTACTAATAACGGTGAACTTGATGGTGATGAAGTAGTCCAGTTATACATAAAGGATCTATTAGCATCAGTAGCCCAACCGGTAATGATGTTAAAAGGGTTCAGCAGAGTTCATTTGAAGGCAGGAGAAACTCAGGTTGTTGATTTCACCATAAGGCCTGAGATACTATCAATACTTGATGAGAATTTGAATGAAGTTGTGGAACCGGGTGATTTCAGGATTTTGATTGGATCTTCCTCAAAAGATATACGCCTGAGAGAAATTCTTACTGTGCAGTAAACAAAATCAGATAATCAGAATAAAAGGCTGAAGATTTCTCAACAGCCTTAGATTATAATTCTAATAATATTATCTGTAAATTCCAATTCCAAGTGCTTTACCGATATTAGCATTTTCATCAATTACAGGTTCAATGATTGGAGTCATTGAGGAAAGAAGAGTTGTTACTCCTGGTCCATGTCCTGCATATTTACAATCACCATGGATAATTATTCCGATTGTAATTGCACCTTCTCTCCAGCTTCTTCCGTAAACATTATCATGATTCACAATTGCTACGAAATCACCGAATCTAAGATTCATCAGGTTATGCTTCTTCAAGTATTCTTTATCAGTTGTCATTATATCATAATCACCTGTTCCCATTGATAGTGAACCGACACCGGACCCCATGAGTTCACCTGGTACGATAGCACTTACAGGAACCTGAAGTTTACCGTCTTTTTCTGTGATATTCATTTTCTGAAGAAGATCAGGATCAAGGTTATATGCGTGTACATCAGGATAATCCAGAAGTTTGAGACCTTGTCCCCAGCCTTTTATAAGGAACTTGTCGTCAAGAGTAAGTTCATCAAGAACATCCTGAGCAAAATCAATTATTATGTGTTCAGCTCCACCGTGATGACCTGTTACGATACCTGTTTTCCCTTTCAGGTCACCTGTGATTATTTTCGCAGTATTACCGATACATGAATAATAATGATATCCACGGTTTTTAGGGTTATATGAATCTTTTTGTTCTCTGATCGTAGACACTCCCGGTTCAATATGATCTGATTCCCAGCCATACACAGAATCACCTATTTTGATGTTGTAAACAATACCGCCGATTCCTGGTACAGTAAATGGCACACCATTACTGTCTACACCAAAACTGCTGCGATAAGAAGGAGCAGATACTGTTCCCTGTACGGACATCATTACGACTTTTTCGCTGTTTGTTCTCAGCATAACTAACCTCCGATGTATTTAATAATTCTCTAAACGTTTCATGGAATATATGAAAACAATTTATTAAATACACCTCAAATGTAAAGTTTATTCTTTTAAAGCAGACTCCTCAGGCAAGTCTCTAATAATTTTACCCTCTCTGAATCTAATCCCCAGTTTTTCCACGGTTCTGTCCGGACGTACTTTTAGATAGCGATCATCTTCGCTGAGATATGAGAATATTGTTGAGAATACTTCCTGGTTTACCACCAGATCATTATCATACCTTTTAGCTTTTTCTCTGTCAGGCCATCTGATGGAAAGCATTGTACCAAATCTATCCCAGGCATCAGCCTCGGTAACAGTAGTCAAATCAAACTTTGCATCCGGGAGCCATGTCCTGTAGCCAGCATTCATCAATGAAGGTCCGTGGTCGCTCATAGCAATTACTATTGCATCCGGGGCATTCTCTTCAATTGTCTTGAAATCCTTTTCCATTTCATCCATTGCAATATAGAATCTATCTACGAATTTCAACGTGTCAGCTTTAGAAAGTGGACCGTGATTATGGGTATGGCTTGGATAACAGACATGAGACAATACAAACTTAGGATGATAATCACTACTCATGAACTCACGTTTTGCTTCACCTATAGTTTTTTTACACCCTTTAGTTTCAACTGTCAATACATCAATATCCTTCCATGATGCTCTCAGAATAGCAATAGTCATTTGAAGAAAAGAGACCTGATCCAAATTCATTGAGTTTTCTGCTTCAGGAAAAATACCATCCAGATCCTCAAAAACGCTATCATCATAAACTCCTGTTAAATATTGTTTTGTAGCCGTAAAAGTTTTATATCCGTTATTTCTTAGTACACTGTTCGCTACAGACTGACCTAAATATGCAACCCTTCCGGCTTCCATAGTCAACGGATCTTCATAGTTTCCTGATTTCGAAAGATTTAGTAATCCTCCCATACTTCCAAGACTTTCTGATCCTAATGTATATGTGTCTTTGTAGCTCTTGAAACCATATTTTTGAAGTAAGCTGTTGAGAGTATCAGCACACTCAGTTAATCCTAATGCTCTGAAATTCCTGTCATTTGGCATTCCATCATATACCAGAAGGAAAATATCCGGTGTCTCTTTAAAGGATATCTCATGAAGAATTTCCGGTACAACTACTTCAGGTTCTTTGAAGTTGATGTTGTATTTAATTGTTTTAAAAGTAAACATGCCAACAAAAATAATCAGAACTATCAAAGATATATTTCTTATATTCCTGAACATTGCTTCACTCTGCACTTTAAAAGTAATCCCGAACAATATCAGGAAAAAAACTAGAAATTCTTTCAGATGAGATATTACAACTGCATGTTTCACTGTAAACTCACAAAGTGTAGGAAAGAAAATAAATACGACCAGGAATGCTGAGGCAATAAGAGTTCTGGAAAAATCTTTCACTTTTGAGGAGGTCAGGATATAGACCAGAAAATATGTGATTAAAGCTAGTATAAAAATGAAAACCACAAACAGCAGCAGATAAGGAACAGTCAATAAACCGATATTAGTTGAAATCTGACTTATAGCAGGTATCATTGCTATGATAAAAGTAACGAAGACGCCATAAGCAAAACTTCGAAAGTTATAGTTTCCACCCTTTCTATATTGATACTTCAATAAGGCGGATATAAATATCGTCACAATAGTGTATGATACCATTATCATAGCACTATGACTGATTAATAAGGAATTTTTAATTGAAAAAAGAGCAATCACGGCTGTCAAAGGGAACAGAATCCCAATGAAATAAAACTTAGAATTGTTAGTCTTCAATAAATATCTCTTCAGGGATACATCGCTAAACTCTATCATCCATAACAAAGTTGTAAAAACAAAGAGCATTTTTGTGCGAATCTCAAATAATCCAACAAATCTAAGTCCAAGAAACAGAATCATCAAGCAAGTAAAGATTCCGGCTAATTCCATAACATTACTTTCAGCAAACTCACGAAGCTTTTTAGATACGAACTCACTGAATGTAAGTTTTACTATTGATGAGCCTATCTGTTTTCTCACTTTTATCCTTTTGATAATTGTTCCACCAAGGAAGAAGACATTGTTCATTGTCCAGTAGAACAACAGTGCTGATGCAGAATTATATAGCAGCAGCAGAAAGAAAACAGCTATACCAATGGCCTGCCCTCTTGCTTTTTTGTTAAAGCCCGGAGTGAGATAAGTAGAAAGAATATTAACAAAAGTCATAACAAAAGGCAGAATATTCATTTCCATTTTGAGATTATCAGGCTTACTCAGGTCTTTCAGAATGTAAAAAGATTCTCCGGCAAGATCAGAAAAATTATTCAGAACATAAAATGCTGCAAATAGAAACGGAAGCTGGATAAACACCGGAATAGCAGATCTCAGAGCAAAAATCGGATGATACCCGTAACGCTCATACAACCCCATAATCCTTTTATGCCGGTCCTGACCTGTGCTTTCCTCCTTGATTCTAGCAAGTTGAGGTTCCAGTATCTTCTGCAGAGTTTGCTCCCTTTGAGGATAAGTTTTCAACAGATATCTGAATCCGGCCATTAGTAAGGATGTTAAAAATGACATTAGAATCAAAGAATAACCATAGTTACCTGTAAAATTATATAAGGAGACAAATAGAAAGTTCAATGCTATAATGAAGGGTTTAAATACTAAATTCAATTGTTACCTCCATCTACAGTTTTAGCAGAACTCTGAAGGTATAAAGCAACAGCTTTCCCTGCTTCTCCGTAATTCTCTACAATTTTACTGCGATATTTTCTCAAATATTCAGGATTGCATGACATTATTGTTTCTTTAATTCTTTGAACAATATATACTTCTTCACCTTTCTGCACTATGCAACCGATGTTTTCCTCTACTTCAGTAATCCAGGACGCTTTAAGATTGCTGGTATCAAAGTCTTTGATTGCATCCAGAGGAATGTTGAGAGTTATTACCGGCTTTTCGTAAACAAAAGCAAAATCATATTTTATTGATGAAGTATCAGTAATAAGTATTGCTGCCTCATTCATGGAAACTGATGGATCAATTGTTTCATCCCAGACAACATCAAAACTTTCAAGTTGCTTCTTGTAAAGCTTGATAAGCTCAGGCTCGGATATTCTTGATTGCGGATGTGGTCTGACTATAACTTTAGAACCGGAAATTACAATCTTTTTGATGAAGTCAGTACCATAACTATTTAGAAGTCCTTTACTCCCCCATGAAGATGCGATAAGAACAGTCTCAGATTTAACCGGAGTTTTCATACTCTTGATTTCTCTGAGATAATCGAAATAAGGTAATCCGAGTATTTCCAAATTTTTCCTGCTCATTTCTCCCTGCTCACTATTGCCAAGGATAGCCTGTTTCTGCATTTCGTTGACTAAGATTACAGTATCATAAGAATCCAGACCACCCTTTTTATAAACAATCTGAACACTATGCAGCACATGAATCAGCTGCTTAACTTTAGCAGGTCTATTTATGGGGTAACCCTTTGTTCCAATATTTGGAGTAGTACAAAGAAGAACTTCTTCTTCAATACGACTGGCTTTATTAAATGCCCATCCCCCATATCCAAGGAACTTGGATTTCATTAAATCGTTTTCTATTTGCAATGCCGGATCTTCTACATCCAAAGTATAGTATTTAAATGGTATATTGTGATCAATAAGAGCTTCTACAACAGATTTGAATGTACTCCAGTATTGCTTTCCTTCACTCAAAAATGCAATTTTAAACTTGATGTCTTCTTTTTTTTGCAGTTCATCTCCACGACCAACAATTTTCAAGAAAAATCCTTTCAAAGAATAAACTGCAGCTGCCACACCGGCTATAATTAAATTAAGTAGAACCGTTCCTGTACCGGGATCAAGATATGCGTGCATTGAAGCCGGCAAAAACAATAATGCTGCTAAGAAAATATACATACTGCCTCAATAATTTGAAATTATATAATACTAAAGACTCGACTTGAGAATATCAAAAACATCTGCTTCGTTTAAAGGATGGATATTGTTCCCAATCCTATCTTTATTAAAACAGTGCTTCACAAGCTCAGTCAAATCTTCACCCTTAACGTTATAATCTGACAATCTGAATCCGGTATTACCGGAGACAAACTTATATATTACTGACCAGAACTCACTAAAATCTTTAAGATCAAGCTCGCTCATTAATCTGGATATCTTTTTTTCTATATAAATACCGTTAAACTTCATTAAACTGCTTATTGTCATCGAGCAGGCGATTCCATGAGGTATACCGTAAAGCGAAGTCAAAGGATAGCTGATAGAATGAGCTGCGGCTGTTTTTGTATTAGAGAATGCCAAACCGGCATAAACTGTTGCTTCCATGAGATTTTGTCTGACTATCATTTCAGTATTCTTATGCAGCTTTGGTAAATTTTCGAAAATGATCTTAATAGCTTTTATTGCATAAGTATCAGATATCGGATTTGCATTATTATTCCACATTGCCTCGAATGAATGTGACATAGCATCCAGTGTTGTAGATATAGATATATCAAGTGGAAGATTCTTTACGAATTGGCTGTCATATATAGCGTAGTCCGGATAGTTTATATCATCAGAAAGTGAATACTTCTTCTTGTTCTCTTTATCCCAGACAGTAGCCCATTTTGTCAGCTCACTTGATGTACCGTGTGTTGTTGGTACGGCAATGAATTTCACCAGATTGCTCTCATTGTATTTCTGGCTGAACAGACTCAGGATTGATTCATACTCAGTACACATTGCCAGTCTTACAACCTTTGCTGTATCAATAACTGACCCACCGCCTATTGCAACAAGTGTTGCAGGTTTATTGTCAAGAGCAAACCTCACAGCTTTATCACAGCTGGTAAAAGAAGGATCAGGTTCTATATCGGAAAATACTATGATATTTTTAAAATAGCCTTCAATCTTTTTGAATTCCTCTGTTGCAGTAAACCATGAATAACACATTATCAGGACGTTCTCATCCGAGGACACTGTTTCCCTAAGCGAGTCCATGAAATTATCTGAAAAAAATATTCTGACAGGATTACTATATTTCCACATCTATAGCCTCCATAAAGTTATCTCGCATTTCAACAGGTGTTTCTGATGGTCGTTTCAGATCATCAATAGATCCTGCACTAGTCTTAACATGCATAAATACTGGTTTTTCCATGGAAGACAATGTGCTGAGAATCTCACCAAAATCTTTCAAAGTTTCAACATAAACAGATTCTGGATAACCGCATGCAGCAGCAGCAGCTTTAAAATCGGTCGTAGATGCTGTTGTTGGCTGACATCCTGTTGACTCATATTTGTTGTTATCGAAGCAAATATGTATAAGATTCTGAGGTTTATAAAACCCGATTGTTGATAAAGATCCCATCTTCATTAACAATGCTCCATCTCCGTCAAGCACGAACACTCTTTTCTGTTCAAAGCATCTTGATAACCCAAGTCCAATGGCTGGTAGGCATCCCATAGATCCCATCATATAGAATTTACTTTTTACATCTACAATCTGATGAAGTTCTCTGCCGGTGAATCCGGTTGTTCCGAGAAAGATATCACTTTTTTCGGCAAACTCTGCCAGTTTCATCAGATAGTCAGACCTTAAAGGAAACACTTTCTTATCTGCTTCAACTTTATACTTCTCGAATAAACCTTTTTTTACAATTAACGCGTATGGTTTCTTGTTTATATTAACATAATCAGCTGCTTTTGAAACACTTTCTACAAAATTCTCTTCGTCAAGAATATCATAAGGTATTTCAAACAATTCCAGTAAACGTGTCAGTGTTTTCCCCATCAGTAAATGCTGATAAGCATCTTTCTTACCGGGTTCACCACGCCAGGAAATGAGCATTAATGCGGGTAATTCATACATTAGCTGAAGCGAAGATAACGGATTTACGGCGTTACCATAGCCATCATTCTGCATATAGATTACAGGTAATCTTCCACCAAGACTGAATCCTGCTGCTACACCCATCGATTCACCTTCTGAGCTGCAGACATAGTGTTCAAATGATTTATTATCAATTATATAGTTCAGAAAATCTTTGAATACCGAGCATGGAACCCCCATTACCGGTCCAAAATTATTTTCTTTTAGGCTACTTACAAAATTCTCTAACTGTATCATTAGTTTGATCCTGGTATAAGTGTTATTATTTCTTTTATCGGCATGCACATCTCGTCGCATTCCTTAGCTCTGTCGTTCATGAGAATTGTTTCTGCTGTCTTCATCATTGCAGGGTAAGCGCTGCGCAACAACTGATTAGCATAAATAACAATCCTGACACCACATTTAGCAAGCTCTTTCTCAGTAATAGAGTTATATGTACTTGGCACAACCACTAATGGTACTTTTTCCTTGAATTCATGAAATCTTCTGCAGAACTCCAGAATCTCGTCAGGAGTTTTTTCTTTACTGTGAATCATAATACCATCAGCACCGGCTTGAATGTATGCTTTTGCTCTCTCTATGGCATCGTCCATTCCTGTTTTGAGGATAAGGCTTTCAATTCGGGCAATAATCATGAAATCTTCAGTAATCTGAGACTGCTTTCCGGCAGAAATTTTTCTACAGAAATTCTGAATAGTATCCTGCTTTTGCTCAACATCAGTACCAAAGAGAGAGTTCCTCTTCAATCCAACTTTATCTTCTATAATTACAGCAGATATTCCTTCTCTCTCAAGAGTTCTCACCATATACACAAAGTGCTCGGTAAGACCGCCTGAATCACCATCGAAAATAATAGGTTTGGTTGTAACCTCAAGAATATCATTCATAGTTTTCATTCTTGATGTCAAATCCACAGCTCCTATATCCGGCTTTCCTTTTGCGGTGGAATCTGTAAGACTGCTTGACCACATTCCGTCGAATTCAACCTTCATGTTATCTTTGCTGACAAAGGCGTGCTCGACAATAAGTCCTGTAAGACCGTTGTGAGCTTCACATATCTTTATAATTTCTTTAGCCTGCAAAAGACGACGAAGTCTTTGTCTTCTGATGTTAGGAGTTGTACCTATTTCTTTCAAACCTGTATTAAGTTTTGTTGATGAAATTCCGGGTGTATATGTAGGCTCAATGAGCTGTCCACCCCACTTTGCCAAAGCATTGAGAACTCGTTGACGAGTTTCTCTCTGTACACCGGTTTTCCAGTCATCTCCATGGACAACATAGTCAGGTTTTATTTTTTCAAGATTTGGTACATAATCTAGAGTTTCTTGGGGTATTACAGCTGAAACACCTTTCAGGTTACTGACAATCAGTCTTCTCTGCTCAAAATCAAGAAACGGAAGTCTCTTATAGCTGGCTATTGCTTTATCTGTTAAAACCCCAACTGTCACTTCCCCGTATTTCTGAGCTTCCTGAATAATGTTAAGATGCCCAGGATGAATTATATCAGCACTTAATGCAACATAAACTTTTTTCATATTTCCTCATTTTATTCATATCAAGTTAGTATTTTGGCACAAACATGATAACATTGTCTTTTTATAGTAATTATTTCGTTCATAAACATGCAAAAATCTTTATTTTGTCAATACAAAAGTATATTTTTAAGTTTTCTGTTAAGATTTTATGAAGTCTTCTTCATTTCTTTATAGTTTATGAACTTCTATTTTATTATTTTTCTAATGTTTAAGATCATCTTTCTAATCATGTTAAGAACTTGTGCACCGTATTGTAATTAGCAAGAATTTGAAAAGAGCTCATTTTTTCTTAACTTACATTAATTTTAACAGATTTCAGTCTTATAGAAAGTTGACATTGGAGTGACATTAAAAGAACTCTTTGATTTCTCTTTGTTAAACAAAAGATTCACCCTATATTCCATTGATTCAATTGCTAAATAGTTTGCATATGAAACATTTACCTACCAAGTAAATCATGAATTTCTTTGAACATCTAAGAAACAGTTGAGCAATTTTTATGGAATCCTGATGAGAACGAGATATATTTTGTAGAGAAAACTGAGACAGAGGAAGATTTTCAGGAGTTTAACAGATTGTTAGATGAAGGCAAACTGAAAAAAAACAATGATGTACTAAGGATATATTTCAATTAAGTTGAACTACTTATGGTTTTTATAATAAGTGAAATCCACATAGGACTTGATCCAACAATATTTGATATCAAATGCGATGTGTACGCAGGTATTATGCTATCGCTCTTTTCTCTATAATAACCTGCTACGAGTCCAGTTGTAAAGCAACCGACAACAATAGGTATTGTCTTCATCAATCCCATAGCAGGAACCAGACAAAAATGTCCAAGTGCAAATATCAATGCCCCGATGAATACCGGTAAACTTATATTAAGCTTACCCTTTTTAAACCTATATATCTTCCATGAATGTAGGGAACTCTGAAGAAATCCTCTGTACAATACTTCTTCACAAAAACTGGCAATGATCCATACAGATACAATTGTATTCAGAAAACCTTGATTCATTGCCGGATGGTTACCTCCTGAATTCTCAGGCGCAAGAAATATTACCCATGCAAAGAAGAAAACCGTTTCACTAAGAGAGACCCATAATGCTGTCTTCATAGATTTCAGTTGAATTTTTATATTTGGAAGTCGAAATCCTATCTTTTTCAGCTTTCCTCTGAACCAAATCAGAGAAAGACCAATTGCAGTAATAAGAAAATAAATTTGTATTATATTCGATCTGTTGATGTATGCTAATGAGCCCAGAAGAGCATTGACTAAATCAGTTCTTGAAACAACAAACAATGCAGTATAATAGATTATTATCGTACATGCGACTGCAATATATGGTCTGTACATCTTAGTGTTCATATTTTACCTACCGTTAAGTATATTTATTGAGTAAAAAAATTTACTTCTTGATTTGAAGCCAGAACTGCTCAAAAAGTTTTGTGCCAATTGAGCCAAGATCAAGAGAAATATCTGCAGCAGCGACTACAGATATACCTTCAATAATTGAGTGCATCTGATAAGCAAGTATCTCAGGATCCAGGTCATTCCTGATTGCTCCTGCCTTTTGTCCTTCAGAGATATTGAATTTTTCAATTTCAAGTGTACGGGTGACAATTTTCTTAATTTTGCTTCTGAATGACTCACTGTTTTTACTGGCAATTATTATAAAATCATTGAAGGAATACTTGTAACTTACATCTTCACCTAAAACAATCTTCTCAACTTCATGAAATCTTTCTATTGACTCGAATGAAAATTTTATCCTTTCATAAGTACTTTTGCAGGATTTAACATTGTTTAAACTCCATTCTTTCATTACATCTGCAAAGTATTCAAGTACTCCGTTAGCAAGTACCTCTTTAGATTCGAAATGGTGATAAATAGCAGGTTTGGAAATTTCGACAGCTCTGGCAATATCATTCATCGAAGTTCTATCGAATCCTTTCTGAAGAAACAATTTCAATGCGTTCTTAACAATTTTTTCCTTTGTGTTACTCATGACGTTATCTTACCGACCGGTAGGTTTTGTGTCAAGAAATGATTTTCCTCCTTGTCGAATAAAATCAAGTGTAATGTGCTAAGTAATTGCAACTTGACAAGGTACAATCAAATGATTATTCTTTGTGATAGTTGGAGGTTAAATGGAAGAAAGACTGATAAAGGCAATAATGGATTATGTAAAAGCTGAAAAAACGGACTATGCTTATATGATTGACGGTGATTGGGGAATCGGTAAAACCTACTTCATTAAAAACAGCCTGATTGAATCTTTAAAATCAATTAATGAAGAAAAGTACACAATAGTTTACCTATCTCTAAATGGAATGAAGTCAATTACTGATGTTAAGAAGAAATTGTTTATAGAATTACATCAGATTTCTGGCAAAGCAATTAATTTTTTTAATATTGGAAACAAACTACTTAAGATGTTTGATGGAACTAAAATTGCCTCGGATATCTCAGAAACAGCTCTGGACCTTTGTCTGAATGCTGCAAATTACAAAGACCTTATAATTGTCATGGACGACCTTGAGCGTATTTCAGTTCCGTTAACATATAAAGAGATTTTTGGATTCGTTTTTGATGACTTGATTGAGAAAAACAATAAGGTCATTTTTGTCTCAAATGAATCAAAGATAGATCACAATGACTATTCTTCTGAAAAAGAAAAAGTAATCCGTAAGACTTTTAAATTTGATCCAGCCGGCATCAACATATTAGAAGATCTGATTACAAACAGATATCATGGTAATTATAAGGATTACCTACTCACTAATACTGATCATTTAGAAGTATTCTACAATGAGCTGAAAGAAAAGAATCTCAGAACATATTCTTATGCCTTGGATAATTTTAGAATTATACACGATCTTACATCTGAAAACGAGCTATCAAGTATGCTTGATAAGCTGCTGATAACCTGCATGATACTTGGAATTGAAGAGAAGAAAGGAAAGTTTCAAAATAGCGATAGATTACCTAGTTATTACAGTGATAAGGACATTATAGGATTTGATTACCCAGACGGTACTGTGTACTTTCTTAAAAATTATAAAGACTACTATTTCGCATATTTGCACAGTAAAAGTATGTTCAATTTTTTCTATACAGGATTTCTTGATAAGAAATCTATAATTAATGAGCTTAGAGATCTTAACAACGAGTATAATAATTATGTGGAAGATATTTTCATTGCTTCTGAATACATCCAGCTGCCACAGCTGTTGGATGTTATAAATAAGTATCAAGGTTATGTTGATAAAGATAACTACAGTTTATTGCAATTAATTAAATTAAAAGATGGTTTAAAATCACTATCAACAATTCCGGAAGTGAGTAATCTTATAAAACGATGCTCGTCTAAAATCGAAGAGTACTTTACATCTGATGACGAATTTAAGTGGAGAGTATTTAAAAACGAATTGTTTAGTGGGAAAATGATTAATGATTATTTTCCAGCAGAATATAAAGATATAGTACCAAGGAAATATTCTGACTACCTTCTGAGGAAAAACAAAAAGAACTTCGAAGAGATATTAGGTAAAATTGATTCTGAGATTATTGAATGGCACCAATTTAAATCAAGAACATTTCTTGAAAGTTCTTTAGATTTTATCATTAACAACCAAACAGATAGAGTAAGTATTAATAATATGACTCTTTACAATCTCAAAATGCTTGTACAAAGAATGAATAATAATGAAGTTAAGGACAAAATACTTTTATCAGACAATCTTAACAAACTGATAGAATTTATTGATAATGAAAAGAAATCATCGAAAGATGCACTGTTCCGGATTAATTGCAATAGGTGTAAAAAACAAATACAGAATTTAACAGACACTATAAAATAAAATCCCTACTAAACGACGAAAACGACCTTTTTAGGGTCGTTTGTATGTATTGTAGAAAAAAAAAGACAGGCTATTAAAGTGGCGGCGTCCTACTCTCCCACTCAGTTTCCCAAGCAGTACCATCGGCGCAGGTGAGCTTAACTTCTGTGTTCGGGATGGGAACAGGTGTGACCTCACCGCCAAAACCACCACATTAATAGCCTGACTAAAAATGGATGAGATAGAGTGAATAAAATAAGAATAAGACAATCGAAAGATTAGTATCACTCGGCTGAACACATTGCTGCGCTTACACCTGTGACCTATCAACGTCGTAGTCTCCAACGTTTCTCAAGGGAAATTTATCTTAGAGTTGGCTTCCCGCTTAGATGCTTTCAGCGGTTATCCTTTCCCAACTTAGCTACTCGGCAATGCCATTGGCATGACAACCGATACACCAGAGGTTAGTCCACACCGGTCCTCTCGTACTAAATGCAGATCTCTTCAAATTTCCTACGCCCACGAAGGATAGGGACCGAACTGTCTCACGACGTTCTGAACCCAGCTCGCGTAACTCTTTAATCGGCGAACAGCCGAACCCTTGGGACCTTCTTCAGCCCCAGGATGAGTTGAGCCGACATCGAGGTGCCAAACACCGCCGTCGATATGAACTCTTGGGCGGTATCAGCCTGTTATCCCCGGAGTACCTTTTATCCTTTGAGCAACGGTACCCTTCCATACAGAACCGCCGGATCACTAAGACCTGGTTTCCCACCTGCTCGATCCGTCGATCTCGCAGTTAAGCTCCCTTATACCTTTACACTCTTCGACTGATTACCAACCAGCCTGAGGGAACCTTGGTGAGCCTCCGTTACATTTTAGGAGGCGACCGCCCCAGTCAAACTGCCCTCCTGACAATGTCCGCATACCGGGTAACGGTACACGTTAGTAATCCAATACAATAAGGGTGGTATTTCAACGTTGGCTCCACCGATACTAGCGTACCAGCTTCAAAGCCTCCCACCTATCCTACACATACTATACCAAATTACAATGTCAAGATGCAGTAAAGGTTCACGGGGTCTTTCCGTCCGTTCGCGGGTAGGCGGCATCTTCACCGCCACTTCAATTTCACCGAGCTCCTGGTTGAGACAGCGCCCAAGTCGTTACACCATTCGTGCAGGTCGGAACTTACCCGACAAGGAATTTCGCTACCTTAGGACCGTTATAGTTACGGCCGCCGTTTACCGGGGCTTCATTTCAGAGCTTCGCTTACGCTAACCCCTCCATTTAACCTTCCGGCACCGGGCAGGTGTCAGTCTATATACGTTGACTTACGTCTTTGCATAGACCTGTGTTTTTGATAAACAGTCGCTTGGGCCTCTTCACTGCGGCCCCTAAGTGCTCATGAAGTAAATCCAATCACACTAGAGGGCGCCCCTTCTCCCGAAGTTACGGGGCCATTTTGCCGAGTTCCTTAACCAGAATTCTCTCGAACACCTTAGGATACTCTCCTCGCCTACCTGTGTCGGTTTGCGGTACGATCTGCAATACAATTAACGCTTAGAAGCTATTTCTCGGCAGCGTCTATAACCGGACTTTCAGTCTTATGACTTCGTCCCATACCTCGGAAACACGCCAGACGGATTTGCCTGTCTGACTTCCTACGTATGTTCAACGGGGCGTCCAACACCCGTCTCCGGAGCACCACTGCGTCACTCCATCACTTGTATTACAGGTTCAGGAATATTAACCTGATTCCCATCAACTACGCCTTTCAGTACCCTCGCCTTAGGGGTCGACTAACCCTGAGAAGTTTATCTTTACTCAGGATACCTTAGGCTTACGGTGTGTAAGTTTCTCGCTCACATTATCGCTACTCATGCTTAAGCATATTCTCTTCCAGCTACTCCAGATCGCCTTACAGCTCTCCTTCTTCGCCACTGGAATGCTCTCCTACCATCACTTGCGTGATCCACAGCTTCGGTGATATACTTCAGTCCCGATCATCTTCGGTGCATCATCACTTGACCAGTGAGCTATTACGCACTCTTTAAATGATGGCTGCTTCTAAGCCAACATCCTGGCTGTCTGTGCAATAACACATCCTTTCTCACTCAGTATATACTTAGGGACCTTAGCTGATGGTCCGGGTTGTTTCCCTCTCGGATACGAAGCTTATCCCACGTACCCTGACTCCCGCAGAGCAAGTTATGGCATTCGGATTTTGTTTGGGTTCGGTAAGCTGGTGGGCCCCCTACCCCAATCAGTGATCTACCTCCATAACTCTCCTGCAAGGCACTGCCTAAACAGCTTTCGGAGAGAACCAGCTATCTCCTGGCTTGGTTGGCCTTTCACCCCTATCCACACCTCATCCACCGATTTTTCAACATCGGTTGGTTCGGTCCTCCATCTCGTGTTACCGAGACTTCAACCTGGACATGGATAGATCGCCAGGCTTCGGGTCTAATCCATACAACTATACGCCCTATTAAGACTCGCTTTCGCTACGGCTCCGTTACTGTATAACTTAACCTCGCTGTATAAATTAACTCACCGGCTCATTATGCAAAAGGCACGCCGTCACATATCTAAAATATGCTCCGACTGATGCTCAGCACACGGTTTCAGGTTCTATTTCACTCCCCTCCCGGGGTACTTTTCACCTTTCCCTCACGGTACTAATCGCTATCGGTCACTAAATGTATTTAGCCTTACGAGATGGTCCTCGCTGATTCAATCAGGATTTCACGTGTCCCGACCTACTCGGGATACAGACTACTATTACAGTAAATTTCGCTTAAAGGACTATCACCCTCTACGGTCCCGCTTCCCAACGGTGTTCAGCTATCCTTTGTAACAGATGTCGTCTGTCCCACTACCCCGGACAAATGTCCGGTTTAGGCTCTTACCCTTTCGCTCGCCGCTACTAAGGTAATCGTTATTACTTTCTCTTCCTGTGGTTACTTAGATGTTTCAGTTCACCACGTACGCTTCTCAAAACCTATGTATTCAGTTAAGAGATGACTGGACATTACTCCAGACGGGTTGCCCCATTCGGAAACCCCCGGATCTAAGCTCGCTTACAACTCCCCGAGGCTTTTCGCAGTTAGCCGCGTCCTTCTTCGCCATTTAGTGCCTAGGCATCCACCATGTGCCATAATTTCTTATTCTTCTTTTATAATGTGAAAATTCTTTAGCTTTGTTTATCGCTATCTCTTTTTCGCTCTTTCACTCTATCTCACTTCTATTTAAAACTTTTAATGATCAAAAAAATTGGTGGAGGATATCGGATTCCCACCCCTCTATTGCTGATGACTCGAACTGCCGACCTCACGCTTATCAGGCGTGCGCTCTAACCAACTGAGCTACAAGCCCCCGGAAAATTTATAAGATTGGAATGAGAGATAGGAAGATAAATATATAATTTAGAATTTTAGAAATATTCGTTTCTCCTTAGAAAGGAGGTGATCCAGCCGCACCTTCCGGTACGGCTACCTTGTTACGACTTAGTCCCCCTTGCTAATCACACCTTCGAAAGCTGCATCCTTGCGGTTAGCTCACCTTCTTCGGGTGCAATCAACTCGGCTGACTTGACGGGCGGTGTGTACAAGGCCCGGGAACGTATTCACCGCGTCATGCTGATACGCGATTACTAGCGATTCCGACTTCATGGAGTCGAGTTGCAGACTCCAATCCGAACTGAGACCGGCTTTCTGGGTTTTGCTCCACCTCGCGGCTTCGCCTCCCTCTGTACCGACCATTGTAGCACGTGTGTAGCCCTGGACATAAGGACCATGATGACTTGACGTCGTCCCCACCTTCCTCCAGTTTATTACACTGGCAGTCTCTCTAGAGTCCCCACCCGAAGTGCTGGTAACTAGAAATAGGGGTTGCGCTCGTTGCGGGACTTAACCCAACATCTCACGACACGAGCTGACGACAGCCATGCAGCACCTGTCACCTGGCTCCTCAAAGAGGCACTCCCGTATCTCTACAGGATTCCAGGGATGTCAAGCCCAGGTAAGGTTCTTCGCGTTGCATCGAATTAAACCACATGCTCCACCGCTTGTGCGGGCCCCCGTCAATTCCTTTGAGTTTTAACCTTGCGATCGTACTCCCCAGGCGATGCACTTAACGCGTTAGCTGCGGTACTGAAAGGTTCTTCCCTCCCAACACCTAGTGCACATCGTTTACTGTGTGGACTACCAGGGTATCTAATCCTGTTCGATACCCACACCTTCGCTATTCAGCGTCAATAATGGCATAGAAGATCGCCTTCGCCACTGGTGTTCTTCCTGATATCTGCGCATTCCACCGCTACACCAGGAATTCCATCTTCTTCTACCTTATTCTAGAAATCCAGTATCAATTGCCTTACGCCGGTTGAGCCGACGCCTTTAACAACTGACTTAAACTTCCGCCTACTAGCCCTTTACGCCTAGTAATTCCGGACAACGCTTGCCACCCCCGTATTACCGCGGCTGCTGGCACGGAGTTAGCCGTGGCTTATTCCTGAGCTAATATCTCTCTCTCAACAATATTAATGTTGAAAGCATTGCTCACTCAGAAAAGGATTTTACACTCCGAAAAGCTTCTTCATCCACGCGGCGTCGCACTATCAGGGTTTCCCCCATTGTAGACTATTCTCGACTGCTGCCTCCCGTAGGAGTCTGGGCCGTATCTCAATCCCAGTGTGGGCGACCACCCGTTAAGGCCGCCTACCTATCACTGCCTTGGTAAGCCATTACCTTACCAACTAGCTAATAGGACGCAGGCTCATCTCTAAGCGATAGCTTGAATCAGAGGCCACCTTTAGAATCTCTTCATATGCGGTATTAATCCCGGTTTCCCGGGGCTATCCCCCACTTAAAGGCAGATTACCTACGCGTTACTCACCCGTTCGCCACTCTACTAATATAACCGAAGCTATACTTTCGCGTTCGACTTGCATGCCTAATCCACGCCGCCAGCGTTCGTCCTGAGCCAGGATCAAACTCTCCATTATGAAAATTTGTATGACTCTTCCTTCATGTTTCCATGATTCTCTCTCATTCCACTTCTATACACTTTATCTTTTTCGATTTACTCTTTCAAAGATCACTTAACCTGCCGAAGCAAGGTTTTGCCAACATCTAAAATCGATGTCTCGTTGTCAAGAACTTTTTTAAATTATTTTCAGGAACGATAATTTTCAACTTTCAACTCTATTCCGCTTAAACCGTTTTCATCTCTCAATTTTTCACTCGCTCCGAAAAGCTCTTCACTCTATGTGTCGCATAAGCAACGAGGGACAAACTCCAATATTAGCATATCGAAGTCAAGAAATAAAATCTACTTTTTTCATCACTTTCAGCTAAAATCTAATTTTTCAATACCTTGCATATATGATTTTAATTTTTCAGGTATCAATATACTACCGTCTGGCTGTTGCCAGGTCTCTATCAGAGCAATGAAAGTACGTGGTGTAGCTAAGCCGGAACCATTTAAAGTATGCACAAACTTCACATTATTATCTGTGTCCCTGAACCTGATCCCTGCTCTTCTTGCCTGAAAATCTCTGAAATTGCTTACAGAAGAAACTTCCAGATACTTCTCAGATCCCGGAGCCCACACTTCAATATCGAAGGTTCTTGCTGATGCAAAACTAAGATCTCCTGTACATAGCTCTATTACTCTATAATGCAAACCAAGATCCTGGAGAAGCTTTTCGGCATTCTCTACCATTTCTTCCAGAGCGGCCTCAGAATCTTCCGGTTTCACAAAGCGTACCATTTCAACTTTATTAAACTGGTGTACTCTCTGCAGTCCTTTAGTATCCTTACCATAAGATCCGGCTTCTCTCCTGAAACATGGAGTATAGGAAACATATTTTATAGGTAAGGCTGTATTCTGACATATTTCATCTGCATGCAGATTCGTCACAGGCACTTCAGCAGTAGGAATAAGAAAAAGGTCATCTTCATTGATATGATACATATCATTTTCCAGTTTAGGCAGCTGTCCTGTTCCTGTCATAGTTTTTCTGTTTACTATAAAAGGAGTCTTTACTTCTGTGTAATCATTCTTAAATACATGAGTATCCAGCATGAAGTTAATCAAAGCTCTTTCAAGCAGAGCTCCATACTTAGTGTATACCGGGAAACCTGAACCTGTTAATTTACCTCCACGCTGGAAGTCCAGAAGGTGCTCAGAAAGTTCTTCATGAGTTTTGGGTTTAAAGTCAAAGCTCTTCTTTTCTGACCATTCTCTTATATATTTATTACTGCTTTCATCCTTTCCTACAGGAACACCTTCATCAGGAACATTTGGAATTTCCAGAATGGCGTTATACAAACCTGCTTCAAGCACTGTAAGTTCAGCAGACAATTCTTTAACTTGTTTCGCTACATCTTTCATTTCGGCAAGTAAATCAGAAGCATCACCTTTCTGTTTCTTAATTGCCGCTATTTCTTTAGATACCTGATTCTGTCTTGATCTCAGTTGATCAAAATTGAACTGAACCTTTCTTTTATGCTCTTCCAAAGATAATATTTTTTCGATATCAGCTTTTTCGTTTTTATTGGCTACAGCTTGTTTAACTAATTCTACATTCTCTTTGAGAAATTTAATATCCATCATTATTTTTCTACCATCCCTATCGCAGTATTTATCATATCTGTATAATCATTTATATTGAGAGATGCTCCACCGATTAATGCTCCATCGATATCTTTCTGAGCAAGAAGTTCCTCAATATTCGCAGGTTTAACACTTCCGCCATAAAGTAAAGGAACTCTTTCCGAAATACTCTGGGCATATTTTTCTTTTAACCAGTTCCTGATTAATGCATGAGCTTCCTGAGCAATTTCCGGGGTTGCTGTTTTACCTGTCCCAATAGCCCAAACAGGTTCATATGCAATCAGTATTGGTTGATCTTCATGGAACAGAATGTTCTCAAAAGCTCCATCAAGCTGAGAAAGCAGAACCTTCTCTGTTTCACCAGCTGTTCTCTGTTCTTCAGTTTCACCAATACATACTATTGGAACGATGTTATTTTTTTGGAGATTCTGTATTTTCATGTTCACAATTTTATCTGTTTCGTTATAGTATTTTCTTCTTTCTGAATGACCAACAATACAGTAACCGACATCCAGAGATTCAAGCATATCAGCAGAAATTTCACCGGTATATGCTCCCTGTTCGTTTTCACTGACATTTTGAGAGGATATATACATTGGTCTGTTTTCCGAGTAGTCTGTTGCCATTTCCAGATAGAGATAAGGAGTCGCAACGACAATATCAACACCTTCAATTCTTTCTTCATTCTCATCAACGTATTCAGTCAGTTGATAAAGAAAATCATCAGCATCCTCAAACTTTTTATTCATTTTCCAGTTACCGGCTATAATATATGGTCTCATAATTACCTCGCATATTTTTTTGGATTTATAAACATATTAAACTTGATCATTTTGTCAAGGAAATGCAAAATAAAATAGAAAAGGCTGTCGAGAATTGACAGCCTTTTTAATTATACTATTTTTCTTTAATTATTCAGGGAAAACGTGAGTGAACTCCACATCATCCATTTTAAAGGCAAAAGTCCGCATCGTTCCGACAACACCGAACAATCCTTCATTTGGACCGGCAACAACTTCAAATGACCCTCTACCATGTTCATTCGTAACAACTGAATCAACGGTCAGGATCATATCTGAGTATTGCTCCCTCAACGTAAGGTCAATTGTCTGGTATGCAGTATTTGCACTGAGAGAAGTCAATACAACAGTTACATAGAGAGTTTCAGCCGGGCTGGATATTGGAACAATGGAAGTAGTGCAGTCAAGTTCGATTTCAGGGATGTCGGTTACACTGATAACAAACTCATTTCCACTGGAAGCATAGTTCTGGGCGTAAACCCTGAAGTGCTCTACACCGGCTTGTTCTTCGAATGCATTGAATGTTACTTCTGCATATCCAGTTGCCGATGTTCGTGTGAAAACTTGATCCCCTTGTATTCCGCCATCAGGCAAAAAAAGATTTCCAACAGCTCCATCATAATCGAACCATATTTTCTGATTATCAATAACTGAGTTATCTCCTGATAATGAAATTCTAATAAGAGTACTATTTCTTATTGAATCACCTGATGCCTCGTTATAGAGATAGCTTGTAGCTATATTAATGTCTATATCAGGAGCTTCCCATGATCTGTTATCACAGCCGGCGATCAATATCATACATATCAACACAGTTACAGAAAATAAAATCCATTTACTTGAAGCTTTCATTTCAATCTCCTAGATTTCCTGACTTATAGATTTTATAAATTGCTTGGCATCTTTCCCATATTTCTTATCATTTTCAATTTTCTTGAACTCATTTATGGCAGTAGATTTATCATTCATTTTATATAGACTGATTGCTACCATGTAAGTTGCATAATTGTCCAACTTTGGTGCATTCTTTCTTAAAAGCTTTGCAGATTCCACAGTTTTCTGGAAATTTCCACTTTCATAGTAAAGATTTACAAGCTTCTGATTATACTTGCTATCATAGTCAAGAGTCAATGCTTTCTGATAGTATGTTATAGCATTTTTCTTATCAGAAATGTCTTCATATAACTTACCGAGAGCGTTATAAGTTCTCACCTTATCTCTTTGTTTAGGATTTGTAGCAATATAGTTCTTCAGTGTTACAATAGCTTTATCATTTTGACCTGTATTAATCAGGGCTTGGGCAAGTTTTGCCATTGTCAGGCCATCTTCTTTTATTTCCAGAGCTTTGTTATACCATACAATTGCATTATCGAAATCTTTTTCAAGGAAGTAAATCTTTGCCAGAAGCTTTCTGGCAGCTAAACTATTTCTCTTTTTATCGAAATCAACAAGAACTTTAATTCCCTTGTCGAAATCACCAAGCATTTTTCTATAAAGTTGACTCAGTTTCTTAGCAAGAACAAGATCGTTTGGAGAAGCAGCAAGCTGTTTTTCCATGTAAACAGCAAGATTAGAATAATCCTTTGCCATTGCGTAACTGTTAACTATCCTCTGTAGCAGTTCTGACTTCTCATTTGTTTTCTCAATTCCATCTTCTTTTTCAGATTTTTCAAAAAGCTTCATTGCTTCATCAAATTTCTTTGCAGCTTCGACATATGAGCCCTTCTCGTATAGTGCTATACCATCTCCATTAGCTTTTGAAGCCAGTTGACTGCTAGTGTACTCCTGTGCATTCAGCATTAATACTGATACCATAAACAGCATTAATATTAATCCGCTTTTTCTTAAGATTCTCATATGAGAATACCTCCATCTTTATCTTTTTTTATGTATCCTTCGTAAAAGTAATTTGCAATAATTATTCCAAATGGTTTCTTGGATGATGTTTTCTGTGCTCTTCTTTCAAGTATTTAATATCGATATTAGTGTAAATCTGAGTCGTATTTATACTGCTGTGACCAAGTAAAGCCTGAACTATCCTGAGGTTTGTTCCTGACTGGAGTAAATGCGTTGCAAAAGAATGTCTGAATGTATGAGGAGATACATGCTTTGTAATACCTGCTTCAAACATCTTTTTCTGAATTACCTTCCAAACTCCCATTCGGCTCAGTTTATTCCCGGATCTGTTTAGAAATACAACATCAGTTCGTTCCTGCTTTTTCAATGCCCTTCTGTGAATATCAATATATTTTTCTATCCACTCAAGCGATTCATCTGCCACAGGAATATATCTTTCTTTACGACCTTTACCAAAAACCCTTACCAGCTTTTCTCCAATCATCAAATCCGCTATTCTCAGATTAAGCATCTCACTTATTCTGATACCTGTCGCATACATAAGCTCGAACATTGCCTTATTTCTGAAATCAAGAGCTGAACTCAATGGTAAGGTCTCCAGAAAATGAAGCATTTCATCAATATCAATAACATCCGGCAACAAAGACGGCGTCTTGACACCGGGAATATCATCAAAATCTACACTATTTTCTATACCTTCTTCAGTCAGAAAGCTGAAGAATACTTTTAAAGAACTTCTTTTCCTTGCTATAGTCTTAAAACTTATACCTATTTCCTGTAAACTAACAAAGAAATTAATAATATCTGCAGAATTTGTTTCCTGTATACACTTATGACAGTCCTCAAAAAACTGAGAAACATCAGTTAAATAACTTTCTATAGTATTTTCGGATAATCCTTTTTCAACTGTAAGATAATACTTGAAAGAGTTCAGCCTTGCTGTTAGAAACTCATTATTCTGCATGATGAATCAGTTTATACATCTCTGTATTGATAATTAGGTGCCTCTTTAGTAATAGTTACATCATGTGGATGACTTTCTTTCAATCCTGCAGAACTGATTTCTACAAACTCAGCGTTTTCTCGAAGCTGAACAATAGTATCAGCACCACAATATCCCATACCGGCTCTCAGACCACCAAGAATCTGATAAACAAAATCTTTCAGGTGCCCTTTATAAGGTGTCATTCCTTCTATACCTTCGGCTACAAGTTTCTTTTCATCATCATCATACTGGAAATATCTGTCCTTACTACCGCGCTTCATAGCACCTATGGACCCCATACCTCTGTAAACTTTAAACCTTCGTCCATTATATATTACAGTTTCTCCCGGAGATTCTTCAGTTCCGGCGAGCATAGAGCCAAGCATAACACTTTGAGCTCCGGCAGCAATAGCTTTTACAATATCACCGGAGAATTTAATACCGCCATCTGCAATCACAGGGATTCCATATTTTGCAGCAACATCATAGGCATCCATTATAGCTGTAAGTTGTGGTACACCAACACCTGCAACAACTCTGGTAGTACAAATTGATCCTGGACCTATTCCTACTTTTATACCATCAACACCTGCATCAGCAAGTTTTTGTGCTGCAGCACCGGTTGCAATATTTCCTGCAATGATATCTATATCGATATTTGCTTTAATTTTTGCTATAGCATTGAATATATGTTTGTGGTGTCCATGTGCAGTATCGATGACAATCACATCTGCTGTTGCAGCGGCGAGTTCCTGAGCTCTCTCAAGAAAATCTCCCGTAACACCTATAGCAGCTCCAACAAGTAATCTGCCTTTAGAGTCTTTAGCGGCATTCGGAAAGGAAATATCTTTTTCCATATCTTTTACGGTAATGAGTCCGACAAGTTCATCATTTTCATTAACAATAGGAAGCTTTTCTATACGATGTTTGTGGAGTATAGTCTTAGCCTCTTCCAGAGAAGTGTTCTGCTTAGCAGTAACAAGTCTCTCCTTTGGAGTCATCAGAGTTTCCACTGTCACGGCTTTATCTGTTGCAAATCTGATATCACGATTTGTAAGAATACCAACCAGTTTATTATTTTTTACAACAGGGAACCCACCGATATCATACTGACTTTTCATCTGGAGAGCTTCTGCGATTGTAGCTTCCGGTGGTAAAGTTACAGGATTGCCTATAACACCACTTTCATAACGTTTAACCCTTTTTACTTCGGCTGCCTGTTTCTCAATAGTTAAATTTTTATGCACTATTCCAATACCGCCCTCTTTAGCGAGAGCTATTGCCATATCATGTTCTGTAACTGTGTCCATGGCTGCACTTACTATTGGGATATTAAGCCTGACGTTCTTTGTCAGATTAGTATGAAGCTTAACCGATGCAGGTAAAACTTCAGATTCCTGTGGAACAAGCAGGAGATCATCGAATGTATATCCTTTTTTAAATCCTTTTATCATGAGTACTCCAAAATTTGTTTCGATTCAACTTCTCACTCCCTCTTTTTTTGTCAAGTGATTAAGAATGATTAAGTTCAAAGTGTTCTATATATAGCATGGATTGTGTGCAAACCGAAACTCTTTTATCAAAGTGATATTGATGATGAAACTTGTCCGGATGGAAAATGACTGAATATATGGCGGAGAGACAGGGATTCGAACCCTGGGACCCATCGCTGGATCAATGGTTTTCGAGACCACCCCGTTCAACCGCTCCGGCATCTCTCCGTTCTTTTCTCTTTCCCCTGAAAAATTCACTCATCAAAAATGAGCATTTTTCTTCCAAAACACCTCTAGTTACTTCCGGATTATGATTAAGCTGAGTATCTTCCGGAATGTTATAAACCGAACCGCATGCACCTGCTTTTTTATCCTGAGCACCAATGACTACTCTGCCAACTCTGCTCCATACAATAATACCGGCACACATACAACATGGTTCGACTGTAACATAGAGAGTGTAATCATAAAGATATTTAACACCTTCAGCGATTACACTCTCGATAACTATTTTTTCTGCGTGCTGCAGAACATTTTCTTTTAAGTTATGAGCTTCGGCAACCAATTGATCATCTTTAATGAGAACAGCGCCAACCGGGATATTACCGGACTTAAAGCCTCTATCAGCAACACTGAGAGCTTTTTCCATCCAGTAGATATCTTTTTCGGATTTGCTCATATCAGGTCTTAAACTTTACCTCTACCTATAGCATAGTATTCAAAACCCATTTCTGTCAGTTTATCTGGAGAATACTGGTTTCTTCCGTCAAATACTACAGGTTGACGAAGTAAAGATTTGATCTTATCAAAATCCGGATGTCTGAACTGGAACCATTCTGTTACCAGAAGCAGTGCATCTGCATTTTCTACTGCTTTGTATTCACTTTCGCAATAAACTATAGCCGGATTATCTCCAAAGATACGTTTTGATTCTGTCATTGCTTCAGGGTCATATGCCTGAATTTTAGCACCGCGTTTTATCAGTTCGTTGATAATAACTATGGCTGGAGCTTCTCTCATATCATCTGTTTCTGGTTTGAATGACAATCCCCAGAGCCCGAATATAAGCCCATCAAGGTTTTCGCCAAAGTGTTTTACAACTTTTTCAGCTAACAGTTTTTTCTGTATGTCATTCACATCTTCAACAGCATTCAGAAGCATAGGTTCTACACCTGCTTTCTTTGCCATTCTGATAAGAGCTTTAACATCCTTAGGGAAACAACTTCCGCCATATCCTACTCCGGGATATATAAACTTGTATCCTATTCTTGTATCTGAGCCGATACCATGACGTACATCTGATACATCTGCTCCCATTTTTTCACAAAGCTTTGCTATCTCGTTCATGAAGGAAATCTTTGTAGCAAGCATTGAATTTGCCGCGTATTTTGTCATTTCAGCAGATCTGATCGACATGATGATAACTCTGTCTGATGATCTGTTAAAAGGAGAATAAAGCAGTCTCATTATTTCACCGACTCTTACATTATCTGTTCCGATAACAACTCTGTCAGGTTTCATGAAATCATCTATAGCAGCACCTTCTTTGAGGAACTCAGGATTTGAAACAACATCAAATTCAAAATTAACATTTCTTTCATCAAGAACAGTTTGAATTTTCTCAGATACCATATCAGCTGTACCAATTGGAACAGTAGACTTATCAATAACTATTTTATAATCATTCATGTATCTGGCTATGTCCTGGGCAACAGCAACAACATATTGAAGGTCAGCAGACCCGTCTTCGTCCGGCGGGGTTCCAACTGCGATAAAGCATATCAAGGATTTTTCTACTGCATCTTTGATATCTGTTGTAAAAGTAAGTCTTCCTTCTTTTACATTACGTTCCACCAGTCTTTCAAGTCCCGGCTCGTAAATTGGTATAATACCGTTATTGAGTTTATCAATCTTCTCTTTGTCATTGTCCACGCATATTACATGATTACCAACTTCAGCAAAACATGTTCCTGTAACAAGTCCGACGTATCCTGATCCAATAACGACAATATTCATCATTCCCCCTTTGGAATTTTTCGATTTTATTTACCTTTTTTCAGGTATTTAAAGTAGTCACCTTCTGTAGACAGTATTAAGGTGTCATCTTTTTTTATTGTTTTTTCGTATGTTTCAAGTGTTTTCATAAATCTGTAGAACTCAGGATCTTTACTATAGGATTTAGCGTACAAAGCTGTAGCTTTAGCATCTGCTCTACCTTTAACTTCCTGAGCTGTTCTATATGCTTCAGACTGAATCTGATCCAATTCCCGCTGCATCTTACCAAGAACTTCGGCAGCTTTACCCTGTCCGGCAGACCTGTATTTTGCTGCAATCTTCTGTCTTTCAGATATCATTCTTTCAAAGACTTTTCTTCTTACATCATCTATGTAGTTTACCCTTTTAATTCTTACATCAATCAGCTCAATTCCATATTTCGCAACTGCCGGTTTTGATTGTTCAAGAATGCTGTCCGCAATACCAGATCTTCCGTGAAAGATTTCAGCTCTGATAACTTCATCAAGTGAAGGATCATAGTCCTCGGTAAACTCCATGGTTCTGTTTGAATTTCTGACAACTTCAATAAGAAGATTCAATGAAATAATATCTCTGGTTGTACCTGAAATAATATCATCAAGTCTTCCATGTGCAGAGTTCTCATCTCTCATTGTCTGGAAGAACAGTAATGGATCATCTATTCTCCATCTTGCGAATGTGTCTACCCAGAGATATTTCTTATCAGATGTTGGAATCTGTTTAGGCTCTCCATCCCACTCAAGAACTCGTTTTTCAAAGAAATTCGCTTTTTGAATAAATGGGAGTTTAAACTTTAGACCGGCATTTGTTATAGCTTCACCGACCGGTTTCCCAAATTGAGTAATAATAACTTGTTTTGTTTCATCAACAATATAAAATCCATTTGCAACAACGATAATTGCAACAATTATAAGAATAGCTAATGGAGACCTTCTCATTTTCCACCTCCCTGATTAAGATTCAGCAGTGGAAGGAAGCTCTTAACCTCATCATCAACTATATATATCTTATCCGTGTTATTAAGCACTTTTTCCATGGATTCGATATATAGTCTGCTCTTGGTAACAGTTTTCGCTTTATTATATTCTTTCCACACTGAATTGAAACGATTGGCATCACCTTCAGCTCTGTTGATTCTATTGACTGCATAACCTTCGGCTTCTTCTATCGTTCTCTTTGCCTTACCTCGTGCTTCAGGAATAACCTGATTATATTTTTGAAGAGCTTGATTCACTATTTTCTCTTCTTCCTGCTTTGCAGAGTTTACATCATTAAATGCTTTCTGAACTGGTTGAGGAGGATTAACATTTTGAAGGTTAATTTTAACAACCTCAATACCCGTATTATACTTCTTTAATATATCCTGAATCAAAGTCTCGATTTCATAAGCTATATCTTTTCTGCTGAGAACTATTACTTCATCAACACTTCTGTCACCAACAATCTGTCTTGCTGTTGACTCTGTAACATCTCGCAGTGTTTCGCGAACATTTCTGACATTAAATAAGTATTTCTGTGGATCTTTTATTCTATATTGAATAATCCACTCAACATCAGCAATGTTCAAGTCCCCGGTAAGCATAATTGATTCATTGTCATATTCTTTTTGGGAAAACTTAGATTTCACCCCTGCTGCAATTGTTCTGAAACCAAATTCCTCTTTTAAAACTCTTCTTACTTCGACTTTTGTAAGTTTATCTACTCCAAAGGGTATCTTAAAGTTCAGTCCGGGTTGGGAAGTCTTCAAGTATTTACCAAATCTTTGAATCACACCTACCTCTTCCGGATTGATAACATACAACCCTGTAGAAAACAATACCAGAACAACAATTGCTATAAGTATCAGAAAAATTTTTCTTCCGGTAATTTTTATTTTGATCGGAATAGATCCTGGGTTAGGAGTTTCATTCATAATTTCCATCCTCTAATCTTGCAAAAAGAGTTCCTGACATACTGGATGACATCAGGAACTCTTTCGTGTTATAATACATGTAATATTTTTTTATAATAATACTATGTTATCAGATTTTACATCTTTTGTAGCATTTCTTGTATCGAGAACAAGTTGAGCTTTGTCTGCTATTTCCTGATAATCAACTGTTGTATGATCTGTAATAATGATTACGATATCATAGTCAGCCAAATTTTCAAGACCAACAGATGTATACATTTTATCATTCAGCTCGTTATGGAATTCAGGAACGAATGGATCGTGGTAATCAAAACCCGCATTCATTTCTTCAAGCTCAAGAATAACTTCCATAATAGGAGATTCTCTCATATCCTCGATATCTTTTTTATAAGCTGCGCCTAAAAGAAGAACTTTAGATTGAGATAAAGCTTTACCTTTTTTGTTGAGAAGCTTGAGAGCTTTGTTTACAACAAACTCAGGCATTGCTACATTGATTTCACCTGCAAGTTCAATAAGTCTTGTATGATAATTGAATTCTCTGGCTTTCCATGTAAGGTAGAACGGGTCAATTGGAATACAGTGTCCGCCAACTCCGGGTCCAGGATAGAATGCCATGAAACCGTAAGGTTTAGTTTTTGCAGCATTAATAACTTCCCAGATGTTGATTCCCATTCTGTCACAAAGAATAGTCATTTCGTTTGCAAGTGCAATATTTATGTTTCTGAATGTATTTTCGTAGATTTTTTCCATCTCTGCAATATCTGGAGACGATACAAGGAAAACTTCTGCATCAAGAACGTTTTCGTAGAATACTTTAGAAATCTCATTACATTTTTCTGTCATACCGCCAACTACTTTTGGAGTATTGTGTGTTTTGTACTGAAGATTACCCGGATCTACTCTTTCAGGTGAGAATGCAATATAGATAGTCTTGCCAATTTCGAATTTATCTTCAAATGCAGGAGCAATTATTTCACGAGTAGTACCAGGATATGTGGTGCTCTCAAGAACAACAAGAGTTCCTTCTTTAATGAAATCTTTCATGGATTCAATAGACTTCTCAATATATGATGAATCAGGCTGTTGAAATTTATCAAGAGGTGTTGGAACAGCAATCATTACAATATCTGCATCTTTAATTTCAGAGTAATCAGTTGTCGCTGTAATCATTTTCTTTTCTACAAGTTCTTTTAGTTCATCATCATCAACATCACCGATGTAGTTCTGACCTGCATTAACTGCATCAACACATCTTTTGCTAACATCAATTCCAAGAACATTAAAGCCTTTTCTGGCAACAGTTACAGCCATAGGTAATCCAACGTAACCTAATCCTATTACTGCAACTAACGAAGTTTTATCCTTAATCTTTTCAATTAATGACATTCATTCCTCCAAATATCGATTATTTATTTTTCCAAACGGAAACCTAAAATCTGCCTTAAAAATGGCAAGTTTTTTTTAACAGTATATTTCATCAATATCTATAATGTTCAGGTTTATAAGGTCCGTTTACTTTTACGCCAATGTATTCAGCCTGTGTCTCAGAAAGCTTAGTAAGCTTTACACCTATTTTCTCAAGGTGAAGTCTTGCTACTTCCTCATCAAGTTCTTTAGGAAGTCTGAACACTTTTACTTCATGTTTATTCTGCCAGAGTTCAAGCTGAGCAAGAACCTGATTTGTAAAAGAATTACTCATTACAAATGATGGGTGACCGGTAGCATTTCCAAGGTTAACAAGGCGGCCTTCAGAAAGAAGAATAATGCAATGTCCGTCCGGGAAAATAATCTTATCTACTTGAGGCTTAACGTTCTCTTTTACGACTCCGGGAAGAGCATAAAGTTCTTCAACCTGGATCTCGTTATCGAAGTGACCAATATTACAAACGATTGCCTGGTTCTTCATCTTTTCCATGTGTTCGGTTTTTATTACATGGTAGTTACCTGTTGCAGTAACAAAAATATCTGCTTCTTCTACAACTTCTTCAAGCAGAGTAACTTCAAAACCCTCCATTGCTGCCTGTAATGCACATATAGGATCTATTTCTGTTACAATAACCCTTGCACCGTATCCTCTCATGGACTGAGCACAACCTTTACCAACATCTCCATAACCGCAAACGACAACGACTTTTCCTGCAACCATCACGTCGGTACCACGCTTGATACCGTCGGCAAGAGATTCACGGCAACCGTAAAGGTTATCGAACTTGGATTTTGTTACGGAATCATTAACATTATAGGCAGGGAACAAGAGAGTTCCGTTTTCCATATTCTGGTATAATCTGTGAACACCGGTTGTTGTCTCTTCGCTTACACCTCTGATATTAGCTGCAATATCAGTCCAACGCTGTGGATACTGTTCCATATCTTCTAGGATTGTTTTCTGAAGAAGACCGAACTCCTTGTTTTCCGTAGTAATCTCGGGAAGTTTACCTGTTTCTTTGAACAGTTTTTCCAGTCTTACACCTTCATGGATCATAAGAGTTGCATCGCCGCCGTCATCTACAATTACATCAGGTCCGGTTGTTGCATCAAAAAGTAGTGCCTGCTTTGTACACCACCAGTATTCTTCCAGTGTTTCACCTTTCCAGGCAAAAACAGGAATTCCGGTTTTAGCAATAGCGGCAGCAGCATGATCCTGAGTTGAGAAAATATTACAGCTAGCCCAGCGTATTTCAGCTCCAAGCTCTTTTAAAGTTTCTATAAGTATGGCTGTCTGGATTGTCATATGCAGACTACCGGTAATTTTTGCACCTTTTAACGGTTTTGATTCTCCGTATTTTTCCCTGAGACTCATCAGTCCAGGCATTTCGATTTCGGAAATTTCGATTTCTGTTCTACCAAAATCAGCAAGATTAATATCAGCAATTTTGTAATCCATACGTATCCCCTTATTTGTTTCTTCTGTCAGAGTTATCATTCCTTTTATTGTAGGGCTTTCTAGATGAGCCCGAGCCTCTGGAGTCACCATGTGATCTTCGGTGATCTCTTCTGTCCCTGTTGTCACGACTATCACGACTATCTCGACTGTCATTACTTCTCTGGAATGGCTTGCTTACGTAAGTTTCTCTGTCAACTTTTGGATTTCCTTCGATATCTTTCATAGAAAGAGCTATTTTACCTCTCTCCATTTTAATGAATTTAACTTTTACAGTGTCACCGAGTTTTACAACATCAGTTACTTCGTTAATTCTTACACTATCAAGATTTGAAATGTGAACCATTCCTTCAGCATAGCCTTCAAGGAATTTTACGAATGCACCAAATGACTCGATTCTGGTTACAACCCCTTCATAAATTTCATTCAGAACAGGTCCATCAAGAATATATCCAACATACTTTTTACATAAATCTATAGCTGATTTATCAACTGCAGCAACAGATACTGTACCATCATCATCGATATTAATATCAACACCTGTTTTTTCGATTATGCCCTTTATAACTTTACCGGAAGGTCCAATCAGTTCGCCAATTCTGGACTGATCGATCTTGAATGATTCGATTCTTGGAGCTGATGCGGCAATATCATCTCTTGGAGCCTCTATTTCTGCGGTAATTTTACCAAGAATAAATAATCTTGCAGTCAAAGCTTTTGCAAGAGCTATCTTCATGATTTCTTTTGTGATACCTTCAATTTTTATATCCATCTGCATTGCAGTAATACCAGCTGTTGTTCCAGCTACCTTGAAGTCCATGTCACCAAGGTGATCTTCAAGTCCCATAATGTCTGTGAGAACTACATAGTCGTCCCCTTCCATAATAAGACCGTTAGCGATACCTGCTACAGGGCGTTTAATAGGTACGCCGGCTCCCATAAGAGCAAGAGTAGTTGAACATACTGTAGCCATTGATGATGAACCGTTAGATTCAAGAATCTCGGATACCGCTCTGATTGTGTAGGGGAAATCTTCCTTAGCAGGAATCATTGGAGTTATGGATCTTTCAGCAAGCATTCCATGACCAAGCTCTCTTCTTCCCGGAGGTCTCATCCAGCCAACCTCTCCCACACTGAAAGATGGGAAATTATAATGCAGGTAGAATCTTTTTCTGTATTCTTCGCTTAATCCATCAATTATCTTTTCATCTGAAGTTGTTCCAAGAGTAATTACACCAAGAGATTGAGTTTCCCCTCTTGTAAATAACGCTGAACCGTGAACTCTTGGAAGAATATCAAGTTCGCAGGTAATTGGACGAATCTCATCCATTGTTCTGCCGTCAGCTCTGTGATTATCATAAAGAATTGCATGTCTTACTTTTTTCTTAATCAGTGCTTCGAAAGCATTTTTAATATGTCTTTCATTTTCTTCAAATTCTTCTTCTGTCATTTCTTCGGCATACTTTTCCAGAACTTCTTCTTTCAATGCTTCAAAAGCTTCCTGTCTTTCCAGTTTTCCGAGAATATGAGCTGTTTCATCTATCTTTACAGCATATCCGTCTGTCATTGAGTTTACAATTTCCTCAGGAATTATATAAGGTTCATACTCATATTTCTCTTTTGCAATATCTTTTGCAAAATCTTTCTGGTATTGTACAAGTTGTTTGATAACTTCATGACCTTCATAAACAGCATTAACCATCTGTTCTTCATTAAGCTCGTTTGCAAATGATTCGATCATTACAACAGATGTTTCTGACCCCGCAACTGAAAGATCAAGTAAAGAGGTCTCAAGTTGTTCATCTGATGGAAATATGATATACTCATCGTTTTCGAAACCAACTGCACAACCTGCAATAGGACCGTTAAATGGAATATCTGAAATAGTAAGTGCTGCTGAAGCACCAACGATTCCAAGACATCCAATATCACATGATCCGTCGTATGCTAAAATAGTTACTACTACTTGAATTTCATTTCTGAATCCATCAGGAAACAGTGGTCTGATTGATCTGTCAATCAGTCTTGCTGTAAGTGTCGCTTTTGTCGAAGGCTTAGCTTCTCTTTTGATGAATCCACCCGGGATTTTACCTGATGCATACATTTTTTCTGCGACATCAACTGTTAATGGGAAAAAATCCATTCCCTCTTTAACCTTTTTCTGCATTGTCGCAGTAACCAGTATACATGTATCACCGTAAGTAATTAAAACTGATCCGTTTGCTTGTTTTGCCATTCTGCCGGTTTCCATGGACATGGTTTTTCCGGCTACATCAATGCTTTTCTTTGTAATATTAAACATTTTCCCTCTTTTGTTTTAGTTTTTTTTTGTATTATAAGCAGAGATGTAAGCAATAGGCTGAAAACAATTTAATGTCTTTAGCGTATTGCTCAAATTCTCTGCTTTTATTAATGAGATAAAAGGGGGAATAACTTCCCCCTTGTTACGTAACTAACGTCTAAGTCCTAACGATTTTATAACTGTACGATAACGCTCAATATCTTTTCTGGTCAGATAATCAAGTAAACGTCTTCTTTGTCCGATCAGTTTTAATAAACCGCGTCTCGTGTGAAAATCTTTCTTATGAATTTTCAGATGCTCAGTGATCTGCTTGATTCTTTCTGAAATCAAAGCAACCTGAACTTCAGGTGAGCCGGTATCGGAATCATGGAGACCATACGCTGCCATAATCGCTTTCTTAGCCTCAAGACTTAAAGCCATATTGTTACCTCCGTATTTTAATGAAGTCTTAAAATTTATCTACGACATTCTTTGTAAAGCTTTTTATAACTGTTTATTATTCAGACATTTTCTTGTACTGCTCGTAACGAGCTTTTACAAACTTATCTGCTGCTTCCCAGTAACCATCAATTTTATCAGGGAATGACATTCTTAAAGAAGTATAACGTTTTTCATTTTGAAGTACTTCTTTTACCGGTTTTGTTGGAGCTTTTGAATCCAGAGTAAACGGATTTTTACCTTCAGCTTTAAGAGCAGGATTGTATCTGTAAAGCAGCCAGTAACCGGTGTCCACAACAAGTTTTTCTTCAGCTTGTGTGTTAGACATATCGATTCCGTGGTTGATACATGGAGCATATGCAAGAATGATTGATGGTCCGTCATACGCTTCAGCTTCCTGAATAGCCTTAGTCATCTGAGCTTTGTTTGCACCCATTGATACTGATGCAACGTAAACATAGCCGTAACTCATCATCATCATTCCAAGATCTTTCTTGGTTGTTGGTTTTCCTGATTCGGCAAATTTTGCTACGGAACCGATAGGAGTTGCTTTAGAAGCCTGTCCACCGGTGTTAGAGTAAACCTCTGTATCCATAACAAGAATGTTGATGTTTTTGCCTGAAGCAAGTACGTGATCAAGCCCGCCAAAGCCGATATCATAAGCCCAGCCGTCGCCACCGAACGCCCATACACTCTTAGGTACAAAGTTGTGCTGAAGTTCGATAACTCTTCTGAGGTATTTAGCTGCATCGCCTTCAGCTTTGATTGTTGGAAGAAGTTCCTGAATCTTTCTTGAGTTTTCTTTTGCTTCTTCTGAAGTCTGCTGCCATAATTCAATAGCTTTGTTGAACAGAGCTGTAATCTCGTCATTAAGACCAAGTTCTATATAAAGCTTCATGTTATACATCAGCTGTCTTCTGTGAGAATCAACAGCGAGTTTCATACCGAAACCGTACTCAGCATTATCTTCAAATAATGAGTTAGCCCAGGTTGGTCCCTGTCCGTGTTTGTTTTTGCAATAAGGAATTGCAGGGAATGTTCCACCCCAGATTGATGAACAACCTGTTGCGTTAGCAATAATCATTCTGTCGCCAAACCATTGAGTAATAAGCTTAACATATGGAGTTTCACCACAACCGGCACATGCACCGGAGAATTCCATAAGAGGCTGTTTGAACTGAGAACCTTTAACGGATTCTACGGAAACAACTTCACTGAGGATATCTTCAGGAAGGTTTTCGAAGAATTTCTGGTTATCAATTTCACCGTTATCTCTTTCTGTCTGTACGTCAGTCATTACAAGTGCACCCTTAGGGCATACATTTGCACAGCTTCCGCAAGACTGACAGTCTTCTGTGTAAACCTGAATTTTGTAATCATACTTTTCACCGTCTTTACCCATTGCTTTAAGGGTAGTAAAGGTTTCAGGAGCATCTTTAAGAAGATCTCTGTCTATCAGTTTTGGTCTGATTGCAGCGTGAGGACATACAATAGAACATTGATTACACTGGATACAGCTTTCTGGAATCCAGTGAGGTACGAATGGAGCAACACCGCGTTTTTCCAGTCTTGTTGTTCCTGATGGAATATATCCGTCAAACGGCATTTGAGAAACAGGGATATCATCACCTTTTTCTCTCATGATAGGTTCAATAATATTCTTGGTGAACTCATCTGAATTTTCTGGAATAAGAACGTCGTTTGGAGCTGATTTTTCAGCTACAGCAGCAGGAACAGGAACTTCAACGAGTGCAGCATTTGTTTTATCAACAGCTGCCCAGTTCATATCAACAACTTCCTGACCTTTTTTGATGAATGATTTGTGAATTGCTTTCTTAATCATTTCGATTGCCGCTTCACGTTCAAGTACACCGGAAATGAGGAAGAATGCTGTCTGCATAACTGTGTTGATTCTTTGTCCGAGACCAACTTCTCCGGCAATTTCAAGTGCGTTTATATTATAAAGTTTGATTTTCTTTTCAATTATTGTTTTCTGTTGTTCTGCTGTAAGGTTTTCGAATACTTCTTCTTTAGGGAAGTTAGAGTTGAGAAGGAATACTCCACCGTCTTTGATTCCTTCGAGAACGTCGAAACGTGTGAGGAATGCCTGATTGTGAACTGCGATGAAATCTGCATTCTGTACAAGGTATTCTGATTGAATCTTGCTTTTACCGAATCTGAGGTGTGATCTTGTGATCCCGCCTGATTTCTTTGAATCGTACTGGAAGTAACCCTGAGCATACATATCAGTGTTGTCACCGATTATTTTGATAGAGTTTTTGTTAGCACCAACAGTACCGTCTGATCCGAGTCCCCAGAATTTACAGTTTACCATTCCTTCAGGAGCAGCATCAATATGATCAACTATTTTCAGTGATTTGAAAGTAACGTCATCTTCGATACCAACTGTGAAACCGTGGAAAGCTTCCCCGTCAAGGTGATCGTAAATTGCTTTAACCATTGATGGTGTGAATTCTTTTGAGGAAAGACCATATCTACCACCGATAATAAGCATATCTTTGCGATCTTTAAGAGCAGCAACAGTATCAAGATAAAGTGGTTCGCCAATTGAACCCGGTTCTTTTGTTCTGTCAAGACAAGCGATTTTCTTAACTGATTCAGGAATTGCTTCTACAAAATCTTTTACTGAGAATGGACGGTAAAGACGAACTTTGAGAAGTCCGAGTTTAGTTCCCTGTTTCTCGTTAAGATAGTTAATAGTCTGTTCGATTGTTTCGCAGCCTGAACCCATTGCAATGATCATTCTATCTGCATCAGGAGCACCAACATAATCAAAAAGGTTATATTTTCTACCGACTTTTTTGTAGACTTCTTCCATGTATTCTTTAACGATTTCAGGTGTTGCATCGTAATATTTATTAACAGTTTCTCTACCCTGGAAATAAACATCAGGATTCTGAGCACCAACTTTAACACGAGGTACTTCCGGATTCATTGCTCTACTTCTGAAATCTTCTACATATTTCATATCAAGCATTTCTTCGAATACTTCATAATCAATCATATCGATTTTCTGAATTTCGTGTGAGTTTCTGAATCCATCAAAGAAGTTCAGGAAAGGGATTTTTGCTTTTAATGTAGCGAGATGGGATACAAGACCTAAGTCCATGATTTCCTGGATTGAAGATGCAGCCATTAATGCCCAGCCGGTATTACGAGCTGACATTACATCTGAGTGATCTCCAAAGATTGAGAGTGATTGACATGCTAATGATCTTGCTGAAACATGGAAAACAGCAGGAAGCATTTCCCCTGCGATTTTGTGCATGTTAGGAAGCATAAGCATGAGTCCTTGAGAAGCAGTGAAAGTTGTTGTCAGTGCACCTGCTGAGAGGGCTCCGTGAACAGCTCCTGCAGCTCCGGCTTCTGATTGCAGTTCAGCCACGTCAAGAATCTGACCGAACAAGTTTTTCCTACCATTTGCAGCCCAGGCATCAGCATACTGCCCCATGTCTGAAGAGGGAGTAATCGGGTAAATCGCAGCGACATCGCTGAAAGCGTATGCAACGTGTGTTGCCGCCTGATTTCCGTCCAGTGTAGCTTTTGTAACTTTTCCCATAGTATCCTTCCTTTATAATAGTATTAAATATCCACTTTCTTTCATGTTCAAAATTTAGAAATAACGTTTTTTAGTCAATCAAAATCTCACATGGTTTCATATCGAAAATTACTGTAAGTGTACTTTGCTATATAGCCTAAACTGAGAGTTTCGAGTATCAGGTTTCGATGAAACTTCATCAACTCCCCCAATAATGCAAAGAACACTGTAAATAGCATGTTTTTATAATATATAGCAATTTCGTGTTAACAAAATATAAAAATTCTGTAAGAACTGACTTTTTTACGTATGGAGAAATTTGCATAATAACAATATCGAATAGTTTTGATAAAAGAACTTCGACGAGATTTTAGAATTCATCAGGAAAGCCTTTCGTGAAGCTCATATCAATAAGAATCTGGTAAATACTAAAATCGAGTCAACTACCCCAATTATGCAAAGATTACTTCTGCTAAATCCCTGAATAACTATATTTTCAGAAATACATCATATAATCCTTGACTATACATCGTTAATTTTATATTGTTGATGCAGGAGATGAGATTTATGTGGGATAAATACATTTTCAATGTCCCTTGAATAATCTATCTCCGAAAGGGGAAAAAATGAAAAAAACAACCTTTGTAATTGTACTAATTGTCATTGCAGTGCTTATTGCAATATGGGGATGCCATGACAGAATTAACATCACCTCAAGTTTAACTGATGCTATGGGAGGGGCAGCCTATGGAGCACCAGCTTCAGTAAGAACTAATGCTATAAATGGAACTGGTGCTGTCAAGTACAGCTCTTGGCCAATAACAGCAAGGTATAAAATTACCAACAGTTTTGACCCAAGTGAAACTTACCTTGACCCATCCATAAATAATAGTAACTATAGCCCTAAAAAATACTTACGCTACTTATTAGATAGGACTTACACATCACCTACACTGATATTCCTTGATAGTAATGTTGAAATCTGTTTTCAATATAGTGATACATTAGTAATTCCTGGAAATGATGTAACCCCCATGTTAAATATTCCTTCTAATGTAACACTAGCAAGTGACAGAGGGTATAATTCATCACCTGGAGCTTGTATTAAAATTGATTACAACTTAACTGATTTGGAATATTTAGTGAATAATCCTCCAGTTACTCGGTATTTCAGCAGTCCCTATATCATCAACATTGATAGTAATATTTCAAATGTGAGAATTTCAGGTATTAGATTTTACTCAGATAGTGTTTTCTGGGGATTAAATTTTGACAATGTTCCTCCTAAAGCACATTCACATTGCATTTTAGCACGGGAATGTGTAGATGTAAAAATTGATAACAATGAGTTTCATCTTTTTCAGAATAGAGCAATTTCCATAGTAGATACAGGATTAGATCGAATTGATATCTCTGGAAATTTCTTCTCAGAGAGTTGGGGGTCAGGTGAAGGTTATGCAATCGGTATAGACGGTTCAAATTCTGGAGACGCCCCACAGAATGTGAATATTTATTATAATTATAGTGAAAACTCCAGACATTTTGTTGGAGCCGGTTCTAAAAATCCTTCAAGCCAACCTACATATTATGCTAAATGGAATTACATAAATAACTATGTATGGGGGTTAGTTTATGATTCAGAAAATCTTAATGTAGCTCCTCATAGTGATAAAGATTGCAAACCTTCTACTGCATTTGATATGCATGGAGTCTACCATTATTGTAACAATTCCAGTACACCTGATATTACTGCTGGAGAAAGAATTGAGATAATAAGTAATACAATTATTGGCAATATGTATAATTACACAAATATCGCTGTTGGAATAAGAGGCATCCCCAATGACAAATGTATCGTAAAATTTAATGACCTGCAAAATTTTGACAAAAGTGAATATCCAATAAGACAAGGATATACTGCCCAAAGTACTGGTGATGACTACAAATGGCAGACCCAAAATGGCGCTAAACATGCAGAAATGGGTAACATGGAGGTATACGACAATAATTTTGGAATGAATTCAAAAGAGCATGTATACTATATTCTGTTCAATGGTGAGAAGGATTGGAAAAATATGATTCCAGTTTTTTCGACAAACGACGATGACATAACCTTCGATAAAGTCAGACTTGTAGACACCAATAATGATAATAGGACTGATTTTCTCTACTACCCAAATTCATATTGGCAAGGTTGTGAGTTCACAGTTATTAATCAAACCAATATAACAGGATTCTTTGAAGGTTTAAGTATTTATTCTAGTTATAGAGCACCCAATACCTTATATAGGGTTTCAGGAACAGGAATATCTTTCTTAAATATGCATTTTGCATATGTAAATAATGATGAAGCAATTGATGCAATATATCATAATGGAAGTTATCTGCAATGTTTTCCAGGTGATCTTACTCAAGATCCAGACTTAACTTTTACACCAAGACCAAATTGGGCATCAAGGTACAATTGGATAACTACCGGGATACCTATGGAAAGACTTCGTTTCGGTTATTTTGATGGTGATGGCAAAATTGATGTTGTAGTATCCAGAGAAGTTAATGGAATTAATCAATGGAGGTGGTGCCTCTCTAATTCTTCTAATCCCGGAAGTTGGACAAATATCGGAACAAACAACCTAGGTATAAGATCTGAAGATTGTGTTGTCGGTGATTTTGACGGAGATGGAAACGATGAATTAATGGGGATTAAAAATAGAAATGTATATATAATTGAGACAATTATTAATGGTTCAGGTCAATTAACTGGAACCGCTTCTCCCGACATAATATTATCAAATACATCAGCCACAATTAACAGCTTCAAAATTGCAAACTTTGATAATCAATATGGGGACGATCTTATGGCTGCATGGGGAGGCACATGGTATTTGTACCCTATTCACAAAAATTCACTTCCATCAGGCTATACATGTCCCGCTAGAGAATCATATCGTTCATCAAATTGTACATTCAGTAATTTTGAAGTAGGTGATTTTGATGGTAATGGAGAAATTGATTTTTTACTTTACTCACCAAGTGGAAGTAAAGTAGATTTATAGATAGATTTAGAAAAACTAAAATAAGATTGAAAGCATGGTGGATATCTGCCATGCTTTTTCCCTCCCTAAATCACCATAATTTCACGAATACATCAGATAATCCTTGACTATACATCGTTAATTTTCTTTATTTGATACAGGAGATGAGATTTATGTGGGATAAATACATTTTCAATGTCCCTTGAATAATCTATCTCCGAAAGGGGAAACAATGAAAAAAACAACCTTTGTAATTGTACTAATTGTCATTGCAGTGCTAATTGCAATATGGGGATGCCATGACAGAATTAACATCACCTCAAGTTTAACTGATGCCATGGGGGGGGGTAAAAACGATGGAGCTTCAATTACTGAATCTATAATACTTGCTGGTCGGTCAGAATGGACATATTCAAGATTCTTGAATTATGCAACCTCCGGCTCAACTGATCCTGCTATCCAAAACCCTAATGGGTATTATAAGTTTGTAGTTACCCAGAATTATGAACCAGGTAGATACTACTTTAATGACACACCTACAGATACTGACTTCCATCCACCACAGGATTCTAGTCAAGGTCAATGGAACTCAAACAATTATTCAGCTAAGTATTACTTAAGAATGCTGACACAGAAAGCATTTTACAGAAATACTTCAAACAGAACGTATTTAATATATATTCAACCTGATGTAGAAATTCAATACTTGAAAACTGAATATCCAAAAACTAATCCCCATTGCGATAGCCTTGATGTTGACAAATTCCCTTACTTGCAAGGTTATTCACAAGCACATTATTTGAAAGGATATATTACACTTGGAAACAATGTGAAACTTATTAGTACACGGAGTAGCAATCCCAGTGAACCGGGAGCTACGCTGAGATTTCCAGAAAACTATGATGACATTGAGAATCAAGCAAATGAAGATAAAATACCTATCGTATGTGCTTTTGGTAGTAACATCGAAATATCGGGAATCAGATTTATTGGTAAGCAGGATTGCTTTGAGAATCATCCTAATTCTGATACTGAGACAAATGACTCAAAAGAGCCCAGTGCAATACGTGCAAAATCAGGTTATTCAAAAATTCTGAACCATCTGAACATTAACGACTGCTATTTTGAGAAATGGGCAAGATCAGCAATAATGGTAACTGAACCAAATAACAACACAGTCAACATAGAAATTAAAGGAAACTACTTTGAAAATAATATTGGAACCGGAGATGGTTATGCTATTTCTTTATCAAATGGTATAGATGCAGAAGTTTCAGAGAATGTATGTAAGTATTCTAGACATTTTATTGCAGGAGATACTGGTAATAATAGTGCTCCAAAAATTAACTATAGAGCTTATGATAATATTATCAATAATTCAGGATACCATCTAACCACCTATTATAAAGCGAATGACTTACATTTTACTCCAAGAACAGCTTTTGACGTACACGGAGAATATCATTATACCTCAAATCCTGATCCCTCAGTAAGTGTTAATCCCTCAGTATATGCAGGAGGAACAATTGAAATATATAATAATACTGTTATAGCTGAGGCTTCAGCAATACAGGAATATAAAGCAGCTGTTGGTATTAGAGGACTCCCAGAAGATATTTGTAAAATATACCACAATCAATTCATTAATATGTCTAATGCCGACTACCCCATTCGTCAGATGTATGGTACCCAGGGTGGAAAAGGAAATTACTATGTTTGGAACTGGCAGGTTAACAAAGACATTATTGACACTAACAGTGTTTTCGACGCTGTATTTGGTAACATGCAAGTTTTTTTTAACTCATTTGATGGGCAAAATACTGATCCGGCACTATACATTCTCTTTAACCCAGAAAATGGAAATGACTCATGGGAATTTCTTCAACCTGTTTTCTACTTCACTGACAACAATATCAGTATTAATTCACTTAACGATCTGCATGTCGCAGATTTTAATAATGATGGAAGAACAGATATTTTAAATAAAAGCAATAACTATGACAGTCGATGGGGAGGCGCTGAGTTCGTCGTTCATAAAGAAACCTCTGGTAGAGGATATCTCGAAGGTTTTACAAGTAATGCTACTAGAGGAGACTATTCAGACATCTTTTATCCTGTTACATATGATCATACAGAATCCTTCTCAAATACTGTTGTAGGTGATATTAATGGAGATGGCGTAAATGATTTAGGCTATAAAGATGGAAGCTGGATTAAGTTTGCCATCAATACCCCAGTTGAGCGAATAGGACCTAACTTTCCTCAAACAGATACTCCGAATTTCCATGGATATAGTAGTCTTGCAAGCACATCAGTACCTATGGAGAACTTAGTATTCGGTTATTTTGATGGAGATAACAAAATCGACTTAATGTATTGCACACCAACTGCAAATGACTTCTACTTCATTTCTTCCGTAACTGGTAACGGACGTTGGTACACTAAGGGATCTAATGCGGCTTATGATTTTTCTTCTGCAAATTGTGTAGCTGCTGATCTTAACGGTGATACAAAAGATGAAATTATTGTATTTCAAAATAATAAGATTCATGTTATTAGCATGTCAATAGGTTCTAACGGCTTAATCAATAATGTTGCCGTCAATTATGAGATTATTAATTTCCCATACACTGCCGATCAAGTAAAAATCTATGATATAGATCATGATGGAAAAGAAGACATAATCTTTGCTTCATGGGTAAAGGCAGAACTTAATGGCTCATACGGAAATTATTCGTGGGGTGGAGCATCCCAACTAAGAATGAATTCATTCACTATAGAAAATATTGCATTCGGAGATTTTGATGGTAATGGTCAAACCGATTACCTGATATACTCTCCCACCGGAAGTAAAGTTGGTCTATAGAGATATATAATCAAAAGTATTAATATAGAAGCATGGTAGATATCTGCCATGCTTTTTTCCTTCCCTCAATCACCATAATTTCACAAATACATCATATAATCCTTGACTATTCATGATAAAGAATTCTTTTTATGTTAAATATTTATTCAAAAAGTCTGGATTTGCTTTATAGGGGTATGAAGCTGTTTTCGACTGCAGGGGGAAAAATGAAAAAATTACTATTTGTGCTGTTTACTATTGCAATTGCGACCATGTGTTTTGGAGAGCTTAATCTCAGTGAAAAGAAGATGATACTTGATACTCCTTGTCCCGGGGGTGAGATCATTGCTGTCGAGGACATTAATGGTGATGGTTTCAAAGACGGTATTGTCAGTTCTCATGTAAGAGGGTTTTATACACCACATGACGGCAGCTTATATGCCATAACAAATATGAATGCTGATAATGTATCATACAACTATGTTGAGATTCTGCCTGAAGACTCAATTGACGGATACATATTCAAATGTTCAACTCCTGCAAATGGGATTCTCAGACTATGGGAAAGATCCACTTACCAATCAAGCAACTTGTTTTATCAGGATGTTAATCTGGCAAATCATACTGTCACTCAATCAATCCCTGTTAGCGACTATGCTTATTTTGTTCTTGAGGGGGACTTAAATAATGATGGTGTTACTGAGTCCATACTAAAGATGTGGCGTGGGTTCAAAATATACAGTAATGATGACAATTTCACACTGCAGCATGAATTCTCCTATCTTGGTTCTCCAAGTATTAGTTTAGGTAACTATAATCAGGATTCACTTACTGACATATTCCTGTTGCTTGACTATGAGGTTGCAGTATTGAGAAATGACGGCGACATCCAATTCACCTACCGAACAATACAAGAACCTTTTGAATTCACAGAATCTGAAATATTCTTTGCTGATGTAGATGGTGACTCGGATACTGATATAATTGAGTTTGGTTCGTATGATTCAATTGAAGGATACATAAAGTGCCATATAAACAATCAATCATCATTTTCAACAAGTACATATCAGACTTTCCAACTATCAACAATATCAAATGGTAATTATATTAGTTGTCATTCCTTCAAAGACATTAACGGTGACATGCTGGCTGATCTTTGTATGATTAGTGGAAGTCAGTTCTATTTCATCCTCAATAATAATGGAACTTTTGACTTTACAAATATTAGTTCAAGTCCAGTAGGTGATTTTAAAGATATCAATTCTGATAATCTACTTGATATTGTTCATCCCGAAACTAACAGAATAATATCAGTAAACTGTTCTACAAATGATTCAGTATCCTTTACAGATACGCAAATTTCATACAATGCCTATCAATATTATGAAAATATTGAATATATTCTGGGCGACATCAATAATGACAATATTCCGGATATGATACTTAAGTCAGTCGGTGGTGATTCATCTTTCGTTTTACATAGCGATGCGTCATATCATTATACAAAAACAAGCCTGAAAAGAGAGCTTCCAAGACCGGAACAACAAATAATGGTAGCTGATCTGGCAATGGATAACAATAACAGTATAATTTTCTCTTCCACATCTGACTATTTTTATGGAATCTCGAGCTTTGATAATCCTGACAACAATATCAGTATTGAAAGATTAACAGATCGTATTCCATTATCTGAAAGTTCTGATTTTCCTGGTCACAGTGGATACGGGAGGACAGGTTTCTATTTCGATGATCTCAATAATGACAATCATCTTGATCTATTATATTTTTCATTTTACTATTGGCATGATCCTGGTTATACAGGTTGCAAAACAACGCTACTCTATGCATTCCATGAACAATCTCCAAATCTTACTTATGAGCAGTTCAGCTCTTTAGGCTCAGTGTACGAAGAGGGATCCAGGGAATCCCAAAATCTTCGTTCCGTTAATAATTTTTCAACTATAGGAATCACGGATTTTGATTTCAACGGTAATCAGGAATTAATCAAAGAATCTCAATGGTATGATTTAAGCTTTGATAACAATGGTTGTACAATTTCTGATTCATTTGCAATGAGCTTACTTACACATAGAGAGCTTGCCTCCGGAATATTCGAGCTGCTGATATGAATGGAGATGCTCTTCCTGATCTTGTTATTGAGTTTAATATCGATTCAAGCTTTTTTTATTACAGTATTTCAATATCCGGCAATAATGGTAATCTTAGTTTTGCAGATGCAATTGAAATTATCAATACTTCTACACCCAGGAGCTATCTCAGGGTTCTCGATATAGATAATGATTCCAATATGGATATTTTCTTCGATGGTAGTTGTTATATAAATGCAGGAGCAAACAGTTTTACTCAAATTGAGCTGCCTACATATTACTTTTATGATTCACTAACCCCATATTATAATTTCTTCCGTGGACCTTATGGATCTTTAATTGATATGGATAATGACGCAGATTTGGATATTGTAATGGGAAACAATTATTATGAAACCTTCACTCAAGTTCCAAACTCAGAAACCTCTGCCCCGTCTTTCTCAGCCGACATCACCAACTACCCGAATCCGTTCAATCCATCCACAAACATATCTTTCAACATAAAAGAAGATACAGACGTGGAAATCACCATATACAATATGAAAGGACAAAAGGTAAAAACATTGGTTGACAGAAAATTAAGGCAGGGACAGCATAAAGTTGAGTGGAATGGAACAGACTCTGCAAGTAAATCTGTAGGATCAGGAGTATATTTCTATAAAGTAAACTACAACAGCAGAACACAGGCTGTTAAAAAATGTGTGATGCTGAAATAAGAAATAATTGCATACTATAAAAAGGCTATATCGCTCAATTTGATATAGCCTTTTATTATAATTATCATCAAGATTTGATTTTTTTTAGAATGACTTCGCTGTGAGATTTCTTTGGAAATTGTATTAGAACATGTAAACACAGTTTAATCATCAAATGAACTCAAAAGAGGATCACTTTATGCGAAAAATCATATGTATTTTATTTATATTGGTGAGTATAGTCAGTTGTAAGCAAATTGAACAAAAAATCCATGACCTGATACCCGTTGATTCACTTGGATGGCAAGATCATGAGAACTATATGATTTCTAAGCCATCCTGTATAACAGCTATGGAAAAAAGACTGTTAGTTGCAGATGAAAGTAATACTATCAAGGTATATGATCCTTCTACAATGGAATATATTACTGAGTTTGGCAAATCAGGTAAAGCCCCCTTAGAATTTCAGGGGATTCAAGGTATTTCAGAGTATAAAAATGGTTTTGTCGTAGCAGATGTTTTCAATATGAGATTGCAGTTTCTGAATGAAGACTTCTCCTACAAATCATCGATCATTACTCAATCTCCGTATAATACATCCCTTTCTCAGGATAAATCGAGACTATACTATAACACTCATATTGGGTACCCGGATAACTCAATATTTTACATTGAAAATGATTCAACAAAATTGTTCTACAAAATGCACGAATGGCTCGATAAACACAATCTTCAGAAACCGGCAGAAAGATATTATGATTTTCTATCATTTGGTAGAAGTATTCTTATAACTTTTCAAAGTGCAAACACATTTCTAATAGTCAATGAAAGTGGAATTAACAAGCAGGGAGAGCTCGAAATCCCCCAGTCAGAATATGATGATTATACTTCGTTCTTATGTCCAAAGCTGTACAAGGATGGCTTTTTACTTATAATTGTGTTTTCGCAGAAGAATGCAGATGAAGAAACCAAGACTGAAAGTAAACTGGTTTTGTACAACTTTGAAGGCAAAATTATGCAAGTATACAATTTAAAAAAAGATGATGCTTATTACCCCTGGACATGGGGATTAGCTGGAGATGATGCATTCCTGTATTCTCGCGAGAATGGAGTAATTCATAAATATCATTTGCATTAAAAAAACAGCAGGATGTCACCTGATCAGATCGTAGACTAATTTGAAAGTGTTGTTATTGAGGCCGCTTACTTTTGATTATTCCAATTGCAAAGATTTTTTTGCACTTGAACTTCCGTTTTTTAACGATAAAAGGCTATATCGCACAATAAGATATAGCCCTTCTTTATAGTTAATGATCTACATCTGATTTTGTGTTTTCAATTTACTCCAGATTTTCTTCAGATTCAGGTTAAGAGTCAGAGCCGTTTCATTTTCAGGATCACCAAAAGTAGATTCATCATAGCAAAACTCAAAATAGTCATTTGCAGCTAATTTGATTCCAAAACCAAAAGTATCTGAATCAAACATGTTATCAAGCTCCCGAAACACACCCTCTTTGGAAAATCCATATCTCAGGAAGAAAATATCCAGGAAGCCAAACTCTATACCATTTTGAGTATCTTCATCGTAATCTTCAAATTCAAACAGGTTATCCTTAAGAAAAGTATACATGAATGAGAAGAAATTATCAGACACAGGTTCTATAAATGTCCCTTTTGTAGAATACATACTGACTTTGCCGGCTACAGCAAATGTCAGACTTCTACAATATCGGCTTTTGAAAGCTCCTCTTAAATTTTCAAACTCAACGCTGTTTCCAAAGACATTTGAGAAATTCAAACCTTGAGTAATCTCAACATCATATAAACTACCGTCTTCAAAAGCTACAGGTTTATAAAGACCTGTGAAACCCATATTCCAGAAATTACCACTGAAATCACCAACTTGATTCTCAATATCCTCAATATTGAATGTCATACCCATGGCTACCTGCCATCTGGAGTGCTCAATATTATAGAAGTCCATTGGATTAAATGCCAACCCGAAACTATAGTACTTATCATAGCTGAACACAGTATGTTCCATTGTCTCAGTCTTAAAACCAAAACCAAACTCACCGTCCGGATTAATCATGGGAAAAAGTATCCCTATACCGTTATTATAATATGCAATATTAGCATCATACTTATATGAATTGACTGATATCCATTCATCATATCCGGGAGCAATCAAACTCAGGTAATTATCATTCAGGAAATTCAGAGTAATACCTTCTTTAGCGAATCCCAGAAGACCGGGACTATTAACCATCGAATGTGGATTATTATTCCAGATCAGAGATGGATTTGAAATATTTCCCAATCCCTTTTCATATCCTTGAGTTAATATATTGTAAGGTATATAATAGTACGCGTTCAGGCACATAAGTAAGATAGTAAAGACGATAGTAAGAATAGATTTCTTCATGTGTACTCCTTAAAAAACAGCAGGCTTCCACCTGCTGCTTATGCTTATAAATATCAATTATGAATTATTTCTGAAAATAATCGTTGGAATCTGCAGTTTGGACTGTTTACCCATTACATTGAGGAGTTCTTTAAACTCTTCTTTAGGCTCACTGCTTTTCTTCAGAACAACATCCTGATCTACCTCCAGACTATTCCCGTTTTGCTTGTAAAGGGCGATAACCTGACCAAATTTATTCGAGTAGTTTATATCTTTCAGCTCAGTCTCCAAAGTCCAGGACTCAGGATAGCTAATTACAATATTCTTCCTGAAACCGGTGTCATAACTGATTTTAATAGGATTCTTTCTTTTCTCTGTTTCAATCTTGTATTTTGTCAGTGAAGTTGAAGCCAAAAGTCCACTTGTCTGGAACAGGATTTCATCATCAAAAACAGACACAAGATTACTTACCTTATACTTCAGCTTAATAACTAAAGGTTTCTTGTAATCATCTCTATCAATCATTTCCGCTGATTCTATTTCTACTGCTCCATCATCGTAGGTAACGAATCTATTCAGTTCTTTTTCAATTTCTTCGTCCTCAATGTCTTCCAGTAAATTTCTCAGAGAGTATGCAATAGTCCCTTTGATAATCTTTTCTTCTTCAACATCCATAGTACCGTCTTCATTTATTGTTATCTCGTAGTTCTCAAGAGAATAATCCTTATCTATCCTTCCCTCAGGAAGCTTTACAAAGTAAGCATTGTCTTTTTCGAACAAAATATCCAGATCCAGATAACTTTTATTTCTCTTTAAATCTGAGTAATAGGGGTCAATAATTCTGGAATTATGGGAAGGTATAACCAATGCTGCCTCGTTTCTGAAAATCTCGGGAATTTCATCCACAGCGAGATACTTCAACCATGGGAACAGTACATAAGTTTTTTTGCTCTTTTGAACAATTACTGCAGGGAAAGGAATTTGAGACATTGAAGGTATTTTGAAATCCAGGTATCCAAGTTCATTAGAATGTACAAGCACATATTTAGGATCGAAATCTACTTCTTTAAGCATTGCAAACATCAGACCTGTTACACTGTAATAATCACCTTTTCTCGTCTTAAGAATCTGTGCAAAATTCTTATCATCAAAATCAGACGACACTTTGATGTTTTCGTGAATGAAATCATTTATTGCTTCGATTTTTTCCTGGTCGGTCATGTCTTCTGTCGTAAGTGAATCAGTTGTCTTACTAAGTCTGTTCGAGAACCAGCTGTCATTGTTAATCCATTTGTTCCGAATAGACATTGCAATACTGTGCCAGTCCCTCATATTACTGTATTGATATCCACCGGCAACAAAACGTGTGAACATGATAGAGAAATAATCTGATATCTCATGTTCCATAGGAGAATACATCTCATCTGCCAGTACATCTACATCTTTCTTATGGTAAACATATACTGTTTTCTTTTCTGAGGGAAAAGCTTCCTTCCTGAAATTCAGATATCGGGAATCTCCCATTTTCTTAACGTCAAACTGCCACCAGTCCGGTATGGCAAATTTGAAAGTATAATCTTTACAAGGAACATATAAGCCCATTGTATATTCCTGCTCAAGATCAGGATATGGTATCCATCTTGTTGCTTTCGAGTAAAAATCAACAATAGTACCGCGCTTCACTGTTGGGAATGCCAGTTTATAGGTATCTACTGAATATGAGCTTTCTTCTTTAAAAAAATCATCCTTGTCATACAGGTCAGTTGTACCGTCAGGATAGGTTAGTTTAACCATCAAGGAGTCTTTCATGTTTGAAGTTATAAACGTAATAGAAGTATACGCATCTGATTTAGGGTCCAAGATGATATATTTCCTTTTGCGGACTACTGTTTTATACCAGCTTGCTCCAAAGCCATTTTGTCCATAGTATTCAATAGATTTTGAATATTTCAGATAATATGCTCGGTTGATCCCTGTACTCGTCATATATAGTTTCCAGTTCAGTTTCTGTTACTTTTGTCTTTTCATCCTTTACTTCGTCTGTCATATAGTACATTTGCCTGGAGACTATACAACCGGACAGAAAAACCAATGCGATAACCAGTAATAATAATATCTTTTTCATTGTTATTTCTCCTTTGAAAGAATGTACATCTGCTTTTTGCTGTTTAAAAGCTTCTTCATATCTGCGAGAAAAGCAGTTTTATCCGGCTTATCTACAATATTAGCATGCTGACAGATTGAATAACTGATACTGTTTCCGGTATCTTTGGAGTATGAAATCTTAGATTCAATCTCGACAACTTTGTTGTCTTTTACAGCAAAACTGTCACCTGTAATCTTATCTGGGACATTAACATTGATCTTCATGTTTATGTCATATATTGTTCCTAATTCTATCATCAAATTGTCATCACGCTTTAAAATATCATTCTGAATGAACAGAAACGGCATCTTTGGGAAATAGTAGTTTCTTTTTGACTCTATAACGAATTTACTCATATCTGCATTTGCAGTTAATATCATTTTCTCATTTGTATTGCTTTCAATTTCGAAGTAATCAATAGAAACATTCCTGAGCATGGAAGTAATTGAGTTCGATACAATGTTTTCGATATCAATATTCTTAAGGTACTTGCTCTCTTTTTCCACCATATTGTGGAACGAGTTATTGAGTTCAACTCGAACACTGCAGTTTTTCAAATCATTGAGATTCAGATCAATAGTAACATCTGCATCCGGTTTTGTTTTTCTACTCTTAATTACAGCGAATTGTGGATTATCCTTATTCAGAATAAAAGCACGTTTATTCTTTTCCATCTCAGGAACCTGCCCAAAATCATAACTCATTGCTGTAGGATCCGAGAATACAAGTTCTCCATCAATTTCATATACCGCAATAACATGATCATAACTGTTCAGGTGAGGATATTCAAAATCAGGAGCCATATCAGCAGCCAGCAAAGCCGGATAAGCTTTTACTCCATATTTTTCCGCCAGAGTATATACCAGAAAAGCCATATCCTTGCAATCTCCATATCCACGACTCAGAACTTCTGATGGTTTATGAGGGAATATAGAGTGATTGTTATTGAGGATTGCCACATATCTGATTTCATCTCGTACGAACTCATGTATTTTCTTTGCTTTCGTGTAGTAATCATCACTTTCTTTAATATCTGGTAAATTCAGAGAATCCCCCAGCACTTCCGGAGTTAACAATGATTTCTCATCATAGTAATCTATCAATGCCTGTTTGGAATCAATAGAGTATGATTTATCACCTTTATATATTCTCAGCGCAATATATCCGCCAACACCATTCATTGTATAATAATCGACAGAGTTTCGCTCTTCTCCAGGCTCAATACTAATACGGGTAAATCCATCACCTTTCTCTTCATTGAGCTTCACTGTATCATCTAACATTACAACATCATACTCAACCCTGACATCATCATTATGATAAAAAGTATACTGCTGTTCACCTATTGATTTCCCATTCTCGATTGGGATAATATCGATTTCTTTAAGTGAATCATAAGTATATCTTATCTGATACTCAAAGGTATCTCCTATTTCAAGGTCTTTGTCGACATAGAATCTGTGTACCTTGGAATCAAGAGCAAAAATACTTGAACTCTGACTTGTTCTCCAAGTGTGCTTAATCCTATAAGCATAATCATTACCATTGAATGTTGTGTGAACCCTTACATTTTTCGCCGAATTATGAACTGAATTATAAAAGACCTTATATTTAGTTGCTTTCTCGGTATTATAGACATACTGTCTTTTTTTCAATATTTCAACCGTCAAATCACTGTTATCACTCTTGAAAGTATATTCTCTGTAAAGATTCGCAGTTAAATCAGAGCTGAACATAGATTCAAAAATAAAAAGTAGAAAAACAATTGATATAATTGTTTTTGGTCGCGACATATAATCACCATCCTGTACATTTTCTTCCAAAATAGTTAATTCATTGTAAAAAAGTCAATAAAATTAATATATTAAATGTATGTACAAGGCTTCGGTAATAATTATTTTATGTTCTGAATATCCAGTTCCTTCATCTTCCTGTAAAGATTATTAGGCAGTATTCCCAGACTCTCTGCAGCCAGATTCACATTGCTCCTGTAATGAATAAGCCGTTTCTTAATCAGCTCAGTTTCCATCAGTATCTTGCTTTCCTTCAAAGTTTTGTCCTGAACCTTACTCCAGAAATCACGATCAGTTACATTGTTAAACTCAATATCCTCACTTTTAATCAGATCCGCATCACAGAAACATGCTGCATTTTTTACAATACTGATCAATTCCCGAATATTACCGGGATAAGCATAACTCTGCAGTTTATTAATTGCATTTTGTGAGAATTCCATGTAATTAAGATTGTTTTCAGTAATAAAAGATTTCAAAAAATGTTCAGCCAAAGCAGGTATATCTTCCGGTCTTTCTCTTAGAGAAGGCACATGAATCTTAAATGTAGCAATTCGAAAATAGAGGTCATTCCTGAATTTTCCTTCTTCTATAAGTGACTCAAGGTTCTGATGTGTGGCAAACAACAACCTTGTGTTTATCTTCCTTTCTTCTGTCTCTCCTACTCTGGTGACAATCTTTTCCTGCAAAACGCGTAACAGCTTAGCCTGTAAATCCGTATTGAAGTCCCCTATCTCATCTATAAACAGCGTTCCTTTATCAGCTATTTCAAAATACCCTTTCTTATCCGCCACTGCCCCGGTGTATGCTCCTTTTTTATGTCCGAACAATTCTGATTCCACAAGATTAGTATTAAGAGCCGTGCAATTCACTTTCAGGTATTTTTCCGAAAATCTTCCGGAATATGCATGGAGGTTCTCGGCTACCAGTTCCTTTCCTGTACCGCTCTCTCCAATAATCAAAACAGGTTCCGCTAACTTAGCCAGTTTTATAATCCTGTTTCGCAATTCAATAATCCTGGAGCTTGAACCAATCAAAGTCCTGCTGTCCTTTAATGACTGCTTCATCTGAGTAAGAGCAATGGCATTCTTTACTGATGTCATAAGTCTGGGAATTGAAACAGGTTTCTCAATGAAATCAAGAGCCCCCAGCTTCATACACTTAAGAGTCTTTTCAATATCTGACTCCCCGGATATAACAATACATCCAGTGTCAGGATAGTTGTCAGTTACATATTCAAGAACATTAACTCCGGATAACTCACTGTTCTTAAATATAATGTCAGAAATAATCAAGTCAGGCTGCTCAGTTTTCAACATATCAAACAGAACTTCAGGCTTATTAAAACAGGAAACGCTGTATCCCTGTCTGCTTAATTGCCTGTCCAGACTTCCAAGTATCTTTTCGTCATCATCTACAGTATATATTACAGCCATTATTAATCCTTTATCTTATTCATGTTAATTGAGAACTCAACACCGTTCTCCGCATTTACAACTAATATATTCAAATCAAGATAGTCTGATATCAATTTACACAGAAAAAGGCCGTAACCTCTTTCATCGCCTTTACCGGAAACTCCCGGTTTGAATATTGTTCTCGTGGACTCAATATGAGCATCAAGAGTGATAAATTTCACCTGTACATCTTGATCTCTTTCTTCAACTCTTACTAAAAATCCATCCCCATTTGCTTCAAGTCCATTGTTAATCAGATTGTTGAACAACATCTTTAAAAGAGTTTTCTCCACGTGAACAAATACTGATTCAGACTTTACGTTAATATTGAAAATATCTGTACCATATTTCTTTTCATTCTGCTGTATGTAGCTGTTGAGGAAACTGATTAAATCCATCTTTTCAGGAACATCAAACTTGATGTTTACTATCTGCTGGAATATTTTAATAATTTTTTCAATATCATTCACAGACTCATTAATTGAAACAATCTCCGGTATAATAGTATCATTGGATTCATCAAACATCAGTCCCTGAGAAGTCAGCTTCAAAGGAGTTAACGGATTCTTCAGTTCATGAAGCAGCATTCTTACTCCATCTTTCCATGAATTCATTTTTTCAAACTCTCTCAACTTGTTCTGATCCTGAATTACAATGTCCAGTAGGTGCTCAAGCTGCTTCTGCACAGGCTCTGTTTTGTCTGAAGAACTGGATTCTTTGCTTAGAATCAGCCTTGTAATCCTTTCAAAGTACTTCAGATACACATTAGACATGATTTTAAATAGAATTAGACTCAATGGAATAATAACTGCCGATATAATTACCACAAGAAACACATAACTTACGATAGTTTTTGTAATAAGCCTATCTGCAAGAACAGACACAAATTCTTTATTCTCAGCTTCCCTGAAGCGATCAAATGCACTTTCCAATGTATGTATTGACAATACCGTGACCAATGCAGTCAACAAAACTGCAAAAGTAATGATAAACAAAACAAACCTTTTTCTTAATATCGAAATACTATCCTTTCTCATATCAACTACCTGCTTTTTTCGAAGCCACCATCTTTGAATTTATACTTGTACTTCAGTTTGGGAATATAGTGGTCCCAAAGTATACCTGTTTTCAATCCGGTAGACTGCGTAAAAGTATGATCAGGCAGGATTCTCACTTTGGAAAACAGCAAAAGCTCATCATGGTCTTTAAACCCTGGATTATCAATCAATAGAGTAACATCACCAAATTTTTCATTCAGATGAGCTTCTTCAACCTGTTCATCATTTATGTAGAATATATTACTTTTTTTGCTCAGCGAAACTACCTTACTCTTCCTGACTGTTCTTTTGTCATTAACAATGAATGAGCAGTAGAACTCTACCTTGAACTCATATCCCTGCTCAACAAGCTTTATAATTTCCCTTGTTATTGGCTGCTCAAGATGAAGCTGAACTTCAAGTCTGTCTTCCGAATAAAACAAAGAAACAAGGGAGAGCACCAGCACTGATGCTATTCCCCCATTCATTAGTTTTACAATGTAATCGTATATCATAATCTAAAAGAATTTTCTGAATCCAAAAGTAGGATAAAAGTTATCTTTTATTATACCTCTTCTACCGCTCTTCTTGTTATCCTCAAAATCTACAGTATCATTCCTGAAACCTACGACTATTGCTGATTTGCTTGATAACCAGATTTCACCTTCAGTTCCTACACTTATTCCGAAATCATTACCTTTTATATTTTTATCATCATCCTCGGTACTAAACATGAACATGAATTTTGTACTGACATTGAAACTGATAAAGTTCAGCATAACCGGAGTTCCCCAGTGTACAGATGCATTCGCTGCCAGCCATTCACTTGTATACATATCCTGCTTATCTGCATCAATAACTACTTCGTTGGCAGTTTCAGCCCCAAGTGAAAAAGCCAGTCTATAACCGGAACGTCCTTCAAGATATTCCTCTTCCCAGAATGGTACAAAGTTTTCCAATACAATCGAATATCCTACATCAGCAGACATGTGATCTTCACCTGTAGTAAATCCCTGAAAGAACCAGCCTTTTGCCCAATCTCTGGTTTCACCGCTTTGCAGAGGATTACTTTCACTTACTTCTATTCTGAGTTTCTCGAGTTCAGTTTCGAGTTCTTCTATCTTTTTTTCCAAATCTTCAGTAGAAGTTTCTTCTGCATTAACGAAAACTGAAGTCATTACTAATATAAGTACAATTATTGCTACTTTTTTCATTTCTTCCTCTCAGTGAAAATCTATAGTTAAAGTTTTTATGTAATCTATTAAAATGCCAAAGCATTTATTGTCAAGCTTACACCATTTACATCAATTTTATGTGAGCCTTTATGAGGATTACCCAACATTGCACTCAACTCAAAACTATAGTGCTTTGCAAATTCATACCCTATTCCACCAAATACTCCAAATCCGGAGAGGGTTTCCGTATCATCATCGTCTTCAAATGGATTCTGCCAGCCGGCAATTCCTGCACCACCACTGACAAACACAGATGGTTTCCATGCAGATTCTGCTGCATCTTTAAAATAATATGACGCTCCAAAAGCTGAAAGGCTTGTTACGAATGTTTCTTTCTTACCTGCTTTGTTTAAGTGGCTGCCCCAGAAATTTTTTGAAGTATAATACAGCTCGAAATTTTCATTAAATCCCCATCCAATTTTTGAATTTGTTGTAAAATTGAAGTCTTTTCTGTTACCTTTGGTTTTAATTCCGTCATACTTTTCAGTCAGATCTAATTTACCAATTCCAAGTCCCCATCCAAGTATAAAACCTTTTCTTTTACCATCAAATGCACTGAGGTATCCAACTGTTAATACTAACATCATAGTTATTGTGATTAATTTTTTCATTTTTTTTAACTCCTGTTATTGATTTTTCCTTTATACAAAACAAGAGCTGTGCCAAATATTTAGAGAGTATTCTATGCTATTATAAGCTTCTCAATAACAGTAACTTACGTTTTCTTAAAATTTATATAAGAATACGCAAATTCAAAGATTGCTGATTTCTTCTATCATTATTGATAGTAATTCATCTTAAATTGATAGTTTAACGTGTTATATCTTAATAAATTCTGACTTTCAGTTTTCTCACAGAGAAAAGTATCAACTGATTGATAATGATTCCAAATACACCCATAATGATTATATAAACAATCATCTCCCTGTACTTAAGAAGATACCGGAAATCCAGCAGTCTGTAGCCCAGACCGGATTGTACTCCCAGCATTTCCACAGCTATGATAATTGTCCAGCCCATACCCCACACAATGCGGAATACATTCACCAGTTCATCTGCACACACAGGTAATTCAATCAGCAAGAACTGCTGAATAAATGTACTTCCGCAAACTTGAGCTTCATCAATATATTCATGTGGAATCTTAGTAAATATTTCTTTTATCATAAAGACAGCAGGAAAAAATAATGAGACAGAAAGAACAAATACAACCGGAGCTTCACCCAGACCAAACCAGATGATGGCAAATGGTATCCAGACAAAGGGAGAAATGTGTCTCAGAAAATGAATTGTCTCATGTGTAATTAGATAGAAAATCCTGCTGGACTGATATATCTTACCAACAAATAATGCTAAAATCGATACTGCTATAGATACAATTGTTACTCTTAAAAAAGAAATTAGCAGGTCTTTAACTAAGACTACGAAAGACAATCTGATTCCATTGTAGAAGGAGAAATCGAGACCACAAGCAGCAGTCATAGCTAGAACAAGACCTGCTATGAGTATGAGAGAGAGAAATTTACAAATGACCCAAATCTTCATACAAGTCGTTCGGGTTCACTTTTCTGGGAATGTATCCCATATTAAACATTTCTTCAGAGGCTTTGATTTCAAACTCTTTATCTGAATCTTTAAGCCCGGTTATATAAAATATGTGATTAAAAACAGTATCACAACTGGTACTAAACCCATAGACTGATTTTGCAGTATTTTTCCACAAATCCTCAGAAGCTGGTCTTTCATTAATCACCTTGTTCATTAACTGCAGGAAACCCTTCACCTTGTCCGGATCCTTCTTCAATATAGCATTACCTGCTACGATATTACAGCATGGGTGTTTCGGGTAGTAGTTTCCATACCAGTCAAGAATGTCATACTTGTCTTCAAGTTTAAAAATAGACGGTACATAATAACTGAGAGCATTAACTGATCCGTTTTCCAGGGCTGCAGCCATATCCATGGGTGTTCTGAAGTAAACCGGTTCATAATTGAGATTGTTTTCTTTAGCATATATAGAGCATAACACATCCAGTGTAGAAGCTCTCAGAACGCCAATCTTTTTACCGTTCAAGTCACCTTTAGTTTTTATATCTCTATGACAGATTATACCGTCACTTTCACGTTCAAAATGAGATACTATTTTTGTCCCCTTACCATTAATTACATTTTTAACAGCATATGTAAAAGGCATTATTGCTATATCTACTTTATCATTAACCAGAGCTTCATTCAGCTCCCATCCTGACTTGAACCGGTACACTTTATAATCACCAAGCAATCCCTGCTTCAAAGCAATATCAACAGGCAGGTGGTTCATCGAAGGATCTATGATACCAATACTGACCTTATCTCTTTTACTGCATCCTGCCATAACAAAAAGCAGTAAGAGCACAATTATCAATTTATGAATCAAATTCATTAAGTTTCTCCTGAAAAAAAATACGCCACCCCTTCAGTCAGGGTGGCGTAGCCTATTTCTTAACTGTTAAAACCACTCAAAAGAGCGTGATTAAAATGTCAATGAAAATCTATTCTTTATGATAACTCTTCAATAATATCTGCGTAAAGTGGATACTTCGCGCAGAAATCTCTTACTTCGTTTTTAATTACAGCTAGAGCTTCATCATCACCATAATTTGTATATACGCGTTTAATGAATTCAGCAACTTCAACCATTGCGTCTTCTTTCATACCTCTGGTTGTTACTGCCGGAGTTCCGATTCTGATACCGGAAGCAACAAATGGAGTTCTTGTATCGAAAGGAACAGTGTTTTTATTAGCTGTAATTCCTGCTTTATCCAGACAGCCTTCCATTTTCTTACCGGAAGGTCCACCTTGTTCTTCTGTACCAAGATTGATCAGCATGAGGTGGTTATCTGTTCCTCCTGAAACGAGATTAAAATCTCTTTCCATGAGAGCATTTGCAAGTGCTTCTGCATTTTTAACAACCTGCTGCTGATAAGACTTGAATTCATCTGAAAGAGCTTCTTTGAAGGCTACTGCTTTAGCGGCAATAACGTGCATGAGTGGTCCACCCTGGATACCGGGGAATGTCCACTTATCGATTTCTTTTGCATGCTCTTCTTTACAGAGAATGAGTCCCGCTCTTGGTCCTCTGAGAGTTTTATGAGTTGTTGTTGTTACAACATCTGCATAAGGAACAGGATTCATGTGAAGATCAGCTGCAACTAAACCGGCGATATGCGCCATATCAACCATTAATTTAGCACCAACTTCATCACATATATCTCTGAATATTTTGAAGTCAATTGATCTAGGATAAGCACTTGCACCTGTAAGAATCATATCAGGTTTGTGTTTAAGGGCAAGCTCACGAATATTATCGTAGTTGAAAGTTTCAGTATCCTGATCTACTCCGTAATGAATAATATTATAGAGTGCTCCTGAGAAACTGAGCGGATGGCCGTGAGTAAGGTGACCACCATGAGCAAGTTCAAGACTGAGTACTGTTGCACCCGGTTTAACCAGTGAGAAGTATGCAGCCATATTTGCCTGTGAACCTGAATGAGGTTGTACATTTGCATGCTCAGCACCAAAGAGTTTTTTCACTCTTTCAATAGCAAGTTCTTCAACTTTATCGATATATTCACATCCACCGTAATAGCGTCCGTAAAGTTTGTAATTGATTTTACCTGTTTTCTTGCTCCATCTGTATGGATAGCCTTCAGCGTATTTGTTTGTTAAAACAGATCCCTGTGCTTCCATTACTGCTCTGGAGACAAAATTCTCAGATGCTATAAGCTCGAGATTTTCTGACTGTCTTTCCAGTTCCTGCTTCATGAATCCGAAAACTTCAGGATCCTGCATTTGTATTCTTTTCATTTTATACCTCGTTCTTCATACTTTTTAATCTTATCTATTCTGCGATTATGTCTGTCGCCTTCAAATTCTTCAGCTATCCAGCTGTCAATAATTTCTTCGGCATATTCCTTTGCAGTATATCTGCCGGCAAGGACTAACACATTGGAATTATTGTGTCTGCGAGACATTATTGCCAGATCTTTCTGGTAGCAAAGAGCAGCTCTGACACCATCAACCTTGTTGGCTATAATGCTCATTCCAATACCGGAACCGCAAACAAGAACTCCTCTTTCAAATTCACCCGATGCAACAGCTTCCGAAGCTTTTGCACCAAAATCAGGATAATCAACAGAATCAGTACTATATGTACCAAAATCTTTTACATCATACTTTGAGCTGAGATATTCCCTGATGTGCTCTTTCATGGGGAATCCTGCATGATCACTCGCTATTGCTATCTTCATATCATCTCCCTATTCAGACATTTGAGCTGCAAAACCAATCGAATAATACTTGGAATCAGTACTTTCCGATCTGGAAGTAACAATAACAGGTTTCTCGGTTCCCTGCAGTAATCCTGCAAGTTCTCCACCGGCAAAACGCATGAGACCTTTATAAAATATGTTTCCGGATTCAATGTTCGGGAACACAAGGACATCAGCATCACCATCCACAGGAGTTGGAACGCCTTTTATAGCTACACTCGGTTTATCGCAGGCAAGAAAGACATCAAGAGGTCCATCAATTATTACATCACCGAAAACTCCGCGATCTGCCATTTTACAAAGAACTGCCGCATCAGTTGTGCTTTCGAACTTTGGATTTACTTTTTCCGTTGCAGAAAGAAGTGCTATTCGGGGAACTTCGATTCCAAGTTTTCTCGCAGCCTTAACCGCATAATGAATCATGTCGACTTTCTGCTGAAGAGTAGGAAATGGAATTACTGCAACATCTGTAATAAGAAGAAGTTTATCGTATTTCGGAAGCTCCACAGCACAAATATGACTGAGGACCTTTTTGGGAGGAAGAAGTCCATCCTGTTTATCAAGAACAGCCTTAAGATACTTATCGGTAGCTACAAGACCTTTCATCAGAATGTCTGCTTCTCCGGATTTCACCATGCGCACTGCTTCTTTTGTGGAAGCTGTATCACCATGAACATCTACAATGTTGAATATTGCCGGATCGATATTGTTGTCTGAAGCGACTTTCTCAATCTCATACTTATCACCAACCATGTAAGCATCTACAATGTTTTCCTTAACGGCTCTGGCAATTGCTTCGATGGTGTTAGGATCTTGTGCATATGCTACAGCAAGTTTCTTTTTGGTTTTTCCCTTAAGATCAGCAAGAGTTTTTACAGTTTTCATAGAATCTTCCGTTTATCTGGTACAAACACCTTTTACAAGCTGAATCAACTCAAGCTCATGAGTGTCAGCTCTACCGTCTGCAGTGGAGATCTTAGTCATACATTCGACCAGTAATTCCAATTGATCAGCGGAAAGTTTGGAAACTGCAGCCATTGTTTTGATGCCGTATTCAAGTTTGTCATCGTTATCCATATTCATAATCTGAGTTTCAATTCTGTTAATATCATGAAGATCAAAACCTTTATCAACTAGTACTTCTTTTAGTTCCACAAGTTCAGCCATATCTACAACATGATCTGAATCGGAAAGAATATAACACATAGCAATGAATCCATCAACTGGTCTCATAAATTTCTCCTTTTTATGCTAATAATGCACCAAGTGCAATTGAATATAATTTAGTTTCTTCGCTGTCACCGCGAGATGAGAGAATGGCAGGTTTTCTTGTTCCAACAACTACTGCTGCCAGTTCTGCTTTTAAAAGTTTAGTCATTGATTTATAGAATACATTTCCGGCTTCAAGTGTTGGGAATACAAGACAATCTGCATCGCCTGCAACTTCACTCTTAACTTTTTTAATTCTCACTGATTCCATATCAACTGCCAGGTCGAGAGCAAGTGGTCCGTCAACCAAAGCACCTTTAATCTGTCCTCTATCATTCATTTTTGAGAGTATAGAAGCGTCTATACAAGCTTCCATTTTAGGATTAGCTTTTTCTGTAGCTGTGATTATCGCAACTTTTGGGCATTCAATACCAAGTCTGTGAGCTGCATTAATCAGATAGTTTGTAATAGCTGTTTTTTGTTTGATGTCCGGCTGTGGAATAATTGCAACATCGCTTGCAAGTAACAATTTGTGGTATGAAGGAACTTCTACAACAGTGATATGACTGAGAATAGCACCTTTATTCATAAGACCTGTTTCCTTGTTAAGAAGAGCTCTCATGTATTTATCTGTACTGATCAGTCCTTTCATGATCAAGTCTGCTTTACCTGCATTAACAAGTTCTACAGCTGTTGTTCCCGCTTTCATTTCATCAGGCTCATGAACAATCTCGAACATAGCCGGATCACATTCAAGCTCTTTACATACTGATGTGATAACTTCCTGATCTCCAACCAGAGTAGCATCGACTATTCCGAGTTCTACTGCATTTTTGATTGCAGCAATTGTATTATGATCCTGAGCATAAGCCACTGAAACGCGTTTCTTTTCCTTTTGTTTTGCTAATTCTAATAAGTGTTGCAATTTGGTTACTTGCATAACTCCTCCATATTTATTCTATACATTTATTGTTTTCGACATTATACACTGTCAAGTTAACTTTTCCTGTGACTATTGTAAAATTACAAGCTTCTTAACTGTCTCGGTATCATTCTGTTTCATTCTTACAAAATATACACCTGTTGAAACACTTTTACCATAGACTGTTTTACCGTTCCAGACAACATTTCCCGGTCTGGTATAAGACTCGTTGTAGACTTTTTGTCCTTTGATGTTGAAAATTTCAAGACTTACCGGAGAATCTGATCCGGATTTAATAGAAAATTTTATATTGTTTCCTGAAGCAAATGAGAAAGGCTGAGGATATACCATACATGAGATTCCTGACACAACTTCCTTAGTCTCGTCTTTTATATCAACCGTCATTGGAACAAGCTGAATTGTTACATCCCCTGCATTAGTGTGTACGGTCATTGTCTGTTCTGCTGTTACAGTTGTTAAAGCATATACAGGAATAGTGGTTGATTCACCCGGTTCGAGAGTATTGTCATATGTATCATAATCAATATCATCAGGTAAATTGATACCGGTAATATTCAAAGTTGCCATACCAGAGTTGGCAATTGCTACTCTGGTCTGGTTTGTTGAAAGCGGATACTGTGTAACCGGACAATAAACTTCAGGAGAGAATGTATGGGTTGCGTTTGTAGTGAAACTCTGAATTCTCTCTACAAATTCAGGATTGTCCACGAATGGATTTCTGTTACCCTGAACATCTTCGATTTCACCTGTTCTGGTTAATTCGGCTGTATCCACAGGATCCTGGATGTTCCACTGTCTGAGAATAGTTTCCTGAGAATCAAGGAAATCGTAAGGATTGTAATACTGCACTGTAAAATAGAACATTGATCTGGCGCAATTACCTTTGTGAGGATCGCGTGGTTCAAAAACTGTTGCTCCGCTCGAATTTGTTCCCATCTTTGACCCTCCCTGTGTCCAGGTCTGATTCACAACTTCACCGAAAGGATAGTTACCGCGACGGCTATTTACTGTTGCATAAGTAGGATACAAATGGTGCAAATCTTCTTTTGGAGTATTACCGTCAAATTTACTCTGCGGCCATGTATGCTCGCAATTGAATGTATTCTGATTCGGCATTCCACCAACAGGTATAGTATAGTATTGACCTGTATAAACGCCCATAACCTGTCCGTTTTCATTATCGATATAACCGAACATCTCTTCTTTGGCAGGAATGTATCCGATAGTATTATATCCGTTAACAATTGTACTGAGAGCACTTTCAAGTGCATCATCCCATAAATCGAAAGTAGTGCTGTAGCCTGCATAATGAACTTCAGCAGTCAGTTCGATGATTTTTGTTCGCAGTTCGTTTTCTTTACGTACAGCTATAAACCCGTTATAAGTAATATTCTGAACTCCAGAGAAAGAGATAGTAAAATCATGATATCCGCCGGCATCAATACTGACAGACTGAGAATCTATACTGAAGTTAGCACCTTCAATGAAAAGGTTAAACTGAGATGATGTTTCGGATGTGTTTGTAATAGTAATAGTTCTGTTAACATTCTGGTTCTTACTGCATGAGCCGAAATCCAGATCATAAGATGAAACGCTGAAATCAGCAGAAATATAAAACGCCAGACTTAACAGCAATAAAAGTAGTGCAGTCTTTTTCAAAGTATCCTCTCTTTAGTATCTTACGGCGATACATTTTGTTAAATGATTATTTTTTCTCATTATATAAATTATTTTCTGAGGATTTTTTGTCAATGGATATTAGAAGGAAAGACGTTGAATCTATATTCATTTTTCCTGTTGAACTGGCTGCCTGTTGAACCATATAGGACTATGCTGATAGATTGTGTATAAATGTGAGCTATACTCAGGTTTGGGAGAATTTGTCGTAACTGATTCTTGTATTATATTTCATTCAAGCGATCTAGATCCACTCCTTTCTCAATATATTCTCTTACTTCAGTATCAAAATACTCTTTTGTCATTGTTTGTCTGAAATAATATTTTATCATGCGCTCTGTATACTTTTCAGGATCTTCATCAGAGTTTCTCAAAATATAGTAGTATTCCGGTAATCCATGATCTTTAAAACTCCTCTGCAACAAGACATCTCTTATTCCATCTCCATCATAATCTTTAATGGAATGAAAATGAAGATCTCCCAGTAATGCATAGAGGGTATCAACCTTGTTCTCTTTTTGTTCCTTCACCCTGACTATAAATATGGGATCACAACATTCCCAACCAAGTAATTCAGATCCGAAGTATTCATCAATACCATTCATGTTTACATCTAATTGATTAGAACTATAGTAATTTCGATTTGGATCTGGTATTCTCCCTTTAACCCAGGTTCCACTCATATCGATATATACTTCATCTGTAAAAGTTGAGTTTCCACCTTCCCCCCATTCACATCTTGATATAAGTAAGTCCGAATCGCCATCTTCATCAATGTCAACTAATTTCATTCCAGCTAAATGAATACCATAATTATAGCTTTCATAAAAACCATCAATCCCTGTTATCAATGTATCAATGCTGTAATCATCATCCAGATTCATTCTATAAATACTGCATAACATATTATAAGCATAATCATAATTGTCATCCCTGAATGTATACAAACTATCATAACAGCTTATGATGAACTTATTCCCTTTTGCGTATACGTAATTAACTGACTTGTCTATTTGTCTTTCAAATATCATGTTCTCAGTGTTTGCATCATACAAAAAGATTTTACCTTCAAAAGTAAAAAATTTGTAGAAGTAATCTCTGTATCTATGGGTTGTTAATATACCGGGACCACGGTAATCAATTTGTGATTCTTCAGGTATGAAATCCGGAAATTTATTACCATATTGGCTTAAGTCATCATTTATTACTATACCCTCTTCCCTGTTTTCCTTCATTGTATATTCTTCCAGTATATACGGTTGAAGTAATTTACCTTTCCTTAGAGCTGATGCAATTATATATCTGTTATTATCCAGAGAATCCTTTATTCCATAATATCTTGTATCAATCAGGTTTCTTACAAGTTTGTTCCATTTTTTAAGATTAAACTCACATCCAATTATCTTATTACGCAATTGAAAAACGAATTGATTTTTTGTGTATATTTCCGAGTAAATTTGATATGCTTCATTATACTTACCTGAGAAAAACAGTGAATCAGCCTTCATCATTTCCTCTGACTTATATACACTTTTTTCTATGCAATCAGCATCTTTGGGACACACTGAGAATAGATTCTCGGGATAACATATAAACATGAGACAAACAAATATCAAAACATGAAATGTAATTTTGCTGTTCACCACTCCCCCTTATTTTTCATTATTGGAATCTGATTAAATACATCCCAGTGTAATAACAAATATTTGTAAAGATTATATTTTTATGGCTTCAGTTCTCGGAAACTAGACACAAAAAAGGCAGCCCGTTAAGACTGCCATAAAAAATATATATTTTGCAAAACCTATTTCATAAGAATAAGTTTTTTAGTTACGCTTGTAGATGATGTGGAAAGTTTGTAGAAGTATGTACCTGAAGCAGCTTTACTTCCGTTGTTATCTTTACCATACCATTTAACTTCGTGTGTTCCTTCATGAAAATCATTGTATGATTTTACAATCTGACCCTTAAGGTTGAAGATCACAAGGTTTCCTGTTTCACCATCTTTAATACTGAAATTGATTGTAGTTTCAGGATTAAATGGATTTGGATATGCAGATTTCAGTTCAGTAATTTTGCAAACTTCAGGAGCATCTCCATTATTACCGTTAGTAACTGTTACGTTTGCAGGACCGAAGAATTCTACATTACCGGTAATGCTGACTGATTCTAACCAGTAGAAATATGTATCGTCTTCAATAACATCGATATCTGTAAATGTATAATCTGCACCTGAGCCTGAGTTACTTGCCGCTATAATAGACGAATTTATGCATACAGCATTATCTAAATCATCTTTATCATTTCTGTAAATATAGTATCCTTCCATTTCAGTCTCGGATTTTGTCACCCAGTTGAGTTCAACAAATTTGCTGTTTGTTACAATGCAGTTAAATGAAGACAATGTAACTGGCAGTGGGTCGTCTCCATCTTCGATAACAACATTATCAATTTCCCAGCCAGCTGCATTTGAATCTGAAGTATAATGGAAAGCTATGTAAGTTGCTGGACTACTGAAAGCAGAAAGATCAATCGCACCGGAAGAAACCCATGCCCATGATCCTGCAGACATAGTAAATGGCAGCGGTGTCCAATTACCTTGCAATGAAGGATCAGAAGTTCCATCATAATCTACAGATACAACGAGTTCCAGATCCGGACCAGTGTAATTTTTAGCGTTATCGAATGTGATTTGCGGATATGTAGCACCTGTAAGATCAAGAGCTGGTGCAATCAACCAGTCGTTTGAGTTTTCATCACCCTGGTATCCATTAACATAAGCATAGTAATTACTGCTGTATGTTGCAGTTTCCCAGTCTTTGTTACTTGCAGAACTGAAAGCAGTAAAAACACCGAGAGTCTGACTTTCAAAATCTTCAGTAAGCGGTAATGTTGGAGTATCATTATCTGTGATTGTTACAACATCTGAAAGTGTGGAACCAAGACTTAAACCTGCTGAAGGATTTGAAATTGCTATAGTAGCATATTCATTCCCTTCAAATACGGTATCGTCACTTACGGTAAAAGTAACGATTCCGGATGTTGTTCCATCAGAAATTGTAATAAATGTATTAGAGAGAACATAATCATCACCTGTTATATTTGAACCAGTAACAGCTACGTCTACTGTCTGGTCACCAGTTACAGCAATATCTGTGCTTGCAGTAACAGTAACAACTGATCCGAAATTCTCAGTTGCTGTATTAGAACTGAGACTGAGATTTACAACAGGATTTACTACTCCGCCAAAATCGGAAATAGTAACGAGGTCAATTGTTAAATGAGCAGTATTATCATCATTTAAAATTCTCATAATAACACTGGCACTTGCATCATTTACATTAAAAGAATAAAGAGTTGGGGTTGTTACATTATCATAATTCACAGTATCAAGGTCTGTGAAATTAGCTCCACCATCAGTTGATTTCTGAAGAATGAAGCTTCCGGTTCCACTGAAAGGTCTGTGATAGTAAAAAGATATAGATCCGACTGTGTTAACAGCAGGAGCTGTGATGGATGCACCTGCAGTATCATCATTGATACGGCAGGCTTTTGAACCGTCTTGAGACTGGGTTGAGGCTTCCGGGTAAACTGAAACAAATTCCCAGGCACCACTGTCGAATGTCACTGTACCTGTAGTATAACTGCTCCAGGTATCAGGATTTTCGAAACTTTCGGTAAAATGGTCCAGGGCAAATAAGCTGCCGGAAATTAGAAAAACAATAAACAAGGTGAAAACACTAAGTCTTCTTTTCATCATAAACTCCTATTAAGTTTGTGTTACTTATAGCTTTCATCAAGAAAGCATTACATAAGGCAGGTTTTCCGAAAACATGTCAATTGTTTTCCAATATTTTTTCTTGTATGAATTTTTTGTTAAGGTTTTGTTTGCAAGATGTTAAGATCAATAACAATCAAAGTTCAGCATCAATACTTATTCATTGCAATACAATTCATATTTATGCAATTCATTATATGAAATACATTTCGCCAGATTGCCTGTCCTCGTATCAAACATAGTTATTGACAGTTTTTTAACAATATTGTTTGTTTAATCTGAAATAAAACATTCAGAGACCGATTCATATCGGGAATAGTTTATATTCCTGAGCTATGCACTGGTCTCGCAAAAAGGATATATTATGACAGTAGTAGATTATTTTCTTTCACTAATTACAATCGACAGTGAATCACTCAATGAAAAAGAAGTTGCCCATAAAATTAAAGCTGATTTCGAAGCTCTCGGTGCAAAGGTTGAATTTGATAATGCAAACGAAAAAACAGGCGGAAATGTAGGTAATTTCTATGCTTATTTTGATGGTAATATCAAGAAAGATCCAATCCTTTTCTGTGCTCATCTTGATACTGTTAAGCCCGGTAATGGAATCAAACCTGTTATCGAAGACGGTGTAATCAAATCTGACGGGACAACCATCCTCGGATCCGATGATAAATCGGGTATTGCAGAGATTTACTGGGGAATCAAAGAAATAATCGAAGAAGATAAAGACCACGCTCCAATCGAAGTACTTTTCACAATTTCCGAAGAGATCGGACTTCTCGGTGCGAAATATACAGATTATTCAAAACTGAAATCTAAAATTGGATACGCACTCGACTCTCATCATGTCGGAGAATTTGTCTGCGGTGCTCCATCTCAGAACTCAGTATGCTTTGAAATCCACGGGAAAAAAGCACATGCCGGTGCAGAGCCTGAAAATGGCGTTAACGCTATTGCTATTGCTGCCGAAGCTATCTCTAAAATGACTCTCGGCAGAATAGACGAAGAAACAACCTGCAGCATAGGTATCATCAAAGGCGGAGTAGCTACAAATATTGTACCTGACTATGTCAAAATGAACGGAGAAGCAAGATCCCACAATGTAGAAAAGCTGGAAAAAATTACTGAATCCATGGTAAAAGCAATAGAAGAAACCGTTGCTGAATATACACTCGGAGACTGGAAAGCAACAGCCGATATTCATGTAGAAAGAGAATACGATGCGTTCTTCATGGAAGATCATGAAGAAGTTGTTGAAACAGCTGTAAAAGCGGCCAAAGAAGTCGGTTTAAAACCAGCAACCGTAAAAGGCGGTGGTGGTTCGGATGCTAACATCATCAACAAGCATGGAATCAAAATGATTATCTGCGGATCAGGAATGGATAAAGTTCATACAACTGAAGAACAGATAAAAATTTCCGAACTTGAATTCGGTTACAAATGGGTTAAGAAATTAATCGAAAACTATAGATAATACGGAGTTTGTATGCAGATTGGACTGCTTGGTTACGGCAGGATGGGGAAAATGATCGAACATCTTGCACCATCTTATGATTGCAAAATTGCCTATATCAATGATCCCGGGCTTGATATAATTGAAGGGAATATAGATGAAGCTGACGTACTTATCAGTTTCTCTACCCCTGCATCAGCGACTGATAATGTTTACTTCGCAATAGATAACAATAAACCAATTGTCGTCGGTACAACCGGTTGGCAAAGTAATCTCAGAGAAATTGAGCTTGCAATAGGCAAATCCGAAAGTGGTATGATTTTTGGTGCTAACTTTTCAGTAGGTATGAATTCCTTCTTCAGAATGATTGAGACTTCTACAGTCCTGATGAATAATCTGAAGCAATACGATGTTTCCGGTTTCGAGGCTCATCACACAGGTAAACTGGATAGTCCGTCCGGAACTGCAAAAAAACTTGCTGAATTGATCATTAACAACTCTGAAACCAAGCAGAAAGCCCTATATGAGACTTGCAACCGCAAGATTGATAAAGAAGAGCTTCAGTTTTCCAGTGTCAGATGCGGGAGTATTCCAGGAACACATTCCATAACTTTTGACTCACCCTTTGATACGATAGAATTGAAACATACTGCAAGAACACGAGAAGGATTTGCGGTCGGAGCTATTCTCGCTGCAAAATGGATTAAGGACAAAAAAGGCATTCATGAATTCTATAACGTTTTTGATAAGATACTGAAGGTATAATGAAACTCCCTTTCACAAAGATGACTGCTCAGGGAAATGACTATATCTATTTTGATCTGGATAATGATTTCATACCTGAACCTGATATTCCGGAGCTCGCAGTAAAGCTTTCCAGAAGAAGGCTTGATATTGGCGCAGACGGTATTGTTCTGATGGATTTCAGTCTGCCGGACAATGACATCTCAATGCGAATATTCAATGCGGATGGTTCGGAAGCAGAAATGTGCGGATCAGCTTTAAGATCAGTGACATACTATTTCTACAGGAAAACCGGAAAACGTGAATGTGTTGTTCTGACTAAATTCGGAGTTCGCACAGGGAAAGTCGGATCAAACAACAATGTCAGTGTATCGATGGGTGAAGTAAAACTGGTCGAACGCAAAGTTTTTCTAAAAGACCTTAACTTAGAAGGAATGTACCTGAATATTGGCAATCCTCATTTTGTTATTAACACAGATGACATTGAGAAAGATTTTCATCTCGCAAAGAAAATATCGTGCCATCCGTATTTCGAAGATGGAGTGAATGTCCACTTTATGCGGATTAACAGTGAATCTGATATCACAATAAAAATCTGGGAACGCGGTTCAGGAATCACTTTTGCCTGCGGAACAGGAGCTTGTTGTTGTGCTGAATCGGCTCATCTTATTGCAAAGATGCAGGAGTTTGTTACAGTGAATCAACCTGGAGGTTCTGTTCTGGTAAGTTATGACGAGCAGACAGGTGAAAGCATCTTGACAGGTGATGTCAGAACTGTGTACGAAGGAATAGTCGAGATTTGAAGCAAATTTTGGTTTTCTCTATCCTGCTGATGCTCTCTTTTTCCTGTAATGCCCTGCCTTTAATTGAGAAAGACTGGTATTCCTATGACAAAGCAAAGCATGTAGCATACAGTGCCTCAATAATGTACTGGACAATGTCCTTTAATAAAGACTATAGTAAGCTCAATAAGAATAATCTTATGGTTTCAGCCGGAATAACAATCAGTATTGGCGGAGTGAAAGAACTGATTGACCTGAAGATTAAGAAAACTGAATGGAGCTGGAAAGATATTACAGCCGATATTGCAGGAATCGCAATTGGAGCTGTTATTTATAATAATATTAAAATTTAAGAAACAGAGGATAAAATGGAATCTATCGGAAGTCGTATTAAAAAACGCAGAGAAGAGATGAACTTATCTATAGAAGATGTATCGGAGCATACTAAGATAAAACCGCATATTATCAGCTCTATAGAACAGGATTTCTTCAATGAACTGGGTGGTTACGGATATGCTAAAGCAATGATCTATACTTATGCCAGATTTCTGGAAATGGATGCAGGTAACATCCTCATGCTTTTCCAACAGCAGTTTACTTCCAAAGATTCTGAAGTTCAAAGCGTTTACAACAAGAAAAGAGATAAAAAACTGTTGATTCCAAGCTCAGTTTTCCTATATCCTCTTCTTGGCATAATCATTATCATTTTCGTCTCAATTTACATGTACTTTCACCGCAATGGCATGCTGGAGTTCCCTCTTAAGCAGGAAGTTAAAAACCGTAAAACAGAGCTTGCTCATAATAAGGTAACCAAAGAGTCAAAAGAAATTGAGAAAAATCAGACTGAACCTGCTGAAAGTACTGCTGCAATAACCGAAGTTGCTTCACCAGAATCAAGTTTCAATGTAGAAGCTCTTCGCGATACTACAGATTATGTCGATCTTATTATTTTTGACGGAAAAGAAAATCCTCTGAACGTTATGTTTGAATTGGAGTATGAATGGAATTAATACCTCTCGAAATAGACCACGTCCTTCCCCTTGTAGAAAAGCCTGCCCGATATATTAACCACGAACTCAACTCAATAAACAAAGTAAAAGACGATTCGGATATTAATTTCTGTTTCGCTTTCCCTGATGTCTATGAAGTCGGAGTCTCTCACCTGGGAATTAAGATTCTGTATTCCATTCTGAATAAAACAGATGGATGTGCAGCAGACAGAGTATATTGTCCATGGCCGGACATGGGAAACCTACTCACGGAAGAAAATATTCCTTTATTCGGTATTGAAAGCAGAGTAGCAGTGAAAGACTTCGATGTTGTAGGTTTCACCCTGCAATCAGAACTGACATTTACCAACATTCTTTATATGCTTGATCTGGCAGACATCCCTATTAACAGAGATGATAGAAATGATAACTATCCTCTCGTTATTGCAGGAGGACCATCAGCCAGTAATCCTCTTCCGGTAAGCATGTTCTTCGATGCAATTCTCATTGGTGAAGGTGAAGAAGCTATTGTAGAAATCTATGAGATTGTAAAAAAGACAAAAGGGCTTTCTAAAGAAGAGAAACTCAGAGAACTGAGTAGTATTGCAGGTCTTTTCGTGCCTTCAATACATAAAGACGATTCCATTAAAATCAGAAAATACAACCATTTCCATAAATCAGAAAATATGCATGACAACCAACTTGTTCCATGGATTCAACCGGTACATAATCGTTATACTGCTGAAATCATGCGAGGATGTTCTCGTGGATGTCGTTTCTGTCATGCAGGATATTTTTACAGACCTGTACGAGAACGAAATCCCGAAGATATTATTAAACCGTTACTGGAAGAAGTCGGGAAATACGGCTGGGAAGAAGCAGCACTTGTTTCGTTATCCTCATCTGATTACACCTGCATAAAAGATGTTCTGATAACACTTTCCGGAAGCCTGAAGAATGATAGAGCTAAGTTGTCTCTACCATCCTTACGGGTTGACTCTCTCGATGACGACCTGATTAATCTGCTGAACAGAATGGGATCGAAAGGTCTGACAATTGCCCCGGAAGCAGGAAGTCAGAGGCTGAGAGATATCATCAATAAACAGCTTACTGAAAAGGATATTCTCGAGGGAGTGAAAATCGCTCTGGCAAACGGCTGGCAGTTGATAAAGCTGTATTTTATGATCGGACTGCCATTCGAAACAGATGAAGATGTTCTTGGAATAGTTGATATTGTTGAGAAAATCATAGCGATTTCCGGTAAGAAACTGCGAATAAACATTACTGTTTCTCCGTTTGTACCAAAACCGTTTACCCCATTCCAGTGGGCACCGATGGACTCACGAGAAAACCTTATTCGAAAAGTATATATCATAAAGAATGCTCTTAAACGATATAGATTCATAAAAATGAAGTACCACCAGATAGAAAGCTCAATGCTGGAAGGTGTTATTACCAGAGGTGACGAGTCTATCAGTGAATGGATTTATTCCGCCTATAAAAACGGTGCTAAGTTCGACGGCTGGGATGAACATTTTGACTTTGCCAACTGGGAGAAATCCGACATTGATTATTTGGGCTATCTGAACGGTAGAGATTTTGACACTGACCTTGTCTGGGACAGATTCGACATTGGAGTGAAGAAAGAGTTTCTCGCAGAAGAATGGACAAAATCCGAACAGGCTGCCACAACTCCTGACTGCCGTGAAAACTGTACTCTCTGCGGTTTATGTGATTCCGTGACCAAACCTGTTTATTCAAGAGACACTAAGCTGGAAATACCTACTCCCCCACTGCCTGTTGAGCAGGACGAAACATTTTACTACAGATTCTATTATGGCAAAACGGATTACCTGCAATATGTGGCTCATCTCGATGTCCTCAGAATGTTCCACAGACTGCTCAGAGTAGCCGACATTCCACTTGCCTATACTCAGGGATTCAATAAGCACCCAAAAATAAGCCTGAGTGCACCGCTCTCAATTGGTGTGGAAGGTGAAACAGAATTTGTTGATGTTGCTCTCTGCTATAAGATGGATACTGATAAGATTAAAGAGGCTATTTCTGCAGTACTGCCTGCGGGAATTACCATAAGCCATGTAGAACCTGCTTTTGACAAGAAAATGCGTTCTATGGAGTACTTTAACTATGAATATGTGGAAGTGTACTTCCCTAAAGAGCTTGAAGAACATTTTTCTCAGAAACTGGCTCATTACAATCATCTTGATGAACTGATATATTCCAGAATCCGTAAAAAGAAAGAAAAATCGTATAATCTTAAAATGCTTGTTGAATCAATGGAAGTCTCGGATAATACTCTGTTTGTAAAAAAGACTCTGCAATCGGTTAGTATTTTCGATATTCTGGAGCACGTATTTGGTTTCACCCGTGAAAAAGCCAGTGCATTCAAGATTGTCAGAAAAAGGTTGGAGCACTGATACAGCATAGAACCGGATTCCGTTATTGTACAGGTTAAAGACAGTTTTTTCACGTATAAACTTGCTAAGGACAACAGAATGGAGTTGGAGTAGCGGAATAATAATCCCATTAGAATAAAACCACGAAACCCACTAAAAGACACGAAAGAAAAAGCCAGAAAACATGTTTCTGGCTAAGATATTATTACAGCTTAAAAAAGCTTACTGCTTTTGTTCTTTGTTGAGCATGCTCTCTAATTCATCAAAAATACTCATTTCCTTTTCTGAGAAATCAACTATGAAATTTGAAATCGGATTCATTTCCTTTTTCACTGGAAAAAATGATACTCTTGCTTTTCTATAAAATTTCAAGGCATTCTCGAAATCACTCAAATAGTAGAAATTTAATGAATAATAGTAACTCGAAAACCACTGATCAAAGGTTTCAGGGTCGACTTCATCTCCTTCAATAACTTTCTCCATTCTATTTAAGAAAAGATCAATAATAGCATTTGATTCTTTATACTTACCGCTCCTTGATAAAGCCTGATATTCATAAATCATGACAATAAGAGACCAAATACTGGATGAATAAGATCGCTCAATAGTATTACAAACATTTAATGCCAGATTATATTTTTCATACTCAAAGAGCATTCTTACTCTTAGAAAACTATAATATATTATTGGAAATTCATCCAACTCATATAGCTTGAGCAAATAGGAGTCCTTTTCTTTAGTGTCGATCTTCAACTTAACTCTAATATCCAATAATTCTATATATGAATCTATTTTCCCAGAAGTATCAAGTAAGTACTTTTTGACATATTCAATATTTCTATTTGAGTTTACATAATCTTTTCTTTCGAAATTAAAGAAATACATGATAAAATTGTCTGCGAATCCGAATACAGTGTCTCCTTCAGAAGAGTAATTACGCTTAGCAGTCTCATACTCAGATTGCAAATTGTCCAGATCAATCTTGGGATCTCCGTCAATAAGTTTGTAGAAGATTGAATCTGCAATTTGGTAAAAAGGAATGGGGATATTATTTTCTTTTAGATTATAATCGATGCAGGCTAGCTGCATGATTGCATAATTTGCCATTATAAATGCATATAATATCTTTAAAGAACTTTGTCTCATATTAAATCCTTGATATTTTATTTCTTGTCTGGTATTTGCTTATCAATATTTGCAGGATCTCCACCCTTTTTTACAAACCAGCCCTTAACTTTCTTAGTTACATTAACACCTACATCCGTTAGTACTTTTATTCCAGCCTTTATCCCTTTATGACTGACAGAACCAGGAGGAGATCTAAAACCTGAAGCGGCTGTTTCACACACCAAAATAGTTGCCTCTGCTTGTGCATTGACCATTGCAGCAGAATTGTTTTGAGTCTCTCGTATATCGTCATGGACTTTCTTAACTAGATCAGACTTTGCTTCTTCTCCTCCATTTTCTCCACCACCATGGTAAAATCTCCAAACAGCATCACCCCTTGAATCCCCTGAAGAAACAAACAGGGTCGCAAATAACGTAAAACCTGAAGTATATGGTGTGTTCATATTATCATGACTTTCCTTGGCTGCATCTGATAATTGCTCATGACCTAGTCTTATGACTTTTTTATGGAATTTTTCCCCTTTCTTACTTTCTTCCTTAGCTCCATCCGGATCAACAAAATTAACCGGGTCGTTATAGCAATACACATAAGGACTATGGAATTCGTCGGCAGGATCCATTGCATGCCAGCGTCCAAGCTGTGGGTCGTAGAATCTAACTCCGTAGTGGTACCAAAGAGCTCGTAGCCGCAGGCGAGAGTCTCCACTCCGAAGTCTGTAGAACATCAGTTCGAAGACCATAGGAGGTACATTATTCTCATCATCCAGTTCTTTACCATTGTATAGAAACTTGTAGTCTTGTCCGGTATCAGAGGACATTCCGCCTAACCTCATTCCAAACGGGCAATAATGGTCTTCCTGTACTACTAAAGCTGTGTTTCCCAGATACAATCCTGCCTCCTTACTCCATATTATAGCTAAATTGAGCTCAGTAGTGGCAAATGGTCAAGGAAATATTGTTAAAAAGGGATAATCCCATTTGGATAGAACAACAAAAATAAGATCAGACATAAACATAACCGGTGTAATAGGTAAATCCATGGTGCTAAACAAGGATGAACAGGCAGAATTCAGACTGATTTACAGCATAGAACCGGAATCTGTTATAGTGCAGGTGAAGGTATACGAAAGCCCCTCGAAAGGGGCTTATAAATATTGATAAATTTTACCATATTTAACTACTGAGTGCTTTGTATAGTAGATGGACTAAGAACCCCATCGCTCCAATAAAAATTGAAGCTACCACACAAAAAACATAAATCCTCAAAGCAATGATGAAATAATACAATGACTTCCTATCACTTGTTGAATTTTTACATGCATCCTTAAGTTGTCTGAATGTTGGTCTATTATCAAGAAAATTCGAGGAGTTTAAGTTTTTGAAATCATTTTTATTATTCTTTTGGCTCAATAAATAAAATTCCTCATCAGTAAAATATATAAACCACTCAATAACAAAAGAAACTATCATCAAAAGCACTGCAATTACAGAGAAAATTCCCATTTTATAGTCCTCAATCTAATTCATTAATAAGTTCTTGATCAACTGTGGTTCCATTCCCAGGTAGATTAACTGGTCCAATAATCTTGTTAGTCAACGACTGGCAGCTATTTTTAAAGTCATAATAATGTTTTTGAACCTGATAATAGAATTTGGATTCCCAAGAGTATGGAGCATTTTTATCTATTTCAGTCTTTGAATGATCAATATAAGCACTTGATCCTTTTGCTTTTCCCATACTTATGTTAAAACCAACGTACCATTTATCTAATTCTCTATCACGTATTATGTTCACTTCAGCACCAAAAAGTTGAATTATCGGATGTTCGGTTAAACCTGATACACCTATGTTTAGACCACGTCCAAGAAGAGAATTGGGGTCATTTGTACCGAAAAGAAATCCAAAACCTCCAGAAAGACCTACACCTCCTGCATAAGATCCTCCTTTAGAATCTGTACTGAATTGAATACCTTTGAAACCATTATCGTACCCAATTGCTCTACCAACTAGATACTCTTCAGTGTAACCCACATTCCATCTAGCTGAAGTAAATGCATATGCTACAGCTCTCCCATCCGGGTCAAGGAAGTTAATCGGGTCGTTATGGCAATACACATAAGGGCTGTGGAATTCGTCCGCCGGGTCAACAGCCATCCAGCGTCCTAACTGTGGGTCATGGTATCTGGCACCATAGTGGTACCAAAAAGCTCGCAGGACATATGTCCGAGAGTCTCCACTCCGAAGTCTTTAGAACTTCAGTTCAAAGCCCATAGGAGGTACATTAATATCGTCTTCAAACTCTTTACCGTTGTAAAGGAATTTATTGGATTTATCTCCGCTATTGGAAGATAATCCACCTAAACGCATCCCAAACGGATAATAATGGTCTTCCTGTACAAGCAGAGGAGTGTAAAAATCAGGGCTACTCATATCAGTTTCTCGTTTAATAGAAGCTCTAGTGTTTCCTAGGTGATCCTTATAGTCGTAAACATATTCAAAACTACTGCCTGTTTTTACCAGTCTGCCAATAGCAGTTGGTATTTGCTTAATATTTCCATCTTCGATAACTATACCTCCAACTAGCCTGATGTACATAAGTTAATCATTTTCTTGGGTGAAAAAAATTATTCATGAATGTTTTCTTTGGTTATTCTTTTATCTAAAATTCTATGTTCACCTAAACCTATAAAACTCATATCGCTGAGCTTTTCATCTGTATCCAATATTGTTGAAACAATGAGATCGGTTTTTCTTGTACCTAGACTGAAGTTGATCAATTCATAATTCAACAGCTGGAGTTTATCATCAGACACCCTTATATAGAGTCTGTGGTTGTATTTGGACAGTTTGTAGGATGAAACAATTTGATCCTCTAAAAGTACTCTATCTTCTCTATTTCCAGATATTACATACGTAAATTGCTTTGGATTGAAATCAAAAACTGGCTCCATAACTTTGATATACAAAAAAATTTCTGATGTTATATCAACTCTATACATAGCTACTTTTCTTACTTGTGGGAAATATCTCGGCATATAAACTACATCGAATATCTTAAATATTATGTAGAAAAAAAATAATATTAACGATATAGTTAAGTATATTCTAATCTTCTTATCAATCATAATGTTTTCCCATAGCTAATTATTTTAACAACATCACTGCATGTAACATTTTTCTCTGGATGAAACACATAGATCGTATTCTTCAAAGACATGAACTCATCTTTCGATAGTGAAGCAGTATATGGTCGTAATAAGAGTTTCTCACCATCATATATTATAGACATTAGCTGTTCATTATTCGTGTAGAATATAAACTTATCTTCTTCTAAAAAGAATATAATCTTATCTAAATTAAGTACAATGTCACCTTTTTGCTTCTTTCTCCCCTTTGTCACAGATATTATGATTTCTTGAGATAAATCCATAAATCCATATTTATATGTTTTTACATATAAATTTCTATTCGATAAGCTGGCACTATAAATTATAATTTCTGGTCTTCTATTGGCAGAAAAAGTGATATCTATTACATCTACAACTATAATTAACTGTATTAAAGGGAATAATAATAGCACAAAAACTTCCAAGGCTACATTCCTTTTTTCTTTAACTCTATTTGTCATAATCTATTCACTTCTCCCAGATTCCATCCAAGTCTAATGTTTCTACCGCTGTATTTATCTTCTCCCCAATAAGGGGCGTGCCACGGTGACCAGTTCAGCAAAAGAGGATAGCCAATTGATGGGGCAAATTTAGTTTTCTCATAGTATCCAGCCATCTTCATCATTTTTTGATAACCTAAATTTGGATATTTCTTATTCACGTTATAACCAAAAATTAAGTTTCCCATAGATCTTGCTGTTCTATATTTTCCATGAAAGAGTTTCGCAGTTCCCTCTGATACACCAAGATCAGTTCTGTTCTTAAGATCTAAACTACCGTTCCATTTACTAGCCATAGCAAACTTATATGGAGACATAGGCAAGGCTAAAACAGTTAATTCATCAAATGTTGCATCCCAGCTTTGCCCAAAATCAATAAAAGCACTTGCAAAGGTTCCACCAGTCTCTGGACAGATAAACTCATCCCAAGTACTAGTGTACCCAATCAAATTAGCTGGTCCTTCATGTCCCACTTCTGGATGTACAAGAATAGCATTACTCCAGTCATTAACAACATTCATAACTGTTCCATCCTGTGCACAATGTGTCTCCGCCCCATCCGGATCAAGGAAGTTAATCGGGTCATTATGGCAATACACATAAGGGCTAAAGAACTCATCAGCCGGATCAACAGCGTGCCAACGCCCAAGCTGTGGGTCGTAATAGCGCACACCGTAGTGGTACCAGTTCAGGTCAAAGTCTTCCTCGTGTTCCTTACCGTTGTAGAGGAATTTGTTTTCCTGCCCGTTTCTACCGGACATTCCACTCAGCCTCATACCAAATGGGTAATAATGGTCTTCCTGTACTACTAAAGCTGTGTTTACCGGATACAAGAAAGCCTCCTTACTCCATAATATGGCAAAAATGAGCTCATTAGCTGGAAACGGTCAAGGAAATTATTGAGTCAAGCGTCCGTTTGCCTCTACGGGGATGTGAGTCGATTCAGGGACATTGACATAGTCAATATACTCCGAAACAGTCTGTTATCAACAATATCTTTCCCCTCACACCATTCCAAAGGTTTTGTCCAGCATTCTTCTCATTTCAGAGCATTTCTCATAATCTGTCTTCTTAAATTCATCATCAGGAAGAAAATTCTTCAAAGGGATGTCAGTATCAATATGATTAATCGAAATATCGCTGGATCTGCTTCCCAGAGACGCATGGACTTGTCTGCAGCCTGTTTCGGTAATAAGCTTCTGAACATTCTGAGAGTTGATACCGCTTCCGGGTAGTATCTCTATTCTGCCGTCAGCCCTATCAATCAGCTCTTTGATTCTTGCCATACCTTCTGCCGCTGTACCCTGTGCCCCAGATGTGAGAATTCTGGTAAAGCCTAACTCTATCAGCTGTTCCAATGCTTCAAAAGGATTCACAATGAAATCGAATGCCCTATGAAAAACCACATCAATATCCTTGCAGGCATCGCGGATTGCCAGACACTTGTAATAGTCCAGAGTTCCGTCAGTATTAAGAAAACCCGTAGCAATACCGGCAGCACCATTATCTCTGTAGTACTCCACATTTTTCATCATTGTTCTGAATTCATACGAACTGTAGCTGAATCCCCCTGATCTGGGACGAATCATAACAATAACAGGAATTCTAACACTTTCCATAACTGTAGAAAAAAGTCCCGGAGAAGGTGTTAAACCCCCAAGACTTAATCCTGTATTCAATTCTAATCTGTCAGCACCGGCTTTCTCAGCAAGAATACAATCCTCGAGAGAGCCGGCACAAATCTCTAACTTTATGTTTCCGTTCAGTTTTTCCATTTAATATACACGTGTTCCTTACTGCCTTTGTAGGCTGACTTGGTTTTGATTCTCACATTAACTTTCTGTAAACCTGAGTCTATCAGATTGAAACGGCAGACAAATCTCGGTTTATCATTAATATAATCTTTCAGGTGCATGTCGTATGTAGCGAAGTCACCTTCATCATTATAGATATACATCACTTCTACAGTATACATTGCGGGATCGGTACCTGCCAGATCAACAATTGCTGTTACTTTTATCTCATCGCAGCTTTCGTAGAAGTTCTGAAGATTAGAAACACTTACATCTTCAATCCTGACTCTGTCCCAGGTTTCCTTCACCTTGTCAATATATTCTATAGCACCCTTAATACATTTCAGTTCTGATTCAAAGATTTCTTCAACTTTCTCTTTGGTTTCTACATAGAAATAATCAACATATTCCCTGAGCATGCGGTGCATATTGAAGTTCATACCTACTTTGTAGATTGACATCCTCATTTTTTCTACCCATCTTTCCGGGAAGTTGCTCTGACCTCTGTCGTAGTACTGCTTACATACATAATTCTCTATCAGATCATAAATGAAATTAGCTTCCATTCTTCGTCTGGCACTATCATCCACAACATTATCAAGAGAAGGAATAGCCCAGCCAATATCATCGGAATAACCTTCAGCCCACCAGCCATCAAGAACACTGAGATTAAGTACTCCGTTCATTCCTGCTTTCATACCTGATGTTCCGCTGGCTTCCATCGGTTTTACCGGATTGTTCAACCAGACATCCACTCCCTGTACCAGGTGACGGGCAATATTCATGTCGTAATTAGGTACAAAGATGAATTTATCCTGAATGTTGTTCTCCAGAGCAAAGTCTATTAGTCGCTTGATAATAAGCTTACCTGCTTCATCGGCAGGGTGTGCTTTACCTGCAAAAACAAACTGAACCGGCTTTTCCGGGTTGTTCATTATGGAGAGTAATCTTTCCGGATCTTCCAGAATCAGATCTGCTCTTTTGTACGTTGCGAATCGCCTTGCAAATCCTATTGTTAGAGTATCGTTAGCAAGAACCTGTTTACCTTGCGAACTGAGATGTTTAGTGTCACCAAAAGCAACAAAGGATTTCTCCATTCTGCTTCTGATAAAAGATATCATCTGGTCTTTTCTCTGTTTATGAGCTTCCCAGATTTCCATAAGAGGTATTTTCTTTACATTTTCCCAGATAGCCCTTCGCTCGGCAATGTGAGTATATTCAGGTCCTATATACCTGTTAAACAAATTAAGAATTTGTTCGGAAACCCAAGACTGCAAATGAACACCATTTGTTATACCAATAATTGGAACTTCCTTAACATACAGCTCAGGATACAGTTTCTCCCACATTGATTTTGAAACAACCTTATGTAATTGTGAAACTGCGTTGTTGCATCTGGAAAACCTTAATGCCAGTGCTGAAAGCCAGTATGTAGTGTTATCACCGGGGACCTTACCGTAGTCAATCAGTTTCTCAATTGGTACTTGTAAATCTTCCGCGTGCTGTCTGATGTAGTTCTTCACAATAGAAATCGGGAAATTCTCGTTCCCGGCAATTACCGGTGTATGGGTTGTAAAAACTGTTGAGTGATAAATCAGTTCTTTTGCTTCCTGATAGGTATATCCCAACTGAGTAGTTAAATATCTCAATCTGTCAATAATAAGAAAGGCGGAATGACCTTCATTCAGGTGATACACAGAAGGATTAAGATTCAGGGAATGCATCAGCTCCTGAGAACCAAACGCCAGAAGCAATTCCTGGGCAATCCTGTTGTTCTTTCTTGTGTCATAAAGGATTTCTGAATATTCTCTGATGTGTTCAGGATTTTCAGGTATATCTGAGTCAAGCAGATAGAGCTTTACTCGTCCGACATTAATAATCCAGGTCTTGAACCACACTTCATCTTCACCGAGCTTAATCTTATGTAGAAGCGGTTTTCCATCACTGTTTTTCAACTGCTGAACAGGTTTTGTATACCAGTCTATTAAACTATAACCTTCTTCCTGCATACCGTCAATATTTACGGATTGTCTGAAATATCCGAACTTATACAGAAGCCCGAAAGCAACCATTGGAATACCCTGGTCAGATGCAGCCTTGAGATAATCTCCTGCAAGAACACCAAGACCACCGGAATATACCGGCAGTGATTCGTGAAGTCCATACTCCATTGAGAAATATGCTATAACTTCCTGATTCTCATCCAGAACATGCTCTTCTCCCTGGCTGTCTTTGTAAGAACCTGTGAACTTCATGTAATTAGTATACTGATCCATTACATTCTGTAACTCATACCTGAAACCGGTGTCAGAAGCAAGTTCTTCCAGTCTTTCAGATGGGACGGAATAGAGCAGTTTAACAGGATTATGATTGCATTTCCTGAATAATACCGGATCAATTCTCTTAAAAAGCTGCTGAGCATTTTTATCCCAGGTACTCCACAGGTTATAAGATAATTCCCGTAGATGCTCCAGATCGTTTTCCAGCTTTGGTCTTACCTGTAATTTGATGAATTTATTGTGATTCAAATTAACCTCCGATTATGGTTCCCTGCAGTCTTTCTTCCAGACCTGCAAGAGCGTTGATATAATAGATATAAGCCTGTTCGGGCGAATCATAAGGTGAGAAATATTTGTGCACATCTCCATCCTGGAAGTACTTGGTACACATGTAATAAAAATTATCTGATGTCGAAAGCTTTCTTGCAATTTCCAGAAGTTCTGGTTGATTTGACCTTTTAATCTTAGGCAGCAGCTCATAGAAAGCTTCTATGGCATTTTTCTGCATGTCATTTTCCAGCCAGGCGGATAAGTCTCTCTCTTGATCTGCCCATGATACAGGATCAGGGAATGATATTGATTCCTGCTGATAGTTAGCAAGTTCAATAATCTCCTCAGGAGTGCAAAAACCCAGGTTTCTACTTTTAAGAACTTCCCCGGGAAGTTCCCGCATAAATTCAAAGATACCGCTTTCAGCCCATTGGTGTTCACCGAATGTTTCATAGTCCATAAACAGATTCAGAAACTGATTTCTGTTTTTATCTTCACTTAAAGTAAATTGCTTAACCCAGTTTACAAATTTCTCGACAGTTAACGGATGTTCTTCCCAATCCTTGTTGGAAAATCTGAATGCTATATCATCAGAAAGCTTATAATGCTTGAGAAGCAAAGATATCTCTTTTGTGAAATTCTTGTAGGCATAAAGCGGCGATCTCCAGTTGAGTATCCTGTCTACACCTTCAGCAAGCATAACCTTATAACCTTCTTCAGCGATCAGGTAAGAAAGATCATCCTGATAGATAAGCTCTGTATTTCTGAAAGTTGTCGGCTTCACTCCGAATTCTTCCAGCATAAGTTTCTCGTGCATTTTCACCTGCTCCAGAAATTCTTCCGAATCAAACAGAAATGCCAGGGAATGATAATAAGTCTCCCCTATCAATTCAACACATCCTGTATCTACCAGCTTTTTGAAAGACTCCAGTACTTCAGGACAGTATTTCTTGAACTGCTCTATAGCTACACCGGTAATCGAGAATGATACTTTGAATCGCCCTTCAAATTTTTCTATAAGTTCCAGTAAAAGCTTATTGGTCGGCAGATAACATTTATCTGCAACCTTTCGCATTACTTCTGCATTGAGTTTTTCATCGAAAAGATCAACTCCGGCCCTTGTGTTTATTACATTAAGGTGATTAAGTCTATACGGTTGATGAACCTGGAAATAAAAAATTATATTTAACATTTTACCTCCCGTCCATTTCAATTTGAGTTTTATAAATCTTTTTAAGTTTCTCTGCAGCATTGTCCCATTGAATCTGTCTTACCTCCAGCATCCCGGAGTAACCCATCTCAACACATTCTACAGGATTTTCTATCAGATAACTGATTTTTTCCACCATTTCATCTATATTCCAGAAATCAACTTTATATGCATTCTTTACAACTTCTGCCACACCGCTCTGTTTTGATATAATTGCTGTCACGCCATATGCCATTGCTTCAAGCGGAGCAATACCGAACGGTTCAGAGACTGAAGGCATGATGTATATGTCCGAAGCTTTCAGAATAGATTCAACTTCATGCCTGTTGAGAAAACCGGTAAACAGAAACCGGTGTTTCAGCTTCATCTTGGCTGACCTGTGAATCATGCTTCTTGCCATATCTCCCGTTCCAGCCATAATAAATCGTGCATCAGGATAATCCTCCAGAATCCGTTTAGCCACACTGATAAAATAGTCCGGTCCTTTCTGGAGAGTTATTCTTCCCAGAAACAGTATGGTAGGTCCGGAAAAAAGTCTGTCTTTAACACAGTTGGACTCATTGTCCATGATGTATGCATTATGTACAATACCGATTTTACCCGTATCAATTCTATAGCGGGAGATAACCATCTCAGCAGTATATTTGGAGACAGCAACAACCTGATCGGCATAAGTCATACCGGAATACTCAATCTTATGAATCCTGTGGTCGCCTGTACCACCTGATCTATCGAACTCAGTAGCGTGAATATGGGATACAAGTCTCTTACCGGATATAGCCTTGGCAATCATTCCAGCCGGATAAGTCAACCAGTCATGAGCATGTATCAGATCAAAATTCAGTTCAGAAGCATACCGATTTGCTCTGAACATGAATTCCTGCACCTTCTGAAATATATTCTCACTCCCGCTCAAGTTAATTAGCAGCTCTTCCTCTTCCAGATTATGATTATGTGATTCAATTAGAAATTCATGATCATGAACCACTTTAAATGGGATAGCATATTCAGTTTTAATGGCTGTAGCCGGAGTAATATAAGACTCCGGAGTTTCAGACACACCAATATACTCAAGTTTCTCCTCCACTGTCTGAAACTTATAACTTTCGAATTCCTGCATCGCTTCTTTATCCAGAAATACTACAGGCATTAAATCGATATCTTCCACTGTTTTCAATGGAAAATAAACAAGCTTCTCAGTCGGCAGCACAAGATCGACTTCCACATTCATTTTCAATAGTGATTTCACCATCCCATAGCAGGCCATTCCCAGACCTCCCGTGATAAAAGGAGGAAACTCCCATGTGAACATAAGAACTTTCATTTATTTTTCCTCCAGTTCTTTTATCATTAACTCTATCATATATAAAGCGAAAACTCCGTTTGAATAAGCCGGGCTTCCTTTAGGAAAATGCGGGGTGCTCCCATCCCAGATTTCTGCAACAGATGCGATATGCCCTTTAATAAAGCCATTTCTGAAGCTCTGAATATATGATTTAAGTTTGTTTGCAATTTCATTACCGGACAACAACCCTTCGTATGCTTTAACATAGGTTACTGCAAGCGGATATAACAACCATGCCCAGACTGATCCCTGATATCTTGCAATAGAGCGTTGAGTTTCGTCACCGGTGAATTTTTTTCTAAACTTATGATCCGTATAAGAAAGAGTTCTCAATCCGTAAGGTGTCAGAAGATGGATTTCAGCAGTAAGAACTGTTTTCTGTAATTGTTCGTGAGTAAAAATCCTGAATGGTAATGCACTGCCAATGAGTACATTAGCCCTGATTTCATGCAAAAACTCATTATCATATCGATCTGCAATATAATTATGATGATAGAAATTCTGCAGTTGTTCTGACAGTTTACTTTTGAGGTCTGAAACATCCACTGAAACTTTGGTAACTTTTGTATCTACAGCAGTAGTAATATCAGCTATTTTCTCATTTATACAAACTGCATTATACCACAACGCATTAATCTCAAATGGGAATTTCTTTCTGAGATGCCAGGGCTTATCGTGATAATAACTGTCATTCCATGTTTGAGGAAAAGCATCAGCAGAAACTTCAATCATTCCATCATTATTGATAACAAAGTATTCTTCTTCACTTTGTATATATCCAGTGATTTTCCTGATGTAATATATTAAGTCCAGACAATCTTCCATGAAATCCTCTGACTTCTTCTTATTCAGCATGATGTTATCTATAATCTTATAGGCAGAGACAATATACCACAAAGATGCTCTCAGGATAGACTCTTTCCGAATAATCTCATCTTTTCGTTTAAGTGTATTCTTAACTGCCTTGTAAATACTTTTCATATTGGTTATAATATTCTTAAAATCATGATCAATCTTCAGAAGTAATGGTATTTGATACAGATAGTTAACTACATCACAATCATACCAAGGATAGCCCTTGTGGATTTTCCCATTGCAGAAAAACTTTTCATAGGCCTGATTCAATATCCCCATGTATTGTTCATACGAGAACAGCTCATTATCATCATAATCCAGTTTTGAGAGAATATCTTTCCCTGCTTTGAGTTCCTGGAGTTCAGCAGGTTTGAGTTTCTCGGAATATTGCTCTGCTAAATCTTTATCTACTTTTTTTACACTCTTCAGTGGTTTGTCAGAGAAGTATATTGTTTCTGTTTTACCGGGTTCAAGATTAAAGTAAATTTCAACAGGTGAAAACAGATCTTCAAAACCGTCATACCCTCTTTTAACTTCCCACGGATAAAAAACCTGCCTGTAAGTCACAGGTTTCTCGGCAATCATTCCATTACATACAGTGCCAAAAACTTTTGCCTCTGTTTCAGGGTTTTCTGTTTCGAACGTTGTGTACTTTTTGCTGAAAATTTCAGTATTTATTCTCCTTCCATCAAAATATCCATCGTCATTAAGAGAGTGATGATTGTTTAAAGACAATTTAGGATTTATGTAAAGATGAAGCTTATGAGACCCCAGATTCCTGTACTTTATAGCAACAATATTCTTCTTTTTATGCAGACGAATCTCCTTCATAACCAGAATATCATTGTTGTGAGGAATGGATGAGTAAAGAAAAATCGGGTGCGGATTAAGCCATGATTTTACCAAGTGCAGAAATCCTTCAGGGTAAATACAATTACTATAATGACTGTTATCAGTATTTATTGTATACCCGCGCCACTCAATCTTCTCTTCCAGAGATGAGACAAGTTTCCTCAAACCATGATCAGGGGTATTTATTGTTAAAAGACTATGATACTTCCTCTGGTTTAGAAGATTCCCCGTACCAAGCGCATAACTCCCTCTGCTGTTAGTCAACAGCCATTCATGATGCTGAGTTTCAATGAAATAGTTTGACATTTTAACTCCTACTATCTATTCTTTTCTATAAAAAGTATCTGTTCAATCTTATTGTAGCTTTCAAGGTTAATTCTTTATAAATTTATCTTAAGCATTACAACATGGTTAATTCAGATTTCAGGTTATTCAAAAACCCTATAGAAAAAATAACGCATTCTGCCTTGTAATGCTACGTAAAAATTTTATTATATAATAAAAATTGTTGACGCTATTTACTAAAATATACATAAATGGAAAAAACATCGGAGGAATGTTACAATGAGACAGTCAAAGTTCACCTTTTTAATGCTGTTCCTGTTGCCCCTGCTTTTATTATCTGTATCCACCGAAATTACAGTTAAAGCATCCAATTCAAATATAGGGTTAAATCAGGAAGTTACTATTTCTGCAGAAATTGCAATACCCGAACATTATCACATAAATCTCCAGCCTGATTTCGTTTTTATTGACAGTGAAAACGACAATATAAGCTGGAGCAAAACTGTTTATCCTGCTGGTAAAAAGGATGAATACGGGACTGAGTATTTTGAAAATTCTCTCCTGATGGAAAGAAATTTCAAGCTGATCAGTAAACCTGGAAGTGATGAACTGAATCTGAACATTATTGTCGGATATCAGATGTGCGATGAAAACGGTGCTTGCCTGATGCCGGAAGAAATTGAAAAATCATTGAATTTTTCTATAACCGAATCAGGTAATGCCGGTATCTCCACTACCAACTCAAAAATATTTGAGGGCGGTATAAAAGTTAGCTGGAATGTCCCTCAGGAAATTCCGAAAAACGGCTATGCAGAAGTTACAGCTAATTTCGAACTCCCCGAAAAATATCATTCCTACCAGCAGCCGGATTATTTATTCATAGATTTTGATGAAGATTCCGGGCTAAAACTGGAAGAAACTGTTTATCCTGCCGGAGAAAAGGATAAAACAGGCGTTGTGTCTTACCATGGAAACTTCCAGCTTAAAAAGAAAATAAGCATTTCTCCTGACTTTACGGGAAAGAACCTCAGTACAAATATGTATATCGGATATCAAGTGTGTCTTAATAACGGTAGTTGCCTTATGCCGGAAGAGATTGAAGTTCCGGTTAATTTTTCAATTAAAGGATATGCAGATCAGGCAACTGACACTGCAGATGCTGCCAAAGAAAACAATATTCTCAAGTTCCTGCTGATGGCATTTATAGGAGGATTGATACTCAATGTTATGCCTTGTGTGCTTCCAGTTCTTTCCATAAAAGCTATGCATCTGGTTGGTCAAAGCCAGCAGAACAAATCGGAAATAATGAAAGGATCATTTGCCTATACAGCCGGTATTCTTGTATCATTTCTTATTCTTGCTGCAGTTGTTGTTATTCTTAAAGTAACGGGAGAATCGGTTGGTTGGGGATTTCAATTCCAGAATATTGGTTTCACTCTGTCACTTACAGCAATTATGTTTGTTTTCTCACTTTCATTGTTTGATGTTTTCATTATTTCTGCACCGGGAATGACAATGGCATCTCAGGCTTCCAGTAAGGAAGGTCACTGGGGTTCATTCCTCAGCGGAGTTGTTGCCGTACTCCTGGCAACACCTTGTACTGCACCATTCCTTGGAGCTGCCCTTGGTGTAGCCTTTTCTCAACCTCCTGTAATGATTGTCCTGTTCTTCCTTTTGATAGGTCTTGGACTGGCTTTCCCATTCATTCTCCTCGCTTTCTGGCCCGGAGTCATTAAAAAGATACCCCGTCCGGGTGAATGGATGAATGTATTTAAAGAGTTCATGGGATTCCTTCTTCTGGGAACAACAGTATTCCTTCTCAATACAGTCAATGCCCTTGTCGGTGGCGGTGGTAACTTTATCAGAGTATTGTACTGGCTTGTGGCTCTGGCAATTGCATCATGGTATTATGGAAGGTTTGCCAAACCTCACTTTTCTAAAACCAAACAATGGGTGTCCCTGTTTATTGCAGTCGCTATTGTAGTAGGGTCAAGTGTGTTCCTGCTGGACTTCAAAGAAACTGCCTCAACCGAACAAGCACAGCATGGAGCGTGGAAAAAGTTTAATCCGGAAGAAGTTATGAAACTTCATGCTGAAGGAACTCCGGTATTTGTAGACTTTGGTGCTGCCTGGTGTATGACCTGTAACACAAACGAGAAGCTCGTTCTTTATACCGATGAAATACAGCAGGCTTTCAAAGACAAAGGTGTTGCTTTATACAGAGGTGATAATACAAAAAAAGATCCACTTATAATCGAATGGTTAAATAAATACGAAAGAGCCGGCGTACCGCTTTATCTCCTGTTCTACCCGGATCAGAAGGAAGCGAAAGTCTTCCCGGAAATCATCAGCAAAAATATGATTCTTGATGCCCTTGAAAAAATAAAATAATGTTAATGGAGAATATATGAAGAAATTACTGATTTTTCTTGTGCTGACAGTACTTCTTGGACTTACAGCATGTAACAGATTTGATGATAATCTGGGACCGTCTGTCTCAGCAGATTCACTTTTTGTCACGTTTGTTAATGACTTCGAAACAGATATTCAGAACGCAATTAATAACAACAGTATTAACACGATCATGAACTTGTATTCCGATGATTATCTGAATCAAGGCTATATGATAGACGATGTTGAAGCATTTTATAACGGTATTCTGAATGAAACCGATGTTGTTGTTGAAACTGAGATTATTGAGAGTTTAACAAAATTCTCCTGCAGATTTTATACTCAATCATCTAGAATGGATACTACAATAGTAGAGTATGTTGAACAGCAGGGAAACTCATTTATAGTTACAGGAGATGGTGTTAACCCAAAACCTTATGACACATTTGTACTGGTTGAGTTCTTTACAGCCAGAACATGCTCATCCTGCCCGAATTCTGCAGCTAAACTTCACGAACTTGAAAGTGTTATTGATGGAAAGTTCGCTTACATTGAATACAATACATTGACCGATCCTGCAGAGAACTACAATGCCAAAGATTATTATGGTTATAACCAGTGGCCTACAGTCTCATTCAATGGTATAAACGGGATTACCGGAGGCACAGCGGCTCAAACAGACACTTACGAACCTCAAATAAGATCTGCAGCAAATGAGCAGTCAGCAATCAATTTTGAAAACGTGACTGCAGCTGTAGATGGTACAACAGTTACGGGGTCTTTAGACATCGTTAAGGCTAATCAGACAGCTATCAGTGATCCTGTATTGGTTGTTTATCTTGTTGAAAAAGTATCCGATGTTACTTATCTGGCTAATCAGGAAAACCTGACAAACGTTGTTATTGGAGGAAAGAAAATAGATATCACTGAGTTTAACCAAACTATTGATTTCAGTTTTACTGCTCCGGATGAAATTCCGGAAGATGTTCACTTAATTATATTTGTGCAGAACATGCCAGATTCTTATGACAGTTCGGAATCAGTAATATTCCAGACTCTTCAATTTGAAATAAACTAAGGAGATAAAATGAAAAGACTTATCACAGCATTACTCTTACTGTTAACTTTAACAATTTTTGCAGTAGATACATTACCGGATTTATCACTTGAAGATGAAAGTGGAAAGATCATAAGTCTCAAAGACCTTAACAAAGATAAAATAATTATAATAGATTTCTGGGGAACTTTCTGTCAGCCCTGTAAAAAAGGAATCCCTGCTTACGATAAAGTAGCTGAAAAATATGATGATGTGATTTTTGTTGCAGTTTGTATTGATAAACCAAGATCAATGAAAAAAGCACAAAGATGGATCAAGGCAGAGAACCTTAATGCTGTTTCTCTGTATGATAAAAACGGAAAATCTAAAGATGAGTTCGGTTTCAAAAATGTCCCTGCTACATACCTTGTAAACAAGGACGGTAAAATTGTTTATACTCACAACTCTTATAAAAAAGGTGATGAGCTTAAACTTGAAGAAGAAATTAAAAAGTTAATGAAGTAATTGGAGTATAAATGAAGAAATTACTGATAATAACATTAATATTAACTTCAGGCATTCTTTTTGCCGAAATGAAAGATTTCTCTATCTCGGGCATGAACTATGCCAAATATACTAGAAAATCTGTAGATGATTCTCTAAAAAACTACTTCGAGGACGACTTCACATTTAACCTGAAATACGATAAACTCACTTTTGGTATGAAATTCATGGCAGACTACCCGAAATACGACTCATTCAGTCCTGTTGAAGACCTCAAATCCAGAGACCTTGAGTACGAATGGGGTGAAAGATATCTTGAATATAAAGGTAATGATTTCGGTATCAGAGGCGGAACACTTGAAGAAGTTTTCAGCACAGGGCTTGTTTTCAGATCATACGAAGATGAAGACCTGAATGAAGACTACAGACTTGAAGGTGCAAGAGCATCTTACAGAAAAGATGATTTCAAACTATTAGCTGTATATGGAATTAACGATCAGGGAGAAAACCGTAACACTGCAGCAGGTTTTGATATAGATTATATCATCAGCGATTTCAGACTTGGTGCAAATTTTGTAAATTACCAGAATGAAGTTCTACCGGACACTTATGCAGATCAGGATGTTTATTCTATGCGAATGAACTATTCTAATGATTTCTTCGAATTCTACGGTGAATATGGTCACAGTAATGAATATGCGCTTACAGAACTGAATGTTATCCAGAGCAAGGCAAGAACCGGAGAAGCATACAATACCAGTTTTTCTGCTTTCATTAAAGATGTTGTAATAACCGGTGAATATCTTAAATACAGAAGATTTGATTTCAAAAACGGAATGCAGGATGTCCCTCAGCTCTATCACAGCGAAGAAGTTCTGAAAGAAGAAGAAAAACCGGGTGAAGATGAAGAGAGCGTTATGGGGGAAATTGATTTTCCTCTTACTGACAAAATGAATATTTTTCTTAACTATTCTGAGGGTTGGACCAGTGACTATGACTACAGAATCAGCGATACATACACTGAAATACGCTATGATTTTGATGAATCAACTTTCACATTTGAGTTTTCCAGAGTTGAAAAACAGGAAAAACCAAACAGTAAATGGTCGGTCGAATATAAACCGGAAGCAGCTTATGACTTCATATTATTTGACAGATCAACCACAATCAAGGCTGCAAATAAGTACAAAAAATATAACATATTCGGTACACCATATCATTCCAATGAACCATCTCTTCAATTCGACATGAGCTTCGAACATTTCTCACTTTCAACTAAAAGTGAATATGCTTTTAAAAACAGTGAGGACTTGATGGATCACGAGCTATATCCTAGTATAGAAATTTCTGCCGATATCATAGAGAATACTGAACTTGTATTCTTTGCAGGAAAGCAGAAAGGCGGTAAAATATGCCGAAGAGGAGTCTGCCGCTATGAAAAAGAATTCAGCGGAGTAAAACTGGAACTTACCACAAGATTTTAATTTATTGAACTCAGGGGATTTTCTCCTGAGTTTTTTTTAAATAATTGTTGTATATTTTATAGAATCAAAAAAATGTGTTAATATCAATAAACATTGGAGGAAAAATGCGTAATATTTTAATCTTTTTTTGTATCTTACTAAGCATTACAGCTATCAGTGCAGATGTTGAAGTTGACCTTCTGAATTTGCATCAGGTAATAGTTGGTCCCGCAGATAATCTCATTACAACTGATCATTTCACTGTAACAAATATGGGCTCAGCTCAAGACATCACATTCGATATCCGTTATACATCTGATAACATGAACGATTATATCGGAATTTGTGATAACATCGGCTGCCTTACACCGCCTGTTGCAGTTAGTTTTGATGCTGATGAAGAAATAGAATACCATTTCAGCATCTATGTTGAAGAGGCAAGGTCTATAGACTTCCAACTCGTGCTTACTGCTGCGAATATTCAGGGCGAAATGATTCTTGACTTTACTTATATCACAGACAATGTAGATGTACTTCTTGTAAATGATGATTCAGTAAACGACTATACAGAATTTTACACACCTGGGTTGGAAAATTCAAGCGTATCCTATGGTATCTGGAATACACAGTTGACACCAATAAACAGCAATTTCTCAAGTTTTTCAAACATCATATGGTCAACCGGAAATGAAACCGATCCTATATCCATTGAGGAAGTTAATCAATTATCTTCAAACTTAATGAATAGTGCAAACCTGATTATGACCGGTCAAAATATCTGTTCAGGACTCAATAACGGGAATACTGATCAACAAAACTTCCTGCAGTCATTCCTTTATGTTAACTTCGATGGAGATAACTCCGGTGCTACATCTGTAGAAGGAGTAACTTCAGATGGATTGAGTAACGGCTGGGCTTTTAATATAACAGGTGGAGACGGAGCAGATAACCAGACTTCTCCTGACGAGATTTCTGCAGCAACAGATGCAGCAGAATTCCTTATGTATCCTGCTGCTCGCGGTGCTGCAGGTGTAAAACTGAGATCACCTCTGACCAACAGCTATATTGCAACACTTGGATTCGGTATCGAAGGTATTGATTCAGCAGCAAACCGTGCAATGGTTATCGGCGGTCTTATTGATTACATTCAAGGTGAAATAGCCAATGATGAAACTGAGGTTGAAGCATTTAACAATATCGGCTTAAAAAATTATCCAAATCCATTTAACCCTGAAACAACCATTAAATATGATGTAAAAGAATTAAGTACAAATGCAAGTCTGACAATCTATAATCTGAAAGGACAGGCAGTAAAGAATTACACATACTCAGATCTTAACAATAGCAGCAGCAGTGTAACCTGGAAAGGATTGAGCGATGACTCAGATAAAGCTGCAAGTGGAGTTTATTTTTATAAACTTATCAATGGATCTGATTCAGTGATGCGAAAAATGGTTCTGATTAAATAAAAAAATGTTGAATTGACTCAAATATTATTTGACTTTTATTTAATCAATGATCTAATTGACGGTAATATATTATTTGACATTAACAGATATTTATATTGTTAATAAATTAAATTTGTTCTTTGAAAATTCCTAAGGAGGTTTTATGAGAAAACTATTTATTCTCATGATGCTTTTTCTTTGGGTAACCTTTATATTTGCAGCTGACTTGATGGTTGTATCTGAAGTATTCAGTCAGAATGGTTGCCCAAGTTGCCCACCAGCGCGGTCTGCGTTGATTTCATTTTACCAATCCCACCCGGACAGGGTGATTCCAATTATATGGCACCTTAATGATACCAGTGATGGCAGTATCTGTGGTCAGAGATACGGACATTATCCACATCCTGATGGAAATTATGTCCCATATCACGCTGTTGGAGGCGATAATGCTGAAACCGGCGGAACTTCTGCATCTGACTGGACTGTTCCATATAATTCAATTGTCAATAATCCAAGTCCAATAGCTATAACTTTAGACTATTCTGTTAGTGGTTCAAACATTACAATTAATGCAGATGTAGCTCTTGAAGCTGATTTACAGCTGGCTACAAATGCAACAGTTGAGTATTTCTTCGTTCTTACAGATCATTCTGCTTCAGCAGGGGATTACTTAGGTAAGAAAATTGATTTTGACGGTTATCACAATTTTCCACTGAGAACTAATGGAGAAACCGGTCAATACTCAGCCACTTTAAACTGTGGAACACTTTCACCACTTGATACTCATGCCGTTATGGTTATTCAGGAAAGAGGAACAGCAAATCTTCTCACTGTTTACCAGGGTGCATCAATACCAGTACAGCCTTTCGAGGCTATATTCGCCAGTGACATTACCTCTGGAGCTCCAGAACTTGACGTTCAATTCTCAAATCTCAGCACAGGACCTAATCCTGAAAGCATGACTTATGTATGGAACTTTGGTGACGGGTCTCCTGTCAGCACAGATGAAAATCCTGTTCATACATATACAGCAGTCGGAACTTATGATGTTTCACTTCATGTTACTGATAATGTAACTAACGAAGTTGATTCATTAGTTGTTCAGGCATATATTGATTGTATTGATCCTTTCAATGGAATTTCAGGTGCTGTAGCCGGACATTGGAAACCTGAGTTTGGTACTTATATTGTATCTGATGATATTAATATTGCAGAAGGCAATCAACTCACAATTGATCCTGGTACAAATGTATATTTTGAAGGTTCTAAAAAACTGGAAGTTAATGGTGTTATCAGTATCACAGGTACAGAAAACGATAAAGTAATGTTATGGGGTAACCCTGCATCAAGAAGTCTTTGGAATGGAATCAAGATTAATAGTGACGATGTTATGAATACACTTGTTCACTGTGACTTTAAAGATTTCAGAAACACTGCAGTAGAGCTTAATTCAGCTAAAGTTGTAATGAATAACTGTACATTCAGAGATGCTGATGTTGCCAGCGGTCCGGGAGTATTAGATATTTACGGATCCAGCAATATTACATTTTCTGACATCTATGCATACAATATTACAACAGCAGACGGATACTCCTTTGCAGATGTTAACACCTCAACAAATATCAATTTTGAGAAAGTAGTTTTTGCAAACAGCAATAGTGTTCAAAGCGGTATTTTAAATACACAGACTTCTATCGTATCGGTAGAAAACTGTCTTTTCGTTAATAATGATGCCAGAACAAGATGCTTCAATCTTCTCAGTTCATCATACATGAGCTTTGTTAATTGTACTATTACAAACAATGACCTTACTACTCCATCAACACTGAAAGGTATTTTTATTCCTTTCAGCGGAACTCTTGATATTGTAAACTGTATCATTGATAATGGTGATTTGACAGAAATCAATGAGATTTCCAATGCCACAGTTAATGTGACATATACAGCCATTAAAGGTGGATTTACCGGAACTGGTAATATTGACACAGAAACCAGCGATCCAATGTTTACCATGCCTTCTGATGGTATCGGATTTGGCTACGATGGTATGAAAGATTGGACACTTCAAGCAGGATCACCTTGCGTTGACGCAGGTAACCCTGATGCTATGTACAATGATATTGAAGATCCTCAAAATTCAGGTGCAGCTCTTGCTCCTGCTTTGGGAACTGTTACAAACGATATGGGAGCTTATGGATTTAACGGTTGTCTTCCAACAGAAAACGTAATAATTGCTAACGATGATGACTTCATCCCGGAAGCAAAAGATTTTACTGTTGCTCAGGACATCTATCCTAATCCATTCAACCCAAAAACCAATATTCAGCTTAATATTGGTAAAACACCTCAAGCAGTAACACTTAATGTATATAATGTGAGAGGACAGTTAGTAAAAACACTCGTGAATGACGAAGTAATGTCCGGCACAAGAAATATAGTCTGGGACGGAACAGATAATAAAAATAATTCTGTTTCTACAGGTGTGTACTTCTCAAGCCTGAATGTTGGAAAAGAAACTACAACAAAGAAAATGGTTTTACTGAAATAATTCAACGAGTTATATAATTCCAAGCCTGCAGATTTCTGCAGGCTTTTTTGTTTTTAGCAATCAGACTCAGTCAATATCTAATCGTAACATGTTGACAACTTTTCTATTGTTTACTTAAGATGATTTCATCAATGTAATGAGGACTATAATGAAGAAAAAAATTGGAATCATTGGATTTAAGGGACTTCCGCCATCAAATGGTGTAGCGGCCGCCGGAGATTGCATCCTTGATAAGATGAAAGATAAATATGATTTTACAGTATATTCAATAAAACCGCACACCCCTGAAGACTCAGGCTATTATAACGGTTACAGACAAATTGTCTTTGATAAGTTTCCTGTAGCTAAGTTCAATACATTATACTACTACCTGAAATCCATGACACATGCTCTGATGTATGAAAAGTTCGACATTGTTCATCTTCACAATCTGGATGGAGCATTTATATTGCCTTTACTAAAACTAAAATTCAAACTGGTTGCTACCGGACATGGAAGACCTCAGGGTAATGGTAAATGGAACAAAGTTGTTGAACTTCTCTTTGATCTTATTGAAAACCTGTTTATCCGTATTCCAAACGTAGTTACTTCTGTAGCTAAAACATATCAAAAATTCTACATGGAAAAGTTCAATAAAAATGTGCTTTATATTCCGAATGGAGTCTATAAGGATATAAAACATAAACCTGTAGATGATAAAGATTATGTACTTTTTGCCGCAGGTAGAGTTATCCCCTGCAAAGGATGTCACCTTTTAATGAATGCTCTCCAAAAAATAAAATACAAGGAGCAGCTTCTTTTCATTGGTGACAGAACCCATAAACCGGCTTATACAGAAGAAATAGATAAACTTGCTCAAGGATTAAATGTAAAATACATTGACTTAATCAGAGATAAAGAGTTATTAATGGGTTATCTTCACAGTGCAAAACTGTTTGTTTTTCCATCGCTTCAGGAAGCAATGTCGATGATGCTGCTTGAGGCATCGTCTATGAAGGTTCCTATTATCGCAAGCGATATAGAAGAAAACAAAGCAATATTTGATGATACTGAAGTACTGTATTTCGAATCCGGCAATGATGATGATCTGGCAGAAAAAATTCAGTACGCCCTGAATAATCCGGAGATTATGCAGAAAATGTCTGAAAAAGCCTATAAAAAGGTGATTGATGAGTTCATCTGGGATGGAATTGCGCAAAAATATGCTGACATTTATGACAGTTTATAGTCTCAAATACTAAATTTTTAATTGGAGGAATAATGAAAAAAATAGCGTTATATATGTTATTAACTCTATTTGCTGTAACATTGAGTTCTATCGTAAATTATGGTTTTTTAACAGGCTTTGACCTTGTTAATGCTCCTGAAAACTCAGACAAAGAGTTTACTTTTATGAAAGAAACCATAGATTATAATTATGGATATAAAATAAAACCAAAATCAAAACCAATAATTTTTGGAGGTCACTTCCAATTTGAGCTTCCTATGACCAGATTATCCATAGATGCCTCAGCTTCAGTTGCTTATATGGATTACGATTTTATTCCTCAATCAAGTGTTATGAATCAGGATATTGAAATTCCAATTGAATTTGAACAAGTTTCCTGGATGCCATACTGGAGAATTTCTGCTGATGCGACCTTGAGGTATAAAGTGTTTAAACCTATATTACCGGCAGTCCCTAATTTATATGTCGGAGCAGGTTTATCACTAAATCAGATTCAATCAGTTGTAAGTGAAAAAACTATTATTGAAAAAGTTAAAGACCTGAACCTGAATCCAGATGAAGATTATATTCTTAAAAAAGACGATCTACTTAACTTCGAATCTACTCCTGGGTTAATAGTACTTGCAGGAACTAAATTTAAAGTGCCTGTTTTACCATTTTCGATAGCTGCTGAGTTTAAATACAGCTTCCTTAAAGAAACAGATGAAAATGAAGAAAACAGCAGTTTTGGGTCTGTTTTATTAATGCTGAACACCGATTTTTAGGAGGTCTTTTGAAAAAAATTATACTCTTTACTTTTGTGCTGTTATTGATTAACAACATTCTGATTTGTGCAGATGTTGAAGACCATTTAAACACACTTAATGCTCAAATGGCTAAAAGCTATTTAAAACCATTCAATAAAACCTTCGCAGGAAATCTTAGTCATAACTGGTACATAAGACCACCAAGACCTGTGCTAAAGTACTGGGAGTGGGGATTCCATCTTGTAGGAATTGGTAATACAACTCCAAATGACGATAAATATATGTCCGGTACAACCAATTACCAGTTTAGCAGAGAACAGGCTTATTCCCTTCTCAAAGATGTTAATGACCCTGTTACTAAGATGAATCTTTCTGAGATAATTATAAACTCTAGTTATTCTGTCGATTTCGAAGGTCCGACCTTCATGGGATCTAATAATCAGAATATTGTACTCCATACCAGAACCATCTGGATAACTCAAAATGATGTGATTATTCATACAATTCCTGCTCAGGATCTGGAAATTGCTGCAACAGGTGTATGGAAAAACTATGAGCTCTATGGTAATATAGTTCCGCAATTTGATTTTGGTACTTTTTTAGGTACAAACATTTCAATTCGCTGGATGCCTGAGTACTCTCTGGCAAGTAACTCTTCGGGATATTCAGTTCTGGGAGGATGTATCAGCCATAACCCCGAAATGTGGTTGAAGCTAGCATCCGACCGTGTTCTACCATTCGAAATTACCGGGCAGGCATACTACCAGAAAACAAAGTATGGTGACTTTGTAGAAATTTCTGACAAAGGATATGCTGCCTTCATTAGTCGTACTTTCCATGAAAGAGAACTAAACTGGATGCCATATATTGGATTAAATATTGGTAATATTTCTTCAGAATATGATTATACTGTTACTATAAAGAATGAAGATGAAGATTGGGATAAAAAAAATACTACGCGACATTATTCTTTTGAATATGACGATATTCAATATATGGATATAACCGTCGGTAATACCCTCAGATTCTGGTGTTTCGACCTTAATGTTGACTACACTTTCGCAGATGATCCTTATTTTTCTACTAAGATAGGAGTCAGCAAAATCTGGTAATATCTATTGCCGGAATCCAGATATATCTTTATAATATAATTGAAAGATTGTAGCCAGGTTAGTCAAGCTCCGATACAGCATCGGAGTGAAAATGAGAAGCATTGCTCTTGTTGAGGATATTCTTAGGAAAGCCTCAATAGAATACATGAACCGTATTCAGAAAAAATATGGAATCAAGAAGCTCAAGTTGGAAGACAATCTCAGAGAAACTGTCGTAAAAGACATTGTTGAGATTGGTTCAAAGAAGCTTGAACTTCTCCATAAGCTGTATACTCCAACCGGTATTAAGGATAATCCCTCTCATTATCAAAACTATATTAAATTCTTAAAAGGCTATATCGGGAATACAGTTCCCGGAACAGGTAGAGTTAAATGAAAAAAGTGCTTATTACACTTCTTATACTATTTTCCATTTTATGTATTTTTGCAATAGAAGATAAAATCGTTGAAATCTTATCATCGAATCGTAAGTATATGCTGACGTTAAAAGGTAAACCAGGAATATCTAAAACATTTCTTAATGCAGTAGAGTTAACTCTTTCAGATAGTACCGGTGCAGCTTTATGGTCAAAAGATCTAAGATATCACGGTAAACCTGCTGTATCTAATTTCGGAGAATGTGCCATTCCTTCAGGTGTCAGAACCAAGACTGCAATAGAGTTTTTCGATATTAACGGTAATTTTATAGGTAAATTTGACAGAAAGAAAACTGTATTTTATATGTATACAAATACAAACAGCAATGAGCAAATTCACACTTATTCTTTTGATGGTAAAAACTTTTGTTTTTTTACAAACATAGAAGTAACGGAAAAAATCCAGCTCTGGTTTCTGGATAATCATGGCATTGAATTATGGAAATATGAGCTGGATAGGTTCAACTACCCGGTCAGTGTAGAAGTTCTTCAAGATGTTGTATATCTAAAAACAATTAAGCGTTCTTTTGAGAAGAAGCAAGGCAGAACCAATAAGTACATTCAAGTACACAATTTTTCTGAAGAAACACACTTAATCAACATTCAGACAGGTGAGAGAATAATAGAATAAAAACTACCTGATATCACCAAAAACTGCTATACTATTATTATATCGAATCAGAACATCTCCCAAAATATTCTTAATCTCAACAAAGCTATCCTGCTCCCCATTCATTCTGGCACAATAAGCTGCAACTTTCTTCGTATATATAACTTTATCACATCTTTTTTTCTTAGCCCAGACAATTGTGCTTCTGTATACGGCTGTACTAAGACGGGGATCAACAGTTAACACACCTGAATCAAGGTCTTCTGCTATTTCCATCAATGAATGAGAATTAGATGAGTCAACATCAAGACAATGTGGACAAAGATTTGTGTTAATGATGCGAGAAACACTGCAACCATCACAATGATAATTATTCTTCATAATAACCTCTTTCAACTTAATACAGATTATCCCAGAATAAGTAAGGATGGACATACAGAACATGTTTTACTCTTAGCCAGCTGTCAAGAAGAGTTTTTTTAGCAGCGTCCAAATAACTGGGTCTAATAATTATTTTCAAATCAGAATAGTTTCAAAATTATTGTTGAAGTTATTCTGATTTTCATTTGTATTTCATTTTCTGAAAGTGAAACCATATTTGCAAGAACTTTTTTGCATTGTTAATTGCACCAAAGCCATCTATGTTTTTCAGTTTTCTTTCAAGTTGTCTGTTTCTATTTTCAATCATATTGGTATTTGATATTAACATTTCATCTTCATAGAATGCAGTTAATTTACTATAATGTTTTGTTATGGAACGAATAAATCGCTTATGATAATCTGCTTTGAAGAAAGGTATGAAGTGATTAAATAGTAGATACCAAAATTCCGATTCACTTCTGTCCGGTGCTCTTAACATATTGCGTATAAGTCCTTTCATAAATCGATTTCTTATGAAATATTGGCTACGTTTGGTTCTCGGTAAGAACATACTTACATATCTTAGATAGTGTACAATGCATATCTGGTGCAAGGCTTCAGGGAATAACTGTTCTATTGGCTTAATGAAGCACCTTCCTTTACCAAAATCACTGATAATTCCCTTAATCTCAGATGGATAGATTCTTTTTAACATCTTGAGAAAAGTATTAGTTGCTTCGGTATCTTCTCTGCGATAAAGTCCATAACATATTGGTTCATTTGTGTGTGCATCAGATGCATGCAACAAGCAATAGGCAGTTCCCGCAATTGTTGGAAATTTACCGTCAAACTGAATGTATCCACTTGTTTTCTGATACATAGGTAACTTGTTTATTGATGTAAAGTTAGCACTATTCTCTATGATCCAATTGCATATACTACTTTTACTAACGTTGTATCTTGCCCCTGTCTCGGAAAGAGAACTTTTTGTTAATACGTAATCAAGTATCACCTTCTCTTTAAGATCGCTGGAAAATGATTTCCGTTTATTATATCCTTGAGATGTAAAACTATGCTGACAATCGTTACAAAAGTAACGCTGCAGTTTACTATGTGTTTTACCTCGTATTGTACTAATAATCCTAGTTGTAAAACCTTTCTTTTTTGTGTTCAAACTTTCACAAAGAGGACATCGTTTTTTTTCTTTATCCGCATGACATACGAATAATCTAATGTAACTCTTTTTGTCAAAACTAATTAGGGTCTCCTCCAGACCCAGTTATTTGAACGCACCCGTTTTTTTAAAATAATTCTTGACACAAAACTCCATTCCGGTATTTATGTACCTAAATAAAGTTTAGGAGTAGATATGAATACTTTAATTCATGCTTCAGAAGGGGCTTATCTTGCTTTGCATGGACTGGTTATTGTTGCAGAATCAGCTCCTGATAGAGTTAATATCAAAACACTTGCAGAAAAACTGCATGCCTCGGAAGCACATCTTGCAAAAGTTTTTCAGAAACTTAATAAAGCGGATATTGTCGAGTCTGTTAGAGGTCCTTCAGGAGGATTCACACTAAAGGTTAATCCCACAAATATATCTTTCCTAGATATTATAGAGACTATTGACGGTAAAGTTAATATCCATGGCTGTCCCTTTGGTAAAACAAAATGCGTATTCAATAAATGTATCTTCAATGAAAAAGTAAGTAAAATTACCGTGGAACTTGCCGATGCATACAAAAATCTTAAATTATCTGACTTCTAAAATTTTTTGAATTTATTTAGGTATTTCGTTACCCAAATGGAGGTTTATATGAGAATAATTAACTATAAGGACAAAGAAAACATGAATAATAAACATGGAATCTCGGCTAAAAAACTGTATGATACAGAAAATGCCCTTATCATGCACTTGACTCTTCAACCGGGTGAAAAGCTTAAACCACATATTACCCCTGAGGATGTTGCTTTTTATGTATTGGAAGGCTGTCCAGATATGCTTATCGGAAAAACTACCAATACTGTAAAGCAGGACGATCTTGTGGAGAGCCCTAAAGATATCGTTCACTGCATATATAACAACAGCAAATCTCAAGTCAGAGTACTAGTCATAAAGCTTCCCAAGCCTACTCAACCTACAATATTTGTAGATGAGGTATAAAATGGATTACTTCAATAAGAACAGCACCCTGCTTGAAATCGTCAATACTTACCCAGAAACAATTCCGGTGTTTTCATCGAATGGATTTCCTCGGATGTCAGATGCGGAAAAGAGAAATAAGTTTGCAGCAAGCATCAACCTTAAAACAGCTCTGCTTCTGAAGCAGTTGGACTATGATACATTCAGTGAGTTACTTATTGAAGCAATAGAAAGCCAAAATAACAATATTGATGAAACACTGACCGCCACCAAAACTGATAATTCTGCAAAAGCTATCAATATATCAGGACTTCTCCCCTGTCCGGTGAGAATCCCACTCCTGCAAAAGTTTTCAAAGTTCAGTAAAACTTATGAACAGCAATCAGATTATAAACTAAACTATGAGCTTAAAGCTGCCTCAATGGGACTGGACTGGCTGGAAGAAAACCTGACAGATGTAACATCTGAAGATGATCTACCTGATTTGTTCCTGTCTGCCGGATTTGATATGTTCTTTGATGAAAAACGTTTTGGTAAATTTAAAAGGGATGGAGTCTTTAAGGATTGCACTGCATTCCAAAAGCCCAATGAGTTATTCCTCGACCTAAATCTGACTGATCTGCGAAGACACTATAGCATTATAAGTGTTGTACCTGCAGTATTCCTCATCAACACAGATGAGCTGGGCGGTTTGGAAGTCCCGAAAAGCTGGGAAGAAATATTAAAGCCCGAGTTCGAGAACAGAGTATCATTACCTGTTGGAGATTTCGATCTTTTCAATGGAATCCTGCTCAACATTCATAAAAAGTATGGAGATACTGGCATCAGAAAGCTTGGTAAATCATTACTTGAATCTATGCATCCATCCCAAATGGTTAAAAGTGACAGAAAGAAAACGGCAAAGCCCATAGTGACAATCATGCCTTATTTCTTCACCAAAATGGTAAAAGAAAGTGGTCCTTTATCCGCAGTCTGGCCTGAAGACGGAGCAATAATCAGTCCTATATTTATCCTGTCCAAAGCTAAAAAAGCAGATAGGCTTCAGCCGATTGTCGATTTCTTTTCTTCTGTGGAAGTTGGAGAAGTACTCTCCCATCAGGGGCTTTTTCCATCGGTTCACCCGGACATCGATAATAGAATTCCTGACACAAACAAGTTCATGTGGTTAGGTTGGGACTACATCTATAACAACAACATTTCGGAATTAATTGCACATTGTAACAGAATTTTTACCCAAGCAGCAGAATCAGGGAGGAATCAATGAATCTGATAACAGTTTCCGGACCTCCATCATCAGGTAAAACATCCGTAATCCTGAAAACGATAACTTCTCTCAAGAAAAGAGATCTGAAGGTCGCAGTAGTCAAATTTGACTGCCTTTATACTGATGATGATGTCTTATATGAAAAAGCAGGGATTCCTGTAAAGAAGGGGCTTTCCGGAGCATTATGTCCGGACCATTATTTTGTCAGTAATGTTGAAGAAATAGTCAAATGGGGACTTGATAACAAGTTCGATGTTCTTATCAGTGAATCTGCAGGATTATGTAACAGATGCTCCCCATACATAAAGGGCATTAAAGCAGTATGTGTTATAGATAATCTCAGTGGAATCAATACTCCCAGAAAAATAGGTCCGATGCTTAAATCTGCTGATATCGTGGTAATAACTAAAGGAGACATTGTCTCTCAAGCTGAAAGAGAAGTTTTTGCTTCCAGAGTCAACAATGTAAATCCTGCTGCGACGATAATGCATATAAACGGATTGACCGGACAGGGAAGCTTTGAACTCAGCACATTACTCTATAGTGATGATGACCATATAGAATCTCTTAAAGGTAAAGAACTCAGATTTCCTATGCCCTCTGCCCTATGCTCATACTGTCTTGGTGAAACACGTATAGGAGAAGATTACCAGATGGGTAACGTTCGTAAAATGAATATGGGAACACAGGAGAAATCATGAAAACTACAACTGAAGCACTTATGAGAATGCCTGTAACAAAGATAATACAAAATTACCCATTTTCTGTCAGTTTCTTTAATGATAACAACTTAGAAATCGACGAAATAGGAGAATACACTCTTGAGGAATATTTCAACAGCATGGATATTGATGAGATTGAAGACAATGCTATTGATCCTGAGCAAGTCATGTATCAGTTAAGCGAATTCATTAACCAGATGCTGGAGTTTCTCGGTAAAGATGATGATCCGGTTAAATCAGTCACAATCATGCCCGGTCATGATAAGTCCGGTAACAAAGAGCAGTTCAGTGAACTCGTGATCAAACAGGGTGAAATCATCAGCATTGTAGGACCTACAGGTTCCGGAAAAAGCAGACTCCTGGCAGATATTGAATGGGTAGCCCAGAACGATACTCCGACAGGTAGAAAAGTGCTTATCAACAATGATATCCCGGAAAAAAAATGGAGGTTTTCTACTTCTGACAAGCTTGTCGCTCAGCTATCTCAAAACATGAATTTTGTCATGGATTTAACAGTATATGAGTTTATTGAGCTTCATGCAGAGAGCAGACTTGTTTCAGACAGAGAAACCATAATCAACAGAATTATAGAAAAAGCAAATGAACTTGCAGGAGAAAAGTTCAATCCGGACACCCCCATAACCAGTCTTAGCGGAGGACAATCCAGAGCATTAATGATAGCAGATACGGCAATTCTGAGTAAATCACCTATTATCCTTATTGATGAGATCGAGAACGCCGGAATAGACCGAAAAGAAGCTTTGAAACTTCTTCTCAGTGAAGACAAAATTGTTTTAATGGCAACCCATGACCCGATTCTGGCTTTGTTAGGCAACAAGAGAATTGTAATCAGAAACGGTGGGATAAACAAGATTATAGAAACAACCGAAAATGAACGTGAAATTCTGGAAACTCTTGAGAAAATGGATAAAACCCTGCTGGCTTACAGAAACAAGCTTCGTCAGGGAGAATTAATTAGTAGAATTATTGAAAACAATTAAGATATAAGGAGATAACAATGCATGACGGATGTACAGGTTCTTTCACAAATGGAAAGCAAATAGTAGATAAAGTCAGATTTATGGGGTTCGCACCGCAGCCTTTGCCAATGCCAATGAGTATTGAATGTGATAATTGCGGAAAAACTTTTGAAATGACAACCTTTGAAGATCAATGCCCCGAGTGCAATATGGTCTATGGTGTTACACCCTGCCATGCATTCGATCCTGATAACGTAAAAGCAGCAGGAATAGATTATTAAGGAGATCTCATGGACATCAGAACAGTAGACAACGCTTCAAAGGTTCTGGAATTACCGGGTATAACAGGTAGAAGCCTTCACATTAAAGGTAATATGGAACTGGTTCATCTTGAACTTGAGCATGGAAAGCTTATACAGGAGCATGTGCTCCCTCTACATGTAATTTTCTTCATCTTAGAAGGTCAGGCAACATTCAATATCGACAGCGATTATTATACTTTAGAGAGAAATCAATATATAGAAGTTCTGCCCAACATTAAGAGGGCTGTATACAACAAATCAAAAGAAAATCTTAAAATTTTAGTAATAAAACAAAACAACAACAAAAATTAAAAAAGGAGATTATTATGAGTATGTTTTGCTATCAGTGTCAGGAGACTATGAAGAACCAGGGATGTACAATTAACGGTATGTGCGGGAAGAAAGGCGATGTAGCTAATCTGCAGGATCTGCTGATTCACGCTCTGAAGGGACTGGCAATATTCCGTTCAGCTGCAACACTTGAAGTGCGTCAACAATTCACAGATATGTGCAGTAAGGTTGATCAATTCATAGTAGAAACACTATTTTCTACAATTACAAATGCTAATTTTGACAGAAACTACTTTGTTAAAAGAATCAAAGAAACTATCGAAATGCGTGAAATGGGTAGAAAGAAAGTTGAGGAATTCAAAGCTCAAGTGAAATTCGCTGACCACGATGCAGCTAATTTCTTTGTAACCGATGAGAACATTGATGAAAAAGCAGCTTCAGTAGGTGTGCTCCGCACAGAAAATGCAGATGTAAGATCATTAAGAGAACTGATTACATACGGAGTCAAAGGTATTGCCGCTTACTACGATCATGCTTTCCGTCTTGGTAAGCAGAACAAGGAAGTTGTTATGTTTATCGAGAAAGCTCTCATTGCCACTCTTGATGATTCTCTTTCTGTAGACGAGCTTGTTGGACTTGTAATGGAATGCGGTAAATTCGGCGTTGATACCATGGCTCTTCTTGATGAAGCAAACACAACAGCTTATGGTAATCCTGAAATCACAGAAGTAAACATTGGCGTCCGTAACAATCCGGCAATTCTAATTTCAGGTCACGACCTTAAAGATATGGAGCAGCTTCTACAACAGACAGAAGGTACGGGAGTAGATGTATACACACACTCCGAAATGCTTCCTGCAAACTACTATCCTGCTTTCAAAAAATACGAACACTTTGTTGGTAACTATGGTAATGCCTGGTGGAAACAAAATACAGAATTTGAGTCATTTAACGGACCAATCATTTTCACTACAAACTGTATTACTCCTCCTAAAGCATCATACAAGGATCGAGTATTCACATCCAACAGCGTAGGATTCGAAGGTGTAAAACACATAGAAACTACTGAAAACGGAAAAGACTTTACTCCTGTAATTGAAATGGCAAAAACTCTGCCTGCTCCAACAGAAATCGAAACAGGTAAAATCGTGGGTGGATTTGCTCACAATCAAGTTCTGGCACTTGCAGATAAAGTTGTTGACGCTGTTAAATCCGGTGCTGTTAAAAAGTTCGTTGTAATGGCTGGCTGTGACGGCAGACATAAAGAAAGAAGCTACTACACAGATTTCGCTGAAGCACTCCCTGAAGACACAATTATTCTGACTGCCGGCTGTGCGAAATACAGATATAACAAGCTTAATCTTGGTGACATTGGTGGAATTCCAAGAGTACTCGATGCCGGTCAGTGCAATGACTCATATTCTCTGGCAGTTATTGCTCTGAAACTCAAGGAAGTATTCGGACTGGAAGATGTTAACGATTTACCGATTGTATATAACATTGCCTGGTATGAGCAGAAAGCTGTAATAGTTCTTCTCTCACTCCTTTATCTCGGTGTTAAGAATATACATCTCGGACCAACCTTACCGGCTTTCCTCTCCCCTAACGTAGCTAAAGTACTTGTTGAGAACTTCGGTATCGGTGGAATCACTAATGTTGAAGATGATATCAAAAACATGATTGGATAATCTATAAACAGACCTTTATATGTTATTATACAAACTGCTGCTTTCGAGCAGCAGTTTTTTGTTGTTTCAGAAAATGCCGTTTCAATTTAATTCTTTTTAATCCCCAACTAATTATCCCAAATCCACATCCAGACAGAGATCAGATCAGAAATTGTCTCAGCAAATATCTCTTTCGTGTGCTCTTTAAACTGTTCTTTGTCATATATATTTGGATTCTCAATCGGGAATATTTCTAAGGATCTATCCTTTGTCCTGATGCACACATCAATCATAAACTGCATGATGTTGCTTTTTATATCTACAGGTTTGATCAATCTCAAATGATTATCGTTCGTAACATCAAATTTTACATATTCTGTCAGGTCGGTCTCTTCAGGAAAATCATCATTCCTGCCTATTTCAATAAGTTCCTCTGTCAGAACAATAGAATGTACAGCATCGTCCCATTTCCCTTCGATTTTGCCGTGGAGACGTTCAGAAAAATATTCACCACCCCTCGGTTTGGAGGTATCAGTAGCTGATGGCGGATCATCCCGCAGATCGCAGTGCATCGGGACATGCGCATCAACAATATAGTGCGAAATCAAAAGGTATTGATACATAATCTGCTGTCTGGAGAACCTGTCATTATACTCTCTCAGTTTTTCCATATCCGAAATAAATCTCGCCAGATGGTCAACTTTGAATGGCAGACCTCCCCCTGATTTTGCTCTGTAGTATTTGCCTCTATGCTGTTCGATAGCATAATTTTCAGCGTCAGAAAATTCATCTTTTGTAAAAAGTTTAAACGTATGGTAAACAGACTTATCATAGATAATATCGTCCGGTGCCCAGGCTGCTTCGTAAATCATATTCTGATAATGCTGCAGATGCCTTTGAAGCTTCTTGGCACTAGCTCTTTTTCTTCGTTTTCTTTCAGGAGAAACAGATTGTCCGGAATCCTGTTTACTTAAATTCTTCAATCCATCATATAGAAATTCTATTGCTTTTGCTGCCAGATAAATATGGGTATTATGTTTCATTCCTCACTCCTTTTACACTCTGTATTTCATTTTTACAATTAATATGCAAACTATGGCAAATTGTCAAATAATTCTCATAACAAACAGGAATAATCCATTAGAAATAGTTTTTATATCTTGTTTTGTTCCCTTTTATTCAACATTTATCATTGACAGCTTTTCAATACATTCCATGCTGTTAAAAACTCTTTACGGACGGATAAATATATGAAACACCTGATTATGGGAACAGCCGGTCATATTGACCATGGAAAGACAACCCTTATTCAGAAACTTACAGGCTATAACTGCGATACACATAAAGAAGAACAGCTCAGGGGAATTACAATCAATCTCGGATTCACCAACCTGAAGCTTTCAGAAGAAAACCAGATCGGTATCATCGACGTTCCCGGACACAAAGATTTCGTCAACACTATGATCTCCGGTGCTTCCGGAATAGACTTTGGTCTGCTTGTTATTGCTGCAGACAGCGGTATTATGCCTCAAACTCTTGAGCACATACAGATTATGGACATGCTGAAAATCCACAACTGCATTGTTGCCCTCACCAAAACCGACCTGGTTGATGCTGAGCTGCTTGAACTGGCAGAAGAAGAACTGATAGAAGAGTTCGAAGGAACGTTTCTGGAGAATGCTCCCATCGTAAAAGTTTCTGCAAAATCCGGTGAAGGTATTTCTGATCTTGTTGCAGAGATTGAAAACACTGTAAACTCTCTCGAAGAAAGATCTCACGGTGAAGTTTTTCGTATGTATATCGACAGGGTGTTTAATGTTCAGGGTTACGGTACAATCGTTAATGGGACAGTAGAAAGCGGGGAACTGCTTAAATCTGATAATCTGTTCCTGCTTCCGGAATACAAAGAGCTGAAAATCCGTAAGTTCGAGAAGTTCGGTGAAGATGTAGAAATTATTCAGGCTGGCGACAGAGCATCCATAAATGTCGGTAACTTCCAGAAGAAAGAGTTCAAACGCGGTCAGATGCTGACAGATAGGTTTATCAAATCAACAGAAATGATTGATGTTGAGCTCTCACTGTTCAAAAACGTTAAGGCAATCCATCTCTGGTCACATGTACAGATACTGATTGGAACATACTATTCTCAAGCTAAGATTCACCTGATTAACAAAGACAGACTGGAAGGCGGAGACAATGCCATAGCCCAGATCCATCTGGAAAAACCTTGTATTTGCCAATATGGTGACAGATTTATTATCAGGAACACATCCAATGACCTTACTCTTGGTGGCGGTGAAATCATTGATGCTAATCCTCTGCATCACAGAAGAAGACCTGACGGACTAATTTCTGCACTGGTGAAACTGGTCAAAGGTGACATCAGCGAAAAAATCTCTGCAGAAGCCAGAAAGCGCATGCTCCCTCTAAGTGATGATGAGATCGCCGATATACTGAATGTACCGAAATTTGATATCTGGAAAGCTGTTGAAAAAGACGTTGCCGATGATATTGCCGTACTATCAGACAAAGAAAATATCTTCCTCTGGCGAAGAACACTTCTGGATAAGCTTGAGAAGAAGATAAAGCGTCATTTACAGATATTCCACAAGAGAAACCCAATAGAAGAACGCGGGAGAACATTTCAGGAGATTATGGGAGTATTCGGAGTCCATAGAGACACTTCTCTGGAAAAAGTAATGAGAATAGTGCTGAACGATCTTGAGAGCCGCAGCATTGTAAAAAAAATAGAACATACCTGGGCATTAAGTAACCATAATGTTGTTCTCAATGCACAGGATCATAAACATATACGTTTTGTGAAACACTTCATTTCCAACTCAAACATGCGTGTTCCTCTCTGGTCGGAGCTAGTACCTGCTTCACACAATCTGGGCATGAATGAAACAAAACTTAAGCAAGTTTTAAGTTACTTGACAAACAGAAAATTCTGCTACAATCTTGACGGGAATTTCATCTGGTCTGAGATTGTAGATAAATCACGAATTACTCTTCTTAAATACGCTCTGGAGCATGAAGAAGGCTTTACCGTAGCAGCTTTCAGAGACCTTGTAGACGGTAATAGAAAGATATGCCTTCTGATGTTGGCAAAGTTTGATTCTGAAGCAGTTATCACGAGAAAAGGCGACTATCGCTATATAACAAGAAAAGGAATGGAACTTCTGAAAGAATATGAAAAGTGATGCATACTCAAATGTATCTGCATGTGTACTTGCAGGGGGATTAAGCACAAGATTTCCATACAACAAGGTTTACCTCAAAGTAAACAATGAATTCATTATCGAGAAAATCCTGAAAACCACTAAAAAAATAATAGATGATGTATTCGTTATAGGCTCACTTCCATATCAGACAAACTATCCAGTGTATAATGATCCTATAGACTTTGCCGGGCCTATTGGCGGGATTCTGGGAGCTCTGCACTATGCAGCAAATGAATCAGTATTCTGCTTTGCCTGCGATATGCCCTTCATCACTCTGGAAAAAGTTGAGTCTATGTTGAAAGAGTATAATGATTCCAATTGCGACGTTCTCATGCCAAAACACGAAATAGGGATTGAGCCTCTACACGCAATCTATTCGAAGAAATGCTTATCCGTGATTGAAGATCAGATAAATAATGGCGAATATGCTATCCATAAATTCCTGGACCTGGTAAATGTCTGCTATTACGAAACTTCTGCTAACGATCCTGCTTTCCGAAACATCAACACCCATGAAGATTACAGAAGCCTGCTGTATTACAGCTACGATCAATAGATATTACAAACTTCCCCGCGAGCAAAACCAATCAGCTGAACTCCATTTTCACTGCATATCTCAATTGCTTTATCACTTACAGCCGATCTGGAAACTATGCAGCCAATTCCGGAATTTCTTGCCATCACAGCTATTTTCCTGTTAACACGGCAGCTGCAGATTAATGCGCATTCAGATAATCTGATCCCGTTTACATATACTTTTCCGATTGTTTTTTCTATAGCATGGGTTCTGCTGATATCCTCAGCAAAACAGGAGATGACTCCATTATAAAAAACTGCAGAGCTGTGAACTGCTCCTGTAACCCTGAAAAGCTCAGACATCTGTGTAAAATTACTGACAGCATCCAGGGCTTCAGCATGAGTAATTCTCACTTTCCCGGTTTCATCTTTGCTGCTGCTCTCAATAGTTATATAGTCTTTTAACAATTCTTTTCCTGAATCGCTTTTAACAACATATAATTCATTGTAACAAACAATTGCGTTACAGATCAGATAACCGGCAACAAGCTCCTGAATATCTGAGTCACAACAATGGAACTCTGCAATGAGTTGCCCGTTTCTGTAAAGAAACAGTTGTTCTTCAACAATTACATTATCCGATATTTCGGATACTGCTCCGTTTTTAAAACGGTTGATTGATATTTTTTTTATTCTGTTTTCCATAAAAACCTTGCTAAACAGTTGATTTTCTAAAAAGTTTGTAAAGAGAATATTAATAAACATACTAAGGTTTTTTATGCAAAGACAAATAGATTATCATATACATACAGATTATAGTGGTGACAGCAGCGAAAAAATGGCTAACTATGTGAAGAAAGCTGTTGAGCTTGGTTATGAAGAGCTGGCTTTCACCGAGCATTTTGAGAGTGATCCGCAGGAGATTGCTGACTATGGAGTACCGCCTCTGAGATTACTCGTCAGAGATATCAATAAACTGCAGCTGAAGTATCCGGCAATAAAGCTAAAATATGGTTTGGAAATTGGTGAGTATCACAGAAATCAGACCTTTGCTGACAGTATAATCAGCAAGTATCCACCGGATATAAAAATCGGGTCAATCCATGCTATGCCGGGCGGCTACAACGTTTCTGTTCCACTAAAGTTCAAACTTACTGATAAAGAAGTGAAACTCTATTATGAGGAGAATATATATCTTCTGGAGTCAGTTAAAGTCGATATACTGGGACATCTTGGCATTTATGCACGATTTTTGGAGAACTGGCCGGATCTGTCCTGTAGTAAAACTCACCTTGAAAAGATCATAGAGCTACTGATTAAAACCGATACAGCTCTGGAAGTAAACACTTCGGGACTCAGGAATACAATTGAGTCACTTATACCTGATCCACAAGTAATACTAATGTATTTGAAAAAAGGCGGTAAACTGCTGACTCTGGGAAGCGACTCACACACAGTAAACGATTTTGATAAAGTGTACAAAAAGGCAATTAACATTCTGAAAGACTGCAGTGTCTCTGAGATTGCAGTGAAAGACAATAATAACTGGTCATTCAGGAAAATATAGGGGGGGGGGGTGACAAAAAGATTCGATTTCACATTAAACTGGAAAGAAATAGCAAAACCATATTATGTGTGGCTACTCTTGATTTATATCAATATAGGTTGGCTCGTTTGGAGAACCATGTTCGTTTACAATCAGGTGCTCCAGAATGTTCAGCCCTCAAACTTAGATATGTTTATGATTATCTATAACACAATCTATACTGCCTCCACCTGGTTTCTCACAACAATGATAATCAAGAAAGCATTTAACAGAGTTAGAATTGAGAATACTATGGTGAAAATGGAGTTCTCTCTGAGTGCAATTGTGCCGTATTTCATTTTTGTGACCTTGATATCAGGTGTACCTCCTATTTTCGTTCAGTCAAGCAATTCAAATATGCTTGGAATATATATTATACTTTACGTACTCATAATATCTATAGTTTACTCTTTTTTCTTTAAGAAGGTTATGGACTATATCGCCATCAACACATCAGTTTATAATGAACACCTATCATTCAGTGGAAATGCTGGTAATTTAATATGGTCATTTATTAAATTAGTTGGATTGTTCATATTGATATGCATCGCTATTGGTATAGTGATATCCATATTCTCAGCTTTCTCTGGTGAAAATTCTGTTATATTATCCAGCATTGTTATTCCAATTATCATGCTTATCTTTGGGTTTTATTTCGGAATGATTTTTCAGGCTGTTGTGATATACTGGGTTGTTCAATTTAAATTTAAAAACTACAATATTGGATTCAGGAAACTCAAAGCCTCAGATTGCACATACTATGGAAATCATGCGTTTCTTGGTTTTATAACTATAGGATTATACTTCCCCAAAGCCCTGCTTAAAATATTAGAAAGGTTCCTTCCTGAAATAAGAATAAGCAGTGAAGATAAAGAATTTTCCCTGCAGTTTACAGGTCACAACTCCGAAGGTTATGCTCTACTGCTTAAACAATATCTCTTTCAGGTAATTACATTGGGAATATACACACCTTTTGCTATACAGGTATCCCTTAAATACATACTTCAGAATATCACACTTCAGGAAAGAATCGTTGAACATGAAACAGAAATAGAACAACAACATACAAATATACCGAATTCGGAGGAAATATGACAAAAAGATTCGATTTCAATCTGAAATGGGAACAGGCGGCAATCTATTGGTACCCTTTACTGATAATTAATCTGCTGATAGTTTTTGTTTCATTCAAAAATTTCTGGGACACTGCAAATATTCAAACTATGGGTAGCATGTCAGAGGCATATTCAGAAGTAGTACTCAGTGGACTATTCATTATGGTTGCAACCGTAATTATCCATATTATCGGACTTCTACTAGTTAGAAAAATCATAAACAGCATTCAACTTGGAGATATCTCGTTCAAGGCTGTGTTCTCAGCCTGGAATGTTCTGGGATACTGGGGCTTGTATTCAGTGTACACGCTTGGAATTTATATCCTGGCATTTGCATTTGCAGGGATTTCAGTTCCATATTTAATTATTATCCTACCATTTCTCTGGGCTTATCTCCTTCTGCTTAACACAAAAATGCTGGTAAAATACATTTTCAGATGTATCGGATATGATGAATCAGCTTTTGCATTCCAAGGGACATCCAAGGGACTGTTTATTGTATACTTGAAGTTTTTTGGTCTCTATCTGCTTTCTATGATAATTATAGTTCCCTTCATGTTGTTATCTGGTGCTTCTTTTACAACGTCTTCAGTCTATCCAATACCAATATACATAATTTTTTACGCTCTATCAGCTTTTATTGGATTAATAATGCTGCTCCTCTTCGCAGACTGGATTATCAATCTGAAATATAAAGACTATGATATTAATTTTAATGACCTTGAACTCAAAGAATATCTCCGTTTTGCAGGTGAGTTCACACTTGGTGCACTTACTCTGGGTATCTATTATCCTAAAGCCCTGTTTAATATATCCGAACAGCTGTTGCCAAAACTCAATATCCATAGTGGAGCAGCCAAGATTGAACTCCGGTTCGAAGGCAACAACAGTGAATCTTATAAACTTGTTCTGAAAGAAACTCTTTTATCGATAGTTACTGTTGGGATCTACTCACCGTTTGCTATTGAAAAAGTATTTAAATGGTATTTCAGCAATATAGTGGCTGAAAAAGCACAGACATCTGCCCCACTTAATACTTTTCCGGCAAAACACACTGACAATGCTGTCCTGAATGCAGTATCTATTGATGAACAAAATACTGAAAACAAGGTTGAAGACAACAAAAATAACAGCAATGAAAATGAATATCTTGACACCATTGAATAAAGCACTAATGTTTTGCATATAATTCAGGAGGTAAAAAATGCTAAAAGTAAAGATTATTATTATTCTCTTACTGGTAATGACAGCGACCTTGACAGCACAATACGCAGGGAATGTCTATTTAGTACCTAATGCATACAGCAGAAGTTTTGGAAACATTCATAATCCGTCACTGATATGGGATCAGAATCCAAACTCATTACGTGCTAATCCAGCCCTATTGGGTTTCAGTAATTATGATTTTTCAATTGGGTTCATGCAAGATATGTGGTTAGAAAAAATTTCTGATAATTATGACTTTTACGAGTCAACTATATCATATTACAAAAATGGTATAGGCTTTTCATTACCATTTATAAACACTGATGCCGATTTTGGCTATGTTTTCAGCGTAGACGGAAGTGATTATCAATCAAGTTCAAATTCTGAAAAAAACTACACATTCAGTGTTGCCTTCAATCCATTTGACTATTTTGACTACAGACCTTATGGCAATAAATGGGAGGCGGCAATCGGATTGTCAAACACATTCAGTATATTTGAGAATTCTTATGGTGATGCTGACGGATTTTTCACAAATATTGGCATTGTTAATACAATCAGACCCTTTACTTTTGAGGATGATAAGTACATGAATATTGAACTTGTTCAGGCGGTAACACATACTAACCTTTTTGATACTGAAATGAAGTACAAAAATGATAGCGATACATTCATCAGAGGTCTGCTCTGGGGTTTTTCCGGGAAAGCCAGCATCTACTCCACTGAAGGTACATTCCTCTCACCATTCATTGATAATTACTTTTCTGTTATGTATGCACATGCCATTGAGCATTTATTTGACCACGGATCAATCGATGTTCAGGATTTTCACACAAACGGGCTGGAACTAGGATTTCTGGATACAGTTTTCCTGCGCTACGGATTCTACGATGATAAAGAATGGAGTTTCATACAAAGAAAAAAAGATGATCTTTTCAATGCTCAATCAGTTGGTATGGGATTCAAAATCGGTCTTAAAGATTATTTCTCCTTTACTTACGATTATTCCTGTACCGGACACAATGATGAGCTGTCCAGCATGTATCTGAACTGCAATATATTGAAAATATACAGCAACTTTTCAGGGAGATAGGTCACTTCTAATCTCTGAATTCATTTTATTAAAGAAAATTTCGAATATGGAATTTTCTTTTTTTTATTTATTGCAGGTAGAAAAAATTTGTATTTGTTAAGGAAGTCGTTACATTTTGTAAAAAGAACAAGGAGTAATATATGTACAATCTTAAAGTTTCAATGTTAATAATTCTGGTTTTATTGAGCTCATTAATTTTTGCTCAACAAGGAAAAAAGGTTTTGTTTATAGACTCTTATCATGCCGGTTATGCCTGGAGTGATGGCATTACTGAGGGAGTTAAAATGGTCATTGAACCTTCCGGAGCAGAATTAAAGATTCATAGAATGGATACTAAAAGAAACGGTTCTGAAGCTTTCAAGAAGCAAGCTGCTGTCAAAGCAAAAAGGCTTATAGAGAACTTCAAACCAGATGTTGTTATTGCTGCGGATGACAATGCCAGTAAATATATTATAAAAGAATACTATAAGAATTCAGAGATTCCATTTGTTTTCTGCGGAGTTAACTGGGATGAAAAAGTATATGGATTCCCTTACAAGAACACAACCGGAATGGTTGAAGTAGGACTCTACAATGCCTTAATAAACAATATGAAAAAATATGCAAAAGGAGATAAAGTTGCCTTTATATCTTCTGATACTCCTTCTGCTTATAAAGAAGGAGAGAACTCAACAAAACTGCTTAACATCAATTACGATGAAGTAGTCTATGTTAAAACTTTTGAAGATTGGAAGAAGGAGTTGCTGAACCTGCAGAAATCCGTAGATGTCATAGTATTTGAGAACAATGCCGGAATTAAAGGCTGGGATGATCAGAAAGCTAAAGAGTTCCTTCAACAGAATATTTCTGTTCCGATCGGTTCAATCTACGACTGGATGGGTGAATTTACTCTCGTCAGTTTTGCAAAAAGCAGTCAGGAACAGGGAACCTGGGCAGCATCGGCAGCTCTCAAAATACTTAACGGTACTAAACCTGAGGATATTGAGATTGCTAAAAATACTCAGGCAAAAATATATGTGAACATGAAGTATGCTGAAAAACTTGGTATTACATTTGACTTAGCTCTGTTAAAAAATGCTGTTATAATTAAGTAGTAACTCACTTATACTCAAAAGGCCTGCAATTATTTGACAGGTCTTTTTTTTGTATCTGCGAATAAAAACACTTCCTGAACATTTTTATATTGCACAATTTGAAATATCTTTTAGATTTTACCTGTAATTATATATTAATCTGGAGGTTAAGATGAAAAAATTACTATTTATTTTATTTGTTTTTGTTGCTGCAATGAGCTTATCATCATTCGAAATTGATTATGATGATTTAATCAACTTGCAGAAAGAATCTTTAACTAGAACAGCACTACAGAATTCAAGACATTATTTCGATCCGATCGTTAATGAAGTTTATCCTAATTATCTGACGATGCCTATGCTTTACAGTATGTTTAACTGCACTTCTGTACATCAGGAAAACATTGATTCTACCGGAACATGGGCAACAATAGCCAACACTTTCATTGAATACAGTGGAGACAGCGTAACAAGAGTTTCCATGTCATACAATTATGGAACACAGCAGATATCCGTTGTTTATGATGTTGTCTGGGCAGGTGGTCAGATCTCCTATATTGAAATGTCAATGGATATGGCTGGTACGCCGATGGTTATGGGACGAGAAAGCTACACTTGGGTAACTGAAGGGATTTCCACATGCAGCGTTCAGGTTCCGGATATGATCAATGGTGGCTGGGTAGACTCTCAACTATGGACATACACATATAATGGTTCAGAGCTGACAGAAGTACTGATTCAGGAATACGGCTGGGATCGTCCTGAAGACTCTGAAAAGTACGTTCTTACCTGGGCAGGTGGACACGTTTCCACAATGACTCTATATTGGTATGATGGATCCGCCTGGCAAAATGATGAGAATGAACTATTCACATATGATGGTGATAATATGACTGTAGAAATTGATCAGTATTGGGAAAGCGGAACCTGGATGAATGAAGATAAAACTGAATATATTTATAACGGCAATAAGCCCATGTCCTGGGATGATTTTTCATGGGATATGACAGACTGGTATAATGACTCCAGAGGAACGATTACGTACAATAATGATGACAAGCCATCTGTTTTCCTCTCACAGGAGCTAATAGATGATTCAGCGAGAGAATGGGTTGACTCTGGTAGGCTAACCTACGGATATGGTGTTGGAATCTCAGATAATAATTCACCTATACCTGTAACGAATCTTAAATGTTACCCAAATCCTTTCAATCCTCAAACAGCTCTCGAATTTTCTATACCAACAGAATCAAATGTAGAATTGTCTGTTTACAATGTAAAAGGACAGAAAGTGTCTACTATTGAAAATAAACTCTATTCGAGAGGAACACATAAGATTACATGGAATGCCAACAAGCAGGCATCAGGTATTTATTTTGCAATTCTGAAGACAAAATTTGGAATTAGTAGACAAAAACTTGTTCTTCTGAAATAATGTAGTTTCTTGAATCGATATTTTCGAAAACTAAATATTATGTCTGGAGGCAACCAATGAAAAGAACTATATTAGTTTTACTTATTATGAGTATTGCTTTACTCAGTGCTCAAGCTTTTGATCTGCATAAAGCATTTGTAAACAAGCAGATTAAACTTCTATCAAAAATTTCTAATGAACACACAAGAGATTATTATGATCCGATCCTGAATGAGGTTTATCCTGACCTGCTCACTCTTACAAAACTCTATGGAATGTATGGTAACACATCCATTCGAATGTACATATGGGCAGATGGTACATGGAACGAAACAGGTTCTGTAATTCTTGAATATTCCGGTAATCAGGTATCAAGAATGATAATTGATATGATGTTCGGCAGAGACAGAATGTCTGTTATCTATGATGTAACCTGGAACGGTGGAAATATTACTCAAATCGATATGTCCTACGATATGGGAGATACGCCAATCGCCACAGGTAGAGAAACCTATACATACGGAAACTCAGGTGAACTTACCGAAGCCATAATGCTGCTTCCTGATCCATTTGATGGTTCCTGGGAGAATTCTGACAGGTTGTCATATACTTATACTGGTTCCGAGTTGACTGAGAGTCTCAGCCAGTATTATGATGATGATCAAACTGATTGGGCTGATGACAGCAAATATCTGCTTACATATACTAACGGTCATGTTTCTGCGATCAACGAGCAGGAGTTTGATCAGATTAACTGGGTAGACATATACAACAGTACTTATACATACAGTGGTGACAATCTTGTTGAAGAAATTGAGCAGGAATGGCAGACAGACACATGGCAAAATGTTGAGAAAACTACATACCAGTTCAGTAGAAGCATGCCTTCTGCCTGGAGTGAATTCTTCTGGTCAAGTGATTCCTGGATTGAAACCCAAAGAGGTACAATCAGCTTCAATACAGAAAACAAGCCTGTAGAGTTCCTCAGTCAGGTTCAAAGCATAATAACCAGAGAATGGGAAAATGAAGGTAAAATTGTATTTGGTTATGGAGATAACGCTATTGATGATGTTAATGCAGCACAATCAGTTCTGTCTCTTACAAACTATCCAAATCCTTTCAACCCGGAAACAACACTCAGCTTTAGTCTGGAAAAAGATTCAGATGTTGAAATCTCCGTCTATAACGTTAAAGGTCAAAAAGTAGAAACTCTTGTAAATAAGGGATTTGCTAAAGGCTCACATAATGTTACATGGAAAGCTGATAACTTCTCAACAGGCGTATACTTCGCAGTTCTTAAGACTCAAACCGGTACTACAACAACAAAACTGGTTTTAATGAAATAAACATTATTCAACAATAAAAAGGTCTGCTGAATTCTCAGTAGACCTTTTTCATCCAAAGAAATCCGGCAGGCAGCAGCTATATCTATACTATTCCATATCTATCCTACCTTCCCGTCTCTATGAGAGTTTTGCTCAATCAGCAGTATTACAAGTTCGAATCTTTAAAAGAAAACCCTTAACAGGCGAAATAGCTGTATACATCCCGAAATAACTTAGATGTCTCCGTAAGAATACATCTGAAATGACATAGATGCTCTATACATGAAAAAGACCTGCAAACAAATTCTGCAGGTCTTTTAATATAGTAAGGTAATCTTTATTTAAGAAGTACCATTTTTCTTACTTGAGTTTCCTCACCGGTATTGAGTTTATAGAAGTAAATACCTGAAGAAACATCTTTATTATTGCTATCTTTACCATTCCAGACAACAGAATGATTTCCTGCACTCATTATCTCTTTCTTGAGAGTTTTCACTTTCTGTCCATTAATATTATAGACAGCAAGTTCAACACGTGAGTTATTCTTTATTGAGAATGAAATCTTTGTAGTTGGGTTAAATGGGTTAGGATAGTTTTGTCCGAGCATTGTTACATGTTCAGGAACATCATCTTCATGTGTTCCAACAATACCATCAGGATTAATTGTTGAGAATTTGATTGCCAGTCCGGCTTGAAGAGGAGCAGCAGTCACATCATCAAAACCTGCATAATGATATTGAAGAGCTTCAGAATGGTCCATGTTTTCAATACCAATTGTACAATAGTTACCAAGTACATCCGGATTATCTATATTTTTGTATTGGAATGTGATATCGCCGTCAACAGGAGTTCCGTTTTCCATTCTTGGTTCAAGAATAATTTCGAATTTTTCCTGTGATTCTCTATTATCGAAGTTCCATGCTGTATCCCATTGGATTATTACTCTATTATTAACATCATCATGATATACGAAAATTTCCAGATTTTCTTCTTCAATAGCATCGATAGGACGTCCACCAAGGTCATCCCAATAAGGAGCTACCATTGCACCAGGTCCGAGATAAGCTGGTAATTCCCAGTTACGGAAGTTTGACATCCATGTTTCTCTGAATGAAATCCAACCGTTTGAACAAACTGTCATTGAGTTATATGTTTCGCCATAGAACATGAAGTCTATCGGAAGATCAACGATCTCAGAATCATCATCTGTCAGTGAAACTACTTGAACATTTGTAAATGATGAACTGTCAGGATCAATTTCAACCCAGTCATAAACAGGAGCTTGAGCATAATCAGTGTCAGTATTGTCATAAGCATAATAACCATATCCATCTGGTCCGGTAGGACTTGATGTAGAAACTTCACCGATTCTCACATAACCATATTTTCTGAATGTTCTTCCAACGCTGTCAGTAAAATCAAGAACTAATCTTGCTCTACGTCCATTAAACGCTGCAGTATTAGCTGTAACGTTTACAGTTGCAGTTCCTGTTGAATCGTTAAGTATATCACCTACTGTGATATTAGCAGAATTAACTGTAAGAGCTGTTGAGGATGTCATTACTTCAGCTTGAACTCCTGTAATGTCAAATGTACTGATATTATGTACATCAAACATAACATCTGCTGTTTCACCTGCATCTAGTATACCATCGTCAGTATCCACCATAACTTTCGGCATTTCCAGGTAAAGCCCTGTAACATAACCTTCAAGTTTTGACTGATTTCCATTTGAGAAATCAACAGTGAAAATAACTGATTCAAAGTTAGGGCATGAAGCAGCAATATCAAAGTTACAATTTGCAGTAGCTTCTGATCCAACTGTGATATCTCCAAATGTGAAAGTTGTTCTTTCTGACCCAAGGAAATATGGAGAATCTGATGAAAGAGTGGCTGTTAATCCGTTAATATCTGAACTTCCAAAGTTACCAACAGTAAGACTTAAGTTTGCTGTTTCACCAGCAATGAAGTTTGTGAATACAGACTCTGTAATACCAACTTTTTCACCGGAATTAATACTTACTTCAGTTTGATATGGTTCATATCCTGGTGCATTAACTGTAATAAAGATTGATGATCCGCTTGTTGTATCCATAGGAAGAAGAATTACACCATTATTAACTTCAGCATATGTAAAATCTACATAATCTGTAGTAGCAGTTGCAATTGCACCTTCAATATCACCAACATCAAGTTGTACATAGTCAGTACCTTCGTTAAAGCTTGTAGCAGTAACCAGATCTCCGAATGTATTTGGAATAAGTTTCCACATTCTGAGAGTTGGATCTGATAGTAAGTTATATACGTGGAAGTAGAATTCTACTTTTCCACCCGGGTGTCTTTCGTTAGGGAAACCTCTATGAAGCTCGGTTTTACCTCTCATGAATGAAGTACCAAGGTCATATGATCCTTCTTCAAGTACGCTGGTATAGAAACCTGCACAAATAGAGTTATTAAGCTCTGTACTTGTATGAAGGTCAGAAGGTCCGAAGAATCCTACAGCACCAAAGGCATTGTTTAAACCTTCAGCCTGAAGCATCCAGTCTTCGCCGAAACATCTGTTGCTATTACCTGTATACTGAAAGTCACCTGTATTACAAACGATTGAACTTACAATCGGCATACCTTGTGATCTACCAACATAACTTGCAGCATTAAGGTCTAACTGGTAAATTTTAAATGAAGGGTGGTGCCATCCTGTTGCATCGCCCCAACCTCTATAACTGATAAACTGAGCACCATTATTGATAGAGTTTACAATAGGTGTTGTTCCTGGATCGGAAACTCCGTGATAATAAAAGAAAGTATCAACGGTGGTGTATCCGAAGTCCAGAAGTTCTTCCTGCACCCATTTAGATGTTAATACTGGAGTAACAGGCATTACAGGTGCACCGGATGCATAGTTTCCGGCTACAACAACTGAATTTTCATAACAGCCGTTACCGTTTTGGGCAGCGTATATCATATTTTGTTCATATCTTAATGTTTTGAAAACAAGAATATCAAGTTCTGAAGCATATTGACATGAAAATCTACCCACAATCATCTCAGGCATTAAATCATTACCGGTTATTTGAGTAAATTCAATATCTGAAGCATCCTGCTCAGATGTATACTGGTTTGTTTCCAGTGCAAAAGAGCCAACTACATCTCCAACAAGAAGAAGGAAATCAGGTTTTACTTCAGAATTATTGTATACAGAAGCAACATAGTTTTTGATACTTGCAGTTGAATTACTTGGAAGTTCAATACCTACTCTACCAACTGTTACATCGAAACCAAGTGCTTTCTTCCACATTACGAAAGGTTCAATTGAATCGTTAAAATATGGATCGTCATGACCAATAATGAGGAGTTTTCTTTTTTGATTAGGAATATCATACAGATATGAAGTTCTGAAGTTATCTGCTAAATGAGCATAAAGAGGTCTGAATGCAGAGGACATTGTCTCGGGCATTTCAATAGTACCTTCAAACTGTAAGTCTACATCCATAGCTTTTACAACAATTGTGTTACCGTCAGCATTCTTTTGTGACATTGCAAAATCAACATCAGCACCTCTCATTTCTCGCATTATGAAGTAATTTGAAACTGTTACGAAACCTTTTGAACTGTCTGTGCGTTCGTCAATAATCTCACCATCTGTGTTATAAACTTCGTATGACACAGATTTGATTGAAGGAACAACAGCTTTTGCCGGAATCGCAAATGTTTTGTACTCAGTACAATCATTTTCAAGCATTGCATTAATATCTGCTTTTGTGTTATCAATAGTTACACGAATACCATCTGACGACTCTGTTATATCAAACTGAGTTTCAGCAAACAGAGTAAACGTTAGAAGTATCATTAATATTAAAGTAAATTTTCTCATAAAGCCTCCAACTTTATTTCAAAAGTATAGCCTTTCTGGTTTCAACGTTTTTACCGTTAACCATCAGGCGGTAAAGATAAACTCCACTGGCGTGTTTGTCTGCATTCCAGACCTTCTTACCATTTTGAATCTCGGAGTTATCAAGTTCCAATGTCTCTATTTTCTCACCTTTTATATTATAAATGCCGATTGAAGCGTTTTCAACGTTCTTTTCCTTAATACTGAAAGCAAATGTTGTTTCAGGATTAAATGGGTTAGGATAGTTCTGATTCAATGTATTTACATAAGCAGGTACATAATCATCGTCTATCTTAAGAACGGCAGCATTACCACTTACTATTTTCAGATTATCAATTGTCCAGCCCGGATCACAGAGACGATGTTCTCTGTTAGCTATCTCGCCTGTATCAGATTGATCAGTTAATCTGAATCTCATGAAGTAGTTACCATTATAGGTATCAGGAATTGGTACGTAAATATCATTCCATGTGTCATGTTTACCGGAAATACTGTAGATTTCTTCCCAGTTTGCACCGTCAGAAGACAGTTCAACTGTGCAGAAATCAAAATCAGGTTCTGTGTATACATGTGAACTGAAACATAAGATGTTGTTTGCAGCAGAAAGATCAACTGCTGAAACAGTTGTAAGGTCTACATCACAATTAGGTGCGTAGAATCCATCTGCATCATCATGACTGTCAGTTACAGCCATTCCATCAACAGCATTATCTACTAGCTGCCAAGGGCCATTTGCAGTCCACTGATTGAGATCAGTATCAAACAGATCACTGAATATAATATTTTCAGTATCAAGGTCAATTTCCATGTTTTTAGTAATAGAAACTGAAGTTGAATCCCAATCTCTGATGTTTAAGGTTCCAATATATGGGAAATGTCCATCTGCTCTGACAACCATATCATAAATACCTTCGTATGAATCAAAGCTGAAAGTTCCGTTAGTAACAGCTATAGTATCATTGTAAATACCATTGATAATGATTTCACCATCTATCGGAGTTCCTGATGACTCAAGGGTGCCTGCCACAACAGCTGGTTTTGCTTTTTCAAGAGCTACTCTCACTGTTTTGTAGTTTGAGTTAACTGTAGCAGAAACTTGTTGAGTCTCATATCCCTTTTTACTTACTTCTATTGTATAAGTTCCTGATGCAATAGGGCGCCAGTGAATACCATGTGGTAATCTGGTTTTCCTTGGAGTGAAATATGGTGAATGCTTTTCAAGTATTTTTACTTCTGCTACCAGGGGTTCATCTGTTTCACTGTCTGTAACAATTACTTTTAACATTTCGTGAGACATTTCTTCTGTTTCCGTAGCCGGAGTAAAATTAAGTGCTTTGTTTATCAACCAACGGTTTCCAACAAGGCAGTTCGCCACATCAGTATACAACTCTGTGGAGTCCGGTTGAATTAAAGCAGTTTCTATAGTTAACTGGATTGTTCCGTATTCAGCATAAAACCATTGAGTCGATTTTCCAACTCTGCCTTCAGAAGCTGACGGTTGATAAGTTGGCCATTCTCCTGTAAGGTCAGCTATCTTATGAGCAACATTAATACCTATGTTAGAGCTGAGATCATGATCAGGACTTTTTCTATCCGGAAGACCGTTAAATGCCCATGGGAAGAAAACTTTTTTTGAAAAGTTACCTGTTCTGGAAGAGTGCCAGTTTATTGAATAAACTATGCATTGTTCATCACAGAAAGCTTTAAGTGCCTGTAATTCACTTTCTGACATTGGAGCAGACCCACGATAGTAATCATATCTTTCAAAAGCAGTACTTTCGAGGAGTCTTTCACCATGTATCCAGCCAAAGTCATAGTTTCTGTTGAGGTCTACACCGTCTTCATCACTTCCTTCCTGAACAACATAGGAGAAAGTTCCGTCACCGTTACTGTCTCTCATATTCTTTCGATAAGTCACGTCAAGACCGTCTCGTACAACAACATTATGTCCGGCAGGATTGATTGTTGGAATAAACCATATTTCCAGATTCTCGATCCATTGCCTGTAAGGTGCAATTCCTCTGTTAGCAAAGATTTCTTTGAATAATTCAATAGTTTCTTCAACACCTGTAAGCTCTTCAGCATGAACTTGACCTATAAAGAGCAGTCCGGGTTCTCTATTATTTTCATTTGTATTCACGTTGTCAGAAATCTTCATCGCTACTATTGGAATAGGATCTGACCACGGATTATCTTCTGTATATCCTAATGTGTCAAGCTTTGCAATATCACTATGAACAGCTACAGAATCAGCCATTTCCTGCAATATCTCATCATAAGTATGATAATATTGCGGAAGTACTGCCTGAGCACTCAGCAGACTGCAAAGTCCGATTAATATAATTAATAAATAAGTTTTCATTTTAGCCTCTTGTATATCCCTTTAACAAAAGAGGGAGAATAATCTCCCTCCGCATAGTTTATCTTACTATTTAAGTAACAGCATTTTCTTAACTTCAGTTTTCTCGCTTGTGTTGAGTTTGTAGAAATACATTCCTGATGCAACAGGATTATCATTATTATCAACACCTTTCCAGGTAATACTGTAGTTATCTGCTTCAAGCTGTCCTTTAACAAGAGTTTTAACTTTCTGACCCTTTATATTGTAAATGCTGAGTTCAACATCACTTGTTCTCTTGATTGAGAAATCAATATGAGTTTCAGGGTTGAATGGATTTGGATAGTTTTGTCCCAGTACAAAGTCTGCACTGTTTACATCTTCGTTAGTTGGAACACCATCAAAGTGTACTCTCTGAGCAAAGATATTGATTGCATCATCTTTCCCGCTTGCTCTGGCATCAAGCCATCCGATAAGTGCATGGGCTTCACTTCTTGTATTTTCCATTACTCTTACAATTTTAGGCTCTTTTTGATCACGGTAAGCATCACAGAGAACAAGTTCTTCTCTGTAAACAAGTCCATTAGTTCCCATATCTTTGATTGCATTTATCTTGATATCACCATATGAACTTTGATAGTCAGCCCAGCAAGCTATAACTTTTTCTTCAAACTGAATCATTGAGAGTTCTGATTGAGAAGAGTCTGCTTGAGCAAACATTATATCACTTGTCCATTCAGGAGTGACAGCTGTTTCAGTCATGCTGAATTTCTGCATAGCTATATCATTGTCAGCTCCATTTCTGAAGTCAACCCAACCAAGATAAATATCATTTCCGTTTGTTAACATTGTTGCAGAATACTGGTCGTTAACGAACTCAACTAATGGTGTTCCATCAACACCATTCCAGTTCAGGTTTACTGTTGTACCGTCTTCAGTTATCAGGTTTGCATAAATATCTTTATCACCATTATCGTTTCTTGAGTCTTCCCAGTATACGATCAATCCAAGGTCATGTTCGATAGCTTTGATTTTTCTCTGAATAATCATGTCATCATCATCAATTGTGCTGTCCCATGATACTTTTAAAGGTTCAGCCCATACAGGAGACATTGAGGAATAATCCATTCTCTGTACGAAAACATCATCATCTGTTTTGAACAGGAAGTATTCACCAACAACATCACTGAGAATTGCATCGTACAAAGTTCCATCTTCATCTATTTCTGCAACCAGAACACCTTCTGCATCGTATGTTGTACCGTTAGTAATTTTTTGAGCAAAAACTTTGTATATCAAAGTTGAAAAACCTTGTCTTACCATATTTGACCATCCAACAATAGTTGAGCCATCATCAAGGGTAATTATTTTAGGACTGTACTGGTCGTAGTTTCTATTACTGATTTCAACTGGATCTGCTCCCCAGAGTGGATCACCGTTTGAGTCTATTGCCTGAGCATAAATTTTAGGATAAGCAAGACCTTCTCCTGTACATTCAAATACAGTAGCGATACCACCGTTAGTATCTGCAGCATAATCAGCGTATTTTTGATTCACACCCATATCTGATGTAAATGGTTTACCTTGTTCAAAAGCACCGTCACCAGGCTGATCATCCATGAATATTTTTGTTCCTGTCGCAGGATCAAGGTATTGCACGTATAATCTGTTACCCGTGATATGTCTTGGATCTACCCATGTGAAAGCAACTTTTCCGTCAGATAAGTTTGTCAATTGGAGTTCTGAAACGTTTCCGTCTATTTGCCAGTCTACAAGATTACCATCAGCATTGAATCCTGCTGCAGGTGATCCGTTTGTATCAATAATCATTGAATAAAGACCGTTTGACCCATTTCTTGCATCAAGCCATACAGCTGAAACATTACCATTTGTAGATGTTCTCAGAAGACCATCTCCCTGTCTTCCCGGGAATGAGCTTAAAGCAATACCGTCAGCTGCAAATACTGGATTTCCTGTTGAATCGATTCTTTGCAGGAATACATCAGAGTCTGCTGAACCGTTTCTGTAATCATCCCAGATAACGTATACATCACCACTTGCACCAGGTGCAAGTCTTGGTTGTTCCTGGTGTCCGTTTGCACTACTTACCACAACTCCATCAGCATTCCAGTTAATTGTTCCGTCAGAAGCAACAGACTGAACATAAATATCTCTTTCACTGGTTGTATCCATAGTTAATCTTCTATCTTCCCATGCAACATACATTGTACCGTTACCATCTGTTGCAACACGTGGATTTTCCTGAATTGCAGGACCTACGTAAAGAGGCATTCCCTGAGGATAAGTGGACAGAACTTTGTTTCCCTGAAGATCAAGAATTTGAACATAAATATCACCACTGTTTTCATTTCTTCTGTCTCTCCATGCAACACCGTAAGTATCATTACCAAGTGTTATTAACTTGGCTGATTCCTGAATAGCTGCACTTCCGTCAGACATTGTTGCATCGCAAAGTACGATGTATCCGTCTGTACCGCCCCAGAGCATATTACCATTAGCATCGAATCTTCTTGCATAAAGGTCACTGTCGCTTGTAACCTGACGATAAATTACAACAGCTCCACCTTGTCCGTCTTTTCTAAAAGTGTGTGAAGTCTGTACACCAGCACCGCCAGCTACAGGCATTCCGTTAGCTGTCCAGAGGTTAGCACCTGTATTATCGATGTGAGCGCCATAAATATCTGTTCCACTGTTTCTCTGGTCATTCCATATAAGGAAGACACCACCATTATCATCAGAAACGATATTAAGAGAAATCTGGATAAAATTATCTTCAACCAGAACTACTCCGCCATCATTATTATCGTGCCATTGAAGATTACCGTCGATATCAAGCATTTGAGTTCTGATATCACCTTTATCACTATCTCTGAAATCAATCCAGGCAAAAATCAGATTATCTTCCGATGTTGCCATTACAACAGGGTCTTCCTGTCTTCCATATTCTCCGCAGACGAGAACGGATTCCCCGTTATTCCACATATTTGTCCCATCAAGTCCAACTCTTTGAGCATAAACATCTCTGTCACCGTTTCTGGTGTCTGACCATGTATACACTGTAGAGCCGTCAGATAAACGTGTAGCAGATCTGAACCATTCGATATATCCATTCTGCCTTATTTGAATTCCATTGTCCTGCCAGTCTGAAACCAGACCGAAAAGACAAGAACTCACGATTAATAAAGTTGCCATAATTACAGCAATTCGCATAGTGATTCCTCCGTAGTTAATTTATATTTGTTCTTTTAAAGTCTCTCTCAAAACTTAAGTTAATCTTTGTGATAATCAAACCTTTTATTATTATATTTAACGTTGCAAAATCGGTTTATTTTAGTTATGATATTACTAAGCAATTTTCAAACCGAAAATTTAGTCAAAAAAACAGTAATTATTAAAAAATTGACAACAATAAAATTAAAAAAATGTTGTTCTTGTAGATGAAATTTAAATAATATTGTGCCTTATTATACGTATTTAGAGTAACTTAACACCTTAAAATGAATGGCGGATAAATATTTATGAATAACTTGAAATGGATTAACATTACTTTGGGAATTATTTCTATGGCGATCCTCGTAACCATACTGCAAAAGCTGCAGGCTATATTCATTCCACTGACTTTTGCTATCATACTAGCATTCCTTTTTACTCCTTTTGAGAATTATCTCCTGAAAAAAAGATTTCCTAGAATACTTACTGCCATGATTCTCATTTTAGTGATTTTTGTATCCCTGACAGCAGTCGGAACTCTGGTCTACACCGGTCTGGCTTCCTTCAGAAACGATTTTTCCGAATACGAAATGAAAATTGTGAATACAATAAACGACTTGTCAGCAAGATTTGAGCTCCCATTGGAAAGTGTTAAGAAATACATAGAGGATGAAGTAGACTGGCAGGAAGTATTCGACAAAGTGCCGGTAACCAGATACATTACAAAAACAATGGGTACATTTGTTGATTTTGTTGTTAAACTCATACTTACTATTGTGTTATTCATGTTCATAATGGCAGGAAAGAACAGACTCGGAGTTAGAATGGAAAAAATCCTTACTTTGGAAGAAGTTGAGCACTCCAGTCACATAATCAGAAAAGTTAAATCCCAGATCATAAAATACCTTTTTGGTAAAACAATTATCAGTCTGTCAACAGCGTTGACAGGTATGTTTTTCGTCTACATTTTTGGCATTGACTTTGTAATTGTGTCCGGACTTCTACTGTTCGTCCTCAACTATATACCGAACTTTGGTTCTATCATTGCCTCATTGTTCCCCATAACTGTCTGTTTGTTTCAATATGGATTCGGCTGGCAGCTTTTTGCAATTATCGGAGCAATGATCCTCATTCAGATGATTTTTGGTGTTATTATTGAGCCTAAGTACTTTGGGTCAGAACTCAATGTATCCCCAGTACTTATTCTCTCAGCCCTGATTTTCTGGGCGTGGGTCTGGGGACCTGTAGGAATGTTTCTGGCAGTCCCGCTTACTGCTACAATAAACATTATTTTTAAAGAATTCAAAACATTTGAGGTCTTGTCAGCCTTGATAAGTGATGATTAAAGGAAAAGTATGGGCGTCAGAATAAAATCTGTTTCACCGAACAGTATTGCATTTGTAAACGATATCAGAAAAGGTGATTTAATTGTTGAGATAAATGGCTCTGCAATAGAGAATTTTATAGATTTTCAGTATTACACAAGCACTAACGAACTGGTATTCAATATCAGAAGAGGAACTGACAATACTGAAGTTTCGATTGAGCGCGATTGGGAAGACAGTCTCGGCATTGAACTTGAAGACCACAGATGCAGGACATGTGTAAATAATTGCATATTCTGTTTTATAGATCAGATGCCTCCGGGAATTCGTGACAGCCTTCATATAAAAGACGACGACCATCTTTTTTCTTTTGTTTTCGGTAACTTCATTACTCTTACAAATCTTACAGACAGAGATCTTGATAAAATCATTGATCAGAATCTGACCCCACTATATGTCTCGGTCCACACAACAAATCCCGAACTGCACAAAAAAATGATCAGATATAGCAAAGATTTTGATATTCTGGATACGCTTGAGTATCTCGACCGCAATATGATAGATATGCACACTCAGATAGTTGTCATTCCGGGCTGGAATGATGGTAAAGAGCTCGAGTCCACCATTAATACTCTGGCAAATTTTGAATCCGTACTATCTATAGGAATTGTACCTGTAGGACTGACTAAGTTCAGAGATAATCTCACTCAATTGAGCAATGTAGATAAAGTCGTGGCTAAAGAGATTCTTGATACAGTCTATCGAATCAGAGAGACAAGAGGTATTGATTATATCTGGGCTTCGGATGAGATATATCTGCTTGCGGAGCACTCAATTCCCGATGCAGATTTTTATCAGGATTATAGTCAGTTGGAAAACGGTATAGGCATGATAAGACTATTCACCGAAAACTGGAAGGAGAATTTGCCTGATTTCAGAGGTTTCATAGAAAAAACAGGTAAAATCCCTCACTTCGTTACCGGCAGGCTTTTCTTCAAAACTTTAACTGATCTGGTAAAGAATGCTGATACAGAATGGAAGTGCAGTTTTATCAGGAACATGTATCTCGGAGAAATGGTTACTGTAGCAGGACTAATCAGCAGCATTGATCTTCTGGAGCAGATTGAAGTTAACGAGAATGAAATTCTGGTGCTTCCATCTAATATGTTCAATCCGGACGGTTACACAATTGACGGTTCACATGAAAACATACTGTTGGAAAAATTCGGTAATTACATCATTGCAGATGAGCAGTTCAGTGAATGGATGCTGATTAAATAGCTATTTGATATTGTTGCCCTTTCCCCTTCTCTCAAGCTTTTTTTACAAAAACATTGACTAATATTCAATTCTGAGAACCATTCAGGAAATTTGCAATTGAGACTACTAACTATATGTTCCATAGGTAGAAATGCATGTGAGTCAGTAAATCTATCTATAAGATTATGCAGATACAATGAGAAAATGGAGGTATTGAATGGATTTTAAATTGATTGAATACAATGATTCTTTAGCAGATAAAGTGGCAGATATGTGGATTAACAGTAAAGAAGGGTGGAACGGACAAATAATGTTTGACTCAGCTGAAGCAGTTGTCAGAGAAGAAAAATCTTCTTCCAGTCTTAAGCTGTGGCTGGCAATTATAGATGACGAAGTAGCAGGTTATTGCAGAATATCCAAGTATGCGGCAGAAGAAGCAATATATGTTGGACTTATAAATGTAAGAACAGAATATAAAGGCAGAAAAATCGGGAAAAAGCTGCTTTTAAAGGCTATTGAAGAAGCTAGAGTGCTGGGTTCTTCCAGAATAGACCTGCATACCTGGCCCGGAAATATTGCCGCAGTGCCATTATACAAAAAATGCGGTTTCATGTGGGAGAAATCCTCGCGAGGCACACATTTATTCAACCTTATCCCCGGGTTACTTAAAACAGAATTGTTTGAGGATTTCTTTGCAGAAGTTGACTGGTACACAGATAATTCCAGAGAAATAAAAGTTGAACCTGATGAACTGAAAAACGGTGATATGAAATACTTTGTGTATAGATGGGATAAAGACGAAAAATTTCTCGAACTGGAAATCAACAAATTCGGACGCAGCATCCATGCTATTAAAACTAATGATTACATGGTTCGGTTAAATATAAACAATCCTGTTTGTGTAATAGGATCAACTAATACTTTTTCGATTGATATAACAAATTCATCAGCCAGACCTGTCGACATTGAGATTGAGAGTATTCCATCTGATAGCCTCAAGTGCAGCTTCTCTGAGAAAACCGGAGTTGAAGATAAAGTCAGCCTGTCCGGTGAATTCTATGTAAATCAGACAGAGAATGAAGATATGGGTTTTGATGTATTTAAAAAACTTGAGTTCAATATAAAGATTAACGGAAAATCGGTTGTATTATCAATGGGAATTAAAAGAAAGTTTGCTGCAACTTTCAGCTTCGAAGGGGCTAAATCAGTTCATCATTACGATGATAAATGCAGTGGTTACATAAGCGTATATAATCCCGGCAAGCAGGAAATGAACTGCACTTTCACCTTACCTGACACTAAGTTTATCAGATTCAGTGATGATGAAATGAGTATTAATATTCCTGCTGAAAGCTATTATATTGCAAAATGCAATTATGAGGTAGTTAAGGGTGGATACGAAGTCTTGTATTTTCCGGTAAAAGCTGTTTATACAGATGGTAAAGAAACCAGTTTTGAGGGGATACTGGAACTGAGCATTAAGACCTTAACAGATTGTTCATCAGGTACTAATCGTTATACGCATTTTGCTTTAACAGGACAGTTGCGCAGCTATCTGTCGATTGAAAACAGGAAGAACATTTTTGAAGTTCAAAGCAGTATAGCCAATCAATACATCAGAATGAACCAACCGGCTTTAGGTCTGCCCTATTCGGATGAGTTCCAGAACATCCTGCCGGAGTCCGTAGAAATAAAGGAGATACCCGGATGTACAGAATGGAAGATTGTATATCAGTCCAATGCTTACGAGAATGTATCATTGATACGACGACTGAGAGTATATGTATCCTGCTGGGCAGAGCAATCCTGGACAGTGATAAATAAAGGCAGTTCTTCATATAAAAACCTGCATATAAAAGATGAGTTCATCACAAAGAAGTTCTCAGCTATTCCTGTAGATGGCAAAGTTTTGATTTCCAATGATGAAGAATGTATTCAGTTAGAGAACTTGGAAAACAACAGGATATCATCTAACTGGCTGTTCTGCAAAAAAGAAAAAGGTTCCACCGGTATAGCATGGGATCCAGATAAATCCATAGAGTTTGCCGACTGGTATGTCACTATGCATCAGACAGTTGATGAACTGAAGCCCGGAGAATCAGTTAATCTATCATCTTTCCGTTATTACTTCAACATATTCTATAACTACAAAGAATTTTCTAACTTCATCAGCGGTGAAAGATTTAAACTGCAAGAGATATGTCTTCAGGATTTCCTTCCGGAAATGAAACACCCTGTTATATCAGGTAACACAATAGAGTTCGGACTGACAGTTCCGGTATTATCTCCGGGTAAAGCCGTGATAAAATTAGATAACCGACAGATTTGTGAGATTGAGCTTGATGAAAAGGTAAACACCTGCGACTTCATTCCTGAGCTGAATAAACCCGGTCTGCTGACAACAGAATTCAAGAAATCTGATACAACCTATACTAACTCCTATCTAATGCTTCCATACTTGAATAAAGAGATTGCCAAGAAAGCCGAAGGGAATAAGTTAACTGTGAACAACGGCTGTCTTGAGTTTAAAGTTGATTCCGACTTTGCTCCTGTTATTCACTCCTGTAAACATAATGGTAAAGAATGGATTGATTCATCCTATCCCAAGCTTGGACCAAAAGGCTGGGACAACCCCTGGAGCGGAGGTTTTGTTGCCATGCCTGCAGGATTCAGGATTTCCCATTTACTGGAGCAAAACAATTCTGCAGAACTATGTGAGTTAAAGGATTCCCGTGGTATCAAATGGGAAGGGATAAAGGTCACAACGAACTTTAAGGACGATTCTGATTACAGGAAGATGAGTATGGAGACGTTTTATCTGACACTGCCTGAAATGCCTGTAATTATACAGCTATGCCGTTTCGTAGCATCGCGATATAACAGAGGACATAACCGCTTCGTATTAGGTTCTCTGGATTTATCAAACAACAATGGTGACTTCGAATTCTCAACAGGTACAACCAAAGTAGACTCGTTTAATTACTCCACAAGATTCGATACTAATGATCTGATTAAGATCAGTCATACCAACAGTGAAACAAAAGCCTTTTACTACAGCGTAAACGATGAAGCATATCCGTATGTCATGAAAGATATGATCAGCCTTAATGCCGGAAGATCTTACCATGAGATTGAACCGGATTCTAAGCTGAGTAAGGTACTGTCTGTTTTATTCTTCTCTGTTCTTGATCTTAAAAAGGAAGATTTCAGTTTGTTTAAAAATCTGGAATTCTTCATGCAATAGAATTATTTTACCCGGGTTGTTCCAGATTATGTTCGGAATGCCCGGGTTGTTTTTTGCATTAGAGACAAACGGACGATAGCTTTAACTCAGAATAAATCAATGCGTCATACGCTTTTGAGTTTTTTCCAGCTCCTCAAGATATTCTTTACTCATTGTTTCCTTGAAGTAGTAATCTATCATACGCTTTGTGTACGCTTCAGGATCCTCATCTGATTTCTTCAACAGATAGTATTTCACACCGTTTGACTGTATTTCTTCATCATACATATAACTACTTTCAAGCAGAACATCATCAATTCCATCATTGTCATAATCGTGTATTGAATGAAATTTTAGATTCCCTAAAAGTGCATAAAGTGTGTCAATTCCATCGCTCTTCCTTTCATATACTCTAACAAGCTCCATGTAAACCTTGCAAAAATCGCACAAATTAATACTCTCGAAATATTCAGGATTTGTGTTATTATTTACATCCAGTTTGTTCCTATTCCTGTAGTTGAATAGAGAATCCCAGTTTGTGCTTTTCACAAATTTATTTTCAATATTCTCGTAGAATTCAGCATAATTTCGATTATGCAAGTCTTCTCCCCACTCTCCTATGTATAACAATAAATCGTTATCTCCATCACTATCATTGTCTATTAACTTCATTCCGGAGATATAATTACCCCCGTACTCACCTTCATAAAAACCAGATAACCCACTCAAAAGTGTGTCTATTCCGTAATCATCTAAATTGATACAGTATATTCCATAGGTGACATCTAAATCGTAAACCTCATCGCTTCCATAAATACTATCCTGACAACAGAGAACAACCATATTTTCCTTTGCATAAGCACAGCTTACTGTTTTATCAATTCTTTTATCAAATATCAAATTATCTGTCACCCCATCAAAAAGAATGATTCTACCATCTGCGACAAAGAAGTTGTAATTATAGTCATTGTATGTATGCATTGTAACTAATCCCTGTCCTGAGTATTTATACCTGAGATTCTCTGGTACAAAATCAGGAAATCTTCCGTTTCTGAACCATTTATTGTAACTTAAATTTACACTCTTCTTTCTTTTTGCTTCATTATCTGTATATTCAATCAATTTATAAGGTTGAATATACTTATCGTGCTTTGCTGCATCGGATATTATGTACATACTTACAGCAGAAGTATCACCATAGCATCCATTTTGGTTCAACCATTGTTTGAGCTCCTTGTATCTCTCCTGATAGAAGAGTATAGAAAGTCGTAGATCAATATTATTCTTTACTTCAGGATTCTCCCTGTTTATTCGACCAAAATATGATGCCGCTTCTTCCATCCTGCCATCTTTAATGCACTTTCTTGCAGTATCAATCAAATCCCATACAAGCTCCCCATCACTAATTACAAATGGGTATGATTCCTTATTACTGTTAACTTCAACCATGAATGTGCCATGATCGATTTTGCGAAGTTTCCTGTTTATCTCAAACTTTTGTACCTTACCAACTTCTGAAGATTTATCAACAAGGAGAATTCTTGTAAAATTGTCTTCACCTTCTAATATCACTAAATACTCTTTATTATTATAGAGATATGGAAATTCACCTAATTCTATCTTCATTTTTCCCGAACCCGGTAATTCATACATTATATCTTTGTTCTTGAACACTACCAGCTTCATACTGTCATTATGACTAATTTTGTGAACTGTCCAAAGGTTATCCATACCTTGATGAAGTTCTGTTACATCAAAATCCATGCTTTCTACATCTTCACCAAATTTTGCCTTGAGTTTTGTGATCTGCTTCTCAACTATCAACATAGTAGAATCAATATTCGCAGTACCGTTAAATTTAAATCTGCTATTCACAATAAATTTGATGTTGCCTCGAGTTTGTTCTCTATCCAATTTTGATAATCTTAATCTAAAGGAAGCATTTACCCTGATTTCCTGTTCTTCTACAGGCTTTTCAGATTTTTTCTTCTTAACAAGCTTTTCCCATGCTTCTTTCTTTTCTTCTGCATACTTATCAGCTATTTTCTTTAGTTTCTTATTCCATGTAAAATAATTCTTTTGTAAACGAAAATGCCCATTAGAAATTCGAATAAGATTGTTCACTTCAGTTTGGGAGCTGTAATCAGAAATCTTCTCAAGAAGTTTGAGTTTTCTTTCAGAAATAGTGAACTTCTCTTTACATGAGCATTGCTCCAACAAAATAGAGCTTTCTTCAAATTTGACATTGAACGCTCCCTGTTCATTTTCGAAAACTAACAAATTTCCATCATCAAACTTTGCTTTATTTAATGGTACAAAAAAGATATAACCCCTATGATTATTCAGATTAAAAACAGTACTGCTTCTAAGTTTAAAATTTATTGGTAAAAAAACTCCATCCTCTGTGTGTAGCTCATTTTCAAATATCAAATCATAAGCCCTATAAGTAAATCTTGGAACAACTAAGCATGTATTGCCCAGAATGAAGACATGTCTGGCTGATAGCTCCTTTGTTTTGAATACGAAATAGCAGAACAACAAGTTTTCATTCTTTTTGGTTGTTACTTCATATATGGCTATTTCATATATATTCCCGATATCAGAATAAGTCTTAACAATTTTGAGAAGCTGAATCATCAAGTCTCTTTCTACTTGAGAAGCCTTCTTCTGGTTAATCATTTTTGAGAATATATCATATTTTGGATTTGACTGTTTGTGTATTCTACTGACAAGTATTTTTAATCCATCTTTTTCAGAATCACTCAGCTCATTTCCCTGCATGTACTTTGTAATTGAAGTCCTTAATAATTCTGAGTATTTTGTGTAACCATGCAATAACCCTATTGCCAAAAACATTATAATAAATATTGGAATCCTTAACTGCTTCACTACTCCCCCTGGTTACAATATGTAAAACATCTGATTTAAACATTCAATTTTTGAGCAATAATCGAATAATTGTAAACTATTTTATTTTAAAATTGAAAATTTTGTTGAAATTTATACAAACTCACATACCAAACAACTATACCCCCCTACATCTTCCCCGTCATAAACGCAAAAGGTACAGCCCCGAGAGCAAGAAATGCAGAGATTTTGTATGTCAGATCCAAACCCAGTCTATCTGACAGCAATCCGACCAGAATCACCATCAGAGAACTGATGAAGAAATTGATCGTCATATAAACACCATTCACCAGAGAAGAATGTTCCGAGTCTCGTTCGTGCACAAGTGCGAGAAGAACCGGTGAACTTGCCATCAGGAACACGCCGGAGACAATCAGCAGAGGAATAACCCAGATACCACTGGCATGGATAAAAAGCCACATCAGAACTGGACAGGCAACCGTAACAGCCACAAGCACTTTTCGTCTGCCAAACCTGTCTGAAAGATACCCCGCAGCAAATGTACCTGCTGCCCCTGAGAACTGAAGTATTGCCAGAGATATGCCTGCCAGCCAGAGAGAAAAGTCTTTATTCGTCAGATACACAGGTAAATATATTGTTAAAGCCGATTTCATTGCTGCCCTGAATGTAATAATTCCCGCAGTGATAACAAACACAGGCATCATTTTCTTCAGTACAGCCATTTTGCTTTCAGAAATCACCTTTTTCTTCTTATTCTTCACCTCAACTTTGCTGAGTTGGAAGTAGATAAATACGGAGGAAGCCAGAGCTATCGGGATTAATCTCCAGGAATTCTCCAAGCCCCACAAAGATATAGAACCCAGAATAAGCAGAGGTCCCAATGATCGAGCCAACTCTCCGCCAACCATGTAGAAACTCATTCCAAAGCCAATTCTGCCATACGAAACCTTCTTCATCATTCCGGGAGAAGGCACATGAAAAACTGCCGATGATATTCCCGAAACAAATATAAGAAATACAAGCATAGCATAGTTGTCCCCTAACCCTGCCAGACACATGGCAACTGCCGTAACAGTCGGAGCAGCCACAATAAACCATTTGGGATTGAATCTATCAGCCAGAATACCGACAAATGGATTAGACAGTGAGGGAATTCGTCGCACAACATCAAGCAGCCCTGCCAGAAAAATTGTTATTCCAATTTTATCAATCATTAATGGCAGTAAAGGAGCCAGAAATGCAGAATATGTATCGTGGACAAGATGGGCATAGGCAATCGTGAGTATTTTTTTCAGGTCGAATTCTTTTCTTTTCGTCATGGAGTCTTCTTTCTTCACTTCACAGGCTTTATAAAATCACCTGTTTCCAGTGATTCAATATATATAATATTTTCTTTTACCAGTTCATCAATTACGTTATCAAGTTCATGCGGATGAATCTCAAAAACTGCCAGCAGATCAATCTTTGTAACAGGACGGCGCCAGATTGTCTTGATAATCTTATTCCGAATTTCTTCTCCGGACACTCTCTGAGTTTTCTTCATCTTGTTTCTGGAAATAATCTCAACATTCAGAGGTTTAAAGAACTCGGCAATTTCTTCGAGTCTACTGTAATCCAGAGGTTTAATCCAGTCAACTGATCCGGGTCTGTCGAGAGTATTAAGCTGAACACTATCCGGACTGATCTCCATGATCGCCTCTTTCAGCTTCTTCAATTCTTCAGGGGTATCATTGATACCGGGACAGAAGAAAACTTCCAGCCACATAGTGCCTTTCATTTCCTGCTTAAGCTTTGTCAGACCTTCTATCATGTTTTCAGGACTCAGTTCTTCAGCAGGTCTGTTAATTTCTCTGAACAACTTATCGGAAACTGCATCCAGCGAAGGAAGAATCAAGTCAACCTCTGTTACTTCACTACGCAGATTCTCATCATGAAACAAGGTTCCGTTGGTTATCAGGGCAAGCTTCAAATGTGGATAATTATCTTTTATGAAACGAATAACTTTCCCCAGACCGGAATTAAGAGTCGGTTCGCCCTGCCCGGAAAATGTTACATAATCCAGTTCCGGTTTTGTACTCAAATATGCTTTCAGCTCCTCAATAACTTCATCAATTGGTATATAGTTGTCCCGTTTTAACGTGAGGTTAGTTGTATCTCCTGACTCACAATATACACAACTGAGAGTACAGACTTTAAAGGGAACAAGGTCAACTCCGAGAGACAGTCCAAGTCTTCTCGATGATACAGGTCCGAAAAGATATTTCATTATTTTGCTCCATACTTCATTCGCTAGAGATACAGTTATAACATGAGTTCATTCGTCAATGGAAATCTTGAATGATATTGTGTAATAAATTGTAAAAGAACAGCCTGTACCGTGAGATACTTGCTGTAACATTTATTTGAGCATTATCATTTTGTTTATCAGCGATGATTTTTCTGTTTTGACTTTATAGAAATATACTCCGGAACCTACACTCTTGTTGTTTTCATCTGTCCCGTTCCATTTTATTGTATGATGTCCGCTTTCTTTATGTTCATTTATGAGCTGTTTAACTTTTTGACCCTTAATGTTGTACACTTCAATACAAACATTGCCTTCTTCCGGTAAACTGTATTCTATGGTTGTGGTCGGGTTAAATGGGTTGGGGTAGTTATAAGCAATTATCTTGGTATCTCTAAAATCTAAATCCTGATTGAAATTCCCCACAGGCTGCCATTCATAACAGCCCATATCTACAGTACTGCCATATATTCTTGAATGCCCCGCTAAATCCAGTAGAGGGAAATTACTGCCTGTTACAGCTCCTGCATCAACGCAGGGACTTGTTTCCTGCAATTTGTAATAGTCTGCGCTTGTGCTGTCTCCTCCTGTAAAACCAGGGTCAACGTCAATGTTATTCTCTCCGTAGACAAGCATGTACTCAAAGCGCTCAGGGCTGGCACTTATGTTTTGTTCTCCTCCCCTGAACAGATTATTGTGCATGGAAAACACATCTGTGGAATCTCCGAATAGCACAAGAAGTTCGTCTGAGGGATACATTGATCCGGGATTCCTGTAAATGTTATTGTAAATCTCAACATCTCTGCCATTCACAGCAAAATGTGTCAGATCCTGCTGCCAGCTTACTGTATTATTAACAAAAGTATTATTTCTTATTATAGCTTTACCTGTATAAGCTGCTACATACCCCACTGCACTGCCTGCTTGAGAATGATTGTCAACCACAAGATTATTCTCAAAAAGGCTGAGACTATTTCCTGATAATGTAAAAGCATTACTGTTGGCGTGTCCCGAATCTATATTTCCACGGAATATGCAGTTTCTTACGATTAAAGTATCTCCACCAATTCTAAGCGAATTATCAAGATTATCTACAGGTTCTCCTACAGACACATTATCTATAAACTCACAGTTTTCAATTAGAACATGTCCTGTACAATTAACCTTCCCAATAATAAATACGCCTGATGCAGATTGTACTGAAGCATTAGAAATAAATTTTGAATTTCTAATTTTAATATTGTCAGTATTCTGAATAAATAGCCCTGCAGTTGTATTTCTGTGGCAGTTTTTAATAATCACATCATCCATTTTTAAAGAAGTTCCATCATTTGTTCCAAAGGATACCCCCCCCCTGTGTATTCTCTATTGTGATTCCTGAAATCTCTATATCAATTCCTCCCCATGCTATATCAAGCAAAGTTTTGTCCCTTAGACTACCTCTTAATATTGTAGTTTCGGATGAATCTCCTCTCAATCTGCAATATTGTTTTAACGCAGGAATACAAAATAAATCAGTAAATTGAGGAGAGTAGTCTCCTGCTTCCAGATAGATTGTTTTAGGGTTAAGGCTGTCCGAAGCAATGAGTCTGCATGCTTCCACAATTGAGTATTTCGGATCATCGGGAGTCAGTCCACTGTTATTATCATCTCCATTCATTGATACATACAAATCTGCATTTACCGGTGTACTGTAACCTCTCAGTATATCGAACTGCATGGGGTTGATAGTTCCCGAACTGACACTATGACGATAATTAGCATAGTAAGGATCAGGGGAAATCACAGAAAACATATCAAGATAAATCATTGTAACTTCGTCATATCCGGGAGGTAATGCATCAAGGCAGATATCCATGCCAAAAGTTGAGTAATTATTGTAAATACTGCATCTGTTAACGGATGAAAATATCAGTTCTCCTGCTTCAGAAGGATTGCAGTAAAGACCTCCTCCGGATAGTCCATAATTATCGTGTATTTTAACACCTGCAAATTCAGCAATAATATCAAATGAGATAAAAACACCTCCCCCTTCCTCAATAGTTCTGTTCTCAAAGATATCACAATTGGTGATCTTGATATTTCCTGAACCACCAACACATATCCCTGCTCCAATATCACCATCTTCATCCCCATAGCCGTTTGTTATGGAAAATCCTCTAATTTCCGCATCAACCAGAACATGCCCTATTATTTCAATTACTCTGTAAACCCCTGCTCCGTTAATTGTTGTCTCTGCAATATAGTGGTCTTCTCCTGTCAGTGCTTCGAGAGAATAGAGTTTTATACTTCTACCGTTGAAATTCAGGTTCTCTACATAATAGCCGGGATAAACCAGAACTGTGTCACCATTAACCGAACTGTTTATTGCCTGCTGAATAACGTTGAAATCACCCGTTCCATCAAGACTAACAGTGTGGGTTGTACAAAAAAGTATCATAGGCAGTATAGAAAGAGTCAGTATTGCAATCAGGTTTTTCATAAGTTTCCTTCTTTTGAAAATCTCCTCTATGAAGAGGAGTACTCCGCTTTGCGGAGGGAGGTGTGTCTCACACATTCCGAATGGACGTTGTCCTTCGGAATGTGTGAGTAGTATTTATTAATGATAATTGTTAACCCTCAGTCTGTCCTGGATAAATCAGGACAAACAGCTCCCTTTATAGGGAGCACTATTTTACTTGAACATTATCATTTACCGGTATCAAGAGTTTTTCCATTTACTTTTAATCTGTACAGGTAAACACCAGAAACTACGCTATTGTTTGCATTCTCATTTCCGTTTTTTAATACTATAATATTGTTATATTGAAATTGAGTATTTAAGAAACCAGTTTACTACATTAAGAGAGTTTTACTAAGAAACAATTACATACTTAATAAAATACACAACTACATATCTGCAAGAATATCCAATATTGTATAAGAGCTTCTAACTGATGAAATAGTTGATGAAAATCAGGAATTTCATCGAAACTCTTTGTTATTCTACACCGATAAAACTTCAAACGCATTGTAATTGTTGTTACAATCAGTAGATATTGTCAAATGTTTTTTTATTGTTATAAGTATCAGGCTTTTTCATTGACAGAATTAGTCCCAAAATGCTTAGTTATACACTGAAATAAATAAACACGTAATCATCTGATTAAAGGTAGCTTATGTCATACATAGTTTTAGCAAGAAAATACAGACCGCAGAACTTTGAAGAAGTTTATGCGCAGGACCATGTAACCAAAACACTGAGAAATGCAATTGATTCTGACAGGATTGCTCATGCATACCTGTTTACCGGTTCAAGAGGTGTTGGGAAGACTTCTCTCGCCCGTATCATGGCTAAAAGCCTTAACTGTAAAGAAGGTCCCACCTCGAATCCATGTAATGTCTGCGAAAACTGCCATGAGATTACCGACGGTATATCCCCTGATGTTATTGAGATTGACGGTGCTTCAAATACCGGTGTCGATGATATCAGAGATTTGCAGAAGGAACTGATGTACACAGCTTCCAAGTCCAAGTATAAGATTTATATTATTGATGAGGTTCACATGCTCTCCAAAAGTGCTTTTAATGCACTCCTCAAAACTCTTGAGGAACCACCTCAGAATGTGATATTCATTTTTGCTACAACTGAACCTCATAAGCTTCCACCTACAATTATATCCAGATGTCAGCGATATGATTTCAAGAGAATTCCTATCGACTCTATTGTTGCCAGATTGCAGGATATTGTGGAAAAGGAAAAGATTACTATTTCGGAAGAATCGTTGTTCATCATAGCGAGAAAAGCTGAAGGCGGTATGAGAGATGCGCTGTCTCTTATGGATCAGGTAATTTCCACAGGTACAGACAATATTACCACCGAGCAGGTGCTGTCTGTTTTCGGTGTATTATCCTCAGAAGTATATCTGGAAATTCTGTCATTCCTTAAAAAGAAACAGTCTACTGCCGTAATAAAGACTATTCATCAGATTTTTGAGCGTGGAAACGATGTGCAGGAGTTTCTCAACGGGCTTTTGGAAACTATGAGATCAATCCTCCTTATAAAAGTCGGAATTGTCCTTCCGGAAATACCGGCAAACCTTATCAACAGGTACAAACAGCTTGCTGCTGACTATTCCGAAGATGATTTGATGTATCTGATTTCTTACCTGATAAAACTGAAAAACGATATCAAGACCAGCAGCACACCGATGCTTCTGGTGGAAATGGTATTCATTAAACTGGCAAGACTGGCGGAAATGCACTCCATTGAAGAACTGATTTCAAATACAGATAAAATAACTGCCATACCTCAGGTTTCACAGGCTACTCATGCCGAGTATAAAGATGTTAAGAAAGAGATTCGTCATATCTCAACTGATATTGTTAAAGAAACAATCATCAATGATGTACATAAAGAGAAAGAAAAGTTCTCTGATCTCACCAAAGAGATGCTGGAAAAAGAATGGCCGAAAATTGTATCCATGATATCGAAGAAACATTCTGTTATGAGTGCTTACCTTAAGCAGGCAGAAGTATATGATATAAAACACAATCTTATTACGATTACAGTTAATTCAACTCTGGCAAGAGATATGCTCAAAAAGAATCAGAGTGTACTTGAGAAAGTGTTCTCAGACTATCTCGACAAAGAAATACAGGTTACATACAAACTTGTAAAAAAAAAAGTTAAAGAAAAAGTAATCAATCCGACTGTACAGCAGATTAGAAAGGATTATCCCGGTATTGCTGATTTTATTGAAGCAAGCGAATCCGAAGTTACAACGGTAATTGAGAAGAAGTTCTAATGCTTCCTGTTCTTTATATCTCTGCAGCAGCCTATTGTCTGCTTATCCTGTCTTTTGCCATTGGTGTCGTTCTTTCGTCGAAAAGATCTAACCAATCCACTCCTCAGAAAATCAGTGTGATTGTTGCAGCCAGAAATGAAGAAAAACATATTCAAGCTCTTATAGATGCATTGAAAGCCCAATCATACTCTCCTCAAAACTTTGAGCTAATCATTGCCGATGATCGATCAACAGACAGAACTCTGGAGATAATCAAGCAGAATCAAAGTAGCTTTAAAAACTTAAAATTTGTTTCCGTTAAGGAAAATGAGCCGGAACATCCGGGTAAAAAATTTGCTCTTAAAAAAGCAATCAACGCTGCTCAATTTGAAATCCTTGCTTTTACAGATGCCGACTGTCTTCCTGAAAACAAATGGCTGGAAAGTATCAACAACAACTTCGACAATAATACAGATGTACTTTGCGGATATTCACCTTTAATAGGGCAAGACAACTTCATAGGTAAACTTAAGAATCTTGAAAGGCTCTCTATCTTTGCTCTCTGTGCAGGATCATTCTTCTGGAAATGGGCGATAACCTGCAGTGCCAGAAACTGGGTATACCGAAAATCTCTGTTCAGGAAAGTAAATGGATTTTCCGGGATTGATCATATAGCATCAGGGGATGATGACTTAATGCTGCTTAAAATGCGCAAAGTCACAAAGAAGTTCAGGTTTATGTTTGATCGTGGAGCATCTGTGCCGTCATTCGACAAAACAGACATAAAATCACAGGTTAACCTGGAGACTAGACGTGCTTCCAAGCTGAAGTTCTATCCTTCTGACTTGAAACTGATTGTCTTCATTGCTTTGGCTTTTTATACAACAATTATTATATCTCTGTTTGCTGTCATCAGAACACCTGATTTACTCCCTGCAGTTATTACAGCAATAAGCTTTAAACTTCTGATTGAGTTTCTTCTTCTGGGTTCATTTGCAGCTAAAATAAGAAAACTGAACCTGATGAGTGTATTCATACCCGCAGAGATTTTGTATATACCTTACTTCATTTTATTTGGGTTAAAAGGAACTTTTGGAAAATACAGGTGGAAATAAATGGACTTACAATATCCGGAACTCGAAAAATTCAAAGAACAACGTGACAATATCAGAAGACTATGGAATATAGATGAAAAACTGGCTGAACTGCTCTACATGTTTGTTCGGATAAAAAAGCCAAAGAACATTCTTGAGCTGGGAACATCTAATGGTTTCTCAACATTCTATCTTTCAGTGAGTGGAGAACTTACCGAAAGCTGTGTCTATTCTATCGAGTTTGATGAAAAAAGACATTTGCTGGCAAAAGATAACCTGAAAAACTGTAACAATATCGAGTTAATCAGAGGGAGAATAGAGGACGTAATACCAGAACTTCCTATGAGCTTTGATATGGTGTTTATGGATGCTAACAAATCCTGCTATATTGATTATATAATGAGTCTGGAGAATAAACTGAACAAAGATGCCCTGATTATTGCTGACAATGTATCATCTCATGAAGAAACTACCGGAGAATACCTTAACTATATTAAAAATAATCCGCGCTACGATGAAATGATTTTACCCTATCTCTCCGGTTTTTCTATTGCTATATTCAAGTAAGCGGTAACATTGATATCGTTAAATTTCTCCATTACATTGTTCATGCAAATCGTAAAATTTAATAAAAAAAAATAACTCTGAATACAATTATATTCTTGCTTCTAATAATCTAAGCGTGTATCTTTTATGTAAACAAATTACAAGGAAGATATTATGACAAAGAAAAAACTAATGGCCCTTATTTTTGTTCTGATAACCGTAATAGTTTCTGCAGCTGACTTACAATTATATACAGAGGAGTACCCTCCTTACAACTTCGAAAAAGATGGAAACCTGCAGGGAATAGCTATCGACATGATGGAAATGATTCTTCAGGAAGCACAAGTTGGTAAGACCAAAGCTGATATCCAGCTAGTTCCATGGTCAAGAGGATACGCCCTTGTTCAAAGAGACCCGAATGTGTGTCTTTTCTCCATGACTCGCTCCAAAGAGCGCGAAAACATGTTCAAGTGGGTTGGCCCTGTTGCTAAGACAACTATCGTATTGTATGCATTGAAAGAAAGCGGAATTTCAATCAGTTCAGAGGCTGATATAACTAATTACACCACAACTGTTGTTAAAGATGATATTGGACAGCAGCTTGTAAACAAAGTCGTTTCAGATAACAGCAAAATTGACGTGAGTGACAATTCGCTTGCCTGTGCCAGAAAACTGTACAATAAAAGAGTAAACCTGTGGGCTTATGAAAGCAATGTTGGAAAATGGATTGCCAAAAGCAATAATTTCGATACATCAAAGCTTGTTCCCGTATATACATTATCCGAATCAGAGCTGTATTTTGCATTCAGTAAAAACACTGATGACGCAACAATTCAAAAAATTCAGCAAGCTTATGACAAACTTAAGAAAGCCGGAAAATTTGATGCTATAATGAAAAAGTATCAGTAAAGATTAAATTTCTACCTTTATTGCCTGTTGAGAGATCAGCAGGCTTTTTTGTTACTTTACTTTAACTATACAGAAATATTAAATTTCTTCTTGGGACTATTTACATAACAAGTTCTTGACTTTTCCTGCATTAAAACGTAAAAATGCTGAAATGTGAATTTTGCATGATCAAAATACTCTGAGCGAAAATTATTGTATAGTTATTTTGCAAAGCTCTCAAAAATATTTCAGGAGGATCAATGAACAAGCCAGTTGTCATTGGTATAGCCGGAGGAACAGGTTCCGGAAAAACAACAATAGCCGAAGCAATTCAGGCTGATATTCGTGAAAACATAACCGTTATCCCGCAAGATGCTTACTATAAATCATTTGAATCACTGCCACTTGAAGAGAGAAACCAGATAAACTTTGACCATCCTTCGGTATTTGACAATGAGCTTCTGGTAAACCACATAAAATCACTTAAACAATTAGTGCCTATAGAATTACCTGTTTATGACTATTCTACACATCTTCGTAAAGAAGAAACAATCTTGAAGAAACCGGAGAAAATCATTATCATAGAAGGGATACTAATCTTTGAGAACAAAGAACTCAGAGATGAAATGGACATAAAAATCTTTGTAGATACTGATTCGGACATCAGAATTCTCCGTCGTATTGAACGTGATATGAAAGAACGCGGCAGAAGTTTGAGATCAGTCATTGAACAGTACCGAAAGACTGTGCGTCCAATGCATATTGAGTTTGTGGAACCCACAAAAAGATTCGCAGATATCATCATTCCTGAAGGCGGAAAAAACCATGTAGCAATTGATATGGTTTCCACGAAACTTAAAAATATATTAGCAAAAGCAAAACCTGTATAATTAGAAAAAAGTAATACAATATGAACATTCTATGTAATCTCATTGGAGGATAAATGAAAAAGATAATACTTATTTTAATGGTTGTGAGTTGTCTGTCATTGACAGCCCTGGAAGATCTGACAATATTCAATAATGATCTTGTTCTTGTGAAAACCGGAATCGAGCTTGATCTCAAAAAGGGAACTCAGTCAATTTTTTACGATGAAATCCCTTCGGGTATCGATCCGGCCTCAGTCATTCTTAAAAATGACAACACTAATATTTCACTTCTGACTCAAAACTATGAGTACGACATAGCTTCTGCAGAGAAGATTCTGATGAAATATATAGGTGAACAAATCACTATCCATACTAAAGATGATAAGCAGTTAAAAGGAGATCTCCAATTTGCAGGCTTCAGCAATATTGGGATTATTGATAATACGACAAAAAAACTGTATGTTCTCTCAGATAAACAAATCAACTACATCGAGTACCCGGGCGTACCGGATAATTTTTATCTTAAACCAACTCTGCAATGGCTTATTGGTTCAAATAAGAAAGGTAAAATTGATTTTGATTTTTCCTATCTGTCATCAGGCATGAGCTGGGAAGTTACATACAATTGTGTATACAATGAGAAAAACGAAAAACTGAGCATTACACCATGGGTAACAATTAACAACAGAACCGGTAAAGCCTTCAGTGATGCCAGAATTAAACTGATGGCAGGTGATGTAAAAAAGGTTCAGGAATACGGCAGAGCTAAAGGTGGAAGAGGATATAAGACCTTGGAAATTGCAGATGCTGCTCCTTCTTTCAATGAAATGGAGTTCGAAGAAAAGAGCTTTGCTGATTACCATCTTTATACATTGAACCAGAGAGTTGATGTGGCAAACAATCAGGTTAAACAGATTACCATGTTCCCGGAAAAATCCGTCAAAGCAGAAAAAATATATAAATACACTACTCATGCACAGAAGCTTAAATCCGTAATCAGATTCAAGAATACCGAAGAAAATGGACTTGGTCTTCCATTACCAAAAGGTATTGTCAAAATGTATCAGGAAGACAAAGCTGATAACCAGATGGAGTTCATTGGTGAAGACAGAATAGACCATACTCCAAAGAAAGAAAAAGTCGATCTTGTTACAGGTTCCCCTTTTGACATAATAGCCAAAACAACTGTTCTGAATACAAACAATACACGTCATTCCACAACTTCTGATTATAAGGTTGTTGTAAAAAACAGATCTGACAAGAAAGTGAAAGTATTCATTGAACACTATATTTATGGGGACTGGAATGTAAGTAATTACAAAGCAAAATTCAAAAAGCTTAATGCACGTACTATTCAGTTTGAAATTGAACTTGCACCGGATAGTGAAAAGGAAGTGACCTGGACACAGAGAATAGATAACAGATATTAAAAGCATCAATATTTTATTTTAGAATAACATATTGTTCTGAATGCCATAAATTCGCGGAATTATGAAAATCTATTTGATAAAACGCTGATTTTGAGTAATATATCTATAAGAAGACAATTTCAGAACCAATTTAGCAGGTTCTTGAAATATTATTGTCCCGCAGGAGGTTACTATGAACCTGAAGATAACAAAATTCGATGAGCTGATGAGAAATCTTCTCACTACAGCAAATCTGGAAAAAAGTCTTAGCCTGATTATCAGAGATATTACTCAGGAGTTTGAGTTCCAAAGCCTCGGGATATATACTTTTGATGACCAGAACGATGTTCATCTCCAGATCAGCCGAAATCTGAGTCACTCATTCAGAAAATCCCGCAGCTTTCAACCTGATGCTTTTTTCATGAAAAAGCTGAATCTTATGCAGGTGTTTGATCTGGACCAGCCGGATATGATCAAGTTCGAGTATGATTACAAACATCTTATTGTCACACCGTTACAATTTGACAACACACTTTTGGGGTTCATGTTCATAGATAAAGATGATGGTCATTTCGATCTGGATGAAATGTACAAATTCGAAATGTTCGGTGGACTTGTTTCACTTATCATTCATATCCAGAACCAGAAATATAAAATTGAAAAGCTGTCACAGATTGATGAAAACACTGGTCTTTACACTATGAAAGCCTTTATTGAAAGGGCTCAGCTGATTTTTTCCCGATCCGTCAGATATGGTCGCAGCATTACATTGATAATTCTGCAGATTTCAGAATATAAAAAAATGATAAGAACAAACGGAAAGGATGAAACGAAAAAAGTCATCAGTAAAATTGCTAATATTCTTAAGACCAGACTAAGATCATTCGAGCTGATAGGCTACAGATACCCAGATACATTTGCAGTCCTGCTGAACGAGACAGAAAAAGAACATAGCATGCATATTGTCAGAAGACTTACTCAGGACATTCTTGATATCTCCCCAACTCTGAAGAAAAGTTTTTTTTCATGGGGAATCAGTTCAGGAATTGAAAATTGCGACTGCATGGAAACTCTGCTGAACAATACTGAAACTGCAGCTTTTGAGGCATCCAGAAAAGAAAAACATATTGTTTTTACAGACGAATTATAAATATCATTTTAAGGAGTATATATGAGCGATCGTATTTTTAACAATCTACGTGGTATTCAAAAAGACATGATGAAAATCCTTGGTGAGGTAACAACCCTAGCTGCAAATCCTCTTGCTGTTCATAATGGTGAAAATGAAGTTTGGGAACCAAAATGCGATGTATTCGGTACAAACAAAGAAATTAGTATAATTGTCGACCTGGCAGGAGTAGATAAAAAATCCATCCACATTTCCAGGTCACAGGACTATGTAAAAGTTACCGGATCAAGAGATTTGAATTTCGACTGCGATGAACTGTGTTACTATAACATGGAAATCGAAACAGGAAGCTTTGAAAGAAAGATTTACCTTCCCGAACTTAAGCTCAGCCACGATGACCCTTCAGTTAAATTTGAAAATGGATTCCTGTTTATCAAGTTTACTCTGAAGCAGCCTAAAGAAAAAGTCATAGAAGTAGAAATAGAGTAATACTTTGCAAATATACAATCCCACTCAATAGGTGTCTGTGATTCGTTACAGGCACTTTTTTTGATAAATCATTCAATCTATTGACAGATTTTTCCAGATAAGGAAGTTTCGGTAAAAAGAAATGAGAGCTTTGCATAAAAGCCCAATCATGCAGAGGTCTTAAAATAATGAGGAATCATGCAGGAACGACACGTAAACAGATCACGTTACTTTAATGAACAGGCAATTACAACCGAGAAATATGTAATTCCCTATATTGAGGATATCAGAACAATAAGCAGCAGCATGAATGTTCTGGAAATTGGCTGTGGAGAAGGTGGAAACCTCGTTCCATTTATAAAAAGGGACTGTAGAGTTACCGGAATTGATCTTTCTATTAAAAAGATTGAGAACGCCAGAATCTTCCTGCAGGAATTCATGGATGATGATAAAGAAATAGAGTTATATCTGGAAGATATTTACAAACATGAATTTGACGAAAAATATGACATTATAATTATGCGTGATGTTATTGAGCATATTCCTGATCAATCCCGACTGATGAAGTTCCTGAAATCAATACTGAAAGACGATGGACTGATTTTTATTGCATTCCCACCCTGGAACAATCCTTTTGGTGGGCATCAGCAGATTTGCAATAATAAGGTGTTGTCTCATCTCCCCTATTACCACATACTTCCTATACCATTATACAAAGCCGTTCTTAAAGCTGGAAAAGAACCTTCCGAGAAGATTGAATCTCTGATGGAAATCAAGGAAACCGGAATCAGTATAAATCGCTTTCTGAAAATCCTGAAATCTGAGAACTACAGAGTTAAAAAACTCGATTACTACTTCATCAATCCTAATTATGAAGTCAAATTTGGTCTTACTCCCAGAATGCAATCCGGTTTTATTGCCTCCATCCCTTTCCTCAGAGATTTTCTGACTACTTCGGTTTATGCAATTGTCAGCATGAAATCAGAAAAGTGATTCAACTTTCTGATTCATCTCACTGCTGTTTATTCCCAACTGAATTCTTTTTCTCTGCAGATCAAGCAGTTTTATCGTTACATTGAGAACTTGCCCCACATAGCACTTATCATACATATCTTTCACTGATTTGAATTCTGAAATGTGGATAAGGCCGTCTGTCTTAACTCCCAGATCAACAAAGACTCCAAAATCTACAACATTCTTAACCTGACCCTGCAACTCCATTCCTTCGTAGAAGTCACTTTCAGATAAACCTCCTGATTTATATAAAACAGAATCAAGCAGAACACTATGTATCTTATTACCGTTAAGCGCACTTCGAATAAATTTGAGCTTTTCTTCCGACAGCCCGAGATCAGAAGGAATCGATGATGGATCAGTCTCATTCAGTACTGCTCCAAGCGTATCCATACTTTTAACCTTAAGTGCTTTTGCCAATGCTTTTACCAGCTTATAATCCTCAGGGTGAATAATAGTTTTATCAAGATATTCATCGGAATCATTCACAATACAGAATCCGGCAGCATTATTGAATTTTGCAGCACCTAAACCTTTGACTTTCAATAACTGCTTTCTGTTTTTGAAGTTGCCGTTACTATCCCTGTACTCCACAATATTTTCTGCAACAGACTTGTTAAAACCGGAAACATACTGAAGGAGATATCTGGAAGCATAGTTTACATCTACACCGACAGCACTTACAACATTTGAGATGGATGAAACGATTTTCTCATTAAGCAGAACCGGAGGAATATCATGCTGGTACATGCCAACGCCCAAAGCTTCAGGGGGAACTTTTACATACTCATCTATGGGAGACTGTACTCTTCTGGCAATTGTTACAGCACCTCTTACCACCGCATCAAGTTCGGGGAACTCTTCTCTGGCACACTCAGAAGCAGAATAAACAGATGCTCCTGTTTCAGGAATAACAACGCATTCAATATCTGAGCTTCCATAAGTAATATACTTAGTGACAAATTCTGCAGTCTCCTGAGAAGCCGTTCCATTTCCAATAGCTATCAAATTTATTTTGTATTTCTTTATATTATCCAATACGTTCTGTATCGTTGTGTTCAATCTGTTTCTATCCAGAGGAAAAACCGTTTCAAAATGCTTAAGTCTTCCCTTGCCATCAATGTAGGCCGTCTTGCATCCAGTTCTGTATCCTGGATCAATTCCAAGAACATTGATATTTTTACGAGGTTTTGCCAGCAGCAGATATTTAACATTTTCACTGAAAATTTCTGCTGATCTTTTATATGCATTCTCTGTAAGTTTTTTTCGCACTTCTCTTTCCATGGACGGATAGATAAGTCTTTTAAAAGAATCAATAATAACTTCTTCCAGAAACTCTCTGTAAGGATGAAACCGGGCAATATTCATTATTATGGCTGCACTCTTTACAGGATGGAAAGGAATCTCAACACAAACCTTCAGACATTCTTCCTTTTCGCCTCTGTTAAGTGCAAGCACTCTGAAATCGGGCATAAACTTAACTTTCTGAGAGAACTCAAAGTAATCTCTGTATTTTGCTGCCTGATCAGTATCCGCTTTTTTGTTTAATTCCGACTTAATCATGCTTTTTTCGAAGTACATATCACGACACAGCTTCCTTATATCCTGATTCAGAGAAATCATCTCAGCTATAATATCAGAGGCAGCCGTCATAGCTTCTTTTCTGCTGCTGAAATTTTTATTTCTCTGCACAAAGTTATCAATATATAAATCGTTCCTGTGTCTTGTCTTCAGAATAAAGTCAGCGAGAGACTGAGCTCCTGCTTCTCTGGCTTTATCAGCTCTGGTTTTTCTCTTCTTTTTGAAAGGCAGATACAAATCTTCAAGTGTCTCCATATCCCCTGCATCCCACAATTGTTTTCTCAGAGTGTCACTCATCTGGTTCTGTTTTTCCAAAGTTGAAATAATATCTTCACGTCTCTTAACGATCTTTTTGAAGAGTTCATATACATCACTTATGTTACCGATCTCAACTTCGTTCAGTCCCCCGGTTCTTTCTTTTCTGTATCTGGTTATGAATGGTATTGTTGCTCCTTCTTCCAGTAATAATATTGTTTGTTCAACACTATCAGGTTTGATACCTGTTTTTTCTACTGTGAACGCAACTGCAGCAGTGTTAGAGTTTGTCATTTATATTAAAATGTCCTTTCAATTTTTTTAGTTTTCAGAATCCATACTTTCCAGTGTAAGATAGAAAGTAGAACCTAGTTCCGGAGTGCTTTCATAATCAATATAGCCATTATTCATTTCAGCAAACTTCTTGGCAATTATCAATCCCAGTCCTACACCGGGAGATAAATGACCTTTAGCCCCTTTCTTCAGACTGCCAATATCTTCTGCAATTTCTTCAGTGATACCAAGTCCACTGTCTCTGACCGAAATTATGTCTTTTTTGCCGTTTTTTTCGTGTTTAACTGTAATTTTTCCGCCATCAAAGGAATACTTTATTGCATTCGAGATAAAGTTTCTTACTATTGTAGATATCATTTTATTGTCTGCAAAAAGAGTTACATTTTCATCAATATCATTTACTATTTCCAGGTTCTTGGATTCAGCGTTCCATGAGTATATCTGAATAGCATCTGAGACTTTTTTATGAAGATTAATCATCGTAGGCTTAATATGAATTCCCTTACTCTCTGCTTTTGTCCATTGCAGCAGATTATCCAGAAGCTCCTTGATTCTGTTTGCAGATATATGGACTTTCTTTGCATACTTAAGTGTTTTTTGATCGCTTATGGTACTGATTGAATTACATAGCAGTTCCGATCCAAGAGAGAGAACATTCATAGGCTCTTTAAGATCATGACCGATTACTGTCAAAAGTATATCTTTAGCATCGTTAGAAGATTTAAGTTCCTTTTGAGAATCTCTGAGTTCTTTCTCAATCTCTTTAATATCCGTAATGTCAATCATAACACTTAGAACACCGACAACATCATTATCTGAATCAAAAAACGGTGCTTTATTTATAATATACACACGAGTTTCATTGTCAGGATTGGTTATCTTTCGCTCATACTGTATTGTCTCACGGTTAAGTATTACATGCTGATCCTCTTTCTGCAGTCTTGAGGCTTCTGCTTCTTCAAGCAAATCAAATACATTCTTAGCGATAAGCTCCTCTGGAGATTTACCCTGATATCTGGAAAACGCTTTATTACATCCCATATAGAATCCTTTAAGGTTTTTATACGAGATTGGGAATGGAATATTATCCAAAATAGACTGAGTCAGATGATGCTGATTTTCAATTTCTGACTTCTGCTGTAATATCATGAGATTCTTATCTTTGAGTTCTTTGTTAAGGTCCACAAGCTCGACATTCTTCAACCTGTATATCTCAGCTTCCTGCCTTTTGATAGCTGTTTCATGCCTGCTTTGAATCTGCACAAGTTTACTCTTGAGTTCCGAGTTAAAAGTCTTGCTCGTTTCATCGGAGAGTTTCTTCTGATACTTAAGGGCTGATTTAAGATATCCTGCAGCCCTCTCATGATCTTTTTTCTCAATATACTCTTTTGCCAAAGTCTCGTTAATATACGTAAAAAGTTCGTATAAATGTTTTCTAACAAGACCAAAGTTAGACTTTTCGGATATATCAAGGCTTTTTTCCAACAAACCGATTGCCTTTTCGAAACTACCTTTACGTATTTCAATTTCTCCCAGATTTGCAAAAGAGTTTGCAAGACCATACTGAGAATTTATATGCTGTCGTATTTCTAAAGCATTATTGTGGTACTTCTCAGCAAGTTCAAATTGCCCTTGTTCGAGGTAAAGATTTCCGATATTATTATAAGAATTAGCACGTTTCTCAAAATTAGCGTTGCTATTCCTTATGTTCAGGGATTTAAAATAAAAATCCTCAGCCTTGGCGAAATCCCCTCTTTCTTTGTACACCAGTCCAATATTGTTATATGTATCTCCAAGCGCACTTGACTTTGGGTTCTGTTCTTCAATCTCCACTGCTATTCCAAAATGATACAACGCTTTGTCCAGTTGCTCCAACCGCAGATAAACTGTTCCTATAGAATTATTTGCTATTGCCACACCAGCTTTATTACCTACTCTTGTATATATATTCAATGCCAGAAACTCATACTCCAGAGCATTATGATAATCTTCTATCTTTTTGTAAATTATACCAATCCAATATAGAACTCTGGCACTGAGATTCTCATCAGACTTATCATCCTTAACAACATTATAAGCCAGCTTAAAATAATAGAGTGCATCGAAATAGTTGCTTAGCCTGTTGTAATAAACACCTTTCTTAAAAAAAACACGGCATTGAGTAAGGTGATCTATATTGTTATCAATACTTTCCTGTGCGCTATCAAGGAATTGTTTAGCTCTGTCCATATTGTTGAGTTTCATATAGAACTCAGCGATTTGTAAAGACGTATGTATTAAGTCCTCGCTTCGTTTTAAACTTTTTGCAATATCATAAGAAAGTTTGAAGTCATCTAAATAATCACTGCAATTGTTCTTTCTTTTCAGAATTCCTTTGAAACTATGAATAAAGTACTTAGATGCCATACCGCTACTGCTATCAAGCAGCTTTTCAGCTTCAAGCAGAATTTTATATCGCTCCTCAGGTTTGCTTTTTTGCTCCATTTTTTCTATCACAGAAGACAAATACCTGTCAGAAGCTATTTTGTTCTTCAAATAATTATAATAATGATTTATAGACATACAAATTATACCTCATTGTTTTGTTTAGGAATTCTGATGTTCACTTTAGTTCCGCTACCTGGTTCACTAATAACTTCAATACAACCTCTATGAATGGAAACAAGCTCTTTGCTCAAGAGGAATCCCAAGCCAGAACCTTGCTCATTCTCAGTTCCTGCCCTTACAACATTTTCATCGATTCTGTAAAGCTTACTGACTTGTTCATTAGTCATACCAATTCCAGTGTCTGAGATCGAAATCACATGAAAATCATCTTCTTGCTTATAGTTTATACTGACCTGTCCACCTTTCTCAGTGAATTTTACTGCATTTGTCATCATATTAAGGAACACAGTCTTCATCATGTTACAATCTACATATACTTGAATTTCTTCCGGTAATGCAATGCTGAAATCAATGCCCTTTTTTTCAGACTGAATTAATACCAGAGGTACTAAATCTTTGAAGAGATCAGTAATGGAAACGGCTTCAGCTCTGAATTTAATTGAACCTGTCTGCGTTTTAGCCCATTGCAGAAGATTTTGCAGCAGATTCAGAACATGCCTTATTCCTCTATGAATCTGTCCAACCATGGAAGTTATTTTTTCTTTATCGAATTTATCATAATGTTTTTCAACCATTTCAGCTGAAAGCAGGAGCACTCCAAGCGGATTTTTCAAATCATGAGCTATGATTGAGAACAATCTATCTTTAGCAGCATTCAGTTCTATTAGATTTTTCTCTGAAGATTTAAGGGCAATTTCTGTATTACGGATATCGGTAATATTCTGTAGAAGGACAATATCTCCAGCATACTCAGAATTATGATCCTCATAACACGAGACATGAACCATAAAGTACTGCAATGCTCGTTTGCTGTTTACATATTCAACAGAATAAGACCTTTCAATTCTGTCACAATCAACAGAGAACTTCAGACCAAGCATAGAAAAAATGTCTTCTGTTTTCATTTCACCAGCATCACCAGTGGATACTTCCAATAACTCTAACAATTTGTTGTTATAACCAATTATTCTGTGATCTGAGTTAGTGTAAAATAACGGATTAGGCACGTTTTGCAGTATTCTGGTTAAAAGATTATGCTTATCCTTTAGAATATCATTACTTATAGAAATCTCTTCATTTTTAAAAGTAAGTTCTTCCTTTTGACGCGTAATAAGTTTATTCTTTTCAAGCAAATCATTATTGTGAATACTTTTCAGTCTGTAACGGCTGTATGTCAGGAATAGAAGCAGTAAAATTAGAAAAGCAATAATAAAGAAGAATATAGTCCTGATTCGACTTGATTTGATTTCATGTTCCAATTCACGTTGTTTTTTTGCTGTTTCGTATTTCACTTCCAGTTCGTTGATACTCTGTTCACTTTCATTAGTAAAAAGTGAATCAGAAAGTTGAATATATTTATCTCTATATATTATAGCGTTTTCCAATGACTGTAGTTTTTTAAGGTAATTCTTGTGTAGCTGATAATGCTCAGCCTTCACATCATACAGATTACTCAAAGCAGAATACAATTCAAGTTTCTCATACTGCAGATCAATTTCAGTGATAGATTCCAGAGCTTCGTTCAACATTGATTCTGCTTCATTCAGGTACTTTTCATCATCTTCATACTGCCCTTTAATCATAAGCAGAGCAGATATATTTTTCTTGAACATTGCTACAGACTCGATATCTTCCGACTTCATTGCTATAGCCAACGCCATGGTGTAATAGTTAAAAGCCTGTTCGTAATTCTTTTCAGATCTGTAAATAGCTGCCAAATTGTTGTAATTTGTCGCTACCCCATCAAAATTATTTAATTCTTCATCAATACTCAGAGAGCTTTCATAATATTTCTTTGCTGTAACCAGATCTCCGCTATCATGGGACAGAATCCCAAGATTAGTATATATTCCTGACATTCCAGTTTTATTTTTATGACGCTCAAATAGACCAAGAGCTTGAATGAAATATCTTTCAGCCAGATCAATCTTATCCAGTTCATAGTACATTGTACCAATATTCTGTAAAGACTCTCCTTCAGCAACTTCATCACGAAGTTGCTTTGATACCTCTACAGATTTCTGATAATACTCGAGTGCTGATTCATATTTACCTAGATACTTGTTAACCAAACCTAAATTGTTGTACAAACGATTCTGTTGAGAATATTTACCATACTTTTCCGCCTCTTTCAGTGCATCAAGATAAACTTTTTCCGCTGTCTTGAACTGTGAGATTCGCAGATATGCATTACCAAGTAGAATTTTTATATCAAGCAGATCATCTTTACTCTGACTTCTTCCGGCATCTTCCAGAGCAGCTTTGATATATTTTACTGCCTCTGCGGGATTCTCATATTTCATTTTTTCAGCTTTCTCAAGCATCAGTTTCCATGATTCATCCCTTGCTTTACTTAGATCTGCATGCAGATAAAACACATGTAAAAAAGCAAACAAAATCAAAAACAGAGAAAAGAGCTTTTTATGCATCTTGCTCATCCTGATAAATCTTGTTATAAATCTGTTCGAGAGTAATCTTATTCTCAGAAATAGATAGTGAATGGCTGTGCTCTGACTTTATATTATTCAGCAATTCTGTAAGAAACAACTCGTTTTCAACATTTTTCTCTATTGTCTTTCCATCAATAATATAAGATACATTAAAGCTTTTATACAAACTATATTTGCTGAATAAACTGCTTAAATTATCAGATTCGATCTTCTTACCCTGTTTCATAATTGTGACTTTTTCACATACAGCTTCAACTTCATGGAGGTTATGGGATGATACGATAATAGTTTTACCTTTATCTTGCCTGTAGTTCTTTAAAATGTTTGATACTTCCTTAACAATAACTGGATCAAGTCCGGCAAATGGCTCATCAAGAAATACAATATCAGGATCATTAAGAAATGTTACTGCAATAAGTGTCTTTTTATACATACCAGTAGACAACTTCTTGATTTTTTTCTTCAGAAATTCCGACATATCAAACATATCCACAAGCTCAGAAATTTTCTGCTTCCGGTTTTCTATGTTGAATATCTGAGAAAAGAAATCCAGTACATCCTTAACATTGAGATCTTCATATAATTTGAGTTTTTCGGTTAGAAACCCGATTTTCCTCTTTTCAGTTTTCTTCATTGATGATAGTTTTCTGCCCTTATAGAACACATCTCCTGAAGAAAAGGGAATAACTCCATTGGCAATCATGAATGCAGTTGTTTTACCCGCTCCATTATGTCCCAGTAAAGCCTGAATTTTTCCTTCTTCAATGCTCCATGAGAAGTTGTCAAGAGCATTTGTCTCTTTATACTTTTTAGTCACGTTTCTGAATTCAATTAATGACATATATATTTCCCTGTTTACATTTAAGTTCAAGTAACATAGTTTACATTGATTTTATTATGGTTCTTTTCATAAGAATCAGACTTAGAAAGAATAGAACTACAGTGATAAGTCCTATCATCATAACGAGATTTGTAGATACATCATCTCTGATAATCTGCTCGACTAAGTCTGTAATAAGGATCAGAGGATCGAGTTTTAGAATAAAATCCACAACAGAATTAAGAGAGTCTTTTATGACAGAATAGAAAATAGTAGGGAACCACAGCAGCATTGGTAAATATCCTTTAATCATCTCGTTTGCTGTTACTGATGCAAAGAAAAGTCCTATCATAGCTGTAGGAATAACAACTGCAGGAAGATAGATCAACAGTGAGAAGCTGAATGAAAGCATTCCTGTTGCTATTGCCAGAGTATAGAACAAGCCGAATGAAACAATCTGGATAAGTAACACACATGCTATTTTACTCAATAATAACTCTGCCTTTGAAATTCCTGATTTCATTACAAGCAGAATATTGTGTTTCTGTATCTCATGATGCAGCATAGATGTTCCATAATTCATTGAAGAAAACAATAGCAAAAAGTTGAGTACAATAGTTAATAGAGCATAATTCATACTGAATCTTTTCTTCAGAGTGAATTTTTTTTCAGTGATCGGATAAAATTTTTCCTTCAATAATGAATAGATTAATCCTGATTTTTCTTTGTTTGTATTCAGGTAAACTATCTTTTCTCCAGCATCCTGATAATAAATTATCGGCAGCTTACCCCTGTTAAACTCATTTAGTAGAGAATCCTTACTTACATATTCGATATTCAATGGAATAGGAGCTTCCAGATATTGCAAAATGATCTCGCTTTTGTTATCGAACTCAGTAGCCAGTTCTTTCTGCACATGCAGTTTCAGATTGTCTCCCGAGGAGTTAATCATAAAATTAAACATGAACAAGTACAGAATAGGAATACCCAGAGAGAATATCAGCACGACAGGATTTTTATAGAGAATTTTAACATCTTTTACTATTAACGCTACGTATTTCTTCATTATCCAACCTAAAAAATTTAATGTATTCAAAATTAATGATCATAATGAGAAGTCAAGGAATTTTGGAACTATTAAGATTGAAGCCAAAATTGTCATATTAACTTGTTGTATAACCTAAAACAGCATATCCAATTCTGATTCTTGTACGAATCGGATATGCCGTTCAATAGTGCGTCAAATTTTTTATTTCTTAAATATTTTCTCTACTTGATCCTTAGTATAATCATATATACCAGCAACTACAATGTATTTTGTCCCAGGGACTCTTTTTACATAAGAAACTTTGTCAGATACTTCGTTTTCACCTGCTTTGGGCCACTCATATTGCACCCAGCCAACACCTTTACCATTTCAATCGCCCAGTAATGACCATTTCTGTCTTTTGTGTTTTTAATATCAAGACCGATCAGGGTTGAGTTCAGCGGATGTGCAACAATTCTTAGTTTCTCTGTATCAATAACAAATACATATGAATCCTTCCAGACAAATCTCCCATTTTTGTCATTAAGCTCTACAAAGGCAGCATCTCCTTTTTCTTCAATATACTTGCTCGCTTCTGCGCATTTTTCCACAATCTCCTGTGGTGTTACTTTCTCAACTGAAGCAGCAAGAAAAGCAACAGAAAACAGGACAACCAAAAAAAATATTTTTCTCATAATAACTCCTTTTAAAAAAAAAATATAATATTAAATATAATGCACCCTGAAATTCAGACCAGTGTTTAAGTTTGGATTTTCGATCGTTAAATTATTAACTCAGAAAATTTCTCTTTTCAATTTTTCCTTTTTATTTTAGAGAAATTTTCAGAGTAAAAGAGTAAATTAAGGAGTATTATAATGAGAAAGTCCTATACGTCTGAATTTAAAGCAAAAGTAGCTATTGAAGCAATAAAGGGAGAAATGAGTATTGTAGAACTTGGAGCTAAATTCGATGTGCACCCCAATTTGATAACCAATTGGAAAACCAAGTTTTTAGAGAGTGCCTCAAGTGTATTTTCTGATAAGCGGAAGAAGGAAAACAAGAAGAGAGAGGAAACTACAGATGATTTGTATAAAAAGATCGGACAACTTCAAGTTGAGAGGGATTTCCTGCGAAAAAAGTACAGGCAAATATACGGGAAAGATCCGGATTAGTTGAGAAGGATCATGAAGAACTATCTATAAGACGGCAGTGTAAGCTACTATATGTAAACAGAAGTACCGTTTACTATAATAAAGCCAAGCGTACTGGTGATTGCAGAATTCAGAGTAAAATTGAGGAATTGTATTTGCAATATCCATTTTACGGGTATAGAAGGATAACCAAAAGTATGCAAAGAGACGGAGTTGTTGTAAATCACAAGAAAGTACAAAGGCTGATGAGAGAAATGAATATAAAGGCAGTTTATCCCAAAATTAACCTTAGCAAGCCTAACAAGGCTCATAAGAAATATCCTTATCTTCTCAATGGTATCAATATTAATCGAATTAATCAGGTATGGGGAGCAGATATTACTTATATCAATCTTCCTTCCGGAAGAATGTACCTTGTAATAGTCGTGGATCTGTGCAGCAGAAAAATACTAAGCTGGAAAGTTAGTAATACCCTCGATAGATTTTTCTGCATTGAAGCTCTACAGGAAGCAATCAGCAAATATGGGTATCCTGAGATTTTCAATACCGATCAGGGCAGCCAGTTTACGAGTAATGAATTTACCGAAATTTTAAATAGCAATCAAATCAATATAAGTATGAATGGAAAAGGAAGAGCTCTGGATAACATATTTGTTGAAAGGACGTTCAGGTCAGTAAAGTATGAAGAAATCTATCTCAATGAATATGAGAACATGAGAAAATGTCGAAACGCACTGGAATATTACTTCAACTTCTTTAATAATAAAAGATTACATCAATCTCTTAAATACAAAACACCAAATGAAGTATATTTTGAATATCTGGAACTTAAAAATGTATCTTAAACAAACTTAAACAAATTAAATAATGGTCTGGACAATGGGGTGCACCTTAAAAAACTGACAAAAAGAAAATTATAAATTAAACATATATATAGTGCGATAGAGTTGTCACAGCGTCTAGAAAATTAGAGTTTTAGAATTATTTTTTAATGAATCCGCAAAAATATACATATTCTGTCATAGTATTCAAAACCTTAAACATAATCATGCCCCCTGATTAACCGGAATTACTTGACATAAGAACATTGTAATGAAATTGATGTAACATCGCCGAATAGTGTTACCTAAACATTTGCATGGAACACTATCGTTAGGGTTGTTCTGGAAACGGAACCGCCTCCCGTTTGGAAAGGCGAGGAAGAATCTACGTACACAAATCGTATCTTTCTTGCCTTCAAAAATATATTTTTTGGAGGATTAATGAAAAAATTAAATCTGTTACTTTTAACGGCGTTACTTATGTTTCTGCTTGCTATCAGTGCATGCAGCGAAGATGACAATGATGATAACGACGGGGACAATGGTGTTCCTGCTGAACCATCTTTTTCTTTCACTTTACCGGACAGCTCAGAATTAGCAATTAATTTTGTTTCTCAGACTGTTGATTATAACGGAACTGACGTAGCAGGATACTCTCTGGACCAGTTTATCCCAGAAGATCCTTACGATCTTGAAGCCTCCCGAGCTGTTGGTGATGAAATTCTTGATGATGATACAAGAAATCTTTTTGTGTTTGAACTTGTAGGAACTGATGGTTTTACTCCTCGACAAAGAGGTGAAGATGACCTTTCATGGAACACTTTTAAAACGGGATACCTGCTCCCGACTGAAAGTTATAAAGCTTTCTTCGCTGATGAAGAAATTGTAAATACTTATAATGTTAAATACATGGATAAGTTCAATCTTTACAGAGTTCTCAGAGTTGCTAAAATGGATGTGGAAACTACATTCATGACTGGCAGCTACAAAACATCCAATGTTTCATTTACAGACACTAAAGATAATGCTGTAACTTATGAAGGATTCAAACTTGAAGACATGATTAATCCTGATGTAACAACATCTCCTGAGAATTACTCTTATTACGTCGGAGCTGTTGATGGCTGGATTAATAATGACACAAACAATACCTTCACATGGGAACAAATGCAGAATGCTTACTTCTTCCCTGAAGAAAACAGAGTTTGCTTCGTTGAAAACGGAACAGAAGTTTTCAAGCCAGTGAAAAGTCCATATTCAATTGAGCTTACAGAAACAAACCCACCCAGCGTTGCAGCGCCGACAAATCTCACAGTTGACACTGATACAGATATAGTTCTTTCATGGACAGATAACAGCGACAACGAAACAGGATTCAAAATTGAGAGAAAATATGAATCTGATGATGCATATGTACTCATCGACAGCGTAGATGCGGACGTAACAACATACACAGATGCAAATGCAGATTTAGCTCAGGCTATTAAATATAGAGTTGCTGCTTATAATGCTGATGATATGTCATATTACTCCAACGAAGTAACTATTGACGCTGTATCAGCTCCACCTGCTCTTGCTGACACTACTCACCTGGCAGTAAGATTCTCCCTTGACTTCTCTGACATGTCTGTTTATACTTCAGAAACAATTAATGTTGATGGTGAAGATGTAACAGCTTACAAACTTGATCAATTTATTGATCAGGAAGAAGTTACAACTCTTTACGGTGAAGACGGTGTTGACTGTAGAGCATTCTACTGTTATCATATTGTTGCCGGAGATGGTTATTCTCCACGTACAAGAGGTAACAGAGACCTTACATGGGCTGAATTCAGCTCCGGTTACTGGCTTGAAGGAGAACAGAAAGCTTACTTCCCATCAGATGATATCTCAAGACAGTATAATGTTGGTGATCTCACCCACATTGATCTTTACAACACAATAAACATCTCTGATGCTGATGGCAATCTTATCACTCCATTTGAGTATTTCGGAACAGAAACACAAAGCATTACATATATTCACCATGAAGAAGAGTACACAGAAGATGCTGTTCCATTAACATCTATCATTACTTCTTATGTTACTACTGAACCTGCAAGTTATACTTACGATTTTGCTGCTTCAGACGGTTGGGAAACAGATCCTGTAACATGGGAAAATATGCAGAAGGGTTACTGGTTAGTAAATGCCAATAAAGCTGTGTTTATTGATGCGTCCGGAAATCAGGTATTAACAGGAATCAAAAACGTTGTAGGAATTCAATTAATTCAGTAAGATGATCAGAAAGAAACTCAAAACAATAGATATATTGTATATTGCTGTTTTTGCAGCTTTAGGACTGGCGGTTAAACCAATCGTCAGTCCTCTTAACAAATTAGTGCCTATCCCCGGAGGTTCTTTAGCCGGAGGATTTTATATGATGTGGATGGCTATCGCTGTTGCTTCAGTAAAAAGATTCGGCACCGGATTGCTTTTCGGAGTAGTCCAGATGCTGGTAGTCCTATCCATAGGATTCTTTGGGAATCACGGATTAGTATCACTCATTACCTATACTCTCCCGGGGCTGGTTATGGATGTTACAGGGCTGTTCATGAAAACAGGCAGAAGTCATGCTGAGCAGGTTATACTTTGCACAACTGGAAATATGACAGGTGCAGTTATTGTAGCATTTCTTGTAATGCGACTCTCTGTGATACCTCTAATGATATCACTCACTGCGGCTGCAATCTCTGGTATAATAGGTGGATTAACATCATATTATATTATAAAACAATTACAAAAATACGAACTAATGAAGGAATTATGAAAAAGCTGATTATCTTATTAATTGCTATGATTTTTATTATAAACATAAACGCATTAAAAGTTGGAGAAAAAGAATTCTCCATAGAAGAACTTAGAAAGTTCAAGCAACAACAGGTAAAAACTGAGTATCAAAAAAGAGGAGAACTCAGAAAAAACACATGGGAAGGAGTATCTGTTAAACTTTTACTGGAAGAAGCTGACCTGTGGAAACCCAATACTGAGCTTGTTTTTCAGTCAGCAGACAATTATCTTGTAAGACTCAGTTCAGAAAATCTTCCGGAAGATAAAGCTATAATTGCTCTGGTAAAAGACGGAGTAAATCTTGATAATGAACATATCAGACTTATTGTAAAAGATATGAGAGATATGTTCTGGATAAGGGGCGTTGCCCATATTTACAGAACAGAACCGAATAAAATCAATTATCCGGAATATGTTTACAATGGAGTAAATTTTATTTCTGTATACAATTTTAATAATGTCCCTGGGAAATTCAAGAATGCCGAAGGTTATAAACTATCAGATTTCCTTAACAAAGCTTTTCCTGCCACTGAAGGAGAGTTCACTATCTATGGGAAAGACGGTGTAAACCACACTCTTGATTTTGAACAATTCTTGGAAAATGCCAAAGTTTTGAAAGACGAGAACTCTTTCTCTCTTAAAAGTGTTGATATGCCCGGAGGAATGTGGGTAAAAAATCTTATTTGTGTTTTCAAGGATAATCGGGCAGTTTTCTTCACAGATGATTTCAAAGAAGTCAACACAGTGCTGAAGAATGTCTTTTCTGATAAAAAAATCAATTACAAGTTTTATATGAGTACAGAAAACAAAGAAAACAGCATAGAAAAAGGTAAAGAAACAAAGCTATGGAAAAGCGCTTTATTGTTCAGGCACTTGCAGTAATCCTTCTTGTAGTCATTAGCGGTTGTAGGAACAGAAATGTTGAAGTCAGCGGTAATATTGCTGAAAGGATTGTCATTTCCGATAACATTCTTCTCAGTGAAGCTCTTAATGATGTCAGATATGAAAGCATACTTATAGAAGGTGACAACGGTGTTGCTGCATTAATTTCTGCACATGCTGCCAGTGAGATTACAATCCGGAAAACCGAAAAAGGTTTTTCTGCAGATTCAGAAGGGTTACCCCCGGTTTGCAATATCAATAATATATCCAATATAGCAGTTTATGCTTCCTGTTATGATTATGAGATCAGCTTTTTTGATGGATTGAATGAAGTTAACCGTCTGTCCCCATTCAATTATGTGATGCATGAGTTTGATTTTCTGGGACAATCCAGCAAGAATGGACACATTGCCAGAAAATACAAACGTAAAGACGATGTTCTCCATGAATGGATGGAAGAAGATTCAGTTGTCGTTATTACAGAAAAAGAGACCAATAAAATCCTGCACAGGGCAGAATTTAACAAAATTGTTTTCGATGGTCAAAAACTTTCATATAATAACGAAAAAGTTATTGGTATATGGAGTAATCCTCCTCTCAGAATGGAACAATTGAGTGATATTTTTGCGAAGTCACTTACAGAAAAGGATCTGATGGTGATTTTCATCGATGGGCTTGGAATGAAGTACATCAACCGAGGCTCGGATGCAGTCAATCTGTTCACTCAGGATTTTGCTTTCAGTCCCGTACTTTCAGCATATCCATCTAAAACCAGAAAGAACAGTTGGGTTATGATGTCTGGTCAAGATCATAAGATTGATGGTAAGAATGTACTCGAAGAGTTTAAGCCTTATGAATCAATCCTGATTGAAGGAGACTATACTTACAGTTCTTCTGCTATTCCGATGATCCAATGTACAGATACAGATAAAGATGGGTTTATCGATGAAGAAATTTTTGCTGAAGCCATGGAAGCTATCAAAAAAAAACCGGAAATCCTTTTCATACACTTTCATTCTTTCGATGATTTTGGGCATGAAGCTGGAGCATATTCTTCTAAGAGAGATTCCATCCTTACCCTGAATTATGAATATGTTAAATCATTATCCGATATCTGGAATGGAAGAGTAATGATAGTATCTGATCATGGAATGCACACAAGAACTGACGGCAAAGGAACTCACGGCAGTCTGATGATTGAGGACATGCTGGCTGTTAAAGGAGAGATAAGATGAAATATATTATAGGTATTCTGGTAGCTCTGATACTGATTCTCACAGTCCTGATATTATACAGACAATCAGAAGAGCCGGTAGACTTGGGAACACGCATTCACTTTGATAAATACTATAAGCAAATGCAGAAGATTGCTTCAGAGAAGGTAGCTTATAACGCAAAAGAACTGGAAGTTATCACAGTCAATAATGTACTTGCTCTATTCGATGTAGATGAAAAAGGATTAACTGCTATTACTTTCTTTGCCAATGACGGTGGATCTCTGAAAGTAGACTCCACTGAGCTGGAAAAGCTTTATTTGCAGGAGCTGGAAAACGGAACTTACAGACTAGTTATTCCAAGTGATCAGTTTAAACAAAGATGGCTTAAGAACATCACAAGTATAGAATGTCAGTAAAATGTCTTTAATCAGTATCTCTAAACTGAATTTTTGCTATAGTCCCTCCGGAAATTATATTATCCGGAACTTTTCAGCAGAGCTGAAAGAGGGAAGGATATATGGTATTTCCGGTGAAAGCGGTTCGGGAAAATCTACTCTTTTAAAACTGGTTTGCGGTATCATCCCTGAGTATTTCAATGGTATTGTTGAAGGATCAGTAAAAATTTCAGATAAGCCTGTTACAGACTATGAACCTTTTGAACTGGGAAAAATCCTGCAATTCGTGATGCAGGAACCAGACCACCAGCTTTTTCTGCCAACCGTGCTGGACGAATTGATATTCAGCAGCGAGAATTACTCGTTCTCAAGAGAACAGATTCAGAAAAATCTGGATAGAGTTCTTGGTATTTTTCCACTGAAGAGCTTCTTGGACACATACACAAGTAAACTATCTTATGGAACCAAAAGACTTGTTAATATAGCATCTACAGAAATGATTAAACCTGGTATTATTATTATAGATGAACCCTTTAGTGGTCTGTCAGGCAAAATGGTTGCTTTATTAAAGGACTATTTTCAGAAATTGAAATCTGAAGATCGAGTTGTAATTCTAACAGACCACCATATTGAAAACGAGAACATCTGCGATAAAGTTTTTTCGCCAATAGATTTTTGCGGTGAAAGTGATGCTTAACATCAAAAATCTGACATGCGGATTTAAGGGGAAAGTCCTTCTGGAAAAAAGCAGCCTGACTGCTGAACCAGGTACAATTATCAGAATATCCGGAGACAACGGTATAGGGAAATCTACATTTCTTCAATGTCTGATGGGACTGCATAAAGCTACTGAAGGAACAGCAATTCTGAATTCAATTGATCTTCTGAGCTCTACAACTGAAAAATGTGCCGAGTTAGTATTCTATCAGAAGCAGAAACCATATGATAATGTGCTGTTCACAACACCATTTCAGGAGATTAACTTTTTTACCAATGAGAATGAATCAGAAGATATTCTCAAAAAGTACAATCTTATTGACGTTCGAAATTCCCCTGTCTGGAACCTCAGCTACGGACAAGTAAAAAGAATATCGTTCGGAGTAATGGAAACGATGAACAAAGATTTGTATCTTCTCGATGAACCTTTTGCCGGACTGGATGAAACCAATGCAATGATAGTTGCATCGTCTGTTGAAAACCTGGCTGAAAAAGGGAAAATTATAATTATTATAAGTCACAACGATAAAGTTTGTTCAAATCTTACCACAAGAAAATATGAAATAAGAAACAGAAAATTTATTGCTGTTTAGAAGGATTTTAAATGAAGAAATATATTGTTTTAGTTTGTATATGTTTGATCAGCCTTATGCTTATTGCAGAGGAAAATAAGAAAGATCCCCAATATAAATTGGAATATGTGAATGAAGATTCCACTAAGCTTGTAAAAGTCTACAAGATGGAAAGCATCAGGGTGGTTGAATCTAAATCAAAATCAAGCTTCAGTAAACCGGTAATTAAAACAATTCCGGAAAATGAGAGTCCCAAAGACCTGCAGGCTGCTGACCTACTGGAAGATATCAATGGTGTTGAACTGCAGACCGGAGGAAAAGACGGTCAGCACATCAGCATCCGCGGTTTTAAACAATCTCAGATTAAGATACTGGTGGATGGCAGACCCTACGGAAGCGGTTATTTTGCCAATCTAGACCTGAGTACAATCCCTGTTTCAGAGATAAAAGAAGTTAGGGTGATCAAAGGACCAGTTGCGTCTGTATATGGTTCTGACACAATGGGTGGAGTAATTAATATCATTACTAAATCACCGAATGAAAAGAAATGGGGTAATGTTGGACTGATCCTCAAAAGAAATGCAACCAACAAGGAATATATGTCTGTCTCTCACAAGTTTGACACTGCAGATTTCTGGCTGTACGGCAGCAGAAATCAGAGAACCGGATTCATGCTCTCAGATGATTTCAAACCAACACCAAATGAGAATGGTAAAGTGAGAAACAATATGGATTCCGAACAATATGATTTCATGTCTAAGTTCAACTTTGAGTTATCAGACAAACTTTCTCTGGGGTTTGATATGAGTTCGTCATATGCTGATGAGAAGGAGATTCCGTCCAGTATAAATGACAAGCTTTATCGTCAGTTCACAGACGTAAAACGATTCCAGGAATCAGTATTTGTAAACTATATAGTAAATGATTATCTGGTTTCTGATTTTTCCAGTTACTTTGATTATAACGAAGACAGCTATGCTGAGTACAAAGATGAAGATTTGACTGAAATGTACTCAGGATGGCCATCAAAGATAAAACATACCACGCTCGGTTTTACCCATAACAATACATATACAATGCTGAATGACAACGTTTTCAACTTTGGATTACGTTTTGAAAACCAGACATACAACAGAATCGGTGGTTCAGGATATGAAGACTGGGTTTCCAATAACTACTCCTATATCAATGGATTTCTTCAGTATACCCACAAGATAGATGATTTCAGGATAATTGGAGGAACAGGAGTATCAATGTTTACTCTCAATGATGAATTTGATTTCAATGCTCATTTCGAGCCATCAATTTCATTCAATCACAGTACAGATAAAACGGATAATTCTATCAGCTTTGCCATCAATACAAAATATCCGTCAATGCATCACCTGTTCGGCAGTACCCGTGGAAATGAAGGACTTACCGAGCAGAGGGCGAAACGACTTGAGTATTCTTTCAGCTATTCGGATGTTCTGGACGCAGGTAATATGAGCATTCCTGTTAATTTTTCTACTCAAATATTCTTTAATCAGATTGAGGATGAGATTCAGGAAGGGATGGTAGTGATAGACTCAAGCACCACAAAAGAAATGTACATAAACATTTCAGAATACGAGTCAAATGGATTTGATGCAACCCTGAAGTTTAAGCTATTCACAAGCCACACAATAGAGTACTCATTTCTTAAACTGCATGACAGCCCTATTGAGCTTCCCATACCGTCCCGAAACTCAGTTAAGGTTGTTGAATCATATGAGTTTGAGCCAATTAAGGATATGAAAGCTTCCATTTTCGGGGAGTTTCAGTATAAAGATATAGTTATAGACTTTGACGATGATGTTGTGGATGTAATCTCTCCATACTGGATTCTTAACTCGGGATTTAACACAAAATTCAAGCAATACAAATTTTCATTTGAAGTTGAGAATATTCTGGATACGGACTACGAAACAAGAATAGGCTATCCAATGCCGGGTATCAACTACATATTGTCTATGGAGTACTCGTTTTAAAAATGAAATCTCTGGATGTACGCACAAAAATATCTCTGGTAATGCTGGTTACATCATTATCGGTAATATATCAGAATCTTATACTGCAGTCGGTGCTGCTGGCTGCAGCGTTTCTGCTTGTGCTGCTTCTTGCTGAAAAGAGAGAAGAACGCAAGGGAATGAGTCCGTTCAGGATGCTTAAAACCATTGCCATAATCTTCTTTGCTCAGATTTTCTTCAGACAGACAGGTGACATAGTTTTTCAATACTCGTTTATCAAAGTCACAATCGACGGACTTATCTATGCAGGGAGTTCCACCAGCCGTCTGCTGATTATCTTCATGTCTGCCAAGATACTATTTGGTGTTCCTTTAACCGAGTTTGTCATAGCCTTTCGTAAATGGAAGATTCCTTATGTAATCTCGTTTATGGTGGCAATGGTAATCCACCTGATTCCGGACTTCAGCCATAAAGTAAGAAATAAAATGGAACTGCTCAAAATACGCGGACATGCCTTCGGTTCCATGTCACTCTCAGAGAAGATTAAGATCATCTCCAGAATCATTGTCCCGGTTGTAGGCGAAGCACTCTCTCAGGCACGATACAGAGTTGTATCTCTGGAAATGCGTGGATTCCACAGCTCCGGCAAGCGCACCTACTTTAAAGATAAATCCCTCTCACCTCTCGACTATGCTATTCAGATTCCTGTTCTGATTCTGTTTGTGGCTGGGACAATTCTAAAAATCAAATTTGCTTAGCAATTAGTATACTGCTCGGACATAATAGAATTTATTCATATTAGTAATATCAGAAATCCAACTATTTCCATCTAACTCACCTGACGTATCGATCGAAAACCCTGAATTAGGATTATCCGAAGAATAGATTTTATAGGTAACAGCATCATCAACACTATCCCAGATTAGCATTATCTGATTTTCGTAGTAATATATCTGTAGATTCAATGGCGGTGCAACTGTCAGTATCTGATTGCACATTTGGAAATTACTTCCAGAAAAATCATAATTTATTGTAATACTAGAACTTTGATTCTGATTGTACGATGTAAACTCCAGATGATTCCATCCTTGAATAAATTGGACTTGAGAATTTCTTCTTGAAGTAAAATCCACATCATTTAGCCAAAACCTACCCACATCGCAAGAAATATTCATAGTTATTGTAGTATCCATCGAACTCCACACCCATGTATCACCGTAGACCTGTATATCCTGACCATGCCCCAAATTGATTGACCCATTTTGATTGACAGTGTAGTTTATGCTTCCATCACTGTATGAATTTTCCGTTATAAATTCTCCCCAACACCCCCCTGGGGCTAGCGCAGGAGTTGAAGAACAGTTTCCTGAGCCACAAATTGGTGAGCCATCTCTCTGTAAATCATATACATTTTCGTGTCCGAAATCACAACCGAAAAATGCAATATTCCAAACTGGTCTATTAATTTTAATCCATGGTGACCACACAAATGTATTCCACCCATTCCCAATAATTCCATTTCCTGAATGTTGATCCTGAGGGAAAAATTCACCATGGTATCGAGAATTTCTGTATATCCTTATTGGAATATTATCCCCTAAGAAGTTATCTCTGGAATACTTCACTCGAATAAAGAAGTTTCTGACTTCAGGTATATCATTATATGAAACAGTCGAAGACAATCCTGAAGAAAGAGAATCTCTTCCAAAACCTCCCCAGACATTATTCGTGGTAGCACCTTCTGCATTTGACCTGTAGAATAGAGAATCTCCTCCCCCCGTATATTCACTGATGTTTTCACATTGCTTTACGAAAAAAACATCATTTTCTGCATTAGAATGTGATAGTTCAAAACAATCCAGATCAACAACTCCATATTGCTGTCCATCAGTAGAAAACATTATAGTATCAACAGAATATAATGTACCTGTAATAAGTACAAATGCTAAAATAAATCTCATAATTACCTCACTCAATTATTTTGTTAATTAGAATAAATTACGATTACTTTTTTTAACCATATTTATTAAATCTATTTCTTCACCCTCAACACAGCATCTGCACTGCTGTATCCAAGATTTTTCACACCGTAATCACTTTCCAGAATGTACTCAACCAGCGGATTATCCACTCCGGCAATACTCAGGAACAATTCTGCCAGAACAATATGAGATAAATCTGTTCCTGTGATGATCAGCTCTGTGGGATCAAGTTTGTTATTATGCCCCAGCATAAACACAGGCAGGTAGTCTGACTCTCCCTCAGCTTTGTACTTCTGCAGAGGATACTTGCCCGTAATAGCCTTTCTGTATGTATAAGAAACATGTCCCGCATGATAACTGTCTATATTACAGTTTCTGCTGTAGTTATCTGCACTTATCCTGATTGATTTGATCATGCTCTGCGGATTTTCCAGAATTATCCTGCTCTCTGTTCCTTCATCCTGATAAGGTGGTAAAGAATCATTATCTCGATGAAAAACCGTGCTGAGAACCCAGAGTGCCAGGTTCCTGTATGACTTCTGACTAAGAAGGAAGTCAAATTTGTGTTTTCTGTAATAAGTACCGATATTGGTTGACTTAACATCAATGATCATCTCTTTATCTGTATATATATGCTCACATGGGTTCCAACCGGAAGAGACTATGATACTTTCAAACCGACTGTTGAAATTGCTTTCAAAAAGCTTGTCGAATATGGAGTTAAAACTATTCATCTTCTTCCTCCACATCTTCGGAAATGATAAAGCACAGCTCTGTGCTTGTCGGTCCAACCCCACCCAGATTTTCATCAGAATCCAGATAAAACTCTTTATGCGCCGTGGTATCCTGCGATATGTTCAGCAGGAAATCAGCCAGAACAATCATAGATTTAGCACTTCCCTCAACTATAGCAATATCTCTGTCAAACCAGTCTTCTTCACTTTCAATATAGCCTTTTGAGTTTGTTAAGTGAACCACGGGGAGCTGATTTCTCGGATAATAGTCTTTGGAGTAATAATATGTCACAATATTGGGGTTCTCCTCGAACTTGTAGCATAATGGTCTGGATTTGTAACCTCTCAAAAATTGATCCTCATCCTTTCCATTATGCCTGATAATTATTTTACAAATATCATTGTTCACATGGAGCAGATTTATGATCATCTCACTTACTGCATTACTAAAAACGACTTTCAGTACAGCCAGACCGAGATTTCGTGCATTTTCAGCAGACAACTCAAATTTGATATATCCGCGCATACTCGAAGCTTCACCTTCACTGCAGTCAGAAACAGTCCTGATTTGATAATCAGCCATTTCTGTTTCGGGTGTCAATGTATTGGATTCAAATTCCAGATTGTAATACTCTGATTTAAACTCTTCTTCGAATACATTGTTAAACCATTCATTGAAGTCAGTTAACATTTATTCCTCCGAACTTCAGCACACTAAGTTGACTGCAATTGTCAATTTAATTATGTATTCTACTATGCAGAAAATTCAAACCTTTTATGCTGGTAGCTTAGTATTTTCGGTGTTTGTCCGTCATTTTTATTTTAAAATAAAATTTCTCGTATAGAAACCCTGAAACCCTGGAAGGATTTCGGGGAATTACTGACTTATCATTTTTTATTTGACAACGAATACTCTTTCTTTTCTCGTATGCCAAAAGGGAGATAATATGAAATCTAAATATTTATTGATTGCATTGCTCTTTTTATGCCCCTGCCTGATGTTCTCACAAGTGATAAGGGAAAGACAACCTGACCCATTCACAAAACCAACTCAGGAAATGGTTAACATAGATCGAGTAATTAATAACTTTATTGTGCAAGACAATCCTGATGACGCAGGATCAGCAATACTCCTGACCTGGCAGGTTGATGAAGAAAGTCTTGAAGGCATTAAATTCATCAGAATCAGACGTGCCGAACCGGGACAAGATTTTATTGATATTACCAGAGAAGCACCATCCACAACTAAATTTCTGGATACTCAGGATGTTAAAGACGGAGTAACTTACAGATACACTGTCGAGCTTGTTGGTTTTATGAATAAAACCTATGCCCTAGAGGGTGGAGAAGCTGTTTCCAAAGCCCAGTGGTTCAATCGTTCCAAGCTTCCTGTTCTGATTATGCTGCTTCTGCTCAGTGCTGCCATAATCTACTATATTCTATCTGCTAAAAGCGGAAAAGACCTTTATATCAGAAGAATCAGCGGACTTGATTCCATGGATGAAGCCGTTGGTCGTGCTACTGAGATGGGACAGCCAATTCTGTTTGTACCGGGTATTAATGACCTGGATGATATTCAGACTCTTGCAGGTCTCACAATTCTTGGACAGCTCGCACAGAAAACTGCTGAGTATGACACTGAAATCATTGTACCTGTTTCCAAATCAATGGTTATGTCCACAGCAAGAGAAGTTGTGAAAGAAGCCTACCTGAAAGCAGGACGATCAGACTCATTCAATCCTGATTGTGTCTTCTACCTTACAGACGATCAGTTTGGGTTTGTTGCCGGTGTCGACGGAATTATGGTCAGAGAAAAACCAGCTGCCAATTTCTTCCTCGGTGCATTTTATGCCGAATCCCTTATTCTTGCTGAAACAGGATTCTCCAGCGGATCAATCCAGACAGCCGGAACAGCAATGCCGAGTCAACTGCCATTCTTTGTTGCTGCCTGCGACTATACACTTATCGGAGAAGAACTTTTTGCTGCCTCTGCCTATCTTTCAAAAGATCCTCATCAGCTTGGAAGTTTGAAAGGTCAGGACATTGGAAAAGCAATGTTTATTATTGTTGTAATTGCTGGAATCATCTTGGAAATTGCCGGATATAGCGGTTTCAAGAATTTCCTGATGGGATTATAGGGGAGAATTTATGAAAAGACGAATACCTTTACTGATAACATTCTTTATTGGACTGATCATCATATTATCAAATTTTATCCCTCATAAGCCATTTGGTCAGATTCAATCAAGCCTGGAAACCTGGTTTATTATTATCTCTTCATTTGCAATAGTACTGGGTAATCTGAGCTTACTTAAAATGAACTTTTTGAAAATAAAATACAAACACACTAACTGGAAGTATTACATATTTACTGTTGCCAGCTTCTTTGTGATGATCACTCTGGGACTGGTCTGGGGAACTAAAAGTCAGGCAGGTATGGCAGGACATGGTGAAGCTATAACTGCTGTGCTGGGAGCAAAACCGTTTGATTACCTCTTCAGTAATGTCTATGAACACCTTCAGGCAACTATGTTCTCACTTCTGGCTTTCTATATTGCATCCGCTGCTTACAGAGCTTTTGTAGGAAGATCAATAGAATCCAATCTCCTGCTCGGAGCTGCAATTCTTGTAATGCTGGGAAATACAAGTATAGGAACTTTCCTCACTGCCAGGCTACCCGCTTTTCTTCAGCTTTCACTGATAACAGAATTCATTATGAAGTATCTCAATACAGCCGGACAACGCGCAATCATGATCTGTGCCGGACTGGGTATTATAGGAAGTTCACTCCGTATCATCATCGGAATAGAACGTTCTTATCTGGGAGGTGAATAATGAATAAAGCTCTTATGACTCGTAGAATAATATTCGCTCTGATGTTCCTCGGGGTACTCCTTCCTCTAATATTTAAAATCGGACTTCCAGTTGTAACCACAGAAAACGTAAGAAACGTACACAAATTGGTGGAATCAGCAAAACCTGGAGACAAAGTAGTATTCTCATTTGACTTTGACCCTGCGTCTAAACCTGAGCTCTACCCGATGGTAAAATCTTTGATGAAACACTGCTTCGACAAACAGATTGATATTGTTGCAGTTGCGTTATGGCCTATGGGGGTTCAAATGTGCGATGATGCCTACAAAGAGCTCAAAGTGGATTACCCTCACATCCAATATGGAAAAGACTTTGCCAATCTGGGTTACAAAACAGGCGGTATTGTTACTCTCCAGAAAATGGGTAAGGATTTCAGAGATATCTTCCCTAAGGATCAGGAAGGAACATCAATAGATGAACTCGAAATTATGAATGGTGTAACAAATTTCAACGCATTCAGTTTTGCAGTTTCCTTCTCCGCCGGAGTTCCGGGAATCACTGAATGGGTTATGGTCGGACACGATGAATATAAACTTAGAGTTGCAGGCTGCACAACTGCAGTAAATGCACCAACAATTATGCCTTATATTAATGAGCAGAACCAGCTTATTGGACTTCTTGGAGGCTTGAAGGCTGCTGCAGAATATGAGAAGCTGATCGGCACTCCGGGAAGTGCAACACAAGGCATGGATGCTCAATCTATCGCCCATCTGGTGATCATCGCTTTCATTGTGATTAATAATATAAACTATTGGCGTAATAAGAAAAAGGAGGAAAAGTAACATGACAGGATTTTTTGATGCTTTTGGAATCTGGCTTGGGTTCTTTGTTACAATAGCAATATTCAGTTTCCTCTATAAAGACAATCCATTCTATAAAATTGCAGAACAGATTTTTGTCGGACTTTCTGCCGGTTATTGGTTTGTCTATACCTTCTTCAATGTACTAAAACCAAACCTTATAGATAAACTTACAAGTGATTTTACAGGGAATGCTATTTTGCTTATCCCTGCATTTCTGGGACTTCTCATGCTCGTGAGACTTATACCTAAAATGGAATGGCTCAGTCGTTACCCAATTTCGCTGCTTATTGGTACAACAGCCAGTATAGGGATGCTCAGGTACCTGAAATCTAACGTTGTAAACCAGATGATTGCCACTATGATAAATCCTTTTGCAGGAGGTTCAGCAGTGGAAGTGATCGGATCAATTCTTCTGATAGTGGGAACACTAACCGGGATTATATACTTCTACTTCAGCTCCAAACACGAAGGAATAATGGGAGTCACGGCTAAAACAGGTATTTATTTCCTGATGATCAGTTTCGGTGCTGCATTTGGATACACAGCAATGGCACGTATCTCTCTGCTGATAGGTAGAGTCCAGTTTCTTAAAAATGACTGGTTCGGAAGCTTCTGGATGATAATTCAAAAGATATTTGGAGTCTAAATGAAAGTTTTTTGTGTTGCCGGATACCATCACACCGGAAAAACATCAATAACTGTTGCTTTGTTAAAGGAACTTAGAAAAAGAGGATATTCTGTCAGCTCCATCAAGGATATTCATAACGAAAAGTTCACAATGGAGAAACAGGGATCTAACTCCTGGAGACACTGGGAAGCAAGTCAATCCACTGTTATTGCCAGAGGTTTAAACGAGACTTATCAGATATGGCATAAACAGCTTAATATCACACAGATGCTGAATCAACTAGACTCTGAATTTGTAGTTGTAGAAGGCATGAAAACTGCAGCTTTACCAAAAATCCTTTGTGCCGAATCTGAGGAGCAGCTGGAAGAACTTGTAGATGGCAGGACAATTGCCATTGCTGGTAAGTATTCTGATAATCACAGTTCTTACAAGCACCTTAAATGTTATAATCATGAAAAAGACGCTGCAGCGCTGGCTGATCTTGTTATAGAGAAAGTCTTTGAAGTTCTTCCTCAGGCTGAACCGGAATGCTGTACCAATTGCGGGTTAACATGTCATGAAATGGTGTCTGCAATTCTGGCTGGAGAGAAAACCCGGGATGACTGCAAAACTGACAGAAACGAAGATATAGAAGTTCTTATTAACGGCAAAAAGCTCAACATTGTTCCTTACGTGCAGAACACGTTTAAGGATGTGGTTACGGCTTTTTTGCTCAATCTTAAAGGAGTTACCAAAGACTCCGATATTGAAATAAAAATCAGGCAGAATTAATATTGAA
>CALODV010000007.1:0-5104 GCA_942492065.1 Cloacimonadales bacterium (SeqCode) | reverse complement strand
GGATACTGCGAAAGAAACACGTAAGCGAATGCTTCTATTCATTGAACGATACAAAGAAGGTTCAGATGATCTTGAATTGATTCAAAAAGAATTGAACCTGCTGGAAACAGTTGAACCTGATTCATTCGTATTTCCACACTTGTTCTACGGCAAAACTCCAATATGGTTTGATCCTACTTCAATCTTTGTTGGTTCACTTCCTGCATGTCCATACAGCATCGTTGAATGGAGTACAAGACTTGACAAGCTTCCACCTGATGAAGAAATAGATGAATCATTCATGTCGATACGATACGGATACAATCAGTTCGTAGACTTCGTTAGGACGAAACGTCATAAGAAGAATGCAAAAAAGAAATTAAGTATTGACTATGTAAATCAAATTAAAACGAAAGTTGAACACTTCGTTCAATGGTTTGGGGAAAACAAAAGTATCAATGAAATTGTGTCGGCAACATATACGAACTACTACACGTATTTGTCTGATCAGATTGACTTGAACAACATCAAACCTAAGGAAGCAAAACATAGATGGGACAACTTCAAACGATTCGTTAAATGGTTATACAAAAACGAACTATTGAACGTTCTTCCACGAATGCACGATTCAGAAGACTTAGCAGTATATGTTCCTGACGATGAAAAGAAGGATACGTTCACTTGGGAAGAACTGAAGTATATACTGGCAAACACTAGGAGTGAAAAGACTAGGTTGTATATTCTCTTGATGTTGAACTTAGGTTGTACGCAGATTGACCTTGCAGACTTAAAGAAATCTGAAATTGATTTTGAGAAACAAACCATCACCCGCAAACGTTCAAAGGCAAGTGCAGGCAAATACGAAAATGTTCACGTTGTCGAATATCCAATTTGGAATGAAACTGCAAGACTGTTGAAAAAACATTTAAGCAAAGATGAACACCTTGCATTGACAACCAAACTTGGAAACCCTCTCGTTCGCTCAAATAGGAACGATCAGGTATCCAATGCATGGAAACACGTTCCGACAAAGAAACCACCTAAGACGTTAAGGACAACCATTTCACAACGTGTATCTGAAGAATTGAATCAACCGTTGACTGCTGAATATTGGTTGAACCATTCATTGAAGAAAGTCTTCACTATAGGAACCAAAAACTATAACTTAGGTATTGGCAGTGAAGACTTCAAACATGCTGTTCAATGGGTGGCAACAAAACTTGGTATTGATTAAACTTCCACAACTTTCACTTTAAACTTCTTTGACTTCAAGTCTTCAATCTTTTCATTGATTGAAGTTTTGAAGTTTTGAAGTAATTCAATTCTGTCATCCACTTCAATATTGAATAAAAACTTGTCTTCCATACGTTTAGCATCCTGCACAATATTTTGTGTCAATGCTTTGATTCCTTTGTTCAATGTCAAGACTCTATTCACTTCATCAACATCGTATCGACGATGTTTTCCTTTTGTTTTGTTTGATACCATCTTTCCTTCAGCTTCCCAATTAACTAAAGTTTTAGGTGTCACACCAAGTATTGATGCAGCTTTCCTTGGTTCAATGTATTCTTTCATATTGTTATCCTTCCTTTAATACAGTTTCTAAGTTCATTCCACAATGATGGATTCATTGCATACTTTTTAAATAAGTCCAAAACGTTTGTTCTTATTTGTTTTGATTCAGTTTCTAAAACTATGAAATTAACACTCGCTCTAGTATTGATATCTGCAAGCTTGAATGTTTCGATTTGATCACTACTGCGATAATTTTTGATATCTGTACCAATATAGTTTTCCAGTACAGAAATAGCTTGTTCTTTATTGACTTTCAATTTTGCTCCTTTCTTTTGTTTCTCTATTATATAGTAGTAATTCAATTCCATTTTCTTTTCAATTTTCTTTGATATTTTAGTTAAATTAAATTTTTGCGTACCTATCCATTGTTCTTAGCAGCAGATGTATTTTAGTTCCTTTATGACTTTCAATTAAGTCTTCTTTAACTTACCACTTCGCTTCGCTACGTGGATTGTATGTCGCAAGCGACATACGAATGTTCTAAGAAGAGGGATTCTTTAGGTTTGATTTAACTGATTGAACTTTGTTTTCCATTGATTGAACTTTAGGTAGGTGTCTACTATTGTTTCAATTGAATGAACTTTGTTTTCAATTCTTTGATTGAAGTATTATTTCCTACAGTGATATACCAGATTTTAGATTGACGATCCGATAGGATCGGCACCGCAAGGAATGAAGTGAGCGAAGCGAACGAATGAATGAGGACAAGTATATAAGAGTTTAAACAAGTGTATAAGAGGAAGTATGAATTGAACTTAAATTATAATGTAAAAAGAGAACTCTTGACTGACGACCGTCAAAAAGTAAATCCTTCTTTCGGGCTATCGTACGATTTTTGAATTAACACCCAAGTAGTACAAAATGTTAACCATACATGATATCTGGAAAATATCAAACGTAGTCAGTCTCTCCAGCTTTATTCAAGACAATGGCTCAGTAGGTACTGGATAAGTTTAACCTTTAAAACGAATTAAGGGAAGTTTGTGCCGTTTGCACGAATGAAGTTTCTGAAGTTAAATATTGTTCTAGAATAATATAGTAACTTACCATTCAATTTTTGCAAGAGAAATGAAAAAAAATAAAAATAATTTTATCGCAAAGTTTGGTGGAATTTGTAGCAGCGTCAACCGTATAATAAGTTGTGGATAAAAACCTAGAAAGAAAGGAAAAGTTATGAACCCAATCTATAGGGTAATGCGATACAGTACACCATCCTACCGTACAATAGATATGAATGTTGAACTGTTGTATTGTGGAACAAATAAGGAAGAAGCTTTAGTTTGCTTCTTTACAAATGAAGTTGATGATTCAGCATTCAAGTGGATTGAAAATGAACCACACAATGAAACACAATTGCATACAATCTACGATTATGAACTTCAAAACTATGAAATATACTTTGACGATCCATACGACTTAAATCCAATTCAATCATTGATATCAACAATAGAAACTGAACTAGATGTAAGAGCACAAAGACTAATTGGTGAACGTGGACATGCAATGTATAGTTTCAGTAATTTCAAAATTCATGCACGTGGAAACATGATTGAAAGTGTAGACAAGATTGTAAATGATCCTGAAGACAATGAAGACTTTGATGAAGGATTCTAAAGAAAGGAAAAGAAAATGAACGTGTGGACTAACGGACAAATTGAATTAACTGATTATTGGGTTACATCCGAACTTCATCGAACAGATGGACCTGCTATTGAATGGAATAACGGAGACAAAGACTGGTATGTCAACGGTAAACATCATCGAACAGATGGACCTGCTGTTGAACGCAATAACGGAGATGAACAATGGTATAAACATGGTAAACTTCATCGAACAGATGGACCTGCTGTTAAATGTTCTAATGGATCTAGGAAATGGTATATCAATGGTAAACTTCATCGAACAGATGGACCTGCTATTGAATTATCTGACGGAGATGAACAATGGTATATAAATGGTAAACGTCATCGAACTGACGGACCTGCTATTGAATATGCTAATGGAACTAAACATTGGTATATCAATGATAAACATCATCGAACTGACGGACCTGCTATTGAATATGCTAATGGATCTAGGAAATGGTATATCAATGGTAAACTTCATCGAACAGATGGACCTGCTATTGAATTATCTGACGGAACTAAACGTTGGTTTATCAATGGAGAAATACTCAACATGAATCCAAGTAAAAAAGTGTTTTACAAAAAATTAGCTGATAACGATTTTTCTGAAGGATTCTAAACAAACATACTATACTATATTACAAGTGGTGGAACAGGTAGTGAGACGCAAGTCTTGCTACCTGTTTCTTTTTATACACTTCTATCTATATGCAGACTCTTTTTGCAGTGACACTGCTTGCAAAGTCCTTGTAAGTTTTCAGGTAAGTTCAAAAATTTAAGTTCCAATCCTGAAGACAAAGGAATGATATGATCAGCTTCTTCAGAAAAGTTTAGTCCACAATCACAACACATCACATCACGAATCAATACTTGTTTGCGTAGTCGTTTCCACAACTTACTACTATAGAATGGATTTGTTTTATTGTAGCTAAATCGTTTTGGTTTGTGTTCCTTGCAATACGTTGCATGTTGTCTCTCAGTACAATCAGGAATTGAACAATATCTTAACATAATTTTCCAAAGTCTTACTATATATAAGTGTATCCTTTATGGAGTTTCTTTTGTTCGGGACTAGCTAGGTTCGCCATTTCCTAGCTAGTCCTTTCTCTTTTTAAAGCAAGTCATTCAATTCAGCTTCTTCGTATGGATAGAAGGTAAGATAGTGTTCACCTAACGTTCCATCTGATTCAATATACTTTACACGTCCATCTTCACTTTGAATCCAGTTTCCACTACCATCTTTATATTTGTAAGCTTGATTAAGAATTTCTAGTTTGAAATTGCCATTCTTATTTTCGTTACTTGCTGCAAACGATACTGAAAATGAAACTTCCCAAAAGCTTACAGTTTCACCTTCAAAGACTTCATTCATATTCCTTGCTCCCAATCGAGAGACTAAAGCAGTATATGGAGCAGCAGACATAAAGCTGGTTTCATTCACTTTTCCTATATAGTCTAAAGCTACACCTGCATTGAAACTGGCATAATTCTTCGTTATATTGCATGTCGGACGATATATTGTTTTCGTCGCAAGTATTGGTTCCTCATTTGGTACACTATCAATCAAGTCACCGTTAACGTCTTCGGTCATTTCCTTTTGAACAGGTTCAAACGTCCACGTGATAACAGGTTCCCTTGATGTTGGATGTACTTCTGGTTCATCAGTTTCACCATCTAAAGCCAATGGTTTCCACGTCACATTGCATTCAAATACACGTTGTGATACCCGTTTTATACGTCTTGAATCAACAAACAAACCAGTATTCTCATCATGAACTTCGTTCATTTCAGGTAAGTCTGCGTTCTGAAGAACGTAGTTACTGCTGTGGTCAGCATCAGTTCTTATTCGATACTTAGCTTGTATTTGAAGAGAAGTCTTGCTCTCGTCTACCGTATCACTGTCATATACTACGCATGTTTCAACT
>CALODV010000006.1:0-1496 GCA_942492065.1 Cloacimonadales bacterium (SeqCode) | reverse complement strand
AAAATGTGTATATTGGAGATTACGCATTATAGATTTTGCATAAAATTAAACATTCCAGATTTTTTGTAGTGCTGATGAAACATCTCCCACAGATTAAAGTGATACTACTATTCTCTTAATGTTTGTTCTTTTCAGTACAAGATACCCTCTGTAAGTCTGAATGATGATGAAGGCAGTAAAATGATGATGTGAGTATAGTACTGGGAATGCCTGTACAATTGGTACTTGTATCTACAGGGAGTTCAACTGACTTGAAGTGATTATGATGATGATTAGATGACTAACTTGCAACGTTGCTTATCCATAAAGTTTATGATTTTTATTTTGTTTTAGATTCAGTCAAGCAGCATCATAAGTCCTAAAGGCATCGCCCCGAGAGGTGGATCGAGTCTACAGGCCCCGGCTAAAGCATGCGAATGACCTTCCGGGAATACTGGGAGGGGGAAGCGTGGTGCCCCAATACGTCTTTCTCAATCGAACAGCCTAGAAAGCGCACCAAAGAAATGAAGAATCGATCACTGAGGGAGTGAAAAGCACAATGCTGACTCAACTCTTCGCTGCTCAATGTCCTGCTGCCTAGGGGGCGACATAATAAAAAGCATTGGCAGTCATCATGGGGGGAAATCACTGACTCTACTTGCTGTTACAAACTATACATCTCACTATTTTCAATGTGATCTCGACAACTCACCAGTGATGTAAAGCCATGTAACCAAAGTGGACAAAGTCCACCGGCCCCGACATCACAGGGGCCCCCAACCCTTTTAAGTAAATCAATTTTTCATTAACAACAGGCTAAAATCTGGTGAGCCAGTTGAAAGACGTACAGCAAGTACTTCAGATAATAAGTGTTAGGTATAAATCTGGTATACGCTGATGGTTTTTGCTCTTCTTGAGACCGAAACCGAATCGACATAATAATTCAATATTGAGGACTTCAGGCTATAGACATATTTAGGAATTTTTCTTTCTTATGAACTACAATATACTGAGTACAGAGACAACATTACTGTGAGAGTGTGTAGCACCATGACATAGCATATATTGACGTCAGGCAGATAAATACATTTTGTTTATTTTTTTCAATACATTTTTACTAGAATAAGGAAGGATAGTTCAATTGCTTGAATTAATTATTAATAATTGACCATGGCAATAAACTGTTAAAAGTATTGGCTGTGATATACTTTATGTGGCCTACTACAGAATTACATAATCTGTTCATCTATTATGTAATTCTTTATTGTACATTAGCTATATTATTTAGTGTACATTAGCTATGAATGTATCATGTAACTAGTCCATAAACGACATTTGCTTCTACACAGTTATATTGTAGGACTAATGTAGGTGCAAGTTTACATTAATGTTATATTACTTCAGGGCTACATAAGGCTATAGGTTTAGGGTTATCGGTTAGACCGTTAGGGTTAGTTAAATTACAAGTTAATTATATTAATTCATGTTAAAAGTGACATTTGTGTCTATACTGTAAT
>CALODV010000005.1:0-105305 GCA_942492065.1 Cloacimonadales bacterium (SeqCode) | reverse complement strand
TAAACCAGGAAAGAAAACAGCCGAATATATTAATAATGTACTTACAAGAATCACTTTGCCGGGAGCAATTTTCTTTGCTTTCGTTGCGGTATTACCGGAATTTATGCAAAAGTGGACTCAGTTACCTTTCTACTTTGGTGGTACAGGTCTGATCATTGTTGTTGGTGTTGCTCTTGATACACTTCAGCAAATTGAATCACATCTTGTAACAAGACACTATGAAGGTTTCATGAAAAAAGGTAAACTTCGTGGTAGAAACAGGTAATCTAAAAATTTAGGAAATGTTGATATGATTTACATAAAAAACGCTGAAGAAATTGAGAAAATGCGGGAAAGCAACCGTATAATTGCAGTTGTTTTAAACGAGTTGAAGGAGATTGTTCAACCGGGTGTATCAACATATCAACTTAACAAAAAAGCAGAAGAGATCATTCGTGATGAAGGTGCAACTCCTGCATTCAAAGGATACAGTATTCCAGGACTGCAACCTTTTCCTGCTGCTCTCTGCACATCAGTGAATTCTTATATCGTACATGGTATTCCAAGTAAGAAAGCTGTTCTTAATGAAGGTGATATTATCGGAATTGATGTTGGTACTTATAAAAACGGATATCATGGTGATGGTGCATGGACTTACGCAGTTGGAGAAATATCTGAAAAAGCCCGTAAACTGCTTGATGTAACATATCAGGCGTTACTGAAAGGGATAGAAAACGCTTTGGCGGGAAACCGTCTTGGTGATGTTTCTTTTGCAATTGGATCTCATGTAAGCAAAAACGGATATTATGTTGCTGATAATCTTACAGGACATGGAATCGGAAGACAATTACATGAAGAACCAATGATCCCGAATTTCGGAAAAAAAGGTCGTGGTGTTCGACTTGCTGAAGGAATGACCTTAGCAATAGAACCCATGGTTAATATTGGTACAAACAGAGTTTTGGAAAAAGGCTGGGAATATATGGTAGCAGACGGTACACTGTCAGCTCATTTTGAACATACTATTCTCATCACAGACAGTAAACCTGAAATATTAACAAAAATAAGGTAATAAAGTATGGCAAAAGCAGGAGTTATAGAAGTAGAAGGCGTCGTAAAAGAAGCGCTGCCTAATACTACCTTTAAAGTTGAATTAGAAAATGGTCATGAACTATTAGCTCATACATCCGGAAAAATGCGTATGAATTTTATACGCATTTTACCCGGAGATAAAGTAAAGTTGGAACTATCCCCATACGACTTGAACAGGGGACGGATCATTTACCGTTATAAATAGGAGATTGAAATGAAAGTCAGAGCATCGGTAAAGAAGATCTGCAGAGATTGCAGAATTATTAAAAGAAATGGCGTTATCAGAGTGATATGTTCAAGTAATCCCAAGCACAAGCAACGTCAGGGATAATAATAAGGAGGAAACTTGGCACATATAGCAGGAGTTGAATTACCAAGGAATAAAAGAGTTGTAATTGGCTTAACATACATTTTCGGTATTGGCCCAACAACAGCTCAGAAGATCTGTGCAAAAACAGGTATCGATGAAAGCATCAGAGTAAAAGACCTGTCCGTAGAACAAGAAAAAGCCCTTCGTGAAATTATTCAGAATGATTACACTGTAGAAGGTGATTTAAGAACACAAAGAACAATGGATATAAAACGTCTTATGGAAATTGGAAGTTATCGCGGAATGCGTCACAAAAGGGGACTCCCTTGTCGTGGTCAGAAAACTAAAACTAATGCCAGAACACGTAAAGGTCCAAAACCTGGTGGAATCAGTAACAGGAAGAAGAAATAGGGGAATGATATGGCAAAGAAAAAGGATTTGAAAAAGACTAAAAAGAAAAGATCCCGTGTTGCTTTTGACGAAGCTGTGGTACATGTTCACTCTAGTTTTAATAACACAATTGTGACATTATCAGATAAATCCGGAAATACATTACTTTGGTCAAGTGGTGGTAAAATTGGTTATAAGGGCTCAAAGAAAAGTACACCATTCGCAGCACAGATGGCTGGACAAGAAGTAGCTGAATCTGCAATCGAAATGGGTATCAGAAGAGTAAAAGTAATTGTTAAAGGACCTGGTGGCGGTCGAGAAGCTGCAATCAGATCTATGAATGCTGCTGGGCTGAGAGTTGTTATGATTAAAGACGAAACTCCAATTCCTCATAACGGATGCAGACCACCTAAACCTAGAAGAATCTAACGCGGAGGAAATTAATGGCACGATATACAGGACCAAAAGCAAAACTGTGCAGAAGATTTGGAGAAAATATCTTCGGTACACCTAAATACGATAAAATTTTAGAAAAAAGAAAATATCCTGCTGGCGATCATGGAAATTCTTTCAGAAAGAAAGTAAGTGACTATGGTATCCACCTTAAGGAAAAGCAGAAGTTGAGATTCACTTACGGAGTATTAGAAAAGCAATTCCGTAATTATTTCAAAAAAGCTGACAAAATGAAAGGTATTACAGGTGAAAACCTCCTTCGTTTGTTAGAACTCAGATTAGATAATATTGTCTACCGTATGGGTATCGGCGTGACCAGAATGCAAGCACGCCAACTTGTTAAACACAACCATATAGTAGTTAACGGAAGAAGAGTGAATATCCCTTCTTATATTTGTAAAGCTAATGATGTGATAGAAGTTAGCAGCAAGAGTAAAACTAAAAAATTCATCCTTGATAATATTGATGTTACCCGTGGCGCTGCAAACTGCGAATGGGTTACTTTTGATGCAGATTCAATGAAAGGTGAAGTTTTAGCAATTCCGGCAAGAGAACAAATTCCGGTAATTCTTGATGAACGTTTAATTGTAGAGTATTATTCAAAATAATTAACACGCAACAAAGTAATAAAAACCAGGAGAATATATGTTGCTTCTTGAACCGTTACAAATGCCAGAAAGTGTTGAGATTGATGAGAAAACTTATTCGGACACGTACGGCAAGTTTGAAATAGGTCCGCTTGAACCAGGATTTGCTACTACCATAGGTAATACACTCAGAAGAGTGCTTCTTTCCTCAATCCAGGGCGCAGCAGTGCGTTTTGTGAAAATTGAAGGATTACACCATGAATTTGTGCCAATCCCTGGATCTACTTCTGATTATATTGATCTCATTCTTAAATTAAAGAAACTTATAATTAAGATGAGCTCAGTTAATGAGGAAAAATTGATACTCTCTCACAAAGGAACAGGAATTGTTACTGCTGATGAATTTCAAACCCCTCCGGGTGTTGAAATCTGTAATCCTGATCTCGAACTTCTGGAGATGACTGAAGATGTTGATTTCCACCTTGAAGTCTGGATCGGTATTGGCAGAGGATACGTTTCAGCAGATGCACAAGATACTGAAGAGAGACCTGTAGGTGTTATACCAATAGACTCAATTTATTCTCCGATCACAAAAGTTAATTTTACAACAGGTTATCAAAGAGTTGGTGAAAAAATTGATTTCGATAAACTTACTATGGAAGTCGAAACTGACGGAAGTATTGAGCCTAAAGATGCTCTGTATCTTTCAGCTAAGATACTTAAAGACCTTTATGCTACAGTCGTCAGATTTGAAAATGAACCTGAATATATCGAAGAAGTTGAAATGGATCCTGAACTCGAACGTCTTGATAAACTGATTAATATGAATGTTAAGGAACTTGAACTGACAGTGAGATCCAGCAATTGTCTTGCTGCAGCTAAAATTGAAACAATCAGAGAGCTTGTATCCAAAACTGAAAATGAAATGCTCAAATACAGAAACTTCGGTAAGAAATCACTCGATGAAATTACCGCGCTTCTGCAAAACTATGAACTTCATTTCGGTATGGATATCGATAAAATTGAAGCTCAGATTGATGAAGCTAAACAAAGAGTAACAAAAAGGATAAAGGGTTAATCCTATGAGACATAAAGTACAAGGACGCAAATTCGGAAGAGAAGCCGGACACAGAAAGGCTCTCATGAGGAACTTAGTTAAATCTATGATTTTGCATGAAAGAATCAGAACAACTCATGCAAAAGCAAAAGAAGCAAGAGGACTTGTTGAACGTATGGTTACCTATGGTAAGAAAAATGACGTTCATGGCAGAAGACTTGCATACAGAGTTCTTCTTGATCGTACTTTAGTTAAAAAACTGTTCGATGATATTGCCCCAAGATTTTCAGATAGAAACGGTGGATACACCAGAGTGATGAAAGTCGGATTCAGACGCGGAGATTGTGCTCCAATGGCAATTCTTGAATTTGTAGATTACGAATTAAAAGAAACAGTTGAAGCTGAATAAATTATAAGGCTGCTTAAAAGCAGCCTTTTTTCTTTCCAAATACATTATTCAGGGAGGGTATATATGAGTCTATATACTTTCGAATCATTCCATCAGGCAATTTTAGATAATGACTTTAAGATGCTCGAAGAAGCTCTTAGAACTATGCACCCGGCAGATATTGCTGCCATTCTTTACGACTTGAATATAAGCGACATTCTCAAGGTTTTCCCCTTGCTTTCTATTGCAAAGGCTGCTGATGTCCTTATTGAACTTCCTGACGAGACGAGAGAAAAACTAATCCCACAGATGAGAGAAGAACGTCTTGTAAAGATTATTGATGAGATGGAAATTGATGAAGCTGTAGATGTAATAGCCGATCTGGAAGATGATAAATCCGAATCTGTTCTGAAAAAGCTGGATAAAGAAGACTCAGAGCAAATTAAAGAGTTGATGAATTACGACGAAGATAGTGCCGGTGGACTCATGCAGACCGAGATGATCGTCGTGACCCAGGACATGAAAAGAGATGAACTGATCAGGGAGATAAGGAAAAACAAGGATGAGGTTGAGAATTACCACTATCTTTATGTAGTTGATGACATGAACGTTCTACTTGGAGTTCTTGATGTAACTAAACTTGTTATTGCTGATCCGAATACAATTGCCCGTGATTTAATTCATCCCAATGTTAAATATGCTCTGGTTAATATGGACCAGGAAAAAGTAGCTGATATGTTCCGTAAGTATAATCTTTATGCTATTCCCGTAGTGGATCCGCAAGGAATCTTACTTGGTCGTATCACAGTTGACGATATCATCGATGTAATTGATGAAGAGGCTTCGGAAGATGTTTATAAACTCGTGGGGTTGGATTCTGATGATAAAGTGTTTACTTCTCCGCTCAGCTCAGTTAAAAAAAGACTGCCATGGCTAATCTTGAACCTCTTTACTGCGATGATTGTTTCCAGCTTTGTGGGTTTATTCCAGGGTACAATCGAAAGACTATCTTTTCTTGCTGTGCTTATGCCGATTGTAGCTGGACTTGGAGGTAACTCCGGTACGCAAACCTTGACCGTCATTACTCGTAGTATAGCTCTTGGGGAATTGACACTAAGGAATACATACAAGGCTATTTTCAAAGAAGTATCCGTTGGACTGCTGAATGGTATTGGGGTTGGCTCTATAGCAATGCTGGCAGCATATCTGATAAAGGGAAACATCTGGTGGGGTGTTGTACTTGGTACTGCTATGATAACTAATATGTTTATTGCAGGACTAACAGGATCGTTTATCCCGGTTATAATGAAAGCCCTGAAAATCGATCCGGCACTTGCATCCAGTGTTGTTATTACAATGGTAACAGATATTGGCGGTTTTGTGTCTTTTCTTGGACTTGCAACTCTGTTTATCAATCATCTGATGTAACATATTGTAAGTATACTGCATGAAATTCTTTCGGAATCCTGGCAGGTTTTCCATTCATTACAAACACGCCTTGGATTTCAAGAACTGTACAGAGTTCATTGTTTTCGTTGTATATTTCCTGCTTCCAGACAGATTTCACTCTACTGCATGATTTAACCATACTGACAACTTTAATAATATCATTAAGCTCAACCGGTTTCTTGTATTTTATCAGGGTTTCACTGATGAATATGCTGATTCCCATTCTGCTTAGCCTTTCAATAGAAAGATCTGTCAGAATCAGAAATTCTGTACGAGCTGCTTCAAAAATTTGTAGATAGTTAGCATTGTTGAGATGTCCATAGATATCACATTCATAACCGTAAATTCTTTTCTGGAATTCGTGTTTCATATATTCCTCATTTCGTCCTTGACGTTTTTGATTATGCAAGTTCTGTTGAGACATGATTACGACTGAAAAATTCAATAACCTTAAATCAGAACAGAAGCTGAAGATTCTAAGAAAATTACTTATTCTTAGTGAAAATCAGATCATTAATAATCGCAGCATTGATAATAATCAAGTAAAATTATTAAAAACTTTGATTACTCACTACGGAGAAAAGAATCTGATTGATAAAACTGAGCTTTTTGACTTCAATTCTGTCAAGGATTTAAGAGAGTGTATAGGTCAGGTTGAACGACTGATGAACCTTAATCTGAGAGATCATGATTTTATTATCAATCAACCGGACGGTCTGAGAAGCATGCATAAGCTGGATGTGGAAATTGTGATTCATAACCTGAGATCTACATTTAATATAGGATCAATCATCAGAACAAGCGAATGCTTCGGATTTTCACGACTTGTATTCTCTGGTTATTCTGCCACACCGGATAATCACAAAGTACTCAAAACTGCTATGGGAAGCTCGGATTATATAAACTGGATGTATACCGACAATATTTATGAGTATCTACAGGATTGTAAGGATAAAGGAAAAACAATCTATGCCCTGGAAACTTGTGAAGGTGCTGTCGAAATTACCGGAGCAGGTGTAATTGAACCTGCTGTTATAATTCTTGGGAATGAAGCCAATGGAATAGATGAAGAAATTCTGAAATACGCTGATAAAGTAGTTAAAATTGATTTACTGGGCTGGAAAAACTCCTTAAACGTGGGAGTAGCTTTTGGTATATGTGCCCATGAAACAGCTAAACAAATAAGGAAGAAATTATGATAAACAGAGAACAAGCTTTAGAACTTATAAAAGAGAACCTGAAAAACGATAATATGATCAAGCACAGCCTGGCTGTGGGTTTTGTAATGGAAAACCTTGCTGAAAAGTACGGGGAAGAAGTCGATAAATGGTATATTACCGGACTGATGCATGATGTTGACTATGATGAAACATATGAATTACCCGACAAGCATGGTCTGGTTGCTATGGATATTCTCAAGGATTTTGATCTTGCTGAGGATATGCTGTATGCGATTAAAGCACATGGAGGGAACTTCCCGAGAGAAGATTTGCTTAGTAAATGCCTTTATGCTGCTGATCCTATTACAGGTTTGATTACTGCCGCTGCAATTCTGAGACCGGACAAGACGATTGCAAACATAAAACTGAAATCTCTGAAGAAAAAATTTAAGACAGCTCGATTTGCTGCCGGAGCCAATAGAGAACAGATAGCATCCTGTTCTGAATTTGATATGGAGCTGGATGAGTTTTTACAGATCAGTCTGGATGCAATGGCAAGAAACCAGGAAAGTTTGATTTAAGGCAAATTAAAAAGGCTGTCAGGTATTCTAACAGCCATTATTCTATATCGTGGTGATTAATTACTTCACGTTAGAAAGAAAGAATCTCATTGATTCAAACTTGTTGTAACTGGTGGCAAAGAAATACATCTTGCCTCTGAAATAAAGCTCTGTTGGGTTAGAGTACTTGATGTAATAAGTATTGCCTTCCGATAGGAAATCGAATCTGTCAGAGAAACAGATATAATCATCCTTGTATCTGATGTTCTTGATTTTGTTATGCAGATATAATTCCTGAATTTTAGCCTTGATCTTTTCTTTAGTCAAGCTGCTGTTGACATTAAGTGACAGGCTTTTGTAATAGGATTTCAGCTTCGAATTACTTTTCCACTCAACAATCAGTCTTATTGTCAGTATAATTACGAGACATCCTATAATATATTCGACAGGTTCAAACATATCCTCTCCTTTCTTAAGTTTATGGCTCACACCATTTTTTCTAATAATAAGCATGTGTGGAAATAATGTCAAGGAAGTTTTTATCAGAAGGGAAACACCTGAAGTAACAATAATTGTAAATATACGAACTATTTTAATTGACATCATCTATTGCCTCTGGCACGAAAAAGGAAATGGCTCAACAAGGAGAGAGATATCAAAACATATACCTCAGATAATAATTTGGAAATAATGGAAAGCTATGAGAATACTAAATTCATTGATATAGATTTCTCATCATATAGATTGGATGGTGTAGAATTTGAGGAATGCATTTTTGAAAGATGTTATTTCAGAGAAATGAGTTTAGCGAATGGCTCATTCAAATCCTGCAAGTTTTATTCATCTGAGTGGTTATTGCTGAAATTAAACAAAGCAAGGCTGTTTGATCTGGAATTCTATGATTCAAAGATTATGGGATGTAATTTCAGCTTTGTTAACAAGTTCGTTTACTCTATAGATTTTTACAGGTCAGTAATAGCAAATTCTGTATTTTATGGAAATGATCTGACAAAACGCAAGTTCGAAGAATGTGTGATCAGGGAATGTGATTTTCTCGAAAGTGATTTATCAAAAGCTGTTTTTCATGAGAGTGAGTTTCATAATACACGATTCCAGCAGTGCAGTTTTTATGGAGCAGATTTTTCAAAAGCAAGAGGTTATATGATTGATCCTTTTGCCAATGATACCAATGGAGGAATCTTCAGCTATCCTGAAGTAACCTCATTCCTGAGCTTCCTGCCTATAACTATAAAGGAGTAGGGGGGGCACAACCAATGCCTGTAGAGGATGTAGAGACGTTGCATGCAACGTCTAACATGATTAATCAAGATATATTAATTCAGAGAATCTACTCACTCTTCTGCATCTGAATTTTCTTGAATTTACTGCCATCTCTTTCAATAAGCTTATATCGCAGAAGGGCGTTGACGATGCTCTTTGCGAAGTATTTTGCAGACTGAAAATGGCTGTCGTCAGGGTAGCTTTTCTTAAGCTCGGTTCTGGAGGTTGAATCTACGATTTCTTCAACATCATATATGGTGAATGTATCACTTTTAAGTGATTTTATAACTTTTCTTTCTATCGGTCTCATAATAAATCCTTTCATTGGTCCTGCAGAGTCTTATATTACAGGCTTATCTAATTATATATTGCAAGTTCTTATGTTTTTTTACTTGAAATATTTTGCAAACATTTTAATTTGTCAAGATGCTGTAAACAGTAAAATAGAAATTATCATCAATGAGAAGGATATAAGCTCATTAATAGTAGTTAAAAAATTTCAGAAGGTATAAAGATTATGGAAGAACAATACAATAACTGTTTTGCCTGTGGAGTTGATAATCCCATAGGGTTGAAGCTTCAGTTTATAAGAAAAGACGATGAAATGATCTGTAAATTCAGCCTTGATTCCAGATATGAAGGATATCCGGGGATTGTACACGGTGGTATTCTCAGTACAATCATGGATGAGGCAATGGCGAAAGTTTTGCTTGATGAAGATATTACGGCTTTTACGGTGAACATTAATGTAGATTTTCTTAAACAGGTGAGTGTTGGTAATGAGTATACTGTCACGAGCAGAATCAATAAGAAATCTTCCAGATTGTTTCTCTGTTCAGGGGAAATAACAGACTCTGAAGACAATATCTGTGTTAAAGCAGAATCTAAATTTCTAAAGCCCAGAAAATAAGATATGAAAAAAATATTTACAGCAAATGAGCTTAGAATAATATTATTCATTCTCGGAGCTGTGATGCTATCGGTTGTTATTAAAGCAATTGGCTTAAAACCTGCCAATGGAACATCTGATGAAATTGCAATTGATAATATGCAGGTTGAGCAAATAAATACAGCTCCCAAAAATGTAAATGACAGTGAAGAAACAGATATTGCGGAGTCTATGTTAAAAGGCAGCTCTGAAACATTGATTTCAGTTAACATCAATGCAGCAGATAAAGATGAGCTGTGCAGTTTGCCCGGTATTGGAGAGGCAACAGCGAAAAAGATTCTGGATTACAGAAATACTGCAGGTAAATTCACTGATATAGATGATTTGTTAAAAGTAAATGGTATTGGAATAAAGAAGTTTGAAAAACTTAAAGATATGATAACGACAGGAGAAGTTAATGGAAAAACTGAAACCGAATGAGTTGGGACCAACACTCACGCTGGCAAAACTATATGAAAGTCAGAATCAGATTATTGATGCTCTGGTGACATACAAGAAATTGTATTTTACAAAACCTGAAGATGAGACTCAACAGAAGATCAAGGAGCTTCAGGAATTATTAGTCAGCAGCGGTGATTTAAGCGAGCCTGTCAAATCTATCTTCACCGATAAAGAAGTCGGTAAGTTCATGATTCTATCCAAAAGTAAATATAACGAATATCAGGAAGCACTGGAATCCGACATGCCTCTTTCCGAGTTCCCTGAAGAACTGGATGTTCAGGAAAGTGAGATACCGGAAGAACCCGTGGTCGCAGCAGAAAATATGGTTGCAACTGACAATAAAGCTGATAACAGTTCATTTGATCCCAAGAAGAATGATGCATTTGAAGAAGCAGATAATGATGATGAAACTGATCTGGATATAGCCAGTCTTCTGACTAATCAGAAGCAGGAAGATGTTGTAGAAGAAAGTAAGAAGGTTGCAGAACCTGCTAAGATGAAAGTTGAACCGAAAGTTATAAAGCAGGCTATTCCGATTATGAATAATTTGTTCTCAGGCATACTCCATTGTAAAGTGGGAGATCTTGCTGATAAAATGGAAAAACACTTTGGCAAACAGAAAAAAATCGGTGAGATTTCAATATTTGAGATGTTAGGATTTATTCAGGATTTAGAGAAATAATGGAAAAAGATAAAAAAATAAATAAACTTTGCGAAAAGTGTCTCAGGAAATGCAAACAACCGGATCATATTATCTTGCTTGGATGTCCAAAATTCGAACCAAGATCAGTTCAATTGACACTTAATTTTAAACCGAAAAGAAAGAAAAAGAAATGAGAATTATAACCGGTAAATATAAAGGACGAAAACTGCATACAATACCGGGAAACAGAACAAGACCTACAACCGATTTCATGAAGGAAGCAATGTTTTCCGTGATTGAGGATTGTGACGATAATCTGGTTCTGGATCTTTATGCAGGTACAGGGAGTCTCGGACTTGAAGCGCTTAGTCGCGGAGCAGCATTTGTTGACTTTATAGAAATGTCTTCAAACGCGATGAAAACACTGTTCCGTAATGTCGACATGCTTGATGTCCGAAGTATATGTAGGGTAAACAAACGTAAAGTTTCAGCCTATCTCAAAGTAACGGAAAAGAAATATGACCTGATCCTGATGGATCCCCCGTATGATAAGGGGTTAATAAAAAAAACAATAGACTTAGTGCAGGAAATGGATGTTCTGAAGGAAGACGGACTACTCGTGATTGAGCATTCATCTTATGAGCAGGTTGTTTCTGAAAAGTATAGAGTATTGTTTGATAATAAATATGGGAATCAATCGCTTACTGTACTTATAAATGATAAATTCAGGGAGAATGAAAGTGAAGATATATAATAGTTATACACGTAAAAAAGAAGAGTTCAAACCAATAGAAGAAGGTAAGATCAGAATGTATGCCTGCGGACCTACCGTATACAATTACTTCCATATTGGTAATGCCAGAACATTCATGTTTTTCGATGTAGTAAAAAGATATTTCGAGTTTATCGGTTATGATGTGAATTACGTGCAGAACTTAACTGATATAGACGATAAAATTATAGCTCAGGCTATTGAGGAAGATGTTGAGTCTTCTAAGGTGGCTGAGAAATACATCAGTGCTTTTAATGAAGACAGAGCAAAGCTTGGAATTGATACTCCTACTCATCAGCCTAAAGCAACTAAGTACATTAAAGAGATGATCAGGTTTATAAAAGAACTTGTTGATAATGGTTTTGCTTATGAGCAAAATGGAGATGTATACTTCTCTGTTGACTCATTTAGAGGCTACGGTTCCCTCTCCGGGAGAAAAGTTGAAGATCTGATTGCCGGTGCTAGAGTTGCAGAAAATACAGCTAAAAAGAATCCTGCTGATTTTACATTGTGGAAGGCTGCTAAACCGGGGGAACCTGAATGGGGATCTCCATGGGGAAAAGGCAGACCTGGATGGCATACAGAATGTGTTGTAATGTCTAAAGACCTGCTTGGTGTTCCATTTGATATCCATGGTGGCGGTACTGATTTATTATTCCCTCACCATGAAAACGAAAATGCCCAGGCAAAAGCTCTTTATCATAGCGAACTTGCCAAGGTATGGATGCATGTCGGTTTTCTCAATATTGATGGTGAAAAGATGTCCAAGAGCCTCAAAAATTTCTTCCTGGCAAGAGAAGTACTGGAAAAGTATGATTCTGAGACTGTACGCTTTTATTTCCTTTCTAAGCACTACAGAAGTCCAATAGACTATAATGCAGATATTCTGGCTGAATCTGAAAAGGCTGTGGCTAATTTTTACGATGCTCTCAGTATGATTGATCTGAAAGAGGTCAGAGAATTGAAGGTTGACGACAGAATGAGCCGATATGAAGAAGAATTTAATGCAGCAATGCAGGATGATTTCAATACCGCAAAAGCAATTGCCGTGCTTTTTGAACTTTCTAAGACTGTCAAAAACTTCTCGGTCGAAGAATCTGAGAGAAAAATGGCAGCTTCTCTGCTGTTAAAACTGGGTGGTTCACTGGGATTTTTCCAGAACCCGGAAGAAAAATTGAAGAGCGGAGAGAGCTCTGAAGAGCTGATCAGCTTGCTCATCAAGTGCAGAAATGCATTTAAAAAAGAAAAAATGTGGGAATATTCTGACATGATCAGGGACGATTTAAAGGCTCTGGGGATTGTCTTAATGGATACTCCTGATGGAACGAAGTGGACCATGAAGTAAATTTTCACTATAAAGATACAGTTAATAAATTATGTCTATTTCTTTGAAAAATAGAGATATTAGGCAAAAATGAAGAAAAAAGTAAAAATATATTGACAGAAATTCACGGTGAATCTGTATTTTGCACCGCTCACATATGATGAGTTTGATTGATTTTTGAAAAAGAAAAATAGAGTGAAAAAAATATTGACAAGAAAGTTGATGGTTAATTTTGTGTTCTCACAGTTGATTAATAAAGCCGATGTAGCTCAGTGGTAGAGCAACTGATTTGTAATCAGTCGGTCGGGGGTTCAACTCCCTTCATCGGCTCCATATATTCGGAGAGGTTCCCGAGCGGTCAAAGGGAACAGACTGTAAATCTGTCGGCGAAGCCTTCGGAGGTTCGAATCCTCCCCTCTCCACCATAATTGAGCGGGAATAGCTCAGCTGGCTAGAGCATCAGCCTTCCAAGCTGAGGGTCGCGAGTTCGAATCTCGTTTCCCGCTCCATTTTTTTTATGTAAATGGAGTCTGCTCATGTAGCTCAGTCGGTAGAGCACATCCTTGGTAAGGATGAGGTCACCGGTTCAAGTCCGGTCATGAGCTCCATAATTTTTTTGTTTATGTTTTTTTTGACAGAAAATCGTAAATGATATTTATTGTTTAAATATATATAATATAATAATGTATAGCCCTGGAGGAACGATGGCTAAGGAAAAATTTGTTCGCACGAAACCTCATGTCAACATTGGTACAATAGGCCACGTTGATCATGGAAAAACAACATTGACAGCAGCGATAACTCTTTATCTTAGTAAGAAAAAGGGTGGTGCGGCTGAATTCAGATCATTCGACAGTATTGATAACGCACCGGAAGAGCGTGAGCGTGGTATCACCATCGCAACAGCACACGTAGAGTATGAGACAGAGAATCGTCACTACGCACACGTGGATTGTCCAGGTCACGCGGATTATGTAAAGAACATGATCACCGGAGCAGCTCAGATGGACGGCGCTATACTTGTAGTAAGTGCAGCAGACGGTCCAATGCCTCAGACACGAGAGCACATCCTTCTTGCGCGTCAGGTTGGAGTACCGGCAATGGTAGTATTTCTTAACAAATGCGATCTCGTAGATGATGAAGAATTATTAGAACTTGTAGAGCTTGAAGTAAGAGACTTATTATCAGAATACGATTTCCCAGGCGACGATATTCCAATCGTAATGGGATCCGCTTTGAAAGCTCTTAATGCAGATCCTGAAGGTGAAGCACAGATTCAAGAACTGATGGACAGAGTAGACGAGTATGTACCACTTCCTGAACGTGATACAGACAAGCCATTCTTAATGCCAGTTGAGGACGTATTCTCAATTCCTGGTCGTGGAACAGTAGCGACAGGTAAAATTGAGCGTGGCGTAATCAAGATGGGAGAGAAAATGGCACGTATCGGTATCCGCGAAACAGTAGAAGTCGTGTGTACCGGTGTAGAAATGTTCCGTAAGATTCTTGAGCAGGGAGAAGCTGGAGATAACGTAGGTATCCTTCTTCGCGGTATGGCTAAAAGCGATGTAGAACGCGGAATGGTGCTTGCAAAACCAAAATCCATCACCCCACACACTAAGTTCAAAGGTGAAACTTATGTATTAACCAAAGATGAAGGTGGACGACACAAGCCATTCTTCAGTGGTTACCGCCCACAGTTTTACTTCAGAACAACAGACGTTACGGGAAGTCTTACATTACCAGAAGGTGTAGAAATGGTAATGCCGGGTGATAACGTAACAGTAGACGTAGAACTTATTACACCGATCGCTATGGAGAAAGGTCTTCGCTTCGCTATTCGTGAAGGTGGAAGAACTATCGGCGCTGGCGTTGTCGGTGATGTTATTGATGACTAAAAGATAGAGAAAGAAAATGAGAGAAATAATTATAATGGCTTGTGCTGAATGCAAAAACAGAAACTATTCAACAACAAAGAATAGACGTAACCACCCTGGTCGTCTTGAGTTGAAAAAGTACTGCCCAAAATGCAATAAGCACACAAGCCATAAGCAAACTAAATAATAAATTTCGGTAGGATAGTAGCTCAATTGGCAGAGCACTGGTCTCCAAAACCAGGGGTTGCGGGTTCGATTCCTGCCTGTCCTGCCATTAATTATAAAAGGATGAGTTCATCTCTTCCTTTTATTTATAATAAAAAAGAGTTGCTTATGAATAGACTTATAAAGTTTTTAAAAGACGTGAGACAGGAAATGAAGTTCATTAACTGGCCAACAAAAGCTGACCTTAAAGAAGGTACAACAGTTGTAATAGTTATGGGTGCTATCACTTCCATGTTTCTCTGGATTGTTGATTCTGCTTTCAGTGTAATCCTGAAATACGTGATTTTTAGAGGTTAATTATAATGAAATGGTATGTTGTTCACACCTTTGCTTCACAGGAGTTCAAGATCAAGGAATTGATCGAGAAAGGTAAAATAGATACTCCTTTTGAAGACAAAATAGGTCAGATACTTATTCCCACACAGAAAACTTTCGTGATAAGAGACGGTAAAAAAGTAGAAAGGGAAAAGAAAGTTTTCAACAGTTATATTATTCTTGAAGCTGATCTGACCCCTGAAGTATATGCATTTGTAAGAAGAATGCCAGGTGTGACTAACTTTCTTGGAACCGGAAAAAAAGCAATACCATTATCTGTTGAAGAAGTAAACAGACTTCTTGGTATTAATGATCGCGACAGCGATAAGAAAAATGGATATGATTTCCTTCCAGGGGATATAGTAATGATTACTTCCGGTCCATTTACCGATTTTGAAGGCGTAATCAAGCACGTAAGTGCAGACAGTAATAAGTTAACTGTAGATGTGACTGTGTTTGGACGTGTTACTCCGGTTGAAATTGCTGCCGATAATGTACAAATTAATAAATAATAGAGGTTGAAATGGCAAAACCAAAAAACGTTGTTAACACAATTAAGTTACAGCTTCCCGCTGGACAAGCTACTCCGGCGCCACCAGTAGGACCTGCATTGGGGCAGGCTGGAATCAATATTGGTGATTTTTGCAGACAGTTTAATGATAAAACAAAAGATCAACCGGGAATGATTTTCCCAGTTATCATTTCTGTCATGAAAAACAAGAGCTTTTCTTTTGAAATTAAAACACCTCCAGCATCTGTTTTAATCAGAAAGGAAGCCGGACTCGCTAAAGGTTCATCAGAACCTAACAAAGATAAAGTTGGTAAAATTACCAACGAACAAGTTAAAAAAATTGCAGAAATTAAAATGCAAGATTTAAATGCTTACGATTTAAAAGGGGCTATGAATATGGTCAAAGGTACTGCAAGGAGTATGGGAGTAGTCGTTAAGTAATATCCCCTTATTACATGACTCAATCCAAAATTTACCCTGCAGGAGATTATATTCATAAGGAGAATAGATGAAAGAGAGTAAGAAGTACAGGAACGCAAAGGATCTTGTAGACAAGAATCAGCGCTACACTCTTGACGAAGCTCTTGACATTCTTAAGCAATTCCCTAAAGCAAAATTCGATGAAACAGTTGAACTGCATATGAATCTCGGGGTTGACCCAAGAAAAGCAGATCAGCAAATCAGAAACTCTCTGGTTCTCCCAAACGGAACCGGTAAAAAAGTTACTGTATTGGTTTTTGCAGAAGGTGATAAAGCTGAAGAAGCGAAAGAAGCCGGAGCAGATTACGTTGGGCTCGATGAGTATGTCGAAAAGATTCAATCAGGATGGTTAGACTTTGATATGGTCATTGCCACTCCTAACCTTATGGGTAAGATCGGGCGTTTAGGTAGAGTACTCGGACCTCGAGGTCTTATGCCAAACCCGAAAGTTGGAACTGTTACAATGGAAGTTGGAAATGTAGTTAAAGAAGCTAAATTCGGTAAAGTTGCATACCGTGTTGACAAGTTTTCTAATCTGCACGTTCCGGCTGGTAAAATCAGTTTCGATATTGACAAGCTCAAAGGGAATCTTATAGCAATTATTGCTGCTATCTTAAAAGATCGTCCTGCTGCTGTTAAAGGTCAGTATATCAAAAGTATTACCGTAACTTCTACTATGAACCCAGGAATTAAACTCAATGTAGCTGCTGCTACACTTGAATCTAAGAAATAGGAGACAGTATGTTACAAAAGTACAAAATTGATGAAGTCGGCAGCTTAAAGGAACGATTATCTGATGCCAAATCTATAGTCCTTATAGACTATAAAGGTGTCAATATTGAGGAAGTTGACGAATTAAGAAACAGATTTCGAAATGCTGAAGTTGATTACTTTGTTTCCAAAAACACATTCATTAAAGTAGCTTTGAATGAATTGGGAATTAACGAACTTGATGATTATCTTAAAGGACCTACAGCCTGCGCAGTTAGCAAGGCAGATGAAGTTGCTCCTGCAAGAGAGTTCGTAAAGTTTTACAAAGATGTGATGGAAGAGAAAGATTTTCCTAAATTCAAAATTGGATATGTTGACGGTGGATTAATGTCTGTTGCTGATCTTAATTCACTTGCAAAACTTCCGTCTAGAGAAGAGTTACTCGGTAAAACACTTGGGGCATTTAACGCTCCAATGACAGGATTCTTAGGTGTATTACAGGGTATCATGAGACAGTTTGCCTACGCTGTAGATGCATTGGCAAAATCAAAAGCAGAAAATAATTAAATATTTATCATTTGGAGGAAAAATGGCTGATAAAAAGCAACAAGTTCTTGATATTATAAAGGAAATGACCGTTCTTGAACTTTCAGAATTAGTAAAAGAATTTGAAGAAGTATTTGGTGTTACCGCTGCAGCTCCAGTTGCAGTAGCAGGTGCAGCTCCAGCAGCAGCTGAAGAAGCTGAAGAAAAAACTGAATTTGACGTAATTCTTACAGGCGCTGGTGACAAAAAAATTCAAACAATTAAAGTTGTTCGCACAATTACAAAACTTGGACTTAAAGAAGCTAAAGAACTCGTAGACGGTTGTCCAAAACCTCTCGTTGAAGGCGTGTCCAAAGACGAAGCTGAATCAATCAAAGCAAAAATTGAAGAAGCTGGTGCGACTGTTGAGATCAAGTAATTCTAATATTTATATAAAGTGGGTAGTGTCATTTTGAGCGCACCCACTTTATTTCTATTTTCAACATATGCGGTGCTGAGGAATTCAGCACTATTGATGTTTAAATTCAACGATTAACATTAGTTCTATAGGAATGTGAAAAATTTTGATGAGCAGTAAAATGAAATTGAATTGTTTTAATGATAATTGTTGTTTTTCTATTAAAACCAGGCTCAGGTCTGAAGGCAAATTTTGTTACTCAGGCAATTTCAGTATTACAATATCACTCAATCTAAAGAACTTGAACAAGAAGGTCCGTAATGGAACGGAATAAATAATTGCCAAAGGAGATCATCGTTGAAGAAATTCAAAAATTACTCAAGAATAAAAAGAAGAGCGGAAGACTTAGGATTTCCTGAAGTTGAAGTTCCTAATTTATTGGCAATGCAGATTGATTCTTATGATCTTTTTCTGCAAAGAGATAGTCACCCTCAAAAACGTGAGAAACGTGGGCTTCAGGCTGTTTTTGAAAGTATTTTCCCTATTGAAGATTCAAAGGGATTGTACCTGCTTGAGTTCATTAATTATATTATACTGAAACCAAAATATTCAACAGATGAGTGTATTGAAAGAAATTTAACATTCCAGGCACCTGTAAAAGCTAAAATGAAATTGACCGTTTATGACGAGGAAGCTCTTAAAGAAGCAAAAGAAAAACGTGTCAAAAAGATCATCGAACAAGATGTATTCCTTGGTGAGATTCCTCTTATCACTCCTCAGGGAACTTTTATCATTAATGGAGCTGAAAGAGTTATTATCAGTCAGCTGCACAGATCTCCGGGCGTTTTCTTTACTCAGGAAAAACACCCAAGCGGAAAACAGATCTATTCAGGAAAGGTAATCCCTTATAACGGATCCTGGCTTGAATTCAGTCTTGATATTCATGACACAATGTATGTCCACATTGATAAAAGAAGAAAACTTCCTGTCACTGTGCTTTTAAGAAGTGTAGGTGTGTCAACCAACGAAGATATTAGAAAAACATTTTATGAAAAAGAAGAAATCAGCGTAAAAGATGCAAAAGATAAATTGCTTTATGAAGATGTATTCGACTCTGAAAACGGAGAAGAACTCTACAAAGCCGGTACTGAAATCACCAAAGAAATTCAGGAAGAACTTTCTGAAGCAGGCTGTGATAAAGTATGGGTTATTGCTGATGGATATGATATTCATGGAAAAATATTAGAAAATACTATTGCAAAAGATGCTACAGCTAATATAGAAGAAGCTGTTAAGAAAATATATAACCTTATTCGTCCTGGCGAAGATCCTTCATACGAAATGGCTTCAGAGCTAGTAGAAAGAATGTTCTTCAATGAAAAGAGATACAATCTCGGTGAAGTGGGACGTTACAAAATAAACAGCAGACTTGATCTTGATATTTCTCTCGATAAATATGTTCTCACCAGGGAAGATATTGTTGCAATTGTTAACAAACTTGTAGAGATATTCAGAAATGAAGATACTGTTGATGATATTGATCACCTTTCAAATCGTAGAATCAGAACCGTCGGTGAACTTCTTGAAGAAGAATATGCAAACGGTCTGTTAAGAGTAGCCAGAATAGCTATAGAAAGAATGTCAATATCAAGTTCAGAAGAAGTAACAGTTCACGATCTTATTAACAGTAATGCTCTTATTGCTGTTATTCAGGCATTCTTCCTTACTGGTCAGCTTTCACAGTTTATGGAACAGACTAATCCGCTCGCTGCACTTACTCACAAAAGACGTTTGTCAGCTCTCGGACCCGGCGGTCTCACAAGAGAAAGAGCAGGATTCGAAGTTCGTGACGTTCACTATTCACACTACGGAAGAATTTGTCCTATCGAAACTCCTGAGGGACCAAATATCGGTTTGATTTCCTCTCCAGCGTTATATTCAAGAATAAACAGATTCGGTTTTCTTGAAACACCATATATCAAGGTGGAAAATGCTAAGGTAACTCAACAGGTTGATTACCTTGTACCGGAAGAAGAAGACAAATATGTTATCGCTCAGGCAGACGTGACTATTGGTGAAGATCTTGAAATTATTGATGAAATTGTTTTCGCAAGATGTAAAGATGAATATCTCCAGATTAAACCGGATGAAGTTCAGTATCTTGAAGTTTCTCCTCAGCAGATTGTTTCTGTTTCTGCATCTCTTATTCCTTTCCTGGAACATGATGATGCGAACAGGGCTCTCATGGGATCTAACATGCAGCGTCAGGCAGTTCCTCTTTTATTCCCGAGTACTCCTATTGTAGGTACCGGAATGGAAAAAACTGTTGCAAAAGACAGTGGTGTTGTTGCACTTGCTCCTTTCGATGCAGAGGTTACAAACGTAACATCTCAGTATGTTGATCTTAAAAAAGAATCTGATACAGGTCTTGACTTAGACATCGGGACAACAAACAGAATCTATTTCAGAAAATTTGCCAGATCTAATCAGGATACCCTTATTAATCAGAGACCTATCGTTAAACCGGGTGATAAGGTTAAAGAAGGTCAGTTGTTATCAGATGGTCCATGTATCGAAGGTGACAGATTTGCACTCGGTCAGAATATGCTTGTTGCATTCATGCCGTGGTACGGATTCAACTATGAGGATGCTATTATTCTCAGTGAAAGAGTAGCAAGGGATGATATTCTTACTTCCATTTATCTGGAAGAGCAGGAAGTTCTTGTTCGAAACGTAAAGAACGGTAAAGAAGAACTTGCTTACGATATTCCTAATGTTCCGACACAAGCATTAAGAAATCTTGATAAAACAGGTATCGTAAGGGTTGGTTCTGTAATTAAAGCCGGAGATATTATTGTCGGTAAGATTACACCGAAAAGTGTTGATATTGATCCTTCTCCTGAAGAAAATCTTATGCGTGCACTGTTTGGAGACAGAGCCGGTGATTTCACAAATACATCACTTAAAGCCAAACCTGGCATGGAAGGTGTTGTAATTGATGTTAAGGTATTCTCCAGACTGGAAGATGTTCATGATTATGAAGAAGAAAAGAAAGATGAGTATGAACGTCTTAAAGCAGAGCAGGCTGATAGGACAAAACGTATTGAAAAATTCGTGAAAGATCAGATTTCAGAAATGATAATAGGTCATGTATCTAAAAATATTTCTGATGAAAAAACAAACATGTTCTTCATCCCATCAGGTAAGAAGATTACTAAGGACGATATAAAGAAGATTAACTTCAAAAAACTGAATCTTAACTACGATCTTGTAGAAGATGCAGAAACTAATGAAAAAATATACAATGATATAGTGCTTCAGGTTAAGGCTGCCAGAGAAGAAAGTGCTAATATCTATAAAAAAGCAAAAGACAGACTTAAACATGGTGATGAGCTTCCTTATGGGGTTCGCAAAATGGTTAAGGTTCATATTGCCAAGAAACGTAAGATTCAGGTTGGTGACAAAATGGCTGGTCGTCATGGTAACAAAGGCGTTATTTCCAGAGTTGCTCCAATCGAAGATATGCCGTTCATGGAAGATGGTACTTCCGTTGATATCATACTGAATCCTCTTGGTGTGCCTTCACGTATGAATATTGGTCAGATTCTTGAGACTCACCTCGGAATGGCTGCCAGAATTCTTGGTTTCCATGCTGAAACTCCGGTGTTCGATGGTGCTAAACACGAAGATATCGAAGCTGAAATGATTAAAGCAGGTATACCAACAGATGGTAAGCAAGTGCTTTTCGATGGTAAATCAGGTGAACCTTTTAAAGAAAGGGTTACAGTAGGTATTATTTACATGCTGAAACTTAATCACCTTATTGCAGATAAGATGCATGCAAGATCTACAGGTCCCTACTCTCTCATTACTCAGCAGCCACTTGGCGGTAAAGCTCAACATGGTGGTCAGAGACTTGGAGAGATGGAGGTTTGGGCTCTTGAAGCTTATGGTGCTGCAAGACTTCTTGAAGAAATGCTCACCATCAAATCTGATGATGTTGATGGAAGAACAAACGCCTTTAAAGCTATAACAAGCGGTAATAACCCACCACAACCTGGTGTACCGGAATCGTTTAATGTATTAGTTAGTGAATTGAAATCATTATGTTTTGATATTGAATTCCTTGCTGACAACGAAGTGTAAGCGGAGGTCAATCGAATGATTAGAGAAATTAAAAGAGAAAAGAAAGTTCAGAATTACGATAATGTCCGTATAAAGATAGCATCTCCCGAGACTATGAGAGAATGGTCCTATGGTGAAGTTACGAAACCAGATACATTAAACTACAGAACATTGAAACCGGAAAAGGACGGTTTATTCTGCGAAAGAATATTCGGACCTGAGAAAGACTACGAATGTAGTTGCGGTAAATATAAAAAGAAAAGATTTTCCAACACTATCTGTGATCGCTGCGGTGTTGAAGTGACTACTTCAAGAGTAAGAAGAACCAGAATGGGACACATTGAACTTGCTGTTCCTGTAGCTCACATCTGGTTTGTTAAGAGTGCTCCAAGTAAGATTGGTACACTTCTTGATCTTACTATAAGAAAGCTTGAAAGAGTTCTCTATTACGAATCTTACATCGTAATTGATCCTGGTGACAGTGACTACGAAAAGAAAGATCTTATTGATACCGATGAGTATTATGAGATTCTTGATAAAGTAGGAGAAGATTTCGTTGCAATGATGGGCGCTGAAGCAGTCAAAATTCTTCTTGAAGAAATTGATCTGGAAGCTGAAGCTATGAACCTCAGGGCAATGATTAAAATGGAAACTTCTGCTATGAAGAAGCAGAAAGCTATTAAAAAACTCAAAATCGTTGATGCTTTCAGAAAATCAGGTAACAGACCTGAAACTATGGTTCTGGAAGTTTTGCCTGTATTACCTCCAACTCTGAGACCTCTGGTTCCTCTTGATGGCGGTAGATTTGCAACAGCGGATTTCAACGATTTATATAGAAGAGTTATCACAAGAAATAACCGTCTTAAACAATTACTGGAAATCAGAGCTCCGGAAGTAATCCTCAGAAATGAGAAACGTATGCTTCAGGAATCTGTAGACGCACTTATAGATAACTCGAGAAAAACACGTCCGGTAAAAGGACGCGGAAACAGAGCACTGAAATCCCTTACCGATCAGCTTAAAGGTAAACAGGGACGTTTCAGACAGAATCTTCTTGGTAAACGTGTTGATTATTCCGGTCGTTCGGTTATCACTGTAGGACCAAGTCTCAAGATTCATCAGTGCGGTCTTCCGAAAGAAATGGCAGTTGAACTGTTCAAACCGTTTATCATTGAACGTCTTGAAAAATACGGAGAAGCGGAAAAAACAAAGACTGCAAAGAAATTAGTCGAGAAGAAACAGCCTCAAATCTGGAAGATTCTTGAAGAAGTTATTCAGGATTATCCGGTATTGCTTAACCGTGCACCAACGCTTCACAAGCTTGGTATTCAGGCATTCATGCCGGTTCTCACTGAGAATAAAGCAATTCAGCTTCACCCGCTCGTGTGTATTCCGTTTAATGCGGATTTCGATGGTGACCAGATGGCTGTGTATGTACCGCTAACTTTAGAAGCACAGATGGAAGCTCGCGTACTAATGCTTGCTTCAAGAAACCTTCTGCTGCCTGCAAGCGGTAAACTCGCTATGGCTCCTGGACAGGATATTGTCCTCGGTTGTTATTATCTTTCTGCTCTCAGATACGCTGAACCGGATGATTCTGTTAGAATCCCTGTATTTGGTTCTGCTGATGAGGTTATCCTTGCTTATGAACAACAGGAACTGATGTTTGCAAGAAAAGGGCAGGAGCTGGATAACAGATATCTCGATATTCATAGTTGGATTAGAGTAAAACATAATAAAAAATTCTTAAAAACAACAGTTGGAAGAGTATTGTTCAATCAGGTATTGCCTCCTGAAATTCCATTTAAAAATGTTGTAATAAACAAAGGCGGATTAAAAGATCTGGCTATGGAGTGTATCAACACTGTAGGTCAGAGCAGAACAGCAGAAATCCTTGATGATTTAAAAGAACTGGGATTCCGTTTTGCAACAAAATCCGGCTCAACATTCAGTATAGCAGATGTTGTTGTTCCACAAGACAAATCTGAGATACTTGAAGCTGCCGAACAAGAAGCTAAGTTGATTTCCGATAGCTATATGCAGGGGGGAATCACAGAAACTGAACGTTTCAATCGTGTAGTGGATAAATGGAAGATAGCAACAGAGAAGGTTACAAATTCACTGATGGAAACATTGTCTAATGACCGTGAAGGTTTCAACTCAATTTACATGATGTACATATCAGGTGCTCGTGGTGGTAAAGACCAGATCAAGCAGCTTGGTGGTATGCGTGGGTTGATGGATAAACCGACAAAGAGTGCTGCAGACGAAGCAGGGGTTATCGAAACTCCTATTAAATCCAACTTCCGTGAAGGACTGAGTGTACTTGAGTATTTCATTTCTACTCACGGTGCTCGTAAGGGTCTTGCTGATACCGCACTTAAAACAGCTGATGCAGGGTATCTCACAAGACGTCTTGTAGACGTTGCTCAGAATGCTATTATCACAGAAGATGACTGTGGTACAATTGAAGGTATTACTGTAGCAGCTCTGAAAGAAGGTCTGGAAGTTGTTGAATCACTTTCCGAACGTATTCAGGGTAGAACATCAGTTGATGATATTCATGATCCTGTTACAGACAAGATTATTGTTAATGCCGGAGAAGAGATTTCAAATGAAATGGCTCTGAAAATTGAAAAACACGGAATTGTGGAAGTTAGAATTCGTTCTGTCCTGACATGTGAGACAGAGAAAGGGATCTGTAGAAAATGTTACGGACGGAATCTGGCGACCGGAAAATCGGTTACAATCGGTGAACCTGTCGGAATCATCGCAGCTCAAAGTATTGGTGAGCCGGGAACTCAGCTTACACTGAGAACGTTCCACATTGGTGGTACTGCAAGTACAGATGTGGACATTGCTCAGGTAAACAGCAGTTTCGAAGGTAAAGTAATCTTTGAAAAGATGAATCTCGTAACAGACAGACAGGGTCAGGTAATTGCAACCAGTCACCTTGGTCGAATGAAAATAGTGGATGAAAAAGAGGGAACAGTTCTTGAAGAACTGAAGGTAGAATACGCTTCTACTATATTTGTTAAAGATGGAGACGACGTGGAAGAAGGAACAAAACTGTTTACCTGGGACCATTACAGTAATCCACTCTTAACAACCCGTGAAGGAAAAGTGAAGTTCGAGAACTTTGTAAAAGATATGACTTACAAAGAAGAGTTTAATGATCTTACAGGATCTCGAGAAATCACTATTATCGAATCAAAAGACAGAAGGCTTCAGCCTCAGGTAACTATAATCGGTGAAGATGGAACCCAGGAACAAGTTCCGTTACCAACCGGTTTGAATGTCGAAATCAGTGATGGTGCATACGTGTATCCTGGTGACTCAATTGGTAAAACTTCCAGAATAACTATAAAACAGCGAGATATTACCGGTGGTCTTCCAAGAGTTCAGGACTTATTTGAAGCACGTATACCAAAAGAAAAAGCAATAATTTCAGAAATTGACGGACGTGTAACAATTGGTGATTATACAAAGAATGGTCGTATAATCTATGTTACCGCAGAAAATGGCGTTGAAAAGAAATATGTGATTCCACCGGGAAAACGTATTATCGTTCACCAGGGCGATATCGTAGACAGTGGGGACGCATTATCAGACGGACCACTTGATCCGCATGATATTCTTAAAGCAAAAGGTATTATTGCAGCAGAAATGCTCATCTTGAATGAAATACAGGAAATATACAGAAAACAAGGTGTAAAAATTGATGATAAACATATAGGTGTGATCATCAGACAGATGCTGCGTAAGGTAAAAATTGTAGATCCGGGTCATACTCTATTCTTAGAAGGTGAAATCGTAGAGAAAAATGCTGTGATGAATGAAAACAAAAGAATAGAAGAAGAAGGTGGTAATGGTGCCACATTTGAACAGCTTCTGCTGGGAATAACAAAAGCTTCACTTCTTACTGACAGCTGGCTTTCAGCCGCCTCATTCCAGGAAACAACAAAAGTACTTACTCAGGCCTCTATCGAAGGTAAAATTGATAAACTCGAAGGTCTGAAAGAAAGTATAATTCTTGGACACAGAATACCGGTTGGAACAGGTACAAAATTGTATAATGATATGGTTAAAACGTTGCAAAAAGATGGAAAACCTGTAAAAGATATCGTAAATGAGTTAGCGTTTAAAGAAAGTGAAGAAGATTTAGATGACCTTATGGATTACTAAAATTATTGGAGGATAATGTGCCAACTATAAATCAATTAATAAGAAAAGGCCGAACAAAGATAACTAAGAAAAAGAAGAACAGAGCATTAGCTTCATGTCCGCAAAGACGTGGTGTTTGTACAAGAGTGTATACCACTACACCTAAGAAACCTAACTCAGCTCTTCGTAAAGTAGCAAGAATCCGTTTAACTAACGGTTTTGAAGTAACAGCATACATTCCGGGAGAAGGTCACAACCTTCAGGAACACTCAATCGTACTCGTACGTGGTGGTCGTGTTAAGGATTTACCAGGGGTAAGATATCACATAGTTCGTGGTGCACTTGATACAAGTGGTGTTGAAAACAGAAGAAACTCAAGATCCAAATACGGTACCAAGAGACCTAAAAAATAACGGAGGATGATATGCCAAGAAGAAGAAAAGCCAGTGAAAAAGTAATACTTCCGGATCCAAAGTTTAATAGCGTTATTCTTAGTAAATTCATCTGTAACGTTATGAGACGAGGAAAAAAATCTACTGCAGAACGTATTGTATATAATGCAATGGATATTATTCAGGAAAAAATGAAGAAAGATCCACTCGAAGTTTTCAACAAAGCTCTTGATAATGTAAAACCTTTAGTAAAAGTTGTATCAAAGAGAGTTGGTGGTTCCAGTTATCAGGTTCCAATCGATGTGAAACCAAAAATCGCTGAAGCGACCGCTTTCAGATGGATTATCGGTTATGCTAAGAAACGTTCTGAAAAAGAGATGCAGGAAAGACTTGCAGGCGAGCTTATGAGCGCTTATAATAACGAAGGTGCAAGTATCAAGAAAAGAGAAGATACCCATAAAATGGCAGAAGCTAACAAAGCTTTTGCTCACCTGAAATGGTAATGAAATTTTAACTTGATTAAAATTGCAGTAAAATATTAATAGCCGTAGCTCGTTCTACGGCTATTTTTTATTGAAAGCAGGCATTTGCACCTTATGTGCGGTGCACTAAATTCAATATCAAAGATCTTTGCAAAATAGTAAAATCGAATCAACTGCACTATTTAAGCAAAGTTCTTACTAAAATGAAGATTTCTTAAAAGGAAGTATAATGTCAGTACAAGTAACAGCTCAGGATTTGATGAAAATCAGGAACATCGGTATTATGGCCCATATCGATGCAGGTAAAACTACTACTACAGAAAGAATGCTGTATTATAGCGGATACCTGCATAGAATGGGAGAGGTTCATGATGGTAACACATTCATGGACTGGATGGAACAGGAAAAAGAAAGAGGAATAACTATTCAGTCTGCGGTTACTACCTTTTCCTGGAAAGAGGCAAGAATTAATGTGATCGATACACCGGGACACGTAGATTTCACTGCTGAAGTGGAAAGATCGCTGAGGGTACTTGATGGAGCTGTAGGTATCTTCTGCGCTGTTGGTGGTGTGGAACCTCAATCTGAAACAGTATGGCATCAGGCTGAAAAATATAATATACCAAAAATTGCCTTCGTGAACAAAATGGACAGAGTTGGAGCAGACTTCGATATCGTTGTTGATATGATACGTGAACGTCTAACTGACAAAGCTCATCCGGTTCAGCTTCCTATTGGGAAGGAAGATAAGTTCGAAGGTATTATAGATTTAATACACATGAAAGCATATTTCTTCAACCCTGAAACACTGGGACTGGAATTTGAAGAAAGAGATATCCCTGAAAATCTTATGGAGGATGCTGAAATGTGGAGAGAAACACTTCTGGAAACAATCTGTGAGTTCGATGATGAATTGATGGAAAAATTTCTGGAAGAAGGTGAACTGAATGCCGATGAGATTATCAAGCTTGTGAGAAAAGGTACAATGGATACTGAATTTGTTCCTGTACTCTGCGGCTCATCTCTCAAAAATACAGGTGTACAGCTTCTGATTGATGCAATTGTTGACTACCTGCCTTCTCCACTGCATGTGAAACATGCAACAGGTCTTGATCTGACAACTCAGGAAGAAGTAGAAATAAAGCCTGTTGTAAATGCGGACTTCTCTGCTCTTGCTTTTAAAGTTCAGATTGATAAGTATGTTGGTAAGCTCGTTTATATCAGAGTTTATTCAGGATCAATAAAAAAAGGAGACCATGTCTACAATCAGACTAACGGGAAGAAAGAGCGCATAGGCAGAATTCTTCATCTGTATTCCAACAAGAAAGAAGATGTGAAGGAATTATATGCGGGTGATATTGGTGCAATAGTCGGTATGAAATTCGCTAAAACAGGAGATTCTCTAGCGTCTGAGCCGGATAAACTCAGGCTTGCAGATATTACTTTCCCTGATGGTGTGATTTCCATAGCTGTTGAACCAAAAACCAAAGCTGATGAAGAAAAACTGTTTGATGCTCTCAGAAAAATGGAAGATGAAGATCCTACATTCAAGATGAGTAATAACAAAGAAACCGGTCAGACCTTATTGTCCGGTATGGGTGAGCTTCACCTGGATATTATTATAGACAGACTTAAAAGAGAATATAATGTTCACGCAAATATAGGTAAACCTCAGGTAGCCTACAAAGAGACTATTACTAAAGAAAGCATTGTTTCAGGAGAGTTTATCCGTGAACTCAACGGCAAAGGTCAATATGCTGTTGTGAAATTTAAATTGACACCTTTGGAAATTAAGGATTTAACTGACGATAGAAAAGTAATATTCGAAAACTCTATCAGTGAGTCTAAAATTCCAAAAGAATTCTGGGCTGCAGTAGAAGAAGGTTCTGTTAATGCCTGTATGGACGGACCAATACTCAGCAGTCCGGTAGAGAGAGTTAAAATTGAACTGATCGACGGTGAGTTCCATGAAGTGGATTCCAGTGAAATGGCTTTCAAAATAGCCAGTTCTATGGCAATCTCTAACGGGTTGAATAAATGTGATCCGATTCTCATGGAGCCTGTTATGCTTGTTTCAATAATTACACCGGAAGAATTTGTCGGTGACATTATTGGAGATATCAATGCACGCCGAGGACATGTCGATATAATTCGGCCACAGCTTAACAAACAGGAAGTCGTTGCTCTTATACCAATGAGAGAGCTGTTTGGCTATGCTACTCAACTGAGATCTTTATCTCAGGGAAGAGCTGTCTACAGTATGGAATTCAAAAGATACGATAGAGTTACTGTTTCTATACAGGAAGAAATTTTGAAGAAAATCAGAGGTTATTAACCAAGGAGGAAATATGGATATCACATTATCAATCGATAATGAAGTTGCTGTAATGAAAATTGAAGGTGCTGTTACCAGTGATAACGCTTACATGTTCCAGAGTAAACTGGACGAGCTAATTGCTTCTGACGCAACTCAACTTGATCTTGACCTTTCAACATGCAGAAACATCAGCAGTTCCGGCATCGGTAAACTCTTGATATTTTACAAGAAATTTATGAAACGTAATGGTAAAATCGAGATTGTTAAATCTTCTCCAACAGTATATGAGTTACTTACAACAATCAAACTGGATCAGCTATTCACAATAAAATACTAATATGAATTCAACCAACAATCGAATCCTCATTGTCGATGATAATGTTGATTTTACTGATCTGCTCAGGGATAAACTTGAGCTGTATGATTTTGACGTAGAAATAGAGAATTCATCGATTCTGGCCCTGAACAGGATTACTGAAGAATCGTATGATCTGATAATATGTGATATCAATATGCCGGGTATAGACGGTCTTGAACTTCTGGAAAGAATCAAGGCTACCGGCAGTACTGATATCCCTGTTATTCTGGTTACAGCCGATCTGCGTATTGATTATGCCATGAAAGCTGTTCGACTCGGGGCTTCAGACTTCATAAGCAAGCCTATTGATGCAAATTCTCTGATACGTTCAATAAATATGCAGCTTTCTCAGCTTGAAGATAAGAAAGCCGAAAATAAAAAGGTTATCAAAGATATTCTACAGGCTATGTCATTTTCGTTCAGATTCTCTCCGGCAAAAAGCAGCAAGAAAGTAATTGCTCAGTCTGTTATGGCATACATATCATCTGTATTTCCACTTCCGGCAGGGAGATATAATATTCTTCAGCTCTGCCTGGATGAAATGATAGAAAATGCTTTTATCCATGGAACGTTCTCACTCACTAATGAACAACGTGCTCTGGAGCATAACAATTATCTGGCTCTTCTTGAGGAACTGAAAAAAGATGAAAGCCTGCAGGATAAATATATTGATATCGACGTTGAACTGAAGAATAAGGATGATGTGATTACGATTGCCGTGACAGATCAGGGAGATGGTTTCAATTACAAACCTTATATGGATAATGATGAATCGGAGTTGAATCTCGATGCTACAGGCAGAGGGATCAATTTCATTAAAATACTAACAGATGTTCTGGAATTCGATAATGACGGCAGAACTATAAAAATAACTAAGCATCTTAAGAATTAGTGGAACTCTGGACTGTATTAAGAGTCCTTAATTGGACGGTAGAATTTTTCAAAACAAAAGAGATACCCTCAGCAAAGGTGAATGCTGAGTATATCATTGGTCATGTTCTGGAAATTCCAAGACTGGATGTGTATCTTCAATTTGAGCGGATACTGAGTCTGGAAGAACGAACAGAAATCAAGAAACTTGTAGTAAGAAGGGCAAATCGGGAACCTCTGCAGTATCTGCTGGGGGAGACCGAGTTCTATGGATGCAGAATCAAGGTTAACTCAGGTGTACTTATCCCCAGACCGGAAACAGAACTACTGGTGGAAAGCATTCTCAATGACAAATATGGGAATGCAGATGTGCTGGAGTTGTGTACCGGTTCAGGTGCTATTGCCATAGCGTTGCATAGTAACGGAAACTTTAACTCAGTTCAGGCAAGTGATATTTCACACAAAGCCATGGAAACAGCAAAAGCAAACTCAGAACTCAACGGGTGTAACATAACTTTTGTTCAATCGGATTTATTTGGTAATATTTCAGGCAAATTCGACATAATTGCGGCAAACCCACCTTACATTCCTGAAGAAGAATATAGGCAGGTTTCGCCGGAAGTGATGAAGGAACCTCAGATTGCTTTGCTAGCAGATGACGACGGGTTGTACTTCTATAAAAAGATAATTCGTGAAAGCAGTCATTATCTGAAGCCGCATGGCAGACTCTATTTCGAAACAGGATATAATCAATTTGACAGAATTATTGAGTATGCCGAACAATACAACTTTAAAGCGGTATTATGCCGTAAAGATTTCAATGACTTTGACAGAGTGTTAGTACTGGAGGAAAATAATGGATAGTTTTATTATAAAAGGCGGAAACAAGCTTAACGGCAGCGTGGAAATCAGCGGTGCCAAGAACGCAGCACTTCCTCTTATGGCAGCTTCTCTTCTTGCTAAGGGAAAGACTGTTCTCAGAAATGTACCGCATATCAGCGATGTTAAAATGATGGCTCACCTGTTAAGAGTTATTGGAGCCCGTGTTGATCTGGATGGAAACACTATGGAGATAGATGCAGCTCACTGCAGTTTCTACGAAGCACCTTACGAGCTTGTAAAGAAAATGAGAGCTTCTATATATGTACTGGGACCTCTTCTCGCAAGATTTGGAAAGGCGGATGTCTCATTCCCCGGTGGATGCGCATTCGGTCCAAGACCAATCGATCTGCATATTGAAGCTATGAAACAGCTTGATGCAAGTATAGAGATATCCCATGGTTACATATACGCCAGAACTGAACGCCTTAAGGGAGCCAGAATTTTCTTCAAGAAGTCATCTGTTGGTGCAACCGGAAATACGCTGATGGCTGCAGTGCTGGCAGAAGGACAGACAATCATTGAAAATGCTGCAATGGAACCGGAAATCGATAATCTGGTAGCATTCCTGCAGGCAATGGGGGCGGATATAGAAGGAATCGGGACAACCAGACTTGTAATCAACGGTGTGGAAGAACTTAAGCCTGTTGAATTCGCAGTTATCCCTGACAGAATCGAAGCAGGTACATTCCTGGCTGCAGGTGCAATCACAAACGGAACAGTGACTGTGACAAACTGCCTGACAGAACACATTATGTCTCTTATAACAGCTTTTGAACAGTGCGGTTTCAAACTGGACTACACTGATACGGAAGTGACAATTCACGGAACAGATAAATTTAATGCATCGGATATAACTACTCTGCCATATCCTGGTTTCCCCACAGATCTGCAGGCTCAGTTCATGGCTGTTATGGCTCTAGCTGATGGTTTCTGCTCGATTGAAGAACAGATCTATCCTGACAGATTCAAGCATGTTGCCGAACTGGCAAGACTTGGTGCGGATATACGCCTCGATAACAATACTGCAATTGTAAAAGGTGTTAAGGAACTGAGCGGGGCAGAAGTTATGGCCTCTGATCTGAGAGCAAGTGCAGCTCTGGTTATTGCCGGACTTGCTGCTTCAGGCACAACAAACGTATCCAGAATCTATCATATCGACAGAGGGTACGAGAAGATTGATGCCAAATTGAAACAGCTTGGAGCTGACATCCGCAGAATCCACGCATAGGAGAATACAATGAAAATCGGGATTGCAATGAGCGGTGGACTGGACAGTTCTGCAGCAGCAATTATGCTGATGGAACAAGGACATGAGGTTGCCGGTTTTACCATGCAGCAGTTTGACAATGAAGCATACGGTTTTGGAGAGCATGAGGGCTCTGTCAAGGCGGTGGAAGATGCCGCAAGAGTTTGTGAGACTCTCGGAATTGAGCACCATGTTGTGCATCTTGAGAAAGAGTTCGAACAGATTGTTGTGGGTAACTTTATTGAAGAATACAAATGTGCCAGAACCCCTAATACATGTGCTTTGTGCAATCCGACAATCAAGTTCGGGCTGTTTATGGATGCGGTTGTAAAAGCCGGATATGATAAAATGGCTACCGGACACTATGCAAAATTGATTAATGACAACGATAGAATCTATATAGAACGCAGTGATCATAAACGTAAAGACCAGAGTTATATGCTCTGGAGGCTTTCTCCTGAACAGCTCAGTAGGCTGATTTTCCCGCTGGAATCCGTAGACAAGGAGTTTGTCCGAGATCTGGCAGAAGAAAACAGTCTGCACATAAGCAAAAACAAGGAAAGCCAGGATAACTGCTTTATTAAAGGGCATTACAAAGACTTTTTGAGGGATAGAGTAGAATTTATAGCCGGTGACATAAAACTCGATACCGGAGAGGTGCTGGGACGACACAACGGGATAATCCTGTATACAATAGGTCAGCGCAAAGGGCTTGATATAGCCTGGAGAGCTCCGCTGTACGTGTACAAGCTGGATGCTGAGACAAACACTGTGTGGGTTACGGAAAACCGTGATCTGCTGATGGACGATACATTCTCTGCTCATACTGTAAACTGGTTTGATACTGAGTTCAGAGCAGAAGACCTGATGGTGCAGATTCGCTATAACAGCCGTGCAGTAGAAGTGGAATCCCTGAGTTATGATGCGGAAACCGGCAGACTGGATGTGAAGCTGGTTAATCCCGTAAGTGCAATAACACCCGGGCAATCCGCAGTGTTCTACCGTGATGACAGACTTATTGGTGGTGGTGTGATAGGATAGAAGTTATAACCTTGCGAATGGTCTCTGGACCTTCGCAATGGTGGACTTGACGTGTTAATTATCATTTTCTTGTGAAACAGACAGAAGGCAAACCTCTATCATACTGTTTAAAGTGGATTTTCAATAGCTATTCGCAGTATTTTAACAAACGACATTGCAGATCTGGCACTTTACTCGAAGGTAGAGTGAAATCCAGACTAATTGATAACGTAGATTATTTATTAAAGATAATTGACTATATACATGAAAATCCTGAAACTGAAAAGCAATTGCAGTATTCATCTATAAATTACTTGTTGAATGATTCATTTATAAACAAAGATTTCTATATAGAGCATTTTGGGAGTGTTAAAGACTTTCTGGAAAGGAAAATACTAACGGATTCATTATGTTGTTTTGATTTATTGGAATCACCATTCGCAAGGTTTGCAACCATTGCGAAGGTAACAGGGAAAAGCCTTTGCGCATGGTCAGCGAAGCAGACCCGTAGATGTTTTCGAAGAAATACATCCAGAGAAACCGCAATGGTGGTCTTGACATGATCTACACATTAGAGTTTTGAATTACTCAAAACAAAGCATCTTTACTCTAGCAACTTTCTAATCCTTTCCAATCAAATATTTTCTTCTTGACAATTAATGTAAGATATTATACATAAATATATATTATGCATAAAAAAATACATAAAATAATAATATGCATAATCTAAAGAGGTGGCTCATGTATTACGCTATAATATCGGATATTGTTAAATCACGGAATCTGGATGACAGAAAAGCTGTTCAGGCTGCTCTGGATAAAGAATTGAAGAGAATCAACACTAAATATGAATCTGTGATAGCAGCTAAGTTCCTTATCACAATCGGTGATGAGTTTCAGGGGTTGCTTAGAGATGGCAGCAGAATACTTGATATTATGAGTGAGATACAATTTGCACTTCATCCTGTGAAGCTTAGGGTTGGGATTGGTATAGGAGAAATATCCACAGGGATTAACCCGGAAATGGCTATCGGCGCGGACGGTCCAGCTTATTACATGGCAAGAGAATCACTGATGGGGATAAAGCAGCTGTCTTATTCGAATAAATCGGCATACAGCAATATTATGATCAAAGTTGATTCCCAAAGAAAGGATATAGAAATCCTGAATAATCTGCTTAATTCAATCCTGATTGCTATATCATCGATTGAGAGCAATTGGACTGAAAAGCAAAGAGAGGCCGTAAAAATTATGGAGTTCAATGCCCGTAATCAGAATGAAGCTGCTGAAATGCTGAAAATAAATCAGTCCAGCCTGCAAAGGAGATTATCTTTCTCAGATTATTACAAATATAAACAACATAAAGAGGTATTTAAGGAAACAATGATATATCTTAAGGGGTGTGAAAATGAACTATGATTTAATGATTATTTTGTTATTTTACTATGTTCTGACAGGCTATTATCTGGAAAAGGGATATAGAGAACTTTCATCTGAAAATCGAATATCTTACATGAAGTTAACAGGAAGAATGCTTGTATCAGCTATTGTGATTTTTCTGGTATTCAGTACAAAAGCAGTCTTTTGGGGGCTGTTTATTCTATCAGCTTTGAACTTGATGAATCTCATCATTAAAAAAGTACAATCTGGAGAGAATACAACGAAAAAGTACTTTGTCCTTGAACAGCTTAGTTTAACTGTTTGTATATTGATTTTGAGTAGGATTTTTGAGGGAGCTGAATATAATGAATTGATTATCAAACATGATTTCTTTAACCATATCTTTTTGTTTAAACACATACGAATTGCAGTTGTTGTTATGATCATATTCCGTCCGATTAATACTGTGTTCATAAAGTTCTTTAGTCACGAAAATCCATATTCACAACAGGAGAATAATGGTAATTCTAAAGAAGTAGGCAAGTTGATCGGTAATCTGGAGAGGCTTCTGGTACTTATATTCTTGATAAACAATCAGTATACAGCAGTCGGTTTGATATTTACAGCAAAAACAATCATCCGCTTTGATGAGTTTACAGATAACAGACCTTTTACTGAGTACTATATGCTGGGAACCCTGTTCAGTATGATCTCTGTATTGCTGGTTTATTTTGCGTTGTATTAGAGAAGATGAACCTTAATCCTTAACTTTTTCGCTATAGAAATCCATTCATCCAATCTCGATGGATGCGAAGTGTCTAACAACACACTAAATTCTACAACAATGGAAGAGTATGACAAAGGCATTAGATCTATGAGGGGATTTTGTTAGTCTTACCTCACAAACTCTCTATCTGTAAACATTTTAGCAGTTAGTACGATTAGTCATACATACAATTTGCATAATGAAATAAAATCCAAGAAAAAAGATTTGACGAAATGATTTAAAACTATCGAATCTTACCAGTTTAATAAACATAAAAAGTCTTTAAATGCCCACCAAGCTAAGATAAAGAAATAAACGTAAGGAGAGACTGACACATGATTCAAAACAGACCGGAACTTGATTCTATAATAAGTAAATATTCCGGAAAAAAAGGAAGTTTGATTCCTCTGCTTCAGGAAGTCCAGCAATTGGAAGGATATCTGTCTAAAGAATCGATGAGATACGTATCTCATCAAACAAAAGTGAATCTAGCGCAGATTTATGGTGTTGCCACATTCTACACCATGTTCAGACTGCGTCCTCAGGGTAAGCATGTTATTAGGGTATGCAAAGGAACGGCATGTCATGTGTCGGGAGCAAATCCGCTTCTTGACCGTATCCGAACTGAGCTCAAGCTTACCGGAAGCGAAGACACAACTCAAGACGGATTGTTCACAGTAATGGAAGTTGCCTGCCTTGGCTGCTGCAGCCTGGCTCCTGTTATTATGGTAGATTCCACAACTCACGGAAAACTCACTACTGATGCTGTTGCTGATGTACTTAAGAAGTATGACTAATCAAAATTAAGGAGGATACTTTGAGTCAGTTAAATATTAAGATCGGCTTGGGAAGCTGTGGTATTGCTGCAGGAGCAGATGCAGTATATCAGGCGATAAAGCAATACAAAGATGATAAGAATTTAGATATAAATATTGAAAAAACAGCATGTATCGGAATGTGTTCCTGGGAACCACTCGTAGAAGCGGAAAACGGAAGCTTTGCCAAGACCTATGGTAACGTTGAAGCTGAGGTTGTTCCGGAACTTCTTGATGCACTCCTGAAAGCTGATCTGGAATCAGTTAAAAAATGGGAAGCACCTGAGACAGAAACAATTGGAAAACAAAACAGAATCGTGCTGAGAAACACAGGTATTATTGATCCTGAATCTTTAGACGATTATCTCGAAAGAGAAGGATATAAAGGTCTGGAAAAAGCTCTCAAAGAAATGTCGAGAGAAGAAATTATTGAAGAAATAAAAACCTCCGGTCTGCGTGGACGCGGTGGGGCAGGATTTTCTACCGGACTCAAATGGAAGTTCGCTTATGTCGAAAAAAGTGACAAGAAATACGTTGTCTGTAACGCGGATGAAGGTGACCCTGGTGCATTCATGGACAGATCAGTTCTCGAAGGTGACCCTCACAGTATCCTCGAAGGTATGGCAATCTGTGCTTATGCTGTGGGAGCTGACGAAGGTTACATCTATTGCCGTGCCGAATACCCGTTGGCAATAAAACACCTCAAAAAAGCTATTGCTGATGCTGAAGAAAAAGGATTCCTCGGTAACAACGTTTTCGGAACAGATTTTAACTTTGATCTGCACATTAAAGAAGGTGCGGGAGCTTTCGTATGTGGTGAAGAAACCGCTCTGATGGCTTCTATCGAAGGTAAAAGAGGTATGCCGAGAATAAGACCTCCGTTCCCTGCTCAATCTGGTCTCTGGGGAAAACCAACCAATATCAACAATGTGGAAACTTATGCTAATATTGCATGGATTATCCTCAACGGTGCCGACAAATACGCCGCTCTCGGAACAGAAAAGAGTAAGGGTACAAAAGTATTTGCTCTCGCAGGAAAAATCAAACGATCCGGTCTTATCGAAGTGCCTATGGGTACTCCGCTTCGTGAAGTTATTTACGATGTGGGCGGTGGTATGGTCTCAGATAGTCCGTTCAAGGCTGTTCAGCTTGGTGGTCCTTCCGGCGGTTGTGTTCCTAAAGAACTGATCGATACTCTCGTGGACTACGATTCTATCACCAAAACCGGTGCTATCATGGGTTCCGGCGGTATGGTTGTTATGGATGAAACCACATGTATGGTTGACATTGCCAAGTTCTTCCTGAATTTTACCCAGAACGAATCATGCGGTAAATGTACTTTCTGTCGTGTGGGAACAAAGAGAATGCTTGAGATTCTCACCAGAATCACAGAAGGTAAAGGAAAAATGGAAGATATCGATCTTCTCGAAGAATTATCCGAACAGATTATTAAAACATCACTCTGCGGACTCGGTCAGACAGCTCCTAATCCTGTTCTGACAACCCTCAGATACTTTAAACACGAATATATTGCGCATATTCAGGATAAGAAATGTCCTGCCGGTTCATGTACAGCACTCATCAAATATGAGATTGACCCTGAAAAATGTATCGGATGTACAGCTTGTAAGAGACAATGTCCTGTGGATGCTATCTCAGGCGACGTTAAAGAAGTACATGTTATTGACCCTGAAAAATGTATTAAATGTGGTGCATGTGTTGATGCCTGCCGTTTCAACGCAATTACTAAAGGTTAGGAGAGCGAAATGATAAACGTAAAACTTAATGGAATTGATATAAAAACAGAAGCCGGAAAGACTATTCTCGAACTGGCTGAAGAACATGGAGTCAGAATCCCGACATTATGTCACGATGAAGAACTGAATCCTTACGGATCATGCTGGGTCTGTGCCGTTGAAGTTAAAGGTGCTCGCGGATTTGTTACTGCCTGCGGAACCAGAATCTATGACGGTATGGAAATCCAGACTGACACGGAACAAGTGCATAAAGCAAGAAAAATGGCTTTGGAACTGCTCCTTTCCGATCACTATGCGGACTGTGAAGCTCCTTGTAAAATAGCCTGCCCGGATCAGGTAGATATTCAGTCTTACATTGCATTCATTGCCAACGGACAATATCACGAAGCTGTGAAGGTAATCAAAGAAAGACTGCCTATGCCATTGTCAATTGGTCGTGTATGCCCTGCTTTCTGTGAAGAAGAATGCCGCCGAACAATCGTTGATGAGCCGATAGCAATTCGTCAGCTCAAGAGACACGCTGCAGACTTCGATCTGAATGATCACTGGACTTACGTACCGGAAAAAGCTGAGAAGAAAGACAAGAAAGTTGCTATCATCGGTGGTGGACCTTCAGGGCTTACCTGTGGATTCTATCTTTCCAATGACGGTTACGATGTGACTGTATTCGAATCAGCACCCAAAGCAGGCGGCTGGTTAAGGTATGGTATTCCTGAATACAGACTACCAAAAGAGATTCTGGATATGGAAATCGATCTCATGTGCAAGAACGGAATGGAAATTAAAACAGGTGTGGAAATAGGTAAAGATATTCACCTTGCTGACCTGTGTAAAGACTACGATGCTGTTTATCTGGCAATCGGAGCCCAGAATGCTGTTCCTATGAGAGTAAAAGGCGGCGACCTGAAAGGCGTTATCCTTGGGGTGGATTTCCTCAGAGCTCATGCACTTGGAGAAAAACAGGATATTGGTAAGAAAGTAGCAATCGTCGGTGGCGGTAACACTGCTGTTGACTGTGCCAGAACCTCAAAGAGACTTGGTGCAGACGTTACAATTATATACAGAAGAACCAGAAAAGAAATGCCTGCCGAAGAATTCGAAGTTGATGCTTCCGATGAAGAAGGAATCAAATTCTATATGCTGACAAATCCAACTGAGTTTGTCGGTGAAAACGGTAAGCTGAAAAAGCTTGTTCTGGAAAAAATGGAGCTTGGTGAACCTGATGCAAGCGGTAGAAGAAGACCTGTTCCTACAGGTGAGACATTCGAAGAAGAATTCGATACTGTAATCCCGGCTATCTCTCAGATTCCTGAAGTAACATTCCTGGCTGACGAGAAAAACTTTGTAGATGGTAAACCGCTTCCACTCACACGCTGGAGCACTCTGGAAACAGACGAAAACACAATGTACTCCGGTATGGATAACCTGTTTGCAGGCGGTGACTTCAGAAGAGGTCCTGCTACAGCTATTGAAGCTATTGCAGACGGTAGACTTGCCTCCGAAACAATCGACAGATTCCTGCAAGGGGAAGAAATAGAAGTTAACAACTGGAAGTTCGATTCCAAAAAAGCTAAAAAACTCAAAGAAGTTGCTGCGGAAGAATACGAGCATTTCGAAAAGATACCTCGTGCTAAGATGCCGGAGCTTGAGCCGGAAGACAGAGTTACCAACTTCAAGGAAGTTGAAACCGGATTCTGCGATGAAGAAGCTATCAAGGAAGCTAACAGATGCCTTGAGTGCGGCTGCCAGGTTAACGAAACATGTGTGCTCAGAGAGTACTCTACAGAATACGGAATTGACTTTACCAGATTTATCGGTGACAAGAACAGACACCCGATCGATACAACTCATCCGTTCATCCTCAGAGATGCCAACAAATGTATCAAGTGCGGTCGCTGTGTAAGAATCTGTTCCGAAGTTCAGGGAGCCGGTGTTCTCGGTTATATGTACCGTGGATTCACCAGTATTGTTGCTCCTGAATTCGGCGAAAGCCTCACAAAAACAACCTGCGAAAGCTGTGGTAAATGTATAACAGTCTGCCCTGTAGGTGCTCTTACAGAAAAGAATGTTAACTACAAGATGCAGCCGAGAACAGGTGGAAAAGTTGTTCAGAACTCAGGTATTTCCGGACTTGGTGCGTCAATCAGTGTTAGTGTAAATACTGATTCCGTAACCATGATTGAACCTGCAATAGAATCAGGATTTAACGGCAGAGACCTTGCCTTTGAAGACAGATTCGGATGGCAGATTTTTGAGAATGGTGAAAAACTTCTCAAACCTGAGAAAAACGGAAAAACAATCTCCTGGGAAGAAGCTGCCGATACAATCAAAGCAAAGCTTAAAGATGCGAAATCAAAGAAAATATACATGTCTGCCGATGTAACCAACGAAGAAGTTGTTCTCATGAATGCCGTAGCGGAAAAGATCGGGGCAAAACTCGAATCACTTTCCCTGCTTACAGACTTCTCAGATGGTATTGACGCTTGCCCTGTTAAGAAGTACGAAGAGATTGCACAGGCAGAAGTTATGGTGCTGGTTGGTGAAGTTGCTCCGCTTCTCAGAACAAAAGCAAGACAGAACCAGCGTAAAGGTGCCAGACTCATTGTTGTGGATGCACCGGATATTAACTTCAACAATTTCGCTGACGATCAGTTTGCAACCTGGGGAGAATTTGAGAAAGAAGAGCTTCCTGCTAAGACTCTGTTCATTTACAGCCGTCATTCAGTTGATGAAAAGACAGCTTATGAGATCTGGAAGAAAGCAGCGAATGTATGTGATTTCTCAGATGGTTCAGGTATTATCAATTCTACTGAGTGGGCTAACAGAAAAGGTCTCTTAAGAAGAGGCGTGGAAGCTGTTCCTGCTGAAAAAGCTGATTTTGTAATTCTGTATGGAGAAACACCGACAGATGAGCAGTGGAAAGCTATCAAGAACTCCGGATTTGTTATGCAGGTTAACACGCATAATAGTGTTGATGCAGACATGGCAGTTCCTCAGGCTTCATACCTGGAAATCACAGGTACAGCAATTTCCGATGACTGCCGACTTGTTTCTTACAGCAATCCTAAGAAATCACCGATTATGCTGAACACAATCAATATGTTCCGTAACGCAGGTATTCTGGAAGACGCTGTTAACACAGAAGAATACTGGGCAGAGCAAGCGAAAGTTCTGTATCATCACCAGTGCTGTTGTTGTGTAAACAAACCGAAACTGATTGATGAGCTTGAACAGGTTAAGGAAGTATCTGATCAGGTAATACCTGTAAATCTCCTTAAAACCGAGATGATAGAAAACCTGAGAAAGCTTACAAAAGAATAAAATACTAAACTAAAAGATATATGAAGCAGGCTGTCGATGATTCGACGGCCTGTTTTTTTTGAAGAGTAACATTTATTCAAGATGTTTTAATACAACTTTGAAATCCATAGCTTCCTCTACTGTCAGTTTTCTAATCAATAATTCATACCAGACAAGAAACAATCCAAAGATTTGTTCTATTACATAATGTCTTCCTACCCCATGTTTAGATGAATTTATTAAACTCGAAAGTATTAGATATACAAGCATATTGTAATTATCATCTGATACTCTAAATAAAAAGTGATCAGATCTTTGATATAAATTTTTTAACATGTGTATATAATCTATATGAAGCATCTCCATAAATTCTCCATCAAACGTGTGACTGAACTGTTTATCAAATACATGACGGATTTCACTGTTAAGGATATGACTTAAATTTTCTAATTTATTTTTATATGTCTGCCCAAACTTGTCAAAAACTTTATTAGAAGAATTATGTATAATTTCTCTGTCAAATATATGTCTTACATCTTCAACTATATCATCAAAATCCTTTCCCAACATGTTCTTAAAACTGTTATTAAATTTGGATTTAACTTCGTCTTCAAATATATCACTAAAATCCTTTCCCAACATGTTCTTAGAACTGTTATTAAAATTGGATTTAACTTCGTCTTTGAGTTTAGAGAAACTTTTTTCTAATTGTATTTTCTTAGTTTCTGATTGCTTTGGATGTAAAGCAATTATTTTTTGAGATATACTCAAATAGATATTTACCATTGCAGAAAAATCTAGCTCAATAAAAGAATTTTTAACTCCTTTTTCTAATGAAATTGTATAATCTTCACTATTATTATGAAATTTTAAATAATACAGATTTTCTTTCAAGCTTTCTATTTGCTGAGATTTAACTCGATTTCTTATAAAAAAACGGGCAATATTGTTAAGCAAAGCAATTGGGTAGGTTTTGCAACTGGTATTAATGTCCACCAGTAATTCAATACTCTGTTTTGCAAGGGCTTTAAATATTTTTTTCTTTGATATCGCATTGCTATTAACTGATAGAATTTTTTCACGAGCCACATCTAAGTTCAAATATGACGAGGGGAAATTGTAATACAATCTTGAATATTCAGTTTCTGAAAAATTTAACTGTTTAATATATGAGTCTGAGAGTAGAATACCAGAGTTTAAGTAACTATTGCGTATTGTCCTACCTCTAGATAGCTGTAGCATTATCACATCTTTATCAAATTCAAGCATAATACCATAATTGTATTTATCTTTAAACGAATAATCTTTTATTTCCTCTGACCAAGAAATTTCCTTTATCTTATGATTTTCAATAGGACAAAAAAGAATAGGAAACTTGTTCCTTCTTATACTAAAAGCTTCAATGGTTTCTTCTGTGTTATCAATTTTATTCTCAATTTTAATTGTTAATTGAAAATCAATGAATGTATTTTTTATGTAATCAATAATCTTGTCTGGTTTAAGAAATTTTCGTTCATCCTCATACAGTGTTATTGTTGTACCAGGTTCAAGTTTGCTGTTTTCATCTTTCTTAATGAAGAAACATCCATCATAATTCGGAATGTGTATTACTAAACCCGGGACTCCTTCCTCATAACTTTTTGTAATAACTTCAATTTCTTTACAGATCATGAAGGCAGACAAAAAGCCAATACCAAAATTGCTGATAGGTTTGTAATCAATCTCTTCGTTCTTTTGAAGCTCATCAAATTCATCTGAAACATAAAAACTCCTTCCAATACTTGTAAAATATCTTTCGATTCGAAAGGCGTCCATTCCAATTCCATTATCAACTATCTTTAGATACTTCCTTTCTTTTCCGGTTTGTGGATTCTTGCTTTTGCCAATGATAATTCTAATTTCTTTTTGTGATTCACTCAATGCAAGGCCTTTTTTGCGCAAAATGTCTTCACGTAATAGGATTGCATCTAAAGAATTTTGAATGAGTTCTCTGATAAAAACTTCTTTTTCCTTATAAAGATTATCACCTGTTAATAAAGGTAATAGCGTTGGAATATATGCTTTGAAATTGAAATTATCTAGATCATAATTATCTTTGATAATCTTTGGAATAAGATAATAAATTTTTAATCCTAGCTGTTTAAAGCTTTCTTCAATTTTATTAATTCTCTTCTCAAAATCCTTAACAATTAATACTGCAATCTTATGAACTGTTGGGTTTTTACATTTGAAATGGATGGTCGCTAATCTTCTATCAACATCACTTGTGATCTTGATTGTTGAAACTGGGATATTCTCGTGAAATGTATCATCTTCTAGCTTTATATTAACATTATGCTTTATTCTCTCATTAGTATAATACAATTCTCCATACCTACTAAATGTTAAATATAAGTCAGTGAAAAAAATAGCTAACGTAATATATGCAGTATAGTTCCTGAATTTATGATGTTTTGTCATTAGGTCATCATATACTTTTTCAAAATGTTTATTTCTGTCAGATTCCAAAAGTTTAATCACTAAATTCTCGTATAACTTATCTTTAAATAGTAAAGAATACTTTTCCTTTAATGTCGCTAAGATTTTCCCACGGGAGTTATTTTTGTTAACCTTGTAACTTAGATAATTAATTCTATAGTGAATTGAAAAAAGTAATATCTTGATTTTTTCAACAGAAGATTCTAAATCTTTCTTGATTGTATCAAACTGTGTTATTGTTATACTGATATTCTTAATAATATCATCAATATTAAATTGGTGAGAAATGTTATCACTCTCATATACTTCAGTATTGTATTTTTTGTATTCATCAAAATACTCCTCTTTTAATATATTAAGCAACTCTACATAAGCATTTTGTTCATACTGCTTTTGAGGTGGGATTCTAAATTCTTCAGGTGATTGTAATTGCTCTAATTTGTAATTAAATCTACAAACATCAGCTTTACGGTTCTGGTCTGGGCTATGTACATCAATTTGTTGAAATGAACGGTTAACAATTCCCTTTTTGCCCAGACTACCAGCAGAGAACACATAAAAAATAGATTCAGGATCAGATAAATATCTATAATTTGTAACAGGTCTGATTATTGGTATATGCTTATGTCCGTGTAGCACTATTTTTACATTTTTCTGCTGGAACTTCTCAATTACATCAGTGAAGTTTCTAATTATGCTACTATCACCATACTTATTATAGATTTCAGGGAAAGGGTAGAAATGATGATGAAAACAGGCAACAATTGTGTAATCAAAGAGATCATCAATCTGACTTTCTAACGACTTGAATGATGCTCTCAATTGTTTTTTTTCTATACATCCATAATCATCCCATTCATTTCTTTTTTCATCTTCTAGTGCTTCAAGTATTTTGTTTTGCATTGAATTATCTAAGTTTGGTAGCTTATTCATCCACTTAATATCTTTCTTCTCTAGCTTGCTGGGCTCAATCATACAGGAATTCAGACCAACGATTGCAACTTTTTTATCCTTATAAACTCTTGTTGTAAAAAGAAATTCACTATTTATTAACTCATCATAATGGTCGTTACCATAAAAGCTTTTCAGTAAGTCAATATAGTTTTCAAAGTTTGCTTTGGTGTCTTCTCTTATTAAATCATGATTACCGGGAATAATAACAAAGTCTGATACCTTAAGACATAACTCATTCTTCAAGTAATTCAGTAGTCCGAGAGCTATCCTTTTGCCTTTATCAGGATTTTCGGATTTTCCATCAAAAATATCTCCTGTAATTACAACACAATTTATTTCCTTATCATGGTTTTCAAGAGCTTCAATAACTGGAATTGCAATATTTTCTGCTGTTTCGTAAATGTTATTACCAATATGGATATCAGACAAATGAAGTACACTTAGCTTAGGCATAAAATCTCCTTTAACTGTTATTTTGATGGAGGGACTCTCTCACTTGAGTATTATCTAATTCTCAGCTAATTAAAACATTTGTCAACATAATTATTTATATATGTGCTACTATTTTGTTGTTGTATCTCATGTTACTCCAACACATCCCTTATCTGACTAACTCCACCATTACAAAGCTACTGGTTCCATCAGCAAGGGCATTTCCTCTGTCCCCTTCGCAATGGACTTGTCTGAATTAATGTTGCAGATTTTCCCGGTTCTTCGGGACTCACTAAGCTTAACTTACTGATTTTGATGGATTTGAAAACAGTCTGTGAGCGGAGTCGAAGGGATAATTCTAATTTATTCTATTTGTATAAGCCCACCCAATCCTACACAAGCAAATCATTAATAATTTGACACATTCGCACAATTACCATACAAATTCCTCATATCTAACATAAGGAAATCACCATGATGAAGAAAACCATAATGATTCTGATATATATCGTTTTTACTGCAATGCTTTCCGGCCTGGAATCGGAAGGTCTGGAAACGGTTCTGACTGATGATCTGACCGGCAATAATGTTTACGGACGGGTGTACGATTGGGATCAGCTAACCTCTGTGACACAGGATTCTCTGCTTTCAGCGGTAAAAAACTTTGTAAACCTGGTAAACAAGGGTAGGATTGAGGAATCGTACAACGCTGCTCATGCCAGATTCAAAAGTAATGTAAACAAGCAGCAGTACTACAACTTCTTCCCGATTATCGAATCATCATTAACTGATTATGACAGCCTGAACTTTGTTAAAGGCAAGCAGGCTGTATTTGACAGTCCGCCGATAATTGACCAGTTTATATATGGTGGATCGAATGATGAAAGCGATCCCAACCACCTGAAGGTGCAGGTAATCAAAAGCATTAAATCTCAGGCAACACTGATATTTGAGAATCCGCGCTACCCCGTTTCCTACTATTTTGTAGCAGTATTGGGTATTGAGAATGGAAAATATAAATTGTACCATCTGGGGCTTAATCCCTCTTCTGTCTATGGGCGGGACTTCAGATTCTACAGTGCTTATGCCGGCAAGTGGGCTGAAGAAGGCAGTTACCTGCCTGCTGCTTTTGCCAGACTGTTCGCTTTCAAGCTTGTGTCTTATGCCAACACAACACAGGATAATCACACGATTCACCAAATGGCTGAGTACACAAAACTGTTAGAAATGCATCCGGAAAGAGCAGCTATGTCATGGATTGTAGACGGCAGCAGGCTTGTTTTCGTAGAGTTCGATGTGCAGGAACTGGAAAATGATGTTGTCCCTGAAATAAAGTATGTTTCAAACAAAGAATTGAGTCAGGACGTTACAGCTGATGAAGCCAGAAAACTGATGCTTCTCCTGGATCGCCAGTATCCTGATCTGAAGAAGGTGTTCCCGAGAATACTCTTTACTGCTTACGATAAGTATCCCGGGGAGGATGTTGATTATAAGACTCTGAAGATACCGCTTTATTTTAATCTGGGAAAGAACTAAGATATTAGCCCTGTCAATATCAGGAGTTTGTACAAAGCATAGGCTATCAGTACTGCTCCGGATACTTTTTTCAGTACTGAGCCGATTTTACCATGCTTCTCGGAAAAACTGAACTTATCCCAGAAATAACCCATCAGAATAATCAATATACTGTGCCCGAGAGAAAACGACAAGATTACTGCAATAGAAAAAGCAGGTCTCTGAGCAAAAGAGCTGATGATTATCCCCAATACAGGGGCAATAAAGGCAAATGTGCAAGGTCCCAAAGCAAATCCGAAGATGAATCCGGTTATAAACGCCCCGGCAATACCTTTCTTCACTCCCTTGATTCCTGATCCGCCGATCATGGGCAGCACATCGTAACAGGCAAGTCCAAAGTATAACAGACAGGCTATCAGCAGTATGTCTCCCCATATTCCCAGATTGCCCAGCATCATGCCCAGCAGTCCGGTAACAATTCCCAGCACAATTATGGAGATGAGTACAGCAAGTGCAAACACAGTTGTCAGTATAACAGGTCTGGTCTTTGTGTTCTCTTTAGACAGGAGTGTTACAGCAAGAGGGATGCTTGTGAGATGGCACGGAGACAGAACAATGGATGCCACACCCCAGAGGAATGAGGCAAATATAAGGATAATGGATTTCTCTGAATAGATGATATTGTTAAGAAAATCCCACATGCTATTTTGACTCTGCCTGCTGATCTTCTAAGTCAATACCGTTTTCTTTCAGCACTTCCAGCACTTTGTCGAGAGGTAAAAAACCTTCATGGCGATAGACTTCTTTTCCGTCCTGATCCAGAAATACTTGAGTAGGTATTAGCCTGATTTTGTATTTTCCGGCAATTTCACGAGTTTCTTTCAGCTTTACATTATGGAATACAACACTGACTTGATCAGAGTATTTTTCTTTCACTTCATCCAGAATCGGTTCCATTTTTTTACAGGGAACACAGGTAGTAGACCCGAACTCAAGGAAAGTCAGTTTCGGCTTAATCTTTTCAGTCTCGCAGAACAATCCTGAGATCACAGCGGTTAGAACAAGCAATACGATTAATCTGAGTCTATACATTGAGCATCTCTTTTATCTGCTTAACGTTGAGTACTTTCCCGACAGATTTTACATCATCATTGATCACCAGAGCAGGGATAGACATAACACCATAACCTATAATTGCCTGCATATCAGTTACTTTTTCTATTTCTGCTTCAATGCCCAGCTCTTCAACGGCTTTTCTGGCATTAGCTTCCAGTGATTTGCATTTTTTACAGGCAGCACCTAAAATTTTGATTTTCATTATGACTCCTTTGTAAAGTATGGTTCATTTTTTGCTTTACATTATTTGTCAGCAGGCTGTTTGAATGTCAAGATTTTGCATATAATAATTTGAAAAAAAGATAAAAATATATATTATATTACTGAGGTTGGATCAATGAAATTTTTAACAAAAACCAGAATAGAAGTTCTGATAATTATAATTCTAAGTGTTGTGGTATTTGTCATATCATCACAGATTGATTTATTTGAGAGGATACATGAGTTTATCCTGAATCATGAAAGCTGGGAGTTGGACGAAGTTATACCTGTGCTGATTTCTCTCAGTATATTTCTTCTTGTTTTTTCTGTGAGACGACTTCAGGAAAACAAAAAAGCCCTGAGGAAGCTTGAGAAAAACCATAAAGAACTTCTGGAAGCTCATAATGAGATTAAGACTCTTTCAGGATTGTTACCTGTCTGTTCCAAATGCAGAAAGATTAAAAACAGTGAGGGCTATTGGCAGTCGTTGGAAACATACATTATGAAACATACGGATGCTCTCATAACCCATGGGCTTTGCGAAGACTGCATAAAAGAACTCTACGGAGAAGAATTTTTTGAAGATGATGAGGATGCGGAAGATCATCTGAAATCGTAAGATTTCCCTGTATTGTTTTCAACAATTTTAACAGCATCCGGGTGTATTCTGTGCAGCATTCCATGACGAAGCCCCAGATTACTTATATCAGAATCCATAATACCGGTAACTTTCATTATCGCCTTGATAATCAAAGCTCCTCCAAGGATAATATCTGCTCTGTCTTCCGGGATACCTTTGTACTGCTTCCTTTGCTCAGGACTTAATATACTGTATGATTTCAGAAAATCGTTCAGCTGTAACAGTGATAAATCCGGGCTTCCGGTTACACTATTCATTATCCCTGCTGAACCTCCGGTGAGAATCAATGAGCTGTATCTACCAAACAATTTGCCAATGTCTATTTTCTCCAGAACATGCAGGATTGCGTTATTCTGGACAGATCTGCCAACTTGCTTATCCAGACCAAACCGGCTCGTAAGGTTTACAGCTCCAAGATTAACTGACTGAAAGCAATCTTTTGCCACCAGCTCTGTAGACATTCCCCCCGAATCAACCAGCAGGAAGTCATCTGTTTTCCTGATGCGACTGTTTACCTCATATATTACATCTGCTTCGGATTCGGAACTCAGGACTTCTATGGCTATTCCTGTTTCCTTTTGGATTCTCTTAACAACCTGCCTGGAGTTTTCTGCCGCACGGAAGACTTCTGTCCCTGTTGCAGTAACTGTATCTGAGTTGTATTTGTTTAATATTTTATGAATATAGCCTATTGTCAGGTCTACACGATCGTTACTGATGTACTTCTGTTCATCTTCAAAGCTACTGAGTCTGTTAGGGAAGTATAATTCCTCCAGAATGGTAATAATCTCTGAGTTAAATTCATAAACTACTGTTTTAAGGGAATTTGATCCGAAATCAAAATAAATATTCATTTTTCACTCTTTTTTTTCTTGTTAAAATCTCTTAAATATTTCTTTATTGACAGCTTGCTTTATAAATTATAATATACAAAGAAATATTAAAACAATACTGGAGGATACATGAAGAAATATTTATATTTCATATTTTTTCTCTTACCGATATTCTGTTTTGCGGCAGGAACAGGAACTATTGCAGGTAAGGTAAAAGACGCTAAAACACAGGAACCCGTTGAATATGCCACTGTTATGATTAAAGGAACAGGCATTGCAGCGTTCACTAATGACAAGGGTACATTTGTTTTGAAGAATGTTCCTGTTGGCAAGTACAAATTACTCGCAAGAAAACTCGGTTATGCAGAGATAGTTATAAGCGTAACTGTAGAAGAAGGTAAAACTACGACTCAGAATTTCAAACTTGAAGAACAAGCTCTAAAAGGTCAGACAATTAATGTGACAGGTAACAGGGCTGTTAAAAGAGAAACTCCGGTAGCATTCACTAATCTTAAAAGTGAAGAGCTGAAAGAGAAGTACACAACTGAAGATATGCCGATGCTGCTTGAAGGTGTTCCGGGAGTATTCTCAACATCCTCAGGTCTTGGTGAATCCGATTTAACAATAAGGGGATTCAGCAGTGAGCAGATTCAGATTCTTATCAATGGTATCCCTGTTAACGATCCTGAAAGTCAGGTAGTATACTGGTCAAACTGGACAGGTGTTTCATCTAATGTAAAATCAGTTCAGGTACAGCGTGGAGCAGGTTCATCTCTTTACGGATCAGGTGCATTTGGTGGATCAGTTAACATTGAAACAATGGGTACAGGAAACAAGACTGAAACAGTTCTCAGATTGTCAGGAGGAACTTACCTTTCAGATGAAACTGCAGATGGTAAAGGTGGTATGGAAGACTATCAACCTATGAACTACAACGTTCTTCTCAGACAAAACATGTATCTTGCGAAACAGAAAGTTGGTATCAGCGCTATGTTTGAAAGAAAAGGCGGAGATTCATATATTAACGGTACTAATTATGATGGTTATTCATTCGGCATGGATGTCAGTGTGGATACAAAGATACACGATGTTAAATTCAGCTTCATAGGTGCCCCACAGAAGCACAATCAGGCAAGAAAAGTTCAGGATCTTGAACTTATGAAGACACTTGGGCGCCAATACAACAGAAACAACAATGAAGAACAGGAGAACTATTACTTTAAACCGCAAATCTCGATCAGGGATGAATGGAAAATTTCTGACAATGCCAGTATGCTGACTAACGTGTTCTTCACTACAGGACAAGGCGGTGGAAAATACCTTAGAAATGACAGATTTGATCCTGAAACCGGCGAAATTATGACAATGGAAGTTACCGAAGCAAGAACAAGTTCAGCCGTTGGTAAACACGCTCGCTGGATATACGAAAAAACAGGTGGAGCTAATGGTGGAGTAATTCTGGACGGCTACGATCCTGAAACACAGACTTTCAATGGTGAAACAGTCTCGGGTTCTTCAAACATGTCTACAAGCAACTATGTCCACTCATATACTAATGACAGTCATAATAACCATATTCAAATGGGACTGAATACTTATGTCAAATACAATCACGATCTGATTTCCACTTTTGTCGGTGGGGAGTTCAGACGCTGGGATGCTGAGCATTATGCAGAAGTCAAGGACTACAGATACTACAATTCACTTGCCGAAGATAATGTCGGAGTATACACCAAAGGACAGAGAAGATACGACTATGATACTGTTGTGAATAACCTTTCTGCATTTGTAAGAGTAAAAACAAAACAAGAAATTAGTGAGAGATTTTATGATTTCATATCACTTGATAGTGAACAGTTCAGGATGCCTTTCTTCATAAGCGGTGATATTCAGTATGCAACTTATACATCCGAAGTTTCTGAAAATCCAATTCACATTTTTGACTATAATACAGGTGCTTTCCTTAAAGATACATTCTATCAGACAAAGGAAACAATTGAAAGTGTTGACTCTCTCGGTAATATTACATATAAGTTCAACGATGATGATTATGAAAAGACTTATGATTTTATTTCACCAAAAGCAGGAATAAACGTTAACTTAACTGATGAGTTCAACATGATGTACAGTTTTGCTATTGCTAATAAAGAACCAAGAGTAATGGATTGGTACGACAGGGATGATGGACCTGATGCAGGGCAGGAATACACTACACCTAATCTGGAAGTTGTATATGAAGATCTTAAACCTGAAAAAACCGTTACTCATGAAATTGGTTTCGGATATATTACTAAAAAATATACTGCCGAAGTTAACCTTTATCATACTACTTACAGTGACAAAATAGAGAACATGACAGATGCCAGAGGAAGCCTGACGGTTAATGCCGGTAAAGCAATTCACAAAGGTGTTGAAATCAGCGCATCAGCAAAAGTTAACAAGTTTGATTTTGGCGGATCATGGACTCTTTCAGAAAACAGATGGGATGATATGCATTATGATTCAATTTTTGGTGTGTCCTCGGAGCAAATCAACGGTAAGGTTGTACCGTTTACTCCTGAAATTATGGGTAATATTTCAGCAGGATATACACTCCCTATCGAGAAAAATGCATCCAGTTTAAGGATGAGTGCAACCTGGAACTTCAGAGACAGATATTTCGGTACCTATACTAATAAGAGAGACCAGATTGATCCTGAAACAAATAATGCGGTTGAGGTCAGCTCTGAGTTACCATATTACATGACAACAGACGTATCAATTAAATATGATACTAAGATCAAAACGAAAAAACTTTCATTCAGAATAGATCTCAATAATATCTTTAACAGAGATAATATTGCTTCAGCAAGTTACTCTACAGACTATGGTCGTGAAGATTATCTTAAGGAAGTTAAAACAATGTATGTTGTTCCTGCACCGGAATTTAATGTATTCCTGACCACAGAGATCACATTCTAAGGAGCTGAAAATGAAAAAAATATACATTATACTGATTATCGCATTGATGACAATGATATCCTGTACGGATAAAGTTACAGATCCAATAGAATCCAAAAGCGAAATACGCGGTACACTCTCCACATGGAATACCGAACTTCCGGTTGCAGATGCAAAAGTTATTATTGAAAATGAAGTATTGAACGTAAAAGATTCTCTTATGTCAGATGCTGATGGTGCTTTTGTATTTCCTGATCTTTTCCCTAAAACCTATACACTTACTTTTGTTAAAGACGGTTTTCTGGACACTGAAATGGATGTAATTGCCAAAGCAGGAAAAACTATCGATCTTGATATAACCTACGTCCAACATGCAGATGGTTCCGAACTTGTTGCGGATAAAGCAGCTATGGAATTCTCTGATAACAAGAAAAGAATGTCCATGAAAATTCAAACTGTAAAACCTGTTGCAATGATGTGGAATCTTCAAATTGATTATGCAGATGAAGAAGGATGGCTTGATGCCAGCACATCCAGCAGTATGCTGGAATACGGTGATACTCTGGAAATAGAAATCGAAATTGATCGAACAGACATGGATGAGGGTGATTATGCTGCAGATCTCGTGTTCAACTATTTCGATAACAATGTTGCCAAAGATGTTACTATTCCGGTAACAATGTCAGTAAATCCTATGGGTATTGCTTACGTTGATATGGAAGAAATTGATTTCGGATTCATCTCTGAAACAAAAGTGTTTGAAATTGAAAACCTTGGTGCCGGTCTTCTTGGGGACTGGACTATCTCTACAACTGACAGCTGGATTACAATTGATACACCGACAGGATCAGGTGCAGGAGAAGCATCTGTTTCCGTGAATAGAGACAACCTCCCGGGTGATATTAACGAAGGGATGATTACAATCACTGCTGCAATTAATACTGTAGATGTGGGTGTAAAAGTTGTTAAAGCTGATGTGGAATTCACTCCTATCTACGACTTACAGTATGTTGAAAATCCTGATGAGGATGATCTCTCCACTAAGAAAGGTGAATCTGTTCTGACAAAAGGTATTGTTACCGGTGTTGAAGAAGACGGATACTACATCTCTGAGGCAACTGTTACTCAGGAACCTTGGAAAGGTATTTACGTATATGATAACAGAAACAGACCTTCTGTTGGTGATGAGGTTGGACTTGTTGGTTATATCGATGAGTACTATCACCTTACAGAATTAAAATCTATTTCTGAATATGCAGTATTGTCTCAGGGTAATCCTGTACCGGAACCATTACTGGTTGCAAGTACTGCAGATATTGCATCTAACGAATCATATGAAGGCTGTCTTGTTCGCATTGAGAATGTAACAGTAACATCACTTCCTGATGGTTATGGACAGTGGTACATAACAAACGATTATACTGATTCTCTTTCCTGTCAGGTTGAAGACAATTTCATAAAAGCAATTGATGTTGGAATTGAGCTTGAAGTTGGAATGGAATTTGAATCAATAACAGGTGTTATCAGTTACAGTTATGATGAGTTCGAGATCAATCCGAGAAAAGCTGAAGATCTGGTTCTGAGATCAGATGCAACTATAGAAGATTAATGATAAATAAACTTAACAGAAAAATAAAAAGTTCAAGGAAGTTCTTCGGTCTGCTCTTCAATAAAGAAGACGGAAGGAAGCGCTTCCCTTCTCTTGTTTGTTCAATGCTGCAATGGATACTGATTGAAAAGATACCTTATCAGCTTTTCTACTTATACGGTCTGCACTTAAAAGGCAGTAACCGCAAGGACTTTATCCTGAATAAAGACTACAGAAGTACTGAAAGGAAATTCAGACCTGTATGTTATAACCTGATGGAAGATAAATTCCGTTTTGCTATGTATCTTAAAGCAATGAATGTTCCTGCAGCAGTGACCTTTGCCACCTACGATAAAGGAATGTTTAACTATATTGATGTTCCCGAAAGCATCGACCTGAAAACATTTGTAAAAACTGACAGAGTGTTCTACCTGAAGGGAATAACAGGCTGTAGCGGGGAACAGGTGCACTTTGTTAAAACAGAAAGTGGAAAGCTTTACGTCGACGGAAGAAAATCCAGTCTTCATTACTTCAGTAAGAAAGTACCTGAAAAGGCTATTCTGCAATATCCGGTGACTCAGGTGGATGAAATGAGCAGATTCAATGCTGACTGTGTTAATACTTTGCGCATTGCTACCATACTGGGATCAGATGGTCCTGAAGTATTTTCTGTGTTCTTGAGAATGGGACGTCTGGGATCTTTTGTAGATAATGTAGGGCAGGAAGGAATCTTTGTCGGAGTTGAAAAGGATACCGGTGTATTATACGATTTTGGTTATTCCGAACGCGAACCTCTGGCAAAATACTATTCTCATCCGGATACAAAAACTGAGTTCAAAGGCTTTTCGATTCCTCAGTATCAGCAGGCAATTGATCTGGCTCTGGATGCTCACAAAAGATGCTTTTTTGATTTCTTCTCAATCGGCTGGGATGTAGCATTAACACCGGAAGGACCTGTTGTTATAGAAGCGAATTATCCATGGTACTGGCACATTAATCAGGTTACCGATGGTCCTTTAAAAGAAAATTATCTGCAATACGCAAAACAATTCTCCAGAAAAAAATAGGGAAATTTCTGATAAAAAACTTGCTTTTTTCGATCTAAACCATTCTTCTTTGTACCTTTATAAATGCTATGCTAAAAATGAGTATAAGTCATTAACTTTAAAATCAATAATAAACTCAAGAAGAGGTATGGAATGAGTTCTATAAACGAAAAAATTGCTGCTCTGAAACAGAAAGAAGACAAGATAAAAGAAATGGGCGGAGCAGCCAGAATCGAAAAACAGCATGCGAAAGGTAAGCTGTCTGCAAGAGAAAGAGTCGATCTTTTATTCGATCCGGGTACATTCAGAGAAATCGATCAGTTTGTGAAGCACAGATCAACCAATTTCAACATGCCTGAAGTAGAAATACCTTCAGATGGTGTTGTAACAGGTCATGGTCTTGTTAACGGCAGACCTGTTTTTGTTTTTTCACAGGATTTTACAGCTCGCGGTGGATCACTCGGTGAAAAACACGCAGCAAAGATCGTAAAAGTTATGGATATGGCAATGAAAGCCGGTGTCCCTATCGTTGGTATTAACGATTCAGGTGGTGCCCGTGTGGAAGAAGGTATCGATTCACTTAAAGGATACGGTGACATCTTCTTCAGAAACTCAAGAGCGTCAGGTGTTATTCCTCAGATTTCCGCAATCATGGGACCATGTGCCGGTGGTGCTGTTTATTCACCTGCAATGACAGACTTCATCTTCATGGTGAAAAACAGCAGTTACATGTTTATTACCGGACCCAGCGTTATCAAAACTGTTACCGGAGAAGAAACTTCTTTCGAAGAACTCGGTGGAGCAATGATTAACAATGCTATGAGCGGAAATGCACATTTTGCCTGCGAAAGCGATCATGATGCTATCGATCAGATCAGGACACTTCTCAGCTACCTGCCGAATAACAATCTGGAAGATCCTCCTCATGTTGAAACTGGCGACAATCCTCACAGATTTTGCCCTGAACTTGATACAATCGTTCCGGACAATCCACGTGCACCTTACGATATGAAAGCTGTTGTCAGAACTATTCTTGATAACGGTGAGTTCTTCGAGCCACACGAATTCTTCGCAGAAAATGCCATTATCGGATTCGGCCGTCTTAACGGAAGAGCTGTCGGTATTATCGGGAACCAGCCTATGATTCTGGCAGGTTGTCTTGATATCAACGCTTCTGACAAGATTGCGAGATTCATCAGATTCTGTGATGCATTTAATATTCCTCTGATCACATTTGTTGATACTCCGGGATACTTACCGGGAATCAATCAGGAACACAACGGAGTAATCCGTCACGGAGCTAAAATACTCTGGAGTTATGCAGAAGCTACTGTTCCTAAAATGACGGTTGTAACCAGAAAAGACTATGGTGGAGCATATATTGCCATGAGTTCTCAGCATCTTGGTGCAGACATGATTTTTGCATGGCCTTCTGCTGAGATTGCTGTGATGGGAGCTCAGGGAGCTGTTAATATTATTTCCAGCTACAGAGCAGCAATCAAGAATGCTGATGATAAACAAGCAATGACACAGGAAAAAATCGCTGAATACGAAGATGCTTTCAGTAATCCTTATGTTGCTGCGGAAAGAGGTTACATCGAAGCAATTATCCAGCCTTCAGAAACAAGAATGAGACTTGTTGATGCACTGGAAGTAATGTGTTCCAAGAGCGAAACACTTCCTCCTAAAAAACACGGAAACATCCCTGTATAAGGCGGCCAAAATGAATGCTAAGCAAAAAGCCGCAGTCGGTGCTGTAATGTGTCTTTTAAGACAGGAAGAAGAACAGAGATCTGCCATAGCATACCAGAAGCCTGCAGTATACCCTTCACCATGGGCATTACAGAGCAGACAGACTATCATGCAGAACAGATCGCTCGTACAAAGAAGAATAGTTAAAAGATAAAAAAATATATATAGAATATTTGGAGGAACAATGAAGTTTGATCAACATGGAACTGTTGAAATGACTGAGATGAACTACGAAAAAGGTCGTCCGGCAGCAGCTAATCCTGTGAAAATTCAGGATGTATCTTTAAGAGACGGACACCAGTCAATTTTTGCTACAAGAGGTAGAACAGAAGACCTTATTACAATAGCAGAAGATATGGATAAAGCAGGATTCTGGGCTATGGAAGTCTGGGGTGGAGCAACCTTTGACACAATGCACAGATACCTGAACGAAGATCCATGGGAAAGAATTCGTGAACTGAAAAAACATATAAGAAATACACCATTCTCCATGCTTCTGCGTGGTCAGAATCTTGTTGGATACAGAAACTACGCTGATGATGTAGTGGAAGCATTTGTACAAAGAGCCTGTGAAAACGGAATCGATATTTTCAGAGTATTCGATGCACTGAACGATTTCAGAAACTTCCAGACTGCTGTAAAAGTAATCAAGAAAAACGGAAAACACTTCCAGGGAACAGTATGTTACTCACTGACTGAACCAAGAATGGGCGGTGACGTATACAATCTGGATTACTATGTAGATAAAGCTAAAGAACTGGTAGAAATTGGCGCAGACTCAATCTGTATCAAGGATATGGCTGGTCTTATATCACCATACGATGCATATAACCTTGTAAAAGCGTTAAAAGCTAACGTAGAAGTGCCGATTCATCTTCATACTCACTTTACCTCAGGTATGGGTGATCTCGCTATATTCAAGGCAATTGAAGCAGGTGTGGATATTGTGGATACATGTATGTCACCTCTTGCTTACAGAACCTCTCATACAGCAGTTGAACCTATCGTTGCTTCTTTCCTCGGTACAAACAGAGATTCAGGAATGGATATCAATTTCCTCGCTGAAATCTCCAAGAAAATAGAGAAATTCATCCCTAAATACATGCATTATCTTGATAACACAAAACTCTCAGTTATCGATATCAATGTTATTCTGCACCAGACACCGGGCGGAATGCTTTCTAATCTGGTTAACCAGCTTAAACAAATGGATTCTCTTGATAAGCTCGAAGAAGTGTTTGAAACACTGCCGGCTGTAAGAAAAGATCTGGGACAGATTCCTCTGGTTACACCTACAAGTCAGATTGTGGGAATTCAGACAGTAAACAATGTACTGTTTGACGGTGAAGGCGAAAGCTACACCAGAATTACAGAGCAGGTTAAAGACCTTTGTTACGGACTCTACGGTAAAACAACCAGACCAATGAATCCGGAAGTACAGGCAAAAGCTCTTGAAGGTTACCCACGCGGAAACGAACCTATCACATGTCGCCCCGGTGATGTAATTGAGCCTGAACTTGAGAAGATCAAGGCTGATATCGGTGATCTTGCCAAAGACATTGATGATGTACTGATTTGCGCTCTGTATCCTGTAACAGGTAAGAGATTCCTCTCCTGGAAATACGGTAAGACAGAACCGCCAAAAGATGTAATGCCCAAGACAATGGAAGAAGTTGAGCTTGAAAAAGCACTTGTAGAGAAAGCTCTCAACGGACAGCTAGTTGAGAAAAAAGAGACACCTGAAAAACCTGATAATCTCAGAACATTCAATGTGTTTATTGATGATGAACACTTTACAGTTGAAGTCGGGGAAGACGGCGTTCCTGCTGTTGCCGGAGCTCCTGCAGCAGTTTCTGCTCCGAGAGTACCACAGGTTAAACCTAAGGCTGCTGCTCCAAAACCGGTTAAGAAACAGGAAATTATTCCTCCTAAGCTTGATGACGGGCAACATGCTGTAGTTGCACCTATCCCGGGAATGATTATTGAGTACAAGGTGAATGTCGGTGACACAGTAAAACCGGGAGACACCATCCTTGTTCTGGAAGCTATGAAAATGTATAACAACATCGAAGCTCACACAGAAGGTGTTGTTAAAGAAATACCTTTCGGTGCAGGCGATCAGGTGCCAAAGGATGCAGTTCTCTGCGTAATAGAGTAACAGAAATTATCATGTGAAGCAATCGTCCTTTTTACGACGCTATTTCGAATCCGTTCAAACAGCTTAACTTGTAGATAGATTATATTATACAAGCTCCCTGAGCGGAGTCGAAGGGAGATGCTTTTACGTTTGATGATAATGTTTTCATACTATAGAAACTTGACAAAAATCTTTTGTCTGGAAAAAGTGAAATAACTCGGGTGATTAGCTCAGTTGGTTAGAGTGCTTCGTTGACATCGAAGAGGTCACTAGTTCGAATCTAGTATCACCCACCATTTTAAAGACAAAAAATAACTTATAAATAAACCTTCGGTTGATTACCGGAGGTTTTTTTTGCAGCTATAACAGCGAACTAAAGTCTGCGCAAGGTTATTTAGAGTGCATTGACAGTGTCAATGCAAAGGAAGGGCACTCCTACGGAGTTTTTGTCTGTATTGTAATAGCATTACTACAAACATATAGCTCCTCCGGAGCAGGCGTATATATGGGTGAAGAAATTAATGTGATTTTAAGATATCTGCATAATTAATTGTGGGGAAAAACACTCAGGTGGAATGACACTCGTCAGCTCCTTTAGGAGCGTACCGTTTTTAGAAAAGAATCCCCAATAAATGTATGAGCTCCGTAAGGTGTGAACCAGAGAGTTTTAACCTATTGTAGATACACAACATCTTGTGTTTCAAATTTAATTCTATTCCACACCATTTGGATTTTTCTGGATGTATTTCTTCGAAAACATCTAAGGGTGTCAAGACCATTCCAAAGGCGCTTAACTGAGTCAAACTTCCATTTGTCTCTACGCGGTTAAGTAGAGCTTCTCAAGTCCTGCACTAAGTATGTTCTCCCTGGATTTTTGCTAAAAATATCAACAGGGAGATGTCGACAGAATGGAGACAGAGGGGCTAAAACCCGGTACAATGATTATTGTTCCCTACATCTGATTTGCACACCCCAATCTTGATGTATTCTGCTATGACATTTTAAATAAACTTATTAATATTCTAAAAAGCTAAACACACCATTCGGAAGGTCCTTAGACCATTCCGAAGGTGATTAAACGGTTACTATTTCTGGCAGTCGCAGGAGATGTTTCCGGCAAGGATGTCTTTCCATTCACCGATTACATCGTGGGTCCAGCAGTCATCTGCTCCGGCAGCTTCACGCATTGTAAGTGCCAGTATATATGACAGTTCTTTAACGGTTGCTCCTGCTTCCAGAGCTCCTTTAAAGTGCTTGAGTACGCAAGGCTTGGACCTGCCTTTAATAGACAGTGCAAGACAGATGAACTGATAAGTCTTTTCGTCGATAGTTCTCTTTTCTTCGTAAAGTTTATCCATTTCATCAAGTTTTTCTGCAAATTCAGGGAAGAATTCAGCTAACATTCTCATAGTAATCTCCTTTTGTTTATATTGCTATATTAAATGATAAATCATGTTAAAAATGTATCCCACAGCTATTATTCCGGCTCCGGTTATAGCTACAAAGTAGACCAGCAGTCTGGGTTTAACAACCTTTCTCAGGATAATCAGTTCCGGCAGGGAAAGCGCTGTTACAGCCATCATGAATGACAATGCTGTACCCAGTCCAACACCTTTGCCAATCAGTGCTTCGGCTATAGGGATGGTTCCCAGGGCATTGGAGTACAACGGAATACCTATGATCACACCAACCAGAACAGCTATAGGGTTGTTTGGTCCGGCATACTTAGCAAGCAGGTCAGCCGGTGCCCAGCCGTGGATTGCAGCCCCCAGTCCGATACCTATAAGCAGGAACAGCCAGATTCTCTGCAGAATCTCTTTTACCTGCTCGAAAGCAAAGTCTATACGATCGCGGAAGGTCTGTTGAATATCGCCCAGATTTCCGGCTTTGAGCTTGAAGACATATTCTTCGACATATCGTTCCGGCTTAAGGCTGCCGATGATGATGCCACCGATAACCCCGATTACTACACCGAGGAAAACGTAGATCACAGCTATCTTCCAGCCGAATGTCCCCAGCAGTATAATAAATGCCGCTTCGTTAACAATGGGTGATGTGATCAGGAATGAAAAAGTTACGCCCACAGGAATTCCTGCTTCAACAAAAGCTATGAAAAGCGGTACGGATGAACAGGAACAGAACGGCGTGACAATCCCCAGCAGTGAAGCAATAATATTGCCTTTTATGCCTGAGAAGTGGGTAAGAATCTTCTTCGTGCGTTCCGGCTGAAAGAAACTTCTCAGGTAAGATATAATGAATATCATAACCGAAAGCAGGATGAGTATTTTAACCACATCATATATGAAGAAGTGGATGCTTTCCCCGAGATGTGTTTCCATGGATACGTTAAACACATTTTCGACTAATTTTCTGACACCGAGATCGAGATATTTAAACATTTTAACCTCTTTTATATCAAGGACTTCATCAAACCAGATCAGTTGATGAACTTCATAATTCATTGAGCTATGTACTATTGTTAGAGCTTGATTATATTTTCGATGAATCATGAAGTTCACCGAATCTTAAAAGAATCAACGTCTCAAGCTGTAACTGAATGAAGCCCCTAATATGTGGCTGTTTGGCAATTATGCCAAGTACTGTTTCTAAAAAATGATGAGTTGCCCCATCTGTTAAATTACTATTATACTCTGTTAATTTTTTATAAAGACCTGTATATTTATTTCAGCAGTTTAAGCTGATCTTCCACGTTATGGCTGATGACATCTCTGACACACTGGTAGAACGACAGCACGCAGGAGCATCTGAGGGAGTAGTAAACGTTGTTGCCTTCTTTTCTGTCCTGCACTATACCTGTATTCTTAAGAACCGTCAGGTGTTTGGATACGGTAGATGTGTCTGCACCGATCATTTCGGTTAGCTCGCACACACAGTGATCCTGCTTACTGAGTTCATCCACAATGAACAACCTGGTCGGATGCGCCATAGACTTAATTATCTTAGCCATTTCATCGTATTTAACTTTATCGAATTTACTCATAATTTACTTCCTTTTTGGCAAAATTGCCAAATAGATATTTTGTGTCAAGGAGAAAATTGGGGGATTATCACTCATTCAATAATCGTAATTTTATGTTCGTAGACAAAATCATCAATTTTAATTTCGATTGTAGCAATACCAGTTTCGAAATATCCGGCAAAAAATATGGCTTCACATTCACCATCATAAATTAAGTCTTGAAACGATTGCCCGGTGTTAGTTCCGTCCGCTAATTGGAAATTACCAAGATCTGTTCTGAAGACTGCACTTGTTCCATCGAGAACAGGTGTATTGTATTCTGTCAAAATGGAAGTCACTTGAATTATAGTTGAATTCCTCAATGCCAGGGAATCAACAATACTTACAAACATTGTATCTGCTGGAGGGTCATCCTGAATATTGACGTAAATACTGTGAGATGATCCATTGACTCCAGCCGTAACTAATGCCTTACCAAAATATCCATGGCTTCTCAGTAGAACATTTGATTCTCCGTTCTCATCTGTAATCGATGAGTTTATAATTGAACCAATTGTGGTTCTCCATACAATAGAGACCCCTGGCTCGTAAGTTCCGATGTTTGATTCTACTGAAGCCGTCAGCTCTATTGCAGATGGCTCTACATTTGCGTATATTTTTGCATCAGGATCAGATTGCTGTATTGTTACATAGTAATGAGTAATTTCTTTCCCATCGGAAGGTCTCACCACAGAGTTATCTTTACAGGCAAACATTACAAATCCTACTATGATAACTAAAATGCTTAATGTTCTTTTCATTAATACTCCTTAGCTATTCCCCTGATGAGTAATTAATGAGCTTTTGTGTCAAGGTGAAATTTTTGGAAGAGGCTCCTATTAAACCGTCAAAAGTCCTTTCGCTATCAGTCTCTCCTTTAAATTTATTATACATTTGGAACATTCTTGACCTTTTATTGAATCAAAAATCTCTTTAACTATATCTCGATAAGAATTATCTATTGTGATATTTTCAAGAATTTTCAAGAATAGATGACATACATCCTTCGGAGCTGACTGTGCATGTGTTTTTAGCACATTTTTGAATTTAAAGAAATCATTATATTCATATTTTTTACATTCAGTGATAATTTTTTCCAAACAATCATATGTATCTTTACTTATTCTATTGAATTTCTCTACCCACTTCAAACTAGATATAATAACTCTTCGAAAGTTTTCTTGCATATAATAAAGTTCATCTTGTACAATATGTACCCATAACTCTTCAATTTTTTCTAAATGATCATCAGTTAAATCTTTTAGGTTTTTAATAAATGAAATTATTGATGTAATGAGCTTAATGTTATTAGAATCAAAAAGGTTTCTGAATATATTTCCTTCTTCCAGACTTTCAGGGCCATTTAAATAAGCAATACACATAATTTGAGAAAATCTTTCTTGCACATGCTCTGAAAACAAATTGTCATCCAATATTTGCGTCAACATCCATTCCCATATTCCTATTGTATTTAGCTTATCAAAAACTTCTCTCAAAAGCGTATTAGAATTTTGCACATAACCAATAGCAGCCCAGAATTTTACCATTCCTGGGTCTTTTTTACTGCCTTGGTTCGTGAATATTGAAGAGTAGTTTTTTTCAATCCAATTGTTGTCTAACCAGTAAAGATTGTTTATGTAACTTGCAACCATGTAGTTATACTCATAAAATTCACTTTGCAATCCTTCAACGATTAAATTCTTTATCCGTTCATCCCACACAAAAGAACCGTTTTGGCTATCTATTTCAGCTTTCCTTAAGGAAAATACAAACATGGTTTCTAAAACCTGACTTAAAGGTGAAAAGAAAATGTCTTCATGCTTTGCAGAATCAATTAGCGTTTTATCAATTGCTTTATCGTGCAATTTCAAGATTATGGGTTTAGACTGCTCAAGTACCTTTTCTGGTGTCAGATTTTTGGTTGTTATGCTGGTTTTGATAAATTTAGATGTTATATCTATAATGTCATCATTCTTTGAATTGTCTTCCTGCACTTCTTGAATTGTACTTTTAATAATTTCAATAGATTTTAACCATTCCTCATAATCAATATCTGAAAGAAGGTCACACAATTCATCGATAAGGATAATTTTGAAAAGTGAATTCAGTGTAATTGTGTTTTTATAATCATTTATGTAATCATTGAAGTTTTCCCTGACATCCCTTCTGAAAGTTAATTTATACTCATAGCTATCGTGAGAATTGGAATCTTTATCATCGTATCCATTGAAATATTCAACTTTTTTGCATATAGTCATTACTTCGATATCTTTCTTGTATTTATCTGAAATACCCAATGTAGCAGGTGTATGATATCTGTAAAATCCAGGATAGAAACGAAGTTGGTGTTTCTTATTCATGTTTTCATAGAAATTATCTTTAACGTGTTCATTTTCCTTAAGAGCATCTAAAATGTGAGCTGCATATGTGGTTCTAAGTGTTCGATTTCCCTCAGAGAATACATTTGAAATCCAATTTTTAAGTATTTCAACCTCATTCTTACTAAAATGAGAATGTAATTCTTTCACAAGCAGATAAAACTCATGGACTAAATCAAAATCATTAAATATTGCGTCAATATTGTCCCATAATATTTTCTTGAACTCTTCATACCGTAGCCTGATTGTGTGTAATGCAAGTCTCTTGAATATAGTGTTTTTTGCTATTAATTTATTGACTATATTATTGACTTCTTTAGTATTCTCAAGTAATATTCTGACAGCAATTAGAAAACACCTTTCCACAGTATTGTAAACTAAATTTTGCGCATGCTCCTCAATTGCAACACCAAAGTTAGAAGATTCGAAATATTTTAATGTAATGTTGTTTTTAGTCTCAGATATTAAGAAGTTAAGCAATTCTATACCAATCAAATCAGTAAACTTCAAAAAGTGTTCATTGATGATGGATAACAATGCTGACGTGCTTCCATTAAGAAACAGCTCATTATTTGAGATTCTTGTAGAAAACAGCAATTTGCAGGCACTTAAAAGTAATTCTGTCTCTTTTTCTAATAGCAAAGTTGGAATTAAATTTTCCCCAATTGCATATATAATGAATGAATCACAACCAGGCAGATTGAGATATCTTCCTAAATAATCGATATGCTTCTTTTCTATAACTGAAAATGGGAAACATGTTATTATTTTATTCAGTCGTATAAAGGTTTGTGAATAGCTTTGCTTATCCCTATTATATAGATTTTCCCATTTCTCTTCAATATAATTAGTAAACTCTTTAACTTGTTTTTTATCACATCCATCTATATTGTTATTAACAAATTTCGAAAGATGATCGAGATAAACTAAATGCTCCCACTTAATCTCCTCATCAGGACTTTCACTAAAACAGTATCTCTTTACATATGGGAACCATTCAAGAATAAAGTCAGAATCAGAGAGATATTCCAGAAATCTGTTTTGTAAATCATCATTTGCAGTATTTAGAAAATCATCTCTATTTTCATGTGTAGGTCTATTCTGAGTCAACTTTTTCATCTTAAGGACAGTTTCACTTGGGACAAAGTCTCCGGTTTTGACTGAAGAAACACGTTGAACCTCTTGGCTCCATGTCTTAATTATTTCAATTTGCTGTTTGTATCCTTTGTTATCTAATGAAAAATCAATTGTCGTAATATTGAGATTGTTCTTGTAGTATTCTTTTTCCAGTCCAATTATCTTTCCATCTGACTTAAAAGAGCCTTTTAATAGATAAAGATTGTTTGTCGGAGAATCATTATGTTTTTGTAACAAAAAATCCAGAACTTCAAATTCTTCAAGTCCGTATCCCAAAAAAAGAATTATATGATCTTTAAACAAATTTGTAAGAAAATTTGCATATTCACTTTCCCTATATTTATGGATATATTCTTTTACAGAGAAAACAAGTGTTTTTGGGTCTTCAATATTGCCATGTAAGAAAAATACTGTATTCTCCCTCATCTTATTTGCCTTAAAATCTTTATCACTTATGAAACAATGACTTGGATCAAAATATCTGCAAACATAAGTATCAGCATTTGTAGTTACAATTACTGATTTCATCTTGCAAACATATGTGTAAATTAAATCACTATGCTCTGTTTCATTTTTCCTATCAAATAAAGAAATCATTGTTTGCTGATAGGAATTTTCACAATCAGAATTTTCTGCTTTATGTCTAGTTAACATTGATTTACAAATTGAGATTTTTTCCTTAGTTCCTCTTTTCTTCAGTACTTCCTTCTCATTGTAATTAAGTTCTCCATGTTCAAAACATTTCTCAATAAGAATTTCAGCAAGCTGATTCCAACTTACACAACCATTCAATCTGGAAATACCAGCCCCAATAAACAACACAAGTTGCTTATTCTTGCTGAATATTGCATTCATAAATTCAAAAGGCATTGGAGGTATCTCAGGTAAATAAATTTCCTCTCTCTCACTCATTATCTACTCCAGCAGTTCAAATCTCAATAAGCTTAACAGCATGAGTTATTTTCTGTCAAATCAATTACTTTCCTCACTCTTCCCATCCGTAGAATTCTCTGAGCTTAGAGGCAATCGCAGCGATCATCGGGGCTACAAGGAACTTGGAGGTGTGTTGTTCCGTATAGGCAATTGCTATTCTCTGGCAGGACTCAAACTGCCGTTCTCTCGAGGCAGTTCCGTTGTCCCATCCGTACCATTGTCTCAATGTATTGGACACATCCTGTATCATACTGATGATTTGTTTTACTTCGAGTGTTCTTGTTCTGATATTTGCCAAAATAATCTCTGTACACATTTCAAGTTGTTTGTCCGGACTAATAGCTTTCATGGTTCCCACTCCTGCATGCTTTATTTTTACGTAAATTGAAATATTAAACAGAAATATGTCCAGAACTTTATTATAGTTTTTTGACACGTATAATTCTTAAGATAAAATTAACAGATTCTTCTGCTGCTGATCAAATATCTGCTGTTTAAAAGTTTAGTTTGATATAAAAATCATCATTGTTTATATGCAAACAAAATCTTGCTCATTGGTAGTTTTGAATCTATATTATATAAATAGATCGTCAGGATCAGCAAATAATCTTAAACAGGAGCAGAAATGATTTCGGGTAAAATAATTATTACAGCCATGTTCTTAATGCTCATTTTCAGTCTTACAGCCGGGGATGATGTTTTCAGGCTGCTTATTATCGATTCGCAGGATAGTGATCCATATCTGACAGTTAGAGAATCCATGCTGGCAGAACTTAACAAGCTTGGATATATTGTGAATAAGAATCTGTTTATTGAATACTACTCGCTGGCTAATCACGTAGGGGCTGCCAGAAACGTCTTCAGAAAAGAGAAGGATAATGATTACGATGTGATTTTTGTGAACGGCACTGTTGCGGCAGAGGGAATGCGCGATCTTGTGTTGGGAAATGATAAGTACAAAGTAGTATTTGCGAGTGTGACTGATCCTGTCGGGATGGGTATTATAGACAATTTTAAGGAAAGCCCCAAGTCAAATTTTACGGGAGTGTGCTATCCAGTAAAGGTGGAAGACAGGCTTAGTTTTATTCGCAAGGTCATGCCGGAAGCTAAGAATATCGGGCTGATCTACTCCGAAATGCCTCAGTCGCTCAGTTATGTTGAGTGGATCAAGGAGAGCCATGAACTACCGGACTTCATGGATTTGAATTTCGTCTTCAGAAAAGTTGAGTTTGTCAAAAGTGAGTTAGGATATATAAGAATGACTCAGTTGGCTGAAGACCATGTTAAGGAAATTGATTCTGAGGTAGATATATATATCAGCCCTAATGATCAGATGGGAGTACAAAGAACTTTTGCTGAGATGGTATACAAAACATCGACTAAACCCTTGCTGGGACAGGGTAGAAAAGATGTAATGGAAGATTGGGGTGCTGCTTTCTCAATCTATCCATGTCTGACAGGTGCAGGAGTTCAGACAGCAAAAATGATAGACAGATTGTTCAAGGGTGAGGATATCAGAGATATTTTACCGGAATGGCCGCCGGTTGGTACAGCTTTCGATCTTAAAAAGCTGGCAGAATGGAATATCCATCCTTCACAGGAATTGATAGAAGGAGCTGAAGGAGATGTTGTAGAGTAGGGGGATTATTATCCTATTTTAATCTGAATTTACAACGATTTTATTGTAGTGTATCCGTTGATTTTCAATAGTCTGCTCCATATTTCGATTTGTCTTCTAAATAATACTCTATGGCAGATATCAGGTCTGCATAATTTGTAGTAAATGACCGAAGTGTACAAGTAAAGCTGAAACAAGAAAAAATCAATATGAAATAGACCACACCATATCAATGGCTGTATTAACTTTCTAAATTTCTATGCCCATCCATAGTATTCTCGCATCTTAGATGCAATAGCTATTATAAAGGCTGAAATACTAATATCAGAATTTTGATGCTCTAAATATGCTGCTACAATACATTGACAGGCTTCTAGTTGAGCTTTCTCAGATGAACGATCATTATCCCACCCGTAATACTGTCGTAATGCACTTGAGATATCTGCAATCATATTGACGGTTTCATTATCTGTCACTTGACTCTTCTTTAGTTTTGCCACAATCAGCTCAGTACACATTTTAAGCTGTAAGTCAGGATGAACTCTTGCCATTTTTTACTCCTTTATCCGATTTGGTCATGATAATTATTGTTATGTCCAGAACTTCCTGTCCAGACTTCTGTATTGAACCGCTTCACTGACATGGTGTGGTTTTATCGCTCCGCTTTTATCGAGATCTGCTATTGTACGGGCAACTTTGCGAATCCTGTCGAACGCTCTGGCGGATAGTCCAAGATTATCCATAGCTTTCTTCAGCAGGGCAGTACATTTGTCGTCCAGTTGGCAATGTTTGCGCATCTGTTTTGAATTCATCTGGGAGTTGCTGAATATCTCACTTCCGTCAAATCTGTCCAATTGAACCTGACGAGCTACATTAACCCGTTCTCGTACTTCCTCGGATTTTTCTCCTACCGGCAGTTTGCTCAGTTCGTCGAATTCCACAGCAGGGACTTCAACATGCAGATCAATCCTGTCTAGGAGCGGTCCTGAGATTCTTGATCTGTATCTTTGTATTTGCCCGATTGAGCATTTACAGGAATGCCCTTCTGTCTCTGATCCGTAATAACCGCAGGGGCAGGGATTCATGGAAGCTACGAGCATGAACTTGGCAGGGAATACAAGCGATTGAGTAGCTCGGGATATGGTGACAATCTCATCTTCCAGCGGCTGTCTGAGTACTTCCAGAACTGTTTTCTTGAACTCGGGAAGCTCATCGAGAAACAGGATTCCGTTGTGAGACAGTGAGACTTCACCCGGTTTAGGGTAGCTTCCTCCACCAATAAGTGCGACATCGGATATGGTGTGATGCGGTGAGCGGAAAGGGCGTTCTTTAACAATTCCGTTTTCACGAGTTTCCATCAACCCGGCAACAGAGTGAATTTTGGTTGTTTCCAGAGCTTCGTCCAGACTGAAATCGGGAAGTATTGTCGAAATACGCCTTGCGAGCATGGTTTTACCTGATCCGGGAGGTCCGATCATAAGAATGTTATGACTTCCGGCCGCAGCTATTTCCAGAGCTCTTTTAACCTGAAACTGTCCTTTAACATCGTACATATCTACAAGAGAAGTGTTAAGTCCGCCAAAGTATTTGTCCTGATCGACAATATGTTCTTCAATCTTCATTGTACCATTCAGGAATTCGACTGCTTCGTTAAGGTGTTCAACAGGATAGACATTCAGCCCTTCGATAATTGCAGCTTCATCAGCGTTTTCTCTGGGGAGAATGATTCCTTTAAGCTCATCTCGTTTTGCAGCAATGGCAATGGGCAGGACTCCGCGGATAGGGCGGACGTTACCGTCGAGAGACAGTTCTCCTATTACTGCATACTGATCGAGCTTGTCATGTCTCATTTGTTTAGATGCCGCAAGAATAGCAACTGCACCGGGCAGGTCGAGAGCAACACCGTCTTTTTTGATGTCTGCGGGAGCAAGATTTATTGTATAGTTATAGGACAGAAACTTGAATCCACTGTTTTTGATCGCAGCGGAAATTCTGTCCCGGCTTTCTTTGATTGTATTAGAAGGCAGTCCTACTATGGAGAATTTCCCGAGACCGCCTTTGATATCAGCTTCAACAGTAACTTGAGTTGCATCGATTCCCAGAACTGCATAGGAAATTGATTTGCTGAACATTGTTCACCCCTTACATGGTTTTTTGACAATTTGCATTGTCAATGATCATTAAGTCAATAAATTTATCATTATTAGCTGTTCACAATGTGTTTTTGTGCTTTTATATGTAGTGTTCCTTGTAAACTCTTCGGACTGTCGGTAAGCCATAATATAATGTTATGCAGTCAGTTGAAATTTAAATGTTTCAAAATATAATTATTCATTGACAATATACCCAAGTAATAAAAAATGCAAAAGAGGAGAAATAAAGTGATGCGAATAAGAATACTCGAGTTTAAAAGCGAAAATTATTCAAAATGATATATACACAAGCATTTGTTGGTTTGACAAATGCTTTTTTTATTTAAAATCGCATCGAAAGGCCCATAAATGGATATGATAATAAAAGAAAAAATAAAACAAGCGCTGCTTGAAGATATTGGTACAGGTGACATAACGACGGACTACCTTGATCTGGGTCACAAAAGTGTAAATGCATACATCATTGCCAAGGAAGACGGCATAGTCTGCGGTATCGAAATCGCAAAAGAAATATTCAGAATGATTGATCCGGAGGTTCATCTTGTAGCATACAGGAAGGATGGAGACCGAGTTCAGAAGGGAGACGATGTTCTGAAAATTTCTGGAATGGGACAAACAATATTAAAAGCAGAAAGAGTAGCATTAAACTTCATGCAGAGGTTAAGCGGTATATCCACAATGACCGGTAAGTATGTGGATGAGATTAAGAATACAGAAGCAAAACTGCTTGATACTCGCAAGACAACACCATTATTAAGATATTTTGAAAAGTATGCTGTGCGTACCGGAGGCGGTTACAATCACAGATTCGGACTTTATGATATGGTAATGATAAAGGAAAATCATATCAGGTCAGTTGGTTCAATCACAGAAAGCATAATTAAAATTAAAAACAAAAATTCAACATATAAAATTGAAGTAGAAGTAACAAACTTAGATGAGCTTGAAGAAGCGGTTCTTGCAGGAGCAGACAGAATTCTGCTTGATAACATGTCACTTGAAGATATGAGTCAGGCTGTGGAACAATACGGTAATCGAGTTGAGCTGGAGGCATCAGGGAACATTACTCTTGAAACTATCAGCTCTGTAGCCGAAACAGGTGTGCATTTTATATCATCCGGCGCGCTGACTCACTCATATAAGTCACTGGATCTCAGTTTATTGGTTAAGGAGTAATTTACAATGAATTCGAATTTGTCGACACTCGTCAAAATGCAGGCTATTGATGATCAAATAGGAACCCGTGAAGTTGATAAGAAGAAGTTACCTGAAGAACTCAGCAGTCTTCATGAACAGGTGAAATCTACAAAAGAAGCTTATGAAGTAGCGCATAATGCATTGCTTGAAAATCAAAAAACTCAAAAGACCAAAGAACTTGAGATTAATGCTAACAAAGAAACGATGGCAAAGTATGAAAATCAACTTTTGGCTATAAAAACTAATAAAGAATATAAAGCGCTTCACAGTGAAATCAATCATCTGAAAGAAGGTAATAAAAAAATAGATGACGAGCAGATTCAGCTTATGGAAGCAGAAGCTACACTTAAAAGTGAACTTGCTGATGCAGATGCTGCAGTGAAAAATGCAGAAAAAGAACTTAATGCCAATGAAGATAAGCTGAACAAGAAAATTGAAAAAGTAAACCAGGAAATTGAGAAGCTCAAACAAGAAAGAAATGAAGTAGCAAAATCACTTCCGAGACAATTAGTTAAAAGATATGTTCTGTTGATAAAAAACAAAAACAGAAAAGCTGTAGTTTTTGCCAATAATGATGCTTGTGATGGATGTGGATTCAAAATCAGACCACAATTAGTTATTGAAGTAAGTAAAGGTAACAAAATTATCAGCTGTGAAAATTGCGGAAGGATTCTTGTAAAAGATACAGAATCTTAATTTTCGGAGAAGCTGGAATGTCAGCCCTGATGGGAGGAAAGTCCGAACACCATATGGCAGGATACTTTCTAACGGAAAGTCCTGGTGACAGGAAGCCAGCTCCACAGAAACAAACCGCTTCCGTTCTGCGGAAGTAAGGGTGAAATGGTAGTGTAAGAGACTACCGGATATTGGTGCGAACCAGTATGCCAGGAAAGCCTTATCCGGTGCAATGCCAAATAGGGGAACGATCCTCAGGATAGCAGGCAGCCAGTCTGTATGTTCCCGGGTAGGCAGCTACAGCCGTTCTTATACAGATCTCAGTAGAGAATAGCAATATACGGTGAAGTTAAATTGACATTGCGTCACCTGTTACGTGATGCACAGAATTCGGCTTATCAGCTTCTCCGGCACTTATTTATTTGATTTTAAAAAAAAGAACTATAAAGGTAAATATGAAAAAAAGGTGGCATAAGACAGGTCAGCTTGATGATGAGCAGGCACTGTTAAAATCACGTATTTCATCAGAATTGAAGTGCCCGGAGATTGTTGCAGAAATCCTTATCCGGAAAGGGATTACAGATCTCAATGAAATTGAGTCATTCTTTAATCCTTCCATCAAAGATGTTCATGATCCGTTTCTTTTCGAAGATATGGATAAGGCCTGCAACAGAATCGTTGAAGCTATTCAAAATAACGAGAAAATCACTATCTATGGAGATTACGACGTAGACGGTACTACTTCAACAGCATTACTATATCTCGGACTACAGAGAATTAATGCAGTCGTCGATTACTACATCCCTCATAGAATGATTGAAGGGTACGGACTTTCAAGAGGCGGAGTACAGCAGCTTCTGGATTCAGGAACCAGACTGATTATCAGTGTGGACTGCGGTATCAATGCTATGGATGAAGTCTCAGTTGTTAATGAACTTGGGATGCAGATGATTATCACTGATCATCATAACCCCAAGGATGAAATACCCGAAGCATACGCAATTATTAATCCTAAAATGCCTGATTGTAAGTATCCTTTCAAGGATCTTGCAGGGGTTGGAGTGGCCTACAAACTGCTCATGGCAGTTTATCAGAAAGTAGGAAATTTTACTGAAGCAGAAATATTCAGGTTTCTTGATCTGGTCGCAGTTGGTACAATAGCTGATATTGTTCCTCTCACCGGAGAAAATCGAATTTTTGCCAGTATTGGTCTTGATCATCTCTACAAAAAGAAGAACCTTGGTTTATCCGCACTGATCAGTATTGCAGGAACATCCAACAAAGCTCTTAACACTACAGATATTGTTTTTGGACTAGCTCCCAGAATTAATGCTGCAGGTAGAATGGGTTCTGCCATGAGAGCCGTGGAACTGTTGACTTCAGAAGATATCAAGGAAAGTCATGAGCTTGCATTGATTATAGAAAAGGAAAATTCTGTCAGACAGGAGATTGATCAAAAGACTTACAGGGAGGCGTGTCGACAGATTGAGGAGAAGTACCCTAGTCTGGACGATGTATACTGTATTGTGGTTGCATCTGAAAACTGGCACCCCGGAGTTATCGGGATTGTGGCATCAAAGCTTGTGGAAAAATACTACAGACCTACAATCATGATTGCTCTGAATGAAGGGATCGGTTCCGGTTCAGGAAGAAGTATAGCCGATTTCAACCTGTTTGAAGCCTTAACAGAAGTGGAAGATATGCTGGAAAGCTTTGGAGGTCATAAATATGCAGCAGGATTATCGGTTCTTGTTGAATATCTTGATACTCTGGAAGATAAAATGAATGCCTATGTTAAAGAACATATTCAGTCTTATCAGCTTATTCCGCCATTAAATGTAGACCATAATATTGAACTCTACGATATACATAACTCTCTGATTTCCTGGCTGGAGAAATTTGCTCCGTTCGGTCCGGGAAATATGAGACCTGTTTTTTACACTGAAAAAGTGATAATTACTAACTATCCTTATGTTGTAGGCAGAAATCACCTCAAGATGAAAGTCCAGAAAGATGGCTGTTATCTTGATCTTATCGGCTTTAATATGGGACATCTACAACCGTTGCTTAAGAAGAACACAAGGATTGATATAGCCTATTCTCTTGAATGGAATACCTGGCAGAACAAGATTACCATACAGGGGAAACTTAAGGATATAAGATTTGTTAAGAAGTAGTTTTGTAATTGTATACTGCCTTCTGGCGGTATCCTGTGCTTTTGTGAATAATCAGGATTTTCAACATGCAAAAACAGAGCTTGTTCCCATAGATACAATATCAGTGACCGTAAGTTATGATAAATATCTGTTCCAGAAAGAACAGAAGCGATTGTATTGCTTTAACAAAACTGCATTTAAAATAGATATTTATAATACTGATGACGGAAAGAAACTTAATTCAATCGGTGGAATCGGATTTGGTGATAATCAGTTTAACAATCTGACAGATATTGCTTTATCTCATGATAACCATTTGCTTGCTCTGGATTCATTCCAAAAAAAAATTAAGCAGTATTCTTCTGAGGGAGAGTATCTTGGTAGTTTGTCTTTGTCATCATGCAGCAGTCCAATTCTGTTAACAGTTCTGGATGATAGTAACTGGATAATATTTGACGACGGAACTAAAGAGCTGATTCAGCTAAGTCCCTCTGCTTCAGGGGAGACTCTTGTTCTGGATAAAATCTTTGATGTTAAACCATATAAGCTGTATTCCACAGACAAATGGATTTATCTATACAGTAAAGAAGATAATCAGACTATGATATATTCTGATCTGGGTAATTTCTCTGAAACTATGAATAACTTCTATTTTCAGTTCTACGAAACTGTGTATTCAGTATCTGAAAAAATAACTCCGGTTAACAATGATAAAACAACAAAAATCATCTGGGATGAAAACAAGGTTGACGTTTCAGGTGAATATGTTATAAAAAGCACAACTAATAAAATTGTTGTATTAACACCGCGAATAGAAGAGGAAAATAATTGAAAGGACAAAGCACAGTCTCATATGTTAAACCGATTTCAGCCGGTTTGATGCTGGGTATAAGCAGACTTCCGATTCATCTCGGATTTCTCGTATTCTTTGCTTTTATTCCGATATTTATCTATTCTCAGGAAGACTTAAAGAAACGAAATGTAGTCATTGGATCAGTCTTTTTCAGTCTTGCCTATACTTTGACGGGTTTACAATGGATTTGTCTTGCACCTACACAGCTGACATCTATCAGCAGCAGCGGAGTATTGTCATTCTTTACCGGGCTTGGTGTGCTGGTAGGATTGATTGTCCTGTTCACAGTATACTTCACAGTCTTGTTTTTGATTAATATGGCAGTTAGAAAAGAATTCCCGGCTCTTAAGATTCTGGGATTTCTCATGCTGTGGTTATCTTTCGAATACCTGCAGAATTTTGGTGAATTCCGTTTCCCATGGTTTAATATCGGATATTCTCTTCATAACTATAACTGGCTGCTCCAGATACTTGATATTGGAGGTATGCCTCTTGTATCAATTCTGATTCTGATGATTAACTACTGGTTATTCAAGTTCCTCTATGGTGAAAAGAATTATCTGTATCTCTGTCTTGGTATTATGCTGTTCTGGATGATTTACGGTGCTGTAAGAGTTAATACGATTCAACTTCAGAAAAAAGACGTAACTGTTGGTGTTGTACAGGCGAATATCCCGCAGCATCTCAAGTGGGAAGCTTCATTCGAGGATTCTACTTTTGCCAGATATGAGAAACTGTCTAAGAAAATGAAATCGGATCTGCTGGTGTGGAGTGAGTCTTCATTACCTGTAGCTCTTCTTTATAATCAATCGGCATTGAAATTCACGAAAAGAGTTGCTGCTGAGGAAAAGGCTAATATTCTTATTGGTTTCCAGCATTTCAAAAAGCGCGAAAACGGTGGTCATAATGGCTATGATTATTTTAATGCTGCAACTCAGGTTACTTCAAAGGGAGATGTCCAGAAGGCATACTACAAGAATCTGCTGGTGCCGTTTGGAGAGAGAATGCCGTTTTTGAGTCTATTCCCGTTTCTGTGGTCACTTGAATTCGGTCAGGCGAACTTCCGACCCGGAACCAGGTTTGAGACCTACAGAGTAAGAGAAACTTCTTATTCACCGATTATCTGTTATGAGATTGCTTTTCCATCAGTTTTCAGAAGAATAGCTCATGCAGACTTTGTTGTCAACATATCCAATGATGCCTGGTTTAAAAGGTCTCCCGGAACGTTCCAGCATGCGGAAATGGCAAGGTATCGAGCTATTGAATCCCGGATACAGATTGTGCGCTCCGCTAATACCGGAATATCTTTAAGTGTTGATCCGCGTGGACGTTATCTGCATCGATCAAAGATCATGGAGATGGAGAGATTTAATACTCCCGTTTATGATTATGAGGGTATTACATTCTACAATAAATACGGGCACTGGCTGCCTCTGATAAATTTCCTGTTGACTGCAATAATGGTGATAGCAGCAATTGGTTCCAAAATATTCCTTTATTCACGGTTATAAATATGAAAAAATTCTATTATTCAATTGGAGAAGTAAGCAATCTGATTGGTGTTAAATCTTATGTGCTTCGTTATTGGGAGACTGAGTTCCCAACGCTGAAACCTCGCAAAAACAGCGGAGGCAACAGAAAGTACAGTGCTGACGATATTGATGTCCTGAGAGATATCAAGTATATGCTGTATGAACAGAAATTTACGATTGAAGGTGCACGTAAAAAACTTGCTGCTAAGAAGAATAAAAAGAATGAACCTCAAATGGAAATAGATTTTCCTACCGAACAAAAGAATCGAGTGAATAAAATTAAGGAATCCCTGCTTGATCTGAAAGCAGGATTACTCAGCAGAGTTTAGTATTTTATCTCAACCATATACAATCTAATATTCCTTATATAGATACTATAATTTCTAACCATTGCGGATATTTCTATTTTTTGCTGAAAAACACCCTAAATCGAATAAATTCAATAGGGTCAGTATTTTCCAACCATTGCGGAGGTCTGCAACCATGCGCAAGGGGAAAATACTACTTCAACATTATCATTTTGTTTATTAACGATGATTTTTCTGTTTTGACTTTATAGAAATATACTCCGGAACCTACACTCTTGTTGTTTTCATCTGTTCCGTTCCATTTAATTGTATGATGTCCGCTTTCTTTGTGCTCATTAATGAGCTGTTTAACTTTTTGACCTTTAATGTTGTATACTTCAATACGCACATTGCCTTCTTCAGGAAGACTGTATGATATGGTTGTGGTTGGGTTGAACGGGTTGGGGTAGTTATAAGCAATTAACTTTGTGTCCTTAAAAGCCAAATCCTGATTGAAATTACCCACAGGCTGCCATTCATAACACCCCATATCTACAGTACTGCCGTATATTCTGGAGTTTCCTGCCAGATCAAGCAGTGGGAAATTACTGCCTGTTACAGCTCCGGCATCTACACAAGGGCTTGTTTCAGTAAGATAGTAAGACTCTGCAGAAGTTGAATCTCCCCCGACAAACTCAGGTAAAACATCAATATTGGTGTCTTCGTAAGTAAGTAGATGCTCGTTTTCTTTGGGTATTACCATAACTGATTGCTCTCCACCTAAAATCAGGTTATTACTTATCGTGGAGGAGTTCTGGTGATCTACAGTACATATTGCTATTTCTCTGGAATCGTACATTGAGTAAGGATTGTAGAAAATATTATTATATACGTAAGAATTATTACCCACAATTTCGAACTTTACAAGATTTGTCTGAAAACTGATATAATTATTAGCAAATGTATTATTACTGACATATGTGTCACCATAAATAGAACCAATATATCCCACTGCCTGTGCGTTGTAGGATATGTTGTTTGCTACAAGATTGTTCTCAAATACTACAAGACTGTCTCCAAATAGAACAAAAGCATTTTCATTAAGAGGAGCATAGCTTGTATTTCCATTGAATATACTATTAGTTACATATACAGAGTCTGCTGTTACCCTTACTGCATTATCACAACATTCAATATGATACTCTGTTACCTGATTACCGGTGAACTCGCAGCTATCTATGATTGCTTTACCAATCCCAGACATAAATAAACCGGAATTGCTATCAGTTGATCTACAGTTCAATATTTTAACGTTTCTCAATTCAACAGACTCGCATCCTTCAATCATTAATCCTGCAAAATTTCGAGCATAACAGTTTTTTATGACAACATCATCTAGTTGTATCTTCCTACCATTATGCCCTCGGAAAGTCAACCCTTCACCTACGGGATTTTCTATTGTCAATCCTAATATTTCAATATCTTTGTATTCATACATTGCATAAACAACACGTCTATCTGAAATATAGCCGCCAAGATAAGTGACATCTGAACCTGATCCGGCTATTCTGCAGTGACTCTTTAATACCGGAGTACTAAATCTGTTTAGAAACTGAAGTGAGTAATCTCCGGCTGCAATATGAACAGTTTTGGGATTAAGACTATCTGCAGCTATAAGCCTGCAGGCATCTACTATTGAATACTTTGGATCATCAGGTGACAGTCCGGAGTTAGCATCATCTCCATCCATTGATACATACAAATCTGCATTTACCGGTGTTATGTGTCCTCTGAGAATATCAAACTGCATGGGATTTCCTGTATATGATGAAAATAATCTACTGTAGTTTGCATAATATCGGGATGCAACAGCTTCACTGAACTTATCGAGATAAATCATTATTACTTTATCATAATTTCGGGGAATATATCGAATTTCAATATCCATACCACCATATGCCATATTATTGTATATACTGCATCTGTTCACAGAAGAAAAGATCATTTCTGAAGTTAATTCGGGTTTATAACAAAGCCCCCCCCCTGACCAGGAGAAATTGTCATGTATATCAAGCCCTGCAAACTCAATATCTACTTCACCGGAAATATAAATTCCACCTCCAAGATCAGTAACTTTATTTTCATAAATATCACAATTTGTAATCTTCATATTGCCATCTGCATTAATACTGATGCCACCACCCACAGCACCCTCGTCTCCATATCCATTAGTAATTGTAAAACCTCTTATTTCTGCATTGTTTACCTGCTGTCCCCAGATTTTTATTACTCTGCCAACACCACACCCATTTAGGATGGTTTCTGCAATATAATGATCTTCTCCGGTTAGTGCTTCCATAGAATAAAGTTTTATGGATCTACCGTTAAAATTGAGGTTTACTGCATAAAATCCTGGATATACAAGTACTATATCACCATCTGATGAGCTGTCTATTGCCTGCTGTATATCGGTAAAATCTCCGCTTCCATCCAGGTTTACTGTATGTGTTGTACTTAGAAGAAGTATTGGTAGTAATGTAATTATCAGTATTGCAAGCTGCTTTTTCATAGGTTTCCTTCTTTTGAAATTCTCCTCTATAAAGAGGAGTACTCCGCTTTGCGGAGGGAGGTGTGATATATTTATTGAAAACACCCTAAATCGAATAAATTCAATAGGGTACGATATTTTCCAACCATTGCGGAGGTCTGCAACCATGCGCAAGGGGAAAATACTATTTCAACATTATCATTTTGTTTATCAGCGATGATTTTTCTGTTTTGACTTTATAGAAATATACTCCGGAACCTACGCTCTTGTTGTTTTCGTCTCTTCCGTTCCATTTTATTGTATGATTTCCGCTTTCTTTATGTTCATTTATCAACTGCTTAACCTTCTGACCTTTAATGTTGTATACTTCAATACACACATTGCCTTCTTCAGGAAGACTGTATGAGATTGTTGTGGATGGGTTAAACGGGTTAGGGTAATTACCTGAAAGCTGGGCAAATTCCGGTACATCTTCATCATTTTTTCAGGTTCTTCATTCTTTCTCCTTCTATGGAAACGAGAAAAAAACTTGCATACAAAGCATAATCCTGATATAATGTATTCAGGAAATGGGTTTGTCAGCGGCTTCATCCCGGAAGTAATTGTTTACATTCTCATTTCCGTTTTTTAATGATAGTAGATTTCATTAGCGACATTAAACTTCAAGAAACTAAGTTACGAATTTATTTACACATCCACATATCTGCAAGAACTTCCAATATTGTATAAGAGCTTCTAACTGTTGAAACAGTTGATGAAATTCAAGAATTTCATCGAAGCTCTTTGGAACTCTACACCGATATAAAACTTTCCATTTGATCAATTGACAACAAGTTGGGGGGGTATGTCAAGAATTTTATTTTTTAATTACAGGCTCGGATTCTTTTATCTTTATTTAGATTTGTGAGGGCTTTAGCTTAAAAAACAGACAGGTAAATCTCCCAAACTAATACTGACTCTCTTTCGGTTCTCCATTACAATGAAAATCCCATCGTGACTCAGTGTTTTTTCTGTTAAATGGTATTTCAATATTATGAGTTTGTTTGCCATCAATAAATACAAACTTCAGCTTTGCATCCAGATAATTTGATGGAATACTCAAGGGCTTTGACAAATAAGTAATAGTGCAGAGATTGAAGCTGCCCAGTGAATTAAAATTATCTTGCTGTTCCTGCTTATGAATTGAGCCATCTATTTTCGAATATTCAATATTGAGTTCTTTGTTGTCCTCAAGAATTAAAACGGCATTTAGGATTTTGACAGTTTTCAGATTGAATTCGTTAAGGACGTCTTTATGGGTATGAAGATAAATTCTGATAACATACTCAAGTGTATCTTGCTCTGACTTACTCGATTGGTATGACTCAAAAGCATGCAGTGTAATCTTCCAGTCATCATTAACTGCATAATGATCGCTGTATTTGTAATATTCATCAAATCGGTCTTTGTTACTGAACAGACAGTATGCATTCTGAAACAGAATCATAACAAGAAATAGTGTGAACAGTGATGTAGTTTTTATTTTCAATTTAGTATCCTTTCTTAATTAACGGGAGCGAAACACTTCCATTCTGATGAAGTATGCCTGCTAAGTGGAATCTCAACATGGATTGTTTCACCTTCATCAATTAGATCAAAGCTGATTTTAAGATATTTAACTTCTAGTGGTATAATTATTTTTCTTACACTATAGGATAGCAGGGCTATGGGTTTGAAACCGGTCATGGCATTATCGGTATAATAAGTAAAATTATCATTGCATAAACTATATCCTGTGAAGGTGAAATCAATATTCTTATAGTTTACTCTGCTGCTGTGAATACAAATGTTCTCAACTCTTGTTTCTCCTTCCAGATAAGCATTACTGATATCTTTGTTTGAGAATACATTCAGGCTGAATCTCTGGATTGGGCTGTATCCGTTTGATGGAAGTCCGTTGGAGGGATTAGAATGAGAATAAAGACTTGCATCGGCAATCCAATTCTCATTTATTTTCATTTGTCCCGTATTACCCATTTCAAAGTAGTCATACACATAATTACAACTGCATCCCAGAAGCAGAAGAATTAATGATGATATTAGGAAGAACCTGATTTTATACATATTTACCTGCCATTTTTGCACTGAAATTGATTTAGGATGTGTAAGAGTTGACTGTCAATGAAATTTTACTATTTAAGTCTTGACATTTGATAATGTTGTTTCAGTTTATATATTGGAGGATAAGATGAAAAAATTATTATTATTGTTTGTTTGTTTTCTTAGTATACAGTTTCTAGCAGCTCAGTTCGAAGATATCCCGATGTGGGGTAATCTCAGAACAGGCGCAATGGAAGCTGACGGCAATGCACAGCTCGATTTTACTACACTGAATGTCTCAGGTGATTCTCTGGAAGTTCAGTATAACGATCAATCCGGCTGGACATCTCAAATCGCAGCTAACACTGATACTCTGACATTCGGTATATCATATCAGGTAACCCCCGGACAGGAACAGCAGTTTTATCTCAGACAGAATATCATGAACCTTATTCAGCTTGCTATGGTGAAAGAGGTTAATACTACTAGCCCAGGCATTAACGATCTTACTTTTTTCGCTCAGGATTCAGTTGGAGACTGTTCTGTTACGGGCAGCGACCATCTGGAACTTGTTTCAGATTACGCAGGTTATGACGCAAACAGGGTTTATGTAGGTATGAAAAACAACGGTGGGGGATATCCTACTTTAGATATTTTCTCAGGGGAAGCATATGCTTATGTTGCTTTACTGGCTAATCCTGAGTCAGTTGTTACGGATTCTACCGTATATCTGATGATTGAAACAGTAAATCTTGGTGCGTTAATCTCTCCCGGATTATATAAAATTGCTGCAACAATCGATACTACTTTTGATCTGAATAATATCCAGAGAATTGGTGATATTATGTCTTATGAGGATTCAGCAAATGATCTGCTTGTGCTTTCATGTGCAATGAATGATCTGGCTAATGATCCGAACTTTGGAACCTGGCCAAACACCACAAAATCTCTGGCATTCTCAACAATCACATTCCTGATTACAACAATGCCTTCGTTTAATGCGAATATTGCAGATATGACCAGCCTTAATCTGATGATTCATGATCACTTTGAGTTTACTCATCCGCAGAACAACACACTGCCTGAGATAAGAAATGTTGTTACAGATAATAGCATGGGAGCCTGGAATATCAGTTTTGATTACTACGATGCAGACGGCCATTTTCCACAAAAGGCAGTGCTTCAGCTTGGAAGTGGAGCTCTCGTTGACTTCATCCCGGCTACATTCGACTTTACAGGTGAGATTACATTCACTGCAAGCAATGTTATGGATATCAGCGGAGCACATATTGTTGTAAATGATGATGACCAGAATGATGTGAGTTTCGATCTGCAGAATGTTTCTGTAAAAGAAAATGATATTACAAAACCTGAAAACAGTATTATAGTGAACAATCCTTCAACAATCGGAAATTCTCTTGATATCAGATTCAGCAAAGCAGTTGATGCGGATACTGAAATTTCAATCTTTAACATTAAGGGGCAGAGAGTCCATTCTTCAATACTGCATAATGCAGGAAGTACAGTAAGCTGGAACATGAGAGATGTGACAGGTAAAAAGGTGTCTTCAGGCGTTTACTTTATCAAAACAAACAATAATGACATAAAAATAAAGAAAATTGTGTTAATGAAATAGAAAGATAACTGAGGAAAATCCTTGATGGATAAATACATACAGTTTGAAAACTCCTTATTTGAGCAAATCGATAAGGAGTTTTCTAAATTTAATAAAGATTCAATATTGATACTGCAGAAAGCAGCTGAACCATATTACACATATATTAATTCTTTTCGTAATTATCTGAATATAAAGAACCTGAAGTTTGATAAATCTGCATTGATGTCATTTGAGTTTTTCATCCGTTACAGTATTAAAGACTTTGACTTTGAGCTGTTAAATGAACTTTACCGTACAGTCTCCAAACTTCACGAATTAGTTCGGAACGATGAAATATCAAAAGAGTCTGTCGATTCTGTCTTTGAGACCTATAGAATTGCAGATTCCAGCAATCATTACAATCAGTTTGATGTTGCTTCCATTTTCGATACAGCAGGTTTTCATGCAAAAGCTGAGACTGAGTTCAATTGTGCAGAAAGCATACTCAGTTATATCAGGGATAATCAGCACAAATTCTATCTCATGGAAAAATACTATTCCGATCAGAATAGTATACTGGATGATGTCTTCAGCATAAGCAGAAACGATACGGATATCATTCTGAAAACTTTCATAAAATCGGGGAAAGCAGGGAATTATTTTCATTTAATATCCTCCAGGAAATCTCTCAAAGAAATATGTGACTCATACACTGTAAACAGTTTTGATATTCTCTCATCTAGTACTATGTATTTCTCGATGCTGGATGATACGATAGAGGTTTTAGATTCAGGGGAAAGGTCACTTGTAACTGGAAGTTCACTAAGTTTGGATAGTGTTCTTGAAAATAATACAGCAGAGATCACAAAATCAGATTTTAACACACTCCATGCTCAGATCAAAGAATTGAATACAATTAAACACAAGATGAATAATTTCAGTACAGATTCATCATCAACAGAAGTATCAGAATCATTGCTGTCTATAACTGAAACACTGGAGAGTTTCATTTACAAGAGTGAAATGCGTTCTTTTGATGAAGTCTTTAATAATCTCAGGAAATTTTTGCCTGAAATGGAACAGGAATATGGAGTAGAACTAAGACTCGTCACTGTTTCTTCCGGAAGTAATGTTTACAAGTCAGAAGAACGGAATATTCTGTTCCGACTGCTGAGATTTATCAGATTGATTATCAGTTTTCAGAAAGATTACAGAAGCTATGAGTTTTCAGAGCTTAAGATAAGAATAGAAGTTATACCTGCTCCCGATTTCAACGTTGTTAAGCTGATGGCTTTCGATTTTTATGATAATGAAGATATGGAGAACGGGGAGTTTCAGCAGCAGAGTCTTTCCAGACTGCATCATTTTGTCAGAGATATTTGCGAGGCAACAGAAACCAGTTATCTTAACAGGCATAATTGTCTGATTCTCAGCTGTAAAACAGAGAATCCGGATGTACTTCATTCTTATGTAGTCTTTGGAACCGGAGATAAGTTATTCTGTGTAAATGATATTTTCCTGAACAGGATAAGTTCTGTTCAACTTGATAATCTGTTGAAAATAGATAATAGCACAAGATTAGGTTTGGCAGTTGATAACACCGATTTACCGCTGTATTTTACCGATGAAGTGTTTAATATGAAAGAGTATTCTCATGAGGATATTCCTCTTAACAGGATTGATGGTAAGAAGATTCTGCATATTCAGATTCATGGCAATGAGATAGGGATTATTTGCGATAATATCATAAATTCAGGGAAGTTTACATCTATGGAGATTCCTGAAATATTAGCCTCATCTTTACCTGTAGTAAGTGGCTTTATAGAATACAGAAATAATGAGCTGCTCCCTGTTCTAAGAATTGATCATTTTGTTGCAGAATGCAGTACTGCAGTTATTCTGGATCTGGTGGATTCCTCCGGGTTTGAGAGGGATAAATCTGACAAAGAGACCATGATGACTTTCCTGGATTCAGGGCTGAAGCTCAGTGTTGAAAAAAACTTTGTCTCTGAAATCCTGGAAGCCTCCGGAAATTTAAGGAAGATAGGGAATCGCAACTTCTTCACTGATGGAGAGCGAACATATCCTGTAATCAGCTTGAATGATACTGAAGTTGATGATAAGTTGACGGAGGATGGTTATATTCTATGCATTGATAAATTAGTTCATACTTTTGGGGTTTATGCAAGTGAAATTGATAACTTCGTAACGGAATATGATATTGTGAAGCCAGAGAAAACCTTGACAAACTTTGCAGAGAATTACATAAAAATAAATGATTCAAAATATTTGGCTTTAATGCTTCAGAGGATTCATGATTTCCTATTTTCTGAACTCAAACTGGAGCTTAAAAACGGTTCTCAATCAAAAAATCTGATTACAAATTAACTTTAAATGTATAAGTTATCATTGTATAAAAAAAATAAATTATATACTTTCTGGAGGAAAATATGAAAAAAGCAGCTTTATCGCTATTACTTGTTTTTTTACTACTCGGATGTGCAACTGTAACCAAATACAGACCAGAAAAAGTACCGGTACAGAAAAGGAAAAGAATACCTCAATTCTCATGCGAAATCTGTGCTGATCATGTAACTCCGGAAAAAGATGTATTCAAAGATAAAGAGCAGCCGATAATAGGTATCTTTGGATTTACTGATAACGGTAAAGATATTCCCGCTCTTTCAACACAGCTTTACGATGCACTTAAATACGATCCCGGTATGAAGATGATATCTTGCCAGGAGCTGAAAGATCATTACGAATTATCCAGGATTTCCAGAACTAACACAAAGCTTCTTTCAGATATAAAAAAAGACTTCAATATTGAGTATGTTGTATATGGTAGACTAATGAATCGAACTAACAATGAATTCAGGATATCAATCATGAGTCTTGACACCTATATGACCGTTTTTGAGTTTGATGTCAAAGACAGTGGAAACTCATCGGCAATACAGGATGTAATAATGTATTTCGAAAGGAATAAGGTTCCTGTTTACAATACAGATCAGGTAAGATCGGGTTATACTGACTCTACTTATACTGTATACGAGACCAGACAGATAGCTTATCAGGAAAAACGTCTGGATATTCCTAAGGTTCTCGGTGTTATTGTACTTGCTCTTGGAATTACATATCTGCTGACAAAAAATTAGGAACTTCGTCTCAATATAAATGCTGAAGAACAAGACAACAAAAGATATAGCTGTATACAGTTTTGGTAATATCCTTTCAAAAGTTCTTGGATTCATACTATTACCATATCAGACAAAATACCTGACAACAGCAATAGTAGGTGTATTCGGCTTAATAATGCCGATCTCTGCTATATTGACTGCTGTGTTCGGTTTAAATCTGAGCAGTGCTCTTTTGCGCTGGTACTCTGCTGATCAAAAGCAGGGGCGAAAATTTACATCTACGGTTTTTCTGTTCCTAATACTGATTGCAGCTTTTATCAACATCTTTTCTTCATTGTTTAAACCAATTTTCGGATTTTTCCTTGGTTGGGAGTATACTGGATATACCTGGCAGATTATTCTGTTGATTACCTCTGAAATATTCTATCTGTTCTGTCTTAATTTACTGCGATCCAAAGGGAAATCAGTTTATTATGTTATCGTGAATGCAATGAAACTGGTTGTCAGTCTGCTTGCAACAGTTCTGATGCTTGTAGTTTTCAAGGCTGGACTTACCAGTGTAATAATGGGTCAGGCTATCGGGAACGGACTTTTTCTTATGTTAACATTTCCTGTGATTGCAAAAGAACTTAGCTTTGAGATAGACAGAAGTCTTCTTCAATCAATGTTGAAATACAGTGTTCCTTTGGTGTTGACAACCATTTCTACGAATCTGCTGACACAGGCTGACAGATATATTCTTAAGTTCCTGGCAGATGAAACCAGTGTAGGTATATATTATGTGGGACATAAAGTTGCAAGTGTACTTCAAGTTGTTCTGGTTGTTTCAATTCAAACAGCACTTTTGCCTATAGTAATATCTCGCTTTGAAAATAGAAAAATTAATGATTATCTACCCAAAGTCCAGGTCAATACAACTATCCTGCTTGCTGCGGGGTTTGTATTTCTAAGTCTTTTTGCCAGAGAAGTACTTATGATTGCAGCTAAGGGTAAGGATTATGCAAATGTATATTTGTTTGTCCCGGTTCTGATGGCTACATTTATTTTCAAACATCTGCAGAATATATTCTCCATGTCTTTTTATTACTATAAGAAGATAAGTGTTCTGACGATAATCGTGTTTGTGGGAGTTGGAGTCAATATCGGGTTGAACTATCTGCTTATCCCTAAGTTCAATGTAATGGGGGCATCTGTTGCGACGGCATTATCAACAGTCGTAACCGCATTTATCATGTATTTTCTGACACAGAAACAGCATGCTGTAAAATACCATAATGCTAAGGTGCTGGGAATTATTATAATGGCATTTGTCTTTGTAATTCCGGCTTATTTTACTCAGTCTTTCGGGTTTACATCAGCATTTCTCCTGAAGCTGGGAACAGGATGTGTTTTTCTTGTTTTTGCCTATTTTATACTCAGTCGAGAAGATAGACTCAGTTTGCTCAGGACGCTCAGGATAAGGGCTTACAAAGATAATGAAAAGGACTGCACAAAGTAATTGACATTTAAACCACCTGTTGCATAAGGGTGAACATGCTTATAAAAAATGTTATTACTCAAAAAATACCTGAAAATTCAGGAGTGTACTATTTCCTGAAAAATGACAAGCCTGTTTACTTCAATTTTACCGCTGATCTGCAGTATACAATAAAGTATCTGCTGAATAGTAAACAGGAAAATATCGTAAAGATGGTTTCTTCAGCCGATTCTTTGGAATGGAAAGAGACTGAGAACCGTTTCCAGGCTCTGTCAGCCTATAAACAGGATGTGGCTGTTCCGGAATCTAAATTCAGAATCAGTGACAACTACGTTTATCTTGGAATTGCACTGAATCATGATTTAACCTGTTATGTATGTGACAGTACAATCGATGATTACTTGTATATCGGACCATTCCCCGATAGATTCAAACTTTACGATTATTTTTATACCATTAAAGAGTTATATAATCTTAAGAGTATCGAAAATAACAGTGCAAACATCATGCATGAAGACAGTCCTTATTCTTTCGAATTTCTGATTAATGACAAACATGAAAGCCTAAAGCTTGCAGAAAAGCTGCTTTTCATACGCACAGACTGGATATCTGAACTTCAGATGCAAGCAGAGCAGCTGAAGAATAAGCTAAACTTCGAAAAAGCTGATTTACTGGAAAGACAAATCAGATTACTGAACAAAGTCAGGAAATCTGTTGAGTTCTGTCTGGTGACAAAGAATATCAGCTATAGCTCGGAAGAAAAAGATTTTGCTGTAGAGCATGGTATGTTGAGTAGACTTAATGGAAAGAAATTTGCAATAGAAAGCACATATAGAGATAATGAAGAGTTCGCAGTGTCGAAAGACAGTTACGATGAACGCAAAGCAGTTTTGAGGCATCTGGAAAATAATTTTAACCGGAATTATTCAGAAATTTTAAGTTCAAAAAAAATAAAACTCAATAAAATCATTTACGGAGGATGAATGGAAAAGCGTATTCAGGATCTGGAAATTGTAAAATCTTTTAAATCCGGAAAGGTTCGCGAAATTTATGATCTTGGTGACAAGCTTCTTCTTGTTACTTCAGACAGAATATCTGCTTTTGATGTTGTTTTTGATGACATCATACCCAATAAAGGAAAAATACTTAACCAGATATCAGTATTCTTTCTTAAGGAAACCAAACATATAATTGAAAATCATTTTATAACTGATGTCATTGATGAGTACCCTGAAGAGCTTCATCAATTTAGAGATCAACTTGAACACAGATCAATGCTGGTGAAGAAAACCAGAGTTATTCCATTTGAATGTATTGCCAGAGGCTATATCACAGGTTCAGCCTGGAAGGAATACCAGAAGTCCGGAACTGTAAACACAGAAGAGATGCCGGAGAAACTTCAGGAATCTCAAAGATTCCCGGAACCACTATTTACTCCTTCAACTAAAGCTGAAGAAGGTCACGATATTAATATCTCATTCGGAGAAATGAAAGAAAGAATGGATCCTAATATTGCTGATAAACTCAGAGATGTAACTCTAGCATTGTACAAATTTGGTCACGCATTTCTCAATGAAAGGAACATTATTCTAGCTGATACAAAGCTTGAATATGGTTCCATTGACGGCAAAATTATGCTGATAGATGAAATTTTTACTCCGGATTCATCCAGATTCTGGGATAAAGCCGAATACGAAATTGGCAAAACTCCAAAAAGTTATGATAAGCAATTCGTGAGAGATTATTTGAAAGATACCGGCTGGGACAAAAACCCTCCCGGTCCGCGAATTCCAAAGGAAATTATTGATAAAACATACCAGAAATACTATGAAGCTTACAAGATCATAGCTGGTGACAAGGCTTTAACATGGTAAAAACTATTCTTGTTGTTGACGATGAACCGGATGTTACTGAGTTTCTGGGTCTGGAACTCAATGATGACGGCTTTAACGTTATAACTGAGAATTCCGGTTATGCAGCTCTGAACCACCTTATGAAAGGTGAAGCTGATCTGCTTATAACGGATATAGCTATGCCAGACATGGATGGACATGAGCTGTTTACCAGAGCCAGAGACCTGGACGAAAATTTTCCTGTTATTATGATGACGGGTTTTGGGTACGATCCGAACCATGTTGTTGTAAACTGTAAAAAAGACGGTCTCAAAGATGTGATATTCAAACCTTTTGACATGGAGAAATTGCTGAAGAAAATTCACGAAAAACTCGATGACTGATCTAAAATACTTTTTACTCCTTCTGTTGTTGTATGCTGCGGTCTTTTTGCAAGCTCAGAATATAGCAATCGAAGGAGATTTTTCATTTAAAGAAGATATCAAAGGGCAAATACGCAAATCTATTGATAAATTCCAGATTAAGCTTGGCATGTACCCCGAGTTTGATGTGAAAATAGTTGTCCTTACAGAGAAAAACGCACTAAAAAATCTCAATGTCAGCAGTAGACTCATCAAGCATTCGAATGCTTTTTACAGCAGTTCCGATAATACAATATATCTTCAATCAGATAAAAACCGTTTCTCTGATGAATCAGTAAGAACTATCCTTCATGAATACATCCATCGCTTTATTTTTCATTACTGGCCGGATGCTCCTCTCTGGTTTCATGAAGGTATGGCACAATATTTTGCTAATGGATCAGATTTCAATTCAGCAGTTGATTTTGCCAGAATAAAGTTATTTGGGAATGATATGGAACTGCAGGAGATGTATTCTCAATATCCGCATAATACGGCATTGTGGGGAGCTTTTTACTATAAGTCATATATTGTCGTTAAATATCTGGTTACTCACAGGAAAATGAATTTCTTCAGGTTCATTGATTCCTCTTATCCTGGGGGGAGTTTCAATCGGACTTTCTTCAGAGCATTTTTTACTTCACCGGATTATTTTAACAGAGAAATGGATGAGATTGCCGACAGAACTGCCTCGACATATATTCTGTTTTCGATATCTGCTATGATTCCACTGTTATATCCATTTCTGATTCTTATTGCCTGGACTGTAAAGAAGATCAAATTTTACAGAACTCTGAAAATCTGGGGTGAACAAGAAAAACTCGAGGAAGAAAGCATTAAAACGTCTATTTCAGAAAGTGAAGATTCATCTATCAATACAAGCAAAACAGATTAAAAAAAAGGACAGAATGCTCTGTCCTTAAAAGTAATGACAGACTGACCGCTAAGATTTAATCCATGGTTTTCCCATAGGTAAAACAGTTTTACCTGCGAGATCATTCCAGATAATTCCAGCCATCATATACCATGCCGAAAAAGCGCAAAAAATAAGTTCTACTCCGGCAACTTTGTTCATTAATGGGTAACCGAAGTGACCGAGATCAAGAAGAATGAATCCTATAAGCAGAAGCAGGAATGTTACAGCCATAGCTGAATGTATTCTCATTGCACCAATAAACATGATGAATGTGTATATTGTCCAGGCGACAAGATACCAGCCAACATCTGTTGTAGATAATTTGTAAATTCCAAAGTGGTTCAATGACCATATTATTGCCAGTCCAATCCAGAATGATCCATATGATACAAATGCAGAAAAACCAAAGTTATTTCCCATTTTCTGTTCCTGGAATCCAGCTATCATCTGTGCCAGACCACCATATATTAAAGCTAATGCTAAAACAGGTCCAAGTCCGCAGAGACCAAGATTATGAATCTGCAGAACGAATGTAGTAAGTCCGAAACCTGCAAGTCCGACAACTGCAGGATTTCCTAATTTTTTATTCTCCATCAGAAGTATATTCCTCCGTATTTTGTATAAGGCTTGAAAATTCATTTGGTGAAAATGCTGTCAATGAGATTTTTTCCAGCATAAACTCAGTATAATCTACTTAGTAGCAGTAGTTAAAAAGTGGAAATGAGTAGTTCTAATATAATACTATCTATATCCGTGATGCTGCAGAATGGATTTTATAATTTGCCTCAAATAAAGTAAAATAACAATCATGAAAATAAATAAGATTGTTCTGAATATCCAAGCATTTGATTTGCCGGAATCCTGTTCTTCAGCAATCTCATCTACCGGTAGCATGCTATACTGCCAGACAATAAAGAGGTCAGCAATCGGAAATTTTTTGAAAAGGTATGATCTGTATGATTTCCCATTTTCAGAAAAAGTGTGAGGGTAACAAAACATATTCAGGATGATATTGATATCGTTGGCTGTTTCATAGTCTTTACGGAGTACTGCAGTAATGATTGATGAAGCAGATACAGTAACTCCTGAACCAAGAACTACAGGACCTGAATCTACATCAGGTTTATAACGTGATCCCTTCATATATTCGCGAAATGTGTTGAATCCTATCAGTTTGTTGGTGAAATGTTTCCTATGTCTCTCATAAAGTAATGAGGCAGTGCTTTCATCAAAGTGTGATAGTATTGTAACTATCCAGGAATTACTGCTTCCTCGAGACGGTTCGTGAGCAAAGCCATTTGCATTATTTACTTTGGCAGGGGGAAGTCCACAGGTTGTATCCGGATTTTCAATAAACCATTTTGTCCAGCGTGAACATGTTTTATTATAATTTGTTTCATATAATTGATCGTGTAATGCCAGCGACAGGATAGCTGTAGCGTTATCAGCAGTCCAGCAGCCGAAGGGATAAGTATTCAGAAGACAGATGGAGTTGTTTTCATAAGCATTATTGAGGGTTTTGGAGTAATAATGGTACATATCGACATGCTTTGAATAGTCTTGATTATCCTTAACAAGAGCTGAAAATTTGCCTAACATAAGATTCAGCTGTCCCATCCAGAGAACACCATTCTCAACTTCAGTATCTGTAAAGATTGAAGTAACATATTCTTTCTGAAACTCATCAATTGCCCATGAGGCTTCACTGATTGCTTTTTCAACTAGTTCAGTATCATCCAGATTCAATACAGCTATGTTAGACCAGGAAATAGAATACAAAAGTAAGGAAAAACATGCTCCCTCAGGGAATATTCTTTGATTAAAGTCTATAATTGATCTATCATGCATCCCTTTTTCCAGATTATTGAGAATGCTAGTCGCCAGCTTTTTCTGTTTCATTTTAGTGTCAGGAAGTCTTGTAAAGGAATTCTTTATGAAGACAGAAAGCAGGATAAAAGCTGTCAGGAATAACAATATTCTTATTGAGGTTGTCAGCCAGAAATGAAAGTTTCCCTTATTTTTCTCCATTGTACCCTCCAATGTTGCAAATTAAAATTAAATCAATTATGGATGAATCGTAAAATACAATCAAGTGAAATATTAAGAATCAAGTGTCTGGTTTCAATCTTATGAAAACATATGCAGAGTTAGCCCCCAAAAAAAAGGGCTGAATTCAGTATAAATCAGCCCTTATTTAAATCCGTATAATTAATGCACCTTTTCAAGGTCTTTGGATGATCCAATGACAGGACGTTTCCATTTTAAGTCATTGATCATAAGTATGAGCTTTGGCAGTTCCTGAGACTTTCTTACTTCGGCTACTTTGTCTACTTTAATCAATATCTCCTCTATCATAATCAGCTCCTTTATTTTATATTTATATAACTCATTAGCTCTAAAAAGGGGACGAAAAATAGGAAATAACATGATAAAATGAGTCTGATTCAGTCATTAAGTCTGCTTTTCAATAATCTTTAACAACTCGTATCGTGTTAATACAGTGTATCAAACATTTTTTTTGCTGATCAACATCAAACAAATAATGTTTGACACGGCATTGCTTTTTTCGCAATCATAGTTTTAATATGAATAAAAATATTTTCTTTATACGAACAGGTATCATTATATTATTGATACAGATGCTTTGGGGATGCAGGATTTTTTCACCCCGGGAATCTGATCCACCTCAGCACAATACTGAGTGGAACACATTCGTAGTGACGCCCGAAAAGGCGTTGGAAAATATTATTTATGTTTTTCAGGATAAGCAGAATGTCGCAAAATACAATGAGATACTTGATGATGATTTTATCTATTATTTTGCAAGTCAGGATGTTGTTGAATATGATATTTCCAGTGACTGGGACAATGAGTCAGAGATCGAAAGTCTTAATCTGTTTCATACTAGTTATACAAATAATAATGGAATAACTCTGCAGCTTGAGCAGTTTGATGAAGATGAGATTCAGACCAACAGAGCGGAAATGACCAGATATTATTATCTTTCTGTTGAAGGAGAGACTGATATTGAGCTGTTTCAGGGGAAATGGAAAATAGTTTTGAAGAATGTCAGTGGTTTCTGGAAGATTTATCAGTGGTATGATTATCGTGAAAACGGTGATTACACTGTAGGAAGGATGAAATATGAATTATATCAGTAAGATATCTATTTTGATTTTTTTGCTGCTAATTCTGGGCTGTAAGAATCCCTTTCATCCTGAAATCCGAATAAACGATCCTGAACCTGTTTCTTCCGGAGAGCCAGAAGATTTGTTGAAGAAGCTGGAGACCTCATACAATAATATGGATATCAATATGTACGAGTCCTGTCTCACCAGTGATTTTCAGTTTTATCTCATTGCTTCAGAATATAGTGAAATTGGTATAGACATTGATGGAGATGATCTTAAAGATAATTATTGGTTCAAAGAACAGGAAGTTGAATATCACCGAAATCTTTTTGGTTCAGGATCAAGCGATGGAAAATATCCGGCTCCTTCGAATATTTCTCTTGTCTTGGTTATCCCCCCTCAAAATATTTGGTACATAAATGATCAGGATACTCTCGAATCAGAGATTGTAATTCCATGTGATTTTAAGCTCAGCTTGTATTTTGACTTTTCAGGCAGCATTACTTCAGAAGGTAAGGCCAGATTTATTGTCAGAGAAGTCAACAATGAATGGAAGATATGCAAGTGGCTTGATGAATCAAATATTTAAGGATGAAGTATGGATTATTACCGAGTACTGGCTATTGACTATGGCACCGTAAGGGTTGGAATCGCCCTGTCAGATCCAATGAGGATAATTGCAGCTCCTTACAAAACTATTCAGCTTGAGTCAGATGCTCAGGTAATTAACGAGATTATCGAAATAATCAGAGAGCAGAGTGTAAAGGAAATTGTGCTTGGACTTCCTCTCAATCTTTCCGGTGAAGATACGATTCAAACTGGCAAAACCAGAGATTTCTGCAGACTTCTAAAAGAATCTGTTGATTTACCAATAATCTGGCAGGATGAACGATTTACCAGTAAAGAATCAGAATCCGAGATAAGAAAAATGGGACTTTCACCAAAACAGGGAAGGAAAATCGTCGATCAGATTGCAGCCTCACTGATACTTCGGTCATATCTTCAGAAAAACTAATATGAGACTTTTCTTTATAAGTATTATATCTTTAATCATACTAATGACATGTGTATATGTCGACACTGTCTTTAAGTCGTATACGCTTCCCGAAAAAGTAATCGAAATCGAGAGCGGGGACAGTGCGGGACGTATTGCATTGATACTATATGAAAATGAGATTATAAAAAATCCTTTCTGGTTTAAAATGCTGGCCAGAGTTAATGGCGTTGAAACTAAGCTTAGTCCAGGTCATTATCTTTTTAAGGGTAGAGTCAGCATACTGGGAATACTGAATAAAATCCATAAAGCCAGAGTTCAGATGCACCCTATAACAATTCCGGAAGGTCTTACACTGAAAAAAGTAACAGCAATAATGAAGGAACATGATTTTGTAAATGCTGCCAGATTTGACTCACTAGTTAATGATTCCACCTATGCTTGTAAAGTTACCGGTCTGTCTGTTAGTTCACTGGAAGGATTTATTTATCCAGAAACATATCATTTCCCGGCAGATGTCAGTGAAGAGTTTGTTATTGAAACAATAGTGAAACATTTTTACAAAATCATGTCTGAAATGGATTTCCAGATGAATAAACAACTGGATTTTTACGAGGTTCTCACTTTGGCATCTATCGTGGAACGAGAAGCAAGGATTGAATCCGAAAAACCAAGAATTGCCTCTGTGTATCTCAACAGAGTGGAAATTGATCAAAAGCTTCAGGCTGATCCTACTGTGGCCTATGTTCTGGAACAACAGGGTAAACGCAGAAAAAAAATATATTACAAAGATCTGAGAGTTGATTCTCCTTATAATACTTATCTTTACGCCGGACTTCCTCCTACACCAATCTGCAGTCCTTCCGAGTCTGCAATAAGAGCTGTTCTGCAACCGGAAAACACAGATTTCTTTTATTTCTTTGCAGACGGGAGGGGGGGACATATTTTTTCCGAGACATTCGATCTGCACCTTAAACGCTTAAAAAGACAAAGAAGAAGCAGGAAATAATGTTGGACGCTAAAAAAAGGAATCACTATGCTTATCTTGAAGGCTGGATATCGATTGCAGCAAATATTGTCTTATTTGCCTTGAAACTGGCTGTGGGACTTATGACTCATTCTCTGGCAATTATGGCAGATGCATGGCATACTCTCTCAGACAGTGTTTCATCTCTGATTGTAATTCTTGGAGTCAAATACTCATCAAAACCACCGGATAAAGAGCATCCTTTTGGGCATGGCAGAGCAGAGATTATAGCAACCAACATAATTGGTGTTCTCTTAAGTATCATAGCTGCCAAATTCTTCTGGGAGGGGATCAAGAGAATTATTGTCAAACAGGATACAATCTACACTATGTCGGCAATTGTCGTTACTGTATTATCTATCATCGTGAAAGAAGCATTGGCACAATATGCGTTGTGGGCATACAAAAAATCAGAATCTCCTACTCTCAAGGCAGACGCTTGGCATCACAGGAGTGACGCACTGTCATCAGTTGTAATCCTGATAGGTATTTTCCTTGGAAAGTTTTTCTGGTGGATGGACGGAGCTCTCAGTATCATCGTTTCCTGCATGATTTTCTATGCAACATTTGGTATACTTAAAGAGTCTTTCCACACATTGATGGGGGAGAGCATTACTGACGATCTGGAAGGCAGCATAAGAGAAGTATGTATTGCAAAAGAAGGATCTGACCTGAGTATGCACCATATCCATGTCCACAACTATGGTCATCATAAGGAAGTTACATTCCATATCAAGCTACCGGGATCTATATCACTCAGAGAAGCTCATACACGGGCTACAGGGATCGAAAAAGCTTTAATGGATACACTGGGTGTTGAATCTACAATTCATGTTGAGGTTGAAGGTGAGCATCAGTAAACATGCTACTGAGGATTTATGGTTAAGATCTTCCTGACATACTCAAGTCTAATCTCAGTATAAGCTTAGCAGCAGATAACAGATTGTTGACAACAAAATGGGGTTTAAGCGGATCAGAGTGATCCATATTTATAAATGTTTTATTACCTTCGCCTGTTCTTACCAGAATAGAAGTCAATCCGGCTTTTCGTCCCCAGTGAATGTCTGAAAGTTTATCGCCGATCATAAAAGATGTCTTCTTGTCTATACGGTATTTTGCAGCTGCTATATTGAACAAACCCAGATCAGGCTTGCGACAGTTACATTTAACAGTATATTTTTCGATTGTTCCTTTTTCATGATGAGGACAATATAGAATATCTTCTATAATTATACCGTTTTCCCGAAGTATATTGGTCATATGCAGGTTAACAGTATGAACATCCTGCTCTGAGAAATAACCTCTGGCAACTCCTGATTGATTTGTAACCACAATGATTTTATATCCTGCATCATATAGTTTTTTCAGCCCGGTGACTGTATGATCAAACAGATCAAATCTCTCAATAGAACCGACATAGCCATGGTCTATATTAATTGTGCCATCACGATCAATAAAAACAAAAGATTCTGGCTTAGTTGATGTATTTGCTGTCATGAGTTTCAACTTTGAGAGACCGAGGAAGTTTGATGTTTTCCAGAAGTATCCTGTAGTCCCAGGTTTCTCCAGATCTGTTATATGTGAATATCAGATTCCAGCAGTGAAGTGATCTTTTGACTCTCAGACTTTGACTCATCAATCTGCGTGCGTGCAGATCTATAGAGTTCTTATAGGATATGTCCCAGTTTTTAGTAAGCTTAAAATTAAGAGTATTTGACATACTCGCTGTTTTGTAATGAGATTTGATGTTTTCTGAATAGGATAAGCTGGAAGTCAGTTTCCATTTGCCTGTATCTTTTTTATCCAGTATATCATCTATAGTCTTGACTTCTGTAGAGTCGCTATGTGTTTTCTTATCCGGGTTGAAAAACTCATTGGACTGGAATGTATTCTTTTTATGTGGGAAATATGATTTGTACTTTCCCGGTCCTGTAAGTGAAAATGTAGATGTAACATTCCAGTGTAAACTTCAAAGTTATATGCATCCTGTGTACAACTACCGCTTCCCGTAACTGCCAGATCATATTTCTTAACTGAAGCTTTTACTGATGCCACATTAACAGTATGTCTGAAGTCTGTGAAAGGTTTTTCTTCTGCTTCCAGATTATAGCTTGTGTTTGAATAGATTTTAAATAGATCGTTTATGGAATTCTCTTTCTCCCGTTCTTTATCCCAGTATTTAATCTGCCAGAGGTTAGTAAGTCCTAATCTGATGGATCGGGACTTTGCTCCGGAACTGACAGAAATTCCACTGAGAGAATAGTATTTATCTCTGTTCTCTGTCCAGTCCGGTTTATAGGAAAAAGATATATTTGGTGTTAATATATGCCTGATTGCAGATAATCTGCTTTTATTAAATGTTCTTACTCCATAAAGAGAAAAACTTGCAGATGTGCTTGTAGACCAGTCGTGACCTCGCACAAATTTGTTGTCATTCTTGTCTTTGTCGAACCAAGATTCGTTATAAGAAAACGATTGTGAGTACTTCAGCCAGCCGAAAAGATCGCTAGAATAGCTGATTCCAACTTTGTGGTTCATACCGTAAAGGTGCTCAGAAATCAGTGTGTCTTTAGTGCTGGATCTGTAAAGCAGCTCATCAATATCATAATCAGAACCGTAGATATCCCCTTCATGTCTGAGCCTGGTAGAATAACTGTATCTGAACCCTTTCCAGAAATAGTCTTCGTCTTTCATGTTATCTATCTGATCTGCTGACATAAAAATCTCATAAAATGGTCGAGATCTTAATGAATATGACATGTTCGGGAGGACAAGTGATTTCTCATTCTCATCAAGCTTGTCATTATACTTCATAGTGGTATAGAGACTATTTCCGAATAACTTTGTAGTATAAGAGACTGTAGAAGAGACATCTTCTGTCAGACGTTCATTCTCATCAGTACTGTTCTCCCAGATTGTTTTGCTGCTGGTAAAGTTCATGTTTACACTAAGCCTGGATTCAAGACCTATAGTCTGCTGGTGATTCCAGGTTATCAGCCAGTTTTCGGAAGAAGAGGAATGTGCATAATCTCGTTTTCTATATGATGTGTAAAATCGTCCGTCATAATCATAACGTTTTTTGTAGACTCCTTCAGTATTGAAGTTCCAGCCACGCTTTTCATAGTAGTCTGTAGAAAGATAAATGTCCGCATTATCTGAGAGAACTGCGAAAAAAGCCAGGTCTTCAATGAATTTTCCATCTCCGTTATTATATCCGGGAGTAGGCATTATGAAGCCGGATTTTCTTCCTCGCTTTAAGCTGAATGTTCCGAATGGTATGGCAAAAATAGGGAAGTGATTTACATAGAAAACCACGGGTTTCATCACAATTCTTTCATTCCTGTACATTCTCATATACTTTGAATAAATGTAGAAGTGCGGTTCTGCATCATCGCAGGTTGTGAAATATCCGTTGTCTACATCGAAAACTTCTTTTCCTACTTTACGAATTTCATCACCATAATAAAATCCTTTATCAAACTTGGTTGCTCCACCTTTGACAATACCATTCTGGTCCTCAATATCAAACTTGATATCATCACCTATCATGAGTTGAGTACCGTCTTTAAGCTTGGCGTTACCGTGAGTTACTGATTTCTCTGTTTTAAGGTTTATGTTGATTGAGTCCGCGTTGAGTGTTGAAGTTCTGTAAATAAGTTGGGCATTACCGGAAAGTGTCATATCTTCGCTTTTAAAGTTGTAGAAAATACTGTCGGCATTGAAATTGACTGAGTCAATCTTAATGTTCTCATATATATTCAGTGTGTCTGCCTGAGTAGTATCAGGAAGTACGCTGACAGTCTGCGAATACAGAGATGTCAGTCCGAATAATATGTATGACAGGATTAAAATAAACAACTTTTTTTGCATAAAGCTAACAGTCTGACTTGCTTGTTTTGTGTCAAGTATGTTTAAACAGCATCCCTGATGAAACGTAACTTCATCAGTTCGTATTCCTGTGGAAAATTTGTGAGGATAGCATTTAAGATATATCCGATTGATTCTGCTGTTGAACAAAGCTCTTGTTTAATGTGCTTTCGTGCCAAAGATTTTCAGATTATCAAGTTCCCATGTCGAAGATTTTTCAGGCTCTGAAGACTGATATCTGAATCCCAGATAAAACTTGCCGTTCTTCAGTTCTTCTATGTTCAGGTAACCTGATTTAACCCAGATATAATAATCCTCTGAATATGCTGCCGGCAGTAATGTCCATTCACAATTTTCAGGGTTGTTCTTAGCATCCAGATTGGATGTATAGTATAACTCTAGACCAGGTATTACGTCTTTATGTCTTTTAGCAGTTTCAAAAACCAGTACAGGATTATTCACATCCTGAATATCTAGCTCAGGGGAGATCAGCCAGGAGTCAGATTTTACATCAGATTTATATCCGCTGATTTTCATAAATCTTCTTTCACCGTATTGTGAGTTCCTCCAGCTTTGGTTTCCTGATACAGTTTTAACAGTCCAATCCTTGTTTTTTCTGTCAAAGTCCTCGCTGTATATTAATTCAGTGTCCATTGGTAAAACATAACCGGTGTATGTAATAACTTCTTTGTTTTCTCCAACCTTGATTTGCAGTTTTCCTGTGATTTCACCCGTCTGTTTAGGTGAAAAACGGAGATTAAGTTTATTTCTGCCCAAAGAATACAGATTGTTTCGGGCTGAATTTTCTAATTTATCATAATCATTATTTGTAATTTCAATTGTGTTGTCGAATGTAACTTCAGGATTACCTGTGAAATTGGCAACAGCATAGTGAATTGTAGTTTCCTTTGATTCTCCCAGTACAATTTCATTAAAATCTATTTTTCGGGTTGCAACAGAAATTTCAGTTCTTCTCTGTGGTTTCCCCCAGAGGATATCTGCATATTCAGGATGGTCTATGAAAGGATTTCTGTTACCCTGATACAGTTTTTCTATCTTGTCATTTCTCTCACGTTCTTTATCAGATGGCGGGTCAAGAAGGTTCCACAATAATAGAGTATTGAGTTTACCGAGAACCGGACCATTTGTGTCTGATTTGTCCACCAGTTCAAGATCGTATTTAGGACCTTCATATCTGATTGCCATATAGAAAAGCATTCTGGCAACATCACCTTTAACTTCATCGCGCGGTTCCCAGGAGTCGAAGTCATAGAAGCATCCTTCGGCTTCTTCTACAGGAGTACAGCTCCAGTCAAAGTCTCTTGTACCTCTGAGAGTATTAACAGTTCTGTCAGCAGGGAAAAGGTGATGAACATCTGTAAAGGCTGTGTCTTCTCGGGCAGGAAATCCGTGAGATTTAGGCCAGACATGTTCTCTGTTCCAGGAGTCATCTATAGTAATACCGTATGCTTCCTGATAATTGACTTTATTACCGCTGTCCTGAAATCTTTTGTTTTGAGATCTGCCTGTATACAGCAGTATAAGATTTTCTTCGTTTTCTGGGTCAGTGTCAAGATCTTTCAATATGGAAGAAACAGAGTTTGTCTCCCCGAAATACTGATAGGTTTTATGACTTGTCATCTGTTTGTGCAGAGATTTTCTCAGGTTATCTTTAACAGAATCATCATTTTTGCTCTGTTCTTCATCATTGTTTGCTGATACGGCGATACAGCCCAGAAGGAGGGCTGCAATAGAAATAATTAAAAGTATTTTCATTTTACATCAATTTTGATCTCTTCCGTAGATAAAACATAAAGTTTTCTTCGTAGGAAGTATCTGTGTTAATAGGGTTATATTCAATACCAAGATCATAACATGAATTTTTTATTTTTGTGCTGTGATCCTGTAAAGCCTGTTTATATTCTTTTCTGAACTGCCATGGATTCATAATGATTTTTTCACCTGTTTCCATGTCCTGAAACTCTGTTTCTTTTTTGAATGGGAAGTTTAACTCGTCGTAATCCTGAATGTGAAATAAAATAACTTCATGCTTCATGTGATGAAAGTACTTCAGACTTCGAATGATTTCTTCTGCGTCATCAAGAAAATCAGAGATAATCACAATCAGGCTTCTCTTCTTAATCTGACCGGCAGCATTACCCAGAGCAGAGGCTGTGGATGTAGTTTCTGCTGCCTGCAGATTGTAGAGGTGCTGATGAATGAATGAAAGGTAGTTTTTTCTTGATTTCGGTCTGATAGTATTTGTTATCTGATCGTTGTATGTAACTAACCCTACAGCATCCTGTTGTTTAAGCATCAGGTAAGTTAGTGCTGCTGCAAAGGTTCTGGCATAATCCAGTTTTGATGTCTTTCCCGAACTATAATCCATGGATTTACTGTGATCAAGAAGTATGTAGGTTCTCAGGTTTGTTTCTTCTTCAAATCTTCTTATATAATACTTTTCTGTTTTCGCGAATACCTTCCAGTCAATGTTCCTGATGGAATCACCATGATTGTATTGTCTGTGCTCGGAAAACTCTACACTGAAACCATGATATGGTGATTTATGCAGTCCGATAATAAATCCTTCAACGATTAATCGGGCTTTTAGCTGGAACTTATCCAGCTTGCTGTAGAAATCATCACTGGCGTTTCTAAACATGTTGCTCTATACTAATCCTGTTCTTTTTTATCTTGCTTTCTGTAACCAAGCATAATGGAAAGTGGGAAGATAACAAGATAAGTTATCACCAGAATAATAACTGATATAGTTTTATCTCCGGTTCGCATTATAGCATAACCTGCAATTGTCAGTACTACTCCTGCTATAAGCAGAATCATGTTCCATAAACCGAATACGTAATTCTTCATTTTTACCTCATAAAAGATTATATTTTATTATAGCATTTTTTGCTTTTCTGTGAGCATCTTCATCATTTGGTAACTCCAATGCCTTATTAAAAAATTCTTTTGCTTTATCGTTCTGTTCCAGACTGTAGAAAATTTCTCCAATGTGATAAGCAATTATACCGCTTTCAACTTTTTCTATAAGTCCTGACTTAACAAGCTCCATGGCTTTTTTACTTTCTCCTGACAGGTGATAATACCAGGCTGCACTATCGAGAATACCCAAATTCTCGGGAGCAAGCTCTCTGGCCTTCTGAAGATACTTACCTGCTTCCTCTATCCTGTCCGGGAAATCAAGCAGCCAGTAACCCAGCCAGTTATGGAATTCTGCACTATCCGGGAATGCCTTGATTGCTTCCTTGAGAACCTTTTCTTTCTCATCCTGTTTGCCCATTGCCTCCAGCGCTCTACCCAGAGTAAGATAATGATCTTCCGTGAAGTCACCTGAATCTATTCTCTTCCTGACATAGTCAGCCAGTAATTCGTATTTACCTGAAGCCATACAGGTGAAAGAGATTGTCTCTAAAGTATTTTCTGAATAAAGAGTATCGTTGGACAGGAATTTCTCAGCCTGCTCAAGGTTATTCAGTTTGATTGCAATATCTGCAAAAAAAATAGTCATTCCTTCTTGAGCAACAGCTTCAGGAGATATCTTTGCAACAGAGTTTGACTGCATTTTATCTATATCAATCAAGGATTGCAGATAAACATCATACATCTGTCTTCTGGATTTATCAAAACCTTCGGTAAGTTCATCTTCGAACTTGATCAGAAAGCCTGTGAGCAGCAGATAAATGTTCTGCTTGTCCTCATTAAAAGTTAGCACTATAGTACTGAACAGGTCTCCCATTTTACCGATTTGTTTAAGATAGTAAACAGCTCTGTCAAAATCAGAGTCATCCATAAAATAATCTGATGCCTGTGTCAGTATTCTCATTTTGTCTTCTTCGGTAAGCTGAGGATCGGCTAATCTCTTTTTAGCCAGAGTATACACAAGAGTCGAAACACCGCTTAAGGCTGAGAACTCGAACAATGCTGTGTTAATCTGACTATTGCCCTCATCTATCAAGCTATAGGCCGTTCTTTCCAGTTTATTAGTCATTCCTTCTTTGTATAGAGCATTCAGATATGCAATTTTGTCCAGATATTTCAAGGACCCTATATCATCAGTCAAAGCTTCAATCATTCTGATTATCTTCAAATACTGCTGTTTCTCAATATACTCTTTGACCAGCAGATTTCTGGAAAATTCATCTTTATGCATATTCTGGCATTTCTCAAGAATGTATATAGCATTGCTGTTAGGTATTCTGGAATAGAAAGAATAGACTATCCTGAGTTTTTCCGGACTGTCCCATGAGTATTCGAGAGCTCTGTCCAGATATTGAATTTTTACCTCTTTTTTTTGTTCGAAAGTAAAAGCAAACAAAGCTAAGAAGCTTTCAAAACCGGGATTGTTCTCAGCGAAATCTCTGAGATATTCGAGGGATTTTTCTTGTTTGTCAGTTTTAGCCATTGCATAGGCTGCAATTTTAGCAATATTTACAGATTCTGTATTTTTGTATATTGGTTTGATATCTTTCAGGAGGTTTTCCCAATCATTATTCTCTTTTGCCATAACAAAAAGAACATCAACCAGTTTTTCCTGTATATCAATATTTTCAGGGTCATATTCCAGAGCGATTTTCAGATTTTCAACAGCTTTATCGTAGTTTTTATCTCTGAGATCTCCATCTGCAAGAGAAAAATATGTCATTGCCTGTAAAGGATCAGGCTGTCTGGCAATATTGCCTGATGTTGAACATGAGACACATATAATGCAGAGAATAAGCCCTAAGTATTTCATATTTTACTCTAATATTTAATGTTATAAGTTACAAAGACTGCTCTGTCAAAGCCCATTGTGCTTCTATGATTTTCCAGAATATCATAAGCCTGGAGTTTAAGCTGAATTTCATCAGAGAACTTTAATTCTGCAGAAACGTTGAGAAATCCTCTTCCTTCTCCAAAATACTCAAGATCATCTT
>CALODV010000004.1:0-25579 GCA_942492065.1 Cloacimonadales bacterium (SeqCode) | reverse complement strand
CAGGTTGCACTGATGGGTCATGCCGATGGGTCAGAGCAATGGGTCAGACTGGTGGGTGAGACCAGTGGGTCACACTGATGGGTCAAACCAGGGGGGTCAGAGTGATGGGTCAGACCAGTTGGTTTTGCAAGTGTGTCACACCAGTGGGTCAGAGTGAAGTGTCAGACCAATGGGTGAGACCAACAGGTTGCACTGATGGGTCATGCTGATGGGTCAGAGCAATGGGTCAGACTGGTGGGTGAGACCAGTGGGTCACACTGATGGGTCAAACCAGGGGGGGTCAGAGTGATGGGTCAGACCAGTTGGTTTCACAAGTGTGTCACATGAGTGGGTCAGAGTGAAGTGTCAGACCAATGGGTGAGACCAACAGGTTGCACTGATGGGTCATGCTGATGGGTCAGAGCAATGGGTCAGACTGGTGGGTGAGACCAGTGGGTCACACTGATGGGTCAAACCAGGGGGGTCAGAGTGATGGGTCAGACCAGTTGGTTTCACAAGTGTGTCACACCAGTGGGTCAGAGTGAAGTGTCAGACCAATGGGTGAGACCAACAGGTTGCACTGATGGGTCATGCTGATGGGTCAGAGCAATGGGTCAGACTGGTGGGTGAGACCAGTGGGTCACACTGATGGGTCAAACCAGGGGGGTCAGAGTGATGGGTCAGACCAGTTGGTTTTACAAGTGTGTCACACCAGTGGGTCAGAGTGAAGTGTCAGACCAATGGGTGAGACCAACAGGTTGCACTGATGGGTCATGCTGATGGGTCAGAGCAATGGGTCAGACTGGTGGGTGAGACCAGTGGGTCACACTGATGGGTCAAACCAGGGGGGTCAGAGTGATGGGTCAGACCAGTTGGTTTCACAAGTGTGTCACACCAGTGGGTCAGAGTGAAGTGTTGGACCAATGGGTGAGACCAACAGGTTGCACTGATGGGTCATGCTGATGGGTCAGAGCAATGGGTCAGACTGGTGGGTGAGACCAGTGGGTCACACTGATGGGTCAAACCAGGGGGGTCAGAGTGATGGGTCAGACCAGTTGGTTTCACAAGTGTGTCACACCAGTGGGTCAGAGTGAAGTGTCAGACCAATGGGTGAGACCAACAGGTTGCACTGATGGGTCATGCTGATGGGTCAGAGCAATGGGTCAGACTGGTGGGTGAGACCAGTGGGTCACACTGATGGGTCAAACCAGGGGGGTCAGAGTGATGGGTCAGACCAGTTGGTTTTGCAAGTGTGTCACACCAGTGGGTCAGAGTGAAGTGTCAGACCAATGGGTGAGACCAACAGGTTGCACTGATGGGTCATGCTGATGGGTCAGAGCAATGGGTCAGACTGGTGGGTGAGACCAGTGGGTCACACTGATGGGTCAAACCAGGGGGGTCAGAGTGATGGGTCAGACCAGTTGGTTTTACAAGTGTGTCACACCAGTGGGTCAGAGTGAAGTGTCAGACCAATGGGTGAGACCAACAGGTTGCACTGATGGGTCATGCTGATGGGTCAGAGCAATGGGTCAGACTGGTGGGTGAGACCAGTGGGTCACACTGATGGGTCAAACCAGGGGGGTCAGAGTGATGGGTCAGACCAGTTGGTTTCTACAAGTGTGTCACACCAGTGGGTCAGAGTGAAGTGTCAGACCAATGGGTGAGACCAACAGGTTGCACTGATGGGTCATGCTGATGGGTCAGAGTAATGGGTCAGACTGGTGGGTGAGACCAGTGGGTCACACTGATGGGTCAAACCAGGGGGGTCAGAGTGATGGGTCAGACCAGTTGGTTTCACAAGTGTGTCACATGAGTGGGTCAGAGTGAAGTGTCAGACCAATGGGTGAGACCAACAGGTTGCACTGATGGGTCATGCTGATGGGTCAGAGCAATGGGTCAGACTGGTGGGTGAGACCAGTGGGTCACACTGATGGGTCAAACCAGGGGGGTCAGAGTGATGGGTCAGACCAGTTGGTTTTGCAAGTGTGTCACACCAGTGGGTCAGAGTGAAGTGTCAGACCAATGGGTGAGACCAACAGGTTGCACTGATGGGTCATGCTGATGGGTCAGAGCAATGGGTCAGACTGGTGGGTGAGACCAGTGGGTCACACTGATGGGTCAAACCAGGGGGGTCAGAGTGATGGGTCAGACCAGTTGGTTTCACAAGTGTGTCACACCAGTGGGTCAGAGTGAAGTGTCAGACCAATGGGTGAGACCAACAGGTTGCACTGATGGGTCATGCCAATGGGTCAGAGCAATGGGTCAGACAGTGGGCAAGACCAGTGGGTCAGACTGATGGGTCAAACCAGGAGAGTTAGAGTGACAGGTTAGACTAGTTGGATTCACAAGTGTGTCACACCAGTGGGTCAGAGTGAAGTGTCAGACCAATGGGTAGACCAACAGGTTGCAGATTCATGCCTCTGGTCAAAAAAGAGGATCCCCTCCAGGAGACGTTCCTAAAGGCTCTCAACAAAGAGATCTCTCCAAAGAGACTCCTCGTCAACAAAAGGATCATCTCTGTCAACCAAAGGTGACAAGGTTCTCGTCAAAGGAGACTCCTCAACCAAAGGAGGATTCAAACCAGGGTCTGTGATGTCAACCAAAGAGGATTCTGCCCTCTGTCAACCAAGAGATGAGTCAGAGGAAGGATTCTGACCAATGGGTGAAACCAAAGGAGGACTGATGGGTCATGTGAAGGGTAGGAGCAATGGTCAACCAAGGGTAGACCATGGTCACACTGATGGGTCAAACCAGGGGATCAATATGGTCAACCAGAAGGATTTGCAAGTCTGTCACACCAGTCAAGATCAACCAAAGGAGGATTCCATCCCTCTATCAACCAAAGGAGGATTCTCTGTCAACCAAAGGAGGATTCTTCCCTCTATCAACCAAAGGAGGATTCATCCCTCTGTCAAAGATTCTCCTCTTCAACCAAAGAAGGATTCTGTCCCTCCATCAACCAAAGGAGGATTCCATCCCTCTGTCAACCAAAGGAGGATTCCATCCCTCCATCAACCAAAGGAGGATTCTGTCCCTCTGTCAACCAAAGGAGGATTCCATCCCTCTGTCAACCAAAGGAGAATTCCATCCCTCCATCAACCAAAGGAGGATTCTGTCCTCTGGATCATCCCTCTGTCCCTTTGTCAACCAAAGGAGGATTCCATCCCTCCATCAACCAAAGGAAGATTCCATCCCTCTGTCAACCAAAGGAGAATTCCATCCCTCCATCAATCAAAGACGGATTCTGTCCCTCTGTCAACCAAAGGAGGATTCCATCCTCTCAACCAAAGGAGGATTCCATCCCTCTGTTGACCAAAGGAGGATTCTGTCCCTCTGTCAACCAAAGGAGGATTCTGTCCCTCCATCTTCTGTCCCTCTGTCAACCAAAGGAGGATTCTGTCCCTCTGTCAACCAAAGGAGGATTCTGTCCCTCTGTCAACCAAAGGAGGATTCCATCCCTCTGTCAACCAAAGGAGGATTCTGTCTCTCCATCAACCAAAGGAGGATTCTGTCCCTCCATCAACCAAAGGAGGATTCCATCCCTCTGTCAACCAAAGGAGGATTCCATTCCTCTGTCAACCAAAGGAGGATTCCATCCCTCTGTCAACCAAAGGAGGATTCTGTCCCTCATCAACCAAAAGATTCTGTCCCTCTTCAACAAAGGAGGATTCTTCCCTCTTCAACCAAAGGAGGATTCTCCCTCTTCAACCAAGAGATTCCTCTTAAATTCCTCTAACAAAGATCTTCCTCTGTCAACCAAGGAGGATTCATCCCTCTCAACCAAAGGAGATTCTTCCCTCCATCAACCAAAGGAGGATTCCATCTCTCTATTTCAATTTAAAGGAGGATTCTGTTCCTCCATCAACCAAAGGAGGATTCTGTCCCTCTGTCAACCAAAGGAGGATTCCATCCCTCTGTCAACCAAAGGAGAATTCTGTCTCTCCATCAACCAAAGAAAGTTTCTGTTCCGCTGTCAATCAAAGGAGGATTCCATCCCTCTGTCAACCAAAGGAGGATTCTGTCCCTCTTTCAACCAAAGGAGGATTCTGTCCCTCCATCAACCAAAGGAGGATTCCATCCCTCTGTCAACCAAAGGAGGATTCTGTCCCTCCATCAACCAAAGGAGGATTCTGTTCCTCTGTCAACCAAAGGAGGATTCTCCCTCTGTCAACCAAAGGAATTCGCCCTCATCAACCAAAGGAGGACTGGTCAAAAGGAGGATTCTGTCCCTCTGTCAACCAAAGGAGGATCTCCTCTGTCAACAAAGAGGATTCTGTCCCTCTTCAACAAAGGAGGATTCATGTCGACCTCAGTCAAGTGTGTCACATCAGTGGGTCAGAGTGAAGTGTCAGACCAATGGGTGAGACCAACAGGTTGCACTGATGGGTCATGTTGATGGGCCAGAGTAATGGGTCAGACCAATGGGTCAGACTGGTGGGTGAGACCAGTGGGTCACACTGATGGGTCAAACCAGGGGGGTCAGAGTGATGGGTCAGACCAGTTGGTTTCACAAGTGTGTCACACCAGTGGGTCAGAGTGAAGTGTTGGACCAATGGGTGAGACCAACAGGTTGCACTGATGGGTCATGCTGATGGGTCAGAGCAATGGGTCAGACTGGTGGGTGAGACCAGTGGGTCACACTGATGGGTCAAACCAGGGGGGTCAGAGTGATGGGTCAGACCAGTTGGTTTTGCAAGTGTGTCACATGAGTGGGTCAGAGTGAAGTGTCAGACCAATGGGTGAGACCAACAGGTTGCACTGATGGGTCATGCTGATGGGTCAGAGCAATGGGTCAGACTGGTGGGTGAGACCAGTGGGTCACACTGATGGGTCAAACCAGGGGGGTCAGAGTGATGGGTCAGACCAGTTGGTTTCACAAGTGTGTCACATGAGTGGGTCAGAGTGAAGTGTCAGACCAATGGGTGAGACCAACAGGTTGCACTGATGGGTCATGCTGATGGGTCAGAGCAATGGGTCAGACTGGTGGGTGAGACCAGTGGGTCACACTGATGGGTCAAACCAGGGGGGTCAGAGTGATGGGTCAGACCAGTTGGTTTTACAAGTGTGTCACATGAGTGGGTCAGAGTGAAGTGTCAGACCAATGGGTGAGACCAACAGGTTGCACTGATGGGTCATGCTGATGGGTCAGAGCAATGGGTCAGACTGGTGGGTGAGACCAGTGGGTCACACTGATGGGTCAAACCAGGGGGGTCAGAGTGATGGGTCAGACCAGTTGGTTTCACAAGTGTGTCACACCAGTGGGTCAGAGTGAAGTGTCAGACCAATGGGTGAGACCAACAGGTTGCACTGATGGGTCATGCTGATGGGTCAGAGCAATGGGTCAGACTGGTGGGTGAGACCAGTGGGTCACACTGATGGGTCAAACCAGGGGGTCAGAGTGATGGGTCAGACCAGTTGGTTTCACAAGTGTGTCACACCAGTGGGTCAGAGTGAAGTGTCAGACCAATGGGTGAGACCAACAGGTTGCACTGATGGGTCATGCTGATGGGTCAGAGCAATGGGTCAGACTGGTGGGTGAGACCAGTGGGTCACACTGATGGGTCAAACCAGGGGGGTCAGAGTGATGGGTCAGACCAGTTGGTTTTGCAAGTGTGTCACATGAGTGGGTCAGAGTGAAGTGTCAGACCAATGGGTGAGACCAACAGGTTGCACTGATGGGTCATGCTGATGGGTCAGAGCAATGGGTCAGACTGGTGGGTGAGACCAGTGGGTCACACTGATGGGTCAAACCAGGGGGGTCAGAGTGATGGGTCAGACCAGTTGGTTTTGCAAGTGTGTCACACCAGTGGGTCAGAGTGAAGTGTCAGACCAATGGGTGAGACCAACAGGTTGCACTGATGGGTCATGCTGATGGGTCAGAGCAATGGGTCAGACTGGTGGGTGAGACCAGTGGGTCACACTGATGGGTCAAACCAGGGGGGTCAGAGTGATGGGTCAGACCAGTTGGTTTCACAAGTGTGTCACACCAGTGGGTCAGAGTGAAGTGTCAGACCAATGGGTGAGACCAACAGGTTGCACTGATGGGTCATGCTGATGGGTCAGAGCAATGGGTCAGACTGGTGGGTGAGACCAGTGGGTCACACTGATGGGTCAAACCAGGGGGTCAGAGTGATGGGTCAGACCAGTTGGTTTTACAAGTGTGTCACATGAGTGGGTCAGAGTGAAGTGTCAGACCAATGGGTGAGACCAACAGGTTGCACTGATGGGTCATGCTGATGGGTCAGAGCAATGGGTCAGACTGGTGGGTGAGACCAGTGGGTCACACTGATGGGTCAAACCAGGGGGGTCAGAGTGATGGGTCAGACCAGTTGGTTTCACAAGTGTGTCACACCAGTGGGTCAGAGTGAAGTGTCAGACCAATGGGTGAGACCAACAGGTTGCACTGATGGGTCATGCTGATGGGTCAGAGCAATGGGTCAGACTGGTGGGTGAGACCAGTGGGTCACACTGATGGGTCAAACCAGGGGGGTCAGAGTGATGGGTCAGACCAGTTGGTTTTGCAAGTGTGTCACACCAGTGGGTCAGAGTGAAGTGTCAGACCAATGGGTGAGACCAACAGGTTGCACTGATGGGTCATGCTGATGGGTCAGAGCAATGGGTCAGACTGGTGGGTGAGACCAGTGGGTCACACTGATGGGTCAAACCAGGGGGGTCAGAGTGATGGGTCAGACCAGTTGGTTTTACAAGTGTGTCACACCAGTGGGTCAGAGTGAAGTGTCAGACCAATGGGTGAGACCAACAGGTTGCACTGATGGGTCATGCTGATGGGTCAGAGCAATGGGTCAGACTGGTGGGTGAGACCAGTGGGTCACACTGATGGGTCAAACCAGGGGGGTCAGAGTGATGGGTCAGACCAGTTGGTTTTACAAGTGTGTCACATCAGTGGGTCAGAGTGAAGTGTCAGACCAATGGGTGAGACCAACAGGTTGCACTGATGGGTCATGCTGATGGGTCAGAGCAATGGGTCAGACTGGTGGGTGAGACCAGTGGGTCACACTGATGGGTCAAACCAGGGGGGTCAGAGTGATGGGTCAGACCAGTTGGTTTTGCAAGTGTGTCACACCAGTGGGTCAGAGTGAAGTGTCAGACCAATGGGTGAGACCAACAGGTTGCACTGATGGGTCATGCTGATGGGTCAGAGCAATGGGTCAGACTGGTGGGTGAGACCAGTGGGTCACACTGATGGGTCAAACCAGGGGGGTCAGAGTGATGGGTCAGACCAGTTGGTTTCACAAGTGTGTCACACCAGTGGGTCAGAGTGAAGTGTCAGACCAATGGGTGAGACCAACAGGTTGCACTGATGGGTCATGCTGATGGGTCAGAGCAATGGGTCAGACTGGTGGGTGAGACCAGTGGGTCACACTGATGGGTCAAACCAGGGGGTCAGAGTGATGGGTCAGACCAGTTGGTTTTACAAGTGTGTCACATGAGTGGGTCAGAGTGAAGTGTCAGACCAATGGGTGAGACCAACAGGTTGCACTGATGGGTCATGCTGATGGGTCAGAGCAATGGGTCAGACTGGTGGGTGAGACCAGTGGGTCACACTGATGGGTCAAACCAGGGGGGTCAGAGTGATGGGTCAGACCAGTTGGTTTTACAAGTGTGTCACATGAGTGGGTCAGAGTGAAGTGTCAGACCAATGGGTGAGACCAACAGGTTGCACTGATGGGTCATGCTGATGGGTCAGAGCAATGGGTCAGACTGGTGGGTGAGACCAGTGGGTCACACTGATGGGTCAAACCAGGGGGGTCAGAGTGATGGGTCAGACCAGTTGGTTTTACAAGTGTGTCACACCAGTGGGTCAGAGTGAAGTGTCAGACCAATGGGTGAGACCAACAGGTTGCACTGATGGGTCATGCTGATGGGTCAGAGCAATGGGTCAGACTGGTGGGTGAGACCAGTGGGTCACACTGATGGGTCAAACCAGGGGGGTCAGAGTGATGGGTCAGACCAGTTGGTTTCACAAGTGTGTCACATCAGTGGGTCAGAGTGAAGTGTCAGACCAATGGGTGAGACCAACAGGTTGCACTGATGGGTCATGCTGATGGGTCAGAGCAATGGGTCAGACTGGTGGGTGAGACCAGTGGGTCACACTGATGGGTCAAACCAGGGGGGTCAGAGTGATGGGTCAGACCAGTTGGTTTCACAAGTGTGTCACATGAGTGGGTCAGAGTGAAGTGTCAGACCAATGGGTGAGACCAACAGGTTGCACTGATGGGTCATGCTGATGGGTCAGAGCAATGGGTCAGACTGGTGGGTGAGACCAGTGGGTCACACTGATGGGTCAAACCAGGGGGGTCAGAGTGATGGGTCAGACCAGTTGGTTTTACAAGTGTGTCACACCAGTGGGTCAGAGTGAAGTGTTGGACCAATGGGTGAGACCAACAGGTTGCACTGATGGGTCATGCTGATGGGTCAGAGCAATGGGTCAGACTGGTGGGTGAGACCAGTGGGTCACACTGATGGGTCAAACCAGGGGGGTCAGAGTGATGGGTCAGACCAGTTGGTTTCACAAGTGTGTCACATGAGTGGGTCAGAGTGAAGTGTCAGACCAATGGGTGAGACCAACAGGTTGCACTGATGGGTCATGCTGATGGGTCAGAGCAATGGGTCAGACTGGTGGGTGAGACCAGTGGGTCACACTGATGGGTCAAACCAGGGGGGTCAGAGTGATGGGTCAGACCAGTTGGATTCACAAGTGTGTCACACCAGTGGGTCAGAGTGAAGTGTCAGACCAATGGGTGAGACCAACAGGTTGCACTGATGGGTCATGCTGATGGGTCAGAGCAATGGGTCAGACTGGTGGGTGAGACCAGTGGGTCACACTGATGGGTCAAACCAGGGGGGTCAGAGTGATGGGTCAGACCAGTTGGTTTCACAAGTGTGTCACATGAGTGGGTCAGAGTGAAGTGTCAGACCAATGGGTGAGACCAACAGGTTGCACTGATGGGTCATGCTGATGGGTCAGAGCAATGGGTCAGACTGGTGGGTGAGACCAGTGGGTCACACTGATGGGTCAAACCAGGGGGGTCAGAGTGATGGGTCAGACCAGTTGGTTTTGCAAGTGTGTCACACCAGTGGGTCAGAGTGAAGTGTCAGACCAATGGGTGAGACCAACAGGTTGCACTGATGGGTCATGCTGATGGGTCAGAGCAATGGGTCAGACTGGTGGGTGAGACCAGTGGGTCACACTGATGGGTCAAACCAGGGGGGTCAGAGTGATGGGTCAGACCAGTTGGTTTCACAAGTGTGTCACATGAGTGGGTCAGAGTGAAGTGTCAGACCAATGGGTGAGACCAACAGGTTGCACTGATGGGTCATGCTGATGGGTCAGAGCAATGGGTCAGACTGGTGGGTGAGACCAGTGGGTCACACTGATGGGTCAAACCAGGGGGGTCAGAGTGATGGGTCAGACCAGTTGGTTTCACAAGTGTGTCACACCAGTGGGTCAGAGTGAAGTGTCAGACCAATGGGTGAGACCAACAGGTTGCACTGATGGGTCATGCTGATGGGTCAGAGCAATGGGTCAGACTGGTGGGTGAGACCAGTGGGTCACACTGATGGGTCAAACCAGGGGGGTCAGAGTGATGGGTCAGACCAGTTGGTTTTGCAAGTGTGTCACACCAGTGGGTCAGAGTGAAGTGTCAGACCAATGGGTGAGACCAACAGGTTGCACTGATGGGTCATGCTGATGGGTCAGAGCAATGGGTCAGACTGGTGGGTGAGACCAGTGGGTCACACTGATGGGTCAAACCAGGGGGGTCAGAGTGATGGGTCAGACCAGTTGGTTTCACAAGTGTGTCACATGAGTGGGTCAGAGTGAAGTGTCAGACCAATGGGTGAGACCAACAGGTTGCACTGATGGGTCATGCTGATGGGTCAGAGCAATGGGTCAGACTGGTGGGTGAGACCAGTGGGTCACACTGATGGGTCAAACCAGGGGGGTCAGAGTGATGGGTCAGACCAGTTGGTTTCACAAGTGTGTCACACCAGTGGGTCAGAGTGAAGTGTCAGACCAATGGGTGAGACCAACAGGTTGCACTGATGGGTCATGCTGATGGGTCAGAGCAATGGGTCAGACCTGGTGGGTGAGACCAGTGGGTCACACTGATGGGTCAAACCAGGGGGGTCAGAGTGATGGGTCAGACCAGTTGGTTTCACAAGTGTGTCACATGAGTGGGTCAGAGTGAAGTGTCAGACCAATGGGTGAGACCAACAGGTTGCACTGATGGGTCATGCTGATGGGTCAGAGCAATGGGTCAGACTGGTGGGTGAGACCAGTGGGTCACACTGATGGGTCAAACCAGGGGGGTCAGAGTGATGGGTCAGACCAGTTGGTTTCACAAGTGTGTCACACCAGTGGGTCAGAGTGAAGTGTCAGACCAATGGGTGAGACCAACAGGTTGCACTGATGGGTCATGCTGATGGGTCAGAGCAATGGGTCAGACTGGTGGGTGAGACCAGTGGGTCACACTGATGGGTCAAACCAGGGGGGTCAGAGTGATGGGTCAGACCAGTTGGTTTTGCAAGTGTGTCACATGAGTGGGTCAGAGTGAAGTGTCAGACCAATGGGTGAGACCAACAGGTTGCACTGATGGGTCATGCTGATGGGTCAGAGCAATGGGTCAGACTGGTGGGTGAGACCAGTGGGTCACACTGATGGGTCAAACCAGGGGGGTCAGAGTGATGGGTCAGACCAGTTGGTTTCACAAGTGTGTCACACCAGTGGGTCAGAGTGAAGTGTCAGACCAATGGGTGAGACCAACAGGTTGCACTGATGGGTCATGCTGATGGGTCAGAGCAATGGGTCAGACTGGTGGGTGAGACCAGTGGGTCACACTGATGGGTCAAACCAGGGGGGTCAGAGTGATGGGTCAGACCAGTTGGTTTTACAAGTGTGTCACATGAGTGGGTCAGAGTGAAGTGTCAGACCAATGGGTGAGACCAACAGGTTGCACTGATGGGTCATGCTGATGGGTCAGAGCAATGGGTCAGACTGGTGGGTGAGACCAGTGGGTCACACTGATGGGTCAAACCAGGGGGGTCAGAGTGATGGGTCAGACCAGTTGGTTTCACAAGTGTGTCACATGAGTGGGTCAGAGTGAAGTGTCAGACCAATGGGTGAGACCAACAGGTTGCACTGATGGGTCATGCTGATGGGTCAGAGCAATGGGTCAGACTGGTGGGTGAGACCAGTGGGTCACACTGATGGGTCAAACCAGGGGGGTCAGAGTGATGGGTCAGACCAGTTGGTTTCACAAGTGTGTCACACGAGTGGGTCAGAGTGAAGTGTCAGACCAATGGGTGAGACCAACAGGTTGCACTGATGGGTCATGCTGATGGGTCAGAGCAATGGGTCAGACTGGTGGGTGAGACCAGTGGGTCACACTGATGGGTCAAACCAGGGGGGTCAGAGTGATGGGTCAGACCAGTTGGTTTTACAAGTGTGTCACACCAGTGGGTCAGAGTGAAGTGTCAGACCAATGGGTGAGACCAACAGGTTGCACTGATGGGTCATGCTGATGGGTCAGAGCAATGGGTCAGACTGGTGGGTGAGACCAGTGGGTCACACTGATGGGTCAAACCAGGGGGGTCAGAGTGATGGGTCAGACCAGTTGGTTTCACAAGTGTGTCACATGAGTGGGTCAGAGTGAAGTGTCAGACCAATGGGTGAGACCAACAGGTTGCACTGATGGGTCATGCTGATGGGTCAGAGCAATGGGTCAGACTGGTGGGTGAGACCAGTGGGTCACACTGATGGGTCAAACCAGGGGGGTCAGAGTGATGGGTCAGACCAGTTGGTTTTACAAGTGTGTCACACCAGTGGGTCAGAGTGAAGTGTCAGACCAATGGGTGAGACCAACAGGTTGCACTGATGGGTCATGCTGATGGGTCAGAGTAATGGGTCAGACTGGTGGGTGAGACCAGTGGGTCACACTGATGGGTCAAACCAGGGGGGTCAGAGTGATGGGTCAGACCAGTTGGTTTCACAAGTGTGTCACATGAGTGGGTCAGAGTGAAGTGTCAGACCAATGGGTGAGACCAACAGGTTGCACTGATGGGTCATGCTGATGGGTCAGAGCAATGGGTCAGACTGGTGGGTGAGACCAGTGGGTCACACTCTCACCTTCATTTGCCTCATTGCAAGATTCATGTTCTGACACCCAGAATTCGGATTTGGAACAGACGTGGTCCTCTCATCCTCACAAGACAGAATGATGCACTGCATTCAAAGGGCTGCCAAGGCTTTGCAGCTCAGTCATGTCAATGTCTCCCTTGGAGATCTCTTCTGTCACCGTCATTCCAGTGCAGCACTGAGTCATTCGATCTGGGTTTGCAAACGATGCCAGTTCGCAGGGCTTGGCATGTCTCCTCCTCACTGCAGATTGCTCAGGTTTTCTTTGAGGTGTGGAATGATCCCAACTTCCTTGTTCTGGTCTGCAAAACCCGTTTGTCACCACCACACTCAATGAAATCGATCCACGCAGGACACCTCAATCCTGTGCAATTTCTGTCAGATTAATCAGTCTCAGTGAGTTCTGTCGAATGCTTCTTTTTGCAGCATGTCTGCAGGAGCTCAACAGGACAAGAAAGACACCTTTTGGTTGGTCCTCATTGATCTGCAAGTTTTGTCTTGCCTGCAATTTCCGCATCTGTGGCAGAGTTCAACAGACAAGACAACAATGAAGAACCACTGAGGGAATTTGATGAAGAGGCTTTGATTTCAATCGGAGAAGGTCAGGACCGCTGCCTCGACTGCACAGATGCTGCCCCGCTGGTGAGAGGCGCTCGCATCGGAGATCCTCTCAAGGAAGACATCAAGAGTCACTTCGGTGATCCAACCAGATGTTCTGAAGAGTTTCCCCAAGGCTTCATCTTTGAAGAGCATCTTTGTCTGCTTGGCTCCTGCAAGGACAACACTGACAGGTGGCAGAACGTGCTCACACATCTCATCCGTGAGATTGTCACACTGGCCCATCTCCTGCTTGTGTCTCCTTTCCACATCAGGAGCGAGTTTGCCCAGTCTCTTTGCTGCTGCATCAGTGCCCAGATCCATCAACGCATCCACTGGATTTGTGCTGGATTCTGCAAAGGTGCTCCCACCTGCTCCTTGAGAACCACCGCCCTGATCACCCGAGAAGTTTGCATCATGCAAATCCTCAAGGGCATCTGTGAAGGCATTTGGGAAGAGAATTTCAAGGAATGCCAAGCTCGTGGCAAGTTTCAAATGCTGCACAATGAAGACAACCCATTCTTGCTCTTCTGTCGACAGTGCTTCAACACGATCATCATTGGTGACTTCGACACCTGGGTGAGATTTGTCCACTGCAGATGTCTCGAACATCGTGTCGAGCTTGACCACACCACGAAGGACAGCTTCGGTCTCCAGATCGCCCATTCTTGCACTGGGCTAAATGGTGCGATCGACAACAGAGTCCTGTTTCCACCAGGAATCCAGATCTCAGGGATCCACAGTTTTCCTCCCGGCTGCGACATTGGGCAGTTCTGCGGGGCTGCGCTTCCATCTGTTCCTGACCCCCCAACAGCCAGGGAGCACATTGGACCTCCTTGGAATCGACCTCGCAATCCTCTTGATCCTGTCTTGCCCACAGGTCCTCCAGAACCAGCTGTGATTTTCACCAACACACCAGCTGATCCCTTTGCAGATGATGATGAAACAGCCTGCGCTGACCTGTTGAACCCCTCACCGTGCATTCATTCAGTCATGGGGGCTTCAAACAAGGAAAAGAAAGAGCTGGCTCATGTGGTCATGACCCTGATCAAGTTGGAAAAGGACAACCCTTTGCAGAAGGCACTCGAGCACACAGGAGCATCCACCCCAGTCACCCTCCTTGACTTGACACCCAAAGACATTGATGACCTTCACTGTCTTGAGACCATCACCAACACCACGGGAGCCACCACCACGAACAAGGTTGACCTGTTTCAGTGGATCAAGTCTTGCATCTGCATCCTGCAACAGTTCAATCACTTTCGTTGGAGGAAGGGTGAACCTGTCAAGGACTGGACGACTGTCACACAGAGCGAGGTTGCAGAATTTTGCATCAGTCCTGATTGCGAACCACTCAAGCTCACGTCGATCACACGATCCCAGAGTGCAGCTCCTGACAAAGCTTCTGATGATGTTCGCACATTCAGAAAGGGGATTCGTCAGGGATGCTTCAGCTTTTCCGAAACTCCAGAGAACCGAGTCATGGGATGCTCACCACCGTGAACTCAAGTCCGAGGCAGCCGCACAAGGCCTCAGCCACGCACTTGACCCAACGTGTCACCCTGGGAGTGACCAAGACCAGATTGATTTGTTTCAGGAACAGCAGAGGTTCATGTGCAATGTTTTCATGAAGACCGCACTCACAGACAAAGGCAAAAGTTTTGTCCGTGATGCTGAAGCTGAGTCTGATGCTCAGGCTGTTTGCAAGCAACTCCTTGACCATCACAAGAAGTCTGCTGATGCGAAGATCAAGGCCAGTGACATTCTTGCCTGCATCACGAATGTTCGATGGGGAGACAGTCACTGGAAGGGTGCCGCAACTGCATTTGTCTTGCACTGGATGAATCAAGTTTGCCTCTGCACTGAAATGACAGGCACGAAGTTCGATGACACTGTGAAGCTGATGCTCCTGCAGAATGCCATCTTTCCAAGTGAGGCACTGCGAGCCATCCAGGACACAGCAAATCAGTCACGGGCCAACACCGGCAAGGCCTCAACCTGCGAACAGTGCCTCTCATTGGTCGAGAGTGCAGCCCAAGCATGCGATGGCCAATTTCAAGTGTCGCGCACCAATGCTCCTTCTTCGGCTGCTTCACGCACATGGCACATCTGTGCTCATGATCAGGATCATCCACTGCCACCCGATGAGTCTGCATGCCACATCGATGCCAACATGCATGATTCACAGGCACGGGACCTCACTGATGATGACCCCGTGCAGACACTCGATGCATTTCAGGCATCTCAGCATGTGCAGATGGGGAGAGACAAGTGGCATCAGTTGGACGATGACTCCAGGCAGATTTGGGATCAACTTTCCGACAAGGACAAGGCAGTCACACTCGGTCAAATGATGCAATTGGCCACCCCCTCCAATTCTTCGAATTCTTTGCAACGTGTTCATTTTCATGATCAGCAGTCAACAAATGCTCATGAACAGTCAGTCGCCAGTGACATCAACTCAATTCTGGCAAACATGTCAGCTCAGGAGCACATTCGGCTGGTCAGCCTGCATGACACATTGCCTTCCATTGTCTCAACAGACCAATCTGGCCCTTCGGCTGACTCTGCAATTTCCAGCAATGATCCTTCTCCTGTTCTTGCCATGATGACCAAGCAGAGAGTGGCACCACCAGGTGATGTGCATCATGCATTGTCATCGAGCATGGGGAGATCACCATCATCATCGAAGAGTTCTGTCGAGTTCAATGGAAAGAAGCACCAAGAGATCAATGAATCAGAGGTCATGTCTGCAGATGGGAAGTGCTGTCACCAAGTCAATGAGAACGTCATCTGCGAAGTTTCCCAGTGAGCATTTGAATGCAAGAACCGGAGTTCTCTTGTCGATCGAGGATCAAATGGAGGCATCAGTGGCAAAGACGCATGTCTGATCAAGCGCTCACACCACAAGGTGAACATCCGCAGTGTCAACAACCATGAGATGGTTGACATTCCACTTGCATTGGTTGGAGGTGTGATCAATGCAAATCATGGCGAGGTCATCGCTTTGTTCTGCAATTGTGCATGCACTGGGAAGGGAAAGTCGACACATTCGCCAGGTCAGATGGAATGGCACAAACTCAACATCAATGAGAAACCTTTGTGCACCAGTGGACTGCAATGAATCAAGACACCTGACGGTCTCTGCATTCCACTCAACATCTGCCAAGGCCTCTCGCACATGTCGATGCATCCATTCAAGGACAGTGAATGGGATGCGCTTCCTCACGTTGTCATGACAAGTCCCAGGGAATGGGATCCATCTGTTCTCGATCTTGATTTGGAAGCAGAAGAAAACTGGTTCGATCATGTCGATGCTGTGGAACAAGATCCTTTCCACAATGCCTTTGACCATTTTGGCCAGTGCCGTCGATGCTGCAAGGCTGGTCACACTGCAGACAACCATGATTTCTTCTGCAATTCCCATGAAGCAGAAGCACCAGGTGTCCATGGGGAGCCATTTCATGATGCTGTGCAAGGACCGCAAATGACATTTTGCTCTGCACACCCCACGGAATGAGTTGCTGACATCAAGCATCCCCGCACTGTGGAGAAAATGGAGCCTGATTGTGAAAAATGTCATCCGCATTTTGCTTGGCAACCTGTCGAGATCATCAAGAAGACATTCGAGATGATGACCCAACATGGCTCAATGCCCAGAGGAGAGCTTCTGAGGAACTTGTTCAAGTCCCCCAATCCTGCTCTCAACATTGCCCGGCAAGATGAAGCAATTGCCATGGATGCATTCTGCTCTGATGCACCTGCCATCGATGATGGAGCAATGATTGCACAGCTGTGCATCAGTGCAGAAACCTCCGTCTGCAATGCCTTCACCGTGAAGACTGAGAAACAGTTCGTCAACATGCTTGAGGATGTCATTCGGAAGCGCGGTGCTCCCACCAAGCTCATCAGTGACTCCGCACGTGTTGAGATCAGCAACAAGGTTGCGGATGTTCTCCGTGCACTCTTCATTCAGAGTTGGCAGAGCAAACCTCACCGTCAGCACCAGAACCCATCAGAACAATGTCACCAGACCATCAAGCAATGCGTCAACACCACTCTTGATCAGACAGGTGCACCCGCATGTTGTTGGTTCCTGTGTGTGCTTTGGGTCTGCTTCATCCTCAACCACAGTCACAACGAGAGCATCCGCGGCATCCCGATGGAGAAGCTCACTGGTCAGATGGTCAACATCAGCCCAATGCTGTGTCTGCCATTCTGGACACCAGTGTGCCACCAGCTGGATGACTCTGCCTTTCCGTCTGACACTGCCGAAGGTCATGGTCATTGCATCAGAATCAGCAAGAATTGTGGTCACAAGATGACACACAAGATCCTCACCGATGACACTCGCAAGGTCATCACCCATTCAATTGTCCATCCCACTCATGAAGATGCTCCGAACTTGCATTTGGATCCAATCGGTGGGGAGAAGCAACCCCCTGCAATTCCTGAAATTCTCAAATCAATGCACCGAGTCAGGATTGACACCCCTGATGACGTCACCGACCCTGAGACCTCTGGAATTTTGGGTGATGGTGAGACCGATTCTCACCAAATGCCAACCTTCAACCCATCAGATTTGACAGGGAGAACCTTCTTGATGGATGAACAAGAAGACGGTCAATGCTTTTGCACCAAGATTCTTGAACGACTCGAGGATTTTGACTCAAACCTGGCTGCAAATCCCATGAGAATCAAGTTTCTGTGTGAGGTCAATGATGAGGAAGAGATCATCTCACACAATGAGGTCATGGATTGCATTTCCCGTGAAGATGATTCTGAAGCAGCATGGAAGTTCAAGCACATCATGGCTCATCAAGGTCCACTGAAATGGTCAGACCCAAGTCACAAAGGGTCACTGTGCAATGTCTTGTTGGAATGGGAGAACGGTGAAGTCACTGCAGAGCCCCTCAACATCATTGGCAAAGATGACCCCATCACATGCGCCGAGCATGCTCGTGACAATGGTCTGCTCAATGAAGAGGGTTGGAAGCAGTTTCGACATCTTGCCCATCAAAGCGACAAGTTGATTCAGTTGGTCAATCAAGCCAAGTTGCATTCCTGCCACACAGCGCCAAGACACAAGTGCAGTTTTGAGATCCCACGCAATTGCAAACATGCACTGCAACTCAATGCTGAGCACAGGAACACCAAATGGAAGGATGCCACTGACCTTGAAATGCAACAACTGGATGAGCATCAGACCTTCAAGGACATGGGACTTGGTGACAAGAAGCCTCCAGGCTGCAAGAAGACAAAGGCACACCTTGTGTGTGCCATCAAGCATGATGGATGCCACAAGGCCCGGATGGTCACGGACGGCCACTTGACTGACACCCCAGCTGAGAGTGTCTGCTCTGGAGTTGTCTCTTTGCATGGCATTCATCTCCTTGTCTTCCTGGCCAAACTGAACCAACTGGAAACTTGGTCCACGGACATCGGCAATGCTTGCTCAGAGGCCAAAACCCATGAGAAGGTCTGCATCATTGCAGGCCCTGAATTTGGTGATCACGAGGGACACACCTTGATCATTTGCAAGGCCCTCTGTGGACTCTGTTTGAGCAGAAAGATGTGGCACGAGAAGTTTGCCAGTGTTCTGCGAGAAATGGGTTTCACCCCATCGAAGGCAGAGCCTGACATTTGGATGCACCCAATCGATGATTGTCATGAGTGCATTGCTGTCTGCATTGATGATCTTGCTGTCACTGCGAAGGATCCTCAGTCGATTGTTGATGAGCTCACAGGAAAGTGCAAGTTCATGCTCAAGGGTGCTGGTCCAATTGCGTTCCATCTCGGAGCTGACTTTTGTCGTGATGATGATGGCATGCTCTGTGTGGCCCCTCGGAAGCACATTGAGAAGATGTCCGATGAGCACCAGCGCATGTTTGGAGAAAAGCCGTGTCAGAAATGCATGTCTCCGCTCGAGAAAGGAGATCATCCCGAGATTGATGAATCCCCCTTCCTCGAAGCCAAAGGCACACAGCAACACCAATCGCTCATCAGTTCGATGCAATGGGCTGTCTCTCTTGGTCATTTGGATGTTGCTGCCGCTGTCATGACACTCCTCTCGCATCCGCACGGGACCGCATGACAGCAATCGCACGGGACCGCTGATGGACGGTGTCAAAGGGCTCATGTCAAGACCGATGACGATCGCTTTTGTTGACAGCAATCGCAAAAGTAATCGCATGCAACCACTTTGACAACCAACCATTGCTTTGATCCCTTTTGTTTGCAAATCGAGGGATCAGCCCATTCGAGTTCAATCGCATGACCAAAGCGAAGCCGCTCGGCGATGCGAACCTTTGGCATTGCACCAGCGTCAGACGGGGTTTGCTGTGTCTTCAGCAAGAAGCATTCATTTGAATGGATGACGAAGACACGTTTTGGATCCATGCATTTCACACTCCCTCTCAAACTCCGTCGAGAGCTGTGTCTTTGACTTTACCATCCCAAGACGAGCTTTCGCAAGCGGACAATGGTCGTTTCATTGACCGGTTTCGTTAACATGTCCGCCAGTTGGTCCTCCGAGGCGATTGGATGCACCGACATTGACCCGCGTTCGACACAATGGCGAAAATGATGCAGGCGACAGTTTAGGTGCTTGGTGCGTGGACGAAACTTGCATGTGCGTGCCATTTCCAATGCCCCACTGTTGTCTTCGAATACTTTGCAGTGTACTTCAGGTGTTGCCGTGTGAACTTTGAAGCCGTTGGCCTTCATTTCATTCAATAACTCCATCACTGGAATGGCTTCGCGCAGAGCACAGCTAAGGCCTGTGTACTCACTTTCCGTGCTGCTCAGAGCGAATTCCGTTTGTAATTGGGACTTCCAAGTAATGGGACAACCTGCATGCATGATGCAACAGCCGTGTCGTGAACGTGCGGTGTCTGGATTCGAAGTATCTTTCGGATCCCAGTTGCCTGCGAAGTCGGCATCAACATAGACCTCGAGACCTCGACTTGGATCGGGTCTAAGTGCAGCACCCTTGTCCACAGTCCCTTTTAGACACCGACCTAACCATCTCATGGCTCTTGTGTGCTCGATTTTCGGATTTGACACGAACCGAGCGCACTGATGCGTGATGCAGGAGATGTCGGATCTTGACGCCTTCTCGAGGCAGTTGAGTTTGCCGATTGCACTTTTAAAATGAAAGCTGTTGTCGTGCGGTTTCGAATTGGGATGTCGATGTGACATTTGGGATGATGCTGCTGGTGCAGACTTGGTTTTAACATTGTCTTGGTCGAGTCGCAGCTCCTTCAATGTCTGTTTGATCAGGAGTGGTTGGGACATGTGGATCGCACCGTCCGATCTTCTGTCGATGTTTACTCCAAGAAAATCGTTCAGGATCGCCTTCTTCAGTGACCGCCAGCTTTGCATCTGCCATTTGCTTTGCGATGTCATCGATTTCCGTCGCGTCAGGACCTGCGAGGATCGAGTCGTCGGTGTGCAGCATGTACATTGTCTTGCCTTTGTGGAACACGCATTCGTCAACTTCAGATTGTTTGAAATGCAGCTCGTTGATCAGCTTGTCAACCAAGTATTTGTTCCATGCTCTTCCGGCTTGTTTCTGGCCGCAGACATTGTTATTTAGCCTTGACACACAGTCGTTTTTGTTTCCGTCGATGTTGAAACCTTTGGGTGTCTTCATGTGCAACTCGCGTTCGACGGGCGCTTGTGGACACGCTTGGACGCAGTCTAGCTGTTTCGCATGCCACCCGTGAACTAGTGTCATGATCAACAGAGTGCGTGCTGAGTTCCATTTGACTGCTGGAGCACAGGTCTCATCGCAATGAATACCCTTTTTCATGCGTGAGCCGTCCAGATTCAGTCGCGCCTTCCACTTCTTTGCCCTTTGAGTTTTGATGTCGCGCTTTCTTCGCACAGACCAAACTGCTGGGAATACAGTGGCCCCTTTTGGCACACTCGACTTCTTGACTGTTGTGTAGTTGCCGTGCCGCATTTGGTCATTGACCTCCTTTTCCACAGCCTGCATGAATTGTTCTTTGTCAGGCTCGCGCATTGCTTCATGCATGTGCATTGCATCAGGATCGGCAGCAGTTTTGAAAGCCAAAAGTGGGTCCAAATGTGAGTCGGAGTCATCTGTTGGGTATAGAGCTTCGAAACACATGATTTCCCCGATGACAGATGCTTTTGTGTTTGCAGACGTCTCCGCTGCAAAGGCCTCTGTGCATCTTTCCACCGTGTGGCATTGTAGCCCCGAATCACGTTGCGCATCGGATTGCACGTGAGCAACCGGATTACATTCGGACTCCTGGATGTCGGAGATTTTTACCATTTTTGGGTAAGGAGGCGTGCTTTCATCGTTCATTGCATCCGACTTGTGTTCGGGTGACACAGCAACGTCTGGAAGTCCGTCCTCCGGCGACTTTTGATCAGTTGTCGCATGCAGCTGCGCAGTCTCGTCTGCTTTTTCTGTTTGAGACTGTGTCGGTGGTGTTCGCTTTCTTTTCAATGTTGGAGCTCCCTCTGACTCTGCAGTTACGTCTTGGGCTCCAGTGTTTGGGTCACCGTGTGTCAGTTCGGCGTCAGACGGTTCGGTCCCATGCAAGTCGGCTTCCGGCACAGGGCCGCTTGTTTCGGCTCGCTTCTTCTTGCGAGCTGGTGCTGATTTCTGTACCTCCCTCTGAGCGACAAATCCGGCTTTGATTTGCCACCATGAACCGAGGGTGTCATCCTTTGTTGTGTGAAAACAAGGATCACATTTGACATGAAATTGGGGACTCACATGACCAGCAGTCCGATCGAGCACGAGTGCCACGCTCTGGTTGTGTTGAGGCGATCTGCCGAGGTAGACACCGACTCGAGCTCGTTTCTTCCATTTGTGGAAAGGTCTCTTCCCTTGTAAAGCATTATCCAGTGCAAACACAGGGCATCCAAAATGCTTTCTGTGCTTTGGATTGGCGTGCACCACAGTTCCGGAAAAGATTTGCTGGGGAGTCCTGCGTTGGGAGTCCTGCATGCTCGGGGTGTCATTGACATCCTCGTCAGCAATCCTCACAGCACAGGGCCACAAGTTCGCAGTGACACATTGAGGCCATCGATGCGTTGCATGAATAAGAGACGTGCGTGTGAGGTCTTGGAGCTCGCGCATGCGACGTTCTGCAATCCCATTTTGGTGATGTGCATTCACGCCTGCAAAAGTCAAAGCTTGACCTTGTACTCGGCACTGCTTCACCCATGCATTTGCTCGAAAAATACCGTTGTCAGCGTGACATCCTTTGATGATTACACCCCGTGCTTCGGCATATTTCTCAAAAGCCTTCTTGGCAACAAGCGTTTCATCGGCTGAGCATGTCTGTTGCAGACAGACGCATCCAAGTCGAGACGCTTGGTCCACGAACACGGTCGCATGCTCACACCGCTTTGTCGTCAGTTTTCCAGTGATCTGTGCTGTCAGACCAGGTGTCGGTGACACTGATTGATCGACTGACACCACATCTCCAGGCTCAGGAGGCTCCAAAACTTCGTCTCTGTTGTCGGACGTCTTGGATCGCCATGGCCTGCGACTCGCCTTCGCGCAGAGGCATGCCGCACATGCTGGCACTGGACAATTCCTTAACTGTCGAGGTATAACGCCTTGTTTTGCCATTACCTGCAGTTTAGGAAATGGCATGTGACCGCAAGCGTGATGACAGCGAAGTAGTTGAGCTGCCAAGTTGGTCGGTTGACGATCTTCCTCGTCATCGACGACGTGAGGTGTGTCACTGTTTTGACCGGCCGTGTTCGTCGGGCCATTGAGATCAAATGTAAAATCTCTTGGTTTGTCGTCTTCGACTTCTTCGGCATCGAAGTAGAATGGTTCTTTATCCTCCGATTCAGCTGCCAGCATCGGTTTCGTCATCGCTCACGACTTCTGTCGGGTTCGCAATGACAGGGTCAATGAACTCCTCTTGACAGTCGCACTCGCACTCGGCGCAAAAGGCATTAAACTTGTCGCAACCTGGAGCCAATGTGAACGTTGCTGCGTTGGTCTGTTTGTCAAGAGGCACAGTTAGTTTGTGCTTTCTGTCATTCCAGTGCAAAGTGCATTCGTCACCATCGGTGTTCTCTCCGGTGCCCTTTTTGTTCTTCATTGCTTTTGCCAAATGTTGTGGACTGAGGAGCCTTGCTTTTCCATGGGGCACACAGTGAGAGTTGGGGATTATGAAAGCATGAATTACACCTTCATCATCTGACCATTTCCATTTCAAAGTACCTTCCATGATATTGGTGACGCGAGAGCCACCAAATCCTTTGACTGCTCGGTTGCATTCCTTGAGTTCGCCTGCGAAATCTTCGGCGACATGAGACATGCAAGCTGTGCAGCGATTGTCAACTCCAACAGCACCAGAATCAGTGTCAAGATGCACGCTGTTCGTCACCAATGGGGTCAAAGTCGTCGAGTATGATGTCATTGCGCTGAATGCCCAGATTGCCATCTTAGCTCGATTGCGTGGTCGGCATGTCTTGTTTGATGAGAGGTCGACTGCCGCTCTCTTGAGATTCGCAAACCTCTTGCGATTGCATCGAGCTAATTTAAATTTTCGACATCTGAATTCAATCTTTTCGGCAAGACACGTGAGCTTGTTGTTGAATCGACGCAGGCTGATGCGAGTCCACATGGACCTTTTAGAATGCGGCACACAGTGTTTGACCTTCTGTGTCGGTTCGTGGTTGTCCCACAGTGCGCATGCCAGCAGTATCGTGAAAGGAAGGAGCACGCACAGTCTCACAAATCTCGCGACACAAAGTTGAAAGACAGCCTTTGAGAAAAGAGCAGTGCAAACGGCAAAGAAGAGTAAGCAGTCAAGCAAGCTCGCACTGCCATCATTACTCTTCTTGTCTTCACATTCGCGTTCGCTTTCATCACTGCTCTCCGCTTGTAATCGTCAACTTTCATTGTCGGACTCGCTGGAGTCGTCGCCACTTTGGGATACCGTCGCAGCTAGCGCCTTGTCCATTTTGAGGCGCTTTTTCGACTTTTCCTTGTTGTGGGATCCACCAGACTTGTTGCCTTGGGTTTTGGTTTGCTCATGCTTGCGCTTCAGGTAGTCTTTACCCTCGCATTTTGAAGGCAGATGAGTGCGCCATTTACCCTCGCATTTGCCACCGGTTTCTTCAATGCACCAGCAGCAATCGCGACCATTCCACTGGCGAGTTTGATGGACATGTTCGTGCTTTGGTGGGGTGTCGTTTTCGAGCCAGTCGGGCTTCTTCTTCCTCCTTTTCTTATCCTTTGGATTCGAATCCGACTCGGCCTTCTGCTTTCCTTTGCCACCTCCACCGCCTCCAGAATTCCGTTTTTCCTTGTTCTGAAGCGACTTGACCTTGGCTTCAAGTGTAAGGATCTTTTCTTCTTGCTCGCTGGGTGCGTTCCATTTGCCCTTGAGCTTTAGATTCTTATGCTTGTTGCTGGCCATATTCATGAGCTCGCGAGCGCAGACATCGTCGTCAGCAGTGTCGCCTTCCTCGTGTGGTTCCTGCTTGCGGGCAACACACTGTGCGAAACTGCTGTCGGATGCTTCCGCGTGACCCTTGAATAGATTGACAACAAGATCCGTTGTCTTCTGTCCACGTGCGGCAAGACCTTCGATCAGATGGTCGACGTGCTCATTGAATTTCAGGATGTCGCTTCCGACCGTCGAGATGCAGGTGTCGAGCGACGACAGTTGGGTCCTGATCTGAGACGCAGTCGCATTCGTGTCCAAGTGACCTTCACGGATCAATACCTTGAGAAGAAGGTTGCCAGATACCCGTCCATTGACAGCATGCTGCTTCTTCCAGATGCGCACCTTCGCTTTTCCAGCCTTTGTGAGGGAGTTCATGATGCGCTCATGCAACATGAAATTGTCCTGAGCACAGCGGCTTGAGGTGCAGATGTGCGTTGCTTCGTACTTCCGAATTTGCTCCAACGTCACCTCACCGCAGTTCGTCAATGCACTGGTGAGATCCTTTGTTGGCTCGTTCGGATCTTTCGGGATTTGCATGACACCGTGAATCTCGTCGTTCCAACCGTGTTCCAGGGCGTGTTCGGCTGAGTCATCGAGGTGAGCCTTGAGCCCATCCGGTTGGCAATCGCATTTCTCGGTTTCCGGTTCCGGTTGAACGGCCTTGTAGTGCAGTTTCCGGCCTGTGGAACTGGACATGTCAAAGAGCCCGGTGCAAGCTTGAGCTGGAGACAGAGCAAACTTGATGTCTTCATGCTCTTGCTCCGTTTCATTGTCTTGTTGTTGGTGGTCCTGTTGAGTATCCTGCACTTGTTCTTGAGCTGGAACTTCGGGTTGGACCTCCGGTTGGGCGGCGTCGCCGCGGTTTTTCTGAGCTTGTCTTGTAATCATGGTAACTTTGCGCAGAGGAAGCGTCTTGGAATAGTCAATTGCAAGTACAACACCGCAGTAAAGACGACAAAAGACTAGTGGGCTTTTAAAGAGCATGCAACTGCATTGATTAGTTTAAAGCTAGCAACCGAGCAAACGGATGCGAGCGCAACAGTCACAAAGATCTCAATTGTGAGCATGTTGCAAGCATCCGTGCTCTCGCATCCGCACGGGACCGCATGACAGCAATCGCACGGGACCGCTGATGGACGGTGTCAAAGGGCTTGTGTCAAGACCGATGACGATCGCTTTTGTTGACAGCAATCGCAAAAGTAATCGCATGCAACCACTTTTGCAACCAACCATTGCTTTGATCCCTTTTGTTTGCAAATCGAGGGATCAGCCCATTCGAGTTCAATCGCATGACCAAAGCGAAGCCGCTCGGCGATGCGAACCTTTGGCATTGTGCCAGCGTCAGACGGGGTTTGCTGTGTCTTCAGCAAGAAGCATTCATTTGAATGGA
>CALODV010000003.1:0-2394 GCA_942492065.1 Cloacimonadales bacterium (SeqCode) | reverse complement strand
AACTTCAGCTGCTTTCATAAAGATTCAAAAGTTAACTTAGCTCATGCAGTATGTGATGCAATATTCGAAATGTTTCTAGAGTCCAAAGATAACGTACGTTACCTTTGTTTGTTAAATATGTCGAAGTCTGAAGTAGTTTAAACCACTAACCATAGTCTTGAATGATATCATTCCATTCAGCGTCCCTATAGGGACGCACAATCGAAAATTGCTGTTATATAACCACAATCGGCCAACACGCACCAGTCCACATGTTTGCAGGTTTGCATACCTTTTTGCCAAGTAATGAATCACAACCCACTGTTTTGTTCTTCATACATGTGTGATTCCTGTTGGGATATTCAACATCTTGGCTTCCTCAAATTCTACTGGCTTTCACTGAATTCGTCAATATATATATGGAAACCTCAACGTCATTGCACCTGTTTGCCCTACTACGATCGTATATTAAGGTGCTGTGGGGAGTTCCCCACAGTTTGCAATCCTGAAATTCGAATTCGAATTTCAGGATTGATGTGATCTTAAGATCACATGATCAAAATACACGTTCTTTTCCAATCGTACGTTTTGTTGATGGTACATATATGTTGAGATCCTCTATGATCCTGATTGTTCACCGATCGTGCTCATGCACACATGTGTATGCATTTCGTCGAGAAATACATCTTAGAGCAACCATGGTGGTAATGATGGTCGTGACCTAAGGCAACCTAGAACCAAGAAAAGGCACCCACTGTCCTCTGTTTATGAATATGAATTTATGTGTATTCCAAATCATATTACCTTAGTAAACCATTTTATACTGCTGCATTGTAGGCACACGATTTCTTCACTTCGAAAACCTATTCTTACATTTTGATTTCTTCGATCTTTATAGCTCCTAGGGCTCCATAATGCTCTTTATCCTTATACTCGTTACATTTTCAATTTTATATTGCCATAGGCAAACAGCTGGGATCCTACCCAGACTGAAAGTTCTTGTTTCACGTTTTATTCCAGATTCCATCCTCGATGTTGATTTATCGGGCTTATAAATATTCGAAAGGATCAATCCTCGGATTACGCAATAAAAAGAAAAATTTCAAGCTACCCCCTTTGAATTCCTGCTTGACCCCCTTGGATTATTTAACGTCGTGTCTCCCCCAGATTTTATTAACTTCCATCGATTGCTTCAATAGCTACGATAACCTAAAAACTGTTAACTGAACTACGACCGTTACTTGTCTCTCCTTGCTTCCCTGGAATTTGAGCATCACAGACGACCACAATCTCCCTCGTTTTCAAACTGTCGCATTCTGATAGCTACTCGACATTGACCCACCATATCTCCCTTGATTACGCAACCCTTCGTATTTGACAAACACACAATAACTTCCACAGTTATTTCATTTCCCTGTACCTAAGTTCATCGTTCTTAAAACTTTTGCATGACTTTGTTTATTAACAATCCATTTACCTAATTGCTTATTGATCGTGCTCGTACACACGCGCCTCGCATTCAGTCGAGAAATATACTATCATCACTTACCGAGATATATACAGCTTATGTTATATATATATATATATATATATATATATATATATATATATATATATATATGCGACTACGATCGGCTGAGCATGTTGCCATACGCATATCTCTCGCTTTTATTCGAGAAATAAACGTTATCACTATTATTATCATGTATTGTATACATGTCAATTTGACATCCAGCAGCGAATGGTCCATCATTTGGAATCGATCGGCTTTTGCAATCCTTTCCATCTGAAACTGCCATAGGCTGTTGGTCAGGCGGCATGCATAAATATGTTACCTTTCCACGCTCAATGGGAAACAAATGCATCCTTATTAACTGAGCAACGTTATCATATTCATCACCGTACCTTTACTCTCGCAATGTCTAGGCTTACAGTTCAGCCTACATACTACTTCTTTCTCCTTATAAGTCAAGTCAAGAAATAAACTACCCGATGTCAATAGATCTTGTCAATAGTCCATGACTTGGCAAAAAGGTATGAAAACCTTGACCAGTGGACTGGCCCGTGTAGGTCCCGTCAGGCTCCCAGGCTGGGGTCCTCGTGATAGTTCGACTAGGTGGCTAGAGACTCTGGCTTCTATGGCCCAATGTCGCAGTCAGTGGCGTACTTGTATTCATAATCTATCTTTGTCTACCTAACTATTGATACTTTCGTTTTGCTCCCTGGTACTTCACTAAATCTCTCCTCTCTGCCTTCTTTATGGCTTGTTTCGTACCTACCTTTCCTGCCTCTCATCTTCATTTAGTTGCACCCTTGTATGACTTTCTTTGTTTAGTTAACTTCTTTGATCTCTCCACATGGGTTTGTTGTGAGGCAGCAACCCATACCACAGCAGTGATCTGCGTGGTTCATGGT
>CALODV010000002.1:0-4248 GCA_942492065.1 Cloacimonadales bacterium (SeqCode) | reverse complement strand
AACAGAAATTTACGTTAATGAGCAAGATAATTATTGGTAGAGCTAAAGACTGGGTTGTTCTGTTTGCTGGACCAATCAGTAAGAATGCTAAATTGATCCAACAGAGACTCCAGAAGTTAGTGAACTATGAGAGGTTGAGGTTTGTCATCCAGCAAGGAGGGATCTTCAGGATAGATCTATTCTGTAAAGCTGGCAGTGGATTAGACATTGTGGCAAAATTGAATCGACTTAGTAAGAGATATGGATGGAAAGCAAGAATGCACAGACCATATAGCATGAGAGTTGAGGCCAGAGAATCAGCTGATGGGGCAAAGCTATTCTCCAATCCCAAGACCAGGCAATCACAACCAAATCTCATAGTAACCAGTTGGAATATTGCAACTGCTGTTGGAAAGAAAGAAATGATAAACCAAATGGCAGTTGAAAGTAACAGTGATATTATTTGTTTGCAGGAGACATTGATTACTGCTCAAAGATGGCCAATTAGAATCCCTGGGTATTCTACTTTGGAATCTCAGGCTGAATCCACTGATGCTCAAGGAAAGAGAGGTCTTGCTATGCTTGTCAGAAAGAGATTTCAGGCATCATATGTTGGTCCAATCTCTCCATTTATCATGGTTGTAATGATAAAGAACAAAGGTGAGAGAGAACCTGGGATTAATGTGAATAAAGAGTGCTGGAAGGCTCTCTTGATTGCATGTGTTTACATTCCAGCTGTGACAAATCCATGTCGAGCACAAGCAAATAAAGATTGTTATAGAATAATTCAACTGACAAGAGACAAGTTTCCTGACCTTCCATTTATAGTGTGTGGTGACTTTAATAGCAAAAGATCAGCAGTTTTATCAAGTTGGAAGAGGAGAATTAACAAGTTAATTTTATTGAGTGATATTAGAGGATCACCAATAACTCGACCAACTGGAAGAGATGTTGATCACTTCCTTATCATTGCAAATAATGATAAGATCCAATCAAATAGTGTCAGCACCTGGGTTGATAGAACATGGACAGGAGTGAGTGATCACTGGCCAGTGATTGCCAATATTCATGTTTTAGAGATTCAGAAACTTATCAAGAAGAATATTGATGATGATGAGGTTGATGGATGGAAAAATGTGAAGAAGAATGGCAATCTATCAACTGGGATGATGATGAGAACAAAGTTTATGAAAAAACTGAGAAACATCATTACAACATCTAATCAATGGGATAGTCTCTTGATGGATGTTACTGAACCTGAAATATCAACCAAGAATAAGGTGAAGAAGTTTATCAAGGTTTCAAAAGAGGTTCTTGCTGAAGCTGAACATAAAGGTGGAATTTTACCTGAAAGGAAAAATGGTGATGACAAAGCAAGAAAATGCTGGATGGCACCAAAGAAGGTAAAGAAAGCCATTATGAAGTGGAGGAATGCCAGAATAAATGGTAAACCTAAAGAGACCTGCTCAATGCTGCTCAAAGAGGTAAAAGCAGTGAGAAAGAAAGCAGGAAACAGAAGGTGGATTAAAACCATTGAAAAGGCCATGAATCTATTTAAAAACAAGGATAACTTCAGAGATGCTTGGAGATGGATAAAAATGATAATGTCCAAGGGGAGAGGTAATACTGGAAGCACTTTACAACCAATCAGAGATCCTCAATCCAATGAGTTGATTTCAGAACAAGTCAAGATTGCAAATGCATGGGTTCATTTTTTTGGGAAACTGGCAGAAGATGAGACTGGGCACAGCCAGAATGAGGCATTCTGGGAAGAGCAACAATTTGACATGGGCAATGAAAGAGGCTGCCTGAAGCCAATTGAAGAAATCAATGGGACATTATCATGGGAGGAGTGCATTAAAGCTATCAAGAGCATGAAGAATGGTAAGGTACCAGGTGAAGATGGAATACCATCTGAATGGTTCAAAATATGTATTGAAAAAGAAGATGAGTTGATTCAGAAGAGACCTATAAGAGCTCTGGCAAGAGAGAAACCCGATATTGTCAGAGTGATGGGAGATCAAGTAACTGCCAAACTCCCACAAACAAGTATGGGTAAGGTTATATTTGAAATCATGAAACTGATGTGGAATAGTCCTGAAACTATTCCAAAATTCTTGAAGAGAGCCAGTGTATGCCCCATACCCAAAAAAGGTGATGATCTTGAAGATATGAATAACTACAGAGGAATCTCACTCATTTCAGTAATCTTGAAAATCATCTGTAAGGTTGTCATAAGACGAATTATAGATGCATTGGAAAGAGAGAATAGATTTGCAAAAGAGCAAGCTGGTTTTAGAGATAAGCAAGAAGGAATTGGACAAGTGGTTGCATTGTTTGAAGTCCTTCAGAGAAGAAAACTTGTGGGGAAGTCAACATATCTATGCTTTGTTGACATTAGAAAAGCATATGATACTGTTCCACAAGAAGCTCTCCTTGCAAAGCTATTTAAAACTGGAATAAGAGGAAAATGTCTGAGATTTATCAGGTACATATATTCAGGATCAACTCTTGGTGTCAGAGGTTGTAGTGAATACTATCAAATATTGAGGGGTGTTAGACAGGGTGATGTCATGTCTCCAGCATTATTTGATATATTCATCAATGATATCATTGAGTACCTTCAATGGCCTTGCAGTGTGCCTGCAGGGAAATGTGCATCTCATGATGGACAAGTGATCAGTGATGAGTTGATAAAGGTCACTGGATTCTTGTTTGCTGATGACCTTGTGATCTGTGCTAATAATCTTGATGACTTGAAAAAGTCTATCCAGGGGATATCAGAGTGGGCATTGAAAAATGAAATGACTTTTGGAATTCCAAAATGTGGAATCATGGTTGTAGCAGGTGATGAACATCTTGGAAGGGAAAATCATATTAGAGATGAAGCTGCAAAGGTTCACTTGCAGGGTAAATATCTACCATTTGTTAGAAAATATACATACCTTGGTATTTGTGTGAGGGATGATCTTGACCTCAGTGAAGAACTTGAGGTGAGATTTGAAAAAGGAAGAAGAGCATTATATTCAATGCAAAACTTTCTGACAGACAAGATCATTCCAATCAAGGTAAAAGCCCTGGCACTGAGGGCATGTGTAAGTTCTATTCTCCTGTTTGGTGCTGAGATATGGGGAATGAATGGCAGAGCCTGCACAAGACTGCAACAGATTGAGAATATTGGAGTGAGATGGATAATTGGAAGCAGAGGTGGAAGTCGAGCAGTATGTATTGACACAGCTCTGTGGGAATTAAATATCCCTCCAATAGAAGCACAAGCTGCTGCAAGAAGGGCAAGATTATTTGTCAAGTCTCCTGGAATGAGGATACAGATTAATAAACTTGTTCAATACCCATTAAGAGTGAGAAAACACACATGGGTTAGTGGATCTTTACAATGGATTCGAAAATATGCCCCAGAAGTCATCAAGTTTGAAAGGCCAACTCTTGAAATGGATAAGATTGTTGCAAAGAGAGTATCTGTAATAAGATGCAATCAACTCAAACTTAGAAATAAGTCAAAATCACTTGAGTTTTATGAAAAATATAAACTAGAATCAACAAGGTATTATCTGAAGCAATATATATTTCGACCTGACCTGTCTCTTGGTGTGACCCAACTTTTGAGAGCCAGGATTGGAGCCACACTTACTTTGAAGAGATTATTCAGAATGAATGTTCTTCAGGGTGATCTCTGCAAAGTTTGTGGTGTTGAGGAAGATATCTATCATATTGTGGTTAAATGTGAGAGATGGAATACTCAGAGAGAAACCAATTTGGCTGGACTGATAGGGCGGGCATGGGAAATGCTCAAAGTGGGACCAAATGATGGGGATGCCATGTCTGTAGTTTATTGTCTCATGGGGGGTGAGACTTCTGTGGGTGGTTGTCTTTGGAGATATCACCGAGAAGTGAAAGAATCTGATCATTACTCAATGGTTTTATTCTTGAAGGCAATATGGCCTTGTATAAGGTCTGAGCCAAGCACAGTGTACCCTCAGAATCAATGTCCTATGGATATGACAAAGCCTTGAGTTAGGGCCGACTTTGGGTGCCAGTACCATACAGGAGTTTTGGTGAGTGAGCCTTTTAAGAAAAAGAGGCAAGTCTCACATAACTATGTAGTGTTGAGAGGCAGCAAACAATTAATGTGTTTTAAACACAAACACTATATGGTAGCTGACTCTTCTACCTTTTGTTTATCATGTGATTGATAAATAAGAGTGGGAGGGCATAAAGTTTTCTTCTGTGAAACCCCTTAGTTTTCAAAAA
>CALODV010000001.1:0-14894 GCA_942492065.1 Cloacimonadales bacterium (SeqCode) | reverse complement strand
TAAGAAATATCCGGTTATGTACAAAAGACTGCCTGTGCCTTTATGTCTGCCCCACAGGCGCGACGGATACTGAAACAGGTCAGATTGATGCGGAAAAGTGTTTGAGTGGATGCCGTTTATGTGTTGATGCCTGCCCCTCCCATGCTATTTCTTTAGTTCCCGAGGAGTTTCCTCTACAGCAGGAGACTTCCGGTGAGGTAAAAAAGGCTCTGGGTATTCTCTCGAAAAGCAAGACAGAGCAGGAAATCCTTGCCTATGAAATTGAAAAGGAAGCAAAAACACCTCAGGCAAAACAGCTGGCCAAGGCTATTGGCATGTCGAATCGGATTATGGCTGAAGATCTTTTAAGAGAAGCCGGTTTTATGCTGCCTCAGAGCGGAGAAGCCTTGAATTTATTAAACAATCTGGTGGAATCAGAAAAATCTGATGATTTTCCTAAAGATGCTGCCGAAAAACTTATACAGAAACTCAGTAGAATTAATTCATCCATGGAGGAGAAGACCATGTCTAAAACCACTGACAATTTAATGGAAGCCTTTGCCGGAGAGGCTCAGGCGAACAGAAAGTATCTTGCATTTGCTAAAAAGGCAGAGCAGGAAGGGCATTTAAATGCAGCTAAGTTATTTAAAGCTGCCTCCGATGCAGAGACAATTCATGCACTTAAGCATTTTCAAGTAGCCGGAAAAATCGGGTCTACTATTGATAATCTGAAATCCGGAGTAGAAGGAGAAACTCACGAATACAAAGAGATGTATCCTCCCTTTGTAGAACAGGCGAAAGCAGAAGGCAATAATGCCGCGGTTAGAACTTTTACCTTTGCAATGAAAGCAGAAGAAGTTCATGCCGGCTTGTATCAGGAAGCCATGGATAATCTGAATAACCAGGAAGAGGTTTTTTATTATCTGTGCCCTGTCTGCGGAAATATAGAAAAATTTGTTCCGGACAAATGTTCTATTTGCGGTGTACCCGGAGAGAAATTTATCAAATATTAAGTCTATTACATTTTGCTGATAAGAAACGTCCAAATGGGGCGTTTCTTTGTTTATAAGTCGACATTAAACAAGTAAAAAACTGGATATCTGCTGCGCTTACCATCACGGCGGCGGTTCTGTCTGTCAGGGGATCTGCAAATACTTCACGGGGATGCCGACAAGTGCTTACATCAGCTGTTCAATAATCCTATCTTTTTTACCTCAATCTTTCTTCTTAGTCTCTCTTCAAAAATCACAATAAACCTGTTACATTACTCATCAGTAAAACACCGATATCAATAAAGAAAAAACAAAAAGGATAATATATGAAGGACAACTGTATAGCCTGTGAAATCTTGAATGAACAATCCTGCCACCGAATCCGGTTTTAACCTGCCGGGTAATCCGGATTATTCCTGCCACCCAATCCGGAATAAACCTGCCACTTTTTAGGTAATTTCCGGAATCATTTTTCTCTTCAAATTAACCTCAAAATATGGGCATTATTGCTCCTGATAAAACATTATTCAGGAGGAAAAGATATTGCCTAAAAAGAGGACAAGTATGAAGAAGATCAGAGAAATTATCAGGCTCACAGAATCAGGTTTAAGTCAGCGTCAAATATCAAAAGCACTTGATGTATGCCGGCCTGTAATTTCAGAAACGATACAAAAAATACACAATACAGATCTCACATATTCCCGGATAAAAGAGATGAGAGATACGGAGATTGAAGAGATACTCTCCTGCCAGATCTGTTCGTCAGGTCCCCGAAAAAAATCAGACAAGCTGAAGGATATGTTTCCTGAATATGCAAAGGAGCTCAAGAAGACAGGAGTTACATTGAGACTTTTATGGGAAGAATATCAGAGGGAAAATCCCGAAGGTCTTAAATATACTCAATTCTGTTATCACTTTCAGCAGTGGAAAAAAGATGAAAAGATCTCCATGCATATTGAACATAAAGCCGGAGAGAAAATGTATGTGGACTACACCGGACAGAAAATGGAAATCACAGATCGAAAAAGCGGTAATAAGAGAACTGTAGAAGTTTTTGTTGCTATACTGCCCGCTAGTCAGCTTACCTATGCAGAAGCATCTGAAAGCCAGAAACAGGAAGATTTTGTCCGGTCAAACGAACGGGCATTGCGTTATTTTGGAGGCTGCCCAGCTGTAATTGTTCCGGATAATTTGAAATCCGGTGTTATAAAGGCAAATTATTATGAGCCGGATCTTAATCCACTGTTCGCCGACTTTGCCGAGTACTACCAAACAGCCGTTATTCCTGCAAGAGCAAGAAAGCCAAAGGATAAAGCTCATGTTGAAAACGCTGTAAAAATCATCTATCAGCGGGTGTTTGCACCACTTCGCAATCAAGAGTTCTACAGCCTCCAAGAGCTGAATGAGGCAATCAAGATCCGGCTCGATGATCATAATAACCGAAAACTATCAAAGATGACAGTTTCCAGAAGAGAACTTTTTGAAGCAACCGAAAAGGATATATTAAAACCTCTGCCGATTTCTCCCTATCCACTTAAATACACACAGCCGAATACTCTGGTTCAGTTTAATTACCATGTTGAGCTGAAAGCTGACCGGCATTATTACAGTGTTCCATATTCTCTTAGAGGTAAAAGAGTTAAGCTCATTTATGATGAAAGAAATGTCTCAATCTTTCACGATAATATAAGAGTAGCGATTCATAAAAGAGATCGAAAAAACAATAGATATTCCACCTATAGAGATCATATGCCCCGGCAGCATCGGTTTGATGAAAACTGGAATCCGGAGAAGCTTAGGACATGGGCGATGAAAATAGGATCAGAAACTCATCAGGCCATTTCATATATTCTTGATTCAAAACCTCACCCTGAGCAGGCATACAAATCATGTCTTGGTATTCTGAATCATGCACAGAAACATGGAAGAGATATCCTTAATATGGCCTGTCGAGTAGCATGGAATTCACAACAAATCAGTTATGGATTTATCAGTGACCAGATAAAGATAATCAAAAATCAATATCAAAATGAAGAAGAACAGCCCCAGAGAACCTTACTTCCGCCTCTTCATGAAAATGTACGTGGAGAACAATATTACAACTAGGAGAATCAGAAAACTATGAATATCAATCAGGCTACCATAACAAAAATGCAGGAAATGAGAATGCACGGTATGGCCCGGGCTTTCAAGACAACACTTGAAACAGGAATGAATCAAAAGTTTACCCTCGATGAGCTGCTGGCTCATCTAATCGATACTGAGTGGGATGACCGACATTTACGAAAGAGAGAAAGACTCAGAATAGCAGCCAATTTTCGATATGATGCGGCTTTTGAAGAAATTGATTTTTCAGAAAATCGTAATCTTGATAAGAATCAAATGCTGCGATTATCAGACTGCAGCTGGATTAACACTCACACTGATATTATTATCACCGGACCGACAGGTATCGGAAAAAGTTTTATTGGTAGCGCCCTTGGAAACCTTGCTTGTGATAATGGGTATAAAGTTTATTATCAACTTACGGGACGATTATTAGGATCGCTTTCTGAATCGAGAAAAGACGGAACTTACCTGAAACGATTGGCAAAGATTCAAAAGACAGATGTACTGATTCTTGAGGACTTTGGACTGAGTCCTTTCGATGAAAAAGGGAGGCTTGCAATGCTGGATATTCTTGAAGATCGCCATGGCCGTAAATCAACAATCTTTCTTTCACAACTTCCTGTAGCTTCATGGCATTCCCTTATTGGAGACTCCACAATTGCAGATGCAATTATGGACAGAATTGTATACGGCTCTCTTAGAATCGAACTGAATGGAGAGTCTATGAGAAAGAAAATGAGCAAAAAGAAGTAGGCCAAACCTGCCACTTCAGATTATTTGATTTTACTTGAATATGTATGTGCCACTCTTCAGGTGCTTGAGCCTTTGGGAATGATTTAAAATATATTTCCTCAGTTTTTCCCTGGCAAAGAATAAGTATTCTATTTTGTCTGTATCTTTTTGAAGAAGGGCTTCGTTTCATTCGTTTTCTTCTCCAAAAAGAAGATTTGTTAAAAGAGGGGTATCTCCAATTTCGGGAACAGCTCCATATTGACCGGAAAGATAGCGTTTTCCAAAAACATGAACACTTCGTTCATCAACAAAATCTACAAGAGAATATAACTGACTGGAAAGTTCACTATCTTTTTCAACAAACCATACTTGATCTTTACGAATCTGGGGATGGTTGAGCAAAGCTTCTTCATGACTTATTGCAATTAACTGGGCATTTCTCAGATTTATACTGCTGTCCAAAAATAAATTAAACAGTAATCTCGTAAGATGAGGATGTAGTTGAGTATCTATTTCATCTATTAATAGGACTCCACCTGTTTTCAGGGTCGAGAGAATTGTTCCAAGTAAGTTAAACACCTTCTGAGTTCCTCTTGATTCCATTATTTTAAAATCAAAATAATCCAGACGGGAGTTTCCGTCGTTATTTAAAACTGTATGAGCTGTTTGGATTTCCATGCTATTTGATTCTGAATCAGGTTTTACCCTGAAATCTTCTATACCTGTATCAGCTTTTTTTAAGAGATACAGGTATGCTTTTTTTAGTGCCGAATCCTTTAGTACTGATTGTGGAACCAATTCGTTCTTTTGTAAGAATAATGCACTGGCTGCAATATTCTTTTGAAAAAATTGTTCATTGATTTTCTTTACAAGCGGATTATTTAATGAATCAAGAAGTGAGAATAGAAGAGTGTCGTCTCGTAAAAGATCTTGCTTTGCTATTATTTTGATAACATCCTTATTTGGGAGTGCGTCTCCGCCGTAAATGGAATTTTCAGAACGAGAGTATATTGTTGCCTTTTTTGTTTTTATTTTTTTAATGAATAACCACTCTTTCGTTATTTTGCTTTCAAGCTGCTCAAAACCAAATGTAAATATAGATGTGTCGTCATCCTCCAAGGTAAGAGCTATTTCAAACATAGATGGTTTTGTTGTAAATGCATCCTCAAGACAGAATGGTTGAAGCTGAATGTCTCTTCCGAACTCATTCTGTCCAAAGGAATTTCTGATTTTCAACAGCATGTAGTAATATGCCATTGCGAAATTAGATTTTCCCCCTGCATTTGGGCCATAAATAACACTGGTTCTAAGTATAGGGGTATCACCTTTGAGTAAGTAATTTTCTTTATTTGTTCTTACAGCGTTTTGATCTGCAATCATTGAAAAAGTGACTTCATCACGAAATGATCGATAATTTTTGAAACTGAATTCAAGAAGCATGATACCCCTTCTTTTTACCTTTATTTAGTTTTGGTCGGTATTAATGCAATAAAAATGCATATATCTATATAAATACCTTATTATTGTGATAAAATCAAGTAAAGTAATGTATTTTTACTTATTGGGATCCCCAAGTGGGTAAAACTTGGGGAGGATTGATTGAAAAGTGTTTGAGTTTTGTTTTTTTACAACTATAATCCTGATTATTCTTTCACACCCAGGGCATACCAGTAGGGTTTGAATGCGTCCGTGACGACATCAGATTACAGAGAAAGAAACGGCTCATAATCGTTTTTTGCGTGGGCAGTATCGAGAGCTTCATAATATTCCAGACGTTTTCCTACCGGCAGAACAGCTGGAGGAAATCCGTCTTTCATAAGCTCAAGGTTCATCAGTAATCTGGAGGTCCTTCCGTTTCCGTCTGTGAAGGGATGGATTTTAACGAAATCTGCATGAACTCTTGCAGCACGTTCAACAGGATGAAGGGCAGATGCCACGGTATTGTACCACTTGATAAAGTTCTCCATCTCGCTTTTTACATGGAGTGCATCGGGCGGAGTATGGTCGGCTCCGGAAATTATCACATTTGATTCTCTGTAAATTCCGGCATGTTCGGTATCAATGTTTTTCAAAATGAGTTGATGGATGGATTTTATCTGCCATTCGGTCAAGGGTTCCTCTTTTTTAACAAGGTCTTCAACATAATAGATGGCTTCTCTGTGATTAATAGCTTCAAAGTGTTCCCTGAGAGTCTTGCCTCCGACAGCTATCCCTTCAAGAGCTACCTTTGTCTCTTTCAGCGTAAGAGTGTTGCCTTCAATGGCGTTTGAATTGTATGTCCAGCGGAGAACCAGATCCTCATGAAGATTATTCACTATTTCCGGAGGAAGCGGCCTGAATGAATCCAGCTTCTGTTTAAGGTTATCTAAAATATGAAAATCAGGCATTCAGGTCTCCTTGAAGAGTATAGTATCAGATTAGCATATTATCGGATGTTGATGAAGGATTTTTGAAGAGAGGGGGCTGAACCCAAGTAAAGCAGTACAAAAATACAACACAGAAACCGGCAGCTACAGCCTTATTGCCTCATATACCTATGATCATAACGGCTACAGAGTAAAAACAGACTCAGTCAAAAACGGAATAACCGTCTACTGCTTTGACCTTTCAGGGAACATCCTCAGCAAAGAGACAGATAAAGTACTGGAAGAGCAGGTATATGTTTACGGTAAACACTTCGCTGTTCACAAAAAAGATAAGACGGGAGAAATCTCCGAAGTAAAACAATACTACGGAACAGACCACCTTGGATCGACTGTAATGCTTCTGAATGAAGAAGGTAAGGTTATCTGGAAAGAAGACTACACCCCCTTCGGTACAGAAACCGGAGACATCGGAGATCAGAGCAATCATGTAAAATACACGGGAAAAGAGATAGACGAGGAAACCGGTCTTTATTATTTCAATGCCCGGTGGTATGATCAGAATACAGGAAGGTTCACAAGCGAAGACCCGATCCGTGACGGAATGAACTGGTATGTATATTGTGGGAATAATCCTCTGAGGTTTATTGATCCGACGGGGTTGATTAACCTTCCTTTTGTTAATTTTCACTTTATCCACAACCTGCTACCCGCACTATTCAAGGAAAAATATAGCCTGAAATTCAAAAATATCCCGCTCTGTTTTTGTGCCTGACAGATTCCGGGAATACTGTTTAAAAGACAAAAAAAACCGGGAATTTCATCCCGGCTGTTTGAGTTTTAAGTCTTCTATATACTAGCGTTCGACGACCATCTGAACATGTTCCTTTTCGACCTGAGCTGAGTTGTTTTGAAATGCTTTTATCAACGCTCGCCACGCCGCGTTTCCGCTGACCCTTAGAATTCCTCCGGAAATATCATGAATTAGTTTCAGTGCATTCTGAGTATACAGCGAAGGACTTCCACCGCACGCACTTATCCGGCTTTCGATATAGCTGAATGTTTCCTCCGCAGGAAGGGCATCGAGCCTGATACTGTATGTGATGCTGTTTGCAAGGGAAGAAAAGATATTGAGATTCAGTTTCTGCCGCAGCTCAGAGTGTCCGCAGAGAACAATTGTACAGGCATTTTTTGAATCATATTCGAAGTTGGTGAGCATCCTGATCTCTTTCAGGGTATCGCTTGAGAGGGCATGGGCTTCATCGATGAAGATCACCGGATGAATACGCTGCTGGTCATTCAGGTTCAGAAGAAACTCCCTGATACGTCTGAACACGGTACTTCTTCGACCCATGGGGGAGAGACCGAAGGAAGCTGCACAGCTCTGGTAGAACTCGGCAGTCCCGAGGGATGTATGACTGATGTAGAATGCCTTGTTGAGGCCGGGGTTGAACCTGGAGCTTGTCCGTCTGATGAGGGATGATTTCCCGCATCCAGAAGGTCCTGTAAGAAGTCCGATTCCTTTGGTTTCAATCAGAAGATCAAGCTCCTTGGAGGCTTTCTCTATGGTCGGAAGATTCAAAAGGGAATCTGTTTTTATCTCTTTGTCAAAGGGATGAGATTCAAGATTAAAGGCTGAGAGTATCTCTTTCTGGTTCATAGTAATCCTCCTGCTGCGCTTTTGATGTTGTTATCTGCAGGTTCGATTTCACACCTGAAATCACCGTTTCGTTTCACTTTTGTGTTGGCATAAAGATCCACGGGCCGTGCCTCACCGAAGTCTTTACCGTCGGATCTTACGAATATTTTTCTGAGAGGCGGATGGGGATCGTAGATGATCTCGACCTTTTTCCCGATGAGTATCGGCGGAACTTCAAAGGCCGTTCCGTTTACAGAAACTATAGAATCCTTGTAGACCTTTCTTGTAGTACGGTGCAGAAAGGCCTCATCGATATCGATAAATGGGTCCACCCGTTTTACCATATCGCATTTTGACAACCATGCTTCCATGGGTGTTATCCCAAGAGATGAGTGAATTTTTCTGTGATATTCGGTTTCAAGCCATGTGGTAAAGAGGTGGTTTAGATGCTCAAGGCTCTTTATTTCATCCTCGTTCAGAAGCCGTAAAAAAGACTGTCTGACAGTTCTGAAAAAACGCTCAACCTTGCCCCGTCCCTGGGGTTTATAGGGTCTTGAATGGATCATTAAAAGCCCCAGACTGTCGAGAATCCGCTTTGTCTGGTTGGAGACAAAGGTGCTGCCGTTATCGGTGTAGAGCCTGCCGATTCTTCCGTGCGCCTTCAGGATGTGTTTGATTCCGTCCTCGAAAAGAAGTGATTTTTCGCTGAACTCAAACCGTGCGTAAAGAACACGCCTTGTAGCATCATCGATAAAGGCAAGGAGGATAGCTTTCCTTTTTCGCCCCTTTCTGTCTGGAACTGCAAAGCCGTGCATTGCATCTGACTGGACACATTCGAGGGGGATTTCAAAAGCAAACCGCCTTCTGTCCCTGTCTTCAGAGGTTTTTCTTCTCTGTTTTCCTGTAAGATTGTTGGCTGTGACAAAGCGTGAGATAGCAGAGGAACTGATATTCGATGTCACGACACCCTCTGAAGTCAATAATTTTATCACAGCTGCAGCTGTCAGCTCTGGCCTCTTTTCAAGAAGAGCAGTAATCGCTTCTGCTTCGCTGTCGGAAAAGGATCGGGGCCGGCCCCTGTCTTCCCTCTGTTTTGGAAGAAGTCCTTCTTTACCACCGCGACTGTATTTTATACACCAGACCCTGATTGTCTCCGGGGATATCTTTGTCTTTTTTGACCCCGGGATGTTATATACCATATCAGCTTTTTGAGTAATCAAGGCCCTTCTTTCGGTGTCTGAAAGGTAGGGATTACATAGTTCGGCCACAACCGAGAAGCGGAAATCGGCAATCTGTTGTCTGAGTCGTTCTCTTTGTTCTAAATCCATCTATTTTCCTCCGGATAGTTATATGAATCCAATCTATCCGTTACCCGGAAGAGGCCAGAAGGGAGGATCGTGTGAAAATGATGAACCTGATTTATTTTTTGGAAGCATGAGAATATTTATCCGGGAGAAAAGTACCGGGTTGAATCCTTTAGAGAGGCATCTTGTGTTGATATCCAAGACAGGATTTTCTTTATCCGAAGATATTCTCATGATAAAATCGGCATAAGAGCTGGAAGACCATTCCTTGTTCGGAAAAATGGTATTCATTCTGGAACTGTACTTTGAAAGGCGTTTGTTGATAGACTCGGGAAAATCAGCACACATACCCTTGTCGATGAAACATTGTCCCGACTCATCAACAGATTTACCATCCGCCCTGTTTTTTATGAACTGATTCAGCTCCCTTGTCCCGAAGGAGCAACATGGAACTGAAAAGGACGGAATAATTGCATGGGTACCGTCACAATCAGGGTTCTGACACCTCACCCTGTGGATAGCCAGTACTTCCTCATAAAACTTCTTATCGTATGAGGCATGATACTTCACCTCGACTCCGCAGACCGGACAACGAAAGGTCGAGAAACAGAAGGATACTATAAAGTTTTGATAATTTTTTTCCGAAATATTCAGTAGTATTATTTTAATTTATCGGGAGCAGTAAAAGGCGCCAACCAATTACGCTGCTCCCGGTTTATTTCCCCTCTCTATTATCTTCTTACACAGAAATATTTCGGGTATATCAGACTAAAAGTTGTAAGATATTTGGGGAATTAAAATCATATGATACTTTTGCTGTTCCAAAAGATGCTCTTCCTTGTTTTGCTGAAAACCTGGGTGATGACGGTCGTATTGATCAGATTTCCGATCTTATCAAAATGGGATTCGCAAAGCAGATTCTATTATCACATGATTCACTTACAGTTGATTTGATGGCACATATGCGGCCGGGGATTATCCATATACCGGATGTCGTTATTCCAAAGATGAAGTTGAAAGGTATATCAGAAGAAGATATCAATCTACTGACAATAAAAAATCCGGCAAGGATTTTATCAATTCAGTGATGATTTTAAATATGTGTGTAAATAAAAAAGGAATAAAAATAATATGAGAGGGAATCATGGATAGATTAGACAAATTGTACAAAGTGTGCGAATAAAACCCCAAAGAACCACCGAAAAGAGCCACACCATATGGAGAGAATTGATAAGCATTTCAACCAGGTAATTGAAGAAAAGCTTGTCCAACTTCCTTAATAAAAAGAAGTAAGTACATGAAGCAGAAAGGATTTATCCTGAACAAAAGGAATCTACTAATACTGTTTAAACATTGTAACAAGAATGATGAACAATATTGGTGGTTTCCGGGAGGAGGATTGGAGGAAAATGAAGATTATGAGAATGGGTTGAAACGTGAAATGAAAGAATCAAAGAGCGTTGATGATTCTTTCTGAGGAACACCAGATTACGAAAACAGTATGACAAATACAGAACAGCTGCATAATTGGGAAACAAATAATCTAGCGGGTCTGCCGGTATGGCCTGGGATGGCATGTGTTAAGAAGTAAAAGTATTTGATTCAATAGTTCAGACTTTTCTGGGCTACTTAAAGCAAGATTATATTTATATCAGTTTTGAGCTCTTAATTTTGAAGGTGACGGAGTCTATACTTTTACTTCATGAAGGGGTATAATTCAGGTTTATGAATATTTAATGCAGGGGTTATTACTTTTAGTGGATATAGATATTTCAAAATACAGAGAAAAGATATCACATGCAGTAACTCTTTTTTGGAATACCAGAGAACTTCAGTTGGAAGATCAAAAGAATCCTCTTATCTTCAAAGATATGATATCTTTTGCAAGAAAGATTAATGTCCAAAAGACTATATAACGCGGCTTCTGTTTTATGGACCAAATCATCTCAGCTACGGGTGTCATTCATTTGAGACTAATATTGATACATTTTTAAAATCTTTCATTTCCAATCTTTTATTCAGGTTGGATGAATTTAAATGATTTATGGTGATAGAGGCAATGGAAAGCCTCATGGTAAGGTTTATACAAAACGATCTGTAGTGAATTTTATCATTGAACTATCGATTCAAAATGAAATTATAAATGGTAAAACAATTATTGATCCTGCTGCAGGAAATGGTGCGTTTATTATTCCTGTTATCGAAAAAATACAACTCGAGTGTTTATCTGATATTCAAAAATTAAATAATGCATTAAGTAAAATCTATGCATATGATATTGATAACTCGGCATTAAAAAATATTGAGAAAAACATAGAATCAATTTTGAAGAATAAAGATAGTGTAAAGTATGTAAATATCATCAATGATGATTATTTGCTATGTGATATTCCAAAGGCTGATTTAATTATTGGAAATCCTCCATATGTTAGATACGATAATATACCTGTAGATAAACGTGAAATGTATTCTTCATTATATTTTACGATTTTCAGTGTTCAGATATCTATATCCTTTTATTGAGAAATCATTGAAGTATTTAAAACAAGATGGTGTTTTATCATTTTTTTGTGCTGACAGATGGTTTAACAATAGTTATGGAAAAATTTTACGAAAATTAATAAATCAAAACTTTAATCTATGCCATGTTATTAAATTAGAAAAATCTAACCCTTTTGAGGATAACGTAATTGCATATCCTTCTATTTTTAATAGAAATAATGGGGGATTCCCCGCCAGCTAACCTTTCCGCTGTATTCCCAAACCTAACAGAATAGATTACCATTCGATGACTGATTGTGTTCCTGTCGTTGACAGAAAAAGAGAAGAAGATACCTCTACACCAATAGATTACGGTATCTTCTTCATCAATAAAACAAGGCTTAGATGGTATCAAAATAGACTATTCTTTACAAGATTTCATATCAGCTCAAATTGATAAATATGCTGTTTTACCCTGTACTCTCTGCGGTGAAATTCATCCCCTTAGAATCCATTTATATCCCGAAAGGAATTATCGCAATCCTGCTACAGGAAAGAATTCTAAAATCATAATTATTACGATTTTATGCAAGAAAGCAAAAGCGTTGGGAAAACAATACACAAAAAGGCTTTTACCGGATTTCCTTTTACCAGGTAGAGTTATCAGATCGGATTTAGTGTTGAAATCAGTGGAAGAAGACTTGGAACTTTTGGATCTTGAAAAAGTCTGCACTATTCTGGGCTGCATTGATATCAGGACAGCGAGAAAGTATTTACGATGGGGGTATCAGACAATTAAAAAAGCCTGTGTTTCTTTAGCGAAAGAACTAACTCGCTTTTCGACAAAATTCAACTCATGTCATTTCACTCCAGAAACACATATACTCTCAACCTTCAGAACTCTGGTTGACAAGTATAACCTTTTACTTATCCACATCCACGGCGGCACAGGGTATATCCTTCAATGTCGGGATTTTTCCATTCTCGGTTCTCATTGGCCGAAGAAGATACCAACTACTTATGCCTCTGATCTCAGCATAATTCCTGATACAAGTTAAACATCGTTGATTACGGAGGTATTTGGATAGATTATGAGAGCAGATTTACAGGAAATCCCGGAAAATACGTTTGAAGACTTTCAGAGACGACTGGCTCTGGTGGAGACTCTGACCGATGAGGGGATAGATGAACTTACCAAAAAAGAGGTTCGCCAGGATTATTGCCGGTTTTACAATGTGACAGACAGGACAATACGAAACTACATGAAGAAATACAGGGAAAAGGGAGCCGATGCCCTCCTGTTCTACAGGAATCGGGAAAAAAACATGAGAATAGAGGACCCGAGGCTTCGAAAGAAAATCACTGATCTGATTCATGAGATACCGACCAGAACGGTTCCTCGATTAAGACGACTTATCTCACAGGATGAAGAATTAGCGCCTGTGATCGCAAGTATTTCAGATCGAACGATATACCGTTTCCTTGTTGAGAACGGTTTTTCCCAGCAGCAGAGATACCGGATGTTGCGGGAAAACGGGCGTAAATCCTATCATCAGTTTCAGGCTCCCCACTCCATGGCGCTTGTTCAGGGAGATGCACGGGATGGAATATGGCTGGAGGGAAAGGACGGAAAAATAAGAAAAACCTACTTGTTCGGCTGGGTAGACGATTATTCCAGAAAGATTCTCTCGGCTAAATATTATTATGATGAAAAACTGCCGCGCATGGAGGACTCCTTCAAGGACATGGTGCTTCGTCACGGTATTCCCGAAAAGATTTATCTCGATAACGGAAGCGTATACATCGCCAGACAGTTCGCCGTTGTCCTGAGCGACTTGAAAATCAAGAAAATTCACCACAAACCCTATCAGGCTTTCTGCAAGGGCAAGATAGAAGCCATCATGAAAACTATAAAACGGGATTTTCAGGAAGAAGCACAGAAAGCGGGTTTTCAGACTCTTGATGAGCTGAACTCCGCCCTTCATGCATGGATCGATATGGATTATAACAAACGGTATCATTCATCAACAGGAGAAGCCCCTTCTTTGAGATTCTCAGAAGGTCTTCCCGAGTCACACAAAAGGATAAGCGATCTCAAAGCGTTCTATAATATGTTTCTTGTCAGGGAAAACAGGACAATCACCAAATATGGGCGGGTTAAATTGAAAAGCAACGAATACACCGTCAAATCTGCTTCCCATGGCAGTGTTATTGAAGTCCGCTATGATCCTTTTGATCTAAAACAGATTTACTACTTTGAAAATCAGATCCTCAAGGAAACACTTTCTGCAGCTAAGTTGAATGTCCTTAAAGATGAAAAGATTCCTGAGGAAACAGCCAAACCGCAGAAACAAGTGAGTGCCGAGAGTTCGGCCTATTTCAAAAAGCTCCGGGAAATGCATATTCAAGAACAGAAGACTCAAGCCGTCCCGGCTTTTTCACAACTGATAGGAGATGAATGAAAATGAAAATAGTACTGGATTATTACGGATTGAAGCACATGCCCTTCGGGAAGGATGTGGCTGTGGAGAATATCTTTTCTACAAATCAGATCGCTGATACATCAGCCATGCTGAAACTAGGAATCGCTGATGAAGACATTATCCTCCTGACCGGACCTGTGGGTAGTGGAAAATCAGTTACATTAAGAACTTTTACAGCTAAGATTGACCCGAATAGTTACATTCCTATTTATCTACAGGGGAACAATATGAACCAGGTAGAGCTTTACAAATTCGTCCTGCAAGAGATGAAGATTGAGGCTCCCCGATCACGGATAAAGGTGAAAACCCTCTATTTCAAGACGATTGCTGAAGCTACAAAAAAACCTGTGGTGATCATAGATGATGCTCAGGACATGTCCGAAGAAGCACTTCTTTCCATCAAGGCGATGGTTAACTTTAATCAGGATTCTGCCAGCCGGATCTGTTTCATTCTTGCCGGCCAACCGGAACTGCGGGAAACCATTAGCTTCTGTCAGTTTGAATCACTCAGACAAAGAATTAAACTCAATGTACATCTAAAAGGTATGGGGCTTGAAGAGACCTGTGGATATATTGACCATTCCCTTAAAATTGCCGGAAGAGATAATTCTATCTTTTCCGATTCAGCAAAAAGCGAGATCTTCAATCGCTCCGAAGGGATCAGTCGGCAAGTAAACAAATTCTGTTATCAAGCTATTTTAAGCGGAGCTATAAACAAATGTGATATCATCGATTCTAAGGATCTTCCATTTATGGATTAATGATGACAAGCGGCACTTCCGCCGATATAAGTAAGGTATTGCCGGATTATC